>NZ_CP014506.1:0-1696029 GCF_001577465.1 Burkholderia sp. PAMC 28687
AGCGACCGGGCCCATTGCAAGCGTCTGCTTGTCGGCCTTGTTGTCGACCATCACGGCATTGCCCTTGGCGTCCTTTACCGCGTTGCCTTGCGCGTCCGTTCGGCGTCTGGTATGTCGTGGTCTGCAGCGTGCCGACATCTTTATACGCTTCGAAGTTCTGGATCACGCCCTGGCTCACGAACACCAGCGCGATGACGGTTGCCATCGGCGCGAGGATGTAGAGCGTGATACGCGTCAGGTCGACCCAGAAGTTGCCGATGGTGGTCGCCGTGTGACGCGCGAAGCCGCGAATCAGCGCAACCACGACAGCAATACCCGTTGCGGCGGACAAGAAGTTCTGCACCGACAAGCCGACCATCTGCGACAGATAACTCGCGGTCGCTTCAGGCGTGTAATCCTGCCAGTTCGTGTTGGTCACGAAGCTGACCGCAGTATTGAACGCGCCGTCGGAGGTCATCGGACCGAAGCCTTGCGGGTTCGACGGCAACCATTGCTGCAGACGAAGGAATCCGAACACCACGAGCGCGCCGAGCGCGTTGAATGCGAGGACGGCAAAGGCGTAACGCTTCCACGACATTTCGGCTTTATCGTCTACGCCGGCCAGCTTGTACAACACTGACTCGATCGGGCGGCCGATGCGGCGAACCACTACGGACGAACCGTCGAGCACGCCGGTTATGTACCGGCCGATGGGAACCGCGAGCGCGATCAATACGACAATGTAAAGGCCCGCTTGAAACAGATTTGGCGTTCATTCCAGATCCTCCGCACGCAGCAATGCGTACACGAGGTACACGAACAAGAGCAGTGTCGAGGCACCGGCCAGCACCAGCATCCAGGTGGTCATGGGCGGCCTCCTGGAGCGCGACGCAGCTTGTCGGCGGCCTCCTGGAACGCAGCTTGTCGCAACCGATGGTCAGAGCCGCGCATAAAGCCCAGAAGGCGATGATGCCGGCGATATAAAGCAGGTCCATTGTTTTGATCTCCCGTAGCGGATTTGGACGTGCTGAAGGTTAGTTGATCGTGTGTAAACGGCTGGCAAAGAGAACTGCTGCGGGTGTAAAAATCGTGTAAAGATGATTGGGCTGACGTTTTGACGGCGCCAATAAAAAAACGCCATGCGCGAAGCGCATGGCGTTGTGTGTTGCGGCGCGGCGTTCAAGCCGCATTAAAACTATTCGGAACGCATTCGCTGCGCAATCCGCGCGAACGCATGCCATTGCTGCGCCCACATGCCCATTCCGTAATCGCGGCCACGGCCGTACGGCGCCGGCAGCTGATCGCGAATGCCTGTCGGTTCGACCGCGCGATTCCATGAAGCCGTCTTGAACAGCATGTCCCACCACGGAAACAGCACGCCGAAGTTGCAGCCATAACGCGTACCTTCGTGACCATAGCCAATCGCATGATGACGCCGATGGAACGTCGGACTCACGAGCAAACGGTCGAGCATGGGCACGAAGGGCAAGCGGGCGTTCACGTGCTGGATGCTTTGCAGTACATTGCTGAGCGCGACCAGCACGACGAACTGCGACGGCTCCACGCCAATGAAGAGCGAGATGCTCGCGAAGAACGCTGCCTGGATGATGTCATCGAGGAAATGATTGCGGTCGTCCGCCCAGAGCGACATTTGCTGCTGGCTGTGATGAACCGCATGCAATTCCCACCACACGCCAAAGCGGTGTTGCCAGCGGTGATACCAGTAGCCCGCGAAATCCAGCACGATCAGATAGATCACGAACGACACAACCGGTTGATCGGTCACGCCGGGCCACAGACTGTCGACCTCGAGATTCGGAATGCCGTGGATCACCATCAGGCTTTGCCAATGATTGAACACGGGCGTCAGCAGGAAAAAGAACGCCAGGTTGATGATGCCGAGCTTCGCTATCCACGTATAAAAAACATCTGAACGAACCGCCTTCCTGTCCTGCCATGTCTCAATGGGACGAAGCGCTTCGAGCGGCCGCAGAATGGCGAACGTCGCCAGCACTTCCAGCGCGCCGATGATGACCCAATAAAGCGCGTCGTAAGTGTCTTCGTCGTAGCCCATCAAGCCGACCTTGAAGAAAATCGGCTGGACAACATCGACGTAAAGCAGCGTCTGCAAACTGCCCACTGCGTTGTCGAGTTGAGCGAGAATTTCAGTAACCATGCAAATGCTCTCCTGCCTCTTCAATCATTGCGGTGTCGCTCAATCCGGATTCGGCGCATACACGGGTGCGCGATTGGCAAAAAAGATTCCGTGCGGCGAGCGGCCGACAGCGATGGTATCGACCAGCTTGTTGGTGTTCAGGTCGATCACGCCAACATGACGCGCGAAGCGGAACCCGACCCACAAGGTCTTGCGATCCGCCGCCAGTTCCATGTCGTCCGGTCCGGGCAGGAGACCGGTGATATCGGCGGTTTTTTGCAGCGTCGTGTAATCGATGATGCTGATCGTGCTCGCCACGCGATTGCTCACCGCGACGTGCTTGCCGTCGTCGAGATTGCGGAAGTTGTGCGCGCCCTTGCCCGTCTGAATGCGTTTGATGACTTGCTGCTTGTGCCAGTCGACCACGGCGACATCGTCTTCGCCAGTCATGCCCACGAGCAATTCCTTGTCGCCGGGCGTCATCCACAATCCTGCCGGCGTGTTGCCCACGGGCATTTTCCACTTCACCGTTTGCGTCGGGAGGTCGATGGCGGCGAGTTCACCGGAATCCTGCAAGGTGACAAAAACCGTTCGCGCATCCGATGAAAATGTCATGTGGCTAGGCGTCTTCGCGAGCGGCACACGCTTGGCGAGCGTCAGGTCGTGGCCGTCGTATTTGTAGATATCGATCCGGTCCAGGCGCAAGCCCGCCGTAACGAACCATTTATGGTCAGGAGAAAAGCCGAGCTGGTACGGGTCCTCGATCCCCTCGAGGCGCCGTTGCACCTTGCCGTCGTGCGGATCCAGAAAGATCAGATCATTCGACACGGAATCTGCGACGATGAGCGAACTGCCATCGGGCGTGATCATCAGGTGATGCGGTTCCTTGCCCGTCGGCTGCGTGCCGACGACCTTGCGTGCGGCTTCATCGATAAGCGTAAGTTTTGCCTCGCCGGAATCCAGCACGATGACTTTCGAATCTGGGGCGATCGCGGCGAATGCAGCGCTGGAGGCCAGTACGGATGCCAGCGTCATCATTGAAAGGTTTCTGATTGCAGTTCGACGCATATTGAAAGGATTTAATTCGAGAAGGTTCGGGAGGACCAAAAATGTGTTTTGATAGCTTAAAAGACGGCAGATCATTTGCTAAGGGCCAATAACCTAGCTTAGCGGCGCAATCTTAAGCCATTGAAGCATCGCGCGTGACATGCTGGTGGGGCCGCCTGCTAGAAAGAAGACAGCCGGATACCGGTCGCAATTACGCAAACCCTTTATCTCTAACGTATCGAGTTGATTAATGGATGACCGGGCGCGCAACGAAACTAGTCGATCGATGAGCGAAAGCACCACGCGTGCGATGCAGGAAGTGCTCGACGGCCGGCGCACGGGCCTGGCTGTCCTGCTTCCGTTCGCGGGACCGGCGGTGGTTGTCTCCGTCGCTTATATGGACCCGGGTAATTTCGCGACCAATATTCAAGCAGGCGCGCGCTACGGCTATGGATTGTTGTGGGTTGTGTTGCTTGCGAATCTGATCGCGATGTTATTCCAGGCGCTTTCTGCAAAGCTCGGCATCGTCACCGGGAAGAACCTCGCCGAATTATGCCGGGATAATTTTCCTAAGCCGCTGGTTTATCTCATGTGGGCCGTTAGCGAAGTTGCCGCCATGGCGACCGATCTCGCGGAATTCCTTGGCGGCGCTATTGGCCTTAGCTTGCTGTTTCACATGCCGATCCTGATCGGCATGGTGGTGACGGCTGTCATCACTTACGGCCTGCTGATGTTCGAGAAAGCGGGTTACCGGCCGCTTGAACTGGTGATCGGTGCGCTGGTGGGAATCATCGGATTGTCCTATCTGGCGGAGCTGTTCATTACGCCTGTCGCCTGGGCGAAAGTCGGCTTGCACCTCTTTTCGCCATCGCTGCCAGATGCGCAGGCGGTCACCATCGCAGTCGGCATCATCGGCGCGACGGTCATGCCTCATGCGCTTTTCCTGCATTCGGGATTGACGCAACGGCGCCTGCCCGCGCGCACGGAAGTCGAGCGCAAGAAGATCATTCTGTTTTCGAACGTGGAAGTGGTCATTGCGTTGACCATTGCCGGCATGATCAACATTGCGATGGTCATCATGGCGTCCGGCGCGTTTCATTCCGGTCATCCGGAAGTGGCCGAGATCGAAACGGCGTACCACACGCTAGCGCCGTTATTGGGGATTGCCGCGGCCGGCATTTTCCTTTTGTCGCTGATCGCGTCGGGCATATCGAGTTCTGTCGTCGGGACCATGGCGGGGCAGATGATCATGCAGGGGTTCGTCGGGTTCCGCATTCCGCTGTGGCTACGCCGCGCGCTGACGATGATTCCGAGCTTTGTCGTCGTCTGGATGGGCGTGAACACCACGCAGGCGCTGGTCATGAGTCAGGTCGTGCTGAGTCTCGCGTTACCGTTTCCAATGGCCGCGCTCGTATGGTTCACGTGCAGCAAGAAGGTCATGGGCCATTATCAGAATAGAACGCTCGTCAGAGCGGCATCGATTGTTGCGGCCGTTGCTGTGCTGGCGCTCAACATGGTCTTGCTGCTGCAGGCCGGCGGCGTGAGTATTCCGGGTTTGCCGGATGCGTGAAGGTCGGGGCCAACGCTAAATACGCGACCGTAAAGGTGTGTGCTTCACGAGGGTTTTAACCCCGCACTTTTCCCAAACGCGAGAAAATGCCTGTTTTCGCAAACCTCGCGGAGCATCGAATGTCCGATCTAGCCTCACCGGTATCGCGCCGTTTCAGCGTCGATCCCAAGCCGCTCGGCATTGCCGCGCTTCTCATTCTTGCCGGCGCGCTGTATCTCGCGCAAGCCGTCAACGGCCGGCAGGCCGCGTTGTATATCGTCGGCGCGCTGCTCGGCGTCACGCTTTATCACGCGGCGTTCGGTTTTACGTCGGCGTGGCGCGTCTTTATTGCCGATGGCCGCGGCGCCGGCCTGCGCGCGCAAATGGTCATGCTCGCAGTCGGCGTTGCGTTGTTCTTCCCAGCACTCGCGGCCGGGTCGCTGTTCGGCATGCCGGTCACGGGACTGGTTTCGCCGGCCGGCACGTCGGTGGTCTTTGGTGCTTTCATCTTCGGTATTGGCATGCAACTCGGCGGCGGCTGTGCATCGGGCACGCTGTACACCGTTGGGGGCGGCAGCACGCGCATGATCGTGACGCTCGTGGCGTTCATCGTCGGCTCGGTCGTCGCCACCGCGCATATGCCGTTCTGGACCGCGTTGCCGTCGCTGCAACCCGTTTCGCTCGTGAAGTCGCTCGGCGCGGGGCCGGCGCTCGTGCTCAACTGGGTTGTGTTCGCTGCCATTGCGGGGATCACGGTCGTGGTCGAAAAACGGCGGCATGGCAGGCTTGTCGCCGCGCATACGCAACCGCCGCATGCATCGCCGTGGCTGCATGGGCCATGGCCGCTCGTTGCCGGCGCAATTGCGCTCGCGTTGCTCAACTTCGCCACGCTCGCGCTTTCGGGGAGGCCGTGGGGCATTACGTCGGCGTTCGCGTTGTGGGGCGCGAAGGCGGCGTCGGCGATCGGATTCGATGTCGCGAGCTGGCCGTACTGGGCAAGCAAGGCGAACGCCGCTGCGCTTGCCGCGCCCGTTTCGCGTGATGTGACGTCCGTGATGGATATCGGCATTGTGCTCGGCGCAATGATGGCGGCGGGGCTTGCAGGCCGCTACGCGCCGGTATGGCGCTTGCCGTTGCGCTCGCTGGTCGCGGCGATCATCGGCGGGCTGTTGCTCGGTTATGGCGCGCGGCTCGCTTATGGCTGCAATATCGGCGCATATTTCAGCGGCATTGTTTCGGGCAGCCTGCACGGCTGGCTGTGGCTCGTTGCAGCGTTCTTCGGCAACGTGGTCGGGACGCGGCTGCGCCCTGTGTTTGGGCTGGAAGTGGAACGGCTCAAGCCTACTGCTTGCTGATTGTTTTTCTTCAGGCCGTTGCGCTTTGCGTTCGGCCTGAATTCGGCCTGCATTCGGCCTAAAGCTTCCGCGAAAACCGCGTCAACGTCTCGACCGGATGCCAGCCGGCCTTGAGCCAGAACGCGCTGGCGGATTCGTTATCGACGACGACGTCCAGATGTACCCACCCCAGGTGATGTTCTCTTAAGCGCTCCACGCAGATATCGATCATGTTGCGCGCCACGCCCTGGCCTCGCGCGACAGGCGCGACCACGACGTGCTGCAGGAAACCCCGGCGGCCGTCGTGACTGGCGAGCGCGCAACCGATCATCGTGTTGGCATTGAACGCGACAACGCTCAACCCCGGATTCCTCGCCAGCAAGCGTCCAATCCCTTCCCGGCTGTCAGTCACCGGCCGAATGTCCACGCCCGGTGTCTCGCGCCACAGCGCGAGCAGCGCGTCGTAGTCGTCAAGTACCACGTCCCGAATCTGTATGTCCATCGTTTCTTCCTGCCAAGCACGGTTTGATTGATTGCCCGGAAACAGTTTATAAGAACACGTCAAGCTGCGAGCCTCTCGCGGTCCAGTTCGGCGATGCGCTTGCGTATCGCCGGAATGAGCTGTTCGCCGTAGGTGATGGCTGCGTCATGACGGTAATGCATTTTTCTGCTATCGAAAGATGCGTGGATTGATTAACGCGGCCGGGCGGTCGTTCTATTTGACGGCGACAGCCTTGAAGAACGTGTAGCAGAACACGCCGTCGTCTTGCGCCGTACGATAAAGATCCTGGATGCCGCGGTCGAACACTCGCGGGTCGATCAGTCCAGCGGATATGGCAGGTTCGCGCACGCCTTCGATCATCGCGGTGAAGGTCTTTCGTGTGAATCCATCGACCAGTTCGGGGCGGCTCGCGTCCGCGTACACCAATCGCGGCGATACGCGGACGTTGCCAAAACCGGCATCAAACAGAAGGGGATAAAGCTGCCTGCCGATCAACGCATTGCCGCCCGCTTGCCGCTGCAATGCGACCTGACACGCAATTGCTGCACGCGCTTCAGCGCTATCCGGATTAAAAAACGCCGAGCCATGATCGCCTTCCACGACCGTGATCGTGCCGCCGGGTTTCAGCAGATGTTTGAGCCGCGTCAACGCCTCGACCGGCTTCGCGACATGTTCCAGCACGAAGCAGACGAACACATGATCGAAGGAATCCGCCTCGAACGGCAACGCAAAAATATCGGCATGATGAAACCGCACGTTCGTGAGTTGCGCGGCTTCTGTCTTGCGTCTCGCCTCCTCGACGGATTCCGCATTGATGTCCACCGATACAAAGCGTGCATCCGGACTTTGGCGCCCCAGCGTGACTGTCTGTGCACCAACCCCGCACCCTGCTTCCAGCACGGTCGCGCCGGCCGGA
This sequence comes from Burkholderia sp. PAMC 28687, assembly GCF_001577465.1. Classification (NCBI taxonomy): domain Bacteria; kingdom Pseudomonadati; phylum Pseudomonadota; class Betaproteobacteria; order Burkholderiales; family Burkholderiaceae; genus Burkholderia; species Burkholderia sp. PAMC 28687. Next base: position 7,483 of record NZ_CP014506.1, read on the forward strand.
TAAATGGTATCGGCATGCAGCAAGTCGACCAGCGTCCTCGCCTGATCGTGCAGCCGGCTGTTCTCTTGCGATTGATAACCGTGTACGTATGCAGTCATGAAACCAGACCTCCTTTTCGGTCCGCCTAGTTTCGGGTCTGCGTCAGCGCCCGTCTTGAATGAAATTGCGGCGCGATTGAAGGAGGGTTCTCTGCCACGCGCCCGGCGTGAATCCGAAGTGGCGCGCAAAGATGCGGGTCATGTGACTCTGGTCCGCAAAACCGCAGTCGGCCGCAGCCTGGACGAGACTCGCGCCGTCCCGTATGAGAGCCCGTGCGCGTTCCGCACGTTGCAGCAACAACCAGGCGTGAGGCGGCACGCCGTACATCTTTTCAAATCGCCGCAGCACCTGAAACCTGCTCAGGCCGACCATTAGCGCCAGCTCGCCGAGCGTGGGCGGGTCGAGTGCTTCATCGGCAAGACGATCACGCACACGGCTGACATCGTGAGCAGTCTCACGCTCGATGCGCGCCGTGGAATGACCATTCAGCAACAGCGTGCAGGTCTCGGCGAGCGACTCTTCGCACGCCAGTGCGTCCGCGCCGCTCGAACCGTGTGTGGCGTCGAAGTTTTCGATCCGGTCCAACAGCGTCTTAAGCGCGATGCCAAGCCGTGGGTCGTGAATCACCGGACGCGTCAGCGCGACCGGATGCTGGTCACCTGACATCGATGCAACCGTCTCAGGCTCGAGATACACCATGCGCCAGCGACGCGAGGCGCCGCCGAGTGGCCGGCCATCGTGGACCTCCCCGGGGTTGGTCGTGATCAGGTCGCCGGCAAATGCGTCGACCTGACCGCGCCCGCTCGCCGAGCTTTGCGCGCCGCTCTCCAGATAACCGAGACCATAGGTCGCGTGCCAGTGCTTGCCGAAGTGGCAGGCGCTCTCTATATCGGTGCAATACACGCTGGTCCATGGAGAGCCAAGGACTTTGCATGCATGGGCAGGAGGCGCTTTCATTGGATCAGGCAGTGCATCAAGGTTCGCCGAGCCCCGGTTCGGTCCCTCGTGCAAACAACTGCGCACAGAGATCCTTGCCGGCATCGGTCAGGGCCACTGCGGGCACGCCTGCGTCGCTCGGTGTGGTGTCGAGCAAACCCGTATCCGATAACGCCGTGATTTGACGGCGCAAGCTGCTCATCGGCAAGCCGGACTGCTTTGATAACTTCGCGAGCGACCACGCCCGCGCGGGCGATTCTTCCGCGGCGCGCCACAACTGCGTGAGGATCGCGATCAGCGCCGGATCGATTTCATCGTTCATGCTGTCTCCTGCCGGCCATGCTGTCGGCCAGTTCGCCTAGCGTTTTCAACGCGGCTTCTGTTTGTATGTTCCAAGGATAACTGTAGTTGAGCCGGATGAAATGGCGAAACGCATCGCGCGATGAAAACATGGTCCCGGGACCGATTGTGATGCCGCGATCGAGCGCCGCTTTATAAAGCTTCATTGAATCGACGCTGGACGGAAGTTCGACCCACAGTACGTAGCCGCCCATCGGCTCGGAAGTCTGGGTGCCCGCCGGAAAAAAGCGCAGCACGGTGGCGATCATGAGCCGGGCCTGTTGCCGGTAAACACGGCGAACGTGGCGCAAATGATGGTCGTAGCCGCCCTGCCTCAGATAATCCGCCACGGCGACTTGCGGCACCGAAGGCGTCGTCAGCGTGTTGAGAAACTTGAGCTTCTCGACTTGCCGCCTGAAGCGCCCGGGCATCGCCCAGCCGATCCGGTAGGACGCCGTCAGGCTCTTTGAAAACGACGCGCAATGCAGCACGAGGCCTTTTTTATCGAAGTTCTTGAGCGCGGACGGACGTGCATCGCCGTAGTAGAGCTCCTGGTACACGTCGTTTTCTATCACCGGAATCTCGTGCGTCGCGAGCAACGCGACGAGGCGCTTTTTGTTTGCATCAGACATCACGAAACCCAGCGGGTTCTGGAAGTTCGGCATGACCATGCACGCCGAAATTTCATGCTCGCCGATGATGTTCGCCAACGCATCGATATCGATGCCTTCGGACGAATGCGTCGGCACTTCGATGGCGCGCATTCCCATGCGCTCGATCGCGTGCAGCATTGCGTAGTAAGTCGGCGACTCGACCGCGACCGTGTCGCCGGGTTTGGCGACGGCCTGCAGGCTCAGGTTGATGGCCTCGGTTGCGCCGACCGTGATGACGATCTCGTCCGGGTCCACGGGTACACCGTTCTCCGCGTAACGCCGCGCGATCTGGCGGATCAATTCGGGATTGCCGGGCGGCAGGTCATCGATCAGATTCCAGCTCGAATGCCGCCGGGCGATGGCGTTCGCCAACTGGTTGATCTTGCGCCACGGGAACAGCGACGGGTCCGGATACGGCGAGCCGAGCGGCGTGGCGTCCTCCGAGCGGATGGAGCGCAGTGTGGAGAGCACGAGGCGGCTGACATCGACCGTAGATGCAACCGCCGGCGTCTGCGACGCTGTAGGCGGTTCAGCCTTTGCCGCCGGCATCTCGCGCACGAAATAGCCGGATTGCGGTCGCGTCTCCAGCAGACCGCGGCTTTCCAGCAAAGCGTACGCGCGCAGGACCGTCTTGATGCTGACGTCGTACTGCGTGCTCGCCTGACGCACGGAAGGCACGCGTTCTCCAACCGCGAACACGCCGCGCCGCATGGCTTCTTCGACCTCAGCCGCAAGCTTTTCGTAAAGCAACACGATGCAAACCGCCTTGAAAGTCTTGAGTCTGCAACTGTACTCCTTGCGCATCCGATTTTTTGTGTACCGCGCGCTCCGTGGAACACAGTAACCTCTTGTCATTGGCGTACAGCCTCCTGCACAAGCGGTTAAGTGACATGAAAAAGCCAGAACCCCGTATCGAGCCGTACACGCACCCCGCTGCCGGCTGGGGCGCGTTGAAGTACGTCGCCATCAACCTGCTGAAAGAAAAGGTGTCCGGCGGCAATTACCGGTTGCTGTTCGGCCAGAACCAGCCCGACGGTTTCGATTGCCCCGGCTGCGCCTGGCCGGATCGCGAACATGCATCCACATTCGAGTTCTGTGAAAACGGCGTGAAGGCCGTCGCCGCCGAATCCACGAGCAAACGCGTCACGCCTGCATTCTTCGAGGATCACACCGTCGAAGCGTTGATGACGCAGTCGGACTACGAGCTGGAACAGCACGGACGCCTCACCGATCCGCTCGTCTACGACGCCGCCCGCGATCGCTACGTCCCCATCTCGTGGGACGACGCGTTCGGCCTGATCGCCGAGCATCTGAATCGCCTCGACAACCCCGACCGCGCCGCGTTCTATACATCCGGCCGCGCAAGCAACGAAGCTGCGTTTCTTTACCAGTTGTTCGTGCGTATGTACGGCACCAACAACTTCCCTGATTGCTCGAACATGTGCCACGAAGCCACCAGCCGCGGCTTGCCCGTGACCGTTGGCGTTGGTAAGGGAACCGTTACGCTCGAGGACTTCGAACACGCCGATACGTTGCTTCTGTTCGGCCAGAATCCCGCGACGAATCACCCGCGCATGCTTGGCGAATTGCGCGAATGCGCGAAGCGCGGCGCGACCATCGTGTCGATCAACCCGCTGCGCGAACGGGGTCTCGAACGTTTTGCAAGCCCGCAGCATCCGGTGGAAATGCTGACCGGCGGCAGCACCAAGATCAGCTCGGTTTTCATCCGCCCGAAGATCGGCGGCGACTTCGCCTTGATCAAGGGCGTGGCAAAACGCGTGATCGAACTCGACGACGAAGCCCTGAAACAAGGCTTGCAGCGCGTGCTCGACGTGGATTTCATCGAAGAACATACGGTAGGTTTTGATGCCTTCGCCGACGATCTTCGCGCTGAGGACTGGGACGCGATCGTCGCGGAATCCGGCGTGCCGATCGAAGACGTGCTGCAACTCGCCGACATCTACGTGCGCGGCCGCGCCGTGATTTCAACGTGGGGCATGGGCCTCACACAGCACAAGAATTCCGTGCCGACCGTGCAGATCCTGTCGAACCTGATGATGATGCGCGGCAACATCGGCAAGCTCGGTGCGGGGCTATGCCCGGTGCGCGGACATTCGAATGTGCAGGGCGACCGGACTGTGGGTATCGAAGAAAGGCCGACGCAAGCGTTCCTGGATCGCCTTGGCGCCGCTTACGACTTCGAGCCGCCGCGCGAACATGGTTACGACGTGGTGCGCTCGATTGAAGCGATGCTCGCCGGCGACGTGAAGGTGTTCATTGGACTCGGCGGCAATTTTTCGATCGCCACGCCCGATACGCCACGCGTCTGGGAAGCCATGCGTTCTTGCGACCTGACCGTGCATATCACGACGAAGCTCAACCGCAGTCACCTGATTCATGGCCGCGACGCGCTGATCCTGCCGACGCTCGGACGCACCGAGATCGACATGCAGAACGGCGTGGCGCAAGGTGTGAGTGTCGAAGATTCGATGAGCATGGTCCACATCTCGTACGGGATGAACAAGCCGGCATCGGCAAACCTGCTGTCCGAGATCGCGATCGTTGCGCGCATGGCGCACGCGACGCTTGGCAGCGCGAAAGTCGACTGGCTTGCGAACGCAAACGACTACGCGCTGATTCGCGATGGCATTGAAAAGGTGATCGATGGCTTCGAGAACTACAACGAACGCCTGAAGCATCCGGGCGGTTTTCATCTCGGCGTGGCATCGCGTGAACGCGTGTGGAATACGCCGACGGGCAAGGCGCAGTTCCTCGTGAATCCCATCGACCTGGATTCGCCGATTCACCGCGCACGCCACATGCATGGCGAGCGTTTGATGACACTGATGACAACGCGCTCGCACGATCAGTACAACACGACCATCTACGGTCTCGATGACCGCTATCGCGGCGTGTATGGCCAGCGCCGCGTGCTGTTTGCGAACGCGCTGGACATCGAGATGCTGGGTTTCGAAGCGGGGCAGCGCGTGGACATCACGAGCGTCTGGGACGACAACGTGAAGCGTCGAGCCGATGGTTTCCTGCTCGTGGAGTACGACATTCCGCGAGGGTGTGTTGGCGCTTATTATCCGGAAACGAATCCGCTCGTGCCGTTGTCGAGCGTCGCCGATGGCGCCGGAACGCCTACGTCGAAATCCATTCCGGTGTTGCTGAGGGCTTCCGCCGTATTGCAACTGGAAGCGGCTTGAGCTTGTTCACGGGTCGACGAAAAACCGCGCTCGATCATGAACCGGGCGCGGTTTTTTATGCCGCCACGGTCAAGGAATGATCCTCTGTACCTTCAGCCGGTCGAACAGATCGTAAAACGATTCATCGGTAGGCTGGAAATCAAGGAACCCGAGCTTGCGGCTCTTGGCCATGTCGGTGACGACTTCCATCGGACGGCCAAGGTCTGCATCGGTGTGCCACCACGATGCAAGCTTGGTGATATCGCTTTCCACAAGGTCGAAGCGGCCGGCAATCTCCTTCCATAGCGCCGCACTCTCCTGCATCCGGCTTTCGAGCGGCCGCACTTCGCCATCGAAGGGAACGGGTTCCACGCCGAAGTACTCCGCGATCCGCGACCACATCCATTTCCAGCGGAACACATCGCCATTCACGATGTTGAAGTCTTCGTTCTTTGCCGCGTCCGTGGTCGACGCCCACTCGAGATGGCGTGCCAGCATACGTGCATCTGTCATATCGGTGAGGCCGTTCCATTGCATCGGCGAGCCGGGGAACACGAACGGCAGCCCCGAATGCTTGCAGAGGGTTGCATACACCGCGAGCGTCGTACCCATGTTCATCGCGTTGCCGATGGCAAAGCCAATGATCGTATGCGGACGATGCACGCTCCATGAGAAGCCCTGCCGCTTCGCTGCGGCGAATACGCGATCTTCCTGCTCGTAGTAGAAGTTATCGACGTCCTGACGACCCTGGCTCTCGCGAAATGGCGTGTCGGGCACGACGCCCGTTGCGTATGCCTCGAACGGCCCGAGATAATGCTTGAGCCCGGTGACGAGCGCGACGTGTTCGAGCTTCGATGGACCCTGCTCCAGCGCATCGAGCACATTGCTCACCATGGCGCCGTTCACACGGATGTTCTCGCTCTCGGTCGCCTGACGCGCCCATGTGGTGAGAAATACGTGCGTGACATCGATTCCCTCGAGCGCCGCCTTGACCGATTCCGCCGACGTCAGATCGGCAGTAACCGGCTTGACGTTCGCCGCAACGGGCGTGCGGCCGCGTGAAAGTCCGTAGACTTCCCAGCCCGATTCGATGAGCCGGTCCGCGAGATTACTGCCCGCGATGCCGCTGACTCCAACTATAAGTGCGCGATTCGTCATGGGAAATTTGAATGAAAAGAAGGTGGACGGGGTGACCTGGACAGCAAGGCATCAGGCAACAAACGTTCCCAATGATGGCAGTAATCCGGCACCCGTGCCGCCCAGTTATCGCGAGCAGCGGTTTTTGAACAGGAAAATAAACCGTATATACTGTTTTTACTATTATTTTTCCGGAGACCTCATGCACGCATCCACCACGAAGAGCCCAAGCAAGAAAGCCGCTGAAATTTTGAACGCCACGCCGAACGAAACCACTCCTGCAGCGCCTGTTGCGGTCAGCAAACGCAAGGCAAGCGCCAAAGCCGTGGAAGCCGCCACTGAAGTCCAGGCGAAAGCCGTGAAAGTGCCGGTCAAGTCGAAAGTCAAAACAGCACCCGCTGAGCCCGACACCCACGAAAAGCCCAAGCGCGCGAAGAAGGAAAAAGTCGTGCGCGACAGTTTCACGATGCCGAAATCCGATTACGACAAGATCGCCGCGCTGAAACAAAAATGCCTCGCGAACGGCGTGCATGTAAAAAAAGGCGAGTTGTTGCGCGCCGGACTGCTCATACTCGAGGCTGCGAATATCGAACAGCTTACCGCTGCGGTTGCTGCCGTCGAGACCGTCAAGACGGGCAGGCCAGGCAAGTCCTGATTCAATTAACCGGGCCGTGGCATGAGTACTTTACGCGTGGCGTCCGAAAGCTTTGCGGAGCTCGACGATCTAAACGCCATCCTGAGTTCAGGCGCGAAGCGTCTGCAAACTCGCACGGTCGGCGAGGTGCGTGCGGGCGCACGCAGCTTCCCTATCCTGACTGCAAGCATCGGCTCGGAAGATCCGCAAGCGCCCGCCATCGGCTTTTTTGGCGGCGTGCATGGGCTGGAGCGTATCGGCACGCAACTCATCCTCGACTACATGCGTGCACTGCTGCGCCGCCTCGAATGGGATGAACTGCTGCTTCAGCAACTGCAATCGGTGCGGCTCGTCTTCATGCCGATCGTCAATCCTGGCGGCATGTGGGCAAACACGCGGTCGAACCCTAACGGCGTCGACCTGATGCGCAATGCACCGCAAAACGCGGAGGGCCGTGTGCCATTCCTGGCGGGCGGGCAGCGGATCGGTTCGTGGCTGCCGTGGTATCGCGGAGCGCGTGACACCGCGCTCGAAGTCGAAAGCGAAGCGCTGCTTGGAGTCGTCAAGCACGAACTGATGAACCGTCCTCTCAGCTTCGCACTCGATTGTCACTCGGGCTACGGCTGGGACGACAGCATCTGGTTTCCGTACGCACGCACGCAAAAGCAGATGCCGCATCTTCCGGAGATGTACCAGCTCAAGGTCATGTTCGAACAGGCGTACCCGCATCACGGTTATGCGTTCGAGCCGCAGAGCCATCAATACCTGCTTCACGGCGACTTGTGGGATTGCGCGTATGACCAGACGCCGCCGTCAAACGTCTTCTTGCCAATGACTCTCGAACTCGGCTCATGGCGCTGGATCCGCAAGAATCCGCGCCAGCTTTTCTCGCGTCTCGGCATGTTCAATCCCATCAAGGCGCATCGCGTGGAACGGGTGCTGCGTCGTCACGCGAGTTTTTTCGATTTCCTGACACGCGCGGCATTTGCATCGAACAGATGGATGCCTGAAGGCGATGCGCGCGCCCCCATCCTCGAGCGCGCGATGGAACACTGGCAACGCAAGTCATCGCGATGAGCGCCTGGATCCTGCTGCGTGGACTGACGCGCGAGGGGCGCCACTGGGGCAAGTTCCTGGAGCATCTGCGGCTTGAAGCAGCCCTGCCCGGCGATCAGGTCACGCTGCTCGACCTGCCTGGAAATGGCCGCGAAAGCGCACTGGCTGCGCACCTCAACGTATCCGACATGACCATTTTCGTCCGCTCGCGCGCAGCCGCAGCAGGACTGAAACCGCCCTACCGGTTGCTCGCGATGTCGCTTGGCGGCATGGTCGCAACCGACTGGGCGCAACGATATCCAGAGGATATCGAACGCCTGGTGTTGATCAACACGAGCATGCGGCCGTTCGCGGCCATGCAAGAACGCCTGCAACTTGCCGCATGGCCGCAATTGCTGCGCGCGGCCGCCCTGTGGAACGATCCGCTGCGATGCGAAGGCATCATCCACGGCGTGACATGCAACCGCACGGACACCTTCGACGATGACCTCGCCGTGTGGACCACGATCCGCCGGGTCGCGCCCGTAAGCGCGGAGAACGCATTGCGGCAGCTTTGGGCCGCTGCGCGGTTTCGTGCCGGCGAGCAGGCGCCGGCGTGTCCGACGCTGCTGTTGTCATCGAAGATGGATCATCTTGTCAAGGCGGTGTGTTCGGAGCGTATCGCGAAGCAGTGGCATGCCGAACACAAGCAACACGCGTGGGCAGGCCATGATCTTCCCCACGATGATCCCCTCTGGACCGCCGACGCAATCGCCGGATGGCTGAAGACGTTGCGCTGAAGAAAACACCGCGGGATGGATTTCCCTGAGAATGCCGGTTACCCTGGCGGAGCTGCATTCAGACGGCTAAAGTTTTCACGGAAGACGCCGTTACTAAGCATGCAGTGTCTCTTTGCGCCGGATCCGTTTGCACTATTCGGTCCGGCGCGTTTCGTGCCCGGCGCCACCTCCAAACCTGATATGTTGCGAAAAACCCTGACGCTCGCGATGAGTGCGCTCTTGCCGGGTGCATTTGCATCGAATGTTTCGCCAACAGAACTGACGACCATCTCCGTCAGCCTGATCGTGCAGGAAAGCTGCATGATCCAGTCGGCCGTAGAACCCTCGCCGGTTGTGCGGCCGAGCGTGTCGTGCCTGCACGGGCAGCCCTACGACATCGCGCTTGTCACGGTCGATCCCGCGCAGCAGTCGGCCGCGCTGTACTCGTCGGCGGGGCTTAGTGGCTCCGCAGCGCCGACCGTGTGGATGGTCGGCTTTTAAGCCGCGTTAAAAGCTGATGGTCGCCGTGATCGTGTCCGTGTAGGTACCCGGCGCCGGCGTGGTTTGCGCGGGCACACGCCCATAGACACTCATCACCTGCGCGAGCCCGGTGCCCGTCCCCGTAGCCGCCGATGTCCCCGCGGTGCCATCGCCCCAAGGCGTGGCGAACTGCTGATCGATATAAAGCTGGTAGCCGATCGTCGCCCCGCCCGTACGCAGCATGTTGCGTGCGCCCACCGTGCCGTTCGAACCGCCATCCAGTGTGATCTTGTAGGCATCGCCGTTCGTGCACTGCGCCGTGATCGTCCCGCTCGCGGTCAACGCGGTGTTGAGCAATGCGGCCGGCGTGAACGTGATGTTCGTCGCGCTGATATTGCAGTTGTTGACCACCGTCGCGTTCGCGCTGAATCCGAAGGTGCCGCTCGCGGCCAGCGTCGAACATGCGAGCCCCGTGCCCAGCAGATAAAACCCCACGTTCAGCGATGTCTGCGTACCGCTGAAACTCTGCGTATAAAGCGTGCTGACGTTGCCGACGCTCGGCACGGTCGGCTGGTTCGCCGATATCTGTCCATAAACCGTCACTGGCTGCGTGAGGGTCGTGCTGAGCGCGGGTTTGGACATCGTGAACGAGATCGGGGTCGTGCCCGCGGCAGTCGAACCCCAAGACACCGAATGCCCTGCGTCCGAATACAAGTCGTATTGCATCTGGTTCGTGCCGTTGAGAAGCTGGCGGGGACTGGTGCCGCCGAGATTCAGGCAAATCTGCGCGTTCGGCACGAGCGTGACGGCGGGCCACGTGCACGTGACGCTGACGGTGCTGGTCGCCGCGGACGATGCCCGGCTGATCGGGCTCACCGTGCCGAAGTTCAGGTCCGTCGCGACCGCCGTGCACGATTGCGCACTGGCACGGCCGGGCGTCGCAAGTGACAGCACGATCGCCATCACGAACAGGAAGAACATGCGTTTCATCGCACGTCTCCCACCTTGCTCAAGCAAGTCAACGGTCCGATAGTCGGCAGCGAACCATCGTCCGGCCGGGTGTAGGCGAACGTCACGCGGCAATGCAGCGCGCCGCTGTCGACCACGAGATGGTTCTCTTTCTGCAGACCCTCTATGAACGTCAGCCCGTCGAACCCGACAATGGTCTCCTTGCCGCTCTCCTCGTGCCGCACCGTTGCGCCCGGCGGCAGCACCTTGCCGTCGAGCCCCTGCAGAATCACCGATGCCGCGCTGTATCGCGTCACGCCAAAATGCGCGAGCACGCCGGATTGGGATTGCGGCACGAGGTTCATCGTGGTGGTGTCGATACGGGCATCGGCGGGAAGCTTCATGCCATCGATGCCAACCCGGTTGTCCTGGTAAGAGTTCAAGTCGGGCACGAGCAGATGCCCCGCGCGATCCGTCACGCCGATCACGCGGTTCTCATGCAGCACGGGAATCCCGGCAATACCGTCCGTGGACACCAGCGCGAAGCCGTCGTAGATACGGCGCGAGGGTTTCACGCTGCCGTCCATCATCACAACGGTTCCCGACAGATCGAGGGACCCGGTCGTACGCCCGGAGATCTGCTGCGCGAGCGCCGTCACCTCCCCGCCGCTGCCGAGATACTGCACCTGCGCCTGCCGATACGGCGACGCGCCCGCGTTGCCTGCCTGCACACCCCATCCCCAGCCGCCGTCGTAGTTCGGCGGCCGGCTTGCGTTGACGTTGTAGTTCGACTGCCCGTTCTGCCGCCCGACGGTCGCATTCACCGACGTGTTGTTGCCAAGCCCGAAGCTCACGCTGAGGAACGCACCGCGCGACTCGCGTTGCCGGAAATCCTGATACGCGCTGAGGTTCACCGAAGCCAGGTTGCCCACGTTCAGCGTGTAGGCCACCGATCCGATCTGCGAAGGTTGCGCCTGCGGATACCTGAAGCCGATGTAGCTCACCGAAAACGTTTGCGTGCTGAAAAAAGGAACGGCCACGGTGACGCGATCGGTCGCGGTAGGCACGGGCGAGCCGTCGCGGGCAGCAAGATCGCCGTAGTTGCCGAACGCGCGAATGCTTTGTGCATCGATGGAAAAATGCGGCTCGATCAATTCATAGCCCAGGCTCGCCTGCGTACCCGCAAGCCGCCCCGTGCTCGCCGAGAGCGATCCGTTGAGCACGCCGGCCATCCCCATCCGTACGAGCGCGCCGGCCCCCGCGTTATAGACGCCGCTGGTCGCTTCGGTGTGCGCTTCGAGTGTGAGGTAGTCGTTCAGCCCATGCCTCGCCGATGCACTCAGCGCCGGCTTCGGATCGTATTGGAACGAGTCCAGTCCGTACGCGCGGCGCAGGAACCCGGCTTCGAACGAATAGCTCGACAAACCGGCCGCGAGCAGACGCGTATCCACATAGAGCGGCACCGATGTCTCGACCGTGCGGCCCAGCGCGTCGCGCGTGATCACCGTCGCCTGACCGCCGCCGGTGATCCCTGGCACGTTGTTCACAATGAACGGACCGCTCGGCACGTTGCCGCTGAACTGACGCACGCTGTTCACATACAGATCCACCGATGAAGGCACGACCGCCGAGCCGCCGAACGCGGGCACGGGAAACGTGACGAGATCGGGGCGCAGCGCGAAGTTGCTGCTCCACTGGAAACCGCCGATACGCACCGAGCGCGACCACGCGAGCGACGAAGAGATGGTGTCGCCGAACTGCTTCGTGTCGAGCGTGGCGGGGTCCGATGTGCTCCACGATGTGTCGTAGCGTGTGTATCGATGATCGTTCTTGTACAGGTACGCGGTGCCCGTATTGCTGAACACACCGGCGGGATCGAAGTAACGCTCCTCGCTCCAGATCGCGAGCTGTGCGTCCGTGTTGGATTGCGCGTAGGCGTCGTAGTTGATCAGGAACCCGCGCGACGATGTGGCGGGCGGCGTGGCGGTGAGCGCGCGGGTATCGAACGTATAGGGCTTGCGGATGGCATCCGGCGCTTGCAGCGTGACGCGCTGGCGCGCCGCGTCGTAGGTGTAATGCAGCCCGCGAATCGAATCGAGCGGCACCTCGGCTGTCTCCGTGATGCCGAGCCGGTCGATCGCCAGGCCGATGTTATCGAGGTCCTTGCCGCTCGCCGACAACCGGCCGTTCAGCTCGCGGAATTGCGCGATCAAGGCGGAACGCTCGCCATTGAGCATCACTTCGAGGTACACGTCATGAGGCTGGTTCGCGCTGGCGTCGGGACGGGCCGGAGGGCGCGGTTGCGGTTGCGGTTGCGGTTGCGGTTGCGGTTGCGGTTGCGGTTGCGGTTGCATTTGCCCCTGTGCAAAAGCACACATGCACTCCAGTACAGCAACCAGCCCCGTTGCGACAAGCGCGATGCGGAAGCCATGTGAATGACGTATGGGGCGTCGTCGTATTCTCATCGATTGAATGGGGACGCATCATGTCAGCTCTCGGCGACATTCTCGACAACAAGGCAGCGATGAGTTCGTGGCGCCGGTCAGCCCGGCGGCGCAACCGTCACCACGGCCTCGAGCGGCAATGAATTGACAGCGGCCCGTACCGTCACGGCGCCGCGAAGATCGGCGTCGGCGGGAAGCGGCACAGACCATTGGCGGGCGCGCCCGGCGAGCGCGTACCCAAGCAGTCCCTTGTTGATCTCATGGAGCTTGCCGGCGCTGTCCACCAGTTGCACTGCCGCGATCTGCGCGCGCCTGGCACCCGTGTTATCCACGCGCAGGACCCAGCCCTTCGCGTCGTGCGCGAGAGACCAGGAAAGCGCTGGCACGGTCGCCTTGCCCGCAGGCTCGACGAACACCGGCACGGAATAGCGCAGGCGAATGGTCACGCCGTCTGCCGGCGCGGTATCGGGCGCAGGCAGTTCGTCGATCAGGATCCGGTAGCTCTGCTCGGTCCCCACGGGCGCAGGCGATGTCCGCACAAGCCGCACGAGCTGATCCGACTGTGCGCTGATCTGGATCAGCGGCGGACTGGCGACCAGTTCCTGCGTCGGCGTGAGCGCGTCGTCCCGGTTGACCTGATCCCAGCGGAAGATGCGTACCTGCCCGTACAAGGGCTTGTCGCCGGGATTACGCAGCGTGATGCCCGTTGCGCTCTCGTTCGACTGCAGGTCGACCATCACGGGCGATATCTGCAGCGTGGCGGCCTGCGCCGTGCACGTCAGGAGCGCGAACAGAACCCCACCGTAGCGCCGGATACTTGCCATGAAACCGCCGCGGGCGATCAAAAATAAACCGTCGCGGTGACTGTGGTCTGGTAGAGATCAGGTTTCGGTGTAGCTTGCGCAGGAACCTGACCGTACACGGTGATGGACTGGGCCGCCCCGGTGCCTGTGCCCGCCACGGTGTTCGTGCCCTGGGTGATGCCCCAGGGGACCGAGTGACCGGCGTCCTGATACAACTGGAAGGCTACCGTCGTACCCGTATTGCCCGTGGCAGTCCCTGCAAGCAAGCGCGCAGCAACCGTGGAACCGGCCACGCTGCCGCCGTCGAGTCCGACGTTGTACGGCGTGGTGTTCGTGCAGGTGACCGCAAGGGTGGTCTGCTGGTTGATCGCGGTTGCCAATACGCCGTTCGTGCCGAAATTCAAAGGCGTAGCGGCAATCGTGCAATTGGCTTGCAGCGTAAGCGATACGGTAAATGTGGCGGTCGCCGTACCGTTGGTATAAACAGCGGCATTCGCGATTTGTACAACCGGCGCGAAAAGCAATGCGCCCGCGAGCACGGAAGATATGAATCTCGGCTTCATTTTGGCACCTCTCTCTCAGTGCGCTGACTTGATTTATATACAGCGTTGCAGCAGCGCTGAGATTCATATTACCTATCGAATAAAATAATTCCAAGTTAATTGATCGAAACGATGTTTCAGATCACTTTGTGAGGTCGGGTTATTACTGACCGGTGCGCGTACGTTATAGAACGACTGGCGCGGGAGACATCCCTATAAACCCTTCGCCGGGTTTCGGCAGTAAAACAACACCTTGGGTATTCGCTGGACGTTTAATCGGATGCGCTGCTGGCCGGGGATCGGGCGTGCAACGTCAAATCGCGTTGCTCGGCTCGAGGATTACACATTGACGACGGTTTGTTTATAACCAGCAGGATAATCAGATATAGAGGCCACCCACGGTTATATCGGGTTGATGCGGGAATGCCATCTGGTTTGCCCCACACCGCGCACTATCCGGCAGATATGGGCGACACTCTGTAATCGACCGCCACGCGCCATGCTACATATTGCGCGTTCGGCTCGCCCCGATAATCTGCCGCAGGATACTTTTCACCTGCATTGGATTTCAATGCAGGCCGCCATCAACATCATTCAGCTATTTCTTCCATGCATTGCGCGGCGACCAGTTTCGCGAGCATCGAATGGATTGCTTTACGTTCCGCAGGAAGCAGCGCGGCAAGTATTTCGTCGTTTTGCGCCTGAGCAATCGTCGCGGCGCGCGAATATGTTTTCTTGCCCTTCGTGGTCAGCGACACGACAACACCACGGCCATCGGTTGCGTTCGATGTCTTTTCCACCAGCCCTTTTCTCTCGAGAATGTCCGTTGCACGGCTCGCCTGGCTGCGATCCAGGTTCGACGCGCGGCCCAGATCCGATACCGAAAGCGCGCCGAACGACCCCACGCTCAACAAGACGCGAGCTTCGGTCAGCGTCAATGCAATACCGTCGCTGAACGCTTCGTTCATGGCCTTGTCGGTCTGCTTTTTCAGCACATGCAATCGATACGTGAACAGTCTTTGAATCATGGTCGTATTGTTCATTTCTTTCCTACGGCTTTTGCATTACGACGAAAGCGCACAAGCGGTTTTTTAGATGCTTGCGCACGCATCAATTAATCGATAGCATCAGCTTAGCTCAATCCCGGGCTTTCGGGACAAGATTCGCTTGGAGGGCAGAGTTTTGAATACGCAAGATGGAAAAATCACGGTGGTTGGCGGCGGCGCCATTGGCGGTATCGTTGCGGCCCGCCTCGCGCGGTCCGGCCAGGCGGTCAGCCTGCTTGCGCGAGGCGCGCAGCTTGACGCCATAAAACGCAGCGGCCTCAGCGTGATCGATGGCGATGATCGCTATACGCTCAAAGTCGATGCAACCGATCAGCCCGAAACGCTGGGCGTGCAAGGCCTGCTTTTCATCTGCCTGAAGGGGCCCGCACTGACTGCGGCGGCAGCTTCGCTCACGCCGCTCGTCGGTCCCGGCACGCATATCGTGTCGGTCATGAACGGCGTGCCGTGGTGGTATCTCAACGAATTCGGCGGTGCGCTCGCAGGTCAGCGTCTTGAGTCCGTGGACCCTGGAGGCGTGGTGTCGGCGGCGCTGCCGCCATCGCAGGCATCGGGATGCGTGGTGCATATTTCATCGTCGATTGCAGAGCCCGGCGTGATCCGGAAAGGCTACGGCAACGAGCTCATCATCGGGCCGGGATCCGCGCGAATGGCCGATCGCGCGGCTCATGCCGTCGAACTGTTGCGTCACGCCCAGTTCGACGTAGTCGCGTCCGATGACATTCGCCGCGACATCTGGGTGAAACTGTGGGGCAACATGACCATGAACCCGATCAGCGCCATTACGCGATCAACCGGCGACGTGATCCTGGACGATCCGCTCACCAAGAACCTGGTTGTTTCCGTCATGGAAGAGGCGCGGCGCATTGGCAAGGAGATCGGGATCGAGCTGACCATGACCACTGACGCCCGCAACGCGATGACGCGCAAGCTCGGTGCGTTCAGGACATCGATGCTCCAGGACGTGGAAGCTGGCCGCCAACTTGAAATCGAGGCGATTCTCGGCGCGCCATATGAGATTGCAGTGAAGGCGGGGATTCCGGCGCCGTTCATCAGCGTGCTTTACGGGCTTGTCGGGCAACTGAACGCCAATCTGATCAAACAGGCTTGAAGTACGACCAACAGCCCTTAGCCAATAAGACACGCGGGGCTCGCGCAATACGGTTTGGCGGGAAGTCCCGCTGATTACAACCGCTCAGAAAATCTTGCCCGGATTCATGATGCCGTTCGGATCGAAGACCTTGCGGATCTCCTTCATGAGCCGGATCTCCAGCGGGTCTTTATAGCGATTGAAATACTCGCGCTTGAGCTGTCCGATGCCATGTTCCGCGCTGATACTGCCGCCATAATGCGCGACTTCGTCGAGCACTTCGGCGGTCAGGCCTTCGCCATGTTGCGCGAAGTAGTCGCGTGGCGCGCCGGCCGGGCGCGAGAGGTTGTAGTGCAGGTTGCCATCGCCGAAATGACCGAAAACGATCAGACGTACGCCCTCGCGATGATTTTCCACACGCTTGCCGGCGGTTTCGAGAAACGCTGGAATCGATTCGATGGGCAGCGACACGTCATGTTTCAGGTGCGGTCCATCGGCGCGTTGAGCCTCCGATATTTCTTCGCGCAAACGCCACATGCTATTTACCTGCGCAATGGACTCGGAAACCGCAGCATCGGCGCATAGCTCGCGCTCCAGCGCTTCGCCGATCACCGTTTCCACGAGTTCGCGCAACGCGGTTTCATCGACGGTATCCGCGAGTTCGATCAACACGTACGCCGGGTGACGTTCGGCGAACGGCGCACGCATGCCCTCGACTTGCGCGAGCACCATGTCCAGACATTGCGCCGTGAAGAACTCGAATGCCTGCATGCGCGGACCGCCGCGCTCGAACAAAAGCTCGAACAGTTCCAGCGCTTGCTGCGACGAATTCACCGCGGCCAGCACGACCACGCGCACGTCATTGCGTGCATATAACCGCAGTGCTGCAGCGGTAATGATGCCGAGCGTGCCCTCCGAGCCGATCATCAACTGCTTCAGGTCGTAGCCGGTATTGTCCTTGCGCAGCGTGCGCAGCCCGTGAAAGATCTCGCCGTTGGGCAACACCGCTTCAAGGCCGAGCACGAGTTCACGCGTCATGCCGTAACGCACAACGTTGACGCCGCCTGCGTTGGTCGAGAGGTTGCCCCCCAGTTGACACGAGTCTTCGGCCGCAAGGCTTAACGGAAGCAACCTGTGCTGCTCTTCTGCGGCACGCCGCAGGTTGCCGAGAATGCAGCCGGCTTCGGCGACCATCGTGTTGCCCACGGTATCGATACTTCGAATCGCGTTCATGCGATCGAGGCTCAGGATCACGTTGGCCGGACTCGCATCGGGCGTGGCGGCGCCGCACAAGCCGGTATTGCCGCCGCGCGGCACCACGGGCACACGGGCGTCCGAACACAAGGCAAGACATGCGGCGACTTCGTCCGTTGTCGATGGGCGCACGACCGCCTGCGCCTGGCCCTTGTACATGCCGCGCCAATCCGAGAGCCACGGGGCGATTTCATCGGCAGATGTGATGACGGCGTCGGTTCCGAGCTTGTCGGCAAGACGTTGGGAGAAGGCGAGATCGGTCATTGTTGGCGAGGGGTGATGTCGAGGTTGAGCCGCGCCGCGGCCTTTTGCAGATGCGATGTTGCGGCCGTACGGGCAGCGAGCGCGTCGCCGGCGCGGATTGCGTCGAAGATACGGACATGTTCGCGATGCACGGCGTCCGGCAGCCGTTCAAGCGCGAGCGAATGCGTGCGCGCAGTTTGCACCGCCTGGCGGATCTGGAGGTTCAGGTACTGCAGCAGATCGACGTAGTAACGGTTATGCGTGGCATGCGCGATTGCCACATGGAACGCGATGTCCAACTCGACTGCCGGTTCGGGGGTGTAGAGGTGATCGGCGAGGGATTGCAGAATGCTTTCCAGGGATTTGATGTCGGCGTCGGTGCGGCGCACGGCAGCGAGCGCCGCGGACGCGCCTTCGAGATCGAGCCGCAGTTCGTACACCGCGCCAAGGTCCGCGCGGTCGGCGCCGACCGCCTGCGGAACCTGAAAGCCGCCGCTCTGCGTGCGTGCCGTGACTGTGCAGCCGGCGCCTTGCCTGCTATCGATCAGACCATGGGCGCGCAAACGCTCGGTGACTTCGCGGATCACCGACTGGCTCACGCCGAATCGGAGCGCGAGGTCCTTCCCCGACGGGAGTTTTGTCCCGACCGGGTAAACACCGTCGCCAATATCGCGCGTCAATTGCTGCGCGACCTGATGCGTCAGGGTAAGGGCCTTGGGCAACAAGATTCGCTCTTTCTCGATTTATCCGGTTTGCATGTTATATGAAAACTTTCAATCGGGAAATCCGGAGTTCGCGCCAGCCGTTGATTCAGACGTGCGCCAGGCCTCCGTCGACCGTGATCTCCGAGCCAGTGATGTACGACGACGCGTCCGACGCAAGGAACAACGCCGCTTGCGCGATCTCGCACGCTTCGCCCCATCGGCCCATGGGCACCATCTCCGCGATATACGCCCGAACCTCCGGATTCCCGGTCGCCTCACGCGTCAGCGGCGTAGCGGTCGCGCCGGGCGTAAGCACATTCACGCGAATGCGGCGCGCGAGCACATCGCCGTCCATGGCCAGCGTCCTGCCGAAACTGCGAATCGCGCCCTTGCTCGCCGCGTAAAGCGGATCGCCGGGCCGGCCTTTGCGAGCGGCGACCGACCCCGTGAGGATCACCGACGCGCCGTCGCGCAAGAACGGCAACGCGTGAATCAGCGTGAAGATCGTGCCCTTGACGTTGATGCTCATGAAGTCATCGAAGGCCTGTTCCGACGTTTCCGCGATAGGCGGCGTCTCCGATACACCCGCATTTGCAAACAGAATATCGATACCGCCAAGCTGGTTATGTATATCGGTGATTGCGAGTTTGAGTGCGTCGGGCCGGGAGATGTCCGCCGCCACGCCGATAACGCCCGTCCCCAGACTCGCCACCGCCGAGTCCAGTCGGGCACGGTCGCGCGCAATCAGCGCGATGCGCGCGCCTTGCTCGATGAATAATTTCGCGGCTTCGAACCCAATGCCGCTGCTTCCGCCGGTGATGACAGCGCGCTTTCCGTCAAGACGCATGATCGCTCCTTGTTAAGTCAACGGTCGTAGACTAAATTCGGAAATGGCGCTTGTCAACGACTGTTGATAAAATCACAGTTTAAAGTTAAAGGGCGACCCTTCACGATGCAGACCCCGAAAAAGGTCACGCGAGATTCCGAAGCGTCGCGCGCGCGTATCCTCGATGCCGCGAAAATCCGCTTCTCGCAGAACAGTTACGACGGCGTGGGCGTTCGTGAAATCGCGGCCGATGCCAACCTCGACCCGGCCATGGTGCTGCGTTACTTTGGCTCGAAGGAAAACCTGTTCCGCGAGATTGCATCGCAGGCGTTTGAAGTCGAAGCGCTCCTGGCAGACGGGATCGAAGCGTTGCCGGAACGCGCGGCGAGCTTGCTCATGGGCGAAGTCGATGACGACGCATGGCGCTCGGGATACGATCCGTTGCGCTTGTTGCTTGCTTCCATAGGCAGCGTGACGGCCGGACCCATACTCGCGGAATACCTTCACCGCGACTTCATTGCGCCGTTAGCCAAGGCAATAGGCGGCCGTGAAGCGCGCGAGCGCGGCGCTCTGGTGGCCGCGCAGATTGTGGGATTTGCGCTCATCCGGGTTGCCGGAGATTCGAGCGAAGGCGCCGTACCCAGGCGAAGATTGCTCAAGCAACTGCTGGTGAAGGTTCTTGAAGACTTGTCGCGAACGCGTTAGCTTGCGCTGAATGGTCGAACGACCAAGTGTCAGGCTTCAATCCTTGATCGAAAGGAGTAAGCAAGCGCCCGCGATTCAGAAGGATTGACGTGTAATGGACCGAAGGACCGATCCAAAATTGATGGTTGATCATGGCCTCGAAGTGCAGCCAGATTTGAAACGGCCGGATCGCTGATGGATCCGGCCCGCTCCACGAGCACCGCCCAAGCGGTGCTCGACCGTGTCCGACGCTAGAACGCGATGCGGGACATGACGGCCAGTCTTACTGGTTCACCAAATCCTTGAACGCTTTGCCGGCGGTAAACTTGACCGTCTTGGCAGCGGCGATCTGGATGGTGTCGCCGGTCTTCGGGTTGCGGCCGGTGCGTGCAGCACGCGCACCCGTGCTGAACGTGCCGAAGCCGACGAACTGAACGCTGTCGCCGTTGACAACGGCTTGCGTCACGGTAGAGATAAATGCATCGATAGCCTCGGCAGCCGCAGCCTTGCTGGTGCCGGTAGCAGACGCCACGGCGTCGACGAGTTCTTGCTTGTTCATTTCTGTTTTCTCAAAGATGGGTACGACTCACTGCCCATGCGAGCGCACGGTGGAAGCGTCACCTTACCGGACGCGGCGGTCGGAGGCAAATCAGTTTCACCCTGACAGGGCAGGCGATTCCAGCCGATTCCGCTATGCGGCAGGCCTTTGGCCGGGCCGCCGCCATGGGAAGGTGAGGGCGGAATGTTAACCCGGTTGACGCGCGACAGGAGACCCGGATGCGGTTTTGTCGGCTTCGACGGGTAAGTCCACCGAAAACGCGTTTAATTTCGAAGTTCTGGCGTGGTGCGTTTGTTTACCGCATCAAAACAATTGTCACGCAAAGCGTCTCAACATTACTTTTAGCTTTCGATAAAACAGGGATTGTATGCTCGCGAACAGCGCCACGCTTAACATCAGACAAACCGAGGGCTGACTCAGTTTTGAAGCGAACCGCTAAATGTTGCGTAGCAGTTCATGCCGTTAGATCGTCGTTCGCTCCTACTGCGGTGGAAATGCGTCGGCGCTTCAAAGCACCAGAAAGACGACCTGATCACAGTTCTCATTTAGTTAGCCATCCGAATTAATACTAAAAGCTATTGTTCAATTTCCGCCGAGTTTGAAGAGCCTGTGATTCTGATCATTGTCCGTCCCCGGCCGAGCTTGCTTTCTCCCAGCCAAGTGCCCGCGATTCCTCACTAGCTTAGTGAATTTCAAGCTTTACGCAGCGTGCTATGGATGGCCGGTCTGATGTATCCTCGACACCTGATTGCAGGCTTCACCGCGCGAGAATGAATCGGCGTTGTCATAACATCAAACCCGGTGGCGAACATTTAATGCATGCGGGACGACCCCGGCTCGCTTCATGGCCACGTGAAAGATCAGCTTCGCGCATGCACGCCCCGTCCCGTTCGAGTTCCTCCACGTTCTGAGCGATGCATTCACTTACCGTATGCGTAACGAGCGTGAACGCCAGGCAATCGACATGACACACCTTGCTCACGCTGTGGCCTGCTCCGAACAGGCGCTTTACGAGACTTCAGCATCATGATCGATTCATCGGCAACACCGGATCACGGAACCGTGGCGAACATACTCGTCATTGGAGGCGGATTTACAGGCGTCGCGTTTGTGATCCACGCAATCCAGGCACGCCCTGCTGGCGTGGATCTCAACTTCATTATCGTGGAGCCATCGGCGGATCTGGGTCGTGGAATCGCTTATGGAACGACAGAGCCGTTGCACCGGATCAACGTCCCGAGCGACCGGATGAGCCTCTTCGCAAATGACTCGACGCACGCCACACGCTGGCTCAAGCAACATGAGGCATTGGACGCAGGCAGTGTAGATGAACAAGGCCACTACTACGTGTCCCGTCAGCGGTATGGCGAGTATGTCGATGCAACCTTGAAAGACGTCGTGGCTGAAGCCGCTGCGCACGTGCGCGTGAGTCATCGTCGTGCGAGCGCTACGGGCTTGACCAGAAGCAGTTCGGGTTACATCGTCGAACTGGACGACGGCGGCCAACTCGAAGCGCAGCGTGTGGCGCTATGCTTTGGACATACGCCGTCACAACCACCGGGACGTATCGATGAAAACGCGTTGCGAGATCCGCGTCTGATCGCGCATCCATGGTCACATGACGCGTTGCATGCGATCCCGCGAGATGCATCCGTGCTGCTGGTCGGCACGGGCCTGACCATGGCCGATGTCGCCGTGACGCTGATAGGACGCGAGCATAGTGGAAACATCACGGCGATCTCGCGGCGCGGTTTGCGAGCGCAACCGCACGGCATTTTCGCCGACGCCGCCGACTTCCTCGGCAACACGGCGCCCCCTTCGACCGCGCGCGAGCTGGTGAAAATACTGCGACAGCGGATCGCGCGTGACAAACAGGCGAACATCGGCTGGCAGCCCGCCGCAGACGCATTTCGTTTCGAGCTTCCGCGCATCTGGAACGCGTTGCCCGCGCACGAGCAGCGCCGTGTTGTCAGAAAGTTGCTGCCGTTCTGGGACGTGCATCGGTTCCGTATCGCGCCGCAAATTCACGCGGCCATTGAACACGCAATCGGAACGGGACAGATGAACGTGGTAACGGCCGGTATCGGCGACATGCAGCGTTCCCTGCACGGCTTTCGCGTGGGACTCAAACGCCGCGGCGGACACATCGAGGAACATGAATTCGGCGCCGTGGTGTTCTGCACGGGACCGGCTCGCGACATAGATAGAAACCCCCTCGTGAAGTCATTGCTCGAAAGCAGGCTCGCGCGTCTGGATGCTGTGAAGACAGGTCTCGATACCGATCTTCAAAGCCGCATACTCGACGCCGACGGCAACGTGTCTCCCGGCCTCTTCGCATTCGGCCCGATGACCCGCGGAAGCTTCGGCGAAATGACCGGCGCGCCGGACATTGCGCGGCATCTCGAGCGGCTGCTGAAGGACGGCAGCTTGCTCGCGTATTCGGAGCATTGAAATCTTGCTGCAATGACGCCGCATATCAAAGGAGAATTACTTGTTCAGCAGGAGATTACGTTTCCGCTAAGTTCTTGTCGGCAAGCTGTTTGCAAGCTAACCACTCGAGAACAAATCGGAGAGAGAGTGACTTTGCTGCGGGGAATCCATGCGTCGTTGCTTGCGTCCGTTATAACCGCGTCGGCTCATGCAGCCGATCCGGACAAGAAGGAGATCGGCTTCGGCGCGACAGCCGGACCTTACGTGGACCAGATCCGCTATGGCATCAAGCCGCTACTGGAGAAAGAGGGCTGCAAGGTCGCCATTGTCGAATTCACCGACTATGTTCAGCCGAATCTCGCGCTTGCGGACGGTGCACTCGACGCCAACGCGTTCCAGCACGAGACCTACCTGAAAAAATTTTTGGACGATCACAAGCTGCCACTGAGTCAGCTCGTCAAGGTTCCGACGGCGCCTATTGGTATATACAGCCACAAATCAAAAGTCTTGCCGATGTAAAAGATGGCGCGACTGTTTCACTTCCGAACGATGTCACCAGTCAAGCCTGCGCGATCTTGCAGTTGCAATAAATTGGCTGGTGACACTCAAGCCGGGGGTCGACCCGGTCAATTCGTCCGAGCCCAATATTGCAACAAACCCGCACCGGATAAAGTCACTGCCTCCGGATGCCGCCCAATTGCCGCGCATAGTTGACGACGTCGACTATGCGT
Organism: Burkholderia sp. PAMC 28687; assembly: GCF_001577465.1. Lineage (NCBI taxonomy): Bacteria > Pseudomonadati > Pseudomonadota > Betaproteobacteria > Burkholderiales > Burkholderiaceae > Burkholderia > Burkholderia sp. PAMC 28687. Next base: position 31,025 of record NZ_CP014506.1, read on the forward strand.
TTGTGAATGGAAACTTCGCTATTGCCGCCGGCCTGATGCTGACCGACGCGCTGCTGCCGGAGAAAATTTCGCCTTATTACCTGAACGTCGTGGCGGTACGTACAAACAATCTGCAAAAGCCGTATGTGAAGGATATCTCGGCCGCTTACCAATCGCCGCAGTTCCGCCAGTTCGTGGATGAGCGTTTTCAGGGCTTTAGTAAACCCGATTATTTGCGTTAAGCTGAAACCCGCGCGCCGGCGGATTCCGCATTGCAGGTTTTCCGGTTTGGAAAGCTTCAATAAATATTGGCACGGCGTACAATTGAATCGCGATAATTCCAAGAGCGTCCTGCACGGCAAGGTATCTTCGTTACGGACACGTTCAAGCATTTGGCGAAGTCTTGTCACAACAATGCAATGCGACGCGTCTCGGCGCCCTGGCTTTATCCTCGGTTCTACTTTCATTTTTTTGCTTTAAATTTTTCTGGACACACTCATGGCAACCGGTACGGTCAAATGGTTCAACGATGCAAAGGGCTTCGGTTTCATCACGCCGGATGACGGCGGCGAAGACCTGTTCGCGCACTTCTCGGAAATCAAGGCAGAAGGCTTCAAGAGCCTTCAGGAGAATCAAAAGGTCACGTTCGAAGTGAAGCAAGGACCGAAGGGCAAGCAGGCGTCGAACATCGTTCCAGCCTGAGTTTTGAGCACGGCCAGATCAGCCTGCTGATCTGCACGCGGTCGTCGTAATGCGAAGCATTGCGGCGACCGCGGGTTTACCTTGATGCAATCAAAGCAAGTTCAGCACTTTCATTTGCCGGTTCCGGCAAACTCGTCGTCCTGGACTACTGACCGCTCGCCTGGCCCAAGCGTTTTTCCTGCGGCTTGCGCCGACGTGTGCGCCAGACTGAAACGCTCGTCCGGAGCCGTTCCATTCAAATGGTAATTGCCAACTGCGGCTTCGCGCTGGATCGCGGGATTATGCGAGGCAATGACGCGTGCATTGCGCCAATGGCGGTCGAGCCTGCGTGCTTCGCTCGTCGCCGATGCACCACCCACTTCAAATAAAAGCGTCGCTGCTTCAAGCACCTGTTCGAGCACAATTTGTTGCGCCTGGTAAGCCTGAATATCCACCGCAATGTAGTCCGCTGTTGTCGCCCTCCCCTCGATGCGCGCCTGATGCACCCGTTCGAGCGCCGCCGCAACTGCGTCGACCAGTGCTTCGGCGGAATAAGCGAGGCTTCCAAGCCGTCCCACTACACGATGCACAAGCGGATTGTCGCGCGGACTCGATTGTCCGGCCACGCCGAAAGTGCGTGTGCGGCCTTGAACAAACTCGACGCCGTCGCGCAAAACCGCGCGGGCGATGCCCGCCAGCGTTGCAAGATGGACAGTCTGGTAGAAAGCAGTAAGAAGGGAGTTGCGGCGAGGCTCGGAGGCGTTGTATCGCGACAAGATCTGCTCTAGTGGAACGCGGACGTTATCGAAGCGTGTCGTGCCGCTTGCCGTCAGCCGCTGGCCGAAGCCGTCCCAGTCGTCATTGCGCGCAACGCCCGGTGCGTCGCTGCGCACGAGCACGTGCAGGTCGTTCTGTGTATCGTGTGCGGCTACGTTGATCCATTCCGAATAGAGCGTGCCCGTGCTGTAGTATTTCTCTCCATTGAGCAGGACATAGGCGGGGTCTTTATCGGCAATCACGGTCACGCTGTTATGCGTTGAGCCCGTGCGCTCCGATGTCGCCGCACCGATTGTTTCGCCTTTGGCAATGCGCCCGAGCCATCGTTCGCGTGCCGCAATATCGGCGCTTTCGAGTCGCTGTTCAATAAACCCCGAATGCGCGCGAATGATCTGCGGCAAGTTCGAATCAGCTTCGCCCAGACGCGTCAGCAAGTGGAAGTACTGCGGCAGACTGACGCCGGAACCGCCATATTCCCGCGGCACGCGCAGCGCCGTGAAACCGCTCTCCTTCAATTGCGCGACTGCATCACGCGCAAGTTCGCGGTTCTGCTCACGCTCAAGCGCGCCTTCGCCAATGTGCTTGAATACTTCGGCGAAACGCGCGTAAAGCGCGGCGTCCGACGGTGCTGACGTGGTCATTCATTTCTCCGCAAATTAAACGCCGTTCAAAGACGCGCGATGGACACTTCCGTCGACTTCACCAGCGCAACAACTTCCGTGCCGACCTTGAGCTCAAGTTCATCGATAGACCGTGTCGTGATGACCGATGTCACGATTCCGTTCGGCGTCTCCACGTCGACCTCCGAAAGCACGGACCCGCGAATGATCTCCTTGATGTGCCCCCTGAACTGGTTGCGCACATTGATGGCCGTCACGCCCATGGCGTACTCCTTGATTGGTTGAATGAGCTTGTGCTTGCGCGCTGCGACGCCGACAAAATAGTCTAGCGAGGCAAACTGGCCAGCTTAACGATTGATTTGATCTAAGGTTTGCTGCAAATTTGCTTAAGCGCCGTGCGCCTTGAACGCTTAGTGCTATGCGGTATATCGATTGACGGATTTATTGGTCGCGCTCAACGACGGTCCGCTTGAAAATGGAAGACTGGTCAATCAAAGCTCAGGTCTTGCGGCCTGCAGATCAAACAACGGACTGTCCATGACTAACCTGTCGCCCCGTCGCCTGCATCTCAACGTCAACATCCTGCATTCGGGTTTCGTGCCATCCGCATGGCGACTTGCCGATGCCGATCCGCACGCGTTCATCGACGTGAAGCACTACGTGCGCGTCGCGCAGATTGCGGAAGCGGCGAAATTCGACGCCGTGTTTCTCGCCGATAACGCGTCCATTGCCGATCAGATCGACTTTCGCCCGATCACCGCGCTCGAACCGACCATCCTGCTTGCAAGCATCGCGGCGGCGACGTCGCATATTGGCGTGATCGGCACGGCCTCCACGAGCTATAACGAGCCATACAACATCGCACGCCGTTTTGCGACGCTCGATCATGTCAGCGGCGGCCGCGCGGGATGGAACGTCGTGACGACCGCCGATCTTGGATCGGCCCGCAACTTCGGCCGCGCTGCCGTGCCGGACCACGCCGAGCGATACGCCCGCGCGGCGGAATTCACGAGCGTCGTCAAGGCGCTCTGGGATAGCTGGGAGGCGGGCGCGATCGTCGGCAACAAAGCGACCGGATTGTTCGCAGACACGGATCAGGTGCATCCACTGGGGCATCAGGGCACGCACTTTTCCGTGCAAGGCCCGCTTAACGTTCCGCGATCGCCGCAAGGGCATCCCGTGCTGGTGCAGGCGGGTGCATCGGGCGATGGCCGCGATCTCGCGGCGCGTCACGCAGAAGCGGTGTTCTCGGCATCGCAATCATTCGATGAGTCGCTGGGTTATGCGCGAGACCTCAAGACGCGTGCGGCTGCTTATGGTCGCGGCCCCGATGCGGTGAAGGTGCTCGCGGGCCTGACCACGATCATAGGTGCGACCGAGGCGGAAGCGCTGCGCCGCCGCGATGAACTCGTGGACCTGATCCCGTGGAGTTATAGCCTGACGCGCCTGGCCGGTACGCTCGGAATCACACCCGACCGCCTGAAACTGGATGAGAAGCTGCCGGACAATCTGACGTTGCCGGGTCAGGGCAATGGCAACCATACATTCTTCCACGCCACGCTCGCGCAAGGGCGGCAGCATGGTTACACGGTCCGTGAGCTTATTCGCGCGCTTGCGGGAGGCGGCGGGCATCGTGTGATCGTGGGTACGCCTGAGCAAGTGGCCGACGACATCGAGCGCTGGTTCAAAGCCGGCGCCGCCGATGGTTTCAACCTGATGCCCGATACCTTGCCGGGCGGCCTGCAGGATTTCGTCGATGGCGTGATTCCGATTCTCCAGCGGCGCGGCGTCTTCAGACGTGAATATGAAGGCACCACGTTGCGCGACCATCTCGGTCTCGCAGTTCCGGAGAATCGATACACCGCTGAGCGCGCCGCAGCCCTGGCGGTCTGAACCAGGGCTTACGACAACTCGCGTTCGAGCGCAACCAACGGTATCTCAGCCGGCGCGCGCTCTTCCGCACGCCGCAGCGCAGGCGTCGCGGACATCAGCAACTGCGTGTACGGGTGTTCGGGCGCGGCGAATACCTGCTCCGCATCACCCTCTTCCACGACGCCTCCGTCCTTGAATACCAGTACACGGTCGCTGAGATGGCGCACCACATCCAGATCATGCGAGATGAACAGCAGGGCCGTATTCAGGCGCGCCTGCAACTCGGCGAGTAAATCGAGGACCTGCGCTTGCACATAGACATCGAGCGCGGACACGGGTTCATCGCAGACGATCAACGCGGGTTCAGGCGCGAGCGCACGCGCGATGGCTACGCGTTGCCGCTGGCCGCCGGATAACGACGATGGACGCCGCGCAAGGAAAGCCGCATCCAGTCCAACCTGTTCGAGCAACTCGACACTGCGCGCAAGCAGCGAAGGTTTTGGCAATGCCTTCGACCACAGCGCTTCTTCGAGCAACTGCTGCACGCTATGACGTGGGTCGAAGGAGCTGAGCGGGTCTTGCGGAATGTATTGAAGCCGCGGCCGCAATTCTCGTCGCACGCGTTCGGAAATGCCAGGACCATTCCAGCGTGTACCGAGAAATTCTACGTTTCCGGCATCCGGCGCGATGAGTCCCAGCACGATGTTCGCGCAGGTACTCTTGCCCGAACCCGACTCCCCCACGATCCCGACCACCTCGCCGCCATGCACGGCGAACGAAACGTCCTGCAGCGCAGTGAAGACTTCGCCGCGATGCTTGCCGCGACGTAAATACTGCTTGCCGATGGCATCGACACGCAGCACCGCTTGTTCCGAACGTGCGCGTCTTGGCGGCAATGGTTCGCGGATGATCAAAGGCGCCGAGTGTGGTTCATCGGACACGATCCGCGCCGAACTCAGCCGATGCCCCCGCGATTGCGCAGAAGGCTGCGCCGCGAGCAACTGGCGCGTGTAGGGATGCGAGGGATTGTTGAGCACGCTTTGTGTCGTGCCGCTATCGACGACTTCGCCGTCGTGCATCACGAGCACACGATCTGCGATACCCGCAACCACCGCCAGATCATGACTGATGAGCAACACGCCCACGCCTTGTGCAAGACGCTGGGCAAGCACGGCGAGCACTTGGGCCTGCACGGTGACATCGAGCGCAGTGGTGGGTTCGTCGGCGATCACGAGCGCCGGGCCGGCCGCAATCGCCGATGCAATCAGCGCACGTTGCCGCAAGCCGCCCGACAACTCGTGCGCGTATTGCGTCGCACGATGTTCGGCATTGGGAATGCCGACGTCACCCATGACCGCATGAACGCGCGTGCGCCGCTCGCCCCGCGAACGCACGAGCCGATGATGCGCCAGCACCTCGCCAATCTCTGCGCCGACCGTGCGCAGCGGATCGAGCGAAACCAGCGCGTCCTGCATCACGAGTCCCGCAAACGTGCCGCGCAAGCTGCGCCATTCACGGTCGGTGAAGCGCAAGGCGGGACGGCCGTCGATATCGAATTGACGTGCATCGATCACAGCCTGTGCGCCAGCCAGACCGATCAAACTGCGCGCGGTCAGGCTCTTGCCCGAACCGGACTCGCCCACGAGCGCGACGCATTCACCCGCACGAATGGAAAGATCGACGCCGTGCACGAGCGGCCGGCCGCCGTTAGCGCCTGGAAAACTCACGCTGAGGCCGCGTATATCGACGAGCGTTTTTGCCGTGGTGATCATCGCGTGCGTACCTCGTATTTCCGTTGCAGGAACTTGCCGATAACAGAAAACGCCAAGACGGTCAGCGTAATCGCCATCCCGGGGAACACGCTCGGCCACCACGCCACGCGCAGCACGTCGCGTCCTTCGGCGAGCATCACGCCCCATTCAGGTGTGGGCGGCTGCGGGCCGAGACCCAGAAAGCTCAGCGCCGATACCGCGATGATCGCGCTGCCTATATCGATGGTCGCGATCACCGGCACGACGACCAGCACGTTGGGCAGCACATGGCGCAGGAACACGCGGCTGCGCGACAAGCCGTAACTGACTGCATGCGTGACATAGTCGGCACGGCGCACCACGAGTGTCTGGCTGCGCAGCACGCGGCCGAACTTCGGAATGCCGGCAATGCCCACCGCAATCGCGATATTCACGATGCCCTGCCCGAGAAACGTCACCACGAACAGTGACAGCAACACTGGCGGAAACGCGGAGAGGACATCGAAAATGCGTGAGGCGGATTCATCGGCGAGGCGTTTCCCCAAGCCTGCGGCCATGCCGATCGCGAGTCCGATGACAAGCGCCACGATCATGCTGGCGAGACCGATCAGCAGTGAATAACGTGCGCCGTAGATCACCCGTGCGAAGACATCGCGGCCGATGCGATCCGTGCCGAACCAGTGCTCCGCGCTCGGTGGCTTCAGCGTCTGGGCGATATCGCTCACGAGCGGATCGTAATGCGTGACGAGCGGCGGGCAAGCAATTGCCGCCCCAAGCACGAGCAGGAAAGCTGCGGCGAGCACCACGCCGGGGGGTACTCCCCTCAACAGACTATGTCGAGGGTGAGCCAAGGGACGGTAATTGATCTCGCTCATTCGCTGCGCAACCGTGGATCGATGAAAAGATAAGCGACGTCGAGCAGCGTCGAGATCACGACGTGCACGAAGGCCGCGAGCAACACCACCGCGAGCACGACCGGTACATCCTGCGACGTCACCGCGTTGAGTGTCACGCTGCCAATGCCCGGCCGTCCGAACATCTTCTCTGTGATGACCGCGCCGCCCAGCAAGCTGCCGATAAGCCACCCGCCAAGCGTCACGACCGGCAACAGCGCGTGTCGAAGGACATGGCGAAAGCGCAACGCAAGTTCGCCAAGACCACGCGAACGAACGGTGACCACGAAGGGCTTCTCAAGCGCGGCTTCAAGCGCCTCGCGCATGACTTGCGACAAGATCCCTGCAGTGGGCAGCGCCAGCGTCACGGCGGGCAATACGAGCGAACGCCAGCCATTCGCGCCCGAGACCGGGAAGAGCCGCAATTGAAAGGAGAACGCGATCAGCAACAGCATGCCGAGCCAGAAGACGGGCGTGGACGTGAAGGTAAGTTCGAGTACCGATGCGATGCGGCTGCCCCACGCACCGTGAGACGTTGTCGTTCCCGCGGTCAGCGTCGCGATCAGGATCGCCAATACGACGGCGAGCAAACCCGCCGAGCCAGCAAGTTGCGCCGTAGGAAGAAGCTGGCTTTGCAGCACGGCCGCAACAGGCTGCTGCATTACGAACGATGTGCCGAGATCCGCATGCCCGAGACGCAACAGAAATTGCCCGTACTGCCAGGGCAGACTGCGATCCAGTCCCCATTGCGCCGCGATGGTCTCGCGCAAACCGGGATATGCAAGATCTCCCGCGAGCACATCCTCAATGCGTCCCGGCAACGCGTGAATCGCAATAAACGCAGCGGTTGCAGCAAGCCATAACACCAGCACGCCCGTGCCCAGCCGCGTGGCAATCTTCGCAAGCATCTCAGCCTCCTTGCTTTTCAACCCAGACATCGTAGGAACTTGCGGGACCATCCAGTTGCGGTTCGAAACCAATTCCGTGCACGTTCGATTTCGCGGCGAGGTGATACGCCGGCGCAAACAGCGGGACGATAAACGCCTGATCCACCGCGCGCGTCTGGATCTTGGCGAGCAACTGGCGCCGCTCGTCGCCTACAGGCAGGAGACGCGCGCGATTGATATCGCCCGTGATGGTCGCATCCGGATTCTTGATCGCGTTGTAGAGAAAGCCCTGGTCGCCGAGCATGTCCCACAACTCCATCGCGACGTCAGACGGGTTGTCCGTGTTCGGATAGATGGTCCAGTTGCCGGTCGCCTTCTGGTTGGCGAAGTCGCCTGCCGTGGTGATCTTCAAGCCAAGGTCGAGCCCGAGGTTCTGGCGCAGCGCCGATTGCACGGCGCGAATCAGCACATCGCGGCTGTCGCGCACATAAGGCTGCGGATAGCCCACTTCAATGGAAAGACGCTTGCCGTTTTGCGTGCGGAATCCTTCGCTATCACGCTGGGTCCAGCCGGCTTCGTCGAGCAACTTGTTTGCGTCAGCGATCTTGTTGCCCCAAGAACCTTTGAGGCTTGCGTCATAGTCCGCGTTGTCCGGTCCGATGTTCGAGTACGCACGCCGCACGGTGCCAAGATAAACGCTCTTTACGATGCCATCTAGATCGAAGCCGTCACGCAGCGCGCGGCGCACGCGAACGTCGCTGGCGGGTGCGACCGTGTAGTTGATGTTGAGCGTGAACGACGTCGTTGCCGATGGCCCCGTCAGATACTGGAAGCCATCGACTTTATCGAATACGCCGATGTCTGTTGGCTGCACGCCTTCGATCAGGTCGACTTGCCCGGAACTCAGCGCGCCGGTACGTACAGCCGCTTCCGGCAGGAACCGGTACGTCACGCGGTCGAGATATGCCGGGCCTTGATGCTGCGCGTTTCCGGGTGCCCATCGGTAATCCGGATTGCGTTCGAACACGGCCGACTGACCGCGCTGGTAAGACTTGAATACAAACGGCCCCGTCCCCACGATGCCCGGACCGCCGCCACACAGATCCTTGTTCTCGGCCAATGCCTTCGGAGAGATGAAGCCGAGCTTCACGCTCGACAACGATTCGAGCGTCGTGGAATCGGCCTGCTTCATGACAAGCTTTACTACCGTCGGCGACACGACCTCTGCGTGATCGAAGTGGACCAGCAACGACGCCGATGCCGACGTCGTGCTCACATTAGCGAGGATGTAATCGAAATTCGCCTTCACCGCAGCCGCGTTGAACGGCGTTCCATCGGTGAACTTGACGTCATCGCGGAGATTGAAGGTATAGCTCTTGCCATCGTCGGCGACGCTCCACGACTTTGCGAGCCACGGCGCGTAGGTGCCGTCGGTCTTTTTGCTGATCATCGAATCGATGAAATTGCGGATCACCCAGAACGCATTTTGCTGCGATGAACGATGCGGATCAAAGCACGCAGGTTCGGTCGTGACGCCCCATGTGATCGCGCCGCCCGAGACGGGCTTGGCGGAGGCTTGCGATGAAGGCGCGGCGGATTCGGATTTGCTGCAACCACTCAGCACCATTGAAAGGCCAAGGGTCGTCGCGCCGGCAAGCGCGATAAGTCGTGCATTCATCTAACGTAATTCCTGTCTGGGATCGGGCAAGGAGGCGCAGTAGCGGCCCGGCTGGTAACCGGGTCTCACATGCTAGGGCGCACAACGCGCGTGGCAAACGTAGGAATTTTTCTATGGATATCAAACGCGCACGCATATGGATGCGCGTTTGAATGGGAACCGTGCTTCCGGGAACGCGGGGCGCATGCGGCCTTGCTGTATATTGCCGCTGAGACAGCCAGCAAGATCGGATCGCCGCAAATCCTCCTCAACCAGACCAGCCATAAGGAAAATCCATGCGCCTTTTGCTCGCATTAATCTTGCCTTGGTTTCAGTTCTTCACCATTGGCCGCCCGATCGCCGGGATCATCTGCCTGATACTTCAGATTACGATAATCGGCTGGATACCCGCTGCGATCTGGTCGGTCTACGCGTTGAGCCAGTACAAGACCGACAGGAAAATCGAACGCGCAGTAACCGGACGATAAACACGTCAAGAGCAGGCGTGAGGTTTTAGACGTCGAGTTTCCTTTGGTCAAGTCAATCCCGGTCGGGCGCGCCCAGCGGAAAGAACGCTCGATAAGGCCGCGCTTCATCCACCGCGCGTGCAAACGACGGCCGCGCCAAAAGCCGCTTGCGATACGCAACGACATTCTCAAACGATGGCGCAATTCGATGCGTCCAGTCCGCGTAAAACAGGAACGGCGCCGCCCCGCAATCGGCCAGGCTGAACTGGTCACCCGCGGCCCACGTGCGGGACGCCATGGTTTTATCGAGCCATGCGTACGCGGTTTCGAGCATGGCACGGGCATCGGCTACGCCGTGCGGGTCGCGATCGCCCTCGGACCGCATGGAGTCGAACACAATTTTTTGCTGCGGCATGGAAATGTAATTATCGAAGAAGCGGTCCATGAAGCGGACGTCGAGCGCGGCCCGCGGATCGGACGGCAGCAATTGCACGGGCCCCGGATAGTGCAGTGCAAGATGCTCGATGATGATTGTCGATTCGGCAATCGTACGGTCGTCGTCGACGAGCACCGGGAAACGTTTCAACGGCCAGCGCGCGGCGAGTTCGGCCATCGGCTGCGGGTCATCGTTCGACAATTGCCGATACTCAAACGGCGTGCCGTTCTCGTAGAGCGCGGTCAAGACCTTCTGGCAGTACGACGAAAAGGGATGGGCATAGAGCTGCAATGACATCGTCGATCACCTCGGCGTAAAAAGTAAAAGGAGTAAAAGCAGGCGTAATGACGCCTGCTTGATCCTACGACGATCGGCAGAAGGGGAAATCGACATGGAACAAAAAGCTTCAAGATCCAGCGATCCGGACGCCAAACGCGCGCAACCACTAAAATCCATGTAAGCGACGATTTTCTTGAGGCGGGCATTTGAGCGGGCAGCAACGCGGTTTCATTCTGACGCGGCATTGGCGTGACACGCCCGATGGCACCGACGTCGATTTCTGGCTGGCGACGGACGATGGTCCCCGCCACCTTCGCCTGCGTCCTCAAGAGTCGGTGGCGTTCATTCCGGCGGCGCACCGCGAGCGCGCTGAGTTTGTCATGCAGCGCGAAAAGCGCGCGGAGTTGCGGCCGCTTGAACTGGTCGATTTCAGTCACCGGCCGGTGCTCGGGCTTTATACCGCGCAATATCGGCAACTGACAGCGCTCGAACGGCGCCTGAAGCAAGGCGGCGTGGACGTTTATGAAGCCGATGTTTTTCCGCCCGACCGGTACATGATGGAGCGTTTCATTACGGCGCCAGTTGTCTTCAACGGCGACCGCCAAGGCGAGGGTTTGCCTTTCGATCCGCTCATCAATGCGGAGCTGAAACCTGCGACGGGTTATCGGCCGAATTTAAAACTAGTGTCGCTCGATATAGAGACCAGTGCGCGTTCGGAGCTTTATTCGATCGCGCTAGAAGGTTGCGGCGAGCGTCAGGTGTACATGCTCGGACCGCCCAATGGCGATGCCAGTGGCGTCGACTTCAAGCTCGAATACTGCGAGACACGCGGGCAGCTTCTCGAGAAACTCAACGAGTGGCTCGAGCGCTTTGATCCTGATGCGATCATCGGCTGGAACGTGATCCAGTTCGACCTGCGTGTGTTGCAGGAACATTCGGAACGCTACAACGTGCCGCTGCGGCTGGGTCGCGGCGGCAGCGTCATGGAATGGCGGCAACACGGTCTCAAGCAGAACCACTTCTTCGCGGGCGCGGCGGGCCGGTTGCTGATCGATGGCATCGAGGCGCTGCGATCCGCGACCTGGAGCTTTCCGTCGTTCAGCCTCGAATACGTTGCGCAAACCATGCTCGGCGAAGGCAAGGCGATCGACAACCCGTATCAGCGGATGGACGAAATCCAGCGTCGCTTCGATGAAGACAAACCCGCCCTCGCCCGCTACAACCTCAAGGATTGCGAACTCGTCACGCGCATTTTCGCGGCGACCGAACTGCTTGCGTTCCTGCTCGAACGTGCATCGGTGACGGGGTTGCCCGCTGATCGAAACGGCGGTTCAGTTGCAGCGTTCACGCATTTGTATATGCCGCGGATGCATCGGCAAGGATTCGTTGCCCCCAATCTCGGCGATGTCGCCGGCGCTGCAAGTCCCGGCGGTTTCGTGATGAACTCGCGCCCGGGACTCTACGATTCAGTGCTGGTGCTCGACTACAAGAGTCTGTATCCATCGATCATTCGCACGTTTTTGATCGACCCGGCAGGTCTTGTCGATGGCATGCGTAATCCCGATGACGAACAGTCCGTACCCGGTTTTCTCGGCGCGCGTTTTTCGCGCACGCGCCACAGCTTGCCGGCTATAGTGGGTCAGGTGTGGAAGGGACGCGACGAAGCCAAGCGCGAAAACAACAAGCCGTTGTCACAAGCGCTGAAGATCATCATGAACGCGTTTTACGGCGTGCTTGGTTCTACCGGATGTCGTTTCTTCGATCCCCGGCTGGCTTCGTCGATCACCATGCGCGGTCATGAAATCATGCGCCGCACGCGCGAGCTGATCGAAGCGGAAGGTTACGAAGTGATCTACGGCGACACGGATTCCACTTTCGTGTGGCTACGGCATGCGCACAGCGAGGACGAAGCGGCGCGCATCGGGCGCACGCTCGTCGATCGCGTCAACGCTTGGTGGCAGGAAGACGTGCGCGAGCGGTTCGGACTCGAGAGCGCGCTGGAGCTGCAGTTCGAGCGGCACTATCGGCGATTTTTCATGCCGACGATCCGCGGCGCAGAGGAAGGCAGCAAGAAGCGCTACGCAGGCTTGAGCCTTTTGCCCGATGGCAGCGAAGAGATCGTCTACAAAGGACTCGAAACCGTTCGCAGCGACTGGACGCCGCTTGCGCAGCAATTCCAGCGCGAACTTTATTCGCGCATTTTCAAACGCGAGCCGTATGAAGACTACGTGCGTGATTATGTGCGCCGCACTTTGAGCGGCGAACTCGATGAGTTGCTGATCTATAGAAAGCGGTTGCGTCGGCCGCTCGATGCCTATGAGCGCAACGTGCCGCCGCATGTCCGTGCAGCGCGTATAGCCGATGAATTCAATCGTGAGCATGGGCGTCCGCTGCAATATCAGCGTGGCGGCTGGATCAGTTACCTGATGACGAGCACCGGGCCGGAGCCCCTTGAGACCTGGCGGTCGGGGATTGACTACGACCATTATCTGACGCGGCAGCTTCAACCCATCGCCGATGCCATCCTGCCGCTTTTACAGAGTGATTTTCAAATGCTGATTTCGGGGCAGCATGAGTTGTTTTGACGGGCAAGATATCCACAGAAATTGTCCATAAGGCTGTGGACAACTCAACTGAACGTCAGCCAAGACCTTGATTTGTTTAAGACTTGCCACCCTGCCTTCATTGCAATGCACGCAACGATTGTCCAAACCCCGCAGATTGCCATCGGACCAAAAACTCAACCACGAAGAGCCACTGATTTCGACCATCCGCCACATATCGACGGCACCGTCCCCGCCGACGTGTAAACTAGCGAACTTTTTGACTCTGGCGAAATGGTGCAAGCTCCTCAGCGCACAGCTCTCAGCGGCCCGGCGCTCATTCGCTTACTTGCGCGCCTGACGGACGTCGAATTTACCGAATCCAGGCAATCGCTTTCGGACCGGCTGAGCCAGTGGCTCCACTGGACTGATGCGATCGCTTTATCTACGGCGCTGGGCGGCAAGCCGCCTCCGGGCGTTGCCAGCGCGCAAACCTCGGGCAGCCCCGAAGAGAAAGAGTGCGCGGCCGCGCGCAGCGCGCTCGCGAACGCCATTGCCGGCGACAGCGTGTTTGGCGCCCCGAAGAGACGGCCGGGCGCGGCACAAGCACATATCGAAACATCCGCCGATACCGACTATCCGGTCTTCCGCCAACGCTATCTGACCCTGCAACAGTCGATGGAAACCGGCATCGGCAATCTGCGCGGCCGTTTGCGGGCAAAGCTCGCCGCGAGGACGCCGGCCATGACGCGGCTCGCGGAAGTCGATGCAGTCATGGAGCGCGCGTTGAGCCCACGCGAACGCAGCTTGCTCGGGACCGTGCCCGTGCTGCTGGGCCGGCACTTCGAGCGTCTGCGACGCGCGGAGCTGGATACGCTGAGCGGCGACGAAACACCGGGCGCATGGCTCGAAATTTTCCGCAAAGATACGCAGAGCGTGCTGCTGGCCGAACTGGATCTTCGTTTTCAACCGGTCGAAGGGTTGCTCGCCGCCCTTCGCACTAGCTAACTGGGACGCTATGTCCAGAAATCTGATCAATCTCGTGGTGTTCCTGGCGGGTCTCGCCGCCGTGTGCTGGATCGGCGCGGGTTACATCGGCTCGAATTTGCTGGCGCTCGCCGTCACGCTGCTGATCGCCGGCTGCTACGTGGCGGGCGCGCTCGAACTAAAACGATATAGCGAGGCCACGTCCGGCCTGACGCGCGCCATCGACGGCCTGTCCGCGCCGCCGGCGAGCCTCGGCGGTTGGCTCGAACAGTTGCCGGCCAGCTTGCGCAATGCCGCGCGGCTGCGTGTGGAGGGCGAGCGTGTCGCCTTGCCGGGCCCCGCGCTCGCGCCGTACCTCGTCGGACTGCTGGTGTTGCTCGGCATGCTGGGGACGCTCCTCGGCATGGTGGCGACCCTCAGGGGCACGGGCATGGCGCTCGACAGCGCGACCGACCTGCAGGCCATCCGCGCATCGCTTGCGGCTCCGGTCAAGGGGCTGGGCTTCGCGTTCGGGACATCGATTGCGGGCGTGGCGACATCGGCCATGCTGGGCTTGCTGTCCGCGTTGTGCCGCCGCGAACGGATTCAGGCGGCGCACATGCTCGACGTGAAGATCGCGACGACCTTGCGCATCTATTCGCAGACGCATCAGCGCGAGGAAGCGTTCAGGCTCCTGCAGCGTCAGGCGGAAGTCATGCCTGCGCTGGTTGATCGCCTGCAGGCGATGATGACCGCCATCGAGCAGCAGAACCATGTTTTGAACGAGCGGCAGGTCGCGAACCAGGATGCGTTTCATGGCAGGACGGAGGCGACTTACACGCGCCTGGCTGCATCGGTGGAACGTTCCATGAAAGAGAGCGTCGCTGAAAGCGCCCGCGCCGCCGGTGCTGCGCTGCAGCCCGCCATGGAAGCAACAATGGCCGGTCTCACGCGCGAGGCGGCCGCGTTGCACACCAGCGTGACGACCGCCGTACAACGGCAACTGGATGGATTGTCGAGCGGTTTCGAATCGACGGCCACGAACGTTTCCGATATCTGGCATCAGGCGCTCACTGCGCATCAGCACTCCACCGAAGGACTGTCCGAGCATTTGCGTTTATCGCTTGACCGGTTCAACGAGACCTTCGAGCAACGCTCCATTAGCCTGCTCGATGGTGTCTCCACCCGGCTCGATGCAACCACGGCCGGCTTATCGGCAGCATGGCGCGATGCGTTGGCGCAGCAGGAGCGTATCGGCGAGAAACTGGCGCAACACAACGCGCATGCGCTGAACGCGGCGGCTGCGAGCTTCGAGCAGCATTCGGCGTCGCTGCTCGGCAAGGTCGACCAGTCACATTCGAACTTGCAGACGGAACTGGCTTCGCGCGACGAAGCGCGGCTCGCCGCCTGGACCGGCCAGCTTGAATCGATATCCACAACGCTCAGCCGCGAATGGGAACAAGCCGGCGCGCGCACGGCGACCCGGCAGCAGGACATCTGCGACACACTGGCCAGCACCGCACGCGACATCTCCGCGCAGACGCAAGCGCACGCGAGCGACACCATCGGCGAGATTTCGCGGCTGGTGCAGGCGGCATCGGAAGCACCGAAGGCTGCGGCGGAAATGATCGCCGAGTTGCGCATCAAGCTCTCCGACAGCATGGTGCGCGACACCGCCATGCTCGAGGAACGCAGCCGCCTGCTGGCCACGCTGGAAACCCTGCTCGATGCCGTCAACCACGCCTCGACCGAGCAGCGCACGGCTGTCGATGCGCTGGTCAGCACGTCGGCGGATCTGCTCGATCGCGTCGGCACCCGGTTCGCCGATAAGGTGGAGCAAGAGACCGGCAAGCTGAGCGGCATTGCGGCGCAAGTCACCGGCAGCGCGGTCGAGGTCGCGAGCCTCGGCGAGGCGTTCGGCGTGGCTGTGCAGTTGTTCGGCGATTCGAACGAGAAGCTCGTTGCGCACCTTCAGCGCATCGAAACAGCGCTCGATAAATCGCTCACGCGCAGCGACGAACAGCTTGCGTATTACGTCGCGCAGGCGCGGGAAGTCATCGATTTGAGCGTGATGTCGCAGAAACAGATCATCGAGGACTTGCAGCAGATCGGCGGCAAGCGGACGTCTGCCGGAGCCGAAGCGGCATGAGCGAGGATATCGACGGCGGCGTCGAACCCGCAGCGCCGGTCTGGGCCGTCTTCGGCGACCTGATGTCGGTATTGCTGGGCGCGTTCATGCTGATCCTGGTGGGGGTCATCGGCGTGCAGTTGGAGCTTTCCAGCAAGCTGGAACGCGAGGTCAAGCAGCATCAGGTGGAAGCGCAGCGCCGCAAGACGCTCGAGCAAGCGCTCGCCGGGCCGTTGGCCGCGGGTCGCGTGACGCTGGTCAACGGGCGGATCGGCATCAATGGCAGCGTATTGTTTGCGCTCAACTCAGATCAGTTGCAGCCCGAAGGCCGGAAGGTGCTGAAGAGTCTGGCCGGACCGCTCACCGCTTATCTGCAGGCCAACGAGCAGATCCTGATGGTGAGCGGCTTCACCGATGACCGGCAACTGCGCGAAGGCAATCGCCGTTTCGCGGACAACTGGGAACTGTCGGCGCAGCGCGCGCTGACGGTGACGCGTGCGTTGATCGATGAAGGTGTGCCCTCCTCATCGCTATTTGCAGCGGCGTTCGGCTCGCAGCAGCCAGTGGAATCGAACACGAACGATGCCGGGCGCGCAAAGAACCGGCGAGTCGAGATCGCGCCTGTGCCGAAACCATCGGCTGCAACGGTGAAGGCGCCATGAGCGATTTCCGCGCGACGCTCGATGCCTGGCGCGAACGCGGCGCCGATCGGTTTGATCCGGTGCGCTTTCGGATTATCGAAGCGATGGAGCGGCGCGCGATAAACCATGACGGTGAAACACGGCGCGTCCTGAACGCGAGGTTAACCGAATTGATCGATGCCTTCGCCAGTGATCTTGCTGCAAATGTCCAACCGAAAGCGCCAGATGGCGAGTCCGCATCCGGACCATTGAGCGGACTCATCGACTACCTAGCGAATACACGCGCACCCAGTGCTTATCCGGAAATGGCGGCGCTTGAATACTTCCGCGAGACGTGGAACAGGATCAGCACTGAAAGACAGTTCCGGCAATCGCTCGCGCAAGTACCCGGAAATGCCGGCCCGCTTAATTCGAGCAGCCTCGTGCATCGCGCGTTGTCATTGATGCGCGAGTTGTCGCCCGGGTATTTGCAGCAGTTCTTATCGTATGCGGACGCGTTGTCATGGCTCGAACAGATGAACACAGCGAGCGGCACCGCGGCTGACAAGGATGCGCCTCGGAGCGCGACCGCCAAGAAGACCGCTCGTGGAAAATCGCGAAGCGCTTAAAACGATTAATCAAGAACAAGAAACAAAACTGCCAATCAATTCGTGCAAGTCAACCCGATGTTGCGAACGGGAGACACGAATATTGAAAACCAGTCCCGCTTTTTAATCGACGGAAATATGATTGCGCCCGGACGACAAAATCGTTCATGGATCAGGGCCGTCAAAACCGGCCGGCGTTTATCTAAAAACTAAACATGCGGAGACACTGGTGAACAAAATCACTCGCGCCATTACCGGCGCATTCATCGCCATCGCGGCTCAATCTTCTTTCGCGCAAAGCTCGGTCACGCTGTACGGCATCGTCGATACCAGCGTTCGTTATCTTACGAACGCGAATGCAAACAACGACAGCCAGGTAGCGATGGGCAACGGCCCGATCACCGGCAGCCGCTGGGGCCTGAAGGGCTCCGAGGATCTGGGCGGCGGACTGTCCACCGTGTTCCGCCTGGAAAACGGTTTCAACGTCTGGAACGGCCAACTGGCGAGCCAGAACACGCTGTTTAGCCGGATGGCGTATGTCGGGTTATCGAGCAACCAGTACGGCACCCTTACGTTCGGCCGTCAGAATACGCCGCTCTTCGATCAGCTTGGCAACGTCTATGATCCGCTGACCGTGGGCAACTACGATCAGGACGGCTGGCTGCCCGGCGCACTCGGCTACGGCTTGCGTTCGAACAACTCGGTCAAGTACAACGGCCAGTTCGGCGGCCTGAACGTGGAAGCCATGTACGCCTTCGGCAACACGGCGGGCAGCACGGGCGCGAACAACATGTACGGCGTAACCGCGTCCTACACGTTCAGCGGCCTGTCGCTCGATGCCGGCTTCCAGCAGAACAGCGATGCACAAAACCGCAAGTTCAACGTGGTCAACGTGAGCGCGGTCTATGCGTTCAGTACGGTCAAGGCTTACGCCGGCTGGCTGCACGCGCAGGACAATACCGGCATGGTCGACATCTTCATGTCGGCTGCGAACTCTCCCGCGGCGAGCTTTGCGGCCCCCGTGGCGAATACGAACCGCATCGACGACGGCTTCTACGCCGGCACCACATGGCAGGTAACGCCGCCGTTGTTGCTGACTGCTGCGGGCTACTACGATCACTCGCGCAATGCGCTGAACGCGGACGGAACCACGCTTGGCCGCGGGGTACGTTACTCGGGCGTGCTGCTTGCCGAGTACGCGCTGTCCAAGCGTACGGAAGTGTATGGCACGGTCGATTTCATCCGCGGGACGGGCGCCGCGCAAGCGGACTTCCCGGGACGCAACAACCAGACCGGCGTTGCAGTCGGCCTTCGCAACATATTCTGACGTTTGTTCAGGCCCGGCTTGCTGCCGGGTCGTTACGCGTTAAAAGGAAAAACGGCGGGCACTCTGCAGTGCGCGCCGTTTTTTTACCAAAGAGAGGTTGGCTCGCTCGATACTCACTTCATGCAGCCTTCGCAATCATTCCTCGCACTGCACATTCGGCCTTGGCACGACGATGATTGCCGGATACGTTCCCCGGTCGAGTTCCACGCGCGCGACGACGGCCATTGTCGCGTTGTCGACGTCATCGTAGACGCTGACTTTTTCGTGCCGGAAGCTCGTGAGGCCCGTACACGCCGACGCACGGCCTTCATCCGAAACCCGGCAATTGATCGGGTTGTCCGCAAGGTAGCGATACTTGTCGCGGTCCGGCAATGCGAGGTATTCACGGACGTTTTGCGCCGCTCCGCCAATGCCCGTGACATAGCCGATGGCGCACTCCTGCTTGGGCGCCTGGGCTATCGCGGCTGTGGTAGCAAGCAAAATGAGCGTCGCGATTGTCGATGCAAGGAGGTTTCTCATGGAGCCTTATAGGTGGATGATCGGGTCGATGTCATGAAGAAGGGAACGCATCTTGTTTTCGCGATTCCCCTTCCCCGGGCCGTCAGTCGAGCATCTTTTCTTCGGGGCGCAAAGTCAGGACGCGCACGCCGTTGCGAGTCACGGCGACAGTGTGCTCGAATTGCGCAGACAGTTGTCCATCGTCCGTAACGACTGTCCAGCCATCTTCTTCAGTACGGACGGCATGCCGCCCCTGGTTGATCATCGGTTCGATGGTGAACACCATTCCCTCCTGCAGCACCAGGCCCGTGCGCGGCTTTCCCCAATGCAGCACTTGAGGATCCTCGTGCATTTCACGTCCAATGCCGTGCCCGCAGTATTCCCTTACGACCGAATAGCCGTTTCTGCGTGCGTGCCGCTCGATGGCATGCCCCACATCGCCCAGTCTGCCGCCTGGACGGACCGCCTTGATGCCTTTCCACATGGCTTCGTAAGTCACTTGCACGAGCCGCCTGGCCAGCGGAGAAACCTCGCCGACAAGGTATGTCTTGCTGGAATCGGCAATAAAACCATTGGTCTCCAGCGTGATATCGAAATTGACGATATCCCCGCTTTGCAACAGCTCGGCAGGGGATGGAACGCCGTGGCAAACCACGTTGTTGCGAGAGGAGTTAAGCGCGTAGGCATACCCGTACTGCCCTTTGCTTGCCGGGCGCGCATTGAGTTCATTCACGATGAAGCTGTCGACCAGATCGTTGACCTGCATGGTCGACATGCCGATCAAGCTCAGCCGGTCCAGATAGCCGAACACGTCCGCCAGCAGCTTGCCGGACTCGGCCATCAATGCGATTTCTTCTGGTCGCTTGGTCATGTCAAAGCCACCTTCACCGGTTGCGATACGACGCCCGCCGCGCGCAGTTCTTCCGCAACGATCTCGTTGAAACTCTGCGTTGGATTCATTTCGGATAACAAACCAATCTTGATCCAGAAGGCTGCTTGCGCGTTGATCGACCGGCACGACACGGCGCTTGCTTTGCGTATCTGATCGTGCAGATCATCGTCGATATTTACGATGCCCATGGCAACCTCTATATATGAAACATATATGGATCATATACTTCGTCGCCGTAATCGTGCAAGCGATCTGTGCGATTTGTCGGGGCGTCGACCCGGCCACTTCCAACCGAGCGATTGTGCACAAGGAATAAACAGAATGGTCCCGGTGTTGTTACCCATGAAATCGACCTTCGTGCAAGCGCTCTTGCAAGCGCTCATGCAAGCGGGATGATTCATGGGCGCGCGTGCTAACAGGAAAAAGACAGGACTGCATGCCGGGCGTGTCTTACGGGTACCAGCATCAAAGGAGAAGACTTTTGGCTTTCAGAAAATCTTTATCGACAACCAACCGCAAAGTGATAGATCGATTCGCTGTCGGGCTTGTCAGCGAAGTGTACGGACCACCTCTGATCCAAACGTTCGAGAACGCGCAAATCCGCAGCGGGACGTCGATGGCAGCAGTACTTGGCCCTGATCAATCCAACGTATCGAGTTATTACGCACTCGGTACAAAAACCAGCGCCAACAGCTTGCGACCGTTCATGCGTGCACTCGTGGACGATAGCCATATGACAGGCTGGATCGCCGGGCACTTACTGAACGAAGAGATGGGAGGCTCAGGCGGCACGGACGAAAATCTCACACCCCTGACGACCAAAGCAAACAGCGCTCATAAAGCGTATGAAGGCCATATAAAGAAAATGCTGCTGCAGTGTCACAGAATTGATCGCGATAACAAGGAAATCGACTATTGGTATGGCGTGCACTATAGCGTTGCAGCATCGACACGACCTGTGTTCCAGGATTTGATCGACACGTATGTAGCGTCACATATCTCGATTGAGTACAGGTACATCAAGATTAAAAAAGCAAAGTTTCCAGCATTGGAGATCGAGGAAATCGGGACGGGTGATCCGTTCCTGCAAATACTGAGGGTGGCCGGCCAGCCAAACTGTACGTCCCCGAATGCACTGAATGAGCAATCCAACCCGGGCAACACACGTTTCTCGGTTGAGATTCATAACGAAAACAACTGACCCCGCAAAAACGCAGGCGCTGTTGTGTGACTCGGGTCGGGACTTGGGATAACCAAGTCACGCGTCGCGGGGCGGCAAACATGCTTTCCGGCTGTTTTCGCTTTAGAAATAGAGGTGGCCCCGTTCGGTCGGACAGTTTTTTCGATTTTTAAGTGGAACGCTGGGCGGTCACGCTGCCGTTTTCATCGCGGGCAGCATCGCGAAGTAAGCTTCATCCGGGGTCTTGTCCGACAGACTTGAATGAGGCCTTTGCTGGTTGTACCACGTCAGGTAGTTAGCGATCGACTGCCGTGCCTGGCCGACGGACTCATAGGCCTTCAAATATATCTCTTCGTACTTCACGCTGCGCCACAGCCGTTCGATAAAAACGTTGTCCCGCCAGCTTCCCTTGCCATCCATCGACAAAGCGACCCCGCGCGACAGGACCGCGTCGGTGAAGACTGTACTGGTAAATTGGCTGCCTTGATCGGTGTTGACGATCTCAGGCAATCCATATTTCGCGAATGCTTCTTCAAGTGCTGCCACCGCATGCTCAGCTTCCATCGTGATCGCAACCCGGTGCGCTAAAACACGACGGCTAGCCCAATCGATCACAGCAGTCAGATAGACGAAGCCCTGTGCCATAGGCACGTAGGTCGTGTCCAGTGCGTACACCTGGTTGCCGCGCTCGATCTTCCGATCGCGCAGCAGGTACGGCCAGATCTTGTGCGCCAAATGTTTGCGGCTCAAGTTCGGCTTGCGATACAGCGCTTCGATGCCCATTTTGCGCATCAACGTGCCGACGTGCTTGCGTCCGACCACTATGCCCTCTCGCTTGAGCAGGCGCATCAACATGCGCGCGCCGGCAAACGGATGCTCCAGGTGCAACTCGTCGATGCGGCGCATGAGCGCCAGATCCGCGGCACTGACCGGGCTCGGCGCGTAGTACGCACTGGATCGACTGATGCCGACCAGCTTGACCTGCCGGGAAACCGGTAGGGGGTGGGCACGATCAATCATTTCTTTGCGCTCAGCAGGCCTGCCTTGCCGAGCGCGCCGGACAAAAAATCATTCTCCAGCGCCAATTGGCCGATCTTTGCGTGAAGCGTCTTCAGATCCACCGGCGGCTCATTGACGGGCACGCCCGCCGCGCCGAACACATCGGCCGCTCGTTCTTGCAACTGCCGCTTCCATTCTGTGATCTGGTTCGGATGAACCTCAAACTGCTGCGCCAATTCTGCCAGCGTGCGCTCGCCGCGTACGGCTGCCAGTGCCACCTTCGCCTTGAACGCCGCTGAGTGCGTGCGACGGGTTCTCTTAGTCATCGTCTGGTTTCCTTTGTAGGCATTATGCCTATCTCAGAACCCAGCGATTCCACCTAACCGACTGTCCAGATTTCCGGGGCCACCTCTAATAGCCGGATATGTCGTTATCAAGCTTGTCACACTGTGACGATCCAAAGAGCGTTACCTTTCCACTCGAGACCTCCACAAAGCCATATGAAAACCCTGATCCTTGCACTCGCCGCTGCGGCTGTGACGTTGGTAACGATCGCGCCGGCATCCGCTGCGCCCTATCACCATCATCGCGAATGCCATAAAGTCCGCGTTCATCATCACTGGGAACATCGCTGCCGATAATCGATGGTTGAGCTCGTAGACATCAATCGCACGCCGCTCGTGAACCCAGCCTTTTCAGCGCTGGGTTCAACCCGTCCGAACGGCGTGGCGCGCCGGACTGCAAGCTGATCTGGTCGAGGGACGTGCTTACCCGCTGGTTTTCACCTGGGGTGAGAGGGCGCGCGTTGTGCCGTGCGGGCTAGCGCCGTGGAACGCCTGTCTTAGCGCCCGGTTTCGTTCATTTCGCTGCGAAGCAGGCCGATGATCCGCATGGTGTCCTGCATGACCCCGAGCTGTGCTTTTTGCCATTCCGGAGTACCCGTCACGAAGTCGTCGGGATTCCCTTTCCCCTGAGCCTTCCGAAGGACAGCGATACTCAGGTCAAACGCTTTTGTCTCACTGACTTTCCGCATCTTTAATCCCATCGTAATTTTGCGCCATCATCTTCCAGTTTGTCTGGCGTCTTTGGTGCGACAAGCACCGGAACCTCTCCAAAGGGGCGGCCGATGCCATAGTGGCAGATGACCACTATCAAGCGCACTCACTGAATAACGGCAGCGGCTGTAAAAACTTTAGGAAACACCGCAAATCGACTTTAGACGAACGGCTCAGAGATGATTCTCAATGGCGGCCGCACGCTGAACGGTCGAGCCCACGGCCGCATTCCAGTCCGATCCACGTGCGAGCTCGACAAACGCGGTCAGGTAATCGATGGCCTCGTCGGTTTCGCGCACGCCCAGGAAAATCTGCTTGGCGATCCCCTGCGCACCCAGCCGGACCGCGCTGACGGCGACCTTGTCCGCGTATTCTTCGACCAGCCAGCGCGGCAGCGCTGCAACGCCCCGGCCGCTCGCGACCATCTGCAACATGATGTCGGTGGTCTCTATGACCTTGTGCCGCTTCGGCATGACGTTCGCCGGCATCAGGAACTGGTTGTAGATATCCAGGCGATCGATCTCGACCGGGTAAGTGATCAGGACCTCGTCGGCGAGTTCATCGGCGAGAATGAAAGACGCGTCCGCCAGCCGGTGCTTGCGCCCGACCACCAGCACCTGCTCGTAGTCGAATACCGGTTCGAAGCGCAAGCCGGGCTTTCTCAACGGATCGGGCGTGACCAAGATGTCGATGTCATAGCCAAACAGCGCACCGATGCCGCCAAACTGGAATTTCTGTTTGACATCGACATCCACGTCGGGCCAGCGCGCGAGATACGGCGACACCACCTTGAGCAGCCACTGGTAGCAAGGGTGGCACTCCATTCCAATGCGCAGCGTGCCCCGCTGCCCCAGCGCAAACTGCTTCATGCGTTCTTCCGCGTGTTCCATTTGCGGCAACACGCGGTTGGCGAGCGCGAGCAAGTATTGCCCCGCCTGCGTCAGCCGGAGATTGCGCCCGTCGCGCGTCCATACCGCCGTGCCGAGGTGCTGCTCCATCTTCTTGACGGTATGGCTGAGTGCCGACTGCGTCAGGCATAACACGCTCGCGGCGGCCGTCAGGGAGCCCTGACGGTCGACTTCGCGGATGATGGCCAGGTGCGTTCGTTCGAGCATCGTGCGTCCATGAAAGGAACTAATCGATCGATGAGAAATGACCATTATATTTCATGGACCATGCAAACTAAGATCGTGCCGTTCATTCAAGGAGCGGCACATCTATGGTCACGACACACAATCTGGGTTTCCCGCGCATTGGCGCCAAGCGCGAACTGAAGTTCGGACTCGAGTCCTACTGGAAAGGCGAGTCGTCGCTCGACGCACTCAAAAAGCTGGGCGCGGGGCTACGCCGCCGCCATTGGGAAAACCAGGCGGATCTCGACCTGGCGCCAGTGGGCGATTTCGCGTTTTATGACCAGGTGCTGGACATGAGCTTCGCGCTGGGCAACCTGCCGGAACGCGTTCGAGGTTTCCACGGCGATACTCTCGATAATTATTTCCGCGTGGCCCGCGGCCGTTCAGCCGCGGGCGCCGAGGACCACAGCGCGTGCTGCGGCGGCGTTGCTGCCGGCGAGATGACCAAATGGTTCGATACCAATTATCACTTCATCGTTCCCGAATTCAGCGCGGGCACGGAGTTCACACTCGATCCGTCACGTCTGCTCGAACAACTGGCTGAGGCCAAGGCGCAGGGCGTCAAGGCGAAACTGGTGATCATCGGCCCGGTGACGTATCTGGCGATTGGCAAGGCCAAGGACGACTCCGACAAGCTTGCCCTGCTGCCGCGCCTGCTGCCGGTGTACGCGGAACTGTTGACCACGCTGGCCGCAGAAGGCGTGGAATGGGTCCAGATCGATGAACCTATCCTCGTGACCGAGCTGTCCGCCGACTGGCAACGGGTGTACGTCACGGCATATCAGGCGCTCGCGAACAGCAGGGTCAAGCTGTTGCTCGCGACGTACCTTGGCCCGTTGCTCGGCAATCTGGCGCTGGCTTGCAAACTGCCGGTGCACGGCCTGCACCTCGATGCAATCAACGCCCGCGCCGAAGTCGATGCAGTCATCGCTCAATTGCCGCAAGACCGCGTATTGTCGCTCGGCGTGATCAACGGCCGCAATATCTGGAAGACGGATCTGGCGAGCGTGCTCGACTGGCTCGAACCCGTTGCGAAGAAGCTCGGGAAGCGCCTCTGGATCGCGCCTTCCTGCTCGTTGCTGCACGTGCCGGTCGATCTCGACAGCGAGCAGAAGCTCGATACAGAAGTCCGCTCATGGCTTGCGTTTGCGCTGCAGAAACTCGGCGAACTCAAGCTGCTCGCCACCGCGTTGAATCAAGGCCGCGACGCCGTCAAGACCGAACTGGCTGCAAACAGCGCTGCCATCGCCGAGCGACGCGCATCGCCGCGCGTGAACAACCCGATGGTCAAGGCCGCCCTCGCGAAGATCGATCCGGAGCTGGGCCAGCGCAAGAATGTCTATGCGGCACGCGCGAGCAAGCAGGCTGCCTTGCTGAAACTGCCGGCGTATCCGACGACGACCATCGGCTCGTTCCCGCAGACCGGCGCCATCCGCCATGCGCGCAGCCAGTTCAGGAGCGGTGCGCTCGACGACGCCGGCTACAAGGCCGCGATGCGCGCCGAGATCGAGCGCAGCGTGCACGAACAGGAAGCGCTGGGGCTCGACGTGCTGGTCCACGGCGAAGCCGAGCGTAACGACATGGTGGAATACTTCGGCGAACAGCTCGATGGCTACGCCTTGAGCCAGTTTGGCTGGGTGCAGTCGTATGGTTCGCGTTGCGTGAAGCCGCCTGTCCTCTTCGGCGACATCAGCCGCCCGAAGGCCATGACCGTCGAATGGATCAAATACGCGCAGTCGCTGACAGCCAAGCCGATGAAAGGCATGCTCACCGGCCCCGTCACTATCCTGAACTGGTCCTTCGTGCGCGACGACCAGCCGCGCTCCGTTTCGTGCTACCAGCTCGCGCTCGCCATCCGTGAAGAGGTGCTCGACCTCGAAAAGGCCGGCGTGCATGTGATCCAGATCGATGAAGCCGCATTGCGCGAAGGCCTGCCGCTGCGCAAATCGCAGTGGAACGAATACCTCGCCTGGGCGGTGGAATCGTTTCGCATCGCGGCGAACGGCGTGGACGACGAGACGCAGATCCACACGCATATGTGTTACTCGGAGTTCAACGACATCATCGCTTCGATTGCCGACATGGACGCCGACGTGATCACCATCGAGACTTCGCGTTCAGACATGGAGTTGCTCGACGCGTTCGATCACTTCAACTACCCGAACCAGATCGGACCGGGCGTGTACGACATTCACTCGCCGAACATTCCGACGCAAGAGCACATCGTGCAATTGATGAGGAAAGCAGCCGAACGGATTCCGGCGCAACGCCTGTGGGTGAATCCGGATTGCGGCCTGAAGACGCGTCAATGGGAAGAAGTCATTCCGGCGCTGACCAACATGGTGGCGGCTGCCAGGACACTGCGCGCTTCTATCTGACAAGCACGCTGTGCACTCTATCCCGGGCTGGTCCCGGGATTTTCCCGTTCACGGATGCATCGCTGCATCGAGACAATGTATCGTGTCACCAAATCCTTGAACGAGGCGGTGATGAAGCGAATTCTGATCATTGGTATTGGTGCGGGCAACCCCGACTATGTGACTATTCAGGCGGTCAACGCGCTCAACGAAGTGGACGTCTTCTTCGTGATGGACAAGGGCGCCGCCAAGCAAAAACTGATTGCATTGCGGCGGGAGATCTGCCGGCGTTTCATCAAGGGAAACGATTACCGGTTCGCTGAGGCGACGAGCCCGGAGCGGGAGCGCAATGTCGCCGATTATCGCGGGAGCGTGGAAGATCTCAACGACGACAAGCAGGCCGTATTTGAACGGCTCATTTCAGACGAGATGGCGGACGGCGAGTGCGGCGCGTTCCTGACGTGGGGTGATCCGGCGCTGTACGACAGCACGATCCGGATCGTCGATTCGATCATCAGGAAAGGCGGTCACGAGATCGAGTATGAAGTGATCCCCGGCATCACCAGCGTGCAGGCGCTCGCCGCGCAGCACAAGATCCCGTTGAACCGCATTGGGGGATCGATCCAGATCACGACCGGCCGGCTGATTGCGGAAGGTTTCCCGGACAATGTCGATACCGTCGTTGTCATGCTGGATGCCGAAAACGCGTACAAACGTTTCGCGGATCAGGACATCGATATCTATTGGGGCGCGTATGTAGGAACGCCCGATGAAATCCTCATCTCCGGAAAAGTGAGAGACGTCATGGGCGATATCGAGCGCGTTCGCGCCGAGGCGCGCGACGCGAACGGCTGGATCATGGACACTTATCTGATGCGAAGAAATCGAAGTGTCACTGACAGATAGCGAACCATTAGCGAACGTATAGCGGATGAACAACGAACGAACCATGGCGAGCCCGAACTATACTGGCGCATCTGGAGGGTTCAATGACCGATCACGAAAGACTGCACCCGCTGCGTCCGTTCCTGAAGAATTGGGTCTGGGAGCATGGTCGAATCGGGACTCGCTATCTCGATTGCACCGACGGCGCCATCAAGTTCGATGAAGGCAAGAAATCGCATTTTGCCGCCGAGAAATACATCTACGTCCCACTCGACAAAGACGCTCCGGACAACGCCGCCGCGGACGGCCCGGTGATCCAGGAAGCGGGACTTGCCCGCTTTTTGCGAGCGGCGCAACTGGGCACACCGGCGGACGCCGGTTCTGTCGCCGACGTTCAGCGGGCGGTGCAGGACTGCGTGGAGCTTGGCGTCTTCAGCGCGTATCAACGGGAAGCTCACGAAGCGCTCGCCCGGTACGCGGAAGAAGCGATGTTCGACGACGAGATCCGCGCAGCCGTTGTCGAAGACATTCGTCGTAGCTACGCCGGCATGCGTGCGCAACTCGCGCTGTACGATTTCAGCGTGCTCTACGGCTTGCCCGCACCGCTCCTGATCAGCGAGACGCCGTTCATCGACTGGCGAGTGCGTGCCAGGCCGGCGCAACCGTTCGTTTCCCTCCCGCTTGGACCGTACGCTCTGCTGGTCGGCGCGCCGTCAGGCAGGAGCAGCCGTGTCGGCCCGGTCGTCTGGAAAGCTGCGAGCGCAATGGGACCGCTGAAGGATCACAACCGGCATCTCGCGGAGCACGCGCGGCTCTGGCTCGTTGCAACCACGGACGATCAACTGATCGCGGAGCAAGGCCGCTTTGCGCCCGCCATCGATCCGGCAAAAGAGGACACGAAGCCATCATGACAGGCGGTGCTATGAACCGAATGCAGCAGGAACTGCGGTGCGATGTCGTGGTTGTAGGACTGGGCGCCATGGGCGCCGCAACGCTTTACCAACTCGCCAAGGCGGGCGCCAACGTTGTCGGCATCGACCGGTTCGCGCCGCCGCACGATCAAGGCTCGAGTCACGGCGACACACGCATTACCCGCCTGGCGGTTGGCGAAGGCGCCGCTTACATTCCGTTTGTGCACCGCTCGCACGCGATCTGGCGCGAGCTCGAAGCAGACAGCGGCGAAGCGCTCTTCGAGCAATGCGGCGTGCTTGTGATGACGTCGAGCGAAGCGCCCGCACGTCACCATGGCGCGGAAGATTTCACGGGACACACCATTGAACTTGCGCGCCGTTGCGGCATTGCGCACGAGATCCTGAACGCCTCGCAAATCCGCGCCCGGTTTCCCCAGTTCGGACCGGTTCGCGACGACGCAACCGGTTACTTCGAACCCGAAGGCGGTTATGTTCGCCCGGAGCGTTGCATTGCGGCGCAACTGAATGCTGCACGCAAACTAGGCGCTACGGTGATCACCGGCACGACGGTTTCATCGATTGAATCTGACGACGGCGTGGTGCGCGTCAGAGCCGGCGATCGGACGCTCGCGGCCAACAAGGTCATTGTATGCGCCGGAATGTGGTCGGCAAATTTGCTGGGCGAACCGTTCGGCGCGTTGCTGAAGGTCTGCAGGCAAACACTGTTCTGGTTCAGGCTCGAAGAACCATCGATATTTCCAGAAATGTCACCGACCTTCATCCTTTCGCACGGTCCACTGGAAACGGATATTTGCTACGGCTTTCCGCCCGTTCCCGGCGAAGGAAGCATGAAGATCGCAACGGAGCAGTACGTAGGTTTGGATTCCATCGATACACTCGATCGCAATGTCTCGGACGCGGAGGTTGCGCAAATGGTCCGGTCCCACGTCTCGGAGAATTTTGCGGGCGTGACGCCGGAGCTGGTCAAAGCCGCCGTTTGTACCTACACGGTCACGCCCGACTATGGTTTCATCATCGACGACCACCCCATGCTCGCCAATGTGACCGTGGTTTCCGCGTGCTCAGGGCACGGCTTCAAGCACTCGGCGGGTATCGGCGAGGCGCTTGCGCAGCGGACCCTCACGGGACGAAGCGATGTCGATCTCTCGGCGTTTTCGGTGAGCCGTTTTAACGTGCGGTAATTTTACGCAGCCATCCTCCAATTCGTAGCTGTCATTCTTCAGTGAAATAGCCGTAGAATGCCGCGCTTATCGGGGAATTGCTTTGCCGGCGGGAGCCTCACAATTCATCCATGCCAGTCGTTGCGGCAACGTAAAGATACCAATCGGTTCGGGGATGAAATGAGCACGTTGATGTGGGTCGTGTCTGTGTGGGCGATGGCTGCACTGCTGGTCGTGTTGTTCGTGCATGGGGCCAGCATCAAGTCTAAGCCGCCCGCCAGGCGCAAGCCCGCCGAGGCAACGCCGCCGGCGGCACAGACAACGGAGAATTTGCGCCGCGTTTCTTCCGAAGGCTGAAAGTTTCGGTTCCTGTCAGGCCCAGCTAAAAAGCCGCGCTCGTTCCCGGGCGCGGCTTCTTTTTAAACGACAACAGCTCCAAAGCTCAATCCGCCGGCCGCATCTTCGCCACTTCGGCATCCGATGGCTGGACGCTCGCGCCATCGATATACCGGTACGACGTCATCACGCCCTTGCCGTCCTTGAGCGCCGTCGTGCCAACGTACGCGCCCATGGTCGACTGGTTGTCCTGCGCGCGATACGAGATCGGGCCAAAAGGTGTATCGACGGACAAGCCCTTGAACGCCTGCGCCAGCTTCTCGGAGTCGGTCGACCTGGCTTTCTTCAAGCCATCGGCAATGGACATCAGCGCCGAGTATCCGACCACCGATCCGACCCGCGGATAGTCGTGATATTTCGCCTGGTACGCCGCGACGAACTTCTTGTTCGCGGGGGTATCGATGGAATACCACGGGTAGCCCGTCACGATCCAGCCAACCGGCGCCTCGGCGCCCAGCGGATCGATATATTCAGGTTCGCCGGTCAGCAGCGACACCACCGAGACGCCCTTGAACAAACCACGTGTATTGCCTTCACGCACGAACTTGCCGAGATCCGCGCCGAACTCGACGTTGAAGATGGCGTCGGGTTTGGCATCGGCGAGGGCTTGCGTCACGGCGCCTGCGTCGAGCTTGCCGAGCGGCGCGGCTTGATCGGCGACAAACTCCACATCCGGTTGCGCGGCCTTCAGCAAACGCTTGAACGTGGCCACCGCAGACTGTCCGTACTCGTAGTTCGGATACACGACCGCCCAGCGTTTCTTGTGCAGCTTGGCGGCTTCGGGCACGAGCATGGCGACCTGCATATAAGTCGATGGACGCAGCCGGTACGTGTATTTGTTGCCGTCCTGCCAGACGATCTTGTCGGTCAGCGGTTCAGCGGCGAGGAAGAAAATCTTGCGCTGCTTCGCATAGTCGGCGAGCGCCAGACCCGTGTTCGAGAGGAAACCGCCAAACAGCAGCGAGACCTGCTCGCCCGTCACGAGCTCCTGCGCGACGCGAACCGTGTCGCCCGGATTGCCGTTGTCGTCGCGGGAGATGACCTCGAGCTTCTTGCCGTCGATACCCCCTGCCGCGTTGACTTCATCCAGCGCCATGTTCCAGCCGTTCTTGTACGGCCCGAGGAACGCCGGCTGCGCTTTGTAGCTGTTGATTTCGCCAATCTTGATGGTGTCGGCAGCAGCCGCGCCGGTCGACGCCAGGGCGGCGGCTAGCGGCGTAACCATCAGGACGGTCAGGCGCAGCAACGATCCAACACGCGTGGTCATAGTTGTTCTCTCCAGATGGGTGCTGATTAAAAACCGCTTCATACGTTCACGCGTCATACGCTCAAGTAAGCCCGCCGCACGGCTTCGTCGCGTGCGAGTTCGTCTATGGTGCCGCTGAACCGGATCTGGCCTTTTTCGAGCACATAGGCGCGGTCACTGACGAGTTCGGCAAAGTGCATGTTCTGCTCGGAAAGAAGAATGGAAAGCCCTTCGCGCTTCAACTCCAGAATCATGTTCGCCATCTGCTCGACGATGATCGGCGCCACGCCTTCCGAAGGTTCATCGAGCAGGACGAGATACGGGTTGCCCATCAGCGTACGCGATACCGTCAACATCTGCTGCTCGCCGCCGCTCATCTGGCTGCCGGGGCGGTTCGGCATTTCGCCGAGATTCGGGAACAGCTTGAAGAGTTTTTCGGGCGTCCAGCGCGGTGCGTTTTCGCGGGGCGGCTGACGCCCGGTATCGAGATTTTCCATCACCGATAAATCGCCGAACACGCGGCGGTCTTCCGGCACGAAACCCATGCCAAGACGCGCGATGCGATATGGCGGCATCGTGGAGATGTCCTGGCCGCAAAAGTCGATCGCGCCGCGCCGCGCGGGAAGCATGCCCATGAGGGCTTTCATCGTGGTCGATTTGCCGGCGCCGTTGCGGCCCATCAACGCAACCACTTCGCCGCGGCCGACTTCGAGACCGACGTCGTAGAGGATCTGCGCGCGGCCGTAGAAGGCGTTCAGGCCCGAGACCTTCAGCATGGCCGTCATCGAGCAACTCCGTCTTCGGCAAGCGATGCGCGCGGCATGAACGATTTTCCCGTGCCGAAGTACACCTCGCGCACACGCGGATCGTTGCGCACGGTCTCGGCATCCCCCTCGCCGATCAGCTTGCCGCGTGCGAGCACGATGAGTTTGTCGGCGTAAGCGAACACCACGTCCATGCTGTGCTCGGTGAAAAGCACGCCGAGCTTGTGGTCGATCACGAGTTGCTTCGTGAGCGCCATGAGGTCGTTGCGCTCCTTGGGCGCCATGCCTGCGGTCGGTTCGTCCATCAGCAGCAATTTCGGCTTGTTGGCAAGTGCGATGGCGAGCTCGACGCGCTTGACATCGCCGTAAGCGAGCACGCCGCATGCGCGCTTTGCGTGCGCCGCCATGCCGACTTGTTCGAGCAGCGCGAGGGCTTCGTCGGCGTGTAGCGATGGTGCAGGCTTCCACCAGTTGAACAGTTCGTGATCGCGCGAGACCAGCGCCATCTGGACGTTTTCGATGACGGTCATCGAGTTGAACGTGGCCGCGATCTGAAAAGTCCGGCCAACGCCAAGGCGCCAGATATCGCGTGGACGTTTGCCGGCGATCTCGTGGCCATCGAAAAGGATCGAACCCGAGCTTGGCTTCAACTGGCCGTTGAGCATGTTGAAGCACGTCGACTTGCCCGCACCGTTCGGGCCGATCAGCGCAAGCAGTTGTCCGGCTTCGAGGTCGAAGGAGACGTCGTCGACCGCCTTGAGGCCACCGAACGATCTCGCCAGATTCGATACCCGCAGCAACGTCATAGCGCCTCCTTGGCAGGTTGCGGCGCGGCGCCGTGATCGGCATTGCGGCGTGAGTCGAGCTTGTGCTGCACGAAGCCCACGATACCCTGCGGAAATGCGATCACGAGCACCAGGATCGCGCCGCCGAGCAACGCTTGCCAGTAGTCGGTCTGCCGCGCGACGGTATCCTGCAGCCACGTGAACACCGCTGCGCCAACGATGGGTCCGGCCAGCGTCTGTATGCCGCCGAGCAGGACCATCACAAGGCCATCGACCGAGCGCCCCACGCTGATCACTTCCGGCGAGATGGAACCCTTGGAGAACGCGTACAACGATCCGGCAAGCCCGCAAAACAGCGATGAGATTATGAAAGCGACCCATTGAATCCGCTTGACATCGATACCAATGGCTTCAGCGCGCAATACCGAATCACGCGAAGCACGCATTGCATAGCCGAGCGGCGAGAACAGCATGCGCCTGAGCATCCACACGCCGATGACTGCAAAGGACAATGTCAGGTAGTAATACGCAATCGGCGAACTCAGCCACGCCGATGGCCACAGGTTGAGAATACCGTTGCTGCCGCCCGTCACCGCATCCCACTGGTACACGACCGACCACACGATCTGCGCAAAAGCGAGCGTCAGCATGGCGAGATAGACGCCCGACAGACGCACGCAAAACCATCCGAACACGAGTGCGCCCAGGCCCGCAAGCACGGGGCCGAGAACAATGGCGGCTTCCATCGGCAAGTTGAGGACTTTCAGGAACAGCGCTGCGCCATACGCACCAAGTCCGAAATACGCAGCATGCCCGAACGAGTGCATGCCGCCCGGTCCCATGATGAAATGCAGGCTCGTTGCAAACAAGACGGCGATCAGGATCTCGACCAGCAGCACGGGCATGTACGGGAATACGCCCGACAACAACGGCGCGAGCAACAGCACCGCGAGGACGATACCGGCGAATATCTTGAGCCGCGAATCGGCGCGGCGCAGTGGCGTTTCGGCGAACGCCATCGTGCGAACGGCCGTTTGCGCGCGACCAAGCAGTCCCCAGGGCCGCACGACCAGCACGATCGCCATCACTACGAACTCCGCCACGAGCGTGAATTTGCTAAGCGAAAAGACCACGCCGCCAATGGTTACATCGCCAATGCCGATACACAGCGCCTTGATCTCGGCGATCAGCAGCGCGGCCACGAAGGCGCCGGGAATCGATCCCATGCCGCCCACCACCACGACCACGAATGCATTGCCGATGGTATCGAGATCCAGCGAAAGATTCGCCGACATGCGCGGCACTTGCAGCGCGCCACCAAGTCCCGCGAGAAACGCACCGATAAAAAACACGCCCGTGAAAAGCCAAGCCTGATTGATGCCGAGCGCGCCGAGCATCTCGCGGTCGCTCGTTGCCGCGCGCACGAGCGTGCCGAGACGCGTGCGCGTCAGGCCGAACCACAGCACCGCGAGCACGATAGGACCGATCACGATCAGCGCGATGTCATACGTCGGCAGCGAGTGGCCGAGCAGACTGACTGCACCGCCAAGCAACGGTGCGCGCGGGCCGAACAGGTCTTCGGGTCCCCAGATGTAAAGCGCGGCATCGCGGAAGATCAGCACCAGCGCGAACGTGGCAAGCAAGTGGAACAACTCGGGCGCCTGATAAATGCGCCTGAGCACGATCATCTCCACGAGCGCGCCGATTACGGCGACGACGACAGCCGCGGCGAGCATCGAAAGCCAGAAGCCCGCGACCGTTGAACCGAAGCGGCTCGCAATGCTGTAGGCCACGTAGACGCCGAGCATATAGAACGAGCCATGCGCGAAATTGACGATACGCGTCACGCCGAAGATCAACGACAAACCGGACGCGACCAGAAACATGGCGCATGCATCCGCTAGTCCGTTGATGAGTTGCACAGCCAGGTTCGACAACATCGACGCCTCTATCGCTTGGTTTTCATCAGGAAGACGGCGCCTGTCCTGCGCAGCGCTGGATCAACTCATCAACTCATGTACACACTCTAATTCTAGTCTTCTATGCAATGAGTATGCCTGTTTTTCAGCTAGTGACTTGTACTAGGTATTTTGGCCTTTTGTCGCTATGCAGAAGGACCTTAAGCCTGACGGTTCGCTGACATGCAAGCAAGGCACCGCACCGCATTGCACCTTTAAAACCCAGCGTACACACCACAATCTCTTTTGCGGTGCGAAGGTCCCGCTATTGGTGCAATGCCGCGAGCCACCTCTGCCTGTCATGCGGACAGGATGCAATTATAAGAAGCACTGGCTTTGCCCGCAGTGGTTTTATGAATCTTGCAGCGATATCAGTCGCTCTCGACCGCGCTCAGTTTGCGCAGCAGATACAGGACGGCCACGCGTTCGGCGTCGTTGAGATCGCTCATGGTCAGCTCACTGATGCGCCGCGCAACCGGCGTTACGCCCTCGACCAGTTCTTCGCCCGCCTGCGTCAATTGCACGATGACCTTGCGCCGGTCATCGCGATTGGTGCGCAACTCGATCAGATCGCGCGCCCTCAAACGTTCGATAATGCCGCGTACCGTGGCCGCATCGATTGCGGTCGCCTTGCCAAGGTCGCTCATGGACGATGGCCCGAGCTTACGGCTCGCGCTCAACACGGCAAACTGCACGGCGGTCAGTTGCGGGTCGTCGATACTTCGCCCGAAGATGAACAGATGCCGCTGATAAGCCTTGCGCAGCAGATGCCCGATCTGCTCCGATACTTCATATTGGGGCGAGGGAGGTTGCGAGGTATCGGAGGAACGCGTCGGAGGGTCAATGCGCATGTTTCCGGACTCGCGCCGACGCCTGCGCCAGCTCCTTCCACGGCGCTTCGTTCGGCGCGAAAGTGGCGCGGATATACGTCACCAGGTCGGCCATCTGGCGGTCATCGAAGGAGTCCCTGAAGCCGGGCATGTAGCCGAGCGCATCGGTGGCGGGGGCGTCGATGCCGTTCTGAATGACCTTCAGCAAGTTGTCGGGCGTAGCTTCGCTCACACTTGTATTGAGCGCCAGCAACGGTCGCACACCGAAGTTGCCGACACCCCCGGTCGCCGCGTGGCACACGGCGCACGCGCCATCGAAAATACGGCGGCCGCTGTCGAGAGCTTGCAGGGTGATGGCGTCCGGTTTGGCTTGCGCGACTGCCACCGGTTTCGCGACTTCCGCCGTAGCCGATAACGACGCGACGTAATGCGCCATCGCACGGACGTCGGCTTCGGGCAGTGTCGACAAACTCGCGACGACCGGCGCCATCGGTCCGGCGGCGACGCCGTGCTCGTGCGAGAAACCGGTCTTCAGGTAATCGTAGAGCGCCTGTTCGGTCCACTTGACGGGCGCTTTCGAGTTGCCGACCAGCGACGGCGCAACCCAGCCCTCCGCGCTGCCGCCCGTCATGTACAAGCGTCCGCCTTTTTCCGCGCCGAGTGCGTTGCGCGGCGAATGGCATGCGCTGCAGTGGCCGGCGCCATCGACGAGATATTGCCCGCGGTTCCATTGCGCCGAACGCGTGGGGTCCGGCTTGAATTCACCCTGCTTCAGGTACAACGCATTCCAGCCCGCGACCAGCGCGCGCTGGTTCAGCGGGAATGGCAAGCGCGTTTGCGGCGGCGCATTTTCGACGGCCGGCTGCGACATGAGATACGCGTACAGCGCGGTCATGTCGGCTTCGCTCATCTTCGTGAAGGCGGTGTACGGAAACGCGGGGTAGAGATGGTGGCCATCCCGCGAAATGCCCTGGCGCATTGCGCGGTCGAACGCAGCGAAGGACCAGTTGCCGATGCCCGTCTTCGGGTCAGGCGTGAGGTTGGTCGTGTAGACCATGCCGAATGGCGTTTCAAGCCCTAGGCCACCCGCGTTGACGGCGCCGCCGGGCGCGGTGTGGCAGACGGCGCAGTCACCGAACTCGGCAATCTGGCGGCCACGCGCGATGGTGGCCTCGGACCAGGTGGAGGCCAACGGGCGCGCGATGGGTTCTATCGACGCCCGTAACGGCCATAGCGTGCATGCGAGGCCGATCACGCCGCCAAGGCTGCCGGCCGCAAGCAACGCCTTCAGCGAGCGTTTGCCGCGCTTTGGTACGCCAACCGGTGCGCCGACCATTGACGCTTCCGATCCATCCAGCGCCGCACGCACGCGTTCCGGCGTGAAGGGCGGCGCGCGAAAGCGTACGCCGGTTGCATCGAAGAGCGCATTGGCGATAGCCGCAGCGGCCGGCGATGCATCGATGCTTTCGATGGCAATCCCGGCAGGCACTTCCGCGGCGGCGGCCACCGCCAGTTCATGCGACACGGCCTGAGCGCCGGGCGTTTCGTCGTGCGATGGCCGCGCGGTGAGCTGCAGACCGAGCGCACGCGATGCCGCCGCCGCAATCAGCCCCGCCGGAACGCCGCTCATGCGGCCCAAGCGTCTGCGACCGCTCGCACGCCCCGCCACCACGCGCTTGACCGCTACGTCGCCGGTCGCGCGATTGACATCAAGATCGACAATCCACGCCGAATACGCTGGCGTTAACGCGTTGCTCTTGTGTTCATCGAAAGCGAAACCGCGGCCGTGCGCTATTCCACTAGTCGAATACTTCGGCTCGCCACCCCACGCCGCACGTTCCGCGACTGTATTGATCAGCTCGCGTGCGCCGTCGTATTCCACCGGATCAAGGTGATCGAGCCGGAACGACACGGGATCGCGGTTGTTCTCACGCGCGATTTCATCGATGAACGATTCACGCGCAAAGGCATGCGCCGCGTCAGGAATGAGTTTGGCGGGATCGTCGATCAGTAATTTCGAACGGCGTGACACATACGGGCCTGGATCTCGTGCAGCGGCTTCGTCACCGGAAACACCGGGCGTTCGCGCAATGTATTGCCAATCGAGCAGCGCACCTTCGCTGTCCAATGAAGCCGCGACGGAAAATGTCGCCTCGCGCACGAGCGACGCCGACATATATCCGCCGACACACACCGCGCCGCCGAGTTCTTTAATCAGCACCACAGCGGCGATTGCGGCGAGCGTTGAATCGGTCGCTGTATGGAGCGGATGGAACTCGAAGCGCTCAGCGGAAAACCCCGTCGCGCTGACGAGCTTTGCGAGCAGATCTGCACTTGGTGGGGTGCTCGTCCATAGGGAGATGAAGTCGCCGTCAAAGCGTGCGATCGCCTCGCATGGCGTGAACGTGTCCGGAGAAAGCGGCCAGACATAATGCGCTTCCTGCTGCAGGCCGGAGTGCGGCACGGGCAGCGACGCATCGGCGCCCGTATTATCAACCACGCGCCGCGCGGCATCGCACGCAAGTTCAAGACGGGCCGCAACAAACGCAGCCACGTTCCCCGCGTGAACCCAGCGCACGCTTTTCATTTGCAGCGCAGCAGCACGCTGCAGCAACGCCGGGTCGATGTCCACCAGCACGCATGCATAGAGCATCGACTCGGGCAGCAGCACGGGTCGGCCGGAATCCCGTTCGTGCATGAGGTCCATTACAAGAGGTCCGTTACACGCGTCATTGGATCAGCGCCCTTCTTCGCGTTTCAAATACTCGACCGCGCGATGCACGGCCTTCATGATCTCGATATGCGTACCGCAGCGGCACAGGTTGAAGCGCAACGCGTCACGAATCGCGGCGTCATCGGGTTCGGGATCGCGATCGAGCAGCGCCTTCGTGCTCATGATCATGCCGTTGAGACAATAGCCGCATTGCGCCGCTTGTTCATCGATAAAAGCGCGCTGGATCGGATGCAACGCATCCAGCGTGCCGAGCCCCTCGAGCGTGACCGTTTCCCGTCCGATAGCCGCCGCGACCGGCACCACGCACGAACGCGCCGCACCGCCGTCGAGCAGCACCGTGCATGCGCCGCACTGCCCCAGGCCGCAGCCATACTTCGGACCGTTCAGCTCGAAGTCGTTGCGCAAGACATAAAGCAAGGGCGTGTCACGCGTCACGCCTTCGAGCGTACGCGATGAACCATTGACACTGAGCGTCATGGATTCGGAGGCCGATGATGCAGATGCGGACACGCTCATGTTTGACGTTTATCAGTATCAGGCTGCAGCCGTCGAAGCCTGCTTCGCCACGGGCGTCTTCAACGGCTCGTTGAACACGTCGTAGGCAAACACCCACGCCGGATCTTCGTTCGTGCGCAGCCACGTGTTGTTGTGTGACACAAGCTGCACCTTCGAAGCACGTTCCGCGCGATTCGCTTCATACAGCGCGAACGCATTCGTGTAATCGTTCACGCCGATCTCGTCCAGGCACCGCGTCAGCATGGCCGCATCTTCGATAGCCATGGCCGCGCCCTGCGCCATGTGCGGTTTCATTGGATGGCAGGCGTCACCGAGCAGGACCAGCCGGCCGCGGCTCCACAACGGCAGCGGGTCGCGTTCCAGCAGCGGCCACTTCGTGACTTCCGGCGTGGCATCGATCAGCTTTTGCACCGACGGATGGTAACCCGCGAAAACTTCGCGCATCTCGTCGCGGCTGCTCGGCGCAACCGATTGTCCCGCCGGCCACTCTGCTTGCGGAACGCCAGTCACGTAATAGATTTCATCGCGCTTGGACGTGACGTAATACACCATCATATGGCGATCTTCCGACCACCACTTGACGCACAGGTCGAACGGATCGGTGCCGAGCAGCGACGCCGGAAACACCGCGCGATGCGCCACATAACCCGTATAACGCGGCGGCTCGGCGCCAAGCAGGTGATCGCGCAGTTTCGAGTTCACGCCATCCGCACCGATCACGATGTCGGCCGTTTCCACGCTGCCGTCGGCGAACGTCAGGCGCACGTCCTTATCGGTTTCTTCAATATTGGTCAGGCACTTGTTGAATTCGATGGTGCCCGGCGCAACGGCTTGCGTCATCAGCGCGTGAAAGTCACCGCGATGCACCGTCAGGTAGGTCGCGCCATATTCGTTGACAGCGAAATCGCCGAGCGGAATCTGCGCAATCGCCTCGCCGCTTTTCCAGTCGCGGCTGTACCAGAAGTCCGGATGCGATCCCATGACATTCAACGCATCTTCGCAACCGATGCGACGCATGATCTTCATCACGTTCGGCCCCAGGTGGATGCCTGCGCCAAGACGCGAGAACGCCGGCGCCTGCTCATACAGACGCACTGAATAACCGGCGCGCTGCATCAACGCGGCTGCCGCCGTTCCTCCAAGGCCCGCGCCAACAATCGCGATACGGGGTGTGCTCATGATGATCTCTCCATGTCTGGCGCTCGGACGAAAGTCGTTCAACCGAGCCTGTGTGTGAACTGATATCGAGTGTACACATTGAATTATTTTGGGTAAAGAAAATTTGCAGTTGATCTCCACAGGTGCGGGAAAGCCCTTTATCGGTGCGATTTATAAGGGTTTTCACCAAGCTGAAGCATGGCTGCACCATTAAAATTTATTTGTGGAATCTTGTTATATTCCAACGTGTACACTAGACTTTCCTGAACCAGACAAGCTGCCCCGTGCGGCCCACGAATTACGGAGTCGAACAGATGACCAAAAACTTCCGCATCGGCCAGATCGTGCCGAGTTCGAATACAACAATGGAAACCGAGATTCCAGCCATGCTGCTCGCGCGGCAGACCATCCGCCCGGAGCGCTTCACTTTCCATTCGAGCCGCATGCGCATGAAGAAAGTGGTGAAGGAGGAGCTTGCGGCCATGGATGCGGAATCGGACCGCTGCGCGCTCGAACTCAGCGACGCACGCGTCGACGTGCTGGGATATGCATGCCTCGTTGCAATCATGGCGATGGGCCATGGTTATCACCGCGTCTCTCAAAAGCGGCTGCACGAACGTACGGTCGAAAACGGCGGTTCCGCGCCGGTCATCACGAGCGCGGGTGCGCTGGTCGACGCGCTGAAGGTCATCAAGGCGAAGCGTATTGTGGTGGTTGCGCCTTACATGAAGCCGCTGACCGAGCTCGTGGTGGATTACATCCGCTCGGAAGGGTTTGAAGTCGTCGATTACCGTGCGCTCGAAATTCCCGACAATCTGGACGTTGGCCGTCACGACCCGCGCCTCTTGCCGGAAATCGTGAAGACGCTGAACTACAAGGACGTCGATGCAATCGTACTGTCGGCGTGTGTGCAAATGCCGTCGCTTGCCGCGGTGCCGCAAGTCGAAGCCATGACAGGCAAGCCGGTCATCACCGCCGCGATCGCGACGACCTACGCCATGCTGCGCGAACTCGATCTCGAGCGCATCGTGCCGGGCGCGGGCGCGCTGCTGTCGGGCGCATATTGATCGCCCTGTCGAACCTTCCGATGCAAGCTCTCGACTCATCCAAGGACTCCGCGATGGACTCAACTTTGCTTTACGGCGCGAACGTCAATGCCAACGGCATTCGTCAGCATTTCCTGCGCTATGGCGGTGCAGACGGCGTGCGCGCCGGCCGCCCTGCCGTGATCCTGATCCCCGGC
Source organism: Burkholderia sp. PAMC 28687 (assembly GCF_001577465.1). NCBI lineage: Bacteria > Pseudomonadati > Pseudomonadota > Betaproteobacteria > Burkholderiales > Burkholderiaceae > Burkholderia > Burkholderia sp. PAMC 28687. The sequence goes on from NZ_CP014506.1 coordinate 72,237, forward strand.
ATCACCAGCCCGGCGGTGACGTGGGGTTTCGTCGGCGAAGTGCTCGGCCGCCAGTTCGATACCTACGTGCTCGACGTCCGCGGCCGGGGTTTGTCGGAGGCCACGGCTACGCTCGACTACAGTCTCGACGCGCAAGCCGCCGATGTCGTCGCGCTCGCTCAGGCGCTCGGCCTTGAACACTATGCGCTCGTTGGCCATTCGATGGGCGCCCGCATCGCAATCCGCGCCGCTCGCAGCGCACCAGAAGGCCTGACGCGCACGGTTCTCGTCGATCCGCCCGTGTCCGGTCCCGGCCGCCGCGCGTATCCGGCGAAACTGCCGTGGTACGTCGATTCCATCCGCCTCGCGGTCAAGGGCATCGACGCGGAAGGCATGCTCGCCTTCTGCCCGACGTGGACCGAAGAACAACGCCGCGTGCGCGCGCAATGGCTCCATACCTGCGACGAACGCGCGATGCTTGCGTCGTTCGAAGGGTTCCATACCGACGACATCCATGCAGACCTGCCGCTCCTGCGCGTGCCGTCGCTGCTGATCACGGCCGCACGCGGCGACGTGGTGCTCGACGAGGACGTGAAGGAAATGCAGGCGCTCGCGCCGGGTTTGCTGCACGCGCGCGTGCCGGATGCCGGCCACATGATTCCGTGGGACAACGAAGCCGGCTTCTACGAAGCATTCGGCGATTTCCTCGGCGCAAAGCTCGCATAGATCACCCAAAAAGGAACTGTCATGCCTATCAGCGATTACGAAATGATTGCCGCGTGGAAAGAGGTGCTGACGTTATCGAAGCTGCAGGCCGGCCAGACCGTCACCGTCCTCACGAGCGCGTCCACGCATCCGCAGACGTTGTCGAGCGCGTTGATCGCCACGCAGTCGATGGGCGCGATCGTCAACCGGCTCGACCTGCTGCCGGTGAACGGCGAGAAGGCGCTGAGCCGCGATTCGCTCGCATACCTCGGCACCACGCCGCTGACCGGCAATCACGCGGCCATTGCGGCGCTGAAGGAGAGTGATCTCGTGCTCGACCTGATGACGCTGCTGTTCTCGCCGGAGCAGCACGAGATCCTCAAGACCGGCACGAAGATCCTGCTCGCCGTCGAACCGCCTGAAGTACTCGTACGCATGATTCCGACCGAGGCCGATCGAACGCGCGTGCGCGCTGCGGCTGCGCGGATCACGGTATCGAAGGAAATGCGGGTGAAGTCGAAAGCGGGTACGGAACTGGTGTGTCCGCTGGGCGAATTCCCGGCAATCTCCGAATACGGTTTCGTCGATGAACCCGGCCGCTGGGACCACTGGCCAAGCGGTTTCGTGCTCACATTCCCGAACGAAGGCCAGGCAAGCGGGCAGATCGTGATCGATCGCGGCGACATCCTGCTGCCGCAAAAACGCTACGTGAGCGATCCGATCACGCTGACTGTTGTGAATGGTTACGCAACGCGCATCGATGGTGGCGTGGACGCTGCCCTGCTCAGCGACTACATGGCTTCGTTCAACGATCCCGAAGGATATGCGATCTCGCATATTGGCTGGGGTTTGCAGCCACGCGCTCGCTGGTCCACGTTGGGGCTCTATGACCGCGAGGCGACCATCGGCATGGATGCGCGTGCGTTCGAAGGCAATTTCCTGTTTTCTCTTGGACCGAACAACGAAGCCGGCGGCAAGCGCACCACGACGTGTCACATCGACATTCCGCTGCGTCATTGCGATGTGATGCTCGACGGCGAAGCCGTGGTTCGCGACGGCGTGGTGATGGACCGATAACACAATCTCGAATCGGAGCAATTGAATGAGCGACATCCAGAGCCATGCGGAATCCGGCGTCTACAAGCAGCAGGGATTCGGCACGCCATTGCCAGTGAAAGGCAATATCGGCTTGTTGATCGTGGACTTCGTGGTCGGTTTCGCGGACCCGAAGACTTTCGGCGGCGGCAACATTGCACCGGCCATTGAACGCACCACGCACTTGCTTGCGGCAGCGCGGCGCAATAAATGGCCGGTTGCGCATAGCCGGATCGTCTATGCCGCCGATGGCAGCGACGACAACGTCTTCTCCCTGAAAGTCCCGGGCATGGCGACGCTGACCGAAGACCACCCGAACAGCGCAATCGTGCCGGAACTCACGCCCGCCGCCGGCGAACTGGTCGTGCGCAAGACCGTGCCGTCCGCGTTCTTCGGCACGCAACTCGCGCCGTGGTTATCGCAACGCGCGGTCCAGACGCTGATCGTGGCGGGTGCGGTGACGAGCGGATGCGTGCGCGCCAGTGTGGTCGATGCCATGTCGCACGGCTTCCGCCCGCTGGTCATTTCGGATTGCGTCGGTGATCGCGCGATCGGTCCGCACGATGCAAACCTTTTCGATATGCAGCAGAAATACGCCGCCGTGATGACGCTTGACGAAGCATTTGCAAGCATCGAAAACCGCTAGAGAAGGCACGCGAAAGCCCGCCTGAATCAACTTGATTTCACCTTGAAACGTCCCCCGGGTACAGCCTGCGGGACGCTTCGGCACGTCTGAAGCAATACACTTAACCCGTTGATTTATAACGATATTTTGTTATAAAAATATTGCTTTTCGGATTTTGGTTACGTAACTTTGTAGACGCTGAGACGCCCATGCCGCACCCGCGATCGCACCTTTTTAACAGCACCTCATTCACAGCACCTCATTAAAGCAGGCTTCCCAGGAGACACCTCATGTCGACCCCGATCACGGACACTGCGCGCGGCTCGCTGCACACCGACGCCCAGGCAGAACGCATGCTTTACAAGAAGCTCACCTGGCGGCTCATCCCGTTCTTCTGCCTCTGCTATTTCTCGGCGTACCTGGACCGCGTGAACGTCGGCCTCGCAAAGCTGCAGATGCTAGATGCACTCAATTTCAGCGATACCGTCTACGGACTCGGCGCCGGCCTCTTTTTTGTCGGCTATATCCTGTTCGAAGTGCCGAGCAACCTGATCCTGCAAAAGGTCGGCGCGAAGCTCTGGATTGCGCGGATCATGGTGACGTGGGGCATCCTCTCCGGCCTCACCGTGTTCGTGAAGACGCCCGGCCAGTTCTACGTACTGCGTTTCATGCTGGGCGTGGCTGAAGCGGGTTTCCTGCCGGGCGTGCTGCTGTATCTGACGAACTGGTTCCCCGATGCACGGCGCAGCAAGATCATCGCGCTCTTCATGATGGGGCTGCCGTTGTCGAGCCTGGTTGGCGGCCCGTTGTCAGGATGGATCCTGACCTTTTTCGACGGCATGCATGGCTGGCAAGGCTGGCAGTGGCTGTTCGGCCTGGAAGCTTTGCCGTCCATCGTGCTGGGGGTGCTGGTGTTTTTTTATCTGCCCAATACCGTGGAGTCCGCCAAGTTTCTCGATCACGATGAACGCCGCCGCCTGAAGCACGATCTCGCGCAGGAATCGCATGCGGGCAAGGGGCATCGGCTGCGGGACGCGTTCACGGACCCAAAGGTATGGGCGCTGGGTCTCATCGATCTGTGCGTGTTGCTCGGGACCTATGCCATCAGCTTCTGGATGCCCAGCATCATTCGCGATTCGGGCGTCGAGAGCGCGCTGGAAATCGGCATGCTGACCGCGATTCCGAATGCGCTCGCCGTCATCATGATGCTCGTGACCGGTGCAAGTTCGGACAAGTATCGCGAACGTCGCTGGCATATCGTCGTGCCGTTTGCGTGCACGGCGTTTGGTTTGATCGCGAGCACATTCTTCAGCGGCAACACGGCGATCACCGTGATCCTGCTGTCGATTGCGAACGCTGGCGTCGCCGCGGCCATGCCAGTGGTATGGGCCCTGCCGTCCACGTTCCTGCGCGGCACCGCTGCGGCGGCGGGCATCGCGTTCGCATGTTCGATTGCGAACCTCGGCGGTTTTGCGAGCACCTACGTGCTCGGCTGGATGAAAGACGCGACGCACAGCATGAGCGCCGGTTTGATCACGTTCGGCATTTGCATGCTGGCAGGATGTCTCTTGGCGCTGGCGATGCCCAAGAGTATTGTCAATCGATAACCGCATTTTCTGGAAAACGCGTCATGCCAATTGCAGGAACGCCTACCCGAGGTGAACTGCTCGCGCGCAACGGCTGCCTGAATGTCGTCAGGCAGCCGGCCGCGCCGGTGAAACCCGCGCCCGGGCAACCGGGCAGCGGGTCTTCGTACGTTCAGGACACGCCGGAAATCTTCGTCGCCGTGCTCGACGACGAACGCATTTTCGCCTTCAACGGTCATGTGGATCTGGGAACGGGCATCCGGACGTCGCTCGGGCAGATCGTGGCGGAAGAGCTGGACGTGCCCGCCACGCGCGTGCAGATGATCCTGGGCGATTCGGCGCAAGTGCCGAACCAGGGGCCGACGATCGCGAGCGCGACGATCCAGATCTCGGCCGTGCCGCTGCGGTTTGCGGCGGCGCAAGCGCGGCTTGCGTTGATCGGATTGGCGGCGCGCGCGTGGGGAATGGACGCCGCGGATGCCGCGCTTCTGCGTACCGACAATGGCTGCGTCATCGCACCCGATGACACCCGCCTCACGTTCGGCGCATTGCTTCGAGGGCAGCGCCTGATGCTCGTGCTCGATAACACCACTGCGGTGAAAGATCCGTCGACATACCGCATTGTCGGACGCTCGACGCCGCGCGTCGATCTGCCCGCGAAAGCAACGGGCGCGCTCACGTTCGTGCACGATATGCGCGTGCCCGGCATGCTGCACGGGCGTGTGGTGCGGCCGCCGTATGCGGGACATGATTGCGGCGAGTTCATCGGCAAGATGCTGATCGATGTGGACCGGCCGTCCGTGGAAGCCATGCCCGGCGTGCGCGGCGTTGTGGTGATCGGCGACTTCGTTGGCGTGGTCGCCGAGCGCGAGGAACAGGCCATTCGCGCCGCCCGCGCGCTGCGCGTCAGATGGCGGCCGATGCCAACGCTGCCGTCTCTCGATGACCCCGCGAAGGCCATATCGAACGCGCCTGCAAAGCGGCGCTTGCTGCTCGAAGAAGGCGATGTGGCATCCGTTCAGGGCAAGCCCAATACCACGACCCTGACACGCACTTATGTATGGCCCTACCAGATGCATGCATCGATAGGACCGTCCTGCGCCCTCGCCGATTACTGCGATGACCACATCACCGTGTGGTCAGGAACGCAGAACCCGCAAAGCTTGCGCTTCGACCTGTCGCGACTCGTGGAACGCGCGGAAGGTGACATCGATATCGTGCGCATGGAAGCCTCCGGATGCTACGGCCGCAACTGCGCCGATGACGTGGCCGGCGACGCCCTGTTGCTTTCGCGTGCGATGCGCCGCCCGGTGCGCGTGCAGTTGTCACGTGCCGATGAACATCAGTGGGAGCCCAAGGGAACCGCACAGGTGGTGGACGTGACGGGCACTGTCTCGGACAGCGGCGAGACGCTCGCGTATGAGTTCGCGTCGCGGTATCCATCGAACGATGCGCCGCTCCTTGCATTGCTGCTCACGGGCGCGTTGCCGGCCGAGCCGCGAGTCTTCGAAATGGGCGATCGCACGGCGGTTTCGCCGTACACGTTCGAGCATCGGCGGTTTGTGTGCAACGACATGGCGCCACTCATCAGGGCGTCGTGGTTCCGGGGGGTATCGGCGTTGCCGAACTCGTTTGCGCATGATGTGTTCATCGATGAACTCGCCGTCGAGACCGGCGCCGATCCGCTCGAATTCCGGCTGCGGCATATGCAGGACGAACGCGCGAGGGAGTTGCTGGAAGCAGTGGCCGCGCGTGCGGGCTGGCAACGTCGCGTAAAACCTGACGATGCGAACGCGCGCGTCCTGCAAGGACATGGCGTGGCGTATGCGCGTTATGTTCATAGCCGCTTTCCAGGGTTTGGGGCGGCATGGTCGGCCTGGATCGTCGATCTGGAGGTGGATCGTGTGACCGGCGAAATTCGTCTGAAGCGCGTGACCGTTGGTCAGGATACCGGCACGGTGGTCAATCCCGACGGCGTGCGTCATCAGATCCACGGCAATGTGATTCAGACGATCAGCCGTGTATTGAAGGAGCGTGTTCGCTTCACCGATGGTCTCGTCGCGAGTCGCGAATGGGGCAGTTATCCAATCCTGACCTTCCCGGAATTACCGTTGATCGATGTGGTGCAAATGGAACGGCAAGGGGAACCGCCGCTGGGGTCGGGCGAGTCGGCTTCGTTGCCCGGGGCGGCGGCTATTGCCAATGCGCTTTTCGATGCCACCGGCGTCAGGTTCCGGGAAGCGCCCTTCACGGCCGATGTGGTTCGGGCTGCGTTGCAAGCATCTTTGACGCTGGTGCTTTAATTTTCTTCCGCCCGCGTCATCGCCCGCAACAAATAGACGATCGCGACACGTTCGGCGGGGTTCAATCCGCCGAACGTCTGCTCGCTGACCTGCTTGGCAAACGGAATGCTCTGATCAATCAGCGCAAGGCCTTCGGGCGTAGTGCGAACAAGAAGCTTGCGTCCATCGAGCGGATCGGGGGAAACAACAATCAGCGAACGCGCCTTGAGCCGCTCGACCACGCCACGGATGGTAGCCTGGTCGATAGCCGTCGCTTTCACGATGTCGTTGAGCGAGCACGACTGCTGCTCCTTCACCGCGCACAACGTCACGAATTGCGCGGCCGTCAGGTCCGAATCGGGAATTGCCGCCTGGAAGATCGCGACGTGGCGCTGATACGCGCGCCGCAGCAGGTGGCCGATCTGCTCGGAGAAGTGATACTCGTCGGCGCCGGTAAGCTTCGGGACGTCCGCAACAGCGCGAACGTCCTTGACGGCGGGAGCAGGAGGGGATTTTTTAGCCATGCGGCGATTGTAGCGTACACGTTATACCGCCGGCGATGTTCATCGTACCGCTCTCGACCTCACGGCTTCGGAACAAAAACCGTCCGGCGCAAACTGTCCGCATGCGCCCAATACTTACCGATGTCCGCAAGCGGAACGATCTCGGTGTCGGTCCGCAGACCGGCGGGTACGGCTGCATTGAACACTTGCTGCATGGCATGCAGGAGGCGGGGCAACGGAACACTTCCAATACCGCTGCCCGTAAGCGTGATCGCCGCCGAGCGCAGGACGGCGGCCGGCAACTGGATATCGGCGCCGCTGATGGACCCGATCTGCACAAACCGGACTGGATGATCGTCAGGCGACGCCTTCGCCGCTGAAACCAACAACGCCCGGGCGCTGCTTCCCCACAAGTAATCCAGCACCACGTCCACGCCTTCTGCAAATTGCGACTCAAACGCGCGGTTCAACGCGCCCTCTTCCTGTTCCAGCGAAATAGTCACATCGGCGCCGGCTGTTTTCATTGATGCAAGCGTGGTCTCGCGCCGCCCGGTAGCGATGACCTTCCCCGCCCCGAGATGCTTCGCGATCTGCACCGCGAGGCGCCCGGACGTACCCGTCGCGCCGTTGATCAGCACCGTCTCGCCCGCAACGAAGCCGCCCCGCTCGACGAGCGCCGCCAAAGAAGACATGCCCGGAATCGCGATGGCCGCTGCGGTGACGTCATCGAGCGCATCGGGCAACGCGACACAATGAGCGGCGGACACGAGGCAGTATTCGGCCAACGATCCAGACGGCGCCTCCGGCTTGAAAAAATAGACGCGCTGACCGTCTTCCAGACGCCCGGTTCCATCGACGCCTGCAACGAACGGGAACGTCGTCGCCGATGAATAATGCGTCCCCGAGGCCCGCGCCCGCGCAACGTGGCTCAGTGCGCTTGCCGTCACCTCGATCAGTCGATGGCCGGTTTGAGCGACGGGTTGATCGAAGTCGGCGTACACCGGGCCTTCACCCGGCGCTTTGATGATTGCTGCTTTCATGGCGTTTTCCTTAGTCCTTGGTGTGCGCGGCGACCCAGGCGCGAAGCGCGGCATCGCGAATGTCGAGGACGTCGAACAAGCCGACGGCGCGCAGTGCAGGCAGCGCTTCGAGCATGTCCATCTCGACTTCAGCGCGTGCGTTTTCGCTTGCTTCCGGATCGGTCCAGACACGTGCATTCGCGAGAAATGCGGCGACAGTACCCTTTCGAATCGTGGTCCCGCCGATTTCAGCCTGATTGATATGGTCGGGGAGCATGTCCTGGGCTCGCATCGCGATGGCCTCCTGAAGCAGTAGGAATGAAGCCAGTTTAGGCGTGCGAGCGCGGCCAGTCTCCGGTATAAAGGCCAATCGATACCGCGTTTCAGCCATGACTTCATATTTGATTCGACCCGACCTGGTGACCTCGCCGGACGGTCCGTTCCTCGCCGCGGCTGAACTGACGCAAGACGAAGCGCGCGCCACGCCGTCGCACAGCCATGCGCGCGGACAACTCATGGGCGCATTGAGCGGCTTGATGTCGGTCGGCCTGGACAAACAGCACTGGGTCGTTCCCGCCGTCCATGCAATCTGGATTCCGCCGCATTGCGTCCACTCCGTGCGCTCGTATGGACCGTTCTCGGGCTGGAGCGTTTTCATCACCGAGCACCGATGTGCCAATCTGCCGTCGGAGCCACGGGCGATCAGGACAACGCCGTTGCTGCGTGAAGCAGTGAGACGCGCCGCGACGTGGCCGGGCGCCGAGCTGGACCAGACGCAGACGCGGATAGCAGAAGTGGTGATCGATGAACTGGCCGCATCGAAAGAAGAATCGCTGGTCCTTCCGCGCCCGGAAGATGCACGGCTCATCCGAATCACGGATGCGTTAGCCAGTGATCTCTCCGACAACCGCCGTCTCGAGGAATGGGCCGCGTGGGCGGGTTTGGCGCCACGGACCTTGAGCCGCCGGTTTGCGGAGGAGACCGGCTTGAGTTTCGCGCAATGGCGTCAGCAGGCGCGCTTGCTTCGCGCGCTGGAACTTGTCGCGGATGGCGTGTCGGTGACGACGATCGCGCTCGAACTGGGATACGACAACGTCAGCGCGTTTATCGATATGTTCCGGCGCGCCTTGGGGACGACGCCCGGACGCTATCTGGCCGCAGAGGGAAAGCAAACCCGGTCTGCCGATTGAACCGGTTCAAAGCGCCCTTTCATCGTAAGCAAGCCGCGCTCTCTCGATACCCCCGCCATGCTTCGCCGCCCACACCACGAGCGCCTCGAATGGATCTTGCAGCGTTCGGCCGAGCGAAGTGATCGAATACTCGACCGCCACCGGCGACGATGCTATGACCCGCCGATTGACCAGCCCGTTTCGCTCCAGCCGTCGCAAAGCTTCGGTCAACGCCTTGTGCGTAATGGGATCGAGGCGTCGCTTTATCGCGTTAAACCGCGAGGGTTCAGTGCACAACACGGTCAGGATCAACACCGACCATTTGTTCGCGATCTGCTCTAGAACGGGCCGCGTCGCGTTGATCTCGGCAAGCGGCGGTTCCGCCTTCAATGCCACCTTCGATGCCATCACGGTTTCCTCTCGTATATCTAGTCTATGAACGGTGCGTAATTGACACTAAATATACACGGTGTATCTTCGGCCGGACTGAACATACAAGGGGTTGACTGTGCTGAAGCTCGAAGGAAAGACAGCGGTTATCACCGGTGGCAATAGCGGAATTGGTCTTGCGATAGCGCGGCGCTTCGCCGAAGAAGGCGCCCATGTTTTTATCACCGGCCGTCGCAAGGCGCAGCTCGATGAGGCCGTTGCGTTGATTGGCGGTCACGTGGAAGCCGTGCAAGGTGACGTGACGAGTGCAAGCGATCTCGACCGGCTGTTCGATACGGTCAAGGCGAAGGCCGGCAAGCTGGATATCCTGGTGACGTCGTCGGGTATATCGGAGTTCTCGACGCTCGATTCCACGACCGAAGATCACTTCGATAAAACGTTCGACGTCAACGTTCGCGGCATGGTGTTCACCGTTCAGCGCGCGGTGCAGCAGATGGCGAGCGGCAGCAGCATCGTGTTGGTGGGTTCGATTGCCGGATCGATCGGCAACCCTGGCTACGGAACGTACTCGGCTACAAAGGCCGCAGTCCGGTCGTATGCGCGTACCTGGACTGCCGAACTCGCGGCACGGGCAATCCGCGTGAACGTGTTGAGCCCGGGTCCCATCGACACTCCCATGTTCGAGAACGTCAGCGACGAAGTCCGGCTCTCACTGACGAGCCGGATTCCTTTGAACCGCCTGGGTCGTCCGGAGGAAGTGGCGAACGCGGCATTATTCCTTGCATCGTCCGACAGCAGTTTTGTGGCGGGCGCGGAGTTGTGTATCGATGGAGGGATGACACAGGTTTAATCGGCGGTCGTTGGCGTCCGGGAATGGGAGAGGCAGCCTCTCCCCACGCTCAATAAATTATCGGCATATACCCACATATTGCGGGCATATGCTAATATTCTGCGAAACGTGCAATGTATCGGTTTTTGATCCATGCAGCGATTGTGACCCGAAGCGGCGGTTTCCCGGATGGCTTTGCAATCTCCGCCGAGCGTTCCGCACGAGAAAACGGATGAGGTAAGCGTTATGCCCAACGAACTCAAAAGCTCGACTATCGCGGCCGCACCAGATGACGCTGCATTGCGGGATCGTCCAGTCTTGATCGCGCGCACCTTCAGTTCGCCTCGCCACACCACGCGCTATCTGGAGGCTGGACCGGCCGAGGGGCCGTTGATGATCTTCCTCCACGGCTGGCCTGGAATCGGCCTGATGTGGCGACCGCAGATCGAAGCCTTTGCATCAGAAGGCTGGCGGTGCGTCGCGCCGGACATGCGCGGTTATGGAGGCTCGACGGCGCCGTCCGCGTCCAATGCCTACGCGCTCAAGGAGATCGTGCAAGATATGGTCGAACTTCACGATCATCTGGGCGCGCGTCCGGCAATCTGGGTCGGCCACGACCTGGGAAGCCCGGTGGCCGGGGCGCTGGCTGCTCATCATGCAGAGCGCAGCCGTGGCGTGGTATTCGCGTCCGTCCCGTATATGCCCGAGAGCTTCGCTTTGCGCAACTTGTTGCCCTTGGTCGATCGGACGCTCTACCCGGCCGATCAATTTCCAGACGGGCAGTGGGATTATTACGGCTTCTACCTGACGCACTTCGACCAGACGGTCACCGATTTCAACGCGGACATAGCCGCAACGCTCGCGGCGATTTATCGGCGTGGAGACCCCGAGTCCGTGGGCAAGGCCTATCGCTCTGCTTTGGTGTCGCGTAACGGAGGCTGGTTCGGAGCGGCGCATCGTGCGCCGGCAGTGCAGCCCGACGCTGCGCTCTGGCCATCCACCGACTTTGACGCCCTCGTCGATGTGTTTCGTGTCAGCGGGTTTCGTCCGGCCAACGCGTGGTATCTGAACGACGACGCCAACATCGCGTACGCTCAAGCAGCACCCGACGGCGGACTTCTGCACCAGCCCGTACTGTTCGTGAACGGCGACTTTGATGGCATCTGTGACATCACTCGAAGCCGTCTCGGCGAGCCCATGCGCAGCACGTGCACTGATCTGACGGTGACGACGCTGCCATCCGGACACTGGCTGCCACTCGAGCGCAAGACCGAGCTTGTCCAGGTCATGCGTTCATGGCTTGAAGGGAAAGGAATATCTTAGTGAATCCTTATCATATAAATAGCCTCGCATTTCGACCATGGAGTTCAATGACATGACTTCAGATATAACGGGTGGCGTCAAGGAATACGATATCGCAACCAATGGCATTTCCCTGCACGTGACGGAGCAAGGGGCGGGACCAGCCGTGCTGTTCTGCCACGGGTTTCCGGATACGTCCTACACATGGCGCCGGCAAATGAACGCCATTGCGTCGGCGGGGTATCGCGCCATCGCTCCCGATATGCGCGGCTATGGGCGAAGTTCAGCCCCCGCCGATGCAAGCCTCTACACCCCGCTGCACACCACAGGCGACTTGATCGGTCTGCTCGATGCGCTGAAGATATCCAGCGCAGTGCTTGTGGGGCACGACTGGGGTGCAACCCATGCATGGAATGCGGCGCTGATGCGTCCCGATCGATTCAAGGCGGTCTTTGGCCTCAGCGTGCCTTTCGTTACGCGTGGCGAATCCAGCGTTTTCGAAAGAATGCGCGAGTCGGGACGTCAAGACGATTTTTACATGTTCGAGCAGATACGGCCGGATGCTGACCAGATATGGGCCGACGCTGCCGTGACGATTCCAGGCATCCTGTACTGGGCATCCGGTTCTGCGCCGGAAGGCGAGCAGTGGAGTCCCCTGGACCGTACACGCAGCCTTTATCGGGCTGCTCCCGGGCCACTGCCCTCGTGGGCGGAAGCAGATTATGTGGCGCATAACATCGCGGAATTTCGGCGCACCGGTTTTCACGGCGGATTGAATTACTATCGCGCCGCAGAGCCTTATTTCACGCTGTCCGCTCCGTGGAAGGGCGCGAAGATCACTCAGCCATCGTTCTTCATCTGGGGCAAATCGGATGGTTTGAAGGAGCTTTACCCTTTTACGTTACAGCAGATGCGCGCCGGCCTTCCCGGTCTTATGGGAGGACTCGAACTCGATAATGTGGGCCACTGGGTGCAACACGAGGCGTCAGCCGAGGTCAGCGAACAGCTTGTCAGGTTCCTGCGCACTGTGGATGCGGTTCTTTCTTGACAAAGCGACGTTCGGGCTCATCGCATGACCACAGCCTTCGAATACATGGAGCAATCATGGAATCGACGATCGACCCGGCAGCCGAGATCGAGTCGGAGGACTACATGGGCAATGTCATTTGGGCCGCACTTTCAGGAGCGCATGCGTCTCTTGCGCAAAGCAACGAAAACGGCCTGCGATACAAACCTGAATTCGCCCCGTTCGGCGCCGCGCAAGATTACAGCGAGAGCAGCGTCGCGCAAATTGCCCGAATGCTGCACGCTGATGAACGGCTCACGCTCTTTACGCAGCACAAGCCGACCATTCCTGCGAGGTATGAGATAGTCCGAGAGGCGACGGTTATCCAAATGATTGGCGCGAGAGAATTCGCTGCATCGAGTGATAAGGCAATCGTTGAGCTTGGAAAAGAAGACGTTCCAAGCATGATGCGGCTGGTGGAGAAAACCGATCCGGGTCCTTTCAAGGAACGCACGCCGGAAATGGGCAGGTTCATCGGTGTTCGTGAAAGAGGACAACTGGTCGCCATGTCGGGAGAACGGATGGTCGCAGGAAAATATGTTGAAGTGAGTGCCGTATGCACTCATCCTGACTGGCGTGGTCAAGGCCTTGCAGGAAAGCTCATGGAACATCTTGCGGCCGGAATTCAGCATCGGGGAGGCGTTCCCTTCCTGCACGTTTTTTCCACCAATACTTCTGCAATACGGCTGTACAAGCAATTAGGATATCGTCGCGCCCGCGAACTGCATCTCACAGGAATTGTTGTGCGTGCGGGCATGGGTTGACGCTTTATATGGAGCAATAGCAGTGCGCAACGAAACACCCCCCGCCAAGCGGCCGGACAACAACCCGTCTCTCGGCGATAACAACCGGTGCAACAACACGGCTTTGCGTAAAGCGACCCGACGCGTCTCGCAACTCTACGATGCCGTACTGGCGCCGACGGGGCTGCGCTCCACGCAACGTTCGATCTTGCTGAATATCGCGCGGCTTGGAAGTCCGACAATGGGCGAACTCGCCGCGTCCCTTGTTCTCGATCGATCGGCGCTGGGCCATAACCTCAAGCCACTCGAAAGGGACGGTTTTATCGGTCTCGTGGTGGACCCCGAGGACCGGCGAAACCGGCTCGCCAGGCTTACTCCGAAGGGAAAGAAAAAACTCGAGGAGACGGCTGTGCTGTGGAACACGGCGCAAGAACGCTTCGAGAGCAAGTTTGGCGTTGCGAAGGCGAAGGCGCTTCGGGAGGTGCTTGCCGCCATCGCGGCGGAGGAGTTCGATGACGTGTTTGAAGCGCCGGACGCGCAGTCTGCTGTCCGTAGTCGCGCGAAGTCACGTGCGGCCACTTGAGGCGTTCTGGGGACGCTTTGCTATCGCCATCGGCGTAAAGCTAGACACGAAACACAACCGTCGCAGCAGTACCAGTCACTGGAACGAACAAAACCGCGATCGGCCGCGCATAGCCCGCCCGTCGAACGTCCACTCCCGCACGCACCGCCATGGAGCCGCGCGGCGCTTCCGATGCACCGATCAGGTCCAGACGCACCACCCAGGGTCGTCACCCACACACACCCGGTTGTACTTAAAGCTTTACAGAAGGGACGTTTGACTTTGCATAGCCTTTGGCACGTTTCTCGCGTAAACACCGGATATGTATACAAGAAATTCGGTTCTGCGCGTCTCCCTCGGCATGGCTCGCACGACGATCGCGGCGCAAGCAAAGACCAGGCGCTGTGACCCGCAGACGTAATCGTTCGGTATCCAGATTAGTTTATGGAAGCGGGCTACGATCCACGCAGTATCGGGGCTGCGGCGAGCTTGCAGGAGCTCGCGCGCTTTTTCAATGAAACCGCACGTCCGGCCTATAGGCGCGCAGGACGCTGCACGTCACTCGGTAACCGGAGTCACCATGACCACACGCTCTCACCCCGTGACATCGACGGATATGGGCAATGTCGCGACGTCTGCCACGCATAACCGCTGGCTTCAACTCGGACTCGGTCTCATCTGCATGATGGCGATCTCGAGCCCGCAATACGTGTGGACGCTGATGACCAAACCGCTCGCCGCGAAGCTGGGCGTCGCGCTGCCGGAATTGCAAGTGACGTTTTCCTTGCTGATCATTCTGCAAACCTTCTTCTCGCCGTTTCAAGGCAAGTTGATCGACCGTTTTGGTCCGCGCCTGCTGATCTCGATCGGCACGGTCATGTCGGGGTTGAGCTGGGTGCTCGCCTCGCAGGTGCAAAGCGCGTCGATGCTATATCTGACTTACGGCGTTGTCGGCGGACTCGGCACCGGCATTGTCTATGTCGGCGTGGTGGGCTTGATGGTGCGCTGGTTTCCGAAGCGGCGGGGTTTCGCGGCGGGCGCGGTTGCCGCCGGCTACGGTATGGGCGCGATCGTCACGACCTTCCCGATAGCGAACTCGCTTCAGGCGCGTGGTATAGACGCTACGCTGTGGATGTTCGGCATTGCATTTGCAGTGGTCGGATTGATTGCTTCGCAGGGTTTGCGCGTGCCGCCTTCGCACGACAGCATTGCTGAAATGACAGCCAGTTCCGGCGCGCCGGGCGTGGCGAATCTGCGTCCTTCGCAGGCGCTCAAAACGCCTGTTTTCTGGCTGATGTTCGCAATGATGACCATGATGTCCACCTCGGGCCTGATGGTCACTTCACAAATGGCGACCTTCGCCGCCGACTTCGGCGTGACAAAGATGCTCGTGTTCGGCATGGCAGCGCTGCCGCTTGCGCTGACCATCGACCGGTTCACGAACGGCCTCACGCGGCCGCTGTTTGGTTGGGTATCCGACAAGGTCGGCCGCGAGAACACCATGTTCTTCGCGTTTGCCCTTGAAGGCGTGGCGATGGCACTGTGGCTGCTCACGCGCGAAAACGCGGTGCTGTTCGTGCTGCTCTCAGGGGTCGTGTTCTTCGGCTGGGGCGAAATATTTTCGCTGTTCCCCGCAACGCTCACCGACACCTTCGGCACCCGTCATGCCACGGAGAACTATGGCTGGCTGTACATCTCGCAAGGCATTGGCTCGATCTTTGGCGGCCCTCTGGCGGCGCTCATGCACCAGCACGCCGGAAGCTGGGTGCCCGTGTTCACGACGGCGATCACGCTCGACATCGTGACCGCACTGCTCGCCATTGCCCTGCTCAAGCCGATGCGGCGCCGGTTTCTCACCACGTCGCGCGGTCTTTGAACCATGCTGGGTCGACTGGACCCGCGCGCCCTGAACGCTCGCTATTCAGAAACCCTGTCGATTGCTGCTTGCACGCGGGCGCCGGCGTCGACGTTACCTTGCGCTGCGAGGTTGCGGGCAACCTGACGCAGTTGTGAACTACTGAGACCCGTATTCAAGCTGATGCGGATATGCGACTGCAATTGCGACTCGACGCCAGTAAGCGCGCCCAACGCACCGGATCAGGTCTCCGGTTAGATCCGATGGTGCTTGCGACTGTCTTTTGCTTGCCGCACTAAGCGAATGTCATACCGTATGGCACGTCTTCTCGTGGTCAATGAGCAACGATGCTTGCGGCCGGTAGCCTGTCGTAACATGTACCTTCCTCTCTGGAAGCGACGATGACAAACTCTCTCTTTGCGGCTGTATTCATCGTGCTGGCGGGATGCACGACCACTGCCGTGCCAGCTTCCAGTTCGACGCCCGATGCGGCGAAGCCGTCCGCTACATCAACTGCTCCTTCGCCCGATCAGGGGCCTACCGAGGCTCCTCATAGGAACCCGAAAATGTATGGGCCACCGGGCTTATAGTGAAATCGGCGTTCTTGGCCAGATGCCTGCGCCTCACCGAGCGATCTCGTCATGTGCAAAGCCTGCATTGCGCGATCGCGCTGGATCCAAACAACTACGCAGCGCCGCTCAAGCGCTGACCGGTTTCGGACGACCAAGCTTCACCATCTGCCGGAACATGAAGTGCGGCGCAACGCGGCTGGCGATCTTTAAGACATTGCTCACGCCCGGCCGAATCTCCGTTTTCCCGGCTTCGATACCCGCAATGGCGCGCCTCGCGAGCACGCTGACGTTCATGCCTTTCTCGCCTTTCATTTCTTCGGCAAACTCGCCTCGGAACAGCGGGGTTTCGGTGCCCGGAGGAGCCAGTTCCACGACCGATACGCAGGTGTCGGCCAACTGCGCCCTCAGACACTCTGTATAGGCGTGAAGTGCAGCTTTCGACGCGCTGTATATGGGAGCCGCGGGGAAAGGGATAAACGCCAGACCCGACGACACATTCACGATCAGGCTGTTCTTCTGCTTCAAGAGCAAAGGCAGGAAAGCCTGGACCATCCACATGGGTCCTTTCAGATTGCCATCCACCTCGGCAGTCAAATCACCCAGTCGATGCGGCCGATCCAATTTGATATTGCGCATTGTTCCTGCGTTGTTCACCAGCGTGTCCAACGCAGGAAACTGCTCACACACCGTTTTGTACAGGGACTCGATACTCGCTGGATCGCCAACGTCGCTTTGAAAAGCATGAAGCCCGGGTATGGCTTGCTGTGCAAGCTCAAGCCTGCCCGGATCTCGTCCGGTCACAATCACCGTGTTTCCCTGAGCGATCAACTGCCGCGCGAGCTCCATGCCAATCCCGCTCGTACCGCCCGTTATCAACACTGTTCTTCCGATCATCTTCATCATTTCACTCCCTGTTCATTGAGCACGACCGTAGTTTGACCGGCATACTCTCCAGAAGGAAGAAGGCACCTGAAAGTTACATACTTACCAAACGGAGAGTGTGAAATGGAGCGAGTCCTCGAATTCACCAAGGAACAGATCGCCGCTGCGCAGTACTACGCGAGCCTGACGCCACCAATCGATCTCGATCCTCGGATTGCATCGTTGGTCAGAGATTTGATCGGTCGCGTTGCAGACAAATGGACCATGTTGATTCTCGACGTACTCGCGGAGAAGTCGCCGCTGCGTTTCAGCCGGCTGAGCGAACTGGTCGAGGGAATCAGTCAGAAGATGCTCACCCAGACCCTGCGCGCGATGGAGCGTGATGGTCTGGTGGTGCGCACGGTGTATCCGGTCGTGCCACCGAAGGTCGAATATAAGCTCACTGACCTCGGGATCACGTTGGGCGCTGCGTTCTGTGGAGTCTGGGTCTGGGCGGCCAACAATCTGGATACGGTGGAGAAGGCGCGGCAGGAATTTGATCAGCGACCCCGGTGATGGCTGCGGATATGCGCGGCTTGGCGTGGTGCGGAATCAAAGGGATAAGCTATCTGAAAACCCAAACCCACGCTGTCCTCAGACGCCGCGCACGGTCTTCGAAGAGATATGAGGCAGCCAGCGCCAGGAGGCCCGAGATAGCACCCGTTACGATGTGCTCGACGTAGGGAATGCGGTAGTGACTGGCATGGGAATAGGCGTCGCCTATCGTTGTCAGGATGCCGACGACCAGCGAATTACCGTATCGATTGGCGTAGAGCTTCGTCGCGGGCGTGAACGTCAAAAGTACAGCCAGGAGTCCGGTGAACAGGCCCGTATGGAATGCAATCGTCCAATGGCCTAGGCTCATGATGTTGGACCAACTCCCCGGCATGCAGGTCATGCACGCGCTGGTCGGTTGCCAAAAACGCTGGATAAACAACCGGAAGCGGCGCTTCCACTCTGCTGGCATGACGTATTCCGATCGAAGGCGGTGAACGGCTGGAGAAACGTAGGTATTGGTGGAGCAGCTTCCCGCCTTTTGGCTAGCTTGCTGTTCCTGTCACGGATGCGTTGGCTGCGCGCACCATCGATGCCAAGAACGATGCGATGGTAAATAGTATAGGAACTCAAAAACGGGACGGTCGCTAAGCCCAAAGAAATCGGCATTACGTGGTTGGCCGCCTGCTACTCATCGAGCAGTTGCATCGTGTACAACGCGAGCGGTACGCGGCCACGATCACGACAGATGCCCTCGCGCTGGTCCGGATGTGAAAGATGTTCGACGGCTGGCTTCGATCCAAAAGAGACAGCCGCCCTTCGCTGAAGCGGTCATTCGCGGAAAGGCGTGCTTCCGGTCCAGCCTGTTCCCAGGCTACCGATCCTTGGAGCGTCCCTCATGAACCCCCAATCTCTCGTAGACGATAGCGAAGCAGTCCCCCAGTTCCTGTTGAAGATGATCACGCATCGCAGCCGCGGTCGCGTCAAAGCGCTCGTACTCGTACGCGTCCCACGGTCCGGGGTCTGGAGGGTATTCCCAGTTGAGCGATAGGTCATGCCACGCAGTCATTTCCGCAAGCTTTCTGCGCGTCTCGTCAACCAGCGGCAGCGAGTCCTCAATCGGACCCACCCCGTATGCGCTGCGAGTAGCGTCGTCTCCCACCCAAATACAACCACCGCCCCACTCGAACATGAGTATGAGTCGATATTTTTCAGTCATCGCAAGCGTCCGTGTCCGTGCCAAGTACCGGGTCTGTGGAAGGTCGATTGTTACGATCTCGCCACCGCTGTCGATTGTCTCCCAGTGGCCGAACGCGAGCGTAGGCGGCAGCCTCGGACGACCTGCGAGGAACGGTACACTTTCTTGGAAACGACCATTGGCGCCTCCAAGATTAACTTTGCAGCGCTATTGAAGTTGCGCTCGCATCAACGGTAGGAGCTCAAGATAGACTTTTAGATATTCGTCCACACCCGTATGCCGAGACGCGCGTGCGGCGAAGAACAACTCGTTCCGCAGTTCTTCCATTGTCGAACGGGGCTTTTGTCGTGCGACAGCGGAGCTCTTTGCAAACGACCCGTAGTGCTCATATCCGTTGAACGACATCGCAAAAGCAAAGACGGCCTTTGGGTCCTCGGGATTTGGCAGATCGGATTCGTTGACCAAAGGTTGCATTGTTGAACTAGAAAAAACATGGTTAATGGCATTAATTGTTGCCTATCATCGCTGTCTTGTCGACCGTCCGTTCCTGGCCGGTTTCTGTCAGCAGCTACCGACACCACCCCCAAACATCCATCACCCAACCTCATTCCCGCCCAGCCGTAGCCACCACCTCTCCTCCCGCATACTCCGCACCTTCAACATCCCACCCGCCGCCCAGCGCCTTATAAAGCGAAACAAGATTCGTAGAAACAGTCGCCGTACTATCGACCCATTGCTGCTCGCTTGTCAGCAACGCCTTCTGCGCCGTCAACACGTCCAGGTAATTCGACAGGCCCCTGACATAGCGCTTGTTTGCAATATCCAGCGCGCGCCTGGACGCCTGCACACTTGCATCCAGCCGGTCCCGGCGACGCTGTTCGGAGGCAAAGCCTGTGAGCGCGTCATCGACTTCCTGAAACGCCGACAGCACCGTCTTCCGATACGTAATCGCCGCTTCCTGCTGCTGCGCCTCCCTCAAGGCGAGCGTGGCACGCAACCGTCCACCCTCGAAGATCGGAATCGAAAGGCTCGGCCCCGCGCTGTAGCTGCGCGCGCCCCAGCTACCCATATTCGTAAACTGCGTGGCCTGGATGGCGACGCTCCCCGACAGCGTGATCTTCGGAAAAAAGTCCGCCTTCGCCGCGCCGATACTCGCCGTTGCCGCATGAAGCTGCGCATCCGCCTCGCGGATATCCGGCCTGCGTCGCGCCAGTTCCGATGAAAGCCCGATCGGCACGCGCGGCGGCGCCATCGGCACGGCCGAAGCGGGCGTCAACTGCGCCGCAAGCGCTTGCGGATATTCGCCGAGCAACACCCCAATTGCGTTGATGAGCTTCGCTTCCTGCTGCTCTTGCTGCGGGATATCGGCGGCGTTCGTTTCGGCCTGGCTCTGAGCATTGGCAACATCCAGATCCGTGGCGAGTCCATGCTTCGCGCGCTCGTTCGTGAGTTGCACGGTGCGCTGCGCGAACGCCAGATTCTCGCGCGTGATCCGCAGCTTCTCCTGCGTTCCGCGCAGATTCAGATAATCGCGGGCAACTTCGGCAGCAGTCGAGACGATCGCGTCATGCCGCGCTTCGTTTTGAGCATCGGCGGTGGCGCTCGCGTTTTCTGCAGTGCGCCGGACGCGGCCCCAGAGGTCGAGTTCCCACGATGCATCGAAGCCATACTGGAACAGGTTGAACGGCGGCAGTGCGCTTCCCGTCGATTGCGTCGGCACACCGCCCTGCCGTCCACCGAGCCCGTTTGTATCAGTGGCCGATGGTGACCCGCTGCCCCCAAGCAAACCGATGACGCCATCGGCGCTCTGAAGTTCGCGTGTGTACGACGCGTTGCCATTGAGCGTAGGGAACTCATCCGCTTTCGCCTGCCCAAGTTGCGCACGCGATTCGGCGACCCGCGCCGCCGCGACCTTGATATCCAGATTACTGTCTATAGCGCGCTTGACCAGCTCCGTCAAAAGCGGATCGCCGAAGCTGTTCCACCACAGCGGATCGATCGGCTCGGGTACCGCAACCGAGCTCGTGTCGTCAGTTTTGGCCGGCGGGGACCATTGCGGCGTCTGCAGCGCGGGATGCTCGAAGTTGGGCCCCATCGTGCAGGCGGACAGGAAGACGACAAACGGAATCCATCGATAATCAATGCGCATTGACCTGTGCCCCCTTCGGCAGCTTCGGCAACAACAAACAGATGGGACACAGCACGAGCGAAATGACGCCCAGCGTGATGAACACATCGAGGTAACTCAAGACAGACGCCTGCTGCTCGACCCTGCTGGCGATCGATCCGAGCGAATTGACAAAGCCGTTGTATGGCGTGATGTGTTCGGCGAGCCGCGCATGGTGAAACTGGTCTCGCCACGCGAGCTGCGTTGTCACCAGCGACACACCGAAACTGCCGCCAAGATTGCGCATCATGTTGATGAGCGCCGACGCGTTGTTGTTTTCTTTCGGCGGAATGCCGATGAACTGCACGGTCGAAAGCGGAATGAAGAGGAACGGCAGCCAGATGACCTGATAAAGCCGCGACAACGATACATCCCAGAACCCGATGTTCAGATTGAGCCCGGCGGTATGAAGCAGTGCGACGCCGGTGCCCGCGAGCGACATCATGACGAGCCATTTGGGCTGGAACACGCGCCCGGTCACCACGCCGGCTATCGGCATGAAGAACAGCGTGACGAGGCCCCCAAGACCCAGCGTCAAACCGGCATTGGTTGCGTCGTAACCCAGCAGTTCCTGCGTGAATTGCGGGAGGATCTGCGTCGTGCTGTTAATGATGAAGCCGAACGCGAACATCACGCTGCAACTGATGGCAAACGCCCGCGATTTGAAAAGCCGCAGGTTCACGATCGGCTGGGCCACGGTCAGTTCGCGAATGACCAGCGCGATCAGCGCAACGCACGCGACCGCCGAAAACGAACAGATGAAGTTCGATGAAAACCCGTCCTCGCGTTCGAACTTGTCGAGCACGATCTGCAGGCAGCCGAAACCGACCGCCACCAGGAAGAACCCGAGATAGTCGATTCTCAGCCCTTTATCGAGCAGCGCACGCCGCTCCTGCTGCACGAGCTTGCTGTCGCTCACGAACATCCACGTGAGCACGAGCGACACCATCCCCACCGGCAGGTTGATCAGGAACACCCAGTGCCACGAGTAGTTCTCGGTGATCCAGCCGCCGAGCATCGGTCCGATGGCGGGTGCCGTGACGACCGTGAAGCCGTACAGCGCGAATGCCATCGCGCGTTTTTCGGGTGTGAACGTGTCAGCGAAAATGCTTTGCTCGACAGGCGCCAGTCCACCGCCGCCAAGCCCTTGCAGCACGCGAAAGACGATCATCATCGGCAACGAGGTCGCGAATCCGCACGCCACCGAACTGACCGTGAACAGCAACACGCAGATCATGTAGAACCGCTTGCGGCCGATCACGTTTGCGAGCCAGCCGCTGATCGGCAAGACGATCGCGTTGCTCACGAGATAGCTGGTCGTGATGTACGTGCTCTGGTCGAGACTCGCGCCCAGTCCGCCGGCAATATGCCGGAGCGCCACATTCGCGATGGTGGTGTCGAGCACTTCCATGAAGGTCGCAATCGACACGATGACCGCGATCAGCCACGGGTTGAACGGCCCCGCCGCCGACCTCGGCAACGCTACGTGAGTGGTGGCCATGCTTATCGCACCGTCACGCGCGGGCTGACCGAAAGGCCGGGCGCGAGCGGCAGATGACGCCAGTCGTCGCCGTCGAAGACGATCTTCACAGGCAGGCGCTGCACGACCTTCACGTAATTACCCGTCGCGTTTTCCGCGGGCAGGCTGCTGAACACCGAACCCGTCCCGCGCTGCAGGCTTTCCACGTGCGCGTGAAGGACAGTGTCCGGATAAGCATCGACGGTGACATCGACCGCTTGCCCCACGTTCATGTAAACGAGCTGCGTCTCCTTGAAGTTGGCGGTGACCCACATCTCGTCGGGCACGACCGCGACCAGCGCCTGACCGGGCGTGACGTAGTTGCCGAGGTTCACGGTGCGGCGCGTCACCTTCCCGGCTTGCGGCGCGAGCACTTCCGTGTAGCTCAGTTGCAGCCTTGCATTGTCGACATCGGCATGATTCTGCCGCACCGACGCCAGCGCGGCATCGATCTTCGTTTTCTGCGATGCAACCTGCGCCTCGGCCGCCTGGACCGCCTGTTTTGCGCTGTCGAGCTTGGCAAGCGCGCTCTTGGTCGTCGCCTGGCTTTGTTCGAGTTGCTGGCGCGTGATGGCGGCGGGGTCCGTTCCGGTGAAGCGGGTCAGGTCCTGCTGCGCCTGCGTCAGGTCGGCTTGCGCCACGCGCACTTGCGAGATCTGTTGCGCCAGGCTCGCCGTCTGGTAAAGCAGGTCGGCACGCGCCTGCGCGACTTGCGCCACGGCATTGGCTTCCTGCGCTTCGGCTTGTTCGAGCTTCACTTCAAAGTCGCGCCGGTCGATGCGCAAGAGCGGCTGATTCTTCTCGACGTGCTGGTTATCGGCAACAAGCAGTTCGATGACCCTCCCGCTCACCTGCGACGCGATCTGACTCTGATTACTGTCGATAAACGCGTCGTCAGTGCTTTCGTAATGCCGGCTGTGCAGCCAGTACGCCACGCCCGCAACCACGCAAACCAGCAGCACCACGCCACCGATCACCGCGTTCAGGCGCTTGCGCCCCGGGCTCATCGGCTTGGATGATTCCTGCTCCTGCCCCTTTGTCTGCGCGTCGTCGCCTTCGGGCTTTTCGCCGCCGGAGGGCGTACTGTTTTCGCTTTCACTTCCGGCCATTGCATTCTCCAAAATAATATTGAGATGCATTCTACAATAGAACGGAACGGTATCGTTCTATTCAAAAAGCCTGCGATAATCCGGTCAGGTAATTCGCGAAGGAACAGTTGTGAGCCGCACCCCGAAAAGTGTTGATGCAGATGTCTCGCCCTGCCCGATCAGGTCGATCTTCTCGCGCAAGAAAGGCCGTCCGTCGAACGCAATGGCGGGTGACGTCGAAGAGCGGATCCTCGATGCCGCCACGGCCATGTTCCTTCAGCACGGGTTCGGCGGGGCATCGCTTGAACGTATCGCCGAGGCGGCGGGCGCGGGCAAGGCGACGCTCTACAGCCGCTATAGCGGCAAGGAAGCGCTGTTTTCGGAAGTGGTCAAGCGCAACTGCGAACGCAGCCTGCAACTCGTGTATGACGCGCCGCAATCGGCGGAACTCCCGCAACGGCTCGTTGCCGTGACGCAGACGCTCGTCACGCGCTTGCTAAGCGACGAAGTGATCGCGCTCATACGGATGGTGGTGGCGGATGCGCCGCGGTTTCCATCGCTGGCGAAACTCACGAGCGACGCCGGCAGGTCACGCGCAGTCGAAGCGGTGGCGACCATGATTGCCGAACACTCGGGGCGCTCCTTCGATGCCCGCACACAGGCCGCGAACAAACGGCACGCGCACGTGCTGGCAACGCAGCTCCTGGATGCAATCGTCTCCCCCATGCTCATGCGAGGCTTGATGGGCGAAGACCTCGATGAAATCCGCGGAGATATCCGCTCGCATGTGAAGCAGACGGTCGCGCTTTTCGTGGCGGCCGACGCGCTGCACGCTTTTCTGTAAGCGTTCGACGGCTTGGGCACATGCTTGTATATTGATGGGACAGCTTGCCGTCAGGGCCGCAGGTCACCTTGTCAGTGTGGGTCTATCGATTAGACGAAACAGGCTAAACCATGAAATACAAGGATTACTACGCCGTAATGGGCGTCCCGCGAACGGCCACCGAGGCGGAAATCAAGACCGCGCATCGCAAGCTCGCGCGCAAGTTTCACCCGGACCTGAACAAGGACGCGGACGCCGAGTCCCGCTTCAAGGAGGTGGGCGAGGCGTATCAGGTGCTGAGAGACGCGGAAAAGCGCGCCGCATTCGATGCCCTCGGCACGGGTCTCAAGGACGGCGACGAGATTCGTCCGCGCCCGGATGTCAGCGATGGTTTCGAGTATCAGGGAGCCGGCGGCGCGCAGGATACGGACGACTTCTTCAGCGATCTCTTCGGTGCGCGCCAACGCCATGCGCCGCGCTCCCAATCGTTCGACTGGCGCGGCGAGGACCATCACGCGCGGGTGTCGGTGAGCCTGGAGGACACGTACAACGGCGCGCAGCGGACTTTTACGCTGCAAATGCCATCCGTCGATGACCACGGACGCGTCACTTATCAAACCCGCACGCTCGATGTATCGATTCCGAAAGGCATTCTCGACGGCCAGCGCCTCCGGCTCGCTGGCCAAGGCGGCGCCGGCACCGGAAACGCTCCGGCGGGCGACTTGTATCTGGAAGTCACGCTCGAGGAACACAAGCGGTATCGAGTCGATGGCCGCGACGTGACGCTCGATCTTCCCGTGGCGCCGTGGGAAGCCGCGCTGGGCGCGGAGGTCGTCGTACCGACGCCTTCCGGTCAGGTGACCATGAACGTCCCGGCCGGCTCCGCGGCGGGACGGCGCCTGAGGCTCAGGGGCCGAGGCATCCCCGGCAACCCGGCCGGCGATCTTTATGTGGTGCTCGGCATCGTCCTGCCCCGCGCCGATACCGATGCCAAGAAAGCCGCCTACAACGCCTTGCGCGAGGCGTTCGAGTTCGACCCACGCGCGAATTTTTATGGGTGACCCATCATGAAAGAAAACGATCCGGTCTATCTGCAGGGCGAGGTTGTCGAGGAACACGTCGAGTTTACGCTGATCGAGCTGTGCCGCGTCACGGGTGCGTCCGAAGAGCAGTTCACGCTGTGGGTGAACGAGGGCGCGTTCGAACCTCGGGGCGCGCGCATCGAGGAATGGCGGTTCAGTGGCGCCTCGCTGCGACGCGCCGTCACCGCGCAACGGCTCACACGGGATCTGGAACTAAATGCTCAAGGTGTCGCGCTCGCGCTTGATCTGCTCGATCAGATCGACGTTTTGCGCGCCCGCCTGGCGCGCCAGAATGATCAGGGCGATTCGTTCGAAGCGTCGTCCGGGACTTGATACGGCAAAACGCTGAATTTGTGCCTGGCGGTTTGATGCTCGAGGCTTCTCCGGCATTGCCGGGGAAGCATCTAGCAAAACGTCATCGTTCCCCTACCTTCTTCACAAACGTCTCCTCCATCGCCAGCGCTTTCCCGTCCGCGTTTTTCAACGCGAGCGCGGGAACCGGCTTTCCGTTCGTTCTGTCGATGAGCACCGAGTGTTTCTCTCCCCGTTCGAACAGATTCCCTTCGCCCCACTGCCGCAACGTGACGATCACCGGGAACAACGCCTTGCCTCTGGGTGTCAGCACATATTCCCAATAAGCCGATCCATCCGATGCCGGAACGCATTCCAGCACGCCCGACTCGACAAGCTGCTTGAGCCGGTCCGTCAAGATGTTCCGCGCGATAAGAAGGCTTTCCTGGAACGCTCCAAACCGGCGAACGCCATCGAATGCGTCGCGAATGATCAGCATCGACCAGCGGTCACCGACAACGTCGAGTGCCCGCGCCACCGGACACGTTGAATCCGAGAGGCCTTTGCTTCGAGCCATTGCACCACCTCCATCGTTGCTTTCGAAAAAACGATCGCTTGTGCGCCGTCGCTCAAACTAGTTGCATTTTAAAACAGGTTTCATTTACACTCAAACCAGTTTTAATTCACAACTAGATTTGACGACCGAAGGAATGACCGATGAATCCAGCAAGCGCACAACGCATACCGCTTCGTGTGCCGGCCCCGTTGGTGTTGCTGCTCGCAGTCTGTTGCGCTGCGAGTGTCGCGAACGTGTATTACGCACAACCGTTGCTGGATGCGATTGCAGCAGACTTCCGTATCAGCCACGCAGTGGTCGGCGGCGTGATCACTGCAACTCAAGTTGGGTGCGCTCTTGCCTTGTTGCTGGTCGTGCCGCTTGGAGACCTCGTGAATCGCAAACGCCTGATCTGCGCGCAGCTCGTGTTTCTCGCAGTGTCGTTGATCGTCGTCGGACTTGCGGTGTCGCCCGTTTCGTTGCTGATCGGCATGGTCGGCGTGGGCATGGCGGGTACCGCGATGACGCAAGGGCTGATTGCATACTCCGCGACGCTCGCGCACGAATCGGAACGCGGAAGAGTCGTGGGCGCGACGCAAAGCGGCGTGGTGGTCGGTTTGCTCATGGCGCGTTCTTTGGCGGGCGTGGTGACGGACATCGCCGGCTGGCGCTGGGTGTATCTCCTGTCGAGCGTGATGGCGGCAATCATGTTGATCGTGCTGTCGCGCACACTGCCGTTGCCGCATGTTCAGCCGGTGACGCTCACCTATCGGAAGCTGTTGCGCTCCATGTTCACGCTGCTCGCCGAAGAACGCGTGCTGCAGGTCCGCGGCATGATCGGACTGCTGATGTTCGCGGCCTTCAGCATCTTCTGGAGCGCGTTGGTCTTGCCCCTGAGTGCGGCGCCTTTCTCGATGTCGCATACACAAATCGGCGCGTTCGGTCTGGTCGGTGCGATCGGCGCGCTTGCGGCCGCGCGTGCGGGCCATCTCGCAGACCGCGGACTCGGGCAATGGACAACAGGTGTCGCGCTGGTGTGCATGCTGGCGTGCTGGATTCCCATCGGCTTCATGCCGCATGGCATTGCGCTTCTGATTGCCGGCATCGTCCTGCTCGATATGGGCGGACAAGCCATCCACGTGACCAACCAGAGCATGATCTTCAGCACCCGGCCCGAAGCGCACGGACGGCTGGTTGGCTGCTACATGCTGTTTTATTCCGTGGGCAGCGGGCTCGGCGCGGTGTTATCGACTTGGGTTTATGCAAGAGACGGGTGGAGCGGCGTATGTACGCTTGGCTTTGCGGCAAGCGCTGTTGCGCTGGTGTTTTGGGCGCTTACATTACGAACCACCCCAGGCCGCGCACAACAGAACGCGGCGCGATGACTGCATTGAATTCCACGCGTTGCACATCGCTTCGCCAAGACTCGGCGCGCCATCACGTACGTAACGTGTGTTCGCCAAGGCACATAAAACATTTCAATCCATCTCCCTGCCAATCGTTTGCGCTAGACAAGGAACCTGAGAAACAAACATTCTTTTATTCGCCCGGAGCCGACCATGTGCGATACCACCGCCAACGATGCCGTATGTCCACAACGGCAAGGATGCTGGAATTTCGCCGGTAGCCATATTCCCAGGCTCCTCGAGGATTGCGAGAAGATGCTGGACTATGCGGCGGATAAAGCTATCGAACTTCCGCCCGAGTCCATACGGGCGATCGCGGTTGCCCGTGAAGCTTTTGCACGAGGCAAATGGACACCGGACATTGAAAAGGACCTGTACGCTGCGAAAACGTCTATCGCCAAAGCCATCCAGCCGTGTTCGCTGGAAACGCTCGCGTCAGGAACGATCTCCGATGCAAAGAAGATCGCAAGGTTCTACTCCCGGCTGACGCTTTGGCTGGTGATTTTCATCGTGCCTGTATCCATGCTTTGCTTCACGGGCTCGGATCTCTCGGTGAAAGGTAAATCGCTGATCGACCAAAACGATAAAAACGCCCTGCTCATTCACGATCAGTTGCAGGACTACCGGATCGCCATCATCAAGGCCAAAGCGGTGCAGGGAGCTTCGGCGCCGGCCGCATCCGCAAGCGCCGAAAAAACCAGAACGGGAGCCGCGCCCTCCCTGAAAAACGGAGACCTGATCAGGATTGCGTCCGGATCAACCCAGGCGTCGGATGCCGCGGCGGCACCTGCTCCTGCGTCAGATTCGTGGGAAATAACCGACCTGGGTTTGTCGCAGACCCCGGCGGCGCGACTGCTTAAAGAGACCCTCCAGGATTTCTCGCGGAACAATCGTCAGCTTTACGCAGAAACGCTTTGGCTGATCCGGCTTACGGGACATGGATCGGACAACGTATATGGATCGCCGTGGATGCTGAGCGGGCCTACGCAGCGTGAGAACCTGGAGCTATTGCTTCCAATCCTGCTCGAACCGACAGACGCCGGAACCCAGATTTCGATACCGCCAAAAGCGATAGGCCCGGAAGACGCGGTCGACGACGGCATGCGCAAACTTGCCGTGTATCAGGACATTCGCGCGATGGCGCAAAACGCGGAGCGCACCAGCGATATCTTCTGGGGCGCGGTAACGTCATATCTACTCCCGGTGCTTTACGCAGTGCTTGGCGCGCTCGCTTACATCCTGCGCGAATCGGCGGCGCAAATCAGTTCCAGGACATTCGACCCCGCAAATGCGCGTTATTCAAATCGAACCCGGCTCATCATCGCGCTGATTGTGGGCTCTGTGATCGGACTGTTTGGCAGCGTCTGGAAGACACAAGTGGGTTCCGCGTCACCGCTCGCGGTCGCCTTCCTCGCGGGATATGCAGCGGACGCATTCTTTTCTTTCCTCGACAAAGCCGCACCGACGCGCACGACAACTGCCACGATTTGAAGACTGCACAGGCGCGCGGCCGGGCGTCCGGATGAGAAAGGGGCCCTGCTTCGCGCTTTTATCTATCAATATAATTTTTGATCATTTGCATTTCGCATGGTCGCGGCGCAAGAATGTGTTTTCTGCATTCACTGATACCCAATCCGCCGGCCATGGAAATTCGCCAACTCGAAGCCTTTGCCGCCGTCATGTCCGCCGGAAGCGTCACCGCTGCCGGGCGCTTGCTCGGGCGATCGCAGCCGGCGGTATCGCGTTCCATACAAGAACTCGAGGCGGAGATCGGCTACCCGCTATTCCAGCGTTTCGGTCCGCGCGTCGCGCCGACCCGCGAGGCGTCCGAGCTTTACCAGGACGTAGAACGCACGCTTGCAAGCCTGAGACAGGTCAAATCGCGTGCGGAACAGATTGCGTTGCAGGCGCCACCGCCGCTGACCATCGCGGCCACGTCAGCGCTTGCGGCCGGCCTCGTGCCCCACGCGCTCGCACTGCTCGACCTGACCCATGCGCTCGAATCCGTGCATCTGCGCAGCGCCGCGCCCGAACAGGTCGTCGATGCCGTTCTGAACGGCATGGTCGATATGGGCGTTTCCAGCTTGCCGCTGGAACATCGCGGCGTGCTCGTTCACTGGATTGGCGAGTCTGCGTGCGTGGCCGCGGTGCGCGCCGATGACCCGCTGGCAAAAGCGCCGCGTATCGCGTTGAGCGACTTCGCCGGCCGCCGTCTTGTAACGATGCAAAACCCCTACCGCCTGCGCCCCCGTCTCGATGCGGCGTTCGCGCAAGCCGGCGTGCGCACGGCTGGCGTGATCGAAACGAATTCATCGCTTAATGCGCTTGGAGCCGTTCGCGCGGGCCTCGGGCTCGCCGTGCTGGAACCGGTGACCGCACACGGTTTGCCCGTGGAAGGCGTGGTGCTGCGCCCGCTCGATATCCGCATACCGTTCCTGTTCGGCGTCATCACACCGGAGTTCCGGCCGCCGAGCGCGGCGACGCTGGCCGCCGCCGATGCCCTCATGCACGCCGCCGCCGAGATCCTCCCCGACTTCGTCCTGCACGACGCCGGCCAGCACAGCGCGATTCTCCAGGCGCTCTACGGCGATGCCGACGACACCCTCAATCCGACCGAAGAGCCCGCCACGTGAGCCTCGACATCATCGTTTCATCGAACCAGATCAAAGGGCTCGCGGCGCTCGAGGCGCGGCTCGCCGAGGACCTGTCCCTTCTCGAATTGCCGGCGCGCGAATGGGTGACGAGCAGGACGCACGATGGCCATGATGTGCTGGACGTCGCGGTGATCGGCGGCGGGATGGCGGGACTGGCGGCATCTGCGGCGCTTAAGTTGCTGGGCGTGCGCGCACGCATCTTCGATCGCTCGCCGCAGGGGCTCGAAGGACCTTGGGCCACGACTGCGCGCATGGAAACGCTACGCTCGCCAAAACAGCTGACCGGGCCGGCGCTCGGCTTGCCCGCACTCACGTTTCGCGCGTGGTTCGAAGCGCAGTTCGGGGCTGAAGCATGGCAGGCGCTCGACAAGATCGACCGGCTGCAGTGGATGGAATATCTGGTCTGGTATCGCCGCGTGCTCGCACTCGACGTCCGCAATGGCCACACCATCGAAGCCGTGACGCCGCGTGCGGATGGTCTTGTGGTGCTGAGCGTTCGCACGCACGAAAAACGTTTCGATGTCTTCGCGCGGCGCGTCGTGCTTGCAACCGGACGCGATGGTCTGGGCGGACCGGCGTTGCCGGGTTTTATCGACGGGTTGCCGCGTTCGCGTTGGGCGCATTCATCGGACAGGGTTGATTTCAGCACGCTTCGCGGCAAGCGTATTGCCGTCGTCGGGGGCGGATCGTCGGCCATGGACAGTGCGGCGACCGCACTCGAAGCCGGCGCTGCGAGTGTCGATTTGCTGATCAGACGTCCGGACCTGCCACGCGTGAACAAGGGCAAGGGTGCAGGCAATCCGGGCCTGACGCACGGCCACCAGACTCTTCCCGATGAATGGAAGTGGAAGATCCGGCACTACATCAATACGGTGCAGGTGCCGCCGCCGCGGGGCAGCACGTTACGGGTGTCGCGTCATCATCCCAGCGTGCGGTTCAATCTTGGCTGCCCGGTTTTGTCGGTGGAAGAAACAGCCGATGGTCTAGCCATCCACACGCCGAAGGGCACGTTCGCGGCTGACTTCCTGATCGTCTCGACGGGCTTCAAGGTAAACTGGAACGCGCGCCCGGAATTCGCCGCGTTCGCGCCGTTCATCCGCACATGGGCCGACCGGTACACCCCGCCACCCGGCGAAGAAGACGCCGAACTGTCCGACTCGCCCGATGTCGGCCCCGCCTTCGAGTTCCTCGAGAAAACGCCGGGGGATTGCCCGGGTTTGTCGAATGTTCATTGCTTCTGCTATCCGGCAACGCTTTCGCACGGCGCCGTCTCCGGCGACATTCCCGCCATCAGCACGGGCGCGAAACGTCTCTCGCAAGGCATCGCGAGTTTGCTGTACCGCGAAGACGTGGAGCAGCATTACGCGGCGCTCGAAGCCTACGCGGAGCCCGAACTCTTCGGCGATGAATTCACGCCCGCCGACGCACCGCCCCAGTATGCGGAGGACCGATGAGCGGCTGGCTCGTTCGCCGCGTCGCGCAAGCGGCGTTCGTTGTGCTGCTGATGACGCTGATCGTATTCATCGGCTTGCATGCGATCGGCAATCCAATCGATATCCTCATCGGGCAGGATGTCGACCAGGTCGATCGCGCGCGGATCATCGCGCAACTTGGCCTCGATCAGCCGCTGTGGAAGCAGTACCTCGCGTTTCTCGCGGGCGCCGCGCACGGCGATCTCGGCAATAGCTTCGTTTATAACGAACCCGCGATTCGCCTGATCCTGCAACGCCTTCCGGCGACACTCGAACTGGCGGTATCGGCGCTGCTGCTGGCGCTTTTCATCGGCATTCCGCTTGGGCTTTTTTCGGGCTTGCATCCGCGCAATCCGCTTTCGAAGATGTTGATGACGGGCAGCATTGTCGGCTTCTCGCTGCCTACGTTCTGGGTGGGCCTGATGCTGATCATGCTCTTCAGCGTAAAGCTCGGATGGCTGCCTGCGAGCGGGCGCGGTGAAACTGCAAGCCTGTTTGGTGTGCAATGGTCGTGGCTGACCATCGACGGGCTGCGCCACCTTATTTTGCCCGCGCTGAATCTCTCGCTTTTCAAGGTCTCGCTCGTGTTGCGCCTGACGAGCGCCGGCGTGCGCGAAGTCATGCCGATGGAACATGTTCGCTTTGCGCGCGCCAAGGGTTTGTCGCCGATGCGTGTCGTGCTCGTGCATATCTTGCGCAACACGCTGATACCGCTCGTCACGGTGATCGGACTCGAGTTTGGTTCGACCATTGCGTTCGCGGTCGTGACGGAGACCGTTTTCTCGTGGCCCGGCGCAGGCAAGCTGATTCTCGACAGCATCAACGCGCTCGATCGGCCGGTGATCCTTTCATACCTGATCGTGGTCGTGTGCATGTTCGTCACGCTGAACCTGCTGGTCGATATCCTTTATAAATTCCTCGATCCGCGCGTGCGGCTGGAGGGCGCGCGATGAGCACCACGCCTCTCGTTCCCGAAACGCCTGTGCGCGCTGTATCGAAGCGCCGGTCGCCGTGGCGTCAACTCGTGGCCGATTTCGTGCGCTCGCCGGTCGCGCTAGGCGCGTTGATCGTTGCGGTGTTGCTCATGCTCGCCGCGGTTTTCGCGCCGTACATTACGCCGCAAAATCCCTACGACCTCCTTCAGCTCGACGTCCTCGATGCCCGCCTTCCGCCCGGCTCCATGAACAGCGCCGGCACCCACGCGTACTGGCTCGGTACCGACGGCCAGGGCCGCGACCTCTATTCAGCGATGCTCTATGGCTTGCGCCTGAGCTTGTCAGTGGGTCTTGGCTCGGCAGTAATCGCGGGCGTCGTTGGCACAGTATTCGGATTGATCGCGGCATACGCAGGCGGCAAGGTGGACAGCCTCATCATGCGGCTTGTCGATTTGCTGCTCGCCTTCCCGTCCATCCTGGTCGCGATGATGCTGCTCGCGTTCCTCGGCAAAAGCGTGACGAACGTCGTGCTCACTTTGGTGCTAATCGAATGGGCGTACTACGCCCGCACAGCGCGCGCGCAGGCTTTAGTCGAAGCCCGGCGCGAGTATGTCGAACCGGCGCGCAGCCTGGCAATTCCGAACTGGCGCATCGTGCTCGTTCATATGCTGCCGAATTGCCTGCCGCCGCTGATCGTAGTCGGCACGCTGCAGGTCGCACGCGCAATCACGCTGGAAGCAACGTTGTCGTTTCTCGGGCTCGGCGTGCCGATCACGGAACCATCGCTCGGGCTGCTGATTGCCAACGGCTACCAGACCATGCTCTCGGGCGAATACTGGACGAGCGTCTACCCGGGTCTCGCGCTGCTGGCCATCCTCGTATCGATCAACATGGTCGGCGACCGTCTGCGCGAATTGCTCAATCCGAGGTTCGTGAAATGAGCGACGCAGCCTTTCATACTTCCGATACCACCCTCGAAGTCCGCGGCCTGAAGACGCGCTTCTTCACGCGCGAAGGCGAGCTGCCTGCGGTCGAGGATGTATCGCTGACGCTCGGCCGCGGTCGCGTGCTGGGTCTGGTCGGGGAATCTGGATCAGGGAAATCCGTGACCGGTTTCTCGATCATAGGACTGATCGATGCACCCGGCCGCGTGGTCGGCGGCGAGATCCTGTTCAAGGGAAGGAATATTGTTGGTCTGCCGGAAGCCGAAATGCGGCGCCTGCGCGGCAGCCGTATTGCGATGGTGTTCCAGGACCCGATGTCCACGCTCAACCCCGTGCAACGCGTCGACGAGCAGATGATCGAAGCCGTGCGTGCGCATCGGAATGTAAGCCGCAGTACCGCCCGTGAGCAGGCAAGCGAAGCGCTCGCGGCAATGGGTATCGCAAGTCCTGGCGAACGTCTGCGTGCGTATCCGCATCAGTTGTCGGGCGGCATGCGCCAGCGCGTGGCGATCGCGATTGCCATGCTGCACAAGCCTGATTTGATCATCGCCGATGAACCCACGACCGCGCTCGACGTGACCATCCAGGCGCAGATCCTGTCCGAGGTGCAGACGCTCGTGCGCACGCAAGGTACATCGCTGATCTGGATCACGCACGACCTGTCCGTGGTCGCGGGTCTCGCCGACGACATCGCCGTGATGTATGCCGGCAGGATCGTGGAGCAAGGCACCGTCGATGCAGTGCTCGATCATCCGCAGCATCCCTACACGGCAGGTCTGATCGACAGCTTGCCGAGCCTCAACACGCGTCACAGAAGGCTGACGCAGATAGCGGGCATCACGCCCGACTTGCGTTCATTGCCGCCGGGCTGCGCGTTCGCGCCGCGCTGCACGCGTGCGACTTCAATCTGCACCACGCCGCCGGCGCTCGGCCCGTCGCCTGCTGCGAAGGCCGCTGAACATGGCAGGCATCTCGTGCGCTGCTTCCACCCGGGCCGTCATGCCGACGTGCCCACGGAGACAACAGCATGAGCCTCATCGAGCTGCGCGGTGTCAGCCAGCGCTTTGGCGAACGCGACGACAACGCTGCAGCGCGCTGGCTGCGTGAACGCAAACTCCTCGCGCCGCATGCAATCACGCGTGCAGTCGATCACGTCGATCTCGCAATACAGCCCGGCGAAGTAGTCGGTCTTGTCGGCGAATCGGGCTGCGGAAAATCGACGCTCGGCCGGATCGTCTCGGGCCTCATCGCGCCGACGGAAGGCGATGTGATGGTCGACGGCCACGATCGCGAATCCATGTCACCCGACGCATTGCGTGCCGCCAGGCTTGCGATCCAGATGATTTTCCAGGACCCGTATTCGAGCCTGAATCCGAGGCGGCGGGTGCGCGATATCGTCGGTGAGGCACCGCTGATTCACGGCATGGTCGAACGCGCCGATCTCGACGCATACGTGGCTGCGCAACTGAAACGCGCGGGGCTCGATCCGTCACTGGCAGACAGATACCCGCATGAATTCAGCGGCGGTCAGCGGCAGCGCATTGGTATCGCGCGGGCGCTTGCCGTCAATCCGTCGATGCTCGTCTGCGACGAAGCCGTAGCCGCGCTGGATGTATCAATACAAGCGCAGATCCTGAATCTCTTCATGGACCTGCGCGAGCAGTTGAACCTCACGTATTTGTTCATCAGCCACGATCTTGGCGTGGTCGAACAATTATCCGATCGCGTGGTGATCATGTATCTCGGTCGCGTGGTGGAAAGCGCGCCTGTTGAACAGATATTCCGGCGTCCGAACCATCCGTACACGCAAACCTTGCTTGCGGAGATTCCTCGTATCGATGCGCGCAAAAAGCACTTCACCGCCATTCGCGGCGAAATGCCGAGTCCGCTCGCGCCGCCGTCCGGTTGCCATTTCCATCCGCGATGTCCGCACGCAATGCCGCGCTGCAAGACCGAAGTCCCGACCTTGCGCGGCATTGCCATCGAACACGTCAGCGCCTGTCACCTGAACGACGCTCAATGATTCTTCAATCCAGAACATACTTCAAGAAAAGGAATTGCATCGTGAATCGCCTGATCCTTTCCACGCTGAGCGTAACCCTCGCCGGCGCGGCGTTGTTCAGTTCGGCCACATCCGCGCAGACGCTCAACATTGCGTTCGCCGATCCGTTGTCATCGCTCGATCCGCAGTTGAACAACTACGCGGGCGACCGTTCCGTTGATCTGCACTTCTGGGACTTGCTGGTCGAAAACCACGACAACGTGCTCGCACCCGGACTCGCCACCAGCTGGAAAGCGACGGGTAACGATACCTGGGAATTCAAGCTGCGCCATGATGTGAAGTGGCAGGACGGTGCGCCGTTCACCGCTGATGACGTCATCTACTCTTACCAGCGCGCGCGCAATGTACCGGGCACCATTGCGACCTTTGCGGGTTATCTGCGCACCGTCGCGTCAGTGACCGCGCCCGATCCGTACACGCTCGTCATCAAGACGAGCACGCCGACGCCCGACCTGCCGCTGAACCTGACATCTGTGCATATCGTCAGCAAGCATGTGGGCGAGAAGTCATCGAGTGAAGACTACAACGCCGGCCGCGCGATGGTCGGATCGGGACCCTACAAGTTCGTCTCATACACGCCCGGGGACCGCGTAGTGATGAAACGCAACGACGCATACTGGGGCGCGAAGCCGCTCTGGGACACGGTGAACTATCGCTACGTCAGCAACGCGGCGGCCCGGACGGCGGCGCTGTTGTCGGGCGATGTCGACATGATCGACAAAGTCTCTGTCTCCGATTTGCCGCGCCTGAAGCAATCGCCGAAGGTTTCCGTCTACGCGTATCCAGGCCTGCGCGTCCTGCTACTTCAACCGAGTTTCCGCGAAGGACCGAGCCCCTATATCACCGATAACGCCGGCAAGCCCCTGCCAAAAAACCCGCTCCTCGATGTACGCGTGCGCCGCGCGTTGTCCCTTGCGATCAATCGTCCCGCGATCACCGACCGCATCCTGCAAGGTGCAGCGACGGTCGCGAACCAATGGATGCCGGCGAAGACCTTCGGTTATAACCCTGATGTCAAGGACATCCCGAACGATCCGGCCCAGGCGAAGAAACTGCTTGCCGAAGCGGGTTTCCCCGATGGTTTCCAGTTGACGCTCAGCGTGCCGAACGACCGTTATCCGCAAGCACCTGAAACGGCGCAGGCCGTCGCGCAATTCTGGACGCGCATTGGCGTGAAGACGAAGGTCGAGGTCATGCCATGGGCGGTTTACGCAAGCCGGGCGAATAAAAACGAGTTCGCGATGAGCATGATCGCGTGGGGTAACGGCACGGGCGAAGCGAGCTACGCGCTCGTCAACATCCTCGGCACCGTCGATGCAAAGAAGGGCATTGGTTCATCGAACTGGGGCCGCTATAGCAGTCCCGCCGTCGATCACGCGCTCGATGCCGCGACCGCCGAGTTCGACGCCGCCAAGCGCGAAACGATCCTGCGCGGATCGGTGAAGGTGGTGAGCGACGACGTGGGCGTCATTCCGCTTTTCCATTATCAAAACATCTGGGCCGCGAAGAAGGGGCTGAAGGTGACCCCGGCCGTCAGCGACCGGACGACCGCGATGATGGTCACGCGCATCGGCAATTGAGGCCGGCATGACATACATCACGATCACTCCGGCCGATGACCTGATCGACGTCCCGCGCCGCATCCTGGTTGGCGGTTCGCAAGCGGGCACGTTGATCGGGTTGCGCACGCACACTGCGCGCGGCGATGGCGTGATCTGGACAAGCCGCGCGGTATATCGCGCGGACGCGGATGGCGTTATCGACCTTTCGCGCGATGCACCTGTTGAAGGCGATTACAGCGATGTGTCGCCGATGGGACTGATCTGGTCGCAAACGCCCGTTGAAACCGGCAAGCGCGAGGTGTTCCCGGCGGATGTAAGCGACGCGCTGACCACGCGCGTCGAAGTTTTCGATGCCGATGGAAAGTGCCTGGACGAAGCCGTGTTGACACAACGCCTGATGGCACCGGGCGTTCAACGACGCGAGATGCGCGAGGACGGTTGCGTTGGCACCCTGTTCGTTCCAGCAACGCCGGGACCGCATCCGGTCGTGCTCGTGCTGAATGGATCGGGCGGCGGCATCAATGAGCCGCGCGGTGCGCTGTATGCATCGCGTGGATATGCCGCCCTTGCGCTCGGCTACTTCAAGACACCGGGACTATCCGATTACATCTCGAACACGCCGCTCGAATATTTCCGCCGCGCGCTCGACTGGATCAGCCGCGAGTTGCAGCCCGCGCATGGCTTCATTGCAGTCAGCGGACAATCGCGCGGCGGCGAACTTGAGTTGTTGCTCGGTGCGACTTATCCAGACCGGATCAAGGCGGTGATCGGTTATGTGCCTGGCGCGGTGGTCCACAGCGCGCAAAACGCCGCGGATCCCGCAACGGGCCGCGAAGGCCCGGCGTGGTTGATCGATGGCAAGCCGCTACCGCATCTATGGGAAAACAATCGCACGGCAAGCTGGAAGCCTTTCGATGACGGACCGCCGCCGCACCGCCATGAACGCGCCATTCGCACCGCCTTGCTCGATCAGGAAGCGGTGGAACGCGCGCGGATTCGCGTGGAACAGATCGATGGACCCGTGCTTCTGCTTTCCGCCGCTGACGACGGATCATGGCCATCGTCCGACTATTCGCGCATGGTCGTCGACAAGCTGGAGCAGCAGAAACATGCGTACCCGGTCAACCATCTCGACTTCGATCAAGCCGGCCACGCCATCGTGTTCCCTTACGTACCGACCACCCAACTCGTGTATGCGCATCCCGTGTCGGGACGCATCAGCACGGGCGGTGGCCGGCCCGCAGCAAACGCGCACGCCGATGAAGCATCGTGGCGCGCGGTCCTGAATTTCCTCAACGCTGCTACAAGCACTCGCGCAAAGGAGCAAGCATGACAGATACGGATATTGTCGACCGGATTGCGGGTCTCACGCCGGGCACGCCGACCCATGCCATAAGGCACAAACGCGAGAAAGTTGCCGATGCCACCCAGCGCAGCTACGAAGCGCTGTTCGATCCGGCGCTGCCGGATTTATCGCTGAGTGATCGCTTGTTCGTAGCGTTGTACGCGTGCACGTTATCGAATGCTTCGGCACTGGGCGCGCATTACGCGGAACGGCTTGCATCGATCGATGCGGACCGCGCCTTGATCAACCAGATCGCGCAGGGTTCCATCGTCACACAAGAACCGCGGCTGCATGCAATGCTGGTCTTCACGCGCACGCTGATCGAATCGCCCATCGAGGGCGACAAGGCCGCGCTCGAACACCTTCCCGCCGCGGGCATCCCGACGCCGGCCGTGGTCGCGCTCGCGCAACTGATCGCGTTCCTCTCCTATCAAATTCGCCTGACTGCCGGATTGCGCGCGCTGCAGGCGCTGAATGCCACGGAGGCCGCATGAGCCGTCTGATCGAAGCACATGGCTTTACCAATCGCGTGCTCGGATGGGACGCGTGGCTGGACGTCGTGCAACTCGCCGATGCATCGGCCGAACAAATTGCCGTGCTCGAAGAAAGCCATCCGAAGGCGAAGGAATCCGACTACTACCTGTTCCTCGTGCATCAGCCTGAGATTTTGCGGCAGCGTTCGGCCGCGTTCAACGCGATCATGTACGCGCCCGGCGGATTGCCGCGCGCTGAACGCGAACTGGCGTCGACGGTGGTATCGCGGATCAATGGCTGCGTGTATTGCGCTTCGGTGCATGCGCAGCGGTTCGAGCAATTGGCCAAACGCGATGATGTGATCGAGCAGGTGTTCAACGATCCTGTCACCGCAGGGACCACGCCGCGCGAGAAGGCGATCGTGCTGGCATCGATCGATTTGACGCTCAGGCCGGGCGAGGTCGAGCCGGCTCAGTTGAAGGCGCTGCGCGACGTTGGCCTGAACGACGATGAGATCCTCGACCTGATTCATTCCATCGCCATTTTTGCATGGGCGAACCGGTTGATGTTGAATCTGGGGGAACCGGTGGGGTAAGGCGGAATGTGGTCCGTGCGGGCGCATTATGGGCAGCGCTATCACGCACAACGAAAAAAACAAAGGCCACGCGTGTGCGTGGCCTTTGCGTGCGTTCCTACGGTCGTCTGTTCATGCTTATATTCAAGCGTCCGCGAGCGAAGCCATATCGATCACGAATCGATACTTCACGTCGTTCTTCAACAAGCGCTCATACGCTTCGTTGACGCCCTGGATCTGCACGACCTCCACGTCGCTGACAATGCCGTGCTCGGCGCAGAAATCCATCATCTCCTGCGTCTCAGCCAAGCCTCCAATTGCCGAGCCCGCCGCCGACTTGCGCCCGATAATGACACTCACGCCCGCAAGCGGCTCCGTGTCGGTCAATACGCCGACCAACGCCAACGTCCGGTCGCGCTTGAGCAGCGCCATGTAGGGGTTGAGGTCGTGCCCAACCGGAATGGTGTCGAGCAGGAAATCGAAGCTGCCGGCATGCGCAGCCAACTGGGCGGCATCGGTCGAGATCAGCACTTCGTCAGCGCCAAGACGCGCCGCGTCCTGACCTTTACCCGGTGAAGTCGTGATCATGACCACGTGCGCACCGAGCGCCTTCGCAAACTTGACGCCCATATGTCCGAGTCCGCCAAGTCCGATCACGCCAACTTTCTGACCCGGCCCCACCTTCCAATGACGCAGCGGTGAATAGGTCGTGATCCCCGCGCACAATAAAGGCGCGACTGCTTTCAAGTCGAGGTTCGCAGCCACCTTCACCACGAAACGCTCTTCCACCACGATCTGATCGGAATAACCGCCGAAGGTCAGTTGTTCGCTGCCGCGTTCCTTCCCGTTATAAGTCGGTGTGGGGCCTTCCTCGCAATACTGTTCGAGGTTCTCGCGGCACGCCGAACATTGCCGGCATGAATCGACAAGGCACCCCACCCCCGCGTAATCGCCGACCTTGAACTTCTGGACATCGCTGCCGACCTCGACCACGCGTCCCACGATTTCGTGTCCCGGCACCATCGGATATAACGAGTTGCTCCAGTCGTTGCGCGCCTGATGCAGGTCCGAATGACAAATACCGGCATACAGGATTTCTATGCGAACGTCGTTCGGCCTCGTATCGCGGCGCGTAAAACTGAAAGGAACGAGCGGCGTGGTAGCGCTATGAACAGCATATCCTCGGGCTTGAAACATGGTGTCCTTATGTGGCTTTGTTGAACGTACATGCACAATAGGCACTCAGCTGGTGGTGCGCAAGCTTGAGTTTCCGCATGAATCGTTGAATAATCCTGCACAATGCTTACCGATAACCTCTCGCACTTGTCCGCGTTCGCTGCCGTCGCGCGCCACGGCAGCTTCCGCAAGGCCGGCGCCGAACTGGGGCTGTCCACGTCGGCGATCAGCTACGCCATTCGCGGACTGGAAGAAAGACTGGGCGTGAACCTGATCAACCGCACCACGCGCAGCGTCGCGCTGACCGACGCCGGTCAGCGTCTGCTGGAACGTCTTCAACCGGTGCTGCACGATCTCGGCGACGCCTTGGAGGAGATGAACAACTTCCGCGCGACGCCGACCGGCACGCTGCGCCTCAACATGTCGCACGTGGCGGCGCGGCTGGTGGTCGCGCCGCTCATGGCGCGCTTTCTGACGGCTTATCCGGACATTGCCCTGGAGATTGTCGAAGATGACAGCCTCGCCGATATCGTCGGCCTGGGTTTCGATGCCGGCATCCGTTTTCAGGAGTCCATCCCCGAAGACATGGTCGCGGTCCCGATCGGCCCGGCGCAGCGCGGTCTTGCGATTGCAACGCCGGATTACCTGGAAGGACGCCCGCCGCTGCATCATCCGAACGATCTGCTCGACCACAATTGCATCCGTCACCGGTTTCCAAGCGGCAGGCTTTATAAATGGGAATTCGAAAAGGACGGCACGCGGTTGGAGATCGATGTCAAAGGCCGCGTGACGGTAAGCACGCTCGAGCGGACATTGCAGGCCGCGCTGGATGGCATCGGCATCGGGTTCTCCATGGAAGCGATCGTTGGCGATCTCATCGATCAAGGCCGTCTGGTTGCCGTGCTGGAGGACTGGTGCCCGTATTACCCGGGCTTCATGTTGTATTATCCGCGCCAGCGAAGGACGTCGCCGGCACTGCGTGCTTTCATCGATATGGCGCGGGAAACCACTTCCAGTTGATCATCCCGCCGCAGCTTGCACAAGCTCGCGCAAGACTGTTTCCAGCTTCACTTCGCCTTTGATCGGGGCGCCTTCGAACTCGATCCAGCCTTCGTTGAAGCCATCGAGCATCTGGATGCGCGGCATCGGATCGTTCATGCCCTGCGACCTGAAAAGCGCGCCCCATGTTTCGCGCGGCACGGCTTCAGCACGGACATCGCGTCCGAGGATTTTTGCAAACGTCGCGGCAATGTCGTTCGGACTCACGCGCTGTGGCCCTTCCAATTCCACGACCCGCGTTCCCGTCCAGTCCTGTTGCAGCAGCTCCGCGGCCACGCGTCCCACGTCCGCCGTGGCAATCATTGCCACGGGTTTATCGAGCGGCTGCAAGAAGCTTCGCACGATGCCTTCATCGCGCGCAGACGCTACGTCACACGCCGAGTTTTCCATGAACCAGCC
The DNA here is from genome assembly GCF_001577465.1 of Burkholderia sp. PAMC 28687. Taxonomy (NCBI): domain Bacteria; kingdom Pseudomonadati; phylum Pseudomonadota; class Betaproteobacteria; order Burkholderiales; family Burkholderiaceae; genus Burkholderia; species Burkholderia sp. PAMC 28687. The sequence continues at coordinate 114,721 of NZ_CP014506.1, forward strand.
GGGCCTGAGGAACGTCACAGGCATGGAAAGCTGGCTCAATGTGTGTTCCATCAACGAACGCTGCGTGAGCAAATTCGACTGGCTCGCCTGCGCACCGATAGTCGAAAGACACACCACCTTGCGCGGTCTAGCGGCTTCCAGCGCAGCCTTGACGGCATCGATCACGACACGCGCCTCGGGAAAGCCCGGCGACGGATCGAAGTTCGACGGCGGCAGAATGAATACGCCGTCCGCGCCTCTGAACGCCGCCGTCAACGCGGCCACGTCTTCCATGTCGGCGAGCGCGCTTTCGCATCCTTGCGATGCCCAGTGCTGCGCTTTGCCCGGGTCGCGCACGATTGCGCGGACCGGAAGACCCTTCGATAACAACGTCCGAGCAAGCGCGCCTCCGACCTTGCCGCTGATGCCAGTAATTGCGTACATGGTGAACTCCCTTTTGAATAGTCTGCGATTGAGTGCATCATAGGGGTGCGCGATCATTGAGGGAATCGCCCTCGTGTCACTTCATTAGTGACCTTTCAGCACGAATTAAAAACCGGATAAATCATGAGCTTCGATGGACGTACGCTTGCCAACATCAGCGTCCTTGCCGCAATTGTCGAAGGCGGAAGTTTTGCGCGCGCGGCAGACGCGCTGGGTTTATCGCCGTCCGGTGTCAGCCGCGCGGTCGGGCGACTGGAGACGAGCATAGGCGTGCGCTTGCTTGACCGGACCACACGTTCGGTGATGCTGACGGACGAAGGCCGCCGGCTTTACGAAGAGATAGGACCGCTGCTTGCGGGCATTGGCGACGCCGTCACCATGACCGCTGGCGCGTCCGCCGCCGTGCAGGGGCGCTTGCGTGTGAACGTGGATGCGTATTTTTCGCGACGCATGCTTGCGGTGCATCTCGCCAGATTCCTTGAGCGCTATCCCGAACTGTCGCTTGAACTGGTTACACGTGACCAGCTCGGCGACCTGGTTGCCGACGGATTCGATATTGCCGTTCGCTTCGGACAACCGCCATCGTCGTCACTGGTTGCCCGCAAGTTGCTGGAGACACGCACCGTGACCGTTGCTGCGCCGTCATACATCAGGAAGCATGGCCGGCCGGAAACGCCCGCGGACTTGATCGATCACGCGTGCATCCAGATGCGCAATTCGCTGACGGGCGAACCGATGGAATGGGAATACAAATCGGGCCGGAAGACTGTTCCGGCGAAAACATCGGGACGTCTGCTTTTGAACGACGCCGGCACGCTGCTCGGCGCATGCCTCGCGGGCGCGGGCATCGCGCGACTGAAGGCGAGTGGCGTGCAGGATCTCATCGATAAAGGCCGGCTCGTGCAATTGCTGCCCGAATGGACCGGCGAGGCGTTTGCGCTTTACGCGCTGTATCCGTCACGGCATTTACCGGCGGCGAAGGTGCGTGCGTTTATCGACTTTGTGATCGAAATTCTTGCTGCGGATTCCTGATGCCGGTTCGTTCAAGCGTTTCCCCGTAAAATCCCGCAATACAAAAACGGCATCAATCTCGGATCTCGCATTGTGATCACCACGCTCGAACAACTACGCGCCGGACTGCCGGCAGGCACACGGCAATTGAAAATGTCGTGTGGGCTGACCGAGTTTCCGCGCGAAATCTTCAATCTCGCCGATACACTCGAATCACTCGACTTGTCCGGTAATGCGTTGTCGTCGCTTCCGGACGATCTTCCGCGGCTTGCCAAGCTGCGCATCATCTTCTGTTCGAACAACCGGTTCACCGAGTTGCCCGAAGTACTCGGCAAGTGTCAGCAGTTGAGCATGATCGGGTTCAAGGCGAACCAAATCGCCAGGGTGGCGGGTACATCGTTGCCGGCAACTCTTCGCTGGCTGATCCTCACCGACAACCACGTTGAAATGCTGCCGCCCGAGATAGGAAACTGCACGAAGCTTCAGAAGCTGATGCTGGCGGGTAATCGCTTGCGGACGCTGCCGTCCGCGCTTGCTGCTTGTTCGCGCCTCGAACTGCTGCGGCTCGCCGCGAATCAGCTCGATGAACTGCCTGCGTGGCTCACGTCCATGCCGCGCTTGTCCTGGCTCGCTTATGCAGGCAATCCGCTAAGCGAAACGCTGGAAGCGGACGCACTGATTCACACGCCGATCAACCCTGTCGAATGGAGCGACCTGACGCTTGAACATGTCCTGGGTGAAGGCGCTTCCGGCGTGATCTATCGTGCATCGTATTCCACGAACGATGGTGCTGCTCAACCGGTTGCAGTCAAATTGTTCAAGGGCGCTGTAACCAGCGATGGGTTGCCTCATTGCGAAATGGCGGCATGCATCAATGCGGGTGAGCATGGGAATCTGATTTCGGTACTTGGGAAGGTACGCGCGCATCCGCAAGGTGCTGATGCACTCGTGCTGACGCTGATCAATCCCGAGTTCCGTAATCTCGCGGGTCCGCCAAGCCTTGATTCCTGCACCCGCGATGTGTACGCCGACGATGTCCGCTTCACGCGATGGGCCGCGTTGAACATGGCCTATGGCATTGCATCGGCTGCATGTCATTTGCATGCGAAAGGAATCATGCACGGCGACCTTTACGCACACAACATCCTGCATTGCGGTGAGAGTCGCGCGCTGCTGGGCGACTTTGGCGCAGCTTCGTTTTATTCGCCGCAAGGCCCGCACGCTCAATCGCTGCAGCGCCTGGAAGTGAGGGCTTATGGATGCCTGCTGGAAGAATTGATCGATCGATGCGACGCTGTCGACCCTTCGCTGATCGAATTGAAAAACAGATGTCTGAGCGAAAAGACCGACGACCGGCCGCTATTCGACGAGATCGTCTCGACGTTATCAACGCTCATGAAAACTTAAGAGCGCCCGTCGAAAAGCCGGACGCTCTCTTTTTAATCAGGGACCAACTGGCTCCTGAGCCTGCTTGAGTTCTTCACGTGCCTGATCCAGCTTGCGCTGTTGCGAAGCGATCTTCTTTGATCCGTCGCCTTTGTCCTGCGCCTTTTTCAGTTCGGCTACCCGTGAATTGACTTTGGCCTGTGCGTTCGTTATCCGGCTTTGACGCCGCTTTTCCAGTGAAGCATCAGAACAGTTTTGTTTGGCCTGATCCAGCGCCGTCTGCAAACCTTTTAGTTGCGCAGTATTGTTGTGCGCCTGCGCGTATTCGATCTGCTGGTTGATCCTGTCCTGTTTCTGCTGACAGGTCTCGCTATTTGCATCCGCAAAGGCGCTTGTGGCGAGCACGCTTAAAGTGGCAGCTACAAGAAAACGTCTCATTTTTTCTCCAGGGCGAAATGGTGGATGAGCGAGAAATAAACGTTAGCCGCGAGCCCGTGCTTTCTGGTTCGACGTGTAGATGTTGTCGCGCACTGGCGCAGCGCCACTTTCGAGCACGCCAATCCATTCGTCGGTTGACAGCACTGCGGCAAAGCGCGATTGCATCACGACCGTGAACACGCGATGGATCTCTTCGGCGCTTGCATAGCCCGCCCGATTCTCATAAGGCACGGAACCGGTGGCATCGACGAGAAACTCGACCGACATACCCGCGTGTACCGCGTGCTTCACCGTGGAGTCATCGCAGTTTTGCGTCATATAGCCAGCGATTACGAGCGTATCGATTTCGTGCGTCTTCAACCAGTCGCCAAGACTCGTTCCGGCGAACGCGCTCGGCAACGCTTTCTCGATCACCTGCGCGTGCGGCCGGGAACTCACCACGTCGTGCAGTGCGGCTCCGGCCGATCCACGCGCGAACAAAGGCGACGTTTCAGGCGCGATGTTCTGGATCAGGACCACGGGCACGTGATGGCGGTTAGCAGCGTCGATTGCACGGCCTATGTTTGCGAGCGATACATTGACGTCCGGGTATTCGATCAGCAGATTGCCGGAGACGTATTCGTTTTGAACATCTATGACGATCAACGCGCGACGGGGTGAGGACGGCATGGCGAAGCTCCTGTGATGTGATGACGCTGCTCCGGACTATACAACGTCAACGCCGCCCGCAAGATGAGCCTTCAACGCATCGATGAAAACGCGCACCTTCGGCACCGGTTGCCGCGCCGATGGAAACACCGCATGAATCCCCGCGGGTGCCCCTGACCACTCCGGCAGCAAACGCACCAGCCGTCCCTCGGCAACATCGTCGCCAATCGAGAAGTCCGTGAGAAACGCAACGCCCCCGCCCGCGAGCGTCGCTGCACGGCACGTTGGCGATGTATCGGCGAAGAAGCCCGCGCTGAAGCGGACAGTACGCCGGGCGCCTCGCCTGCTTTCAATCGATACCACCAATGGTTTTACCAACGCGGACATGGCCACGAACGGCAGCTTCGCCAGCGCTTCCGGTTTAGTCGGCTTCCCCCATGTACTGATGAACTCGGGACTCGCGACCAGCCACTTCACGAAACCGCCGATTTTCACCGCGCGATAACTCGAGTCCGCTAACCTTCCGAGGCGAATGGCGACATCGACGCTTTCTGCAACCAGATCCACCATCCTGTCCGCAGACACCAGCTCGACCTTCAACTCCGGATGCGTCCGGCGCAAGCCAGCGAGCATGGGCGCGATAACGTTCGTCCCGTAGTCGATCGGCGTTGCCACGCGCAGCGTGCCGCGCAATTCGCCGGAGCCTTGCGCAAGCGCCGAAATCGCGTCTTCCGCTGTGCTCAGGATCTGCCGGCTCGCTGCGTAAAACGCGTGGCCGGCCTCCGTGACACTCACGCGTCGCGTGGTTCGCACGAGCAGGCTGGCGCCCACTTCCGCCTCGAGCCGCTGCATGTGCGTGCTGACCATGGTTTTCGCAATTCCAAGGCGGTCGGCCGCGGCGGTCAGCGATCCAGCTTCGACCACCGCCGCGAACACCACCAGCCGATTGAGGTTCACACCACTCAGGTCGGTCATTCGATTGTCCACTATAAAAGGATTGTGTTGCCATGATTATCCGTCTTCTCGCATCGTGCGTGGCGGTCTATTCTACGAGCACTCACTCATCAATCACTTCGCCAGGACCCGACCATGCCTTCTGCCATCAAAACCAAACCAGATCAGCCGATCCGCTTGCACACGACGTTATTGTCCGGACACGGGCATCGCGTGAAGCTTTTCCTGACATTGCTCGACCTGCCGTTCACGACGATAGAACTCAACATGAAAGCCGGTGACAACCGCAAGCCCGCCCATCTGGCGCTCAATCCGTTCGGCGAAGTGCCGGTGATCGAGGACGGCGACATTGTTCTGACGGATTCGAATGCGATCCTCGTCTACCTTGCGCAAAAGTATGGCGATGCATCGTGGCTGCCTGAAGATCCCGTCGGTGCCGCAGCCGTTCAGCGCTGGTTGTCGCTCGCTGCGGGCAAGATCGCGTATGGACCCTGTGCCGCGCGTCTCGTCACCGTGTTCGGCGCGCCGCGCGATCACGCGGGGGCGATGCGCATTGCAGAAGATCTCTTCGCGATCATCGAGCCCGAGTTCGGTGACAAGCCGTTCGCCGTGGGGCAAACACCGACCATCGCGGATATTGCGGCTTACTCGTACATCGCTCATGCGCCCGAGGGCGGCATTTCGCTCGATCCATATCCCAATCTGCGCGCGTGGTTGAAGCGCGTCGAAGCGCTGCCGCGCTTTCTGCGTATGCCTGCCTCGAAGGCCGGCTTGCTTGCCGAGTCCGACTGATTGCTCCGTACCATCCACCAACTGGTGAACGCCCATGTCCGATACCCTCGTCGCCGCTCCGCCTGCAGGCTGGAGCGCTGTTGAATCGCCCTTTCACGCCGGCGAACTGGCGGCGCAGGAACTAGCGGGCGTACGTGAGCGCATGGACGTCAATGCGCGTCGCGGAATTCGTGACTACATGCCCGAGCAGCATCGGCAATTCTTCGCAGAGCAGCCGTTCATGGTGCTGGGCGGCGTCGATGCTGCGGGACAACCGTGGGCAACATTGCGTATCGGTGAACCGGGCTTTGTGTCTACGCCCGATGAACGCACGTTGCGGATCGCGGGCCACAGCCTGAAAGGCGACCCTCTCGCAAGCGCGTGGAAAGCGGGCGCTTTGCTGGGTGGCCTCGGCATTCAGCCCGCCACGCGCAGGCGTAATCGCGTGAACGGCGTGGTCACTTCCGTCGACGAAAATGCGATCACCGTGGCCGTCAGTCAGAGCTATGGCAACTGTGCAAAATACATTCAAAGCCGCACGCCGACGCCCATTGATTTCGGCAAGCAGGCGCGTGACGACGAGGCGCCTGTCATCACGGATCATCTGAGCGACGCCGATCGCGAATTGATTGCCAACGCGGACACGTTTTTTATCGCGAGCGCGAATACATCGGACGATGCGGGTATCGGCCGTGGCGCGGACGTGTCGCATCGGGGCGGCAAGCCGGGGTTCATTCGTAACGACAGCAAGCACGCGCTCACCACCCCCGACTTCAGCGGCAACCTGTTCTTCAACACCATCGGTAATCTGATGCGTGATCCGCGCGCGGGTTTGCTCGTGATCGACTTCGTCAGCGGCGACCTGCTGTATCTGGCCGTGGATGCAGAAGTGATCTGGGAAGGTAAGGATCTCGAATCATTCGAGGGCGCGGAGCGCCTCATCCGCTGGCGTGTGCGTGAAGTGCGGCGCACGCGCAGCGCTTTGCCGTTGCGTTGGTCGGGCGTGCAATACGCGCCGCAACTGGCGAAGACAGGGAGCTGGACGAAAGCGCCGAGCGCGTGGCGCACGCTGAACGTCGCCGAGGTTCGCGACGAAGCACCCGGCATCAAGTCGTTTTATTTCGAGCCTACCGATGACGAGCCGCTCGCGTCTTTTGCGCCTGGCCAGTTTCTGCCGATCCGGCTGAACATTCCCGGGCTCGCGGCGCCGCTGATCCGAACCTATACGCTTTCCGATGCGCATGACGGCAAGCGTTATAGGATTACGGTGAAGCGTGAAGGTGTGGCATCGACGTGGTTGCACGAGCATGTCGATGCGGGCAGCGTGATGGAAACGAAGACGCCGGGTGGCGCGTTCGTGCTCGATCGAACGAGCTCGCGTCCGATCGTGCTTGTATCGGCGGGAATTGGCATCACACCGATGATCGCGATGCTCAACAGCGTGCGTTCGAACAACGACCGTGCCCAGCCCGAGCATGTGTATTTCATCCACGGCGCGCGCCGGGCAATCGATCGCCCCTTCGCTGACGAACTTGATGCCGCAGCGCAGGCGTTTCCGCAGCTCTCGATTCATCTTCGCGATGCGCAGCGCGTGGATATCGACTATCTCAGGAGTGTGCTGCCATTCGGCGACTACGACTTCTACCTCTGCGGTCCGGCTGCTTTCATGCAAGACCTGTACACCGGCTTGCGCGCGCTGAACGTGGCCGACGACCGGATCCGTTTCGAAGCGTTCGGACCCGCGAGCGTCAAGCGAACTGAAAGGTCCGCAGCAGTTGCACCTATTGTCCCGGTCCGTGATCCTGAGCTTATGTCGAAGGTCATTTTCATGCGATCGCAAAAGACCGCGCAATGGTCTCCCGAAGATGGAAGCCTGCTCGACTTCGCCGAAGCAAACGGCGTGGCGGTGGCATCGAATTGCAGATCGGGCGTATGCGGCACATGTTCCACACGCCTGCTTTCCGGCGATGTGGCGTATCCCGTGCCCTGCGAGGGAGAGGTCGAACCGGGACACGCACTGATTTGCAGTGCGATTCCTGCGAAGACAGGTCCAGGCGAAGACTCGGTCGTGGTGCTGGACGCCTAGGGCACCCCTCAATCATGCACATTCGATATGGTTATCTGCATTTGATATTTAACCCTCGAATGCGCGAATGTTAGCCTTTGAAGCAATCCACCGGGTAGCCGACTCCCGGCTCGACCGCCAAAGGACATTCAATAATGAGCACCCTCCCCGCCACACCCGAACTTGCGCTCCACGCCTCGCCCGTCCGCAAATTCTGGTTCGATGAAGTCCCGCCGCCCGTATCGCTCGCGGCTGAACGTCGCCACCGGCTCGAACGTCTTGCAGGCGCATTCCGCCTGTTCGCCCGATACGGATTCGACCAGGGTCTCGCCGGCCACATCACCGCCCGCGACCCCGAATGGACCGATCACTTCTGGGTCAATCCGCTTGGCCGGCACTTTTCACGCATGCGCGTTTCCGACTTGCTGCTCGTGAACAGCGAAGGCGAGATCGTCGTTGGCAAGGGGCCCGTCAATCAGGCCGCCTTTGCCATTCATGCGGCAATTCATGAAGCGCGCCCGGATATCGTTGCAGCGGCCCACACGCATTCGCTCTACGGCAAGGCGTGGTCGACGCTTGGCCGCAAGCTCGATCCGCTGACACAGGACTCGTGCTCGTTCTATCAGGATCACGAACTATTCGATGATTTCCAGGGTGTCGTGCTCGACACCAGGGAAGGCGCCCGCATTGCCGACGCACTCGGCACGAGCAAAGCGGTGATCCTGAAGAACCACGGCATCCTGACTGCCGGTCCGACCGTGGAAGCGGCAGCATGGTGGTATCTCGCGCTCGATAACGCGTGCCACACACAATTGCTCGCAGAGGCGGCCGGCACGCCCCAACCCATTCCACACGATGTCGCCGCGTTGACGCACGAGCGCGTGGGACGCCCCGGCGGTGCTCTGTTCTCGTTCCAGAGCTTGTATGAAGGGCTGGTTGAAGCGGAACCCGACTTGCTGGATTGAACAAAACACCGCGTGGATGGCCGACCCTCTCGCCGTCCACGCGCTCTTGCCTGCCTCAAGCTTTTGCAATCTGCGTATCGGATATCGCCCGCACATCGATCCGCCTCGGCAGGATCGCATCGCGAAACGCGCTGTCCGCCACTTTCTGCAACGCCGCGATATCGTTGTCCGCAACGAACCGCTGCTTCAGCGCGGATCGTGCGGTAATCGTCCTGGCTGCATCGAGCGGAAGACGGGTCAGCGATGCATACACCCGCGCATATTCGTCCGGATTGGCAATCGCCCAATCGCCCGCGCGCTGGAACCGCTCCAGCACATCGGCTATTGCAAGCCGCTTCAAAGGATTCGCTGCGGCCTCGCCCGACGCCGTGATAAACCCCAAGCCACTATTGATGCCCGTGCCGTCGCGCAGTACGCGCGCACCATGCTGCACGGCTGTGCCGAAGTACGGATCGAAGGTCGCCCATACGTCAATGCTCCCCGATGCAAACGCGGTGAACGCATCGACCGGCAACACGAATCTCACCGATACATCGTTGCGCGTGAGCCCCGCCTCGGCGAGCGCGCCGTAAAGCTGGAACTGCGAAATGCTGCCGCGCGCCGACGATACGAACACCGTGCGGCCCTTGAGATCCGCGACGCTGCGCAGCTTCGAATTTGCCGGCACGAGAATGCCGAGTTGCGATCCGGAACCGACGCGCGTCGCGACGATCTTGAGCGTCGGATCGCCCACGGCCGCCGCCAGCACGGGCAGGTCTCCCGCCGGAGCGATATCGACCGCGCCGGCACGCTGCGCCTCGAACAACGGCGCGGCGCCCTGGAAATTGGCCCATTTGAACGCGTACGGCGTGCCATCGAGCACTCTTGCCGCCTCGGCGAGTGCGCGCGTGCCGCCCGCCTGATCGCCCAGGACGAGCGTGACAGAAGACAGCGCGGCATGCGCAGCCCTCGCTGAACCAGATGCAAACCCGCCGATTGCAGCGAGCGCGGGCGCGGCTCCCAGCACGCGCAACGTGCGGCGCCTCGCGGCAAAAAACTCGGAACCAACCATATACATGAACCTCGTGGACGAAATCAGCGTCCAGAGTAGCGACGCGCATCCACGTTGAGAATTATTCAATTCTCGTAAGGTTATGAGGCTCCCAAACCTAAGCATTGCATGGTTTCGCCGAGCAGAAAAACAAAAAAACACGTTGACTTCGTATCTTAAGATATATATCTTAAGATGTGTTTTACGATACCTACGGAGTTTCTCGATGAAACGACATCACTTTCACACACACGATTCGGCGGCTTTCGACGGCCGTTCAGCCCTGCATTCCCTCTGGCACGCAATGAGCCGCCACCATCACCGCCACCACGGCGAAGACCGTTTCGGAGGCCGCGGCAGTCATGACGGCCCGGGTGGATCCGGCCGCGGTGGTCATGATGGATTCGGCGGCCGCGGTGGATTCGGCGGCGGCCCCGGCGGCTTCGGTGGCGGCGAAGACGGCATGCCGCGCGGTCGCAAATTCACGTCCGACGACCTTCAGCTCCTGCTCCTCGCTCTGCTCGCCGAGCAGCCGCGCCACGGCTACGAGCTGATCAAGGCACTCGAAGTCCGGTCGAACGGTTTCTACACGCCGAGTCCGGGCATGGTGTATCCGGCGCTGACCTATCTTGAAGAACTCGGTTACGCGACCGTCGAACTGGAAGGCAACCGCAAGCGTTACGCGCTAGCGGAACCTGGCCGCGAGTATCTGGCGGCCAACCGGGAACGCGTCGACATCATGTTCGCGAAACTCAGTCATTTTGCTCGCAAGATGGATTCAGTGCGCCGCGCGTTCGCTGGCGAAACCTCTGACGAAAACGGCGACGGCGACAACACCTGGCTGCCGGAATACATCCAGGCACGCCGTGCGCTGAAGCACGCATTGCTGATGCGAACCGAAGCCACCATCGCCGAACAGCGCCGCATCGCCGCCATTCTCGTACGCGCCACGGCCGAAATCGAAGGCACGGCGGCGAGTGATCCGGCTTGAAACCCACATAACGATGAAGGAAAGACAGTATGCAAAACAGACCCGATCTGGCGGTCGTGCGCGTTCGCCATGCACTCAAATTCCGCCTGCTTCAAGTCAAGCGGGTTCATCTGGTAACACCGCATCTCCTGCGCGTCACAATGGGCGGCGAAGATCTCCAGGACTTCGAATCTGCATCGTTCGATGATCACATCAAGGTCTTCTTCCCGGCTCCCGGCGAAGAAAAACCCGTGGTCCCGACTGCCGGTCCCAATGGTCCCGTCTTCGCCGAAGACCAGCCGCGACCGATCGCACGCGACTTCACGCCGCGCCGTTTCGATCGTGAGGCCCGGGAACTGGATATCGAATTCGCGTTGCACGAAGCAGGACCCGCCGCGACCTGGGCCAGACAAGCAGACGTGGGTCAGTACCTTGGCATTGGCGGCCCACGCGGTTCGTTTACCATTCCCACGGGGTTCGACTGGCATCTTCTTATAGGCGATGAAACCGCGCTGCCCGCCATCGCGCGCCGTCTGGAAGAGTTGCCTGCGGGAACCCGTGTTGCAGCGCTGATCGAAGTTGAGGATCCATCGGCAAAAATCGAATTCAGTACCAATGCGGACCTCTACGCAGAATGGCGCTACCGTAACGAATCCGAGTTTCCGGGCGGTGCGTTGTTGCTCGCACTGCGCGAAATGTATCTGCCCGATGGCGAAGGGTATGTGTGGGCAGCGGCTGAGTCGAGCGTGGTTCGTGCGGCGCGTCAGCATTTGTGCACGGAACGCGGTATCGATAAAACCCGCATTCGCGCCTCCAGTTACTGGAAGCGCGGCGCGGTTGCGGTCCATGAGTCTATCGACGACTAGACCTTGAATCGCACACGCCGCGTCCAAAAGAATAAATTCAATCAGGATGGCTATGTATAGTCTCGATTCAACTCGCGAGCGGCGCCTGCTGTGGCTGCTCGCACTCACCCAGTTCACCATCATCATGGACTTCATGGTGATGATGCCGCTCGGCCCGCAGATCATGCGCAGCTTTCAGATTACACCCGCTGCATTTGCCACCGCGGTCTCGGCGTACTCATGGTGCTCGGGACTTTCCGGGCTGCTGGGGGCGACGTATATCGATCGCTTCGACCGGCGCCGGTTATTGCTCGCCGTGTATGCGTTGTTTGCTTTATCCAACCTCGCTTGCGCCTTTGCGCCCACTTTCCCTATCCTGCTTTTAGCGCGTGCATTCGCGGGCATCACCGGCGGCATGCTCGGTTCGGTCGTGATGGCCATTGTCAGCGACGTCATCCCCGTGGCAAGGCGCGGCGCCGCGACTGGAACGATCATGACGGCGTTTTCGCTGGCCGCCGTTGCGGGCGTGCCGGCAGGCATTCTGCTCGGCGCGCACTTTGGCTGGTACACGCCATTCATCCTGCTGACGGTGCTCTCCGTGCTGATATGGCTCGGCGGCATGCGAATCGTACCCACGCTGGCCGAACACCTGGGACGGCAACAGCCTGCGTTGCGAAGCGTGCTGCCATCGTTATGGCGGCTTTTGACGAACCCTCGATACATGAGCGCGTTCGCCATGACCTTCGTTGTAATGGGCTCGCAGATGCTGGTGATCCCGTTCATATCACCCGTGCTGGTCGCCAATCACGGCGTGCAGCCTGCGCAATTGTCGTGGCTTTATATGGGCGGCGGCGCGGCGACGTTCTTCACTTCACGTTTTGTCGGCCGTCTTTCCGATCGTTACGGCAGCCGCCACATGTTCCGCGTGATGGTCGCCGTTTCCCTTCTGCCAATCCTCTTCGTCACGCATTTACCGAGCTTGCCGTATGTATTGCTGCTGCTGTTTTTCCCGGTCTTCATGGTGACGGTTTCCGGCCGCATGGTTCCCATGCAGGCGTTGCTTACGACGGTTCCAGAGCCCGCAAACCGGGGCGCGTTCCTCAGCACGAACAGTGCGCTGCAGGCGCTTGGCAGCGGCTGCGGCGCGTGGCTTGGGGGCTTGCTGTTGTCGAGCGGTGCTGACGGGAGCATTCAAGGGTATGGCGTCAATGGATGGCTCGCGACCGTGCTCGTAATCGCGGCGGCGGTGTGGATCAGCCGCGTCAAGTCGTCGTCGGAGAGGCCCGCGGCAAGCGCCGTTGCAGCCGAACCGCTGGGCGAGGCTTAAGGTGTGATGCGGACCAGCTTGTCAAGTGGTCCGCCACGCTACCTGAACGTGTGTTGCACAAGCTTCGCGGAAACGGTAATCTCACGCTCACGAAGCCACGAACCTTCAACGAACCTTCATCTCTCTCATGACGAAGCCCGCGCACATTCTTTCCGCTGATATCGAGTTCGACTCGACGATCAGCCGTGCGCACACAGCCCGTCTGTCTGCTTTTACTGTTTCCCCACCTGTCGCTTCACCTCCCGCATCTCCTCCGAACGCCGTCACCGCAGGCGCAGCAGCGCCTCCGCGTGGACTCGTTTGCGGCTGATCAACAGCCACTGAATCCTGGCAACCGGCTCGACCGCTGCACCTTGCGTGCTCTGGCGGCGTGACCGTGTTCGCCCTGGTCATCTATTCCCTCGACAGGTGAATGAATCATGGTCTTCGTAAAAACAGCCTTCGCAGCCTATGGCTCGACGGCGCTCTTCGTGTTGCTCTGGAGCAGCGGTGCGATCGTTTCGGAAACAGGGCTCCAGCATGCTCCCGCACTACCCTTTCTCGTCATGCGCTTCGCACTCGCGTCAGCGGTCCTCGCGGCCCTGGGCGTATGGCGCGGACGATGGCTGCCCGCGCGAGGAACGAGACTTCAGGTTGCGCTTACCGGCGGCTTGCTCACAGGCGGTTATTCCATCTGCTATCTGCTTGCGCTTGACCATGGAATGACGCCCGGCATTCTCGCCACGATCCTGGGCGTTCAGCCTGTGTTGACGCTGTTGCTCGTGGAACGACGATTGACGATACGGCGCGCGGGCGGCCTTTTACTTGCCTTGAGTGGCTTGTGTCTGGTCGTGTTGGGAGCGGGAAGGATCGGACACTTCCCGGCGCTGGGACTGTTGTTCGCATCCGCATCGCTCGGCTGCATGACGGTCGGGGCCATTCTGCAAAAACGCCTGAAGCAGCAGCCTCTCGATATCCTGCCTTTGCAAAACGCAGTCAGCCTCGTGCTATGCGTGTTGTTCCTGCCTTTGCAGCCGTCCGGTATCGTCCTGAGTGCGGGGCTGCTCTTGCCGTTGTTCTGGCTAGGCATCGTGATATCGGTATTTGCGCAGGTGCTGTTCTACCGCCTCGTGCATGCGGGAAATCTCGTCAACGTGACAAGCCTCTTTTATCTCGTGCCTGTTTGTACGGCGATCATGGACTACATCTTCCTCGGCAACCGCCTCGCACCGGCAGGCGTCGCGGGAATGGCGTTGATACTTGCCGGGCTTGTCCTCGTTTTCCGGGCAACACCCGTGCATAACGTCGGGCACGCGTAGCATGCCGGCGGCCTGGAAAGTCATTTCCGGGCCGCCGGTTCAAGCAAGCGTCATGACTTCACAGCGATCACGTCGACCTCGACCAGCCATTCAGGACGCGCAAGCGCGGTAACGGTCAGTCCCGTCGATACCGCATGCACACCCTTCAACCAGCGCCCGACCACGCGATACACTGCCTCGCGATACCGCACGTCGGTCAGATAGATCGTCACCTTGCAAATGTCTTCGAGCTTGCTGCCGGCTTCTTCAAGCAGCATCTTGACGTTGGCCATCGCCTTTTCGGCCTGCGCTGCGGCATCGCCGATACCGACTGATTCGTATGTATCGATATCCTGTCCAATCTGGCCGCGCAGGAAGATCATGTTGCCCGCCGCGACCGCTTGCGCGAGATCGTTATCGAGCGACTGTTCGGGATAGGTGACCTTCGTGTTGAACGGACGAATGCGAGTGTGTTCCATGATGTCCCGTAAAAACTGAATTCAATGCGTCAGGATGCGCGCCAAGAACAGCCGAGCGCGCTCCGGCCTGGACGAACCGCACACGACTAGCGGCGGTTATCGAAATAGCCTGCGCGGATAGCGGTGCCGATCAGGTTCAGGATCAGCCGCCCCGCCGTCACGCACGAGATCTGGTTCACATCTTTCTCAGGCTGAATCTCCACGATATCCATGCCCACCACACGGCCCTTCTTCACGAGCCCGTGAATGAGCTTGCGGGCTTGCAGGAAGGTCACGCCGCCGGGCGCGGGACCTGCAACGGCCGGCATGACCGAAGGATCGAGGCCATCGGCGTCGATGGTCAGGTAGTAGTTGCCGCCATCCGGAATGCGCGCGAGCACGGCGTCCATGCCGATGTCGTGAAGCTCGTAAGCGGTGATCAGGTCCGAGCCATAAGCCTTGGCGGCGCGGAATTCCTCCGGACGGCCGCTGCCCTGCGCACGCAATCCGATCTGCACGATCTTCGCGACATGCTTCATTTCGGAAGCGCGGCGAATCGGGCTGGAGAGACCGTCGCGCACGCCGTTCACTTCGTCGCGCCAGTCGAGGTGGGCATCGACATGAACCAGCGTGATCGGGCCAAGGCTGTCGAACGCGCGCAGCACCGGCGTGGTGATGCCATGATCGCCGCCCATCACGATAGGCAATGCGCCTGCAGCCAGGATCTTGCGCACGGCTTGCTCGACGCGCTCGTAATGGCTGCCGGGCGCCGCGAGATCGGCAATCACATCGCCGCAATCGACAAAGCGAATGTCCGTGCGTTCCTGCAGCAACGGACCATCGATATCGAAATCGTAGTGGCCCGGCGAACGCACTACGCGGTCAGTTGCCTGACGGATTGCGGTAGGTGCATTGGTCTGGTCATTGGTAAAATCGGCGGCGGAATATGCCGAACCATAGGGCATGCCGAGAACGGCGATGTCGGCGTCGAGGTTATCGAGGTCCATCGCCAGCTCGGAATAAAGGAGCGTCTTGTGGCCGGTCTTAGGAGGAACAGTCAGGGGCTTGGTCATGATAAGGAGTCCTGTATTAAGTGGCATTGATTACGGCAAGGGACGCGCAGTATCAGACGCGCCGGTATCGGGTTGCGTATCGCTCCGACCATTGCCCGGCCACGTCGAGCAGCACGCTGCACAGCCAGTAGATGAGCGCGGTGGTGCCGAGTACTTCGACGTACGCGAAGGTATCGGCGGTGAGCAGGTTGCTTTGATAGGTCAGCTCCGTCAGGCTCATGACGGAGAATATCGACGAGTCCTTGAACATCATGATGGTGAGACTGGTCGTGGCCGGTGCGAGAAAACCAAAAATTTGCGGCAAGACCACATGACGCTGCACCTGAAGACCCGAAAGCCCCAGCGAGCGCGCCGCCTGCACCTGTCCATGCGCGAGGCTGCCGAATGCCGCGCGCAGGATCTCGCAAAAGTACCCGCCGGTGTAGAACGCCGTGGCCGCTACGCCGATCGCAAACGCGGGCATCGATACACCCAGCTTCGGCAAGCCGAAGAAGCTCAGGTAGACGAGTATCAGAAACGGGACATTGCGCACGATCTCCACGTACGAGAGCGCGGCTGCGCGCAACACGCGCCATGCCGAGGCACGGAAATACGCGGCAACGGTGCCTGCCACGATGCCGAGCGGAATGCCGAGCACGCAGACCTGAGCGGTGACCTTCAACCCTTTGAGCAAGGGGAGAATGGACGATTGAACGATAGCCAGGTCAATGGACATTGGGTAACACCTTAGCCACGCGGCGTTCAAGTCCACGCGATGCCGACGACGCAACGAACAGAATCGCGAAGTAGACTGCGGCCGTCGCGGAAAACACCTGCAGCGGCAAGTTGGTTTGCAGGGTCGCGTCGCGTGCGACCGTCGCAAGGTCGTGTACCGCGATGATCGACATGAGTGAGGACGCCTTCAGCAGCATCGTGAATTCGTTGGTCAGCGGCGGGATCGATCGATAAAAAAGCTGCGGAAACACGATGTATCGCCACACCTGAAAGGCAGGCATGCCAAGCGCACGAGCCGCCGGGATCTGCCCTCGGCCCAGCGAGTTCAATGCGCCACGCAAGATCTCCGAGACATACGCCGCAGTGTTCAATGCAAGTGCGAGAATGCCTGCCTGCAGCGGCGAGATATTCAGATCGAGCACTGCAGGCAGCACGTAATACGCAACCAGCATCTGAATCAGCGCGGGCGTACCGCGTATCAGGCTTACATAGAGAATGACGAGCCACGCGAGCACGCGGCCGCCGTGCTGGCGCACCAACAGCAACATCGCGCCGATCGCGATGCCAAGCACGAACGCCGCCACGCTCGATAGAATCGTCGTGATCGCGCCCGCAACGACATCGTGGAAAAACGGTGCGAGCACGGCGAGCTGGCTGCTTATGAAAGCGAACATGGGGCGCTGCGCCTCAGACCGCGCCTTCGGGCAAATAGCCGCTGGTTGGCAGGTTCATTGTGTAGCCAAACCACTTCTTCTGCATTTGCGCCAGCTGGCCGCTCTTCGTCAATTCCGCGAGCGACGTATTGATGAAAGTCCGAATCTCCAGGTCCTGCGGGTTCGCAACCCACGCGAGCATCTTCGGCTCGCCAATCTTGCCGATCACGCGGAATTGTCCTGGTTCCTTCTTCATCAGCACGGCAACGACATTCGACGGCATGATGCCAACATCCAGCGTCTTGTTCGTCAACGCGACCATGACGTCCGGATAGGCCTGGAACAGTTTGATATCGGCGTAACCAGCGCCTTTGGTTTTCAGTTGTGCGTCGAAGGCTTGCGCGATCGGTTGCGACGACGAACCCATCTGCGTGCCAACCACATGTCCTGCGATATCTTCCGCTTTGGCGATTGCGCTGTCATTTGAACGCACGACCAGCACGGTATCGACGACACCTACGGGCTCCGAGAACGCAAAGCGCTTCGCGCGCTCAGGATTGATGCCAACGCTCGTCGCGACGAAATCGAACTTGTGCGTCATGAGGCCGGGCAGCAGACCCTGGAACGGCAGGTTGACCTGATCGAGCGTGACGCCCAGCTTGCTCGCCATGTAATCCAGAATGTCGTGACCATAGCCCACTACCTTGCCGTTTTCAACGAACTCGTAGGGTTCGTAAGCCGCCTCGGTGCCGACTGTTAGTTTGCCGCGCTTGCGAATGTCCGCAAGCGTTCCGCCTTCCGCGAACGCAAGGGAGGGCAAGGCCATCGCAAGCGAGACGCCGCCCGCGATAGTGATGAATTTGCGTCGGTTGAGCGTGTTCATGTGATTCCCCGGATCGTTGAAAAGCATTGATGGGGGAAATGTAGGCAGTCAAAAAAGTTTTGAAAAACCATTTTTTCGCGGTTATGGTTCCGGAAACCGAAACCTTTTGAGCCGCGCGCCGATGAAAAAAATGGATCTGACCGAGCGCGACCTGCGTTCGCTGCGCGTGTTTTGCGCGGCGGCGCAGGCGAGCGGATTCGCCGCGGCGGAGCGGGCTTTATCGATGTCGAAGGCGTCGATCAGCAGGCATATCAACGAAGTGGAGGCGCATCTCGGTCTCAAGTTGTGTGAACGTGGTCCCGGCGGATTCCAGCTAACCGAAGGCGGGGAAGTTGCGCTGAGGGTCGCGTTGCAGGCGCTGGAAGCGCTGGAGCGCATCAAGCCGGAAGTCGATGCCGTGCGCGGAATTCTGTCCGGTCCGTTGCTGCTTGGCACGTCCGAACATGTGCTTACGCATGAGGGATGCCGGATCTCCGAGGCGCTTGGTGAGTTGCACACGATGGCGCCGCTCGTCAGGCCTTCGTTGTCGGTGATGACGTTCAGCGACCTTGGCGCAGCGCTTACGGAACGCCGCGTGCAGATCGCAATACGCGGCGCTTATAAACGGATCCGGGCGTTTCGGCATTACCCGCTTTTCACGGAGACGCATCGCGTGTTTTATCGGCCGGCAGCTTCCGGCGAGATTCATGCAAATTCTGATACGCGCGTTTTACCCCTCGTTTACAGGCCTCATCCGTTCGTCGAGGACGCGCTCGCAACGCAGGGATTCACCCAGGGCCTCGAGGTCAGCGGGCTCGAAGCCGTGGCCATGATGGTCGCCACCGGCCGCTATGTCGGCTTGTTGCCCGAGCACTACGCAGCGCAACTTTCGCCGCGATACGAGTTCGCGGTACTGCCTGAATCACCCTTCTATTCGATGCCCTTTTGCGCCATCGTGGAAGAAGCGCGGCCTCTCACCCGGAGTGCGGAAGCGTTTTTGAATCTGTTGCTGGAGGCACATCGCTGAGTGATCAGGCGCTTCCCGCGGACAACTGGACACTTGCGGCTTTACCCCAGCGCACGGTCGCGAGCATGGACGCCACGACGATCAACCCGCCCCCAACCCACGCCGTTACCGGGATTCTTTCACCAAGCCAGAGGCACGCGAACAACGCGCCGAACGCCGGTTCGCTGCCCATCAGCAACGCGACGCGGGTGGGACTGCTGCGCTTGATCGCGTAATTCTGGGCGAAGAATGCGAACAGCGTGCAAGCCAAAACCAGATAAAACATGCTGATCCAGAACGGCGTGTGCCCCGCGAAAGAAGGCACATGCTGCCACTGGCGCGGTGCGAAGAGAAGCGCCACCGCCGCGCTGCCGACCGCAACTACGCCCGATTGCACCGCTGTCACCGATAACGCAGGCAACACCGAATCACGCATCACGCGCTTGGTCACGCATACATTGAGCGCACGCAGAAATGCGGCGGCGAGTATCAACGCATCGCCGGGATTGAAGACGAATGTACCGTCGTCGGCCAGCAGCCATGCGCCGAACAGAGAAAGGGCAACCGCGCCCCATTCCATGCGAGCGGGTTTGCGCTTGAGCAGAAACCATTCGACCAGCGGCGTCATGACTACGCACAGGCTGATCAGAAATGCCGCGTTGGCTGCGCGGGTAAGCAGCACGCCAAAAGTCTCGCAAAGAAAAATGCCCAATAACAAGACCCCCGCGATAAACAAGCCGCGCAGCGTGCGTGCATCGGCGTGACGCAAATGACGCAACGCGGGCGACAAAACCACGAACGTCATGCCGAACCGCAGCGTCAACAAGCCGAGCACGGGGTAGAACACGAGCGCATTCTTGACGACGCCATAGCTCGTGCCCCACACCACGGCGACCACCAGCAGCATCAAATCGGAACCTAACAGCAGGCGATCTTGTTTCGGCACGGCGCCCCCCAGTGAAAGAATCCGTATTGTCGAGCCTTGCGCTTGCGGTGATAATCGGGCCGACGCGCACAGGCTCTATGTCGCAAATGCATCAATCACGGATCATCGATGAACCCTACCGAACTGTTTGCGTTGCTGCCTGACATGGCCGTGTTTGCGCGCGTTGTCGACTGCGGAAATTTTTCGGTCGCGGCGCGCCAGCTTGGCAGTACCCCTTCAACGGTAAGCCGTCAGATCAAGCGCCTGGAGGAAGCGTTGGCCACGCGCCTGCTCGAACGTTCCACGCGCAAAGTGCGAGTGACGGAATCGGGCGAGCAGGTCGTCCGGTATTGCCGCGACATCGTAAGCGCTGCATCGGGCGCCGTGGATGCAGCCGGGTCACTCGTCGGCCGGCCGCAAGGCAAGGTGCGTCTCAGTGCGCCGACTGCGTTTGCAAAGACCGTGATCCACCCTCTCGTGCCGGGATTTTTGCGCGCATATGAGGACGTCGACTTGCAGTTGTTTTACGCCGATCATGAAGTCGACCCGCTTCACGACGATATCGACCTGGTGATCCGTCTGACGGAACATCCCCCGCCGGGTCTGGCCGGACGGCGGCTGGGTTCGGTACGTTGGGTGTTGTGTGCATCGCCCGCTTACTTGAAGGCGCGCGGTACGCTCACGCACCCACGCGATCTGGCGCAGCATGATTGCCTGTATCTGGGCGAGACCACCGATGACAACCGCTGGCGTTTTCAGCGTGGTTCCGAAACGCAAACGGTCGAAGTCCACGGGCGTTATATAGCGAACCATGCAGGCGCACGCCTCGACGCCGCGTTGCAGGATTTTGGCATTGCGAACTTGCCGGAGTTCACCGCTGCGGATGCGCTGGCGCGCGGCGAACTGTTACAGGTGCTTGCCGATTGGACCTTCGCTGCACAGGCATACGTGGGAGAGGTGTGGCTGCTTTATCCGCCGAACAGGTTTTTACCGCCCAAGGTGCGGGTGCTGATTGATTATCTGGTTGAGAAAGGTGTCGGCGCTTAGGCGCGTCGAGACCGAAAACGCTTAAGCTCTTCGATATACTCAAAGCACTGAAACTCCACGGCAATCATCATGGCCCATACGCTTTCAGTTGGCGAACTACACGCATCGTCCAATCGTGCACGGCTGGATTCCGATGCAGTCATGCAGGCGCGTATCGAGCTCGCCGCATGTTTTCAACTGGCAGCCCAGCGCGGATTCGAGGAAGGCGTTTGCAACCATTTCTCGGCAGTCGTGCCGGGACATGAGGACCTGTTCTTCGTCAATCCCTACGGCTATGCGTTCGCGGAAGTGACGGCGTCGCGTCTGCTCGTTTGCGATTTCGAAGGACATGTGATCGCTGGCGAAGGCAAGCCCGAAGCCACCGCGTTTTATATTCATGCGCGTTTGCATCGGTCAAAACCGCGTCTCAAAGCGGCCTTCCATACCCATATGCCGAATGCGACTGCACTGTGCTTGCTCGAAGGGCCGCCGCTTCTATGGCTGGGCCAGACTGCACTGAAGTTTTACGGCCGTACCGCAGTGGACGAGCACTACAACGGTCTCGCGCTGGACGCATCAGAAGGCGATCGCATTGCGTTGGCAATGGGCAGCGCCGACGTGCTATTTCTGAAGAATCACGGCGTGATGGTGGGCGGGGCGAGCATCGCTGAAGCGTGGGACGATCTTTATTATCTCGAGCGCGCGGCTGAGGTCCAACTCAAGGCCATGGCGAGCAATCGACCGCTCAAGCCGATTCCGCATGAGGTGGCGCAGCTTGCCTACGAGCAAATGCGCCTGGGCGATGCAGAAAGCGCACGCGCGCATCTGGACAGCGCGCTGCGTATATTGCGCAGTCACGGAAACAAGTTCGAAGAATGATTTCTGGCACGGACTCGGGAAAAGGCGGGGGCAACGCTGCCGCCATCGGTTGAATTACAACCACTTCTGAGGCCATCGGTGACGACGCACGAAGTTGTTGAAGACAAGCGCGATCACCAAAAGCAAACAAACACCTGCCAGTACGGGGACAAAGAAGAATCCCACCGATGCATTGCCGCTCAACATGATTACAAGCGGATCGGCTCCCGCCGGCGGATGTACGCAACGTCCAAGTTGCATGAGTCCGATGGCAATGCCAACAGCCAGCGCCATTTGCCATATCCCCGGCCCTGCCATATAGAACATCGCAAGTCCGACTGCAGTGCAAAGCAAATGCCCGATGACGAGATTGCGCGGTTGAGCGAAGGCACTGTCGGGCGCGCCAAACAGCAGAACGCTCGATGCACCGAATGGTGCGATCACCAGCGGGCTGCTCGTCACATGCCCGAGCCATGCGATCAATCCTATTGCACATGTACCGCCCAGAAAACCGAATAGTGCTTGCTTCAAGTGGGTTGGATGATGAACGGCTGGCGCCGCTCTAGCAGTCTGCTCGCTCATAGGTCTAACATCCTTGCGGTCGGGCACGCCGGTTAGTCTGGACCGGCGTGCCGGCAACGTTATGCCTTCTTGTAACGGGCAGCTTCTTCAGAGCCCTTCGTTGCATTGCCTGCGCTGTACGAGTGAGCGCCCACACCGGCGAGTCGGCCGCCGTCGACGATCAGGTACTCGTCGCGAATCGGTTCGTCGGCGAACCAGCATTCAAGGATTTCCCGTGTACCCGCTGCGTAACGCGCCTGTGCGGAAAGCGTCGTGCCCGACGTATGCGGCGTCATGCCCTGGTTCGGCATGGTGCGCCACGGGTGATCGGCCGGCGCCGGTTGCGGGAACCACACGTCGCCCGCGTAACCGGCCAGTTGACCGCTTTCCAATGCACGGACGATAGCGTCGCGATCCACGATCTTGCCGCGTGCCGTGTTGATGATGTAGGCGCCGCGCTTCATCTTGTTGATCATCGCTTCGTCGAAGAGATGCTCGGTTTCCGGGTGCAGCGGACAGTTGATCGTGACGATATCGCAGACCTTCGCCATGGACTCTGCAGTCGGGTGCCACGTGGCGCCCAACTCGCGCTCGACAGCTTCCGGCAAACGGTGACGGTCCGTGTAATGCAGCTTCACGTCGAACGGCTTGAGGCGGCGCAGCACGGCTGCACCAATGCGGCCAGCGGCGACCGTACCCACATTCATGCCTTCCAGGTCGTACGCACGCGACACGCAATCCGCAATATTCCAGCCGCCCTTCTTGACCCACTCATGCGACGGCAGGTAGTTACGAACCTGCGACAGGATCATCATTACGACATGCTCAGCCACGCTGATGCTGTTGCAGAACGTCACTTCGGCAACGGTAATGCCACGGTCGATAGCAGCTTGCAAATCGACGTGATCCGAACCGATACCGGCGGTCAGCGCAAGTTTCAGCTTCGGCGCTTTTGCAATGCGTTCAGCCGTCAGGTACGCGGGCCAGAACGGCTGTGAGATAACGATTTCGGCATCCTCGAGTTCGCGCTCGAACGTGGAGTTCGGGCCGTCCTTGTCCGACGTCACAACCAGTGTGTGCCCTTGCGATTCCAGGAACTTGCGCAGGCCCAGCTCGCCCGACACGCTGCCCAGCAATTCGCCCGGGTTGAAATCAATCGCCTTCGGCGTGGGCGCGCTTTGCCCGTCATGGTACTTCGTGATATTGGGTACATCGTCCCGTGCATACTTCTTCGGCATGCCATCAACGGGATCATCGTATAAAACGCAAAGAACCTTGGCCATGATTGTCTCCACTCCACTTTGATTTGAATTACACCGGCGCTTCTCGCGAAGAGCGCCGCCTCGTCGAACATGAGGTTGGTACGTCGACGAGATTCAGTGTCTACAAGTCGCGGCAGCGGGTCCAATCGTTTGGATGGATCACTTGATAAACCCTTGTTATCAAAGCAGGCGAACGCGGGTCGGCTTAAGCGTGAGTGATCAGGCCGTTTGAACGGCAGCAGGTACGAGCGCGTCGAACTCGCGCTGAAGGTTGAGTTGCTCCACCGAGCGCCACATGGCGGCAACCAGCGGCGGCAGCGCATTGCGGCTGCGCGCAATCAGGCCAATACCCCGCGTCAATTCGGGCAGCAGGAGCGATGCACGCACATCGTTGCCCGAAGGCAGCACGCTAAGCAGACTATGAGGAAAAACGCTATACAGGCCGGCGTATTGGATGTGAGCGTAAAGAGAGAGCAGCGAATCAGTCTCGAGTACGACGCGGGGCTGCACGTTCCCCCGCCGGAACGCCGCGTTGATCACTTGACGGTTCTGCATGGTCGACTTGAGCAGCCCTAGCGGCAATTCACCGACATCGCTCCAGGACTGTATCGGCGCGCTGCAGCTGTCCCCGGCGCTTGCGGGTGACAGAAGCATATATCGCTCGAAATAGAGCGGCAGGACGCTGAAACCGGCCTGGACCTGATCGTCGAGATAGGTCAGGCCGACATCGAGTTCATATTCGTCGAGCTGACGCAGGATGGCGTCGGAACTCAGCGAGCGGACCTCGTACCTCATGTCCGGATGCTCGCGCATGCAAGGCGCGAGCATCCGCGCGGTCACCGGAATGATGGTCGGGATCGCCCCTATGCGCAGGGTCCCGATGAGCTTGATCTGCGCGGCCGAGGCATCGTGGCGCATGTTCTGGAGCGACGCCAGCGTCTGCTTCGCCCATCCGAGCACGCGCTCGCCTTCTTCGGTGAACCCCACGAACCGCCGTGTCCGCTCGACAATGACGAGACCGAGTTCCGTCTCGAGAGTGCGAATAGCCGATGACAACGCCGGCTGGGATACGTGGCACGCCTCCGCTGCCCGCGCGAAATGCTTCTCCCTTGCCAACGTGACGAGATACTCGAGCTGGCGAATGAACATCGCTTTCCTTGGTTGGCCTTGGTTGGCTATGGTCCGTCGAGATCCTTCACGCGCCCTTCGGGCTCTCTTGGCTTAGACGAGCAGATCCTCGTAGAAAGCGCCGAATGGACGCGTCGGATGCGCGAGCTGAATCTCCAGAATCCACAATCCCGCATTCGGGTGCGGCTGGAAATCGCCGAGATTGCCCGCCTTGTAAATGGCGTGCGGAAAATCGCTGACCCGATGTCCCTTGATGTCGAGATTCAGCTTCCATCCCAGCGCATGCGCACGTTCAGCGGCGTAGTCGTACAGCGCCTTGCCGCCTGCGCCGGTCGTGCGCCAGTGGTGTTCGACTTCATCGAAGACGGTCTTTGCGTCCTGCGCGCACGCGTGCATTTCGGCGTCCGCACCGACTACGAAGGTCGCGCCCGAGTCGCCTTCATGGCCTTGCCAGACCACACCCAGGTCGATAAAAAAGATGTCGTCGTCCTTGAGCCGCGGATCGTCTTGGGAGCGCTCCTTGAAGGTTCGCAGAGTATTTTCGCCAAAGCGGATCAGGATGGGATGCCAGATTCGGTCCATCTTCATGTCCTGAAGAACGCTCTTGCATTCGGCCAAGGCTTCCGACTCCAGCATTCCGGGCTTGACCTTCGACGCGACCCGCTCGACCACTTCCCATGTCTTGTCACGTGCGCGACGCATGGATTCGAGAACGAATTTCTCGCCGACTGCCTCTTGCGCGCTATTCACCACTGGGACGCTCCGTCGTTATATCCGGATAAATATATCGATGGCTGATAAGAAAGTCCACCGCCACGACAAAATGGGACCGGTCTCAAGCGCTGAAAAATTCAACAGCAAACTTGATCAGTTCCGCCTGACCCTCAATATCCAGCTTGCGTTTGATCGACATTCGGTGCGTCTCCACCGTCCTGACCGAGAGCCCGTGCAGCACCGCGATCTGCTTGTTGGAAAGGCCATTGGCGAGGTCGCGCAACAACTCCTGTTCGCGCGGCGTCAGCTTTTCGATCTGCCTGTAATTGCTGCGGTCCTTGGCGTGGCTTTTGACCGGAACCGCCGCAGCCTGTTTCACCTGTTCGTTGAAATAGGCGCCGCCGCCCAGAATAGTATGGATCGCAGCGATGATCTCCGTCGCCGGCGCGTCCTTGAGCACATATCCGCTTGCGCCTGCCGCTCGAGCTTCGGCCATGTATTCGGCGTTGTTGTGCATCGATAAAACGAGCACGTGCATTGCCGGATGGCGCTGCCGTATTTCGCGCGTAAGCGCTACGCCGCTGCCACCTTTCATGCTGAGGTCCGTCAGCACGAACCGCGGCGAAAGACGCTCCATGACCCGCAGCGCCTCCGGCATATTGCTCGCTTCACCGACTACCCGGAAGCCGTCGATGGCATCCAGCCGCAGCCTCAATCCGTCGCGCACGAGTTGATGATCGTCCACCAGCAAGATGTCGATAGTGCCTGTCATGAGCTCACGTGGCTTGATACGGTTGAGGGGAATTCGACCGGGATCGCAGCCGTCAGGCCAGTCCATCCCGGCCGTGATTCGATTCCGAAGGAGCCGTTGAGCGACTCCACGCGTTCGCGCATGTTGCGCAGGCCGATACCTCGTCGCGGGTCCGACTGCACTGCGCCGGAACCGAAGCCGATACCGTCATCGATGATCGTCAAGACAACCCGCCCCGGCGCACAAGTGAGCGTGACGCGTGCGTTGGCCGCATGCGCATGGCGCTGGATGTTCGTCAGCGCCTCCTGCGCGACACGAAATAGCGCCGTGTTCACGGCGTCGGGCAGCGGATGCGCATCGCTCTTTGCGGCATCGACTGTGACGTTCGTGTGCGGTGCGTTACCCGCCTCGTTGAATTCGAGCGCAAGCTGGCGCAAGGCGGCGCCGAGTCCAAAATCGTCGAGCATGGCCGGACGCAGGTCGTGGGAGATCTGCCGGATCTCGGCCAGCGTCCGGTTCGTCTGCGCCAATGCGTTGTGAATAGGCGGTCCGCTAGGATCGTCCCGGCTGGCATTGGCAGGTTTTAGCGCAAGCGCCGACTCCAGCAGCAATTTGATGGATACGAGCATCTGGCTGATGCCGTCGTGAAGTTCACGAGACAACCGGACTCGCTCCGCCTCCTGCGATTCAACCACCTGACGCGCCATGATCTTCAACTGCGCGTCCGAGCTGCGGTGATCGGTGACGTTCATTGCAATGCCGCAAGCGCCGATAAACCCCATCCCCAGCGCACCGACCAGTCCGATCAAAAACAGCGTATGGCGAATATTCGACGACGCCTGCCGCCCTGTTTGAGAAAGCGCCATATTGACGTCGTCCAGATAGATGCCCGTCCCGACCATCCATCCCCATCGTTCGAAAGTCACCACATAACCAAGCTTTGATTCCATTTTATGTGTCGACGGACGCTCCCATAAATATTCGACAAACCCACCGCCGCTTTTAGCCTTTGCCAAGAGAGATTGAATGGTAAGCGCGCCATGAGGATCGTGCATGGACCAGAGGTTCGTGCCTACGAGCTGCGCAAGGCGTGGATGCATCAGCAAATCGCCTTGAAGGTCGTAGACGAAAAAATAGCCGTCGCTACCGAACTCGAGTTTCGATAAGATTGCCAGCGCCTCAGCGCGCGTAGCGGGGTCGTCACGACCTGAGTTGTAAAGCGGCGCAACCGCGCTTTCCGCCAGCGCGACGTAATTCTTGAGCTCGACTTCCTTGCTGCTTCGGTAAGCCGCTGCAATCTCCCGCTGCTCCGAATTCGACAAGGCCTTGGCCTGGAACGCTACGGCAATGGCAATCGTAGCCATTGCTCCGATGAATGGAAGAAGAGCGAGAATCAGCCACTTTCGCTTCATCCCGTGCAAAGAGAGTCGCATTGAATTTTTCCGCTGGAACGCTGGATTTGTTCGGCCGAATATCCTTGTCCAGCCTCGAATTGTGCCATCCCTCCGCACGACCCGCCCTTAAGACACCTTTCGCCTGCGTAGTATTACGTAGGGTGATTCCGCCCTTGACCTTGTAAAGACACTTGCGTGTTAAGCCTCGCAGCGCTGCACCATAGAGCACACGCCGCGTCTACGTATTACTACGGAAGGCGACAACCGAAATTCCGCTAATACTCCGGCTCCAGTTCGAAAAGAGACTGGTTCCAGGAGATATCCATGAGTTCAGAAAGCGTTTCCTCCGGAAAACGCGCAGCCGGCAGGCTGCTGCTGTTGATCCCTTACGTCGCCTTATTGTGGCTGCCCTTTTATAACGACGTGCGTCCGTCATTCGCCGGTTTTCCTTTCTTCTATTGGTATCAGCTGCTATGGGTGCCGCTGACGTCGCTGATCCTGTACGTCATTTACAAGTGGGTCCGATAATGCCGACGACATTCAACTGGACCTCCGGTCTCGTATTCCTGGGATTCTTTGCGCTGGTCACGGTGCTGGGATTTTTCGCGGCGCGCTGGAAAGCGGGCGACATGACGCAATTGCACGAATGGGGACTCGGTGGCCGCCAGTTCGGTGCAGTCATTTCGTGGTTCCTCGTGGGCGGCGACTTCTATACCGCGTACACGGTGATCGCGGTCCCGGCACTCGTCTACGCAGTCGGGGCATATGGATTCTTTGCGCTGCCTTACACGATCATCGTGTACCCGTTCGTGTTCGCGGTGATGCCCAAGCTCTGGTCGGTTTGCCAGAAGAACAATCACATTACGGCCGCTGACTTCGTGCAGGGTATCTACGGCGGACGATGGTTTGCCGCGGCTATCGCGTTGACGGGAATCATCGCGACGATGCCGTACATTGCGTTGCAACTCGTCGGCATGCAAGTGGTGATCAAGAGCCTTGGCGTGACGGGTGAGACGCCGCTGGTCGTCGCTTTTATCATTCTTGCGGTGTACACGTATGCGAGCGGCCTGCGCGCGCCTGCAATGATCGCCTTCGTCAAGGACATCATGATTTACATCGTGGTGATCGCGGCGATCTGGCTCATTCCCAGCAAGCTTGGCGGCTATGCATCCGTCTTCGATGCAGCCGATCACTTCTTTACGGCCAAGGGTGGAGCGACGGGCATTACGCTCAAGGCAAGCCAGTTCACGGCTTATGCCTCGCTTGCGTTCGGCTCTGCAATGGCAGCCTTCATGTATCCGCACACGCTGACCGGCGTGCTCAGCTCCAAGAGCGCGAAGACCATCAAGCAGAACGCGATTGCCTTGCCGGCTTACACGCTGCTGCTCGGGCTGATTGCGCTGCTGGGTTACATGGCAATTGCGGCTGGTGTAAAGGTCACTTCGCCAACCGATGTGGTGCCTGCGTTGTTCCTCAAGCTGTTCCCGTCGTGGTTCGTCGGCTTCGCTGCGGCCGCGATCGCGATCAGTGCGCTTGTGCCTGCCGCGATCATGTCGATTGGATCGGCAAACCTGTTCACGCGCAATTTGTGGAAGCCGCTGGTTCAGCCGAACATTACGCCGGCGCAGGAGGCGACCAATGCCAAGGTGGTGTCGCTCGCAGTCAAGCTGGGCGCACTGGTCTTCATCATCTTCCTGCCGACGCAATTTGCCATCGACCTGCAATTGCTTGGCGGCGTATGGATCTTGCAGACGTTCCCGGCAGTCGTGTTCTCGCTGTACACGCGCTGGCTCAAGTTACCCGCTCTGTTTATTGGCTGGCTGGCGGGGATTGGGCTTGGCACGACAATGGTGTTCATGCAAGGGCTCAAGCCTATCTACGCTTTGCACGTAGGCGCCACGACGTATCCGGTTTATATCGGCGTGCTTGCGCTTGCGGTCAATATTGTTGTGACGCTCGTGCTGTCGACGGTGTTTCCGGCGCGGATTGCTTCGGCAACGCGCTCGGCTGCTTAAGTCGGCTAAATTAGCGGTCTTAATTGGGCGCCGGCCGTGGTGCCGGCGCCCAATTCATAGGTGACTCTCACTAGCGGCAAATCGACGCGCCTCAATCAAAAAAGAAATACGCGTCCATTGCCCGCTTAGCGTATGCCCCCTGACCGGGCGCAGCGCTTTTAGCGAGTTTCTTACGTCCGAGCTAAAGCCTCGAGCGCCAGCACCCCCTCTGCGCAACTGCTAACATTCGACTCGCCAAGACGAGCGTCCCTGCACGCCCGTGCTTCCTTACATTGTTTAAGCCGCCATGTCTCTATTCGATCTGCTCGTCCCCTGGGAACCATCTGTTGGGCTCGTGGCAATTTTCGTTGGAACTGCCGTGCTGTTCGCCCGCGGGTCGCGCCGCATCCGAATCAGCCGTACCCGTCAGGGTGCTTTCTGGATCGGCCTTGCGCTCTTCTATATTGCCCTGCACACGCGTCTCGACTATTACGCCGAGCACGAATTCTTCGTGCACAGGCTTCAGCATCTCGTCCTTCATCACCTCGCACCGTTGATTCTGATGGCGTCTTATCCAGGCAGTGCGCTCAGGGCCGGGCTGCCCTTGCATTGGCGCAGCGCGTTGCGTCGCTGGGAATATCGCCGTCCCGCACGACTACTTGCGGCCATCGTGCTGAATCCTACGTTCATTTCAATAGCGTTTGTCGTCTCGGTTGTGTTCTGGCTGATTCCATCGGTGCAATTCGTTGCGATGCTCGACTGGCGCATCTATGCGTTCATGAACTGGTCGGTCGCCATAAGCGGCCTGCTGTACTGGTGGATGCTGCTCGATCATCGTCCGCATCCGCCCAGCCGCACACGGCCGGGCCTGCGCGTGCTTTCACCCGTCATCACCATGGCGCCGCAGATTCTGGTCGGCGCCATCATCACGTTTTCGAGTCACGATCTATACCCGATTTTCACGCTGTGCGGCCGCGCATTCACATCGGTGCCTGCTACGCTGGATCAGAGTCTCGGCGGACTCATCATGTGGGTACCCGCCGCTGTACTCGAAGCAATCGGCGCAATGATGGCGCTGCGTCATCTCATGCGGCTTTCCGAATTGCCGCAACGCGTACCGCCCAAGTCGAAAGCAAAGAAGCCGGCCACCAAGCCTATTCTCGCGAAGTGAAAAGCCTTAAGCGTTTGAATCACCTTGCAAGCGCATTCTTCTCTGGCGGCACCAGGTTGCGCGTGAAAGAGCGCCGATCAAGGTCGCTGACTAACAATTTGCGCGAAGCCGTCAGCGGCCGGAAAACTGTAACCTGATCCGCAAGCAATTTTCTGTCTTCCAGTGGAAATATCAGCAGCACCGCTCGCCGACCGTAGCGATGCATTCGTGCTCGCTGGATCCAGGTAATCGTGCCAAGGGGCGAAGCTTGACTAAGCTCCTTGCACATACTTTTCCAGTCCCGTGGCCAAAGCGGCAAACGCGACCTTGCAACTCGGGTTATCGCGAAGGTCTTCGTGCATGGCGAGCCATGTGTCGAGCTTGAGCGATATCCGCTTTGGGAAAAGCCGCACGAGAGCCGGATTGTTTCGCGCAAGACCGATCTGGCAATAGCCAATGCCAAACCCCGCCCTCAGCATCGCGAGAGACGCAAGGTCGCTGTCGGTGCGCAATGCCAGCAACTCGCGGTGCACGTCGGGTAACTTAGTTTTCATGCTGCGGATAAAAGCGGTTTCCTTGTCGAAGCCGATCAGCACGTGACCAGCCAGGTCATCGATTCGTGCAGGCCTGCCGCGCCGCGCCAAGTAGTCCTTATGCGCGTACATGCCGAGCTCCACATCGCCGATACGGCGCGCGATCAGCACGCCCTGGCTGGGCCGCTGCATCCGCACTGCAATATCAGCCTCACGCTGCAACAGATCCTCTATACGATTGGATGACATCAATTCGATGGTCAGCTCGGGATAGGCCGCGTGCAGTTCCGTGATGATCGCAGGCAGGACCTCGACCGTGATCACGTCGCTCGCCGTGATGCGGACGGTGCCGCGCACTCCAGCTCCCTGACTCGATGCCGCGCGCAACAACGCCGTGCTCGTCGACTCCAGCGCCTCGGCGTAAGGGCGTAATGCAAGCGCTTCCTGCGTCGGGCTCAAACCCTGTTGCGTGCGGATGAAGAGCGCATAGCCCAGCGCTGTCTCGAGCGCATCCACGTGGCGGCCCACTGTAGGCTGCGTCAGGCCGAGCGACCGTGCGGCGCCCGACAAGGAGCCCTCGCGCAGCACCTCAAGAAACGTTCGATAAAAATCCCAGCTCAACGCATTTTCGATCATACAAAAATGTATATCCATTCCACTATTTTCGACAATTTCATTTAACCACGTTTCGCGCAAGAATGGTCGTCGATCGAAGAACACAACAGGAGTCGAAGATGAGCGAAAGCCGGATCGCATTGGTGTTGGGCGCAACAGGTGGCATTGGCGGAGAAGTGGCGCGGCAACTCGCTGGGGAAGGCTGGCATGTGCGCGCGCTGCATCGCCAGCCTGCAAAGCTGACCGCACGGGACGAACGTTTCGAGTGGCAACAAGGCGATGCAATGAACCGCGACGACGTTGTTGCGGCGTCCCACGGCGCGCAGCTTATTGTTCATGCGGTCAATCCGCCCGGATACAAGAATTGGGCGGCGCTGGTCCTGCCGATGATCGACAACACCATCGCAGCGGCGCGGGCGTCAGGCGCGCGGATTCTTTTGCCGGGCACCGTCTATAACTACGGACCCGACGCGCTCCCGTTACTAAGCGAGACGTCGCCTCAGAATCCGGTCACGCGCAAGGGTGCAATCCGTGTCGAGCTGGAGCGGCACTTGAAGAACGCAAGCGCCGATGGCGTGCGCAGCCTTGTCGTGCGTGCCGGCGATTTCTTCGGGCCCGGCAGCACGGGCAATAGCTGGTTGTCGAGCGCTCTGGTGAAACCAGGCAAGCCGGTACAGAGCATGTTTTATCCGGGCAACCGTGGCGTTGGACATCAGTGGGCGTATGTGCCGGACGTCGCACGAACAATGGTGCAGCTGGTTGAACGCGAACGGACGCTTCCGGACTTCGCCACTTACCAGATGCTCGGGCATTGGGACGCCGACGGCACTCGCATGATCGATGCAATCAAGCATGCAACCGACCGTCCGGATATCAAGGTCCGCGCATTTCCGTGGTGGGCGTTGCCCGCTATTGCGCCGTTTTCGGAGACGTTCCGGGAGCTGCTCGAAATGCGCTACTTGTGGAAAGAGCCTGTTCACATGAACAATACAGCGTTGCTGAACGTGCTTGGCGAAGAACCGCACACGCCTTGGGATGAAGCGGTCAGGACCACTTTGGCCGCTCTGAGGTGTCTATAGAAGAAACTTACGCTAGAAAGCGTGCTTTGCAGGATCAAGCAAGAACGCACGACGAACGGGCTACCGGTGAAGCATCGCCGCGTGTTCCCATGGAACTCCGATCATCGAGGAGCACATCATGCAGACAACCTGGTTCATCACTGGCGCAAGCCGTGGACTCGGCGCAAACATCGCAGAAGCCGCCTTGCGAGCCGGCGACCGCGTGGTCGCGACGGGCCGCAAACGAGAGGATGTCAGTGCACGCCTCGGGCAGGACAGCGAGCAATTGCTAAGTCTCACTCTGGATGTCGCCGATGCAACCCAGGCGCAAGCCGCAGTCGATGCAGCGATAAAGAAGTTCGGCACGATCGATGTGCTGGTGAACAACGCCGGCTACGGTCATCTGGGTTTCTTCGAAGAGACCACGATGCAGGACGTGCAGGCGCAGCTCTCCACCAACCTCTTCGGTACCTTCAACGTCACATGGGCGGCGCTCCCGGTCATGCGCGCTGCTCGGCGGGGTCGCATCTTCAACGTGTCATCGCTTGCGGGCATTCTTGGCGCCGAACTGTGCTCGCTGTATAGCGCGAGCAAGTTTGCGCTCGAAGGTTTTTCCGAATCATTGGCCAAGGAAGTGGCGCCGTTTGGATTGCACGTGACCATCGTTGAGCCGGGCCCGTTCCGCACTGACTTCCTGAAGCCCGAGTCGCTTCGTTTCGGCGATAAACCCATCGCGGATTACGACGAACGACGCGCCACGCTTCGCGCGTCGTTCGAACAACGCAACGGTCAGCAGCCAGGCGATCCGGTGAAACTTGCAGATGCGATGGTCAAACTTGCGGGCGAGCCCAAGCCGCCTCTGCGCTTCATTGCAGGTTCGATTGCCGTCAATGCAGCCGATGCAAAACTCGCCGCCATGCAAGCGGAATTAAAGCAGTGGCGCGATGTATCGGTGAGCACCGACGGCACTTACTGAACGCGGTTCACTGGCAAAACGTCTAATCTCCCTCATGAAGCGGCCGCCCGGCCGCTTTTTTCACGCGGACACAATATTCCTGCGTGTGGATCGTCAGCAGGTGTATGGAACCGCCGAAGCCGTCAGGCCCGATCATCATCGAAAGCGATAACGAGATCACCGCAACCGTCTTGCGTGAGCGCTCGAAGCTCGGAAATTTTATCCGGCGTCGTGTGCGCGATCCCAGTGACGCCGAAGACATCCTGCAGGATGTGCTGCACGAGTTCGTCCGGGCGTACCGGCTGCCCGAGCCTATCGAACAGGTCAGTGCGTGGCTGTTCCGGGTGGCGCGCAATCGCATCATCGACCGGTTTCGCAAGAGGCGAGAACAGCCGTTAGGCGAAATCGACGACGAAGCCGATGAGGACTACCGGCTCGATCTCGCCCTTCCTGCGCAGGACGGCGGTCCTGAAGCGTCCTATGCGCGCACGGTCCTGCTGACGGCATTGCAGGAGGCGATCGATGAGCTTCCTGCCAATCAGCGCGACATTTTTATCGCTCACGAACTGGAGGGGCGCGGCTTCAAGGAGCTGGCGCTGGAAACCGGTGTGAGCATCAACACGCTGCTCGCTCGCAAGCGATACGCGGTGCTGCATCTGCGCACGCGCTTGCAGCCTGTTTATGACGATCTGGATATTTGAGGAGAAAGGCAATGCGTTTCGGACTGAAGATATTGGCCAAGGTGGTATTGGCATTCGTTGCGGTCGCCGCTTTGGGGTGGCTTGTCATGACCTTGTGGAACTGGGTGGTTCCGGCGTTGTTCATCGGCGCCCGGGTGATCGATTTTCCGCATGCGCTGGGGTTGATGGTGTTGAGCCGCATTCTGTTCGGCGGCTTTCGGGGGCATGGCGGAGGATGGCGCGGACGCCGCCAATGGCGGCGCTGGGAACAGATGACGCCCGAGGAACGCGAGCAATTCAAGAGCCGGCGGTGTGGGGTTCGCAAGCCCCGCGAGGCTGACAGCGTATGAGCGCCGTTCTCGCGTCATCGGCGAACTGCAAGCAGGCGCCGGGTGTCATCGTCCCGGTGGTGAATCTGAAACGTTGCGAAGGCAAGGCCGATTGCGCGGTGGTCTGTCCGGAAAACGTGTTCGTGATCCGTCAAATCGATACAGCGGACTACGCGCGCCTGGGCCCGCTGAACAAGCTCAAACTGCGCGTCCATGGAATGAAGGTCGCTTACACGCCCAACGAGGACGCGTGCCGCGCATGCGGTTTATGCGTGACCGCTTGCCCTGAGCGGGCAATCACGCTGGCGAGAAGGACTTGAACGCTCAAGGCACCACGGATGCCCCGTAGTGCGTAGTGGCCTTTGATAACGACGTTGTACCCCGTGCTAGCATGCCTGCAACCAAACGCAGCGGCTGAGCGCGCGCCTGCTGAGCGCGTGCCTGCTGAGCGCGCGCCCGGGTTTCTACCGAGTCGAATCTGCCATTGCACGGAGGTGTTCAGATGACCACGATCACGAATTTGTCCGTCAGGGACATCCGCTTTCCCACCTCGCGATCGCTCGATGGCTCGGACGCGATGAATGCGGCGCCGGACTATTCCGCCACCTACGTCATCCTCGAAACCGATTCACCCACGAAGCTCGATGGTCACGGCCTCACGTTCACCATAGGACACGGCAACGAGATCTGCGTGGCCGCAGTGAAGGCGCTTGCGCCGCTGATCATCGGCAAGAAGCTCGAGGACGTCACCGCAAACATGGGTGACTTCTGGCGCGGTTTTACATCGGATAGCCAGTTGCGCTGGATCGGTCCGGACAAGGGCGCGATCCACCTTGCAACAGCCGCGGTCGTCAACGCCGTATGGGACCTGTGGGCGAAATCCGTGCAGAAGCCCGTGTGGAAACTGCTCGTGGATATGAGCCCCGAAGAACTCGTGCGCTGCCTCGATTTCCGCTACGTCACGGACGCGCTCACGCCCGAAGAAGCATTGGCGATATTGCGCCGTCACTCGCCGACCCGTGCCGCACGCGAGCAGGAAATGCTGGCTGATGGCTATCCGGCGTACACCACGTCGGCAGGCTGGCTTGGCTACGACGATGAAAAAATCCGCCGCCTCGCGCGCGAAGGCGTGTCCCAGGGATGGACGCATTTCAAGCAGAAGGTCGGCGGCAACATAGAAGAAGACATCCGCCGCGCGCGCATTCTTCGCGATGAAATCGGCGCCGATCGCAAACTGATGATGGACGCCAACCAGGTCTGGGACGTCGACGAAGCCGTCGCCAACATGCGCCGCCTGGCGCAGTTCGACCCGTGGTGGATCGAAGAGCCCACGAGTCCCGACGATATCCTCGGCCACGCCGCGATCCGTAGCCGGATTGCGCCCATCGGCGTCGCCACCGGCGAGCATTGCCAGAACCGCGTGATGTTCAAGCAATTGCTGCAGGCGGGCGCCATCGACTTTTGTCAGATCGACAGTTGCCGGCTAGGCGGCCTGAACGAAGTGATCGTGGTGTTGCTGATGGCCGCCAAGTTCGGCGTGCCGGTGTGTCCGCACGCGGGCGGCGTGGGTTTGTGCGAGTACGTCCAGCATATTTCCATCTTCGATTATGTTTGCGTGTCGGCGTCGCTGGATAATCGCGTGCTCGAATACGTCGATCATCTGCACGAGCATTTCGTCAGCCCGGTCGTTATCCGCAATGGCCGATACATGCCGCCGGACTCAGCCGGCTACAGCATCGAAATGCATGCCGCTTCGCTAGAACGATTCCATTTCCCCGATGGCGAGGGATGGGCCTAAGTCGGGCATAAGTGACACGCGGTTTAATATTCCGATCGGAGCGATGGTGAATGCGGCCAGAGAATTTTGGCACGCTATCATTCGAGCGCTATCGTGATCAGCCAGGTCTCTTGCTCGGTCCGGCACCCAAAACTCAAAGACGGAATATCAATGCGAGCACTGATAAAGGCAGTCTTCGGCGACGAACAAGGCCACATGCGCCAAAAGATCTTCAGCCTTTATGCCTTACTGATTGCCTTCAATGCCGGCGCCTGGATCTGGGCCTTCGTCGCGTTCCATCACTACCCGCTGCTGCTTGGAACAAGCCTGCTTGCCTATTCGTTCGGCTTGCGTCACGCGGTGGACGCCGACCATATTGCGGCTATCGACAACGTCACGCGCAAGCTCATGCAGGACGGCAGACGTCCTGTCACCGTGGGTTTGATGTTCTCGCTGGGACATTCGACGGTAGTCGTGCTTGCATCGGTGGCGATCGCCGCAACGGCCATGGCGCTGCAGACACGCATGGCGGAGTTCAAGGAGATCGGCGGCCTCATTGGCACGCTGGTTTCCACGTTCTTCCTGTTCGCCATCGCGATCATGAACCTGGTCATTCTGCGCGCGGTAATTGGCGCCTTTCGTCGCGTGCGGCGCGGCGAGCCCTATGTGGATGAAGACTTCGACTTGCTGCTCGCGAATCGCGGTTTCTTTGCGCGCATCTTCAGGCCGCTGTTTCGCCTGATCACGAAAAGCCGCCACATGTACCTGCTTGGTTTCCTGTTCGGCCTCGGCTTCGATACCGCCACCGAAGTCGGCTTGCTCGGCATATCGGCCGCGGGCGCGTCGCAAGGCTTGCCGATCTGGTCGATCATCGTGTTTCCCGTGCTGTTCACCGCGGGCATGACGCTGATCGATACCACCGACAGCATCCTGATGCTCGGCGCTTATGGCTGGGCCTTCGTCAAGCCCATTCGCAAGCTCTACTACAACATCACCATCACCACGATTTCCGTGCTCGTCGCGCTGCTGGTCGGGAGTATCGAGGGCCTGGGGTTGCTTGCGGACAAGCTGCAACTTGGCGGATGGTTCTGGAATGCGGTCGGCAGCCTCAACGACAACTTCGGCATGATCGGCTACGTGATCGTTGGCGTGTTTGCGGCGAGCTGGCTGATCTCGGCCGCCGTGTACCGCTGGAAACGGTTCGACGAGCTCGAGACGTAATAGCGCTTATGAATACATCAAGCCCAGGCCAGTTCCATGAACACGCTGCAGAGCGCTTCCATGCCTTGAGCATCGTCGGCATCGAAGCGACTCACAATGGGACTATCCACGTCCCACACACCAACGAGCGTCCCGTCCTTCGCAATCAACGGGACCACGATCTCCGATTGAGACGCCGAGTCGCACGCAATGTGTCCGGGGAACTCGTGGACATCGCGCACAACCTGCGTCTCGCGGGTTTGTGCGGCGGTCCCGCAAACGCCTTTGCCAAGCGCGATACGAACGCAAGCCGGTTTCCCCTGGAACGGACCGACCACGAGTTCGGCGCCATCGAAGAAATAAAAGCCGCTCCAGTTCAGGTCGGACAGCGTGTGATAAACGAGCGCCGAGAAATTCGCGGCATTGGCGATGCGATCGGTTTCATCGGCGAGGAGCGAGCGGGCCTGCGCAAGCAGTTCCTGATATTGCTCGGCTTTGGAGCCGGTAGTGGGCTGGATTGTCAGCGACATAAGATGCTTGGTGGATGGATGCTGGACATTTCAACATATCACAGCGGACCGTTATCGGCAGGGACGCCGAACGCGACGGCGGCTTCGTAACCATCGACATCATCGAGCCACGCGAAGTCGAACCCCGGCGGAATGCGCCCGTTCGCAAGATCGATGGACTTCAAGCCGTCGCCAATTCCAATCCCCGCGCCCGTTGCCTTGAGCAACGCTTCCTTGGCAGTCCAGCACCGATAAAACTCGCGCACAGCCGTTATTCCTGGCGCTTCCTCGTTCATGCAAACCGCATCCAAGAGCGTGCGCCAGTCAAGCGCCGGATTCGCTTCTTCAATGTCCACGCCGACCGCTCGCAGCGTCGATACAGCAATCAGGACACGCTCGCCCGAATGCGACACGTTGAAGGAAACGTGTGGAAAGCCCGCAAGCGCTGGTCGTCCGTGAGCGCCTACCCTGAATTCGAGTTGCGCCGGATCGCGCGCCACGCGCTCGCCGAGAATCGCGCGCAGAGTCGATCGCGCGACCGCGAACCGCACGCGATCTTCGAGCCGCTTGTAACGCGCCATCCGCTCCCGTTCGTCCGCGCTGAGAACGCGGTTCACGCAGGCCGACGTGTCGGCGAGCTCCACGTCAACGCGCCATAACGCGATATCGGAGGGCCATCGGCCAAGGTTGGCGAGCAGGGTGGGCATCGGTCGGAAGGAGAAAAAAGCAGCGTCATCCCAAAGCCGGAAGTATAAGGTCTTGCCGTGACAAAATTTTGGTATTGAGAATCATTTGCAATTAGAGTGATTTTTGGCCATCATGGACGCCTTCGGAAAGCTTTGGACATTTCCCATGCAAACCATGACCCATGCTGGCGCTGATGCGTTGCAGCTATTGATGACGCGCCAATCACACTGGCCGCTCACCGAGCCGGCGCCCGAGGACGCGCAACTCAGGCAGATCTTCGATGCCGCCCTGCGCGCGCCCGACCACGGCGGTTTGCGCCCGTGGCGCTTTGTGCTGATCCGTGGCGACGCGCGTTTGAAACTCGGCGAAGTGCTGGTCGACCTCGCGTCTTCGCGCTCGCCCGGCGAACCGCGCTCGGCGCACGAACACCGCGGCGGGCGTGCGCTGGCGGCGCCTGTGGTGATTGCGCTGGTGGCATCGATCACGACGCGAACCAAGGTGCCCGAAGTCGAGCAGTTGCTGGCTGTCGGCGCTGCCGCCATGAACATGCTGAACGCCGTCCACGCGCTGGGCTTTGGCGGTTTCTGGGCAACTGGCGCAGACAGTTACGAACCCGGCATGCACCGCGCGCTCGGACTCGCTGATACGGATCGGCTGCTTGGCTTCCTGTTCGTCGGCACGCCGCCTGAAGGCACGCGCGCCATCGCGCGCCCTTCCAGCGACGCCTACGTCACCGAGTGGTTCGAGGCGAGCGTCCAGAGCACGGACTGACTATGGCAAGCCCTGCTCTGACTGACATTTCGCGCGCGGACCGGCCCCGTGATGTCCAGCCTGTGAAGCGCGTCGATCACGGTCCGCCGCCGCAGTTCATGCCATTGCGCATGAACGAAACCCTGTCGATGGAACCGCGCGTTCCGCCGAAAGGCGAAGTCTTCGTATTCCGTTTCCGAAGCCAATGGCAGCGCATCAGCGCGCACGATGCAGCAACGTGGCTCACGCAAGACGAGACGCGCCGCGCCGCGTTGCTGCCGAGTCCCGCATTGCGATACCGCTATATATCGAGCCGCGCAGTGCTTAGGCTGGCTGTCGCGCGCTTGTTCGGCTGCGAGCCGAGCGCGGTCGATCTTCGGGACGATGCAAAAGGCCGTTTGCTCGCCCAGGCGACCGGAATCAATACTGTCCTGTGCGCGGATATAGGCTATGCGGGCGTATGGATCATGCTTGCCATCAGTGCAGCGCAGGTAGGGCTCGGGACATCGCTGCCATCGTTCGGATCGGGCTCGGACGCTCCTTTGTCCGATACCGCCAGCCCCCTGCCCTTCGGCAGACAGCGTGCGCGAGACAACAGCTTGCTGAGCGCGGCGGGTCATCGTTCGGCTACTGATAATCCCGACAGCGCCGACGACCTCGCCGCAAACGGAGCATGGTACGTGTTCGACTTGCCGATGCCCGGACAACTTTGTGCGTCGATCTGCAGCTTGACGCCGATAAACACCATCCACGCATTCGGATGGAGCAAGCGCAACGAAAACGGCCGATAACCTCCGTTCATCCGCACAGCATCCGCAGGTCCGCGTAATGACGACCGAACCGGTCCAGGCAAATAGTTGTTTTGCTAACTATCCTGTGCTTTAATGCCTCCATGTTCGATCACTGCCTCTACTTCAACTCCGCTGCACTTGCGCGCCTCGTGGAACGCGAGTGGACCGCCGTGTACGCTGAATTCAGCCTCACGCCGCCACAAGGATTCGTGCTTCGGGTTGTCCTCGCCACGCCCGACTGCCTCAGCAGCCAGGTGGCGGACATTCTTGGAATAGCGAGGCCGACTGCCACGCGGCTTATCGACAGCCTGTGCGAAAAACAATTGGTCGAGCGCAGTCAGGCGAAGACCGATGGCCGCGAGTGGACAGTAAGTGTGACCGCGGCAGGCCGTGCGCTCGACCGCCCGATCAACAACGCCAGCGCGCGAATTGCCAGAACCTTGCGCGGAAAGATCGGTCCGGAATTATTCGAATCCGCCGTCACATCGATGCACGAAGTGAGAAAAGCGCTGGCATGACCTCCGCCAATTTTTTGGTCGTCAATAGTTGTCTTGCTAACCATTAACAGGAAAAAAAGTGAACCATGATTCGCACCGCATGGCTGGCATGAAGAGGATCCATTCATCGATAACATGGCTTGGCGCCACCATTGCGATCATCGGCGTGGCGTTGTTGCTCGCTGGAATCAGGATGGCAGTGCCAAGCGCCCGCGTGAATACCGCGCGGTGCCTTGAAGCCTATGCGCATGACCAGAATCGCAGCGTTGAAGGACTGCTTCGTGACACTGCGTTGCATGCGTCACTTATAGAGGCGGCAACCCTTTGCTCACAGTAGAAACGAGCAAAGCGTTCATACCCGCAACCAAAAACCTGCTTAAGCACCCACCAGGAAATCGGCACGATTCTTATCGGCGATCCAGTGTGGCGCGCGTCCTCGCCCTGACCATGTGGCGCCGGTCGTTGTGTCGCGGTATTTAGGGGCAGTGACGGTTGCAACGGGCGCCTTTGCCAGAACGCTGTGTCCCATCAACTCGGACAGCGAAATCTTGTATTCGCCCATTTTCGCGACTATCTCCGCGAGGACGATTTCAGCCTGACGTTGCCGCGCTACTTCCAATTGATCCTGCAGCGCTTCGCGCTGCGCAAGCAGTTCTTTGAGGGTGGGCATTTCACTTTGCATTATAAAAATTGTTGTTCAAAAGCACTTTGATGTTCTCGGGCGCAGCACCGGATATGCCAGTGCGAAACCATGTCGAGGATTGCAGGACTGTTCCGCTGCGATATTTCAATGCGACCCGGTTAAAACCGGAAGGTCAGCTTTGACCTGAGTATTCCCGCCCCAATTCGGCAGCAAACTCT
This sequence comes from Burkholderia sp. PAMC 28687, assembly GCF_001577465.1. Lineage (NCBI taxonomy): Bacteria > Pseudomonadati > Pseudomonadota > Betaproteobacteria > Burkholderiales > Burkholderiaceae > Burkholderia > Burkholderia sp. PAMC 28687. The sequence continues at coordinate 156,602 of NZ_CP014506.1, forward strand.
TGATCAGGCGCGTGCCAGGAAATGCCGGCAGAAGAAGAAGTCTGGGAAGCCGCGGGACGGCTTTGCGCCTCTTCGTTGCAGCGGGGTCAAGTGTACGCATTTTAGTCGGCGGCGCGCGGGATGGCGTCGCATTGACGCTATTAAAGCATAAGAACCGCCTTCGTGATAATCCCCTTTTGTTGTCGCGACGCTGAAAGGTTTCGATAAAGCCCCGAGACTAAGGACTTATTTCAATGTTTTGGATAATCAATGTTCACCGTCGCACTTAGAGATTTGCCAGCTTTTCGATAATCAAATCAAGCAATGCCCGCAATCTTGCGAGACGGCGCAGGTCGCGGTGATAGCCAAACCATACGTCGCGTCCGGGCGGCGCTTCACCCAGGTCGATCCGCTGAATGCCCGGCATGGTGTCGCCGAGCGGACATGGCAGGACAGCAAGCCCCGCGCCCTGCGCGCACATCTTCGCCTGCGCATCGCGATTATTGCTGCCGAACGCCACGTGGGCGTGCGGCAATATGCGTCGTATCCAGTTGACGTCGGGCAGCGTACCGAACGCGCTGTCCATGGTGACAAGTCCGTAGCCCTTACCATCGCCGGCGCGGGGTGGGGGTGCATCGGCGGGACCGTAGAGCGCGTAGTCCACGTGCATGAATTTTCGCTGGATGACGTCCGCCTCTTCGAACGGCGTGATGCGCAATAACAGGTCGGCATCACGTCGCGCAAGACTCAAGCGGCGGGAATCCGTGACGAGTTCAATGCTGACCCTCGGATGCGCCCGCAGGAACTCGGCGAACACCGGCGTCAGGACGTGAACGCCGAACCAGTCCGACGACGATACCCGCAACACGCCTGTGAGATGCGTCTCCTTGCCGGCGAGCGAGCGCTCGAACGCGAGCGCGTCCTCCTCCATTCGCTCCGCGTGCGCGAGCACGGCAGAGCCTTCGTCGGTAAGGATGAAACCGTCGGCAGTGCGCTGGAACAAAGTCTGCCCCGTTGCTTCCTCGAGTGCGCGAATCCGCCGTCCCATGGTCGGCTGTGTCTGCCCCGCCTGCCTCGCCGCCGCGCTGAGCGTGCCGGTGCGCGCAATCGCGAGGAAGATCCGTACGTCGCTCCAGTCCATTCTTCCTCATGCAAAAATGTTTAGCCGGCGTGCAGTAACGTCGATTGCCGTACTTTCCCGCATGGACGAACATGAATCAAGCAAATTCATTCGCCTCGGAGAGAAACATCATGGACATGCAAGTTCTGATTCTGCAGCGCTATAACGGACCGCTCGAACGCACGGTGCTTCCCCAGCCCGTCCCGCAAGCGGGTGAAGTGCTGGTGCGCATCAAGGCCGCGGGGCTCAACCCGCTCGATACGAAGATCCGTGCCGGCAGCGCCGCTCACGCAAAGCACCCGCTGCCGCTTGTCCTGGGTATCGATATGGCTGGTGTAATCGAAGCTGTCGGCGCAGGCGTGTCGCAGTTCAAGCCCGGCGATGAAGTTTATGGAATGACCGGCGGTGTCGCGGGAATCCAGGGCTCGCTCGCCCAGTTCGCCGCCGTCGATGCGCGGCTGATTGCGCTGAAACCAGCGAATCTGTCCATGAAACAAGCAGCCGCACTGCCGCTAAGCTTCATCACGTCGTATCAGGGAATCGTCGACAGAGCGCATGTGCAAGCCGGTCAAACCGTGCTGGTGCAAGGCGGTGGTGGCGGCGTCGGGCACGTTTCGGTTCAGCTTGCGCGGGCGTTGGGCGCTCAGGTTTTCGCCACGGTCAGCGAGGCGGACGTGGCGCTGATGCAACAGTATGGGGCCACGGGCATCGATTACCGGACGTTTTCCGTCGAGCAGTACGTGAAAGCGCACACGAACGCAGAGGGATTCGACGTGGTCGCGGATACCGTCGGCGGCGCCACGCTCGATGCGTCGTTTGCAGCGGTCAAGCAATTCGGGCACGTGGTCAGCGCGCTCGGCTGGGGCACGCATTCGCTCGCCCCCCTGTCGTTTCGCGAGGCGACCTATTCCGGCGTATTCACGCTTGCACCGCTTTTGACGGGCAAGCACCGCGAACATCACGGCGAGATCCTGAAGGTCGCGACCGCACTTGCTGAAGAAGGAAAGCTCGTCCCAAAACTGGATCCGCGCGCCTTCGACCTGGACAGCGCCGAACTCGCCTACCAGTCGATGACCGACGGCACCGCCAACGGAAAACTCGTTGTCGATATCCGCTGACGTTCAACGCGCCGCCAGCACCACCACCGGCCGCGCGAACCGCTTCGCACCGACCACGCAAAGCACGACGGCCGTGGCGACGGCGACCATCGACCAGCCAACCGGTTCGTGAAGCAGGGTCGCCGCGAGCACCAGCCCGAAAAAGGGCTGAAGCAACTGCAATTGCCCGACAGCGGCAATGCCGCCCTGAGCCAGCCCGCGATACCAGAACACGAAGCCGATCAGCATGCTGAACAGGGATACGTAGGCGAGTCCCATCCATGCCGGTTCGCCGATCCCGTCCCAGGAAGCCGGCAAGGTCGCGAGCGCCGCCGGAACCATGACGGGCAGGGACATCACCAGCGCCCACGAGATCACCTGCCAGCCGCCGAGCTTGCGCGAGAGCCGCGCGCCTTCCGCATAACCCAGACCGCAGACGATCACCGCGCCGATCATCAATACATCGCCGATAGAAGCTGCGCCGCCGCCCTGCAGCAGCGCGAATCCTGCGACGAGTACCGCGCCAAGCCCGGAAAAAAGCCAGAACGCGGGACGCGGACGCTCGCCGCCGCGCAGCACGCCGAAGATCGCGGTCGTGAGCGGCAACACCGCCACGAAAACCACCGAATGTGCCGCCGTGATGTGCTTGAGCGCGAGCGCCGTCAGCAACGGAAAGCCGATGACCACGCCGAACGCGACCACGGCAAGCGGTATCAGGTCACTGCGTTCGGGGCGTTTTTCACGGAACACCAGCAACAGCACGAGGCCGAGCGCACCCGCAATGCACGCACGCGCCACGGTCAGGAAGACCGGGTCGAAACTCGCGACCGCAAGACGCGTAGCGGGAAGCGACCCGCTGAAAATCAGCATCCCGAGAAAACCGTTCATCCACCCGCTCGCTGCCTTGTCTGTCTCACTCATTCTCTTACCTCTGGATTCAAGCTCGAAGTATCGGTTGGGGATGCATGGCTTTTCCAGAGACAGTGCACTACAGTTCTGCAAAACTGTCTTGGTCGGAAACCAGTACACATGGAAGACACACTGCAGGCCGAAAGCGGAACGCTGGTTGAGCGCGTGATGCAGGCCGTCCAGCAGCGAATCTCGAATCGCACACTTTCGGCAGGCGCCCGGGTGCCATCCATTCGCGGCCTGGCAGAGACGCTGCAGGTATCCAAATCCACTGTGGTCGAGGCGTATGACCGGCTCGCGGCCGAGGGCGTGATCCAGTCGCGGCGCGGATCGGGCTTTTACGTTACCGGCCACTTGCCGCCGCTTTCACTGGCCGAACTCGGTCCACTGCTGGACCGGGCGGTCGATCCGTTCTGGGTATCGCGCCAGTCGCTCGATGCCGCCGACGACACCCTGAAAGCCGGCTGCGGCTGGCTGCCCGGGTCGTGGCTGCCGGAGGCCGGAATCCGCCGTGCGTTGCGATCCGCCGCGCGTGCGGACGTGACCACGCTCGCCGACTACGGCACGTCGCTCGGGCTTCCCGCGCTTCGGCAATTGCTGGCGCGGCGCCTGGCGGACCGCGGGATCCACGCCGCGCCCGACCAGATCATGCTCGCCGAATCCGGCACGCAGGCTATCGACCTGCTGTGCCGTTTCCTGCTCGAACCGGGCGATACGGTACTCGTCGATGACCCGTGTTATTTCAACTTTCTAGCGCTGCTGCGGGCACATCGCGCGAAGATTGTCAGCGTTCCGTACACGTCCTCCGGCCCCGACATGACACTGTTCGCTCAGGCGCTCGCGGAGCACCGGCCGCGGCTCTACATCACGAACTCGGCGCTGCACAATCCGACCGGCGCGACGCTTGCGCCTGTGGTCGCGCATCGTCTGCTGAAGCTCGCCGATCAGGCGGACCTCACGATCATCGAAGACGATATCTTCGGCGACTTCGAGCACGAGCCGTCGCCCCGCCTTGCCGCATTCGATGGCCTCGACCGCGTCGTGCATATCGGCAGCTTTTCCAAGAGCCTCTCGGCGGCGGTCCGTTGCGGATTCATCGCGGCACGGCACGACTGGATCGAAGGTCTGATCGATCTGAAGATCGCGACGTCGTTCGGCAGCGGGCGGCTTTCATCCGAACTCGTGTTGAGCGTGCTGAAGGACGGCACGTATCGCAAGCATATGGAAGCGTTGCGGGAACGTTTGTCCCGTTCGATGGGACCCGTAAGCGCAAAACTGTCCGCGCTGGGTATCAAGCCGTGGATCGAGCCACGCGGCGGGATGTTCCTCTGGTGTGCGTTGCCCGAAGGGATCGATGCGGCGGATATGGCCCGGCGCGCTTTGGTCGAAAACGTCGTTCTGGCGCCCGGCAATGCATTCAGCGTTGCGCAATCCGCCGGCCGGTTCCTGCGCTTCAACGTCGCGCAATGCGGCGACCCGCGCGTCTTCAAGGTGCTCGAACGCGCGATGCATGCTTAGCATTCAGGGCAAACGCGCCAGGGTCTCCGCAATCAGCGCCCGCGTCAGTTCGCCCGCAGGCATCTCACGCGCGAGCCGCGCCGCCTGTCCTGACCAGAGGCTCGTGAAGTCCCCCTTGCCCGCTGCTTCGGCTTTCGCCTTCAGCGGCGCGAGCGCAGCCGATGCAAGCGGAAACGCCGGCGCCGCGTCCGACAACGGCCCGATTTCCCGCATCACGCGGTTCATGATTCCACGAGCCGGCCGTCCGGTGAACAGGTTGGTCACGGCGGTGGAATCATCACCGGATTCGCGCAGCGCAACGCGATGCAGCTCCGGCACCTTCGCTTCCGGGCAGAACAGATAGGCCGTGCCAATCTGCACCGCCGATGCACCCAGCGCCAGTGCAGCGACAATCCCTCGTGCATCGGCGACGCCACCGGCTGCGATCACCGGCACCGATACCGCGTCAGCGATCTGCGGCACGAGCGCGAACGTGCCGACCTGCGTCGCCATGTCATGGTTGAGGAACGTGCCGCGATGGCCGCCTGCCTCGAACCCCATCGCGATGATTGCATCGCAGCCGTGCGCTTCGAGCCACCGGGCTTCCGCCACCGTCGTAGCCGATGCAATGATCTTCGCGCCGGTCGCCTTGACGCGATCGAACAGCAATTTCTCCGGGAGTCCGAAATGAAAGCTCACCACCTCGGGTTTGAATTCTTCTACGAGCGCGCAAAACTCGTTATCGAAGGGACGACGGACTGCGCCCGCAGATGTGAACTCAGGATCGATCCCATGCTCGATGTAATACTCAGCGAGCCGTTCGCGCCACGCGAGCTCGCGTGCGGCATCGGCCTGCGGCGCCGTATGGCAGAAGAAATTTACGTTGACCGGCGCGCGGGTTTTCGAGCGGAGCAACGTGAGCGCATCGTGCGCTTGCTCCACGCTCGACAACGCGCAAGGCAGCGATGCCAGGCCGCCCGCTTCACCCACCGCTATGGCAAGTTCCGGTGTACCCGGCCCGGCCATTGGAGCGAGAATAATGGGTGCTTCAATGCCGAACAGCTCGATGATCCGACGATCACGCCAGGTGCCCATGTTCGCTCCTTTCCCGGATAGTTGCTTGGTCATTCAGTGACGTCCAGCTTAACAAGCTTTGATCAGGCGAGCGGCGCTTTGATGTGATAATTGCTATCACTTCTTCCGATACCTGGAGCCATCATGGACGCCGCCGATCTGCGCATCTTCGAGTCGGTTGCACGAAACGGCAGCATGAACCGGGCGGCGCTCGAACTTCATACCGTGCAGTCGAACGTGACCGCGCGAATTCGATTGCTCGAAGAAGAACTCGGCGCGACGCTGTTTCACCGGCATCATCGAGGTGTGGAACTGACAGCGGCCGGACGCAGGTTATTGCCTTTCTCCAGGCAGATGGCGCGGCTGCTGGACGATGCCCGGACAGCGGTGAAAGACGAAGGCGTCGCGAGCGGACCGCTGGTTCTGGGTACGCTCGAAACCACCGCCGCGTTGCGCATGCCGAACGTGCTCGCGCAATTCACCGTAACGTTTCCGAAGGTCGAACTCGTCATGCGAACCGGCACTACGGCGAGTCTGGTGGAAGACGTCCTGCAGTATCGGCTCGATGGTGCGTTTGTCGCCGGTCCTGTCACTCACGAAGACCTGCATACGGAAACCATCTTCAACGAGGAAATGGCGCTTGTCACCGCGCGCAGGTTCCGGTCCGTCAGGGATCTCGCGCAAACGGGCGTGGTGAAGACCATCGTGTTCCGGCAGGGATGTTCGTATCGTGCGCGGCTTGAAAGCGTCCTCACACGGCTGGGCCTGCAGGTCAGCACACCGCTCGAATTCGGTTCACTCGATGCCATGCTCGGATGCGTCGCGGCCGGCGTCGGCGTGACGCTCCTGCCAAAGGGCGTGGTCATGGCGGCGTCGCGTGAAGGACGGGTCGCCCTGCATGAGCTTGCTCCCGACGATGCTTTCGTCGATACGGTGTTCGTGCGTCGTCACGACGTCTATGCATGCAGCGCCGTGAACGCGTTTCTCGCCATCGCGCGCCCGGTGGCGATGCCTGCGCTTGCTTCTGCCTGAAGCAGGCGCATCGGGTCGGCTAACCCGCGCTGGCTCCTCTTCCCGAGGCCGCCCATCTGCGCTGCATCGCTTCCACGAGTTGCCGCCATAAAAACTCGGCCGCTGGCGACAAACGCCGCCCCACGCGGCGTATCACCTGGCTGCTGAATTCGCGCGCTATCGGATGCTCGATTTCAAGTGCTACCAGACGTCCGGCGTCAAGATACTGACGCGCGGCATCGGTGGACATGAAAGCCACGCCCAGCCCCGCCGCCGCGATTGCCTGAGCTGCGGAAAACAGGTCGCATCTGTACGACGGCGTCACCGTCAGCCGCTCTGCGCTTATGATGGCGTCCAGGTACTGCTGCACGCCGAACCGCTCCGGCATGAAAATCAACCGCTGATCGCGCAACTGCTCGAAGCGGATCCGACGCTCGCCGGCAAGTGCATGACGCGGACTGACCATCGCGCAAAACGGCGCCGCGCGAAAGATCCGCGCACGAATCGCGGGATCACTTTTGCCGCCCGCGCACAGGCCGAGATCCACGTCGTCGTTGCGCACCATGGCAATGATCTCGGAGGTCGCTCCACTGCGGAATTCCACCACGATGTCAGGAAACTGCAAGCTGAACCCCTCCATGACGGTAGCCAGCAGATTTTCGATACGCCCCTCGCCCACGCCAATCCCCAGCCTCCCGCGCCGCAGGCTCTTGAAGTCTTCGAGTTGAGCGAGCATGTCGGCATCGCGCCGCTTGCTCTCGCGAAAATGTTCGACGAGGCTCATGCCAATTTCGGTCAGCACCGCGCGCCGCCCGCTTCGCTCAAGCAGGACGACGCCGTAATCCCGTTCGAGCTGCCCGACTTGCCGGCTGATCACCGACGGATTGATACCGAGCGCGTCAGCCGCCGCTCGCACGCCGCCGTGCGACTCGACTTCATGCAGATAACGCAGGCTTCGGGCACTCAAAACGGATTCGCGCGAGGAAGAGATATCGATCGTCATGTGCTTTGAATGTTGACATTCAGGTCAACATTATCGGCGAAGGAACGTCATTGTTTGAGTGATTTTGCACCGGAATACTGGCCGATTCCGTTTCCCCAAATACAGGCACCATCGATCATGGAAAATACCAAGGGTTTCTGCTTACTCGAAGACACGAGCGATCTGCGCGATGAACTCAGCGTCATCCGTCATCACCTTCACAAGAATCCGGAGCTCGCGTACAAGGAATTCCAGACCTCTGACTTCGTGGCGCAGAAGCTGGAAACGTGGGGCTACAAGGTCACGCGCGGCCTGGGTGGAACGGGCATGGTGGCGTCGCTTACGGCAGGCACCGGGACGCGCGCCGTCGCCGTTCGTGCCGATATGGACGCATTGCCTATCGCCGAAGAAACCGGTCTGCCCTATGCAAGCGGCAACGCAGGCTTGATGCACGCCTGCGGTCACGACGGCCACACCACCATGTCCTCGGCGCCGCGCGCCATCTCGCTCGTTCACGTGCTTTCGACGGCACCGTGCATCTCGTGTTCCAACCGGCCGAAGAAATCGGCGCGGACAGCGGTGCGAAACGCATGATCGAAGATGGTCTCTTCGAGCGGTTCCCCTGCGAAGCGATCTTCGGGCTGCACAATCATCCGGGTTATCCGACCGGCACATTCATGTTCCGCAGCGGACCGTTCATGGCGGCATCGGACACGGTCAACATCACCGTGCATGGCCGCGGCGGTCACGCTGCACGCCCGCATCTGTCGATCGATCCGGTCGTGATCGGCTCGGCTCTGGTAATGGCGTTGCAGACGGTGGTCGCGCGCAGTATCGACCCCATGCAGACGGCCGTCGTCACGGTCGGCGCATTCAATGCGGGACACGCGGCAAACGTGATTCCCGAATCGGCGCGGCTGCAGCTCAGCGTCCGTTCCTTCGACACCACCGTTCGCAAGCAGCTCGAAACCCGCATTCGCGCGCTTGCCGAAGCCCATGCGAGCGGCTACGGCGCGAAGATCGATATCGACTACGTGCCGGGGTATCCGGTCGTGATCAACAGCGAAGCGGAGACCCGACTGGCGCTCGAAGTGGCGCGTGAACTGGTTGGAGAAGATCGTGTGGTCGATAACTTCGGCCCCATCGCCGGCAGCGAGGACTTCGCTTATTACCTGCAGCAGAAGCCGGGCTGTTTCCTGCGTCTTGGCAACGGTGAAGGCGCGCCGATGCTTCACAACGCGTCCTATGATTTCAACGATGACAACCTGACCGTTGGCGCCGCGTACTGGACGCGTCTGGTCGAGCGCTTCCTCGCGCGATAAAAACCATCTACGGATTCCCATGGCGACCACAACAGTCCAACCTGCCAAAGCCGTGTCGCAAGGCAAGATCGTCATTGCGGCGATCATTGGCAACCTGCTCGAGTTCTTCGACTTCACCGTCTACAGCTTTTTCGCGCTGACTATCGCCAAGCTGTTTTTCCCGGCGCACGATCCGGTGGTGTCGACCTTGCTTGCGTTGTCCGCGTTCGCGATTGGTTTCGTCGCGCGTCCGGTCGGCGGTTTCGTGCTCGGACATTACGCCGATAAACGCGGCCGACGCGCCGCCCTTACGCTGACCATCTTCCTGATGGCACTCGGCTCCGCGATGATCGGCCTTGCACCCACATACGCGAGCATCGGCCTGGCGGCACCCGCGCTGATCATCTTCGCGCGCTTGCTGCAAGGCTTCGCGCAAGGCGGCGAATTCGGTGCGGCGACAGCCACGCTACTGGAAACAGGATCGGCCAAGGGTCGCGGCTTTCGTGCAAGCTGGCAACTCGCCAGTCAGGGCGCTGCGGCGCTGATGGGTTCCGGTATCGCAGCATTGCTCACGTATCAGTTGAGCCCCGAGCAACTGCTCGACTGGGGATGGCGCGTGCCGTTCCTGATCGGCACGGCGATCATGCCCGTAGGTGTTTATCTGCGCCGGCATATTGTGGAAGAGCCGCCGAAACCAGCCAGGGCGCATGCGTCCGGTTTCGAACCCGGGATGGTCCGCAAGTGGATCCTGACCGTGTTCGCGATCATGGGCATGACGGTCGCCACCTACGTTCTCATGTACTACATTCCCACGTACATGATCCAGTACCTCAAGGTGCCGGCCAAGCTGTCCATGCTGGTTTCAATATGCGCCGCGGTCGCGTCATTGGCGTTGTGCCCGGTATGGGGCGCGTTATCGGACAAGATGCAGCGCCGCAAACCACTGATCCTGGCTGGACGGATTGCGTTGATCGTGTTGCTGTATCCGTGCTTCTGGCTGATGAACCAGTATCCATCCCTGCCTGTGGTGATGGGTCTGATCGTGTTGCTGATGCTGTTCTACACGATGGGTTCGGCCCCCGCCTATTCGCTGATGCCGGAAAACTTCCCCAAGCATTTGCGCGCGGGCTATCTGGCGAGCGCTTACGCAGTGGCGGTTTCTCTCTTCGGCGGCAGTGCGCAGCTTGTGGTCGCGTGGCTGATCAAGATCACTGGCAACACGATGGCGCCGGCGTGGTACATGATCATCTGCGTGGTGATCTCGCTGATTGCAGTGTCCAAGCTCGATGAAACCGGCGGACGTGAATTGACGTGACTGCGTGAGCTCAAGACATTTGGAGGCCGGACGCTCGCGCGTCCGGCTTTTTTTTCGGGCCGAACTTATGCCCGCTTGCCGGCTTTCTTCGTGGCGCCAGCCGTCGCGGACCGCTTTCGCGCGGCCGGCCTGGCGGCAAGTTTCAATGCACCCTTGCGTTCACTCGCCGCCGTCTCGCGCGCCCATTTCTCGAGCAGCGTGCGGGTCTGCTCGCGCACGATCCGCTTCAGGAATTCGCCCTTCTCGGCATCGATTTCCGTCCAGCCGAGCAGCCCGAGCGACGTACGCGGCGCAACGTGGAACATCAGCAACTGACCGTTCAGGCTGATCATGCGGATCAGGGTCACGGGGTCGTCGGCTGTGGTGCCCGTGATGCGCGCCATCAGCCGCGAGGTGACATCGTTCAATGGCTGGCGTACACGGCGCGTCAGGATCTCGGTTGCAATGGAAGGCTCGTGGCCCACCTGTTCCCGCGCGAAAAACAGCCGGTGATTTGTCGTCCCGCAACCTTTCGCGAACATCCGGTCGGCGATGGCTTCCTGAATGCGAATGAAAGCATCGATCAGCAGCGGCACGGCGGCGTTGTTTTCCAGCACCTGATTGGCATGCGCCACGACCGGCTCGAAATTGACCGCGGCTTCGTCGGCCATGTATTCCGCACACGCGCGATACACACCCTCTTTGTTCTCGAAGTAGTACTGCAGCGCCGGGGCATTGACGCCCGCGCGGGCAGCGATCTCGCGCGTCGATGCGCCATCGAACCCGTGTTCTCCAAAAGATTCGATCGCCGCCACAATAATTCGCAGCCGTGTTTCGTCTCCACGTACGTAACCGCCTTCTGACGGACGGCGCAGCCTTTTTGTGTCGCTCATTCCAGCCTCCCAACGTCCAGGTGCAAAATATATCACTTGACACAATTCTTCCAACTGGAATAATTCTTCCGATTGGAATAAATTGGATTTTATAAAACGATGTCAACAACCGCCGGATCACCTCCGCAGGATCGCCTGCCGCAAGACTCCGCCGCTCAAGCTCCCCGTTCCCGACGCCGCCTGATCCTGATGGGCCTCGGGCTCGTGGTCATTGTCGTGGGCGGAATCTGGCTCGCGCGCTGGTGGACGGTCGGGCGCTTCATTGAAAGCACGGACGACGCGTATCTCCAGGCCGACAGCGTCACCGTTGCGCCGAAAGTGAGCGGTTACGTAACCGACGTGTACGTGGGCGACAACGCGACCGTCAAGGCCGGCGACCCGCTCGTGCGGCTCGATACGCGCCAGTATCAGGCGTCGCTCGAGCAGGCGGAAGCGACCATCGCGGCGCGCACGGCGGACATCCAGAAGGCGCAGGCGGATATCCTGCAGCAGCACGCGAATATCGATCAGGCAAAGGCGCAGGAACAGGTCGCGCGTTTCAGCGCCCAGCACGCACGCGATGAAGTCCAGCGCTATGCGCCGCTCACCGCCACGGGCGCGGAAACCCGCGAGCGTCTCGCCCAGCTTACGAACACCCGCGATCAGGCGAACGCAACCCTTGCGGCGAATACGGCCGCGGTGAAATCGGCCGAAACGCAGATCGCTTCCACGACGGCGCAAATCGCGCAGGCCCGCGCCCAGCTCGAAGCCGCGCAAGCCAGCGCGAAGCAGTCGCAGCTCGACATGCAGGACACCATCGTGCGCAGCGCCTTGCCCGGCAAGGTCGGCGATCGTTCGGTGCGGGTCGGTCAATACGTGCAGCCCGGCACGCGGATGATGAGCGTGGTCCCCGTCCAGAGCACCTACCTGGTCGCGAACTTCAAGGAAACGCAGGTTGGCCATATGCGTATCGGCCAGCCGGTGACGCTGCACGTGGATGCGCTCTCCGGAACCGACCTGCACGGCGTGGTCGACAGCTTTGCGCCGGGCACGGGCGCGCAATTCGCGCTGCTGCCCCCGGAAAACGCGACCGGCAACTTCACGAAGATCGTCCAGCGCGTGCCGGTGCGCATCCGCATCAATACCGGGCCGGAAACGCGCAGCGTGCTGCTGCCGGGGTTATCGGTGACAGCAGATGTCGATACCCGTTCTTCGCGCGAAGGCGACAAGCGCATCGAAGCCGAGAACGATCATGGCTGAAGCAAAGAGCACGGCGCCTGGAGCGCCGGCCGCCGAGGCTGAGCGCGCGAGCGCGGCGGACTGGCTCGCGGTCGCGGCCGGCTCGCTGGGCGCGCTGATGGCGACGCTGGATATTTCCATCACGAACTCGGCGCTGCCGCAGATCCAGGGCGAGATCGGCGCAACCGGCACGGAAGGCACGTGGATCTCGACGGGCTACCTGATGTCCGAGATCGTGATGATCCCACTCGCCGCATGGCTCACGCGCGTGTTCGGCCTGCGCAACTTCCTGCTCGCCAACGCAACCCTGTTCATCATGTTCTCGATGATGTGCGGCTGGTCCCACAGCCTGCCCATGATGATCGCCGGACGCATAGGCCAAGGCTTCGCCGGCGGTGCAATGATCCCGACTGCGCAGACCATCATCCGCACGCGCCTGCCACGCTCGCAGATGCCTGTCGGCATGACCATGTTCGGACTGATCGTGCTGCTCGGGCCCTTGCTCGGCCCCGTGGTCGGCGGCTGGCTTGCAGAAAACATTAGCTGGTCGTGGTGCTTCTTCATCAACCTGCCCGTGTGTATTGCGCTGATCACGTTGCTGATTGTCGGGCTGCCGTCCGACAAGCCGAACTGGGGTACCTTTCTCAAGGCTGACTGGATCGGCATTGTCGGACTGACGATCGGCCTGAGTTCGCTGACCGTGGTGCTGGAGGAAGGACAGCGCGAGCGCTGGTTCGAGTCCAGCGAGATCGTCACGCTGACCTGCGTGACACTGGTGGGCTTCCTGCTGATCGCCATCTCGCAGTTCACCGCGAAAAAACCCATCATGCGGCTGAGCCTGATGAGCAACCCGCGTTATGCCAGCGTCATCATCATCGTGTTCGCGGTCGGCGCAGGTCTTTATGGCGTGTCGTATCTGCTGCCGCAGTTTCTCGGCATTGTGTCCGGGTACAACGCGCAGCAATCGGGCGCGATCATGCTGATATCCGGCGTCCCTGCGTTCCTGATCATGCCGTTCCTGCCGCGCATTCTCGGCAAGCTCGACTTCCGCGTGCTGGTGATCGTCGGGCTCTTGCTCTTTGCGTGGAGCTGCATGCTGGATATCGACCTGACGGCGCAAAGTGTCGGTCACGATTTTTTCTGGTCGCAACTGATACGCGGCTGCGCGCAGATCCTCGCCATGATGCCGCTGAACCAGGCATCCATGGCCGCCGTCTCGCGCGAGGATTCGGGCGATGCCGCCGGCCTCTATAACATGGCCCGCAACCTGGGCGGCTCGGTGGGGCTGGCGGTGATCGGTACGGTCATCGACCGGCGCACTACATTCCATACCGCGATGATCCGCGAATCGCTGACGGCCAATTCGGTGATCGGTCAGGATCGCGTTGCATCCAGCGCCGCGAGCTGGTTCGCTCAAACCGGTGACATGGCGTACGCGAAGATGCGCGCGATCGGCCAGATCGCCGCGCAGATCCATATGCAGGCCACCGTGATCACGTATTCGGAAACCTTCTACCTGCTGGGTCTCGCGCTCCTCGCCTGCATCCCGCTCGCGCTGTTGCTGAAGACGCCTAGCGGACCTGTGTCGTCCTCCGCCGGCCATTGACGGCTCAAAAATGATATCGACGATGTTCTCTCGCTCTACGCCTCCTGTTTTTTTAACGCTGCTCGCTGCGGCTCTCTTGGCTGCATGTACCGTGGGTCCCGACTACTCTGGCGCACCGCAAGTCGCAACCGACGCGGCGCACGCTCAAGATTTCGTGCGTACGCCCGCGACCGGCATGGTGAGCACACGCGCGCCGAGCCAATGGTGGCTCGCGCTCAACGATCCGCAACTGAACGCATTGATCGACGCCGCGCTGGCACACAACCCCGACGTCCACGCCGCACAGGCGCGCTTGCGTGAAGCGCGCGCCCAGTTGCAACATTCGAAGGCGAACGGCATGCCGACTGCTTCCTTCGATGCCGCCGCGCTGCGCACGCGTTCGCCCGATGTGAGTTCGCTCACGTCGTCGCAAGATGGTTCGTCCGGATCTTCCGGCCGTGGTCCGCTGTCGCTTTACACCGCGGGCTTCGATGCATCGTGGGAAATCGACCTGTTCGGCGGCACGCGACGCGCGGTGGAGGCGGCGTCGGCGGAAGCGGATGCCGTGGACGCCGATCTCGCCGATACCCAGGTTTCGCTCGCCGCCGAAGTGGCCCAGGCGTACATCGATTTACGCGATGAACAGCATCGCCTGCAATTGGCGCAGCAAAGCGCCGATCTCGAACAGCAGATGCTCACGTTGACGCAACAACGCCGCGCAGGCGGAACGGCGGCCGACGTGGACGTGGAACGCCTGACCACGCAAGTCGAGAACACGCGCGCAACGCTCACGCCGCTCGATCAGCAGGTGACCGAGTCGCTCGATCAGCTCGCGGTGCTGACGGGCCAGGCGCCCGGCGCACTGGATAGCGCATTGTCAGCCTTGCGCGAGATGCCGGCGCTGCCCGCATCGGTTCAGGTCGGCGATCCGGGATCGATGCTGCAACAGCGGCCCGATGTACGCGCTGCCGAACGCAGGCTGGCGTCGAACAATGCGCAGATCGGCGAGCAGACCGCCAACTTTTTCCCGAAGGTAACCTTGCTCGGAGACATAGGTTTCAGCGCCGCCGATCCAGGACATCTGGTGCGCAAGAGCAACTTTAGCTGGCTCGGCGTACCGTATCTGCAATGGAACATTCTCGACTTCGGACGCACGCTGTCGAGCGTTCACAGCGCGCAGGCATCGCGCGATGAAGCCGATGCCAAATACACCAAAGCCGTGCTCGGCGCCCTGCAGGACGCGAATACATCGTTGTCACGTTACGGGCACCAGCGCGAGCATCTTGTCACGTTGCAGAAGGTGCAGGCTTCGGCGGACCGGTCAGCCACGCTGACGCGGCAGCGGTATCGTGCGGGGGCATCGAGCCTTATCGATCTGCTCGATACACAGCGCACCCAGTTCAGCGCCCAGCAGAATGTCGTCGCGGGGCAGGCGGAGTTGCTGAAGGATTTTGTATCGCTGCAGAAGAGCCTTGGGCTTGGCTGGCAGCTCAACGGCTGATCAACGGGGCTGCGATTTTTCCGTTGGTCGCGCATCTGCCGCCGACGCGCCGCCGGGCAACTGACGGCGCATGAAGATATCGATACGATCGTCGTCCTGTGACACAGGCGCGGTGAACGCCCGTATCAACACGATGCCAACAAACACCAGGACAACGATTACCGACGGAATCTCATACCAGATCGGGTTCATGACATCACCTCTTCCGAAGAGTGTGAATACGGCCTCAGGTCTTATCGCGCAACGTGATGACGTCCGCAGATTTCGCAATCGATGCGCGAGCAAAGGGCAGCTTCTTCACCACGCCCGTGGCCAACGCCGTGCCGATCAGGATGATCACGCACGCGCCCACCATTCCCGCCGAGACCTGCTCGCCAAGAAACATCGTGCCCCAGAGGATGCCAAAGACCGGGATCACGAAGGTCACGGTGATCGCGCGCGCCGGACCGACGACCGCGATCAGGTGGAAAAACAGCATATAAGCGACGCCCGTGCACGCAACGCCGAGCGCAATCACCGATCCCCACGCAACCGTTGAAACCGGCGCAACGGGCCACCAGAAGATCGCGAACGGAAGCAACACGATAGTCGCGCCCGTCATGGTCCCGGCCGCGACCGTCAGCGAATCGACGCCAGTAAGGCGCCGTTTCGTGTAGCTCGCCGCAATCCCATAAAGCAGCGTCGCTCCCAACGCAGCCAACGCGGCAAGCGCGGTCGTTGCCGGCGACATACCCGCTTCTTGCGGCGCCGCGATCTGATTCCAGACGAGCACGAGGACGCCGGCAAAACCTATCGCGAGGCCGGCGACGCGCAGCGTGCTCAGGCGGTCCTTCAACCACAGGAATGCAACGATGGCGCCCCACAGCGGCGTGGTCGCATTGATCACTGACGTCACTCCCGCCGACAGCGTGAGTTCCGCGAACGCAAACAGGCAGAACGGCGCGGCGGAGTTGAGGATGCCCACCACGAGCAACGATCCGGCGTGCTTGCGCATGGTGTTCACAGCTTCGCGCGCCGGCCGGCGCGCGAAGAGCAGCACCAGCAGGAACAGCGCGCCGATACCCACACGCAACGCCATCAGCGGCGCAACGCCGAAGTCGGTCACACCCACGCGAATGAACAGGAACGATCCACCCCAGAGGGCGGCGAGAACAAGCAATTGAACGATGTTGGTCGGGTTCATCAGATTTTGGCGAGGGGCGTCGCGTAGTTGGGCCGGAAGGCGAAGCCATCATATCGATGCTCGAACTCGTGACGTTTCACCCTGAAGCGAAATGTCACTGCTCGCCGGACCTGCGATTCATGCTGCCATCGTAGACGCGGGATTCAAGGGCTTCAAACGAGCAATTCTCACCGGTATGTGAGAAAAATTGCTATCGCTTCTTGCGGTGTCATTCACGCTGTTTTCATTCTCTTGCGTGATCGCTGCGCTGGGCATCACCGGTTATCGGCACGGACGTGCCAAATCTGAAGGCGCACATTTCCCGATGTCGCCAATACGCACATTCCGCAAGAATCGCGCTACGGGGCGCATTACGTGTGCAGTCAGCGCTTTCCGTTTATTTAATAAAACTAAACGATACCTGAGGAACCACGCGCGCGGCGCGTTCATCGCCATGTTCAATAACTTCACGATTCGCCGCGGTCTAACGATCACTATCGCCGGGTACACGCTCGCAATTGTCGCGGTGCTGCTCGCGGCTGCCGCGTGCCTGCGCCAGAGCAATCAGGCGCTCGAACAGATGGTCGCAACCGATACCGCCGCCATCACGCACCTGAAGACGAGTTCGCAACGGCTCCTGCAAGTGCGTCTCGCGCTCGGCAACTACGAGACGCTGTTCATGCTCGGCAAGGCGAGCGACGACATGCTGCCGAACGCGCGCAAGACGCTGAAGATCAGCGACGCCGAGTTCGACGCGTACCTCGCGAAGCCGCGCGATACGCAGGAAGAGCAACTCGCGCAAGCCGCCAAAACCGCACGCACGGCGTTGATTGCGAAGGCGCTGAATCTTGAATTCGATGCCCTCGCGCAAAACGATTTCAACACCTTCCGCACACTGCAGGTCCAGACCGCGGACGGTTTATACGCCACCTACGATCACGCGATGTCCGCGCTCGAAGCGTTGCAGATCGCGCGACAGCAAGCGCGTTATGAGCAAGCGCAGCAACAATTCCACGCGATGGCAACGGGCGCCGTGGTGATCGCCGCGCTTGCGCTGGTGCTTGGGTTCATCGCACGGGGTGCATTGAGCGCGGCCGTGATGAAGCCGATCGAATCAGCGATTCATCACTTCGAGCAAATTGCTGCGGGGGATCTGACGGCAACTATCGATGCATCCCGTGATAACGAAATGGGCCGCTTGTTCGCCGCGCTCAGGCGCATGCAGCAGGGGCTGGTCGGGACGGTTACGCAGGTGCGCGGCGGGACCGGCGCGATCTCACATGGCGCGCGGGAGATCGCGGCGGGCAACATCGACTTGTCGCAGCGCACGGAGGAACAGGCCGCTTCGTTGCAGCAGACGGCATCGAGCATGGAGCAGCTGACGGCGACCGTGCGGCAGAACGCCGACAACGCCCGGCAGGCGAGCGAGTTGGCCGTGGATGCATCGACCACGGCAGTGCGCGGCGGCGACGTGGTAGGCAAGTTCGTTCACACGATGGACGATATCGCCACGAGTTCCACGCGCATTGCGGACATCATCGGGGTGATCGAAGGGATTGCGTTCCAGACCAATATCCTGGCGCTGAATGCGGCGGTCGAAGCGGCGCGGGCGGGTGAAGAAGGACGCGGATTTGCCGTGGTCGCGGGCGAAGTGCGCAGCCTCGCGCAACGCAGCGCAGCTGCGGCGAAGGAGATCAAGGAACTGATCAGCGCATCGGCGGACAAGGTTCAGACGGGGAACGCGCTCGCCGGACAAGCCGGGCAGACGATGGGCGAGGTCGTCGCGGCGGTGAAGCGTGTTTCGGACATCATCGGCGAGATCAGCGCGGCTTCGTCGGAGCAGACAGGTGGCATCGAGTTGATCAATCGCGCCGTTGCACAGATGGATGAAGTCACGCAACAGAACGCCGCGCTGGTGGAGGAAGCGGCGGCAGCGGCGGCTTCGCTGGAGCAGCAGGCTGAGCGGCTGGATGTGGCGGTGGCGGTGTTTCGGGTTTGAGGAACGGGATTCCGGAAGCGCGGCCTTGCTTTCACGCTACATGCTGCTGCGCTTCGCATGCAGCGGCTCGACATCTTGTGCGGCGTTTCTTAGCGAAGCGCAGCCGCCACCGCCTCGTCGATCTGCAGCGCAAAGCGCGCCTCGACATTGGGCACCGCGTAGCCAATTGACAGTTCCAGATACGCGTCGCCGAGCACCAACTGAACGAATGTCGCTGCCCGCAATGCAGCAGTCGAATCGTCGAATCGCTTTCGCAGGATTTGTGCGGCGAAGGCTCGCACGACCTTTGCACCGTTCTCGTAAAACACCTGGCCGAGCTCCGGAAGACGCTCGGCCTCGGCAACGATGGCCCGGTACAGCCGGAGATAGTCCGGCGTGATAAGACTTCGCGCCAGCATCCATCCCAACTTGCGTAACTCCACCTCGGATGCGCCATCGGTTTGCTCGCCCTGAGCGCCGGCAAGCAGCACGCCCACCTGGGCGCACATCTCGCTGACCAGACCAACAAAGAGTGCCTCCTTCGACTTGAAATGGCGGTAGACGGTCTGTTTGCCGACGCAAGCAGCAGCGGCGACATCGTCCATCGTTGCCAAGCCGAACCCTTGGCTTAAAAAAACGGTTTTCGCGCCGTCGAGAATGGCGGACCGCTTACGGAGTTGCAACGGGCTCAAGTCGGGGAGAGAGGATGTGTTCATGCCAGATAAATAACAGATCATCGAATGGTTGACAAGACTGGTCAGTCTCGTTTAGATTTGTCGCAACGAGACTGACCAGTCTCGTTTGCATGTTTTGTCCCTTTACGGGCAATTATCGAGGAGAACGCTGTGGAACTATTCATTACAGGTGGTACGGGCTACATCGGGCAAGCGGTCGCACGCAAGGCGATCAGCTTCGGCCATCAGGTGACGGCGCTGGTGCGCGACGACAGGTCGGCGGCGGCGAGCGCGCTGGTAAGGCTCGGCGTGAAACTGCACGGCGGTGACTTGCGTGAGCCACAGTCATTCGCGGCGGCTGCCGGTGCCGCTGATGGTGTGATTCACACGGCGTCGACCAACGATGCTTCCGCCGCCGCAGCCGATGAGGCTGCCGTTGTAGCGATGCTTTCGCATTTGCACCCGGGCGCGGCATTTGTCTACACGTCGGGCACTTGGGTCTACGGCGATAAGGCAGGAGAGCCCGCGGCTGAAGCATCGGTGCTGAACCCGACGCCACTTGTCGCCTGGCGGCCCGCAGTGGAGCAGCAGGTGCTGGCGCTGGCAGCAAGCCGCTCGATTGCCGCAGTGATCCTCAGGCCGGCGATGGTGCACGGCCACGGCGGCGGCGTCTTCGGCATGATTGCCGGCATGGTCCGTCAGACCGGCACTGTGAGAATCGTCGGAGATGGCCGCAACCACTGGCCCGCGGTGCACGTCGATGATCTCGCCACTGCCTATCTGAGCGCGGTGGAGCGGGCGGCAAGCGGGGACAATCGAGTGACGGGACAGATCTTCAACGTGGTCGCGGAAAATGCCGTTGCCGTTGCCGGTATGGGCGAAGCGATTCGGGCCTCGGTCGGCGCCGAGCGTGTCGAATTATGGCCGCTCGACGATGCTCGCAAATCGCTTGGCCCGTTTGCTGACGCACTGGCGCTCGACCAGACGATAAGCGGCCAGCATGCCCGGCGCGTTCTTGCGTGGGAACCCCACGGCCCAAGCCTGATTGCGGACCTTTCCGCACAGACGCATTTTCAGCAAAGCACCGGAGCATGACGATGGCGTTGAATTTCCAGTCGATTCTCGCGACGATCGCAGCGGTTCTGTTCGCGGTTGCCGGGGTGGTCAATCTCGCGGGGCTCGGCGCGGTGAAGCGCGACTTCGCACGATGGGGTTACCCGGCATGGTTTCCGTTGCTGTGTGGCGCTCTCGAACTGCTCAGTGCAACACTTCTTCCTGGACGGCAAACCAGGGTTTTAGGCCTGACGCTGGCCGGTGCGATCATGATCGGTGCGCTCTTCACGTTGCTACGAAACCGGGAGCCGTTCCGGCATCTCGCCCCGGCGCTGGTCTTTTCGGCTCTCATTGTGGTCACTGCGGCGGTCCACGGTTGAGGCTCTCTCGCCACGAGGCGAACGTCCGGTTTCGGACATTCCACACCGCCCCACAGATCGTCGACAATCGAGATGGAAGTCACGTGACTTTTGACTACTTGAGATTCTGACAATCGCCTCATGCTAGAGATACATTCCCAGACTTTGGATGATGCAAAGGGATCAATGCGCGGGAACGACTACTACAATCCAAGCTCGGTCACGCTCGCCATCGAAACCGCTCAGCGCGACGCTTGCGCAAACAAGGCATATCAATTTCTGGTGAAATACCGCGGCGTAATCGTCGGTCGAGCTAACCTCTCCAGCGTCGCGCGGTCCTACTACAACAAAGCGTCGTTGGGGTATCGGATCGGCCAAGGGTTCGGTGGCAATGGACACGCGACAAAAGCAGCGGAGCTAGTATTGGCGAAAGCTCGCACCGAGTTAGATTTCTGGAGGATTGAGGCAACTGTACGGCTCGATAATCACGGATCCGCTCACGTGCTGCTAAACAATGACTTTTTGGCGTATGGCACGACGCAACGCAGCATGAAACTACATGGGGTGTGGTACGACTTGAGGCACTTCGAACGAAACTTAGCCAGTTGCGCGAGCGCTCGACGGTGCAGCCTTCACACCTGACAATCGATTGCTGCTGTATGGACGATTGGCACGTACACCGAGGACGCGAATGGGTATTCTCGCGATTATAGCGATGGCTGCTTCTATTCAATCAGGAATCCCATCGCAATTGGTGGGGACAAACATTGACGCGCCGGGTCCCACAGGGCCCTTGCAAGGCACGCTGCTATCGCCTGGAAAACAAGAGGTCCCAGTGGTCCTGATCGTCCCGGGATCGGGGCCGACCGACCGGGACGGTAACGGCCCGAACGGTCTTCGGGCGTCGACGTACCGGCTGCTCGCGGACGGACTTTTGAGTCGTGGCATTGCGTCCGTTCGAATTGACAAGAGGGGCATGTTCGGTAGTGCGTCGGCGATACCGGACGCAGATGACGTCACACTCGAGGACTACGCGGCAGATGTGCACTCGTGGGTGACGGCTATTCGAAAGCACACAGGTGTTTCCTGCGTATGGGTGTTGGGCCATAGCGAAGGCGGATTGGTCGCGCTGGTAGCGGCTCAAGGCACTGCCGACATTTGTGGTTTGATTCTGCTATCCACAGCAGGACGCCCGCTGGGAAGGGTGTTGAGAGATCAACTGAGATCTACCTCTGCGAACGCCCCTATCCTGAACAATGCGATGGCGGTTCTTGATGCTCTTGAAGCGGGCCAGACGGTGGATGCGACAAAGATCGATCGCCGCCTCATGCCGTTGTTCAGGCCGCAGGTGCAGCGCTTTCTCATGAGTGAATTGGCACTTGATCCAGCCACCCTTCTGGCCAATTACACAAATCCAGTGCTCATCATTCAGGGCTACGCGATCTTCAAGTTAGCACCCAGGACGCGCAACGGCTCAAGCAGGCATACCCCCAAGCCGAACTCGTGCTGGTCGCCAACGCAAATCACGTCCTCAAGCTCGTCCACTCGGCAGACCGAAAAAAAAACCTCGCCGCGTACTCGGATCCAGACCTGCCTCTGGCGGACTATGTCGCCGAGGCGATTTCAACGTTCGTGCACAGCCGAGCGGTGAGCCAACCATAGGCGAATCTATCGAATCACTCGTCGGTGCCAGGTCGACCGTGATACGGCCATCCAGCACCGATAAGCGTCCGCTCTCGAGTTAATTTTTAGACCGCTCCGGGTCGGGTACGGCCGATCGTCCGTAGGGCAGCGCTCGGCAAATAGCAGACGATAGCGCTTACGCCACGATCGTCGACAAATCGCCTTGATTGCAGGTACGTACGGCTACTTGCAAGCTTGCTGGCAAAGTGAGATCTATGACCCATATGGCTGCCCGCGAAGCGAATTTCAATTGCTGCTTTAACTCGGTTTGGGCCCGTGTCCCACCGCTGGCATTCCTGAGAGGCAACACTTATGGTCAGCTAATCGGCCTGCGTCCGTCCGACTGAAGTCATTAAAGAGGCACTGTCATCGGCAATTGCGTCGACAGCGTGAAAGCCGCCTGCTTCTACAACCGTGATAAAAACGGTCCATGCAGGAATCAATCCGTCGTCGATGTTTTGCTGTCGGGAACGGCGCAACGAGGTTCTCGTTACGCCAAGCGCAAGCGAAATTCAACGCGGTTCGCCGCGCGTTGCGTGCTACAGGTCTAAGTACGCTTAGCTTTACGCAACAAATCTGACGATGCCGCCGTCTACACGTAGCGCGGCACCGGTAGTGGCCGAAGCCTGCTCCGAACAGACGTACACAACCATATTTGCAACCTCTTCTGTTGTTGCGAATCGGTTGATGAGCGATGTGGGACGCGTTGTTTTCAGGAATTGCTGCTCAGCGGCTTCTTGGGTGATGCCTTGGCTCTCAGCCCCGGATTTCATCCAGTTCGACATGATTTCGGAGCGCGTCGGGCCTGGAAGAACTGAATTTACCGTTACACCTGTTCCGCCGACCGTTTCCGCAACCCCTCTGGAAATTGCAAGTTGCGCCGTCTTTGTCATACCGTAGTCGATCATTTCCTTCGGTATGGCCAGTGCGGACTCGCTGCTGATGAATACAACTCGCCCCCATCCCCGCTTCACCATTTTCGGCAGATAATGGCGAGTCATCCGTACACCGCTCAAGACGTTGATTTGGAACAGGTCGAGCCAATCATCATCGGTGAGCTCTTCAAAGGGCTTGGGCTTTGCCGTGCCCAGGTTGTTGATCAAAATGTCGGCCCCTTCCACTTGCTTGAAAAAAGATGCTGCGCCTTTCGCTGTGGCCAAGTCGGCGACGACGCCATCAATATCGGACTCGGGAAATAGCTGACGTATTTCCTGAACAGCTTTGCTAACCCGTTCTTCGCCTCGGCCGTTGACCACGACAGACGCTCCTGCGCGCGCCAGCCCCTCGACAATCGCTCGCCCGATACCGGCGGTAGAACCCGTTACGATTGCCTTCCGGCCTTTTAGATTGATGTTCATAGAATTTTCCTTAAGCAGATTAGTTGGCGTTGGAGACGCAAGTTGGCCTTTAGCGAAGCGCCTCGGCGAAGCGGATAAGACGGCAGTGCCTTATTGACCACTTCAAGATGACTCTAAGTACTGTTAATCGTTTTAGAAAGCTTTGAACCCAACACGCTTACTCGGAGGATGAAACGTAGAAGACGTTTTCTCTGTTCTTGACTAGAGGCCAATCGTATAAGCTATCTGCGCCAAAGATAATCCCCAACTCGTTCATAAGTTTCATTCCAATAAAGAATAGATCGGATACCTAAACTTTGGAATTGGTGCGGCAACCATGTCTGCCGGTTCATGCCGGTTAATTTTTAGCTTTCGACAGGTCACTTCGGGAAGCACAACAAGGAAAACACAGTACTCCACGCGATTTAGCGTCGGATCGTGTACGCGCGAATCATAGGTCCCACGAAGCATGTGGCATAAAAGCCCTGCAAGATGGCGAAAAGGGTTGAGGTTATCAACATGTCGTGGTGACGCGACCTGTTGATCTCCAGATGCGGCAACTTATGCGTTTCCGGTCGGCTCCGCGAGTCGTCGGCAGCAGTTACCCGATGCACCGCCCGCGCTGATCGCAATGCCTCCGCCCGTGCTGTCCTGCTTCGCCGCGCTCGTGCTCGTATCCTGAGTCGGTGCGATATTTAAATTCCCGCCCACATCCATTGATACCGACTTGCCATTCACATTCGCGCCGATCAGGTTGGTATCTCCGCCGCTAATAATGGTCGCGTTGTTCGCAGCGTTGATATGCGTGTTGTTGCTTGCAGTTGAATCCGAGTTTGCATTCCCATGCGCCTTGGACATCGACGCATCGACACCGATTCCACCCGTTCCCACCGATACCCCCACGCCCGTGCTCTTCGATTCATTCGTGCTGCGCGTGCTGTCGGTATCCGTGCTGTTCGTGAGATTCACCTGATTCGCCGCGCTCAGGATCACATTGCTGGCGTTCACATCGGAACCGGCGATATCGACGTTCCCGCCCGTGGCAACAAACGCCGCGGTGCCGCCAGCCTTCACCGTCGAACCGGTGGTGTTCGAGCTGTCCTGCGTGAACGTCGACTTACTGCTCGATGAACCCCAGCTCAGTTCGAGCTTCGCGTCAGGCATCTTGCCCGCAGCCAGATCTTGCGCCGCACCGTTCGCTGCGCCTGCTGCATCGTAAGCACCGCTTGCCGCCGCCATTACGTGCAAGGCACTCGCGCGATCATCTTGACTTCGTGCGCCTGAACTGGCTTGTCGAAGTGTGTTCTGCGCGGCATCGATCACCGGCGCACTGGCCGTGATCGAGAACCCGGTCGTCCTCGACTCGTGCGTTTCATCGTGATGACGGTTCGTCTGCGAGCCATCGATGACGACATTCGCCGCCACGCCCGTCACATCTTGCGCCGCAACGATATCCGACCCCGTCACGTGCAGCGTGCTCCCGGCCTGCATGTGCACGCTGCCATCGGTACTGCCGATCAGACTGCCTTGCTCACCCGCCACCGTATCGTGGCTCGTGTCTTTCTGGCTGCTCGTGCCAAACGATAAACCCCCGCCCGAACCGAAGCCCGATTTCTTCGTCTCCTTCGAGTGCGCATCGAGCGAAGAGGTGGCCGCTGTGGTGATCGTCAAGTTATTGCCGGCTGACAGATTCACGTCACCCGTGCCCGCAATCGTCGCCGCTTTCGCCGTCAGGTCGTGACCGGCTGCAACGCTTGGGCGTCGATACCTGGTGCATTGATCTGCGCGACTTGAGCCGCGCTATATCCCGTTGCACTCAGAAAAGCCAGTCCTGTAGCGATGGCAAACAACGTGCGGCGAGTCGCGCGAACTGGAATCATGGATTCAATGGTCGGAATTATTCCCGGCACAAGGCAACGTCCCTGAGCCCGTTGGGTACGAATGGAAACACTCTCAAATGGGGCGCAATATTAAGGTGTGGACTCCAGAATAACGGCTCAGTAATTTCCTAAAGTTCGTAGATTGATTGCTCCGGTTGATTTAGACGTCAAATTAGAGTAGGTGACTCCGCCCGTTCGTACCAAGCAAGTCGCCTACGCCAACGCGCTTCCCAAGCCCGAAAGCGGATCGACCTTTCTTTCATCGCCGATAACCAGGGGCTCTCGGGCTGTAACGATCTTCGTTGAGCTTTAAGGATGCAGGTCGCAATGCTGCGGAGCTCGACTTCACAGCGATTGCCACGCTATTTGATTTTTCGTGCCGATGGAATAAACGTGCGATCTCAGCGTTCTATGAGTACCGGCAGTACCGGCAATAACTCGCCGATATTGAAAACGGATCGACGATTCGCTGCTGACGTGCGCAGCGCATCCCGCCGCCGTCGAAGCGTTATGCCGATTTTCACAACCAAAAACCATAGGAAAGAAATCGCCATGCCGAGCGAAGAAGACCTTAATTCACATCACTGGCTGACGTTCGGCGCCGCGCCGCTCAGCCTTCTTGCGCAACGATCACTGATCTTCCGGCAATTGGGTGCATCGAACCTCGGAGGCCCTTG
Source organism: Burkholderia sp. PAMC 28687 (assembly GCF_001577465.1). Lineage (NCBI taxonomy): Bacteria > Pseudomonadati > Pseudomonadota > Betaproteobacteria > Burkholderiales > Burkholderiaceae > Burkholderia > Burkholderia sp. PAMC 28687. Next base: position 182,866 of record NZ_CP014506.1, read on the forward strand.
TATCGTGGCAGGCGGTCGCCATCTTGATGCTGTTGGGACGAACGGTGCCACCAACCTCGACGTGGCGCTTGAATACGAGTCTGGCACCGCGGTCTCCGCTCTGACGACGACACCCGGTGGCGACGGCACGACGTACTGGTATCCCTACGTTGAGACGGGTGTCGGCGAATGTGACGTCAGCTATGACGTGCCGTTGAATACCACGGCGCTGACGGCCGGCATGAATGGATGTTCCCTGCGAATCTACGTCAATCCGGCTAGAGGGCTCATCAAGTTCTGTCACGACAACAACGGACTATATGCCGACGATGCGGCCTACGCGGCCAAAGGTTTTCAGCACCTGCAAAGCATCAATGCCGATGCCCGCATGCGCGGCCTCCCGGCTCAAAACGTCAACGACTACTGGGAAGCTGCGATTCGCGGACCCGCATCGGGCATCTATTTTATTTGCATGAAGACCGCGGCCATGCAGTGGACGATCTATCAATCCGTAGCGATCGGTGGTCGTCGCGAAGAAAGAATCCCGGGTGTGTTTCGCGCATCGACACGGGTCGTTCATCCATTCACGGGCAGGCAGAGTTACAACAAGGTCGTCGTGGTAGTGGATATCCCGCCGCTGACAGGCGCCAGGCGGTCGAGTGCCGCCGGGACCGACGATCTGCCGGTCTAGCGCTTCCCAGAGATTTTACTTTGCATCCCTTACCGATCGCGATTCAATCGATCACTGCGCGAACATCGTTCTGTAATACTCGCGCCCTTGCTCCAGATGCACGCCAAACCCAAACCCGCGCATCAGCATATCGTTCATATCAGCGCGGGTGATCTTCATCACGTAGCTGGGTTCCGTCGTCACCAGCTTGCAGCTTCCGTGCGTCTCCGATGAATCGAACCACTTCCCCGGATCGGCATGTCCTGCCGGGTATGTGTGGCCATCGCGTTCGACTTGCCATCGGCCATCGAGCAAGATCCAGTACGCATCATCGCTTACCGCCGGCCCACACTCCGCCACGACCGTCCCTGCATACGCTTCCCATTCCTTCGAATGGTCGATGGTCCAGCGCAACTGCTCATGGGTCAGCGCCGTGAAAAACGGCGTCTTCCTGAGCAAATACAAATACGTCGTCGATGCCTTCATGGCCGTGTTACCTCCCTCATTCGCGTGGCCCTGCTGACCGCATGCAGCGGCGGTCAGCAAAAGAAGGCCAAGCCATGCGCCACGGGTAAAACGTCCGGTCTTAGTCACGTGTTCGGGTCCTCACGTTCGCTTCGCGGAGATCGCAAATGGCGACGCACGCTTCAATTGGGCCATTCAAACGCTCAGGCAAGACCACCATTGCCGCGCAGCACCTGTCCGTTGACCCAGCCCGAATCCGTCCCCGCAAGGAACGAGACAATCGATGCAATATCTTCCGGTTGCCCCAGGCGTTGCAGCGGCGGCATCTTGGCGAAGGTCTGGATCTGCTCTTCGGTTTTTCCATCGAGGAAAAGCGAGGTCGCAATCGGACCCGGCGCGACCGCGTTCACGCGGATATCGCGGCCGCGCAATTCCTTCGCGAACACATGCGTAAAGGCTTCGACAGCGGCTTTCGTCGCGTTGTAAATGGCGTAGCCGGGCATGTTCAGCGCAAGCGTGGTGCTCGAGAAGTTCACGATCCGGCCACCGTCGTTCATCCGCTTCGCCGCTTCCCGCAGGGTGTTGAACGTGCCGCGCACATTGATGCCGAAGGTCTGGTCGTAGAGCGCATCGGAGGTTTCGGCAAGCGGCAAGGTCTTCAGTACACCGGCGTTGTTCACCAGCACATCGATCTTGCCGAGCTGCTGTTCGGCGGCATCGAACATGGCGCGGACATCGTCTGCCTTCGATACATCCGCCTTGATCGCGATGGCCTTCGTACCCTTCGCCGTCAGTTCCGCTGCAAGCGCATCGGCTTCTTTCGAACTCGATGCGTAGTTGATGGCGACGGCAAACCCGTCATCGGCGAGACGCCGCGCCACTTCAGCACCGATACCCCGCGATGCGCCCGTGACAATGGCTACCTGGCTGTTCTTGATTGCATTCATGATTCGCTCCTTTCGTTGAGTTGCAAATGGGCAGTGCGTGATTGAAGTATCGATCATCGATGCAGATTGATAATCACCTCATATTTGGTAATATCGTTCCATTTACTTTAACAATAGAGTGTGTGAGCCATGGACCGGTTCCAGGAAATGCAGGTGTTCATTCGCATCGCGGAGCGCAGCAGCTTTACCCAGGCCGCCGATGACCTGCAGATACCGCGCGCCACGGTGACGAACCTCCTCAAGCGCATGGAAGAACGGCTCGGCACGCGCCTGCTGGAGCGCACCACGCGTACGGTGCGCCTCACGCACGACGGCGAGGCGTTCTACCGGCGCTGCGTACGCCTGATCGCCGATATGGAGGAAGCCGAGGGCTCGTTTCGCAACGTCGCGCCGAAGGGTCTGCTGCGTGTGAACGTGCAGGGAACCCTCGCGAAGAATTTTGTGGTGCCCGCGCTGCCGGGGTTTATCGCGATGTACCCGGATATCGAATTGCAGATCGGCGAGGACGACCGGCTGGTCGATCTGGTGCGCGAGGGAATCGATTGCGTGCTGCGGGCAGGCACGCTGCAGGATTCATCGATGGTCGGGCGCCGCGTCGCGCTGATGGAACAAGTGACGGTGGCAAGTCCCGCGTATCTCGCCCAATTCGGCGAGCCGCTGACGCTCGAAAGTCTGAGCGCACATCGGGCGGTGAATTATGTATCAAGCGGATCGGGACGCGTGTTCCCGCTGGAATTTACCGTCGATGACCGCGTGGTCGAAATGCAGTTGCCGGCGGTTTTATCGGTGACCGGGGCGGATTTGTATACGGGCGCCGCAGTGGCTGGACTCGGGATGGTCCAGGTGCCGCGGTATCGGGTAAAGGAGGAACTGTCGGAAGGAAAGCTCAAGATCGTGCTCGATGCGTTTGCGCCGCCGCCCATGCCGGTGAGTGTGCTTTATCCGCAAAACCGGCAGTTGTCGTCGAGGGTGAGGGTTTTTGCGCAATGGCTGAGGGATATCTTTGAAGCGGCTTTTTAAGCCGTTTTTTTACGCCAATCCGTGCCCTCAAACGGGGTATATTTGATCCGCGAGTTGCGGGTAAAACGAACGGCGTGGCGATTCCCTGGAGACATACCATGGCAAACTGGACACCGGATCCGAGCTTCTATCCTTCCCCACGCATGGCAATGAAGGCGCCGCCCGAGACGTTTGCTTACGTCGCCAGCTTCGACCCGACACGGCAGGTGCCGGATGCCATCGCGATCATCGATCTGGACCCCGCATCCCCGACATATTCGCAATTGCTCAACAACGTCAGCATGCCCAACACGGGCGACGAGTTGCATCATTTCGGCTGGAACGCGTGCAGTTCGTGCCTGTGTCCCAATGCGCCGCATCCGCATGCAGAACGCCGCTATCTTGTCGTGCCGGGTCTGCGGTCATCAAGAATCCATATCCTCGATACCAAGGCGGACCCGCGCAATCCGAAGATCGTGCGCGTGCTCGAGCCCGCGGAAGTCGCTGAGAAAGCCGGTTATACGAGGCCGCACACCATCCATTGCGGACCTGAAGGCATCTACGTGGCGGCGTTGGGCAACGCGCAAGGCGAAGCGCCTGGCGGCATCTTCCTGATGGATCACGAAACCTTCGACGTACGCGGTCAGTGGGAAATCGACCGCGGCCCACAACAACTCGCATACGACGCATGGTGGCATCTGGGACACGACACCATGGTCACGAGCGAATGGGGTCTGCCCGCCACGTTCGAGAACGGCCTGGTTCCAGAAATCCTGCTCGGTGGAAAGTACGGCCACAAGCTGCACTTCTGGGACCTGCATACACGCAAGCACAAGCAGGAAATCGATTTCGGCGAAGAGAACCAGCTCGTGTTCGAACTGCGTCCGGCACACGATCCGACCAAGGCTTATGGCTTCGTGAATTCGGTGATCAGCCTGAAGGATCTGTCGTCATCGATCTGGACGTGGTATCGCGATGGCGACAAGTGGGCGGTCAAAAAGATCATCAAGATTCCGGCCGAGCCGGCCGATCCCGATCTGCTGCCGCCCATGCTCAAGGGCTTTGGTGCGGTGCCGCCGCTCGTGACGGATATCGACTTGTCGATGGACGATCGTTTTCTCTACGTCGCATGTTGGGGTACGGGCGATCTGCGTCAGTACGATGTCTCCGATCCGTTCGCGCCCAAGCTCACGGGAACAGTACGCATTGGCGGGATCGTGTCGCGCGAATCGCATCCGAAAGCGGATGGGCGCAAGCTGAACGGTGGTCCGCAAATGGTTGAAGTCAGCCGCGATGGACGCCGCGTGTATTTCACCAATTCGCTGTATGGCGTGATCGATGACCAGTTTTATCCCGATGGCCTGAAGGGCTGGATGGTGAAGCTCGATGCCGCGCCCGATGGCGGTATTGAATTCGATCCGCGTTTTCTGGTGGAGTGGCCCTCGACGCACCGGCCGCATCAGGTGAGGCTGGAAGGCGGCGATTGTTCGTCGGACTCGTACTGTTATCCATGAGCGCCTGAACGTGGCATGGGAGTGGTTTGCGATCGCCGGGCTCGGGTTGTTTCATGGCATCAATCCGGCCATGGGATGGCTCTTTGCGGTGGCACTCGGGTTGCACAGGCGCAGCCGGCGCGCGGTGCTGTGGGCCCTTCCGCCCATGGCGCTCGGGCATGCGTTATCGATCGGCGTGGTGGCCGGTCTCGTGCTCGCCACGGGCTTTGTCTTTGACGGCCACGCAATCCGCATCGCCACCGGTGCCTTGCTGATTGCGTGGGCCGCCTATCACGTCAAGTACGGCCACCGGCACCGCGTGCGGGTTGGCATGACCACAGGGTTCGTCGGGCTCGTGGGCACGGGCGTATTGTTGATCGCGACCGCCTGACGCGGCAGTGCTCAGCCAGTGGGTTATATTGGCTCTCGCTTTTGAAGAACCAAAGTTCACGGAGTACCAATAAATGATCATCGAAGAAAACAATCAGCTCATGCTAAGGCCGCTCGAGCGCACCGACCTGCACTTCGTACACGGCCTGAATAACAACGCGAAGATCATGCGTTACTGGTTCGAAGAACCGTACGAAACTTTCTCCGAACTCTCGCAGCTTTACGACCGTCACGTGCACGACCTGCGCGAACGCCGCTTTGTTGCCGTCGATAAATCCGGCGAACCCATCGGCCTTGCGGAACTTATCGAACTCGACTATATCCACCGCCGTGGCGAGTTTCAGATCATCATCGCGCCAAGTGCGCAAGGGCGCGGATATGCAACGAGCGCAACGCTTCTTGCAACGGACTATGCGTTCTCCGTGCTCAACATGCGCAAGCTTTATCTGATCGTGGATGTATCGAATACGGCCGCCATTCACGTCTACGAGAAATGCGGATTCAAGCGGGAAGCAGAGCTGATTGAAGAGTTCTTTGGCAACGGCAGATATCACAACGCCTACCGCATGTGCATTTTCCAGCACGAATTTCTCAAGCATGCACAGGCCGGAACACGCGCCGCGAGATAGCCATTCGCGGTGGTTTGACGCACCACCGCGAAGAATCCGTGCACCGCAGATGTGAATATTAAGCATCCGCTCAAGTAACGGATCATCGAGGCCGATAAACCGCGTACAGGCGTGGCATTATTCGCGCGAGTTGCATCGCCCTTGATCCGATACGGCTGCACACCATGAAGCGGAACCTGTTCTTCCGGATGCTGGACCGCCTGCGAGTCGGCCGAAAACTCCTGCTCATCTACCTGCTCGACCTGAGCGCGGTGGTGTTCATCAGCGGCATCCTGATTCACGAGAAGTACATCGCCATCGATTTCTCCGACAAGGAAATCGTCGGCAACGCCTATCTTCAAACCGTGCGCGATGCGCTGACCGACGTCACGCTGATCGGCGCCCGCAAACACATGACGTCGGCCCGGCTCCGACAGGACGCCGAACGCCTTGCGATTGCCGAGCAGCTTTACGGCGCGAACATGGAAAGCGCCGCACTTAACGACCATGTGCGCGACACGCTGAAGCTGCTGGCGCAGGAAACGCAACCCGATGCCGCCTCGGTCACGGATGCACTCACCGCCTGCCGCGAACTCATCACGCGCGTGGGTAACCAGTCGAACCTGATCCTCGATCCGGACCTCGACAGCTATTACGCAATGTCCCTGTCCGTGCTGCGCTACCCCGCGCTGCTCGAATCCATCAACGGCATTGGCGCGCAATTGCGTGACACGCCTGTCACGCCGTCGAAAGCCGAGCAGATGCGCACGCATTACCTCGTGCTCGAAGGGCAGCTCGACGCCGTACTGCAAGGGTTCAGATCCGATTTCGCCGAAGCCACCGCCGCCAATCACAGCCTGACTGTGTCGCTCACGCCTTCGGTCAGCAAGATGCTGGAAGCGATCGAAACCTATCGAGAAGTCGCGCGGGCCACTGTCGATCTGGGCGCGGCGGCCGACCCGGCGCTCCTCAAGTCCGCCGATGAGGCACAACAGGCCGTGGTGGGGCTCGCGCGGGATTCGTGGCGCGACACAGCTAGCGAGCTCACCGGCCTGCTGCGAGCCCGCGTGAGCGGCCTGTTCTCGCGCATGTGGCTGCATCTCGGCACGGCGCTTTTCCTGCTGTGCGGCATCCTCGTGATGGTATTTTTCGTGGCGCAACAAATCTCGCGGCCGTTGCGCCAACTTGCACGCGTCATGGATACCGTCAGACGCACCGGCGATCATTCGTTGCGCGCGAGCTGGCCCAGCCAGGATGAAATCGGGCAGCTCGTGATCGGCTTCAACGAAATGCTCGAACAGCTCGATCACGAGCGCGATGTTCAAAAGGAACTTGCCGCGACCGCGCGTGCTTCGGAAGCGCAGCACGCGCTGGTGGAAGCCACACCGGTGCCCATGGTCGTCACGGCGATTCCCGGCCATGAGATCCTCCACGCCAACAAGCCCGCTCTCTTCTGGCTGAACCACAGCGTTGCCGACCCATGGGCGCGCGGCCTGGACTCCGCAGTACGGGCACGCTTTTTCCAGCAGTTATCGGATCGTGGCGCTGTCGATCAGTTCGAAGTCCGCTGGCGTGCAACTGATGAACCCACGTGGGCCATGCTGTCCGCGCGGCGTCTCGTCTTCCAGGGGCAGGACGCGGTGCTCACGGCGTTCACGCCCATCGACCAGATCAAGCTCATGGAGCAGCGCCTGGAACTGTGGGCGAAGGTATTCGAGGCATCGTCGGAGGCCATTCTCATACTCGACAGCGAATACTGTCTGCTTACCGCAAACCCCTCGTTTTATCGCGCGACGGGTTATGGCGCCGACGATGTATTGCGTAAGCAACCCGAGTTCATTTCGATTGGACTGCCCGGCAGCAACGAAGGAGCGAGCGTCGCCGCCGCGGTGGGACGCGCGAGCAACTGGCATGGCGAAGCGCAGGTCCGGCGCCCGCATGGCGGCGAATATCCGGCGTGGCTGATCGTGAGCGCGGTGCGCGACAAACGCGGCAACGTCTCGCATTACATCTGCACGCTGATCGATGTCACCGAGCGCAAACGCAGCGAAGCACGCATCCAGTTTCTCGCCGAGCATGACGTGCTCACCGAGCTTCCAAACCGCGCACTTTTCTCCAAGCGGCTCGACAACGAATTGCACAAGTCAGAACGCAGCGGCGGTTGCGCGGCGGTGCTGTTCATCGATTTGGACCGCTTCAAGAACATCAATGATTCGTTGGGCCATCATGTTGGCGACGGTTTGCTGCGCTCCGTATCGCGCCGCCTGCTGGCCGCAGTTCGCTCGGGCGATACGGTCAGCCGTCTTGGCGGGGACGAATTTACCGTTGCGCTCAGCGGGGTGTGCAACGCTGCGGAAGCGGCGCAGATCATCGATGAAAGGCTCATTCCGCTGTTGCGCGAACCGCATCAGATCGGCGGACTTACGCTGCAGGTATCGAGCAGCATAGGCGTGGCGATGTACCCCGCCGATGGCCAGGACATCAGCACGCTGATGCAGAACGCCGATGCCGCCATGTACCAGGCCAAGGCAGATGGTCGCAACCTCGTGCGGTTCTTTTCGCCCGACATGGCGGAGCGCACGCGGATGCGTTTATCGCTCGAAACGTGCCTGCGCTCGGCGATCGAGCGCAACGAATTACGGCTCGCGTACCAGCCGTGCCTGGATGCGCAAACCGGCGCACTCGCGGGCGTCGAAGGTCTGCTCCGGTGGACCAATCCCGAGCTTGGACCGGTCGGACCCGCGCAGTTCATTCACATCGCCGAAGAGACAGGCCTGATCATTTCCATTGGCGCGTGGGTGATCGACGAAGCATGCCGCCAGATTGCGCAATGGCGCGACGAAGACTCCATGACCGTGAAGGTATCGATCAACCTCTCCGCCATCCAGCTACGCGATACAAATATTGTCGAGACCTTGCGCAACGCACTCGCGGCCCATGAGGTAGACCCTGCCTTGCTCGAACTCGAAATCACGGAAACGGTGCTGATGGATAGCGCGGAGAACTACCTCGATGCCATTACCGGACTTCGTGCGCTCGGCGTGAAACTCTCGCTCGATGACTTCGGCACGGGCTATTCGAGCCTGAGTTACCTCAATCGTTTCCCGCTCGACCGCATCAAGATCGATCGCGCGTTCGTGCATGACATGCTCGATGCACCCGGCGACCTCGCCGTGATCAAATCGATCATCGGACTCGGACATGAGCTTGGATTGAAGGTCGTGGCCGAAGGTGTGGAGACCGAGCGCGAGGCGCGGATTCTGCGCGGTATCGGTTGCGACGAACTGCAAGGGTTTCTGTTTGCGCGCCCCATGGAACCCTCGCTGCTTTGGACATGGGCCGACGAACAAGCACTTGTTTGAACGTCGTCACACACGCTTGAAAGCGTTATGAAGCGCTTGCGAAATCGAATCCTACCCGTTGCAGGAGGCGTTGATTTCGCGGCGACACATTAATGAACGCGATCTGCTTGCCGACCTTCTCGTAGCGCCGGTTCAACGCTTCAAGCGCGGCTATTGCCGAGTGATCGGCAAGATGCAAATGACCGCAATCGATGACGATACGGCTTGGATCTTTCAGCGGATCGAACAGTTCGTGAAAGCGCGTTGTCGAAGCAAAGAACAACGTGCCGCGCGGGATGTAGATCTTGTCGCCGGACGTGCTGGCGGTGACATCGGCATGAATGTCACGTGCGTGCTGCCACGCGAAGTCCACCGCGGCGATTACGATCCCGCACAACACCGCAATGGCCAGGTCCGTGAATACCGTAATGACCGTGACCGCAATGATCACGACCGCGTCGCTGCGCGGCACCTTTCCCAGGACACGCAACGATCCCCATGCGAAGGTCTGCTGCGCCACGACGAGCATCACTCCTGCCAGAGCCGCGAGCGGAATGCGCTCGATCAACGGCGACAGGAACAGGATGAACAGCAGGATCATGACGCCGCTGACCACGCCCGAAAGACGTGTACGGCCGCCTGAACTGAAGTTGATCATGGTCTGGCCGATCATTGCGCATCCACCCATTCCGCCGAAGAGACCCGACACCACGTTCGCCGCGCCAAGCGCGAGACATTCGCGGTTGGGCTGACCTTGCGTACTGGTGATTTCATCGGTGAGATTCAGCGTAAGCAGGGTTTCCAGCAAGCCGACAATCGCCATCAGCACCGCATACGGCAACACGATGCCCAACGTTTCGAGCGTCATGGGCACGGCGGGAATCTGGAACACGGGCAAGCTGCCTGCAACATGGGCCATGTCGCCTAGCGTACGCGTGGGAATGTGCAAAAGCTGGCAAAGCACGCCGATACCGACAATCGCAGCCAGTGCCGGCGGTATCGCTTTCGTCAGCCGCGGCAGCAGATAGACAATTCCAATCGTCAACGCGACGAGGCCGCACATCACATACAGCTCGGTCCCTTGCAGCCATTGCACCCCTTCGGTCGTCACATGCTTGAAGTGCTCGAGCTGCGCCATGGCAATGATGATCGCCAGCCCATTCACAAACCCCAGCATGACCGGATGTGGAACCATGCGGATCAGCTTGCCGAGTTTGAGCAAGCCGAACGTTGCCATGATCAGGCCGCTCAGCACGACCGTGGCTAACAGATACTGCGCGCCGTGCTGAACAACCAGCGCAACGATGACCACGGCCATGGAGCCCGCCGCACCGGAGATCATGCCGGGCCGTCCGCCGAACAGCGCTGTGATCGTGCAGATCATGAAAGCACCGTACAGACCCAACAATGGGTTCACTTGTGCCACGAGCGCAAAGGCGATGCATTCAGGAACGAGCGCGAATGACGACGTAAGGCCTGCGAGGACGTTGCTTTTTATATCGTGGGCGAAGCGGCTTTGCCGCTGCAGAGAAGAGCCGGTTTTCATGTGGTGCGTGGATTGTGCTTGAAGCAATACAGGATCAGCGCCGGCAGATGGTGTGTGCGTTTTGACTACCGGGAGCCGTGATGACGTGTGGACAATGCCTGCGCAACTACATGGGTCTGATCAAGGGTGACGATGTGAAGAAGATGAGGACACAACAAGCAAGGCCAAATTTTACAACACTTGAGGCAAACGCTTAAAAACGGCCTTGAGCATTGCCTTTCAAAAAACATGCGCCCTGGATCGTTTTACGCGGTATGCGAAAACGAACACGGAGACGCCATGCCCAATCGCTATCCCATCATCTACATTCGCGGCTATGCAATGACGGTATCGGAGCGAAACGATACAGCTGCGGACCCGTTCTGCGGTTTCAACGTAGGGTCCACGCTGTATAGGGCTACCGGTGCTTCGGACAGGCAGCCCGCGAAGTTCGTGTTCGAGTCGCCGCTTGTCCGGCTTGCATCGGAATATCAGTACCAGCATGTGTATCAGGATGGATACGACATCGTGGACCCGGACTGGTCGCCACCACGAGATGACAATGGCAACTCGATTCCCGGAATACCCGCTTCATCGATCATCATCTACCGGTACTACGACGACGGCTCGGCACTTCTCGGCGACGGTAAATCCAGAAAGGTCGAAGTCTATGCGCAAGGCCTGAACGACCTGTTGAAGCGCGTCAAGGAATTCGTTTTGCAGCATCGGCCAGCCGACGGCAGCCCGCCGATGACCGACAAGGACTTCAAGTATTACCTCGTGGCGCATTCCATGGGAGGTCTTGTAGCGCGTGCGTTTCTTCACAACACGAGCGAAGACTTCAGACCGATGCGCGAAGCTGCCGACAAGTTCTTTACCTTCGCCACGCCCCACAATGGAATCGATGTGCTCGGCATCAACGTGCCGTCATGGCTCACCGCGGAACAGACCAACACGTTCAACCGTAGCGAGATGACCACGTACCTGAACCTCCTGCAGATCTCGCCGCAATTCAATGGCCGTGTCGATCTGATTCCACAAAGCGCGATGCCGTCAGACCGGATCTTTTGCATGGTCGGAACGAATCGCGGCGATTACGAAGTGCTGCAAGGTGTTGTTCGCGCGTTCGTAGGCAACGGCAGCGACGGACTGGTGCGCGTGGACAACGCGTCGCTCTGGGGCGTCGATGACAACATGGCAACCCGGCAAGTCGCCACCAACTACGCGTTCCGGTCGCATTCGGGCTACTTCGGCATCGTCAATTCGGAAGAGGCGTACCAAAACCTCGTGAGGTTTTTGTTCGGCGATGTACGCGTGGATATCTGGGCCGACATAGACAGCGTCACCTTGCCCGATGAACTGGTGCCACAGGCATCGAGGGTCACGGCGCTTTACCAGTTCGAGATGTGCGCCGCACCGAAAGGGAAACGCTGGTTCCTCACGCGGCGAAAGTCGGTGGAGGATTCACCCGCTGTTCGATCCCACCAGCAATTGACCGGCGCCGACGCCAACGCAAGAAAGATCTATCTGGGCAGCGTGTTTCTTTCCAAGAAGTCGCGCGTCGACCGAAGTTCGTCCACGCTTTCGTACGCAATGATTTTCGCGGCCAAGGTTCCTGACTATGAAATCGAAAAGCGCTTCTGGCCTGACGGACACTTTGAAGGCGCCGACCTGTTCCAGGGCAATGCGATCGTGCGAGTCACACCGCCGCCGGACAACGCGGCAGCAAGTCCATGGACAGTGGAATACGGATGGGCGAACGGCACGACGCAGATAACTGCCATCGACTTCACGAAGGGCGTCCCACCGGATGTGATCATTCCCTTCGACAGCGCAAGTACGCCAGGGATTAAGGGCGCGCTGCGCATGGTGGTGCGGCCGTGGTAATGACGTAAAAAAGGGCAGCGTTCGCTGCCCTTCTTCTTTCACAAATAGCGCTTGTCAATAAGCGTTCGAGTGTCGAAACCCCTTGAACACCGTTGCAGCAATGATCTTCATGTCGAGCCCGAATGACCAGTTGCCGAGGTAATACAGGTCATGCGCAACGCGCCCTTCCATCTTCTCGATCCGATCGGTCTCGCCGCGAAAGCCGTTGACCTGCGCCCAGCCGGTGATGCCCGGCTTGATCCGGTATCGATGGATATAGCCCGACACGACCTTCTGGTACAGGTCGTCATGTTCCAGCGCATGTGGGCGTGGGCCGACCACCGACATTTCGCCGCGCAGCACATTGATGAACTGCGGCAACTCGTCGAGGCTCGTGCGTCGAAGGAACGCACCTACCCGCGTGATGCGCGGATCGCCACGCGTGGCCTGCTCCACAACACCTGCTTTCTGCACATGCTGACGCATGGAGCGGAACTTGTAGATGTTGAAGACCTGACCATCGGCGCCCTTGCGGCGTTGCTTGAAGAACACAGGGCCTCGCGAACTGAGCTTCACGGCAATCGCGCACGCAATCATGATCGGCGACACAGCGAGCAAGGCACCGGCTGCGAAGATGCGGTCGAACACCTCTTTCTGCATCAGCGCATTCGGCGGCAGCGGCGATGCAGCAAGGTTGATCGTCGGCACGCCCAGCAGGCTCGTCACGCTGCCTTCGAATAGCGAAAGCGTGCGTACGTCCGGCATGAAACGGATGTTGATGAGGTCGTCGCGGAACTCATCGACCAGTTTCAGGATCGTGCGTTCTTCCGTCAGCGGCAACGCGAGCCAGACTTCAGCCACGTTCTGCGTGCGTACATAACTGGCGAACGCCGCATGGTCGTCGAACACCGGCACGCGGGTGTTCATTTTCGTGCCGGCCTGCACGTTGAATGCAGCCGTTGCACGAAAGCCCGCGGCAGGTGCTGTATCGATCTTGCGAACGATTGCATCGCAGTGATCGCCAATGCCTGCAATAGCGACCTGCGACAAGTTCAGCCCTGCATTGCGTACGCGCCCGAGCACCGTATGCGTCACCATGCGTCCCGCGATCATCGCGGCGCCCGAAATGCCGGTCCAGTACACGAACCAGAGGCGCGACACGAAGTCGATGCGATGCAGCGAAAACATCAACGCCATGGCGCAAGCCTGCACGATGAGCCAGCTCAGCGCGACTTGTCCGGCAAGCGCGCCTTTCGAGCGCCCCCGCCATGATTCGTACACGCCGAATGCCGGAAACACGGCAAGCGAAAACGCCGCGGCAAAGGCCACGAATGCCAGATAGAAACTCCGTTGCGATACATCGTCGAAACGAATCTGTGAAGCGATGAGCGCGCCGCCCACGATCATCGAAACGTCGAACAGCCTCGCTAGTAGCTTGCTTATTCCGCGCATGTTCTTCTCCCCGAACGATTGGCTACCTGCTTAGCTGCGGCCGTACTTGTCGTCGAACCTGACGATGTCGTCTTCGCCGAGGTACGTGCCCGACTGCACCTCGATGATCTCGAGCGGCACGCGGCCCGGATTTTCCAGCCGATGCTTCACGCCGAGCGGGATATAGACCGATTCGTTTTCGCTGAGAAGAATTTCTTCTTCGCCGCGCGTGACGAGCGCCGTTCCGGTGACCACGACCCAATGTTCCGCGCGATGGTGATGCATCTGCAGCGACAGGCGAGCGCCCGGATTCACCACGATGCGTTTGACCTGGAAACGCGGACCGTTGTCGATGGAATCGTAGAAGCCCCACGGACGGCGCACTTTTCTGTGCATGTCCGCTTCGGGCGACTTCGACAGCTTGATACGCGACACGAGGCCCTTGATGTCCTGCACGCGTGACCGGTCGGCCACGAGTACGGCGTCATCCGTCTCGACCACGATGATGTTGTTCGTGCCCACGCATGCAACCAGCCTGCCGCCTTCCGAACGCGCATAGCTCGCGGTCGCGCCTTCGAACAGCACACGGCCGCTTCCCACGTTGCCGTCTTCGTCCTTCTCCAGTGCATCGCATACGGCGTCCCACGAGCCGAGATCGGACCAGCCTGCTTCGAGCGGCACGACCACGCCCTTGAATGGCGAGCCGGGCTTGCCGAGGTGTTCCATCACCGCATAGTCGATGGAGTCGGACGGCGACGTTGCGAACGCCGCTGCGTTCGGGCGGAAGTATTCATCGGTGCGCGTGGCCTCCTTGAACGACGCCACGCATGCTGCGTGCATGTCCGGCTGAAGCTGTTCGAGCGCTGCAAGCCATACCGATGCGCGCACGATAAAGATGCCGCTGTTCCACCAGTAGTTGCCCGACGCAACATATTGGCCCGCGAGTTCGGCAGCGGGCTTTTCGACAAAGCGTTCGATCATGTGCGCGCCGTGATCGAGCGAATCGCCAAGACGGATGTAGCCGAAGCCGGTGTCGGGACGTGTCGGCGGAATCCCGAGCGTGGCGATCTCGCCGGCTTGCGCATGACGTGCTGCGATATCGATCGCGCCGTGAAGCGCAGCAAGGTCGGCAATGGCGTGATCCGCCGGCATTGCAACGAGGATTGCATCGTTGCCGTCGGCGCAAGCGGTCAATGCTGCAAGCGTGAGTGCCGGAGCGGTATCGCGGCGTGCAGGCTCAACGACAATACGCGCCGTCACGCCGCTCGCACGCACTTGCTCGCCGGTTGCAAAGCGATGATCCTCACCGCAGACAATGACCGGGTCGGCAGCCACGTCCCAGCCCGCCGGAAAACCTTTCATGCGCATCACGGTAGCCTGCAGCAAGGATTCGTTGCCGATCACGCCGATCAGTTGCTTGGGAAAATGTTCACGCGAGACGGGCCACAAACGCGTGCCGGAACCGCCCGCAAGGATCACTTGTACGAGGCGGCTGCAATCTGCTGCTGCGCCTTCCACAACTGTTGCACCTGCGGCATCTTCCGTACCCAACTTAAGCTTGTCCATTTTCAAATTCCTTGTACTTGAGCCCGTTGCCGGGCGTTTCTCTGCGCGCTCAATATTTCTGCGCGATGAAAACGCGTAAATAATTTGCCCTGCAATGTGTCGTAGATTCCATCGCGCGGACAATTCCCGTCCCGCATTGGAAAATGCGAATCAGCAGGTCATGCGTCTCCTGGCTTGATCGGCTTGGATCGTGCCGTTGTTGTCGGCTGAGCGCGCTCGCTTGATTACGTCAACGAGTGCCGTACGTGCGCGGGTCGGCGTGCTGGCAATCGCAACTGCGCCGGATGCGCCTGAAACTTTTTTTGGCAGCGCGGCTTGATCATCCAATGCCACGCTTAAGGTCTAAAGAATGAACCGGAGGTTCCTTCAAACATCCTGAGTCGACTTAGGTCCTGCATCTGAGATACGGATACACAGCAGCAAGCAACTGGCCTGAACAGCCCAAAGATGTTGTGCGACAAAGCTCTGCAGCGAAGAAGAAAACCCGGAACAACTGAAATTGCGAAGTAAGTTAGCGTTGAACGCGAAGCTTGCGAGGACCAGAAAGCAGTGACCCTCTCGCATCGGCTAGCCTAAAATAACGCGTGACGTTCCTGAGCCAACCAGGTTTCGAAAACGCGTGATCGATGACCGAATCATATGCAGAGTAAATTGCATTAGGGTTTTCCTGGCGTAAAGGGTTGAGGTTTTGGCGCGGGCCTGCGTGTCATCCTCGCGACCTTGGCCAGGGGAATTACTCGAGCACTGCCGCTATACGTCAGCATTGCTGATAATGTGACAGTGTGTAAATAAAATACGCTCTGATTTACCTGCATGAACCGCTATTAAGAAAACTGTATTTAAAGGCCTTACAGGTGAATACGCTTTCAAATCAACAACGTGATTACTGCAAGCATTTGCAAGATAAGCAAGAGCACTCGCGCACACATTGCTAGAGTGACCTTTCTTCAATCATCAGGTCGTTGTTCTACGCCAAAACATCTGTCTTAGACGCCGCGCTCTGCAGAAGAGTTGAACGTTCCTGCATTGTGGGTCTCGAACAGGTTCCGCTAAGACCCCACATTTAAATTGGCCGGTCCCACGGGTCACCCGGGACCGGTAAAATCCCGCGTGACTGCACGACGCATGCGTTGTGCGCTCCTCATATTAGTGGACCACCTTGACCTGACCTGCAGTACCGTACTGGCCGCATTGTGCCGGTCGTCAAAAGAACGGCCGTGCGCCGTCTCAACATAAGGACCCGCAATGGCTTACATAACGCTGCTGGCGTTATTTCTTACCGTCACCAATCTTGTGCCTCTCAGCGCGGTTGGCTTGCTGCCAATCTTCTTGTGCGGCTGGCGCTTCTTCGGCAGAAATTATCCGCGGTTCATCACTCCGCTTGTCGCGTTCGCTGCGCTCGCTGTGATCTCGACCTTGCTGTACGACCCGATCTCTCTCGTGACCTTCGAGTTTTACAGGCGCGATGGCAACTTCTTCATCTCCTATGCACCGATCCTTGCAGGCTGCCTCTACATTCATCGATGGGATCTGAACAAGGTCTTGCGCACGTTCTACACGTTTGCCATTGTGCTGAACGTTCCTTTGTATCTGTACTACATCACGCAAAGCGGCTTGCTGGGCATCTTCACCAATCCGGACCTGAGCTTCGGCAGCTACTTCATTGCCCGTAACGCAGCGGGCGGCTTCCTCGCCATGCTGTTCTGCCTCGGTCTCGCCTGTTATCTGCAGCAACGCAGCAAGCTGCTTCTTGGGATGCTCGGATTCAACTTGCTGATGCTCTTCTCAACCTATAGCCGGGGTTCGTTGCTGGGCGCAATGGCAGTCCTGCCTTACCTGTACCTTGGCCGCAAGCGCTGGTGCCTGGCTACGCTCATCGTCGTACTTCTCGCCGGTTCGATTGCGATGGCAATCCACAACACCGATCCCACAGTCAACTACATGGGCTACACCTTCACCATCGCGAACTCCGATGCGAAGGTCGCCAACCTCAATATCCGCTATGAATGGCTGTGGCCGCGCGCTCTCGCTTACTTCGAGCAGAGCCCGATCATCGGATTGGGTTTTGGTTCGTTCGATGACCAGATCCATACTGTCACCTCGTACTTCGGACTGGTCGGCATTCCCTCAGGGATCACCGTCGAACATAGCGATTCACATGCTCACAACTCGTATCTGAACTTCCTCGCGGAAACTGGCATAGTCGGACTGACGCTCATGCTCGCGTTCTACTGGAGGCTTATCCAGTGGGCCAAGGACGGCGCAGCGATTTCGGCCATCGCCGAGAAAGGTGTGAATTTCACTGCCTACAGATTCGTCGAGTTGTCGGCGATCTGCCTGCTCGTGATGGCGGCGACGGAGCACCGGCTGGTGTCGCCGTCGAACGTGCTGATTCTTTCGCTCGTGGTGTCGTTGTTACTGGCATGGCGTCCGCCGGCCCGCTATTCAATGTAAGCGACGGGCCGTCCCGGAAAGAGGCGGCCCATCAATACAAGGACATTTCATTCATATGTGGCCAGTGTTCACCAAGATTGGCGATGCAGCCATGACGTTGCCCGCAGCGTTCATCTGCACCGTCTGGATCGCGAGATCGGATGTGCGGCTGGCATTTCGCTGGGTGCTGGCGCTCGCGCTTGGCATGGCGCTCGTTGGCGTGACGAAGATCCTTTACGCCGGCTGGGACATCTCGTTTCCCGCATTTGATTTCCGCGTGATCAGCGGACACGCCATGTTGTCGACTTCCGTGTGGACCGTGGCGTTCACGCTGCTACTAAGGAGCTGGCGCCAGCCGCCTTACATTGGCGTAGTTGCCGGACTTTTGCTGGGTGCATTGACGGGACTCGCACGCGTGCATGACCATTCGCATTCGTTATCGGAAGTGGCGATTGGATGGGCTCTGGGTGTGCTGGTTGCGGCAGCAGTCTTGCGAAGCGCCTGGCGCGTGGCAACCGAGCGTTTTAGTCCCGTCGGCGTCACCGCAGCTCTGTTGTTTGTTTCGGTGCTGACCTACGGACACACCGCGCCGTTCGAACGGCTGATCGATGCCCATTCCGCCGGGCTTCACAATCGCTTTGCGGCGAATATCGCGCGATTCTTCTAGTCGGGTGACGCCTTTGTCTGGCGTCACCCGCAGCGTCATCTGCACATCTCAGCCGTAATCCACCAGCGAATGTTCTTCGGCCGGCTTGACGTCCTTTACCGGATAGAGGAACGGCACATCCGGGCGTGCGCGCGGCAGCTTTGCATCAATGAAGTCCACCAGCTTTGCCTTGAAGTTTTCCGCCGAAAAACGTTCGGCGTTTCTTCTGCATTGCCGCGGATCGAACAGGCTTGCGTTCGCTTCGAATTGAGTGACGGCGTCCAGTAGCGACTCCGTCGTCTGCTCACGGAAGAACACGCCGGTTGGCCGTTCACGCGGAAGTCCGATCACCGATTCAAGCGCTCCGCCCTTGCCATACGCAATGACAGGCGTCCCGCAAGCCTGCGCTTCCACAATCGAAATGCCGAAATCTTCTTCCGCGGCAAAGACAAACGCACGTGCGCGGCGCAAATGGTCGAGCAGAACTTCGAACGACTGATAGCCCAGGATGGTGACATTGTCCCCGGCAACCGCGCGGATACGTTTCATCTCGGGACCATCGCCAATCACAACGAGCTTGCGCTCGGGCGTCTGCGAGAACGCTTTTACGATCAGGTCAATGCGCTTGTACGGAACCATGCGCGACGCCGTCACATAGAAGTCGTCCTTCTCGGTGCACAAGGTCATGCCCTTGAAATCGACCGGCGGATAAAGCACCGTTGCATCGCGCTGATACGCCTTCTTGATGCGCCTTGCGATGAATTGCGAGTTCGCCAGGAGGTGGTCCACGCCGTTGGCCGAGCGCGCATCCCAACCGCGAATGTAGTGCAACAGAAGTCGCGCCATCACCGACTTCAAACCATTTGCCAAGCCTGATTCGCGTAGATATTGATGCTGCAGATCCCACGCGTAGCGAATCGGCGAATGCACATAGCTGACATGCATCTGATCAGGGCCTGTCAGAACCCCTTTGGCAACCGCGTGCGAACTCGAGATGACGAGATCGTAGCCGGACAAATCGAGTTGTTCGATGGCAAGCGGCATGAGCGGCAAATATCCGCGATACCGCTTCTTCGCAAACGGCAGCTTCTGGATAAACGATGTGTTGACCGACTTCCCTCTAAGGCATGCGCGATCTTCTAGGAAGTCGACGAGCGCGAACACATCGGCTTGCGGATAGCATTCTATGATCTGCTGGAGCACTTTTTCAGCGCCACCCGACACCACCAGCCAGTCGTGAACAATAGCAACTTTCACTTCTACCTCCTGTACGTTTAAGGCCGAAAGCGCCCTTGGATGCGCCGCTGTTTCTGGGTCATGCGAAGCGTGACGAAGACCGGCGCCTGGCGGAGCCTCACGCCGGGCTGAAATGCAAGACGCCCGGCGCTGGATTCGAAAATGTGGTTCATTCCTTGCCGCTGACTGGCGTGCGCGGACCGAAGGCAGTACGGAACATCGCAAGGGCCCGAGCCGAGCCGGGCAACAACCCCGTCATGTCGGAACGAACCATCAGGCCCATCAGCATGACGGAAAGCGTGGCTTCACCAATCACGCGCGCAAACGCCATACCGATCGCGCCATAACGCGGTGCGAGGTAAAGCGCGGCCGCAAGATTGGCGACGCCGGATGCGAGTCCTGCGATTGCAAGCAAGCGATCCTTCTTGCGCGGCACGAATACATAGAACGCGACGAACTGATTGAAGGCAGCGAAAGGGAACATGACGGCAAGGCATTGCAGCACATGGGCGCTTGGCGCGAATGCGGCGCCGAGAATCAGCGGCAGGATGAAAGGCGACAGCGTCAGCGCGCCACACATTGCAAGCAAGCCGTACCCCATCAGCAAGGTCGCACCGCGACGGCTGGTGATACGCGCACCCTCGTTATCGTTTTGTGCGAGCTGGCGCGAAATGGTCGGGATGAAAACTTGCGCTGCGGGACCCATCAGGCTCAGGCCGATCGTCGCAAAGCGTTCAGCCGCGCCAAAATATCCGACCTGAGGCGGCGTGGACAACAGCGTGAGCAGATATGTCGATGACGCCGTCAGCACCGCCGAACCCGTCGAATAGCAGAACAACATGGTCGAGCCGCGGATGAGCGGGACGATACCGTCAAGCTTGAACCGCGGGAATCCAATATGCGCAAACGTCAGGCCATATGAAATCGCGGCAGAGATCGCGCCGGCAATCAGCAAGCTTGCGACAACCCAGACTGAGTCGGCGGGACCTCGTACTATCGACAAGATCAGGACCAGGCTGAGCGCAAAGCCGACGACCTCAAGAATGATCGGCGTGCGAAAGCGCTGGCGTCCTTGAAACAACCAGCCAAGGTTCAATGCAGACACAATGCCAAGCGCGGTTGCGAGCAGGCCCATCGCGGGGCGTGCAGCCAGCGACGGCGAACAAAGCGTGGCGACGACGCCAACGGCAATGCCTATCGCGCAAGTAAAAACCCGCGCACTGGAATGCAGCGAGAAGACCGCGTTGTGATGACTTGCCTCGTGTGACTTGGCGACGTCGCGCATGCCAACAAACGTGAACCCGTAGCTCGACAGCATCCAGATCACATTCATGAGCGACATCGCGGCAAGCACGCGGCCGTATTCCGTTACGCCAAGCACACGTCCATAGAACGGAATGACGACGATGAGGTACAAATACCTCATCACGTATCCGCCATAAACGAACACCAGGATCTTGGCGTTTTCTTTCTTGTCCATTCCGCTTCCTCTTAAGCTACGTGGTGCACAGGTTGAATCAGCGTGCAGCCACGCGACGGCGGGCCAACGGGTTCGCGATGTAGCGAACCGCATAGTCCGACAACGGCGCATACGGCAATAGGCACAAGCTCGACAGCACGAGCGTGCCTACTTTCTTCTTAACGCCCCAAAAGGGGTTCGCCACAATCGAATGCAGGTAGCCATGCGATTCGCGCGTCATCCAGTGCCAGCGTGCAGCCAGCGGCGCGTTATAAACACCCGAACAAAAATGCGCTTTCTCGTGCGAGAAGTCGTGGAATGAAGCCGGCAATTCCACGTTCAGACGCGAGCGCGCAATTTGTTTGAGCGTCGCCCAACGCATGTTCAGCGCCTTGGGCGCCTTGGTCAGGCTTTCCGAATTCGCGAACGACACGCTGGGAGCGCTCGCGTTATGTACGCGGTAAGCGCCCAACGATTTGGAAATGGTCGCAACAGGGCCGAGCAGCGCCACGCCATAGATCGCATAGAAGTCGGCGCCGTAGCGGTTGACGCTGGATTGCGGCACGGGAAAAATTTCGCGCAGCGCACTGACGCGATATGCGTTGCCCGACGCCGGCGGTGACGGATACAGCCAGCCGCGTCTAAGCAAGCTGCCGCAGTCCGCCGGCGGCTCCGAATGCGGTACGTGCGTACCCGTCAACTCGCCTTCCGAACCGATCACGTCCAGCCGGAATTGCACCTTCGTGTAGTCGCCTGCGTTAAAGGCGCGCATGACTTCCGACACGGCCGTGGGGTAAAGCAGGTCATCGGAATCGAGCAGGATGGCGTAGTCGGTTTCGATGATCTCGACCGCAGTGTTGTAAGCGGAGACCTGTCCACCGTTCTCCTTGAACACCGACTTGATGCGCGATCCATAACTCGCGATGATCGAGCGCGACCCATCGGTCGAGCCGTCGTCGATGACCACCACGCGCGTTGCCGGATAGTCCTGGCCCAGCGCCGAATCGATCGCTTGTGTAATGAAGCGCTCATAGTTGTAATTGCAGATGACGATGGTCACGTCTTTCATAATGCCTCTGTACGGGCTATTGATTCTGATCGGCACAGTCACGCGACCTGCCGCGAACTGACGACGATATACGCCAGATGTACTGGCACTTCCGGCGCTTTCTTAGGCGCTCCATTTACGTTTTGCGGGACCTTGAAGCGGATGTTCAGGGCGTTCTGGTCCCAGGTCAGCGCAACGTCGCTCGCGGGTGCCGCCTGCCCTGTAAGCGCATCGATAAACCTCACCTCTGCACGGCTCGACACCGGCGCCTTGATGCCCGGCACCGAGATCGTCCGCCAGCCGCTTGGCGCTGCGACCTGGAACACGAGGTCTTTGTCCGAATACACCGCGCCGGCGGCAACATCTGGTCCTGGCTTCAATTGCGCCGGCACGCGTTGAAGCGCGCCCGGCACTGTCCTGTTCAACACGATCAACGCACGGCCCGAAACCGTGTACGTCCGCGGGTTTCCGCGTTGTGTGAGACGGAAGGGTTCGACTCCGTCCCAGTGGAAAACCATCGATACATACTTGTCCGGGTCATCCCAGTTCCGGTCGAGCGCCCACACCGCAAAGTCGAAGAAGTACCGCGAGATGTAGTGCGGATCTTCCATGTAGCGATCGCCAATCTCCGTCTGCCAGAGGCCGCGAGCGGGACCGTTGCGCACATAGCGCTGATACAGCGGGTCGAGCTCGGCGACCTTCATGTAGTGAATGTCGATGTAGTCGACCCAGTCGAGCATGCGTGCGTTGACAACCGGACTCCTGTATTCGAGCCACTTGATGTACGTCTCGACGCCGCCCTGGTCCGGCCAGCCGCCATACACGATGAAGCAACGGTACTTGCGTATGATCCGCGCCGCCGGTATATGGATGCGTTCCACGTAGTCCTGCATGGCGCGGTCATACACGCCGTCCTTGTCGCCGTCCGCGCTCGGACCGTGCCAGAACGTCGCCTGTTTCAGGCCTCCGGACAGACGCCCCGCCGCCTCGTTCCAGATCTGGAAGTAGCGCACGTTGTAAGGTGGCGCCGAATACTTGCGAACGACTGCATCAACGTACTGCGTCCACGCATCGACATCGACGGGCGCGGATTTCGAATCGTCGGCGATCGTGGCGTTCCAGCCCGGCGTGTAGGCCAGCAGCAAGAGCGAGCGAAAGCCATTGCGGTTGTTGCTGAGAAGCACCGGCGGCAGGTTGCTGTCGTACTGCGGACCCGTCCGGTCAACACGCATTGCGTCGTGCGCTGAATCAGGCTGTCCCGGACCCGCTACGTCGCGTCCCCAGGAAATGCCCATCTGCCGCCACATTGCGACGTCTTGCGGTGCACCTGCCCATCCATTGCTTCCGATCAACTGCGTCAGCCGGCGCGTGCCGGTGTTGCCTGGACCCGGCACCGCGACGGCCGTCGCAGCCATCGCGTGAAACGGCACCGTCGCCACCGCCGCGATCGTTTGCAGCGCCCGCCGCCGTCCGCGTTTGTACCGCTGCTCAAACATTGGGCCACCCCGAATACGGATTCATCGGGCTTAGCCTGCGGACGTGCGCGGCGTGAGGTTGTACGGGCGCTGACTGGGGTCGTCTTGCAGGATTCGAAGCAAGTCTCGCGCCGCACGGTCCCAGCGGAACTGCTGCGCGTGTTCCAGGCCGATCTCGCGATAATGGTCTCGCAACTCGCTGTCGCTCATCATCAACGCGATCTTCTCCGCAATGTCTTCGGCGGACGTCGCATCGCAATACATGGCGGCTTGCCCGCATGCTTCGGGTATCGAAGCATGCGTCGACGCGATGACTGGACAACCGCAATACATGGCTTCGAGCGGCGGCAGTCCGAACCCTTCATACAGCGAAGGGAAGATCAGGCACGCCGCGCTTTCATAGAGCGACTTCAGTTCGCCATCGGACACGAAGCCCGCCCAGATGACCCGCTTGTCTTCGGTCGCGGCATCCAGCGCGGCGCTGCTCGCTGCCTTGAACACGCGCGAGTTCTTGCCGCCGGCGATGACAAACTTCAGATCCGGCATATGCTCCAGCAGCTTGATGGCTTCGAGCGCACGCTGCAGGTTCTTGCGCGGATCGAGACTGCCTACGATCACGCAATACGAATCCTTGGAAAGCTTCAGACGATCGATGATCGCCGGCTCCGGAGCAATGCGGTCGAGGTGGTCCGCGCCGGGAGGGAGGACCACCACCCGCGACTTGTCGAGCTTCAGGTGATGACAGATACGCTCTTGCGAGAACGTCGAGATGGTCAGGATCAGCGGCTGAAGGCGCGGCAGTATCGAAAATCGCAGCTTGTACCAGAGCAGGAATTTCTTCGAGAACGCCTCGGGTACGTCGAACACGGCCATGTCGTGAACCATCACGATCTGCCTGCGTTTGAAGAGCGGATTCGTGTTGCACAGGTTGACGAGCGTTGTCCTTCTCGACGCGATCGGCAACGTAATCTGTTCCCACAGGTTCCCGCGAAACCACGGGAAGCGCCGCTGGCGCTTGAGCAACGTGCCGGGCGCCACGGCGTCCTGCGGCACGAAGACTTCGAGCTCCTTGCCCGGCATCGCGCGCATCTGCATTGCGCGCGTCAATTCGAATGCAACTCGCTGTACGCCGGTGATTCTCTGCGACGTGAACTTCCCGTTAATTGCTATGGCCATTGCACTTTCCCTTGAACGATGTAGCGCGCTCCCGGCGTGGGCGCGCTGTTGAGGCAGCGAATTCAGTGAACCGTCTCTACGTCACCGTGGTCGCTTGCATAGTTCGTGGCGTAGCCATAGCCGCGGTTGCTTCGTTTAAGCGGTATTCCGTTGAAAACCGCGCCCGCAATGCGGCCTTCTGCACGCGCGAGCTTCCTGACCGTATCGGAGATTTCTTCTTCGCTTTGCATGCCCGAGCGCAGCACGAGCAACGAAGAACCTGCTTCGCTCGCGATGATCGACGCATCGGTTACGGCGAGGAACGGAGGCGTATCGACAATGACGAGGTCGAACTGCTTGCTGAGCCGGTCGAGCAATTCCTTGAACCCGGCTTGCATGAGCAAGGCAGCCGGATTGGTCGGACGTACACCGCACGAAAGGAACGACACGCCTTCCACACCAACCTGGCGAATTGCGTTGCGCACCGGCAAACGGCCGGACAGCACTTCGGCCAGACCGCCGCGATTACGTTGTTTGAAGAATGACGCAAGATGGCCGCGACGCATGTCGGCGTCGATCAGGAGAACCCGCGATCCCGTCTCTGCGTGCAGCACGGCCAGGTTTGCCGCCACGAAACTCTTGCCCGCGGACGGCGTGGGGCCGGTAACCATCACGATATTGTTCGGTGCGTGAGCGAGGTCGCGTGTCAGCGCGGTGCGAACAGCGCGCAACGCTTCGACAGACGGATCATGCGGGAAGCGTGCGGCAAGCACCCTGCTGCCCAGGCCGTCCAGCGTTCCTGCGTCGCTGAAATCGCCTACGGGCTCTGCACGCGGGAACGGCAATCCTGCCTTCATTGCAGGCGGCAATGCCTTTTTCGGCACCCCGGCGCTGCTCGGATCGAGACGCATTTGTTGATGACTGAACAGGACTTCACCGAGGACCGGCACGCTAAGGCGACGCTCCACGTAGCGCGGATCGGTCACGCCGATCATCACGTGACGGCGCATGAATACGAGGAACACGCCCGTGAGCAGACCCAGCACGACACCGCCGCCAAGCACGGCCGGACGATTCGGCTTGACCGGACGATGCGGACGCACCGCGGAATCGACCACATGCGCGCCGCCTGACGTGCTCGCACGACGCACGGTCAGTTGTTCGGCCTTCTGGACCATGCCGAGGTAAATCGTTTCGGCAACCTTCTGCGCGCGGATCAGATCGACGCTCTGACGCTCGGACGAAGGCATGCTGCGAAAGCGTCCGTCGAATTCACCCTTCGCCTTGTTCAACTGGGCGAGTTGCGTATCGACGT
Source organism: Burkholderia sp. PAMC 28687 (assembly GCF_001577465.1). Lineage (NCBI taxonomy): Bacteria > Pseudomonadati > Pseudomonadota > Betaproteobacteria > Burkholderiales > Burkholderiaceae > Burkholderia > Burkholderia sp. PAMC 28687. The sequence goes on from NZ_CP014506.1 coordinate 208,913, forward strand.
TTTGCACCCAGCGGCTGTTCGGCGTAAAGCGCTCGAGCAGTTGCGTGCGTTGCAATTGCAGCGTGGCAATCTGCCGATCGAAGTCGATACCACCCTGAAGGAACGACTGCGCTTCAGCGGTCGGCTGCATCGAGTTCGAGGTCGACCGGTAGCTCTTCAACGCTTCTTCCGACTTGCGCAAGTCGGACAGCAAACGCGGCAATTCACCGTTGATGAACGCGAGCGTTTTCGTGTCGTTGGATTGACGGCTTGCGACAGCCGCTGCAAGGTACTGCGCAGCCAGCGCGTTGGTCACTTCAGTCGCTTTCGCGGGGCTCTTGTCAGCGTATTCGATTTCGATCAGGCCCGAGTCCTTGACCTTGTCGCTCACTTTTACGGTGTCGGCGAAACGCTTGACCGCATCGAGGTCATTCCAGCGGATCACTTCGAACGACGTACCCGGACGTGCAACGAGTTGCTTCATCGTGATGGACACACCGTTGGCGCTGGCGGGAACACCGACCATGCCGCTCACCAGCAATTCGTTCGATGGACCACGCAGTTCGTAGCGACCGCCATCGAGCGCAATGAGCTTCAGCTTTTCTTCTTCCAGGCTTTGCGGAACATCGAGGCTTCCGACCTGCACACGCTCGCCGCCCCAGGCAAACGACTTGAGGCCGAGCCAGGGCGCCGACGGTTCACCCGGCGTCGCGAATTTCTCCGCTATATCGCCCAGTAACGGGAACGTGCGCGGCGAGACCGAGACATCGAAGCGATACTTTTCGATCACTGGCTCGAGCACGGAACGGCTGCGCATCACGGCCATTTCAGCGCTGGGTGCGGGTGCAGGCGGCGGCAGCGTTTCCTGATTCTGCAGCGCGATCCCCAACTGGTTCTGCTCCGGCGGATCTACGCGGATGAGTACATCGGCGGAATAGATCGGGGGTGCAATGAAGATATAGGCCACCGCCAGCGCGACGACGACTACAGTCGCGACCAGGATCTCCCAGATGTGATCCCGCATCAGGTTGAGCATGTCCTTGGCGCTGAGTTGCCCGCGCTCATGGCCTGCAGAGGGATTTAGCGAATTTGAAGGGTAGTAATCCACCGGCGTATTCCTTCGATGTTCAAAGTATGTCGCGACCGTGCGGCGAAGGCGCCGCTGTCGGGTAAAGCCGCACAACCCGCGGCCCGCTAAAAGTGATGAAAAGGACGGCTCGCCGCGTTCAAGCGATCTGCCAGTCCATGACGAAGTAATCGCCTATGGAAATGCGGAGCGTGTTCTCCGCTGACTTACCTGAAAATTTTCGAGACATTTCATAGAGCTTTCCACGATCTGTACTCCAAAATGTTTAAGCATCTGACCTTTTTTGATGAATGTTTTGCAGTCGGTCCACGCAGTTCGGCCAAGTACCGAGCCCCCGTCACGCGACTTCCTCTCTTGCCGGCACGCGCGGCAACAGTCTGCTGAATTCCCGCGCCACGACCCCATAACACGCACACGCATGAGCTCGCAGCCCTTCGCGATCGCTTACGGCGATCGAACGCCGGCCGGTGTGAATCACGCCGGCGTCCTGCAACTTGCCCGCCGCCGCGCTGATGCCTTCGCGCCGGACACCCAGCATCTCGGCGATCAACTGGTGACTCACATGTAGTTCATGACCCGGCGCACGATCTGTTTCCAGCAACAGCCACCTGCACAACTGCTCGCTGACCGAGTGGTACCTGTTGCAGATTGCGGTCTGCGCAACCTGTACTAACAAAGCCTGCATGTAGAGCAGCAACAACCTCCTGAGTCCGTCCGAATTCGTGAACTGCTGCTGCAAGGCTGTAGCCTTCATCCGGTATGCGGTTCCTTCGAACTGCACCTGGACGCTCATCGGCATCGTCTTGCCGCCTGTGAGAACCGGTACGCCGATCATTCCTTCGGCACCGACCGCTGCAACCTGGTTGGACGATCCATCCGCCATCCTATAGATCAGTGACACGACCGCTGTTATCGGAAAGTAAACGTGATCAATGGCCTGTCCGCTCTCACACAGTACTTGTCCTTCCCGAAGCGAAACAGTTTCAAGGAACGGATGCAACGCTTGCCACTCACGAACGGGTAACGCGTCAAGCAGATGATTCGTGTGTCCTTCATCGTCGGCCATAAGCATTTAGAGTGCCCTGTTGGTATCCGTTAGAAACGCGTGGTTCGCAGTTGCCCCGACCATTGGCCTATCTGTTCGCGAGTTCCTGAAAGGTGCACATGCAAGCGTGACGTGCATAACAACTCACGCCTGGTGCAACCGCAGTTTCTGCGCCAACGCAACACGCCTGGCTCATTAAGGCATCGGGATCAATACGTCATACGCTGCGAGCGGTTGAACACCCGGATCGCGGACAACAGTTCCGATTTGATAAAAACGCAGACCCCGAACCCGCCAAAATTGCCGCAGATCAATCTGCAGTCTTCGACGTGTATCAGGTTGGATTCATGGATTCGCCGCGACGCACTTCATGCTGGAGGCTGATCCAGGCGCCGAAAGCGCTTTCAGAAAGAGCCGTGATCGAACACTCAAATCATCAGAGGAATGCGAACACAACTTCCCTTTCATGTTGCGTTGAAGCATAGACCGGGGAAATGGAATGAAATCGGTCAAGGCTTAAAATCTAGAACTATTGGCCGATTATGTTGAACCCTTTACGGGTTTCTTAGGGAAAGAAAGAATTGTTGCGATCTGCAATATGTGTAACAGAAATTGTATATCTAGAATCTTTTCGGTTTTTCTGGTCTTCTGCTACATGCGGCAGAGAGTTGTACAGATCATGTCCAGTAGGAACGAATCTGGCTAAAGCCTTGTTCTGTATAGAGTTCAACATAAGCTCGAACAACCTTCTTCGTGCCTTTTATCTTTATTATATTAATAATACGGATCGGAAATTCTTTCCGTGGCTCGTTAATATACAAGCAGCTCTTTCGATCAAGAGTAATTATTTCTTAATTAAGCCGCCGCATTCGCCATTCATTAGGACGGCTCCGCCAAACTGTCAGTCGGTTATTGCGCGGAGCTACGCTGTGTTGCACAAAGTCATGCTTGCAGCTTTGGAGGATTAAATAGTGGACACGTTGACGGACTTTTATCGGCCTAGCGACATACATCACCGGGATGAATCTAAAGTTAATAAACGGCACATCGGGCTGCTGGTCTCAAATGAATGCTCGGTAACGAACGCTGGAGCGATCGGCGAGGCATTCCGCCTGGCAAATGAATTTGAGCAGGCGGGTGGCGGCGAGCCCCCGTACCGGCTTTCAGTGCTGTCGGAATCGGGTGGCTTCATCACGAGTTCTTCGAGCATCTCGATCTGGACCCAGAAGCTTGAGACTTATGCGTTGATGGACTTTCATGCGTTCTTCGTCGCCTGCCGCGATACGGACGCAGCAGGCGGCCCTGACGATCGCCTCCTGTCATGGATGTCGCATCCGACCCGCGACGCGTCCCTGCGCAGTCAGCCGGGCGCGAATTCCGTCTTTGATCCAAAGAACCTGGCGCGGTCTCCTGTGCCGATCTTTTGGTTCAAGGACGCACCGGTCGCAGACTGGTCAACCACGACGACGCCCGCCGACATGGCCCTCGCGCAAATCGAACGAGACCTGAGCGCCGACACCGCGAGAAGAATCGCCCGCGTTCTGCAACCCCACGCTGTTCAGCGCACGAAGCCAGACCTCGACGATCTGAACGCACGCACGACAACCGAGAAGATTCACGAATCTGCCCGGTGGATCAAGGAAAACTACAGCAAGCCGATATCCGTTGCGCAAGCGGCAGAATCTGCAGCCATGAGCAAGCGCAACTATCTCCGGCGCTTCAAGTCCGAGTTCGGCGTGACCCCACTGGAATATCTGATCCGGACGCGCTTCGAAATCGTGTGCACCTTGTTGATGGATACCGACCTGCCTATCGACAAGATCGCACGGCGCTGTGGCATGGGCGACGGAAATCGATTGGGACGATTGTTCAGACAACGGTTTGGCGTGTCGCCCATGCACTTCCGGTCGCGCGGGCAGATTCGTGCGGGCGCGCAATCACTTAACGCGGCCGACGCAAAAGATGCAATGAGCAAGTCCTCTCAACAGGACGCCGCCTTGCTCGAACGAAGTCTGGCCGCGCTTACCACCACGGATGGAAAGCATGCGTAAAACCAAGACAGGGCAGTTCGGCGAGTGGAATACCGCGCCGAACGCGGGTAACTCTTCAGCGATTCCGCTGAAGGAGATCGTGGTCTCGAACCAGACGGCTTCGGCGACTGCGCCCGATGCGCCGCTGAAGAAGCCCGCCACGATGCAACCGACCGCTTCCTTGAGCAGAAAGATCAAGGAAGGCGCGAAGTCGATGCTGCCCGATGCACTGTTTCTCGCGCTGATGCATCGCAAGTTCATTGGCCGTTTCCCGAGGTTGCTGCATCCGGTTACGTTCAACGAGAAAATCTTGCAACGTAGCATCAAACCCGATTCTCGCTATGCCGACTTGACTGACAAGTTGACGGTTCGTGACTACGTGAGAACCAAGCTTGGCGAAGAGCATCTGGTCCCACTGATAGCAGCACCTGACAGCTTTACCCAGTCGGTCTTCGACGCCCTGCCGAACTCGTTCGTAATGAAGGCGAATCACGGCAGCAGTTTCGTGGAAGTGGTGAAGGACAAGACGCAAACCTCCTTTGAGAAGCTTCAGGTGCTCGCCGAGAGGTGGCTGGCGACCGATTTTTATCGGGTTGGACGGGAACGTCACTACACCAAGATCAAAAGACGGATCTTCTTCGAGAAACTTCTGCTCGATAAAAGCGGCCAGATCCCGGCTGACTACAAGCTGCACTGTTTCGGCGGGAACGCTGGACGGCCTACCATGTACATACTGGTGATCTCGGACCGGTTTGGGAACAACACGCATGGCGACGTCTACGACATCCATTGGAATCACCTGGATATCGCGATCGGCTATTACAAACGCAGCGATACGCCCGCTGCCGCGCCCCACAATCTCAAGGCGATATTGGATACCGCGGCCATTCTGGCGGAAGATTTCGACTACGTCCGGGTGGATTTGTACGCGCCTGATAGCGAAATTTATTTTGGCGAACTCACATTTACACCGGGCGCCGGCGTCCTCCCGTTCACACCGGATGGCATCGACTATGAGTGGGGACGACTTTTGATGTGAGACCGGTGTGATGGATATGCGACCCCTGTAAAAAATGAGGCAGAGTTGAAATTAATACAGGAAACCTAAATAAACCAACTGTTGTTCTTCACCGAGTTTCCCCCGCGTTATTTGTCGCCAAAAATCTTTCTGAAGCACTCCCTGCCTTTTCGCGTAAAAATCCCGCCCAGACTGAGCCACACTGCCGTTACGACGAGCAAAAAAATCATGACGATCATGCCGAAGAACGACTTGGCATCGACAAATTTGATCGGCTTCATCTGCGCGCTCATTGCGTGTGGAGTAGTGTCGGGTGGTGATGCGAGTGACGGTAGGGTGCACCGGAGTGGCGATCAGACTTAACTGAATCAGTTAGCAGTCTACAGCGCCGATACATGCGTTGCCAGTCTGGACGGAGCAAGAAACGGGCACGACTGTCTGATGGGGCACCGTCAAAATAGTTCGCTTCGCTCTCCATGCAAAGAGCCGGGATAGCGCGATGCCATTCCGGCTTTCATGGACCACAGAACAGAATCAACAACAACGTACGTCAGTGTCAAACGTCTGCGTGCGCTGCTGTAAATCCGGTGAACGCTGCGTAGGGAGCGCTCAGCGGCGCGCCGTTGATCATGATCCCGCACGTGCTGTTACCACTGTCGAGCACGTAATACATGACAGCCTGGATGTTGTGGCTCCTTCTTGCCGCATAGAATTCGCCCAGTTGAGTCGTGATGTAGTTCGCAATCGGTATCCTGATCATTATCCATACACACGTACGTAGATTGGCACGCGAGGCTCTGCAACGCACCACGCCCATTCACTCACTCCTCGGCCTTGATCCCCAGTTCCCCAGCCATCCTCTCGACTAGCACGCGCAAGCGCGCGACTTCCTCGGCCAAGCGCTTCTGCTCCGCTTTCAACAGGTCGAAGTCGTTATAGGAAATCGAGTCATCGACCATTGCACCCGTCGATACCTCGCTGATCGCGACCTCGCCGCACAACAAATGCGCCCAGCGGCTTTCGCGCTCGCCCGGTGTACGCGGCAACTTGACCACGCGGGGCGGCTCGTTTTCAGCGAGTTCGTCGAGGAACGCTTCTACCGACGAAATATCCGCAAAACTGTGCAGGCGCGCAGCATTCAGCCGCAACTCGGCAGGCGTCTGCGGGCCGCGCAAGATCAGCGTGGTCAACAACGCGGCAGCCTGGCTCGGCACGCCCAGCGAACGGGTGATGTTGTGTTCGAAGCGCGGCACGCGACTGCTGCTGCCCTCGAATACCAGGCTCAGGCGCTTGAGTTCATCAATAGCTGTCAGCACATCGGCCTCGGTAACGTTCATTACCGGTGAGCGCGCAGTCTTCTGATTGCAACCGAGCGTCAGTGCGTTCACCGACAGCGGATAAGCATCGGGCACCGTGTGCTGTTTCTCGACGAGCACGCCCAGTACGCGCGCCTCCAGAAGTGTCAGGGAACGCATTGCGGGACGTGCGGGGGCATCGGGAGTGGAGTTCATGCGTGACAGAGCCAGTGCTGCTACTTGAATTCTGGTCCGGTTCGAGCCGGGCGGAGAGTCGTCTTGTAAGAACGACGGCCCCTATGATATCCGCCCTGCCGCATCCCGAGAATACGGCGGCACTCTTCCGCGTTTTTCTCAGCCGTCGAGGCGCGCTTCAATGCGCGTAATCAAGCGGTCAATCCATGCGCGCAGCATTCGATCCGATGGCTCGAGCAATGTCGAAGCTGCAACGATCCTGTACACCTTGTTGCGACCGATCTTCGATATTTTCGCGGGATCGAGCCATTCGTCGTTATTGACGAGAAGTACCAGCGTTTCCAGGCCGATCAACACCGGCCACAGACACGAAAGCCTCAGGCGGACCGAGCGTGCTGGAATGGCGAACGTGTAGTCGACTGCCGCGCGGTAATGGTCCAGCGTCAGGCGCAACAGTTCGAACAACAGCGGTTGTGCACGGCGCGACGCGCCTGGTGTGAGCAGATCCTCCGGCGACAGACCGTATCGGTTAAGCATGGGCGACGGCAGATAACAACGCCCGATGCGCAAGTCCTTGCTGCAATCACGCAGCACGTTGGTCATTTGCAGCGCCTTTCCGAAACGAACGCCGTTCGACAACGTGATGCCGGGCTCGCCCTTCAACGTGCCCGGCATGTGCGCGTACGTCATCCGCGTCCAGAATTCGCCCACGCAACCGGCGACCAGATAGGTGTAGGTGTCGAGTTCTTCGAGCGTATTGAGCGCAGCAATGCGGCCCGACGATTCATCGGGGAACGTATGCAGGTCGAATTCCATGCCCTGCGTCAGGGTAGACACGATCCCGCGCACGGCTGTCCGGTCGGCGTCGCTCAATTGCGACAGCACCGTCAATGCGCCGCCGAGCGATTCGAGCAGCACCTTTTCATCGGAGAGACTTTGCTGGCCTGCAACCTCCTGCGCGAGGCGTTCAGTCAACGTACCGTCATCGGGCGCGCCGTTCACCAGGTTGCGCAGCGATAACAAGAGCTCCAGCCGCTGCGTCGGCGAAATCAGCGAAGTATCCGCGATCGTGTCCGCGGCGCGCGCCAGAAGGTAAGCCAGCCCGATCGGATCGCGCATCCCGACAGGCAGCACACGCAGGGTGAGGTAGAAGGACCGCGAGACGCCCTTCAGGAGCGGGCCAAGGAGTACGGCCCGGGATGGATTACGCATTGGATGGAATCTGGTCGGTGTTGGACGAATCAGGCGCTGCCGAATTGTATCTGCGTTCCGGCGGAGGTTCCTTTATTGCCCGCTTACCGCACCATCCACCCTGCAAACATCATTCGCCCAGCGCAGTCACCGTGATTTCAACCAGCAAGTCAGGCGCGGCGAGCTTCGATTCGACCGTTGCGCGTGTCGGTGCGCAACCCGGCGCGACCCATGCGTCCCACACTTCGTTCATGCCCGCGAAGTCGCGGGCAATATCGGCCAGCCAGATTTGCGCAGAGATCAGCCGCGTCTTGTCGATGCCAGCTTGCGCGAGGAATCCGTCGATCTTCGCAAGCACTTGCTGCGTTTGCAGTTTTACATCGGGCGTGCGGTCATTCGATGTCTGACCGCCGATGAACACCAGCCCCGCCGCTTTCACAACCCGGCTCATGCGTTGATTGGTTTCGATCCTGACGATATCGCTCATGGTCTTCCTTTGAAATGAAAGTGGCCGCACATTGCTTCAAGCGCGGTTCAAGTTGTTGCTGCAGGGGCGCTATTAAACCCGTTGAACCGGTCGATGGCAAACGCATCGAGCGGCAACGACGCCGCGCCGTCCAGAACCAGCTCGGACACCAGCTTGCCGCAGCCCGGTCCAAGCTGGAAACCGCTGCCGCAATATCCGAACGAGTACGTCAGGTTCGACGCACGTTTGCTGCGCGAGATCACCGGCAGTGAGTCGTCCGTGAACGCTTCCACGCCGGCCCACGCGCGGTTGATACCGAGATGGCGCAGATGCGGAAACAGATCGACCACGGTATTCGCGCTCTTGACCAGCCGCAGGAAATCGACTTCACCGTGACGTCCTGGCAGATCCGCAATGCCGATCAGCTTTCCGCCGATCACGACCGTGCCGTTATCGAATTGCTTGAACGACAACGGCCTGCCGGTTGCGCCCAGCGTCGCGCGACAGAATGGCGCCACGCGATGCGTGACCATCAGCATGAGCCCTTCCGGATGAACGGGAACCGGTTCGCCGACTTGCGCCGCGAGTTCGCCGGCCCATGCGCCGGCGGTCACAACGAGTTGCCCGGCAGAAAAATTCCCTTGCGGCGTATGCGCAATCCAGCGTTCGCCAATCTGTTCGATTCGCGTCACTGGCGTCCCTTCGTGGAACACCGCACCGTTGCGCTCCGCTGCCTTGCGAAACGCAGTCGTCGCGCGAAACGGCAACGCGTAGCCATCGCGTTCGACCCAGATACCGCCGGTGACTTGCGGCGTGATCGCCGGTTCAAGTTCGAGCAGGGTCTCGCGATCGATGATCTTTTCATGCGTGAAGCCGTGCGACTCGAGCAGCGCGACGCGTTCGCGGCATTCATCGAGTTCGGCGTCGGTTTCCGCGATCTTCAACTGCCCCGACGCGACGAAACCGGCGTCATCGCCGACTGTTTCCACGATGTTGTGCCAGATCTCGCGCGACATCAGCGACAACGGAATCTCGGGCACGGGTCGGCCGAGCGTGCGCACGCCGCCCGCATTCACGCCCGATGCATGCCGCCCGATGTAATCCGCCTCAAGCACGGTCACGCTCGCGCCACGCTGCGCAAGATGAAACGCGCTGCTCGACCCGTGCAAGCCGCCGCCGATCACCAGCACGTCCGACTCGTTGGCTGCGGGCTTAGTCACCGGCGAGTTCTCCGAGCGTGAGCGGCTTGATCGGTGGGCGAATGCGGTAATAGCCGACGGTTTCAGGCGTGACGCTGCGAGCATCGGCGATCACTTCGGTCACCGTGAGACCGCACATGCGTCCCTGGCACGGTCCCATGCCGCACCGGCCGAAAGACTTCGCCTGGTTCGGCCCGAGACAACCGAGTGCCACGAACTGGCGTAGTTGCCCCGCCGTCACTTCTTCACAGCGGCACACAATGACCTCGTCCTTCGGCACCCGGTTTTCATCGCGCGGACGATACAGGCTGTCGAGGAACGGCCGGATGCGCATCACCTCGGCCAGCCTGCGCATACGTGGCGCAGCGCTTTGATCGCGGGTTTTTTCATCGATGGCGCCAAGTTGCTGCGCGATCGCCAACGCCGTCACTTCGCCCTGCATCTCCGCCGCCTGCGCGCCGCCGATACCCCCGCCATCGCCCGCAACAAAGATGCCGGGGACATCGAGCTCACCCCATTTGTCGGTGGTGGGCGTGAAGCAGAGTTGTGCGTCGTCCCACTTATGCGACGCCCGCAACGATAAGGAAAACTGCGTATTCGGCACAACGCCCTGATGCAGCAGGATCACGTTTGCCTCGATCCGGTGCGACACGCCCCGCACCGAGAACGTCAGCGCATTCGCGCGCTCAGCGCCGTCTTCACCGATCACGCCTTCCACGCGCAGGTCGTCGGCGGCTTCGTGCATTGGCACGCCGGCGTCGCGCAACGTGCGCATCAGCTGCAGGCCTTTGCTCAAGTATGGCCACGCGCGCAACGCGGACACCATGTAGCGTTTCGCGCGCCAGCGGTCCTCGTGGCGGGTTGTATCGACGAGTGCGCGAATCGGAACGCCTGCCCGCACGTATTGCCAGCCGAGCAGGTACAAGAGCGGACCGCAACCGACGAGCACCGGCGGTTCGCTCGGCACTTCGCCCGCGCTCTTCAGCAGGATCTGCGCGGCGCCCGCGGTCAACACGCCGGGCAAGGTCCAGCCCGGGATCGGGAACGGCCGTTCCAGCGCGCCGGTCGCAAGCACCACACGCTTCGCCTCGAAGCTGCCGACCTTTCCGTCTTTCAAGTAATGCACCGTTTTCTCACGCGTGACTTGCCAGACGGACGCGTTCGGCACGTAACGCGCGCCGGAACGGGCGAAGGCCGTCGCGATCGCGCTGCCCGCCTGATAGTCGGGACCGAGAATCTCGCGGCGCTGCGCATCGCTGCGTTCTATCGCACGATAAATCTGTCCGCCAACCGACTCCTGTTCATCGAGCACGACAACGGACAGACCCGCACGCGCCGCTTGCGTGGCTGCCGCGAGCCCTGCGGGACCGGCGCCGATCACGGCGACGTCGATAGATTCAGCGGCCATGAATGCTCTCCTTGGTCGTGTACGACATTGGCGGAAGATCACTCGCGCCTTCTTGCGAGTGAATGCGCATGCCGTCGCGCACGGTGACAAGACAGCTTTGCCGGCTTGGAATGCCATCGATTTCGACCAGGCATTCGAAGCACGCGCCCATCATGCAATACGGTGCGCGCGGCGCGCCCGATACCGGCGTCGCGCGAAAACGCTGCACACCCGCCGCGAGCAATGCGGCGGCGACAGACCGGCCGCCCGGCACGTTGAGCGGCTGGCCGTTGAACCAGATCTGGACGATGTCGTCGGCCACGGCGGGCGCGACCGGTGCGAGCACCCTGAATAGCGGTTTGGAAGTCATATCGATGCAAAGTGTCGGTGAACGGGATTGGCTGTCATCACGCGGCTAATGCGCATTGGCCGCAACGTGGCCTGGTTCGAGAAACCGTCCGCCGCGAAACGCGGGAAGCTCCTCTGGGATCTCGCCGCCCGCGACCCACGGCGCGACGCGTTTCGCGTGCGCGGCGGCCAGCGTGACGCCGCTGTGGCAGGTCACGACAAACGCGCCGGGATACTGCAACGATTGCTCGTAGATTGGAAAACCATCGGGACTGTAGACACGCAACGCAGCCCATGTGCGTACCAGCCGCACGTTCTTGAGCATGGGAAAACTGCGCACGCCGCGACGCGCGATGGTCGACAGTACATCGGTGGTGGTGAAGTCGTTGTATCCGACCTCTTCCATGGAGTCCCCGAATTGCACCGAACCTTCGTCGGTCTGGCGCACGTTGATGGTCGGATAATGCAGAAACGGTGCGACGCGTTCGCTCACCAGAACCTGGCCGCGATTCGGCGCGACCGGTGCGTGCAAACCAACCTGCGTACTCAGCGCACGGTTACCAAGACCCGCCGACAACACCACACGCGGCGCGCGCCACACGGCGCTCTTGCCATGCACGGCGAACCCGCCTTTATCCGGAACGATCCGTCCGATTTCCTCGCCGCTCACGAGCTTCACGCCTCGCCGCTGCATCGCTTCGTGAAGCGCGCGCAGGAGCTTGAGCGGATTCACGTGGCCGTCCATGGGCGTGTAGCTCGCGCCGATCACTTCAGGACCGACCGCCGGCAGGCGTTCGCGCAACTCCTTTGCATCGAGCAACTGGAACGGATAATCGCCGCCCAGCTCGGCTTGCAACGTGGACAAGCGTTTCTCGCGCTCAGCGAGTTCATCGTCGGAAAAACAGAGGTGAAAACCGCCCGGCTGTTTCAGCGATACGTCGATCCCCGTCTCTTCGAGCAGCGACTTCGCAAGCCCCGGCCATAGTTGCGATGAACTGCGCGACCACCGTGCGTAAGGCGACAGGCCGTAGCCTTTGCCCTGCACCCAGACGAGCCCGAAATTGCCGCGGGATGCACGAAAGCCGCCATCGCCCTGATCCAGGACCGTCACTTTCATCCCCTCGCACGCGAGCCCGTAGGCCACCGCGGTCCCCACCAGCCCGCCGCCGACCACCAGCACGTCGGGACTGTCGACTGCATTGCCTTTCATCGTGTTTCTCCTATCAGGACGCGGTCCAGACCGACCATGCGGTCCAGCACGAGCATCAGGATGACCGTTCCAACGATCATCACGGTCGATACCGATGCGACCAGCGGATCGATCGTCTGCGCAATCTGGTTGTACATTGCAACCGGTAGCGTAGTCGTGCCGGGCGTTGCAACGAAGATGGTCATGGTGAGCTCATCGAAACTCTGGATGAACGACAGCACCCATCCGCCTGCAACGCCGGTGCGGATCATCGGCAGGACGACGCGGCGAAATGCGGTAAAGCGGCTTGCCCCGCACGACAACGCTGCGCGCTCGGCATCGCGGTCGAGCCCGATAGCCGACGACAACGCGAGCCGCAACGCATACGGCAACACGATGATCACGTGCGTCGCGCACAGCGCCCAGAACGAGCCGCCGAGCCCGAGCAGGCTCAGGAACCGCAGGAATGCGATACCGAGCACGACGGCCGGGATCATCATCGGCGAGAGAAAAAAGCCGGTGAGCGCGCCGCGTCCGGGAAAGCGATAACGCGCGATCGCGAGCGCCGCCGGGACGGCGAGCGCCACGCCAATGGTCGATGCAACCAGCGCCAGTTTCAACGAAAGCAGGAATGCATCGAGGATCTGATCGTTCTCGAGGATCGCCTTGAACCAGCGCAGCGACGCGCCATCGAAGGGCAGCGAGATGAAGCCTTTGTCGGTGAACGCAACCGCGATCACCACGACCAGCGGCGCCGCGATAAACGTCAGGAACAGCGCGTTGAACAGCAGACCGAGGAATCCGTTTTGTTTCATGACGTCTCCCGGTTCAATCGAAGATGTGTTTGAAGCGGCGCTCGGCGAGCCGGCTGCAGCCCATCACGATCGCCACGTTCGCAATCAGCAACAACACCGCGATGGTCGCGCCCAGCGGCCAGTTCAGCGTGCCGAGGAATTCGTCGTAGGCGGCGGTTGCGACCACTTTCAGCCGCCGTCCGCCGATCAGCGCAGGCGTTGCGAACGCGGACGCTGACAACGCGAACACGATGATCGAGCCCGACAAGATGCCGGGCAGGATCTGCGGCAACAGCACGCGGCGGAAGACGCGAAACGGCGACGCCCCCATGGAACGGCCGGCCCACTCCACTTGCGGGTCGAGTTTCTGCAGCGTGGCCCACACGGACATCACCATGAACGGCACGAGTACATGGGTGAGCGCGATGATGACGCCCGTCATGGTGAAGACGAGCCGGATCGGTTCGGACGTGATGTGCAGCGCCTGAAGCACGTTGTTCAATACGCCGTTGTTGCCGAGCAGGATTTGCCAGCCCAGGGTTCGAACGACCACCGATATCAGCAACGGTCCGAGCACGATCAAGAGGCAGATGGATTGCCACGGCCGTTTCATGCGCGCGAGCACGATGGTCTCCGGCACGCCCAGCACGATGCAGAAGAACGTCACCGCGAACGCGAGCGCCGCGGTGCGACCGAAGATCGCGGCGTAATACGGATCGGTGACTACCTCGAAGTAGTTTCGCCACGTGTACGTTGCGAGCGTGCCCGCTGTGTCGCTGAAGACGTGGAAGGACAACACGAACGTCAATAGCAGCGGCACCAGCAGCAGGCCGCAGAACAGAAGCAGTGCAGGTGCCGACAGCAACCACGGCGCGGCGCCGGCGCGATCGTCGTCAAGCGTGGCCATCGAGTGTCTCCTTTTGCAGCACGCGCAAGTCGTCGTCCGACCACATGAGGCCCACTTGCTCGCCTTCATTCGGCGGTGGCGCCCCGTTGTTCGGCTGCGCTACGCTGACCTGTCCAAGACCTGTATCGATGAGCAAGAGCCATTGGTTGCCGGTAAACACGCGCGTGGTGATGCGGCCCGTGGCGCGCATCTCTGCACCACCGACTGCCAGGTGCACCTTCTCCGGCCTTATGTACACATTCACCTTGCCCTGCACGTGGCGGCCTTCGTGCGGCACCTTGAGCGTGGTGCCGGCGACATCGACTTCCGCGCATCGGCCATTGCGGCGCAGGACTTCGCCTGGCAGCAAGTTGGTCTTGCCGAGGAACGCCGATGCAAACGGCGTCTCCGGGCGCTCGTACGCCTCGAACGGCGTGCTCAACTGGGCGATCGTCCCGCGATGCATCACCGCAATCCGGTCGCTCATGGTCATGGCTTCGACCTGATCGTGGGTGACGAGGATTGTCGTGATGCCGAGACGCTTCTGGATTCCCCTCAATTCGATATGCATTTCCTCGCGCAGCTTGGCGTCGAGGTTGGACATGGGTTCATCGAGGAGCAGTAGTTCAGGCCGCATGGCAAGGGCGCGCGCAATTGCCACGCGCTGCCGTTGTCCGCCTGAAAGCTCTTTCGGATAACGGCCGCCCAATCCGGTAAGACGCACGAGTTCCAGCGCTTCGGCCACGCGTTCGGCGCGCGCCGCGCGCTTCATGTTGCGCATCTCGAGACCGAAACCCACGTTGCCGTTCACCGTCATATGCGGGAACAACGCGTAGCTCTGGAAGACCACACCCATGCCGCGTTTTTCGGGGCGTTCGTGCGTGATGTCGCGGCCATCGAGCATGATGGTGCCGGTGGTCGGTGTGACGAAACCTGCGACCATCTGCAGAGTCGTGGTCTTGCCGCAACCGGAAGGACCGAGCAACGACAAGAACTCACCGCGTTCAACTTCGAGGTCGATCTGCTCGATTGCCGTGAAGTCGCCGTAGCGCTTCGAGATGCCTTTGAGTGTCAGAAAGCTCATGGGGGTTCTTGTCTGCTTATGGTTGATTTCAGCGTTCGACAGTGCGATTCCAGCGATCCGTCCATTCCGTTCGATGCTGGTTGATCGTCGTCCAGTCGACCGCGATCAGTCTGGCGATCTGTTCGGGTCCATAAGGCACGCGCGCCGCGACTTCAGGCGTCAACTGCACCGTCTTGTTGACCGGGCCGAGACCAATCGCCTGGGCCTGAATCGTCTGCACTTCCGGGCTCAGCAAATACTGGATGAATTGCTGCGACAAAGCAGGTTGCGCATTTTCCGCGACCGCGCATGCAGCGACTTGCAGCGCTACACCGCCTTCTTTCGGATAGAAGAACTTCAGCGGAAAGCCCGTGTTCTGCAACGCGACAGCACGACCGCTTCCATACGGCGCGAGGATCACATCGCCGCTTTGCATCAAGCCGTCCATCTCGCCGGGCGTGGGGGCCCACGAAAGCACATCGGGCGCGACCTGTTTTGTGATCGTGTTGAAACCCGGATCAATGTTCTTCTCGCCGCCGCCATTCATGCGCGCCAGCATCACGAGCGTGTGCAGCCCATAGGTATTCGTGATCGGAGGAACACCGAGCTTGCCCTTCAGGCGTTTATCGGTAAGGACGTTCCATGAGTCCGGTGCCGGCAGGCCCATCTTCTTGAAGGCGTCCGCGTTGTAACCGATGCCTGTTGCCACCATGCCCACGCCCACGGACGTCGGGCCAAGACGCGAAAGCGGGTACAGGTCCTTCATGACCGGCGCTTCATCGATCTTTCCGCACAGACCCGCCTGCATGGCCTGATACATCGGGCCGTCGTCCATCACGGCGACGTTGATCTGCTGATGACCCTTTTGCGCCTGCAGTTTGGCGAGCGTATCGCTGGAGTTGCCCGCCACGTAGACGATCTTCACGTCATGCGCTTTCTCGAACGGCGGAATGATTTTCTGCCGATACATGGTCTCGTTCGAGCCCCCGACGTTCGCGACATACAGGGTCGTCTCGGCCTGCGCGAGGAGCGGCGCGCCGAATGCGCCGATTGCGCCTGCAACGCCCAGTGCAAGTGCGCACTGTCGCAGAGAGGAACGGGAAGACGACGAGCGACGGACGTGCTGCAGTTCTTTCATGGTTTCTCCAGACGGTGCAGGGTCGGATGTTCAACGAATGTAGGGTGGACGAATTTATTTTGTTCGCCGCGGGGCATATCGTCCAATACGAATAAAATAGCTACCCATACAACAATGATATGGGTTGCCTGACATGAATCTGAAGCATATCGAGGCGTTCCGTGCCGTCATGCTCGCCGGTTCCATGACCGCCGCAGCCAAGGAGCTGTTCACTTCGCAGCCCAATATCAGCCGCCTGATCACGCAACTCGAACGTGAAACCGGGCTGCAGTTGTTCCTGCGCAGCGGTGTGCGTTTGATTCCGACGAGCGAAGGGAATTCGTTCTTCCGCGAAGTGGAGCGTGCGTACGTAGGCCTGCAAGGGCTGACAAATGCTGCAGCGCAAATCAAGAATCTCGGCACCGGCCGATTGCGCATTGCAGCAATGCCATCGGCGGGCATGACGCTCGTGCCGCATGCGATCCAGCGCTTCCAGGCGAAGTATCCGGAGGTGACCGTGTCGCTGCATGTGAATACGTCGGGGACGGTCAATCACTGGACCAGTTCGCAGTTCTGCGATCTTGGCGTTGCGATCTATTCGAGCGAGGCGTCGAATTGCGAGGTCGAGCTGTTGTCGAAGGTCGCGGCGGTGTGCGTGCTTCCGGCCGGACATCGGCTGGCCAAGAAGACGTCGCTCAAGCCGAAGGATTTCGAAGGCGAACCGTTCGTTTCGCTATGTCACGGCGACGGCACCCGTGCGCAGATGGACGAGGCGTTCACGCGTGCAGGCGTCGAACGCGTGCTTGCGATCGAGGCGCAATACGCCGCCATTTGCTGCGAGATGGTCCGGTGCGGAATGGGTGTAACGCTCGCGCATCCCCTCGTGGCGCAGGACTTCGCAGGGCCGGATATTGCGATCCGGCCATTCACGCCGTCCGTGATGTTCCCGATGTATCTGCTATTCCCGCCGCATCAGCCCAGGGCGCGCCTGACCATGGATTTCGTCGATATGCTCAGGGAAACGCATGATGAGCAGCTTGCGTCAATGGACAAGCCGCAGCGTTTGAAGCGGGCGTGATCGCCGTACGTTCGCCGTCCAACCATCCTTTAACGTAATAACTTATGCCACCTGTTCTCGAAACCAGCCGTCTCACTCTTCGTCCTCCGCAACACAGCGACTTCCACGATATCCACGCCATGTGGTCCGATATCGATGTCGTTCGCCATGTCACGGGCGTTCCATTTACCAAAGAAGAAGCATGGGCGCGGCTGCTCAGAAGCGCGGGGCATTGGTCACTGATGGGCTTCGGGTATTGGGTCGTCAGCGAAAAGCACAGCGGCGCGTTCCTGGGCGAAGTCGGCTTCGGGCAGTACAAGCGCGGTATCGATTCATCGTTCGACGCAAATCCCGAGGCAGGCTGGATGCTGACTGCAGCGGCCCAGGGAAAGGGCTATGGAACCGAAGCCGTGCAAGCCGCGTTGCAATGGTCGGATGCGCGCTGGCCGCAAGGAGAGACGGTGTGCATTATCTCGCCCGCGAATGAAGCGTCACTAGCACTTGCCGCCAAATGCGCTTTCAAGGAAGTTCGCAGCGATACCTATAAGGGCAAACCTACGCTCGTATTGCATCGGAAGGCGAATGCGATCGTAATCAGCGCGCAGTAACATCGATCAAAACAATGTCGGGGATAAAGATGCACGCTCGCTTCAGCAGGTTGGTACGTGGCCTGATCGTGATCGGTCTGGCAAGCAATCTAGTTGCGGCCGTGGCGCAAGAGGAAGCCGCAAGCGCCGTGCAGGGTGAAGAGCCTGCACAAGCGGCGACTCCCCGGCCTGCGTCGGGATCGACGGCAACCACGCTTCGTCCCGAACGCACACGCGCCGCCAAAGCGATACCGTCGAGCGACGTCAAACCCGACAACGCCATTCCCGTCCCGCCCGAAGCACAATCCGTCACGCAGCACTCCATCAAGCTCGACGGCAAGAAGATCGACTACACCGCCACGGCCGGCAATCTGCTCTTGCGCAACAACGCGGGTCAGGCCGAAGCCAGCATCTTTTATGTGGCGTACACGTCGGACCCAAAGCACGCCGCCACGCGCCCCATCACCTTTCTGTTCAACGGCGGACCCGGCGCCGGCACCATGTTCCTGCTGATGGGATCGTTCGGACCGAAACGCGCGCATACATCGAGTCCGGACATCACGCCGCCCGCGCCCTACGTGCTCGCGGATAACCCGGACAGTCTGATCGATACCACCGATCTGGTTTTCATCGATGCCCCCGGCGCGGGCTTTTCACGCATCGTGGGCCATGCAACCGGCAAGCAGTTCTGGGGCGTCGACGAAGACCTCGGCGCGTTCGAGCGTTTCATCGAGCGATACCTGAGCGTCAACCAGCGCTGGAACTCGCCGAAGTATTTGCTGGGCGAATCGTATGGCACGGCGCGCGCCGCGATGCTTGCGTACAAGTTGAGCCAGAGCAACATTGCGTTGAACGGCGTGGTGCTGATGTCGTCGGTGCTCAACTCGGCCACGCGCGCACCTGGCACCGACCTGGAAGCCGTGAGCTATTTGCCCACATACGCCGCCATCGCGTGGTATCACGACAAGCTCATGCCGAAGCCGCCCAACTTGCAGACGTATCTCGATGAAGTCCGCGCGTTCGCCGCCGGCCCCTATGCGCAAGCTTTAGCTCAAGGCGACGCCTTGCCCGATGCCGAGCGCGATGCAATCGCGGCGCGCGTCGCCGGCTATACGGGCCTCACCGTCGAATATGTGAAAGAGACGCGGCTCGAAATCTGGCCATCGCGGTTTCGCAAGCAACTGCTGCGCGGGGAATCACGCAGTCTCGGACGATACGACGCGCGCTTTGAAGGGATCGACTATGACGACGCCGCCGAGCGTCCCGACTACGACGCTTCGGTCACCAGCGTGTCGAGCGCGTTCGATGCCGCGATGCATCAGCATCTCGTGCAGGACCTGCATTTCGAGGCGCCGGATGCGTATCGCGTATTCAACGACAACGCGTTGTCGCAGTGGAACTGGAAGCATCGTGCGTCATGGGGCGAGCAGTTGTCGCAGCCTTACGCGGCAGGCGACCTTGCCGCAGCGATGCGGCAGAACCCGCGCCTTCGCGTGCTGTCGCTCAATGGCTATTTCGATCTCGCGACGCCGTTTTTCCAGACCGAATACGACCTGTCGCACATGGGACTGGACAAGTCCTTGCGGCCGAACATCCAGCGCGCGTATTACCCGACAGGCCACATGATCTATCTCGACGATGCATCGCTGCATGCGCTCAAGGGCGACCTGACGCGTTTTTATAAAGCGGACGGCGCGCCGAACCCCTAAAGCAACGGCAAGCCGGCATAACGCTTCACCTCGCGCAATGAAAGCATGGATTCAACCGCCGATACCCCCGGCAACACGCGCAGTACGTCGCGCATGAAGGTGCCGTAATCGTCGAGATCACGGGCCACGACTTGCAGCAGATAATCTGCAGTGCCTGAAACGTTGTGACACGCGACAATCCGCGGGATCGCCTGAATCTCGCGCTCGAACCGGTCCGACAACTTGCGGTCGTGCACGCTAAAACGCACTTGCACGAAGGCGACCAGCCCGAGTCCCAACGCCGAGCGCGACAGGACCGCGCGATACCCTTCTATGTACCCATCCGCTTCGAGCCGCTTGAGCCGCCGCGCGCAGGGCGTTTCGCTCAAGCCGACGCGCTCGGCGAGACTTGCGTTCGTCGCCCGGCCGTCGGCCTGCAACGCGATCAGAATCGCGCGGTCTATCTTGTCGAGATCCATCTGCCACCTATCCGCCAGAGAGGATTCGAATGGTAGTGCATTCCGGCAAAAATCGGGGTTATCTGAGCGGAATGCGGCCAACAAACGTCAGGCGGGGAAATCCGTGGACCGTGCGAGACTTTCCCAGGCCTGCAGTTCGCGTTCAACGAAGGCGTTCTTTTCCCGGATGCGCGCCACGGCGTCCGTGCCCATTTGCAACCTGAGCGGCGGCGTTTGTGCCTGGACGAGCGTCAGCATTGCAAGCGCGAGGCGCTTTGGATCGCCAGGCTGCTTGCCGTTGTAGGCCTTCGCGGTTGCGCGGACCTTCCCGGCGGTATCGGCGTAATCATCGATCACGTTCTTCGACTCCACCGCCGACGATGAATCCAGGAACTCCGTGCGGAAATACCCCGGCTCGACGACTGTGACGTGAATCCCCAGCGGCATGAGTTCTGCATGCAACGACTCGGACAAACCTTCTACGGCGAATTTCGTCGACCCGTATACGCCGAAGCCCGCGCCGACCTGGTAGCCGCCCAGCGACGAAATATTGATCACGTGGCCGTTGCGTTGGCCGCGCATGATCGGCAAGACGGCGCGTGTCACATTGAGCAAACCCATGACGTTGGTCTCGTAGATGCTGCGGACTTCCGCCGCGCTCGCTTCCTCCACCGCGCCGGCCAGGCCGTAGCCTGCGTTGTTCACGAGCACATCGATCCGCCCGAACCGCTCCGTCGCGAGCTTGACCGCTTCGTGCGCGGCGGCCTCGTTGGTGACGTCGAGATCGACCGGCAAGAGGGCCGCCTGTTCGCCCAACGTCTCGGAAATCGCCTTTGACTTGCGCGCAGTCGCCACAACGGCGTCGCCATTGGCGAGCGCCGCGGCGGCGATCTCCGCGCCAATTCCACGCGACGCACCCGTGATGAACCAAACGCGTTTATAGCTGGCTTGATCGGTCATCTCCCTGCCCCTCATTGAATTGGATGCCGTAGACCGGTTTCCATTAGCCAAATCGTACGCGCCGGATTGCCCGCGAAAAACGGGATCGCGGTACATTCGCCTTGAACCGCAAGTTCATAATGGAGGCAACGTGGACAAGGATCTTCTGGACGGCGTCACGATGTTTCTCGCCGTCGCCGAGCACAAGAGCTTCACGGTCGCGGGCGCGCGCCTGAAGGTGTCGGCGACCGCAGTCAGCAAATCGATCCGCGTGCTCGAACAGCGTCACGGCGTTTCGTTGTTCCAGCGCACGACCCGCCACGTGGCCCTTACCGAGGCGGGCGATGCGCTCTACAAGCGTCTGCGTCCGGCGGTGGAAGATATAGATGGCGCCTTCGAAGCGCTCAATGGCTTTCGCGACAATGCGTCCGGCACGTTGCGCGTGACCATGACGCGCTCGGCATGCACGCTGCTGATAGGACCGATGATCGAAAGGTTCCGGCTGACGCATCCCGACGTCCACCTCGATCTCACGCTCGATGAAGCCGCCGTCGATCTGGTGGAAAGCGGTTTCGACGCGGGCGTCCGTCTGGGCGAAGCGCTCGCCAGAGACATGGTCGCGCTCCGGCTGACGCCGGACATCACATGGTCGATAGTCGGCAGCCCCGCCTATTTCGCCAGGGCGGGACGGCCGCAAACGCCGCACGATCTCGTGGGCCACGAGGGGCTCCTATATCGCTTCGGCGGATCAGGCGCGCTACACAGATGGGATTTCCAGGTCGACGACCGAAAGGTCATCGTGGACATACCCAGCAAGCTGACCGTCAACGACCGCAGTACCCTGGGCGACTTCGCGCGCAAGGGTCTCGGGCTGGCTTACATGGGCGACTTCGAGGTGAGCCGCGAACTGGCGAGCGGCGAACTGGAACAAGTGCTTTTGCCCTTCACGCCGCCAAGCGACGGCCTCTACCTCTATTTTCCTGTTCGCACGCAGTCGCAGGCGAAACTCAGGGCGTTTATCGATGCATTGAGGCCAGCGGTTTGATCAATTGGCAGCTTCATACCCATCGGTGAGCGTGTTCAAGAACGCGACCACGTCCTTGATTTCGGCTTCGTTCATCGCGGGTGCATCGCCGGGCTTGCGATCGAACGGCGCTTCCGTATTGATGTTCGACCAGTAGCGTTTGGGCAAGTCGTCGAACTTCTGCACCTTGCCGTGGGCAATCGGATAGAACTTCTCCGGATTGGTATCGCGCTGGACATAGAAGCGCACGACTTCATCGAGCGAGTGATAAATGCCGTTGTGGAAAAACGCCTTGCGCGTCGCTACGTTGCGCAACGACGGCGTCCTGAAGATGCCGCAATATTCCGACTGACCCTTCAGGTCGTGGCGCTCCGGTCCGCACGCGCCTAGATCGAAGAATTTCGGGTCGCGGTTGATTGGCAACGCGCGATTGCGCGGCACGCCAACTGCAATCAGACCGAAGTCGCTGAACTGCGGCGGCGACCCGTCTTTCGCGCGCTGGCTGATGTGACACGCGGCGCAATTGCCTTTCTTTTCGTCGTTGAAGAGCTCCAGCCCGCGCAACTCCGCTTCGTTCAGTTTCGACTTGCCCGCAAGGAACGCATCGAATTTGCTCGTGTACGGATAGAACTTCTGCGGCGTCTGCTCGAAGGCTTCGAGGGAACGCAGGATGGCATCGAATGCCTTGTCGTCCTTGTCGAATACATTTGCGCCGAACGCCTCGCGGAACTCGCCTGCATAGGGCGCGGCTTTGACCGCCGCGACGACTTGCGCCGGCGTGCTGCCCATCTCAAACGATGACGTCAGCGGTATGCGCGCCTGGTCCGCACCGTGATCCACGCGCCCGTCCCACGTCAGCCCGCCGGTCGGACCCGCATCGACGCTTTCGTCGCCTTCGTCGTCCGAGTCGTGGAAATGCTGCGTGAATTGCGGCACGGACTGCAGGTATCGAAGCGACGGCACCGCGCGAAATCCCGGCCGGTGCATATCGCTGCCGCCCAGTTGCACGGACAACCCATTCGGCGGCCCGAATGCATGGCTCGGGCTATGGCACGACGCACACGCGAGCTTGCCAGATCCCGACAGTGAAGGATCCGTGAACATCTTCTCGCCCACCGATGTCATCAGCTTCACCTGTGCGAAGACCTGTGCGCGAGATTTCGCTTCGCTTGCACTGTAAGACCCGGCTTGCGGCGCCGCGGATGCTGCATGCGAATCGCAACCGGTGAGGACGATCGCGGAGACACACAAGGCGGCAAGAGACAGCGACAACGAAACGATGGATGGCATGTGAACAAGGCTTCAGAGAGAAACCGAAGCGTATGACGATCGCATGTCATTTGCGTGACATGACAAATGCCCTTCGTTATTTCCGCTGAAACCTGACACATTCTTACTTGATGAAAGCAATATTAAATGTTCCTGTCAAATCCAGTTGGGACACTGCGGCACCGGCAAACTTACACGTGCATTTCGCCGGTTCCCCAACGACCGAGACCTATCGATGAACAAGAAACTCGTCCTCGCCGTGCCCCTCACGGCGTCGATCGCAATCGGCCTGTACGCATGCGGCGGCAATGACGACAAGAAAGCCGACCTGACATCGGTGAAGAACATTGTCGTGATCTACGCGGAAAACCGCAGCTTCGACAACCTCTATGGCAGCTTCCCGGGCGCAAATGGCCTGCAAGGGGTAACCGCCGCGAGCGCGCAGCAACTCGATCGCGACGGCAGCGTGCTCCCGGTACTGCCGCCGATCTGGAATGGCCTGACCGCAACCGGCGTCACGCCCGCGGTCACGCAAGCCATGACGGCGAACTTGCCGAACGCGCCGTTTGCCATCGATGACCCCGCGGGTTTCAACACGCCGTTGTCGCTGACCACGCGCGACCTGTATCACCGTTTCTATGAAAACCAGATGCAGATCAACGGCGGCAAGAACGACAAGTTCGCCGCGTGGGCCGACTCGGGCGGGTTTGTCATGGGTCATTACAACACCAACGCCGACAAGCTGCCGCTCTACAAGATCGCGCAGCAATACACGCTCGCCGACAACTTCTTCATGGGCGCATTCGGCGGCTCGTTCCTGAACCACCAGTGGCTCGTCTGCGCGTGCACGCCGATCTATCCGAACGCGGACAAGAGCGTGGCGGCGGGGTCGATTTCATCGGTGAATGCAGATGGTGTGTCGTTGAAGGTGACGGCGGCTTCGCCGGCATCGGCGATCGCGGGCATTCCGAAGTTCGTGAACTCGGGCAACCTGACGCCCGACTTCTTCGCCATCAACACCATGCAGCCGCCGTATCAGCCAAGCGGCAACACGCCGCCAACCGGCGGCGATGCAACGCTCGCCGACCCGACGGTCGCGACCACGCTGCCGCCGCAAACGCAGACGCATATCGGCGATCTGTTGAACACGGCGAACGTATCGTGGGCGTGGTACGGCGGTTCGTGGGGCGCGGCGCTGGCCGATCGCACGAAGATCAGCGGCTCGACGAATTCGGTGCCGAACTTCCAGACGCACCATCAGCCGTTCAACTACTTCGCCGACCTAGCGCCGGGCACGGCCAACCGTACGCAGCATCTGCTCGATGGCGGCACGGACGGCACGGAGTTCATCAAGGCAATCGATACCGGCACGCTGCCATCCGTCGCGTTCTACAAGCCGCAAGGCAACTTGAACGAACACGCGGGTTATACGGACGTGGCGTCCGGCGACGCGCACATTGCGAACGTGATCCAGCATCTGCAGGCGAGCCCGCAGTGGAAGAACATGATCGTGGTCGTGACCTACGATGAAAACGGTGGCTTCTGGGATCACGTCTCGCCGCCGAAGGGTGACCGCTGGGGACCGGGCACGCGCATTCCGGCGCTCGTGATTTCGCCGTTCGCTAAAAAGGGTTTCGTCGATCATACGCAATACGATACGACGTCGATCCTGCGTCTGATAACGGCGCGTTATTCGTTGCCGAAGTTGCCGGGCCTCACGGCGCGCGATGCCGCGATGGTCGCGGCCGGCGGCAAACCGATGGGCGACCTGACGGCGGCATTGGACTTCTGACAGGCAGGCTCTAGGGGCGGCGTCTTGCTGCCCGGCAAATAAAAGCGCGATGGGACTTTCCAGATCCATCGCGCTTTCCGCTTTGCAACGTGCGAGCCGTTTCCGCCCTCGCCTACAGATTGATCTGGCCGCCCATCTCGACCACGCGGTTGGGCGGCAAGCTGTAGTACTCGGCGGCTTGCGCCGCGTTGCGTCCGAGGAACGCGAACAGCTTGTCGCGCCACAGCGCCATCGCCTTGCTTTCTCCCGTTGCGCGGATGGTGTCTCGCGCGAGGAAGAACGAGGTATCGGCGGCCTCGTAGGTCCAGTCCGGTATCTGCTTCTGGATCAGCAGCAACAACGCCGGAACATCGGGTATCTCCATGAAACCATGGCGCACGACAACTGCATAACATCCGTCGCCCAGATCCTCGACCATCGCCTTGTCCGCGTCCCTTACGTGCGGCACGTTATCGGTGGTGCCCGCAAGAAAGATGTTGGTCTTGTGAAGCACGCGGTTGTGCTTCAGGTTATGCATGAACGCTGTCGGTGTCATGCCCGCAACGCCGCCCGGGAATACAGCGGTCCCCTCCACGCGCGCCGGCGGATGGCTGCTGCGGCAAAGTGAAGGAATGATGTCCTTGAGCGGCAGGTTCTCGGCCTTCATCCGGTCGATAAGCGTCTGGCGGCCCTTGTGCCAGGTCGTCATCACGGTGAAAAGCCCAGCGCCCGCGAGCAGCGGAAACCAGCCGCCGTCGAGCACCTTGCTCACGTTACTCGATACGAACACCGCATCGACCAGCGCAAAGGGCCCGATGACAAGCGCGGTCGCAATCGGCTTCCAGTGCCAGAGACAGTGCGTGATGAAATACATCAGCAAGGTCGTGAGCAACATGGTCGATGCCACCGCAATGCCGTACGCGGACGCGAGGTTATCGGAGGATTTGAAGAACACGACCAGGAACACGACTGCCGCGAACAACGAGAGATTGATGAACGGCACGTAGACCTGGCCGATCTCGTGCGTCGATGTATGGACGATCGGAATGCGCGGCAGGAAGCCCAGTTGCACGGCTTGCTTGGTCATGGAAAATGCGCCCGAGATAACCGCTTGTGACGCGATGATCGTTGCCGCCGTCGCTAGAATCACCAACGGCACGAGCCCCCAACCGGGCGCGGATTCGAAGAACGGCTGCTTGAGCGTCGAGGGATGCATCAGCACGAGCGCACCCTGTCCGAAGTAATTCAGCACGAGACTTGGCCACACGACAAACACCCAGGCGAGCCGGATCGGCTTCTTGCCGAAGTGCCCCATGTCCGCGTAGAGCGCCTCACCGCCGGTAAGCGCCAGGAACACCGAGCCGAGCACCACGAACGCAGTTGTCGGGTTATGCAACACGAAGCCGATTGCGAACGTGGGTGAAGCCGCCTCGAGAATGACCGGGTACTGAACGATGTGCGACAGCCCCAGCGCGGCCAGCGTCAGGAACCAGACGACCATGATCGGTCCGAACACTTTCCCGACGGCGCTCGTGCCGTGCTTCTGGATCGCGAAGAGCGCCGTGAGAATCACGAGCGAGATCGGCACGATCCATTTGGTCAGATCGGCATCGACGAGTGTCACGCCCTCCACCGCCGATATCACCGAAATGGCGGGTGTGATCATCGAATCGCCGTAGAACATGGCCGCGCCGAATACGCCAAGCGTGAGCAAGACGTTACGCAATCGATGAGGCGCGACGCCCGATGCCAGCGCCGTAAGCGCAAGAATCCCACCCTCGCCGTCATTTCCTGCGCGCATGACGAAGCTGACATATTTCAACGTGACGACGATCAGAATGGACCAGAGAATCAGCGACACGATGCCAAACACGTTGGGCTGGGACGCGCCGCCGGCGGCTTTGAGACACTCGCGAAGCGTGTAAAGCGGGCTCGTGCCGATATCGCCGAACACGACGCCGATCGCGCCGAGCATGAGGGTGGGCGCCGCTTGAACGGTTTTCGCCGATGGCTCTGCGAGAGAAGCTGACATAGGCCTTTCTTCCAGGTGAGGGCACTAGGGCGGTTGAAAACCGTGTGTCTGGATCTATAAAGGATTACGACTGTTCGGACCTTGCACATCAAGTCTCGTCGATCTTTTAACACTAATAGCGACCGTGCGTGGCATCACTGTGGTCAATTGTGTCGAGAAAAGCACCGCATGGAATGTACCTACGGCCTTTGCATGTTGAAGCGCCAACGCCCTCTGCTGCAGCCCGGGAAGAGCAAAAAAAAACCGCAACTGGCTGGCCCAAAAACCGGACCGACCAATTGCGGTGATCTACAACAGCAGCGCCCAGCCTCCGGACGCCTGCAAACCTCAATGCGCGAGGAACGACCTCAGCTTCTCCGAACGGCTCGGATGCACGAGCTTGCGCATTGCCTTGCTTTCGATCTGGCGAATCCGCTCGCGCGTCACATCGAACTGCTTGCCGACTTCTTCCAGCGTATGGTCGGAAACCGTGTCGATGCCAAAACGCATTCTCAGCACCTTCGCCTCACGCGGCGACAGTGAGTCGAGTGCGTCCTTGATCGCGAGACGCATGTCGGCATGCATGGCGGCATCAGCTGGCGACTCGGTCGCCGAATCTTCCACCATGTCACCCAGCGTAGTGTCGCCGTCTTCGCCCAAAGGCGTTTCCAGCGAAACCGGCTGACGTGCAATCTTCAGGATGCTGCGAACCTTCTCCTCCGACAAGTCGAGACGCACGGCCAGCACCGACGGATGCGCTTCCTGACCCGTCTGCTGCAGGATTTCGCGCGATACACGGTTCAGCTTGTTGATAGTCTCGATCATGTGCACCGGCACACGGATGGTCCGGCCCTGGTCGGCGAGCGAGCGCGTCACAGCCTGGCGAACCCACCACGTGGCGTACGTCGAGAACTTCCAGCCGCGCCGGTATTCGAACTTGTCCACAGCTTTCATCAAGCCGATATTGCCTTCCTGGATCAAATCCAGGAAATGCATGCCGCGGTTCACGTATTTCTTTGCAATCGAGATCACCAGACGCAGATTCGCTTCGGTCATCTCGCGCTTTGCCTGACGCATCTTGTGCTCGGCGGACGTCATCTGCTTGTTCAACGCCTTCAGTTGCGAAAGCGGCAGCATCAATTGCGCTTCGATTTCGATCAGCTTTTGCTGTTCGGCCTGGATGGCCGGCAGCGCGCGCTCGAGCGCCTTGCCGTATGAAGTCGATGCCGCAGCATGACGCATGGTCCACTCGAGATCCGTCTCGTGACCCGGGAACACTTCGACAAACTTCTCGCGCGGCATGCCGGCGAGGTCGACCGCGATCTTCAGGATACGACGCTCGATGGCGCGAACATGCTCGACCTGCTCATGAACCTCAGCGCACAACCGGTCGATGGTCCGGGCGGTAAAACGCACGGTGGCCAGTTCGTTCTGGATGTGTTCCTGCACGGTTGGCCAGTCGCCCGTACGCGAATCGTCTGCGCTGTAAGCCGCGTGGAATGCGTCGAACTGATCGCGCACATTCACGAAAATCGGCAGGCAATCGCGCAGCAAGTGCTTGAGACGCGTGGCGTTCGCGCGCGTGGCTTGTTCGTCGTCGGTTTCGCCTTCTTCGTCGTCGCTTTCCGACGCGAGTTCGGCTTCATCGATTTCCGCGTCCGAGTCGTCGACGACTGCGTCGTCGAGCGTGCTCACGTCCTTGAAACCATCGACGAGTTCGTCGATGCGCAATTCACCCGCCACGACCTTGTCCACGGTCGTGAGCAACGTGACAACCGTCGACGGGCAAGCGAACGCCGCCTTGATCATTTCGCCAAGGCCGTCTTCAATGCGCTTCGCAATCTCGATCTCGCCCGCACGGGTCAGCAACTCGGTGCTGCCCATTTCGCGCATGTACATACGCACGGGGTCGGTGGTGCGGCCGAATTCCGAGTCCACGGTCGCGAGCGTGACTTCGGCTTCTTCGTCGGATTGTTCGTCCGATACAGCGGTCGGCGTGGAGTCGTTGAGCAGCAGCGTCTCGGAGTCCGGCGCTTCTTCATAGACGGCCACGCCCATGTCGCGGAACGTACTGACGATGGTTTCGATAGCCGACGTCTGCGCAAAGTTACCGGGCAAGTGGTCGTTGATCTCCGCGTGCGTCAGGTAGCCCTGCTGCTTGCCGAGCTGGATCAGCGCGCGCATCTGCTTCTGACGCTCATCGGCCTGCTCGGGCGAAACAGCGCTTTCGTCCATGGGACGCGACATCTTGTCCGCGGACCCACGGCGGGCCTTCGTTTTTTTGGCAGGAACGCCGTTTCCGGCGTTAGATTCGGTTGGATCAAAACTTGTCATACATTTCCTCGATAGCCTTGCTCTGAGAAAAGCAAACCGGTGCACAAGGCGGTCAGACACGCGCAATACCGTGAAGACCGACAGGATCGTCACCTCGGGTTGAACTAATCAAATGCGTTGATTCGAGCAAGCTGAATCAGTTTGGAGGCGGGGAGCGCTAACAAGCGCAGTATTCGCGCGGGTCGTACAGTCTATAGCAACTTGATTGCTGCAGGTGCGTCAAGAGGCAATTAACGAACGTTTGCGGCATCCATACGCTGCGAAACAACAACATTTTCCGGGTACGAACTCATTTGCGGACGAATTGAGCCGAATCAAGGCTGTAGCAGAGACTGCGGCGGGTTCGGGAAGCCTTGATCACGCCCCGTTTGTTTATGCGTAAGGCGGCGAATAGACGTCGAACTACCGACGTTAGATTCGCCCCGGCCAAAAAATTCCCTTCTTTTTCGTGCGCATCGTGCCGCAGTGCATCGGCGTGACGCTATTTTTGTATCGGCGAATACGCTTAGGATAATCGCAATGCGATTAAAGGCATTTCAATGCGATTTTTTTCTTCATATCCTGCTCTTCAGACGCGGCTTTTAGCTGATTCGAGCGACAGCCGGTGCCCTTCCCAAGGAACTGGAACATGAATGACGTCACGAGGTTGATCGCAGCCCTGAAAACCGAGATCGGAGCCGACGCGGTCCTGACCCAGGGCGCCGACCTCGCGCCCTTCACCGAAGACTGGCGTGGCCGGTACAAAGGACCGGCCACGGCGGTCGTGCAGCCGTCGAACACGGCGCAGGTCGCGGCAGTGGTCCGGCTTTGCGCCGCGCATGGCGTGCCGGTCCTGCCGCAAGGCGGCAATACGAGCCTCTGCGCCGGCGCCATTCCCCGAAACGAAGGCGTGGCGCCTGTCATCGTCAATCTCGCGCGGATGCGGCGCATCCGTCATATCGACGCCGCCAACGGTTCGATGGAAGTGGAAGCCGGTTGCGTGCTCAAAACCGTGCAGGACGCGGCGGCGGCGGAAAACCGGCTCTACGCGGTAAGCCTTGGAGCAGAAGGCTCGTGCCAGATCGGAGGGAATTTGTCGACGAACGCCGGCGG
Source organism: Burkholderia sp. PAMC 28687 (assembly GCF_001577465.1). NCBI lineage: Bacteria > Pseudomonadati > Pseudomonadota > Betaproteobacteria > Burkholderiales > Burkholderiaceae > Burkholderia > Burkholderia sp. PAMC 28687. Next base: position 239,432 of record NZ_CP014506.1, read on the forward strand.
CACGGGTGTCGTGCGCTACGGCAACACGCGCGACAACGTGCTGGGCCTGGAAGTCGTCCTCGCCGACGGCACCATCTGGAACGGCCTGCGCGCCTTGCGCAAGGACAACACGGGCCTGGATCTGAAACACTTGTTTATCGGTACGGAAGGCACGCTCGGGATCATCACGGCCGCCACGCTCAAGCTGCATCCGCTACCCACGCAACATGCGCTCGCATGGTTTGCGCCGGTCGATCCCGCCGCCGCGCTGCAGATTCTCGGCATGTTCCAGGCCGCATGCGGATCGCGCCTGAGCGCGTTCGAGATGATCAACCGGCGCCAGTTGGAACTGGTTATCGAACATGTGCCGGGGCGGCGCAATCCTCTTAGCGAACTGCACGAGTGGCATGTGCTCGTCGAACTCGCCGATACCGGCGGCGGCGACGAAATGGCCGCCCTGCTCCAGCAAACGCTCGAACATGCTGCCGAACAGGGCCTGATCCACGACGCAATCCTCGCCAGTAACGAGACGCAGCGCGCGACGCTCTGGGAGATTCGCCACAGCGTGTCCGAGGCGAACAAGAAGGGCGGCGTGGGCCTCACGACGGATTGTGCGGTGCCGGTTTCGGCGGTACCGGTGTTTATAGAACGGGCGACGGCTGCAGTGCATCAAATCGTCCCGGCGCTCGACGTTCTCGTGGTCGCCCATCTCGGCGACGGCAACGCGCATTTCATTCCCTTCTTCACCTTCGATGCCTGGCGCGAACTGCCCGATCCCACGTCGATGGCCAACGCCATGCGCCGCTGCGTGAACGATGTCGCGCACGAACTGCACGGCACCTTCAGCGCCGAGCATGGCGTCGGGCAAACCGCATTGCCCGAGATGGCGCACTACAAGTCATCGGCGGAACTGGGTCTGATGCGCGCCGTGAAGACCGCGCTCGATCCGCAGAATCTTTTCAATCCGGGACGCTTGATTCCCTGAGCGACCCAACCTGATCCGGGCCGCCAACAAAGAAGCCCGGACATCCGCACCCCTGGCGTTTCTGTTTTTATCCACACTTGGAGCCGACATGAAAAAGCAGCCCGCACGCGATGAGATTCAAGCGATTCAAAATTCCGGCCGCCGCACGGTCATCAAGACTGCCGCCGCCGGTGCGGCTGCGGTCGCGTTCCCGTTCGTCTGGACGCCGTCGCGCGCGGCGAGCAAACGGATCGTGATTCGTGACGACGGCGGCATCTACACCAAAGCGTATGGCGCCGTTTTCTACAAGCCATTTACGGAAAAGACCGGCATTGAAGTCGTCGGCGTGCAGGCCAACGCTGAACCGACCGCGCAGATCAAGAGCATGGTCGAGACCGGCAGCTACACGTGGGACATGGCGAAGATCAGCCAGCCGGCAATCCTGTTGCTTACGGGCGGCGGCAAGGAATATCTGGAGAAGCACGGTCTGGAAGCGGACCCGATGATCGCCAAGATTCCCTCGCAATACATGTCGCCGTATGGGGTCGGCACGAACGTCTATACGACCGTGCTTGCGTATCGCACGGATGCGTTCAAGGGACGCAAGGCCCCGGCGTCCTGGGCCGACATGTGGAACGTGAAGGACTTTCCGGGCCGTCGCGGCCTGCGTAAATATCCGTTCGATACCTTCGAAGAAGCGCTGATGGGCGGCGGCGTGCCGGCATCGCAGGTGTATCCGGTCAATTTCGATAAGGGCATCGCGAGTCTCGACAGGATCTCCAAGCATGTGGACGTGTGGTGGACGACAGGCTCGCAAGTCGAACAGATGCTCGGTTCGGGTGAAGTCGACATGATCAGCACATGGGTATCGCGGGCGCAATCGGCCATTGCAAATGGCGCGCCCGTGGCGATCGTGTGGAACCAGAACATCTGGGGCTGCGACAACTGGTCGATCCTCAAGGGCACGCCGAACGCCGCAGCCTGCCGCGAGTTCATCAAGTTCGCGTCCGATCCGAAGCGCCAGGCCGCGCTCGTCGAGTACTTCCCTGCCGGTGTCACGCAGCCCGAAGCGTTCAACTTCATCAAGCCGGAGATCGCGAAGAATTGCCCGACGTTCCCGGAAAACATGAAGAACGGCCTGCATATCGATGCGAAATTCTGGCAGGAAAAGCAAAGCGTCGCGCTCGAAAAGTTCAATAGCTGGATCTTGACCTGAGCCTCGTTTCAGTCACCGCGTTTCATAGCAAGGGATGCCATCACCATGTCTGCCTCGAACCTTCAAATCACGGGACTCTGCAAGCGCTACGGTGACTTCGTGGCGCTCGCTCCCATCGATCTCGACGTCGCCCAGGGCGAATTTTTGACCCTGCTCGGACCGAGCGGTTCGGGCAAGACCACGTTGCTGAGTCTTATTGCCGGTTTGTCGCAACCGGACGATGGCCAGGTGCGCATCAACGGCGTCGATGTGACATATGGCGCGCCGTATGAACGGGACATCGGCATGGTGTTTCAGAACTACGCGCTGTTCCCGCACATGACGGTCGCGGAAAACGTCGCGTTCCCGTTGCAGATGCGCAAGACCGATGCAAAGGCCACGCGCGAGAAGGTCATGCAGGCGCTGGAGATGGTGCACCTGCCGCATGTCGCAGGAAGGTATCCGCGCGAATTGTCGGGCGGCCAGCAGCAGCGGATCGCGCTTGCGCGCTGCATGGTGTACAGGCCGTCGATCATCCTGATGGACGAACCGCTCGGCGCACTCGACAAGAAATTGCGCGACCAGATGCAACTTGAGATCAAGCGGATTCATCGCGATCTGGGAACGACGATTGTGTACGTCACGCACGACCAGGAAGAAGCGATGACCATGTCCGATCGCATCTGCCTGATGAACGCGGGATCGATCGCGCAACTTGGCTCGCCGGCGGATCTGTATTTCCGGCCGAAGAGCGTGTTCGTGGCGGACTTCCTGGGTGAATCGAATCTGCTCGATGCAGTCGTGACCGGCCGCACGGGCGACGAAGTCCGGATCAGCGTGCAAGGGGGCGCGAATGTGAACGCGATGGCGTACGACGCCGTGATCCGCGACGGCAAGTCCGTGAAGCTGATGCTCCGTCCGCAAAACCTGCAGATCCACGATGGACCGCCGGCAGGGTTCATCAACGGCGGCACCTTGTCGGCGAAACTCACCGACATCATGGTGACCGGCAGCATGACCAAGCTTTATCTGCAGTCGCATGTCACCGATGCACCGCCGCTCGTCGCCGCATTTCCGACCAACCGGCTCGGCAGCCAGTACGAAATCGGGCAGACGCTCGGGCTTTCGTGGCTGACTGCGGACGCTGTCGCGATAGCGGGGTAAAAAAATGAATCGCTCCGCCCTGATTGCCGAACAGGCCCGTCCCGACGCACTGCCGCAGCGTCCCGCACGATGGCGCGCATGGCTGCGCCCCGGTGCGATGAGTGCGCCGATCGTGATCCTGCTGCTCGTGATGCTGGTCTACCCCGTCGGGCAACTGCTGCTGTTGAGCGTGCATAACGGCACCGGTTTCACGCTCGTGGAATACAAGCGGCTGTTTGCATCGTCGGTCTATGTGGATGTGTTGCTGATCACGCTGAAGGTCTCCCTTTGGACGACGTTCTTTTCCGTGCTCACCGGATATCCGATCGCGTATCTGATTTCATCGCTGACGCGGGAGCGCAAGAACCGCCTTCTCTTCTGGGTCCTGCTTTCCTTCTGGACCAGCTTTCTCGTGCGCACATTTGCGTGGGTCGTGCTGCTCGGGCGCAATGGCGTGATCAATCAGGTGCTGATGGGACTGGGGATCATCGACCGGCCGTTGAATCTGCTTTACAACTTTTCCGCTGTGATCGTCGGTATGGTTCATGCGCTGATGCCGCTCGCGGTGCTGACCATGTTGTCGGTCATGGAGAACATCGACCGGCGTTTGCCGAGCGCCGCAGCCACACTCGGCGCTCGTCCGGGAACCGTGTTCTGGAAGGTGTATTTCCCGTTGTCGCTGCCGGGCGTTGCAGCGGGCGCGTTGATGGTTTTCGTGACCGCCATCGGCTTTTTCATTACGCCTACGCTGCTCGGCGGACGGCATCAGACGATGATCACGCAATTGATCATCGACCAGGTGATGCAGGCGTTGAACTGGGGGTTCGCGGGCGCGATCTCCGTGTTGCTGCTGGCGGTCGTGCTGATCGTGTTCCTCATCTACGACCGCATGGTCGGACTCTCGACAATGGCGGGCGGCTCCTCCGCACGCGGCCCGAAACACGGCAGCGGATTCGGCCGCAAGCTCGGCGATTTCATCCTGACGACGCTCGGCAACGCGACCGACTTTGTCATCGGCCTGCTTCCGAAACGCCGCAGACGCGCAACTGTTGGCGCAAGCCTCAGTCTGCGTGTAGTCGTGATCCTGCTGCTGGTGGTCCTGAGCGCGCCCGCGTTCCTGATGATCCCGCTTTCCTTCGATTCCGCTTCCGGTCTCGCATGGCCCCCGCATGGATTCTCGTTGCAGTGGTATCGGCAGATCGCGGATTCGCCGCTATGGATGCAGGCCATCACGCGTTCAATGCTCGTGGGTATCGGCACCGGCATTCTCTCGATGCTGATCGGCACGCCCGCCGCCTTCCTGCTCGTGCGCGGCGGCATGAAAGGCAAGGCCGCAATGCTTGCGTTCGTGCTCGCGCCCATCGTCGTGCCGCGCATGATCATCGCAGTCGGCGTGTTCTATTTCTTCGCGAAGATCGGGCTGATCGGTTCGGCGTATGGGCTCGTGCTGGCGCATACGGTCGTCGCCGTGCCTTATGTGGTGATCACCATGATGGCCGTGCTGCGCAACTACGACACCCGCCTCGACCTCGCTGCACAAAGCATGGGGGCGCGTCCGTGGGCCACGTTGCGCCGCGTCACCTTCCCGATCCTCGGCGCGGGCTTGATGTCGTCGTTCCTGTTCGCGTTCGCCACGTCCTTCGATGAACTCACCATCGCGCTGTTCTCGTCGGGCGGCTTGAGCACGACCTTGCCCAAGCAGTTCTGGGACGAAATCACCATGCAGATTTCGCCGGTCATCGCGTCGGTATCGACTTGTTTGTTTGCGTTCATTGCGGTGCTGATCTGGGTCGCTGACCGCTTGCGCCGACGCAGCCTTGCTTCTTGAAAACCATCGTTTTACAGGACTTACTCATGCTTTCAGCTCAACAACTGCGTGGCGTCTTCCCGGCCATTCCAACACCCGTCAATCCCGACGACACGATCAACGCCGATGCCGCCCGCGCCCTGATGCGCTATCTGCTGAAGCAAGGCGTGGATGGCGTGGTACCGCTCGGCGGCACCGGCGAATACGGCGCGCTTTCGCGTGCGGAACGCATATGCATGGCCGAGATCACGGCGAAGGAAGCAGCGGGCAAGATCCCGGTAATCGCGGGCGTGCTCGATCCTGGTTATCACGATGCCATACAAGCCGGCAAGGACTTCGCCGCGGCCGGCGCCGACGCTCTGCTCGTGCTGACGCCGTACTACACGAACCCGACACAAGGCGGCATCCGCGATTACTTCCTGCGATACGCCGACGAATCGCCGCTGCCCATCCTCATCTATGAGATCCCGTATCGCACGCGGATCTCGATTGCGCCCGAAGTGCTGCACGAGTTGTCGAAGCACGAGCGGATCATCGGCATGAAGGCGTGCAACACGGACATGTGGCACTTCCTGCGCACGGTCGCGGGCGTGGATGAATCGTTCGCTGTTCTGAGCGGCGAAGACACGCTGTTTCCGCTGCATGTGGCGGCCGGGGCGCGCGGTGGCATCGTGGTGACAGCGACGCTGTTGCCGACCGCATGGAAAAGGATCTATGACCTGGCTTGCGAAGGGAAGACCCACGATGCGCTCGCGCTGCATCGCTCGCTGATCCCGCTGATGAACCTGGCGTTCGCCGAGACCAACCCCGGTCCGATGAAGTCGGTGATGGATCTTATCGATGTCCACGCGCCCGACATGCTCGCGCCGCTGGTTCAGGCGGACCCGGCGTTGTCGGCGAATCTGCGCGCGGAACTCGAAAAGCAGCTCGATCTGTTCGAACGCAAGCTTTGAAGTGAACGCTCAGCGCTTGTAGCCGGAAAGCCGCGCCTTCGAAATGGAAGTCGCGGCGACCTGCACGTGCTGCGCGAGCTCGGCTTCAACGCGTTCGATAGACCAGCGCGACGTCGGCACCGAGATGTTGATGGCGGCGACCGCCATGCCGCCGTGATCGGTCACCGGCGCGGCCACGGAAATATCGCCGAGCACGGTTTCGTTTTCGATCACCGCATAACCGCGCCGCGCGACTTTACGCACGCGTTCCAGCAGCTTCTCGGGGTTGGTTTCGGTGTAATGCGTGATCGGATCGAGCCGGGTTTGCGAGAGGATCTCGCGCACGCGTTCATCGGAAAGGCGCGACAGGATTGCAATGCCCGACGCCGTGAACATGGCCGGCAAACGCGCGCCGACCACGATGTCGATGTTCACCAGATGCTGCCCCGGAAAGCGCGCCACAAACACGATCTCGTGGCCGTCGAGTTCCTGGAGGTTGGTGGTTTCGCCAAGCCGGCGGCTGATGTCCAGAAGATACGGCGAGGCTTTGTCGATGAGTTCGTTCGCACGCACGTAGTTGTACGAGAACTGCAGCACCTTGGTGGTCAGGCCGTAGTTACGCGTTTCCGGCACGCGATAAAGATAGCCGAGCACTTCGAGTGTGTGCACGAGGCGTTGCGTGGCGCTGCGATCCAGACCGGAGGCGCGTGCAATATCGACGAGCGTCATGTGGCGGCTCGGACCGTCGAACGCATGCAGGACCTGGAAGGCTTTTTCGGTCGATCCGACAAACAGCGACGAGCGCTGAGTCTCTTTCTCGGCTAACTCTTCTGGCTTGCCGGCAGCGCTTTTGACCATGCTTGTTGGGCTTCTGAAAGTATCGGATTGTGATTATCACGATTGTAGTGCAATCGAATCAGGGAGCTTGAATGGTTTCATCGGTAGCGGATTACCGGCTTGCTGCACGCCGGCGCTTGTCGCGCCTGGCGTTCGATTATCTGGATGGCGGTGCAGAAGACGGCGATGCCTTGAAGCGCAATACGGACGCCTACAAGCAGTGGCTTTTCAAGCCGCGCGTGTTGAAGGACGTGTCCATTTGTTCGGCGGCAACACAGTTTTTCGGGCGTGAAGCCGCCGCGCCGATGATCGTCGGGCCGACGGGTCTGAACGGCCTGTTCTGGCCGCGCGCCGATGAACTTCTCGCTCAGGCGGCGAGCCGCGCGGGTTTGCCGTTCGCGCTATCGACGGCTTCCACGTCGCTGCTCGAAGACGTGCGCGCCGCCGCGCCGCAAGGCGACTTGTGGATGCAGCTCTACGTGCAGCAGGATCGCGGCATTGCCGAAGACATCATGCGGCGTGCAAGTGCTGCAGGTTATTCGACGCTTCTTCTGACCGTCGATGTCCCCGTGCACGGCAAGCGCGACCACGACACGCGCAACGGATTCAAACTGCCGTTGAAGCTGACGCCGAAGCTCATTGCCGATTGCGTGATGCATCCGCACTGGTCGATGCAAATGGCGCGCTCCGGTTCGCCGCAACTCAAGAACATCGCGAAGAGCGTGGGTGAGCGCGCAGATTTATCGCGTCATTCGGCCATGCTGAGCCGGCAGATGGATCTGAACCTCGGATGGACCGACCTCGATTGGGTCCGCGCGCACTGGACTGGCAAGGTGATCGTCAAGGGCGTGATGAGCGCCGACGATGCAACGCTCGCCTTGAAGCATGGGGCAGATGGCATCGTTGTATCGAATCATGGCGGCCGGCAATTGAGCAGCACGTTTGCGCCTGTTGAGGTCTTACCGGGAATCGTGGACGCGGTCGGCGGCGACATGACCGTGCTGGTGGATGGCGGCGTGCGGCGCGGCAGCGATGCGTTGAAAGCGGTCGCGTTGGGCGCAAGCGGCGTGCTGCTTGGACGCGCGCCGTTGTATGGCGTCGCGGCGAACGGCTTGGCAGGCGCAGCCGGCGTCCTCGCGCTGATGATGGACGAAATGTTGATCGCGATGCGTTTGCTCGGGTGCCAGACACTTGCCGCCCTGGGTCCGCCGTTTATCGGCAATGCGAATGATGTGGTCAGTCATGGGTCGCATTGCAGAACATGAACCGGCTGAAGCGCCCTCTATAATCCCGCCTTTCGAAGCGATCCCGTTTGCATTCCAGAACGTGTTCGCATCGCTTCGACCGTTACGATTATTTGAGGAATCATGTCTACGCTCCCGCACTGCCCGCTCTGCTCGATGGAAAACACTTACGCCGACGCGGACCGCATCATTTGCGCTGACCGCGGCCACGAATGGTCCGCAACCGATACCGCGTCCACCAATGAAGACGAAACCTCCGTCGTCAAGGACGCCAACGGCAACGTGCTCGCCAACGGCGATTCCGTTGTGCTGATCAAGGACCTCAAGGTCAAGGGCTCATCGATCACGCTGAAGGTTGGCACGAAAGTGAAGAGCATCCGGCTGGTTGGCGGCGACCATGAAGTCGATTGCAAGATGGACGCCGGCAGTTTCATGCTCAAGGCCTGCTACCTGAAGAAGGTTTAAGCCTTCACGGGGTTGCCGTTTGCGTCGGTATCGAAAGTCTGCGACTGGAACGCGAAGAAAAACGCGCGCCACGTGTTGTTTGGATACGCGATCATCAGCGCGCCGTCCTGATACGCGCCGTTGTCGCTCGCGTACTGGCCGCCGTTGCCCTGGTTCATGTGGATATCGTGAACGCCGTTGCCGGGAACGAAGTTGAAGTACTGATCCGGTTTGTTTTGCTCCGGGCCCCAGCGCGATCCGAACGCATAAACAATCGATCCTTCCATGGCCATTGCGGTCACGACCGCATCTTCCAGTTTGTCCTTCAGATCGTTGTTCACGCCGGGCGCGTCGGCCGGAACGGGTTTCATCGATTTTGTATCGACAAGACCGCCGCGCACGTAGTCGATCGCAAGGCCGCCGGGCGTCGATGGCAAATTCGTGAAACCCGGGGTGAGCGCAGCCAGCTCGCTGATGAAAGCCGCAGGCAGCGTATCGAGTTCTTCGAACAGCACGATGGAAGGCGCGTGCGGCGCCGACGATTTCACATTCGATGCAATTCGAAAAACGGTCGTGCCGCCGTGGACGAGGATCTGGTAGTGGTCATCGTCGGCGTTGCGAAGGTGGCCCGTTACCGTGCCTTTGAGCACGCCATAGTTCACTGACATGTGTTCCTCCCTGGTTTAAGTTTTACATGCAGCAAAGTTTGCGCCGCTTTGCCGGCTTGAGCCGCGGCCGAAACAAAATTTGATTCGAATGTGCGGCTGACATCAAAACGTCAAGGAAACGTGCTTGCGGCGGCTTGGCATTTCCGCATCTTTATTGTTATGTGCGCCTGAAAACATTTCGCCCGTTAAAGCGAATGTAATGTCACTAACACGACTTTTTGATCCCATAGAGTTCTCCGTTCGAACACCGTAACCGCCATTGGCATTGCGCATTCATGAACGCACACAGTCTTACCGACCACCATGTCAGCGACAGCAGCGAAAATAGCGGCGGCCAGAGGCTGGGCCGCGCATTCGCTGCAAGGCTCGACATGACCATCAAGCGCTCGCGGCTGACGTCGCAGCGCGTGGCGAAATCGCTCGGGGTCACCGAAGGCGATGTCGCGTTGTGGCGGGCGGGAATTACGTTGCCGCGTAATGCGGATTGCCGGCGTTTGTCGGAATTGCTGCACGTAGATATGTCGTGGCTGAGCGGCGGGTCGTCGCCGGAAGATAAACGCTGATTTGCGCTGATATTCGCTGAGACTTGCGCGCCGCCAGGACCAAGACAAAGGCGCTAAGTCGCCAGGCTCCAGCGCGCTTTTCCCATGGCCTTGGCGACGTTCAGGGCTTTGTCGGCGGCGTTGAGTGCGGTCAATACGTCAGCGCCGTGGTCCGGCACGAGCGCCACGCCAATGCTCGCGCCCACGTTCACCGAGACATGCGATGTCAATGCAAACGACGACGACATTTCACTGATCAGCCGGTCGGCGAACGCTGCGGCGTCGTCGTGACCCGACGCGCTGATGGTCACCACAAACTCATCACCGCCGATACGAAACACCATGTCGTCGGGACCTTTCAGCGCATTCAGACGTCCGCCGATCATCACGAGCAACAGGTCGCCGGCTTCGTGGCCGTACTGGTCGTTGACGGGTTTGAAGCCATCCAGGTCGATGTAAAGCACCGCGGTCTTGTCACGACTTCCCGACGCCGCCTTGTACCGCGTCTGCGATGCGTGAATCAATCCCGCGCGATTCGGCAAGCTGGTCAGCGCGTCATGCCGCGCACGATGGTCATTTTCCCTTTCGGCTTTCATCGTTGAAACGAGCAGTCCGTTGAGACGGAATGCGGCGATGCTCATTGCAACCAGATAAAACGGAATCTGGATCAGCGTAAGCGTCAGGATGAGTTCCTTGGACATTGCCGCAGCAATGCAGCAAGGACCCAGCGACAACAAGATCATGATCGCGACGAGCCGCGGGGCGCCAAAATTCCTGAAGCAGATCCCGCCGACCATGGCGGCAGCGGACAAACAGGACAGCGTTGCCGCAATCCAGTCCGTACTCAGGATACTGATGAACGCACCGTAACCGACACTTGCTCCCCATAGCACGCCCAGCAGCAGATACACGTCCGTGTAGGTCGGTTGACCTCGCCGTGAGGCCCGGTGCGCCGCGACCAGCAGGACCAGGCGCGTACCGCACAACAGGACCTCCAACACCACCCATGCAATGAACGCAGGCGTGGGTTCACGCATCGTGATGGCGATGGAAACGGCAATGGTATTGAGAACGCCGCCGGCAAAAATCGGCAATGTGCCAAACAGGCTTCCGATCAACGCAACGCGTATATCGTCTGGTACGTCGGGCCCGGAATAGCACAACCACGTTGTGAACCGCCAGCGAGGCAAACTAAAAGGCGCTAATTTGGTATCCATGGATCTTTGCTTTTTTTTTGCGCGACTGCTTTTGCCACGTCGGCGTCGCACTTCCTGCCTGTCATGGACTCAATCGGTATATTCGAGATCTATCTAGAAACAAATAACGCCGGCGGTCTCTCTGAATCGCCAGGCTGCGGCGTTGACGTGTGCCTGGTATTTTCCCTAAGCGGGACGCCTGCACATGGGCGTATTCTAAGCCCGCTTACTAGCCGATAACCAGCCGCCCTGGCCTGATCAATGGTGAATCGCCTCTAAAGCGGCTTGTTGATTTGGCAAAACCGGGGCTTCCAAGGCAGGCGACGTGCAAGCCTGATTGCGCCTTAACTAGCTTGACAGCGCCAATGCGATAATCTTTAGCTTAAATAAACGCAGTATCCGGGAGAGCAATGCGCGGCCCAACCAAGAAACAACTGTCATTGATCGAATTGGTCGACCAGGGCTTGAGCGTCGAAGAAATCGCGACGCGCACGGGTAAGCTCGTAACCTCGGTTCATAAACAGTTGGGCCGGGTTCGTCGCAAGGTTCGCGAAGGTCGCTACACACCAACGCCGCTTCCTATCGAATTGGCCGCATCCACGCCGCGAATCTATCTCGCGGGTTTCGATGTCTTTCGAAACGACGCGCTTGCTCATGGCGAAACGCTCAAGGCGATGTGTCAGTCGCGTGGCGCGATCGGTCTGTACCCGCTCGATAGCGAAGTCCCGGACGAACTGGATCAGCTTGGCCAGGCGCAATGGATTTGCCGCGCGAACATGGAATTGATTCGCTCGGCGGATATCGTCATGGCAAATCTCAACGACTTTCGCGGCGCAGGTGAGCCGGATAGCGGCACCGCGTTCGAAGTCGGATTTGCCGCCGCGCTAAACAAGCCGATATGGGCTTACACGGGCGATAACCGGACATTGATCGAGCGTGTATCGGTTAGGAAAGAAGGCGGCGCTTCGTATTGCGCCAGTGGTTTTGTGGTCGAGGATTTCGGTTTGAGTCTGAACCTGATGCTTGCGTGTACGGCACGCCTTGTTGTGGGCGGCCCGGAAAAATGTCTGGATAGCATGGCCGCCGAAGGACTCATTTAACATACGGCCTAAGCACGCACGATTGTCACGCCCGATTTCTCCAGCGGTTTTGTCAGCGCCGGATCGGTCGCCATCTCGACAATGATCGTCTGGGCAAGCGCGAGCCCTCCAATCACGAATTGCGAAGCGGCGTTGATCTTGTCCGAAGACGCCAGCACCACCGTCTCGGCCGCACGCGCCGCGAGCGCCCGCTTTACATACGCCTCTTCGTAATCGCCTGTGCTCAATCCCGCCGTGGGATGCACGCCGGTGACGCCCATGAAATAGATATCGGCCTGAATATGCGACATGGCTTCGATCGCCGCGGCGCCGACCGTCACGATGGAATGCTTGAAGAGCCGCCCGCCGATCACAAGCACTTCTATCAGCGGATGATCGATCAGCCCGACAGCCACGCTCGGGCTGTGCGTCACGACCGTCGCTTGCAAGTCGCGCGGGATTTGCCGGATCAGTTCGGCGGACGTCGTGCCGCCATCGACGATCACGACCTGCCCTTTGCAGATCATAGCCGCCGCTGCACCCGCAATCGCGCGTTTGGCCGATGACTCGATCTGCCGCCGCTCAGCAAACGGCGCCACCGCGCTCGATGCCGGCAACGCGCCGCCATGCACGCGCTGCAATAGTCCCTCGCCGGCCAGTTCGCGCAGGTCGCGCCGCACGGTGTCCTCGGATACATCGAAGGTCTCGCTGAGTTGCTTCGCGAGCACCTGGCCGTCGCGCGCCAGCGCATCGAGGATCGCTTTCTTTCGTTGGGACGTCAGCATGGTTGAAAACTCATTTGCACGAAATATCTTGATATTGCACGAATTTGCACGATACCATGAATGCTCCTTTTTCGCGATACCGGAGCAAGACCGATGGTTACTACAAAAGACAGAGTCCGCATCATCGAAACGACCGTCCTCTCAAATGACTGGTACGTCCTGAAGAAAACCACCTTCGACTTCCTGCGCAGCGATGGCGTCTGGCAGCGTCAAAGTCGCGAGACCTATGACCGCGGCAACGGTGCGACCATTCTTCTCTTCAACCGCGAACGGCAGACAGTCGTGCTGACGCGGCAATTCCGCCTGCCGGCGTTCGTGAACGGGCACGACGGCATGATGATCGAAGCCGCCGCCGGTCTGCTCGATAACGCCTCGCCCGAAGAACGCATTCGCGCGGAAGCGGAAGAGGAAACGGGGTACCGCGTGCAGAACGTCGAGAAGGTATTCGAGGCGTATATGAGCCCCGGATCGGTGACTGAGAAGCTGCACTTTTTCATCGCTGAGTACGATGCGTCCTCGCGCGTCGGTCACGGCGGCGGTGTGGAGGCTGAAGGGGAGGATCTCGAGGTGATCGAATGGCCGCTTCAGGATGCGCTCGATGCGGTGCGGCGTGGTGAGATCGTCGATGCAAAGACGATCATGTTGCTGCAGTTCGTGGCGTTGAATCGCGTGTTGTAAATCTAGGCTCGGCAGCGCGTGTATCCGCTAACAGCTTGATGCGCCCGGATACTTACCGCGGCGTCCGGCATCCTCTTGAATGAGTCAGTAGTGGTAGCGGCACGAGACAATATTGATCTGCGAATCCGCGACCTCGTAAACCAGGCGATTGGTTTCGTCGATGCGTCGCGACCAAAACCCTGTCAAGTTAGCCTTCAGCGGTTCCGGTTTGCCAACACCTTCGAACGGCGTTCGCTGGGTGTCTTTAATAAGCTGGTTGATCCGTTTAAGGGTCTTCTTATCTTGCCCCTGCCAATAAATATAATCGTCCCACGCCTCGGCAGTCCACATGATGTTCAACGAACTCATGCGCCTGTTTCATCCAACTCGTGTGACTTGACCTTGCCCGTGCGCAACTGCTTGATAGACCGCTCGAGATGAGCAATATTCGCTGGTGATCGCAGGAGATAAACCGTCTCCATCAAGCTGTCGTAATGCTCCTGTGACATGACTATTGCATTGGGTGCATCGCGGCGAGTGATAAGCGTAACGTCGACGTCATCAACCACGTTATCAATCACCTGCTTAAGGTTAGCGCGAGCCTCGGTGAAAGGGATTGTGCGCATATTTCCTCCTTGTCTTTTCCTTCACTGACCAGAACACCAGTCTAGCATGCTGGACCGAATATGTACAACTACCTGTACATGAAGACGTTCGATTTGCGTTCTCGGCGCATGGCAGGCCCTCCGATTCTCCGATTCTCAGATTGGAGATTTTGAGCGTTTTCCGCTAATCACGATGGCAAACCGCCTGCACTTGGCAGGAAAACACCAGGCATTCAACGGCACCATAAAGGCTTCGGACACCGAGGTTGATCATGGTTTCGCTGCAACTATTAATGATGTTTGTCGGCGCGCTTGCGGTGGTGTATGCGTTGCCCGGACCCGATATGGCGATCGTCTTGCAGATCAGCGCATCACGCGGGCTGAGACACGGTCTATCGACGCTGCCGGCCTCGCAGTTGCGCGCACGCTTCACGTCACCTTGTCGGCGCTGGGCGTGGCCGCGTTGCTGCGCAGCGCGCCCTGGCTTTACGACGGCGTGCGTATAGTCGGAGCGATGTATCTTGCGTATATCGCGATCCAGATTTTCCGCTCGCCGGCTTTTGGTCTCGATACGAACAACGCAGCATCCGGCGCGGCTTATACGCTGCGCTCCGCATTCCTGAAAGGCATGATGAGCAGCTTGCTCAACCCCAAGGCCCTGCTGTTCTGCTCAGTATTATTGCCGCAATTCATACATCCCGATGCAGGCGCGGTGTGGGCGCAAGTCGTCGAGCTCGGCGTGGTGCTGGTCGCGATGGGCGCTGCCTTCGATACCACCCTGGCGTTCGGCGCCACGCGCATTTCAGGCTGGCTGCGCAGTCATCCGCGCGCACAGGTCGTGCAGCGCTGGACGTTTTCGGCGGCATTGCTGGCGTTCGCGCTGCGCTTGTCGTTTGAATAAAAGCCGCTTGGTTTGGGGAACCCCAAGCGCCGTTCCTCATCCCGTTACATCGCCAACCAGGATTGCGCCTTCATCTTTCAGCGCGCCGATGCGTGCATCGGAGAAACCGTATTCGCGCAGCACCTCCGCCGTATGCTGCCCTAACAGCGGCGCCGGGACGGGCGATTGCGTGCGGCCATCGGAGAAATGGATCGGCAAACCCAGGCCACGCATGCGGCCCGCGACCGGATGCGTCGTCTCCACGATCATTCCACGCGCCAATGCCTGCTCGTGTGCAACCGCTTGCGGCACCTCGAGCACCGGACCCGAGGGCAAACCGATTTCATCGAACATCGTGAGCCATTCATTGGTCGTGCGCTCCACCAGCCGGCTCGTGAGGATGTCCACCAGTACGCCGCGGTGCTTCATGCGCCCGGCGTTGCTCTTGAAGCGTTCATCGTCCGCCAGACCCGGGATGTCGAGCACGCCGACCAGACGCTCGTAGTTACTCTGGTTTGCTCCGCCAATGTTGACCCAGCCATCGCGCGTGCGGAATGCCTGATACGGCGCGCTCGTCGGATTCGCCGAGCCTGCTTTCGGCAGCACTGTGCCGTCGGCGAAATAGTTGGCAAAGGCCCAGTACATTTGCTGCAAGCCGGCTTCGAACAGCGATGTATCGACCATCTGACCCACGCCGGTTTTTTGCTTGGCCGAGTACGCCGCGCAAATGCCAAGCGCAGCGAGGATGCCGGCGTTGATATCCGTGACCGGCGAGCCGGCCTTGATCGGCGCCTGGCCCGGCTCACCCGTCATGCTCATCAAGCCGCTCATGCCCTGCGCGATGAGATCGAAGCCGCCCTTGTCGGCCATCGGACCGGTGCGCCCGAAACCCGATATCGCGCAATAGATCAGGCCGGGGTTTTCCGCCTTGAGCGCGTCGTAGCCCATGCCGAGTTTTTCCATCGTGCCGCGCCGGTAGTTCTCCGTCACGACATCGGCCGTTGCGAGCATCTTGCGCAGCACTTCACGGCCACCGTCTGTCTTCAGGTTGATACCGACGCCGCGCTTGTTGCGGTTCACGATCATGAACGACGCTGATTCGCCGCCCTCGAGAATAGGCGCGAAACGGCGGCAATCGTCGCCGCCGGGAATTTTCTCGACCTTGATGACGTCCGCGCCCATGTCGGCGAGCATCATGCCGCAGATGGGTCCGGACATGATGTGCGCGAGCTCGATCACGCGCATGCCGGAGAGCGGGCCTGAACTTTTACTATTGGATGTGTCGTGTTCGAACATGTCAACGTCCCTTGAATTCCGGTTTGACCTTGTCGAGGAAGGCCTGGTAACCCGTACGAAAGTCCTCCGTGCCGAAACACGCGAAACCTTCGTCGCGTTCGGCGTCGGTGAGCGGAGCGGGGTTCATCGCGCGCTTGACGAACTGCTTGTGCCAGCGCGCGACCAGCGGAGCGCCATCGGCAATTCGGCGAGCGGTGGTCAATGTCTCGGCCGTGACCTGATCATCGGGGACCACGCGCGTGACGAGGCCTTTGGTGAATGCCTCCCTTGCATCGAAAATCCGGCCTTCCAGCAGGATCTCCAGCGCGACTGCGGGTCCGGCGAGCTTCGCGAGCGCGTCGAGTTCCGCGTGCGCCATCACGAGGCCGAGGTTTTTGATCGGTACGCCGAAACGACTCGATTCACCGCAAATGCGCAGGTCGCACATTGCGGCAATCTCCAGACCGCCGCCCACGCAAATGCCGTGGATCATCGCGACAATCGGATGCCGGCACTGATCGAGTGCGCCCAACGTGCGATGCATGATCGCGCCATACGCACGGGCCTGCTCGACGTTGGATCGATCGGTGCGGAACTCCGCTATATCGTTGCCCGGCGAGAACGCCTTCTCGCCCGCGCCGCGCAGTATGATGCAGCGCAGGGTGTCATCGGCGGAAAGGGTGTCGATGGTTTCGCCAAGCGCTTGCCACAGCGGCTTGGTCATCGCATTGAGTTTCTCCGGACGATCGATGACAACCGTCGCGATGGTTTCGTCGCGTTCAACCCGGATAGAAGCTTCAGTCACATCGACTCCTGTTCTAAACGTATTTGCGAAGCGGCTCGGCGTTCTCCGCACCCGCGGGCACATCATCCAGAACGCGATCCGGCCGCATGGTGAAGGACAGCACAATGCCGACTGCCATGAGGATCATCGACACGGTGAAGGGCAGGTTCCAGTTCCCGGTGCGGTCGATCATGAAGCCACCGGCGACCGGGCTGATGATCGCCGCCAGCGCCGATCCCGAGTTCATGATGCCGCTCGCGGTCCCGGCGTGTTTGGGCGCGATGTCCATGGGGACGGCCCACATTGGCCCGATGGTCATTTCGTTGAAGAAGAAACCGCCGCTCAGGCACAACGCAGCCAGCGTGATCGACATGTTGGAAACAAGCATGATTGGCGCAAGCGAAAGCAGCGTCAGGAACATGCACACGCCGACCATCACGTTGCGTGCGAGACGAAGATTTTTACTACGCCGCAAGATGCGATCCGTGATAGACCCACCCAGCCAGTCGCCAAGCACGCCCGCGAAGAACACGCCCGACGCGAACAGCGCGGACTTGCCCAACTGCATGTGATAGTTGTGGAGAAAGTACTGCGGAATCCAGCCGAGGAACAGCCACAGCACCCAGCCGTAGCAGAAGTACACGGCGGTGACCGGCGCCATGCGGCCAAGCAACGCGCGCCACGGAACGGGCGTTCTCTGCTTCACGCCGGAAAACGATGAAAGCGTCTCGCATTCGGCTTCGGTAATGGCGTGATGCTCGCGGGGGTTATCGCGGAAATAGAAGATCCACACGATCGCCCACAGAAAGCTCACGACGCCCGTCACGATGAAAGCGCCGCGCCAGCTCGTCGCGATCATCAGCCACACGATCAACGGCGGCGCGACCGCATTGCCAATGCGCGACGCCGCGTGCGTGATGCCCTGGGCGAAGCCGCGTTTGTCCGCGGGCATCCAGTTCGACATGGCGCGCGTGGCCGTCGGGAACGTTGCACCTTCGCCCAGTCCCAGCAACAGGCGCGCAATGATGAGCGATACGAACCCGCCGGAAAGCCCTGTCATGACGGTGGCGCCCGCCCATATGACGGCGCACACGGCAAGCGTCCGACGCGGTCCGAACCTGTCGCCCACCCATCCGCCGATGATCTGGAACACGAGATACGGATAGGCGAATGCGGAAAATACGAAACCGATTTGCGTATGCGACAAGTGCAGTTCCGCGCCGAATTGCGAAGCGGCGGTACTGACGTTGACCCGGTCAACATACGTAATGAAATACATGGCGCACAGCAATAACAAAACGCGCGTCGTAGCTCGACGGAACATCATCGTCTCCTTGATTAGTGCGTGCTTCATCACGACGCCCAAGGACGCCTGAAGCGAACTGCATCCGGAACTTCGATAAAAGCCTTAATCGATTGGCGTTGCAGCAGTGCTGCGAATCCTGGGCTTGCGCGGTCGTGTCATGCTTGTCTCCAGTGCGCGAACTTTTGCGTGCGTCCGCTGTGGGTGTGATGCTTTAGACTTCTTTTAGTGCGGCCTCGAGAACGCGCGCAACGTGCATCGCCTTCGCGTTCGTTCCATCCGCTATCTGGTGACGGCAACTGGTGCCATCTGCGACGATCAATGCGTCTCGTGCTTTTCGTATGGCCGGCAAGAGCGACAGTTCTGCCATCGCTTTCGATGCTTCGTAGTGCTCGGCTTCATAGCCAAAACTGCCTGCCATGCCGCAGCAGGACGATTCGATCACCTGTACATCCAGCGACGGAATCCAGCCAAGCACGGCTTGAACCGGTCGAAAGACATCGAATGCTTTCTGATGGCAATGGCCGTGAACGAGCGCCTTCGGATGGGCGAGCGGTTTGAGTGAAAGCCTCAGACGTCCCGCCTGTTTTTCCTTCACCAGGAATTCTTCGAACAGGAACGATGTCTGCGCAAGCTTGCGCGCTTCGTCGCCATAACCGTAGTCGAGGAATTCGTCGCGGAAGGAAAGCAGGCACGAGGGTTCCAGACCCACTACAGGCACGCCGCGTTCAATGAACGGCCGCAGCGTATCAAGCGTGCGGCGCGCTTCGGCCTTTGCTTCATCGACCTTTCCCGCCGATAAAAACGTGCGCCCGCAGCAGAGCGGACGTTCACCGTCCTTCAGATTCAGATGGACCGTATAACCCGCGGCTTCCAGCACACGCTTCGCCGCACGCGCGTTTTCCGGTTCCATGTAGTTGTTGAAGGTATCGACGAAAAGCAGCACTTCCTTGCCATCGACCGACGGAGGCAGAGGCTGTTCGGCCGTCGATAAAAACGATGCAACGAACTTGGGAAACGCGCGTTCGGGCGCCAGGCCGAGACGCGACTTGACCCAGCTCGCCACGCGCGGCAACCGCTCCACCGACCCGAACAACGACGGCACGCGACTCGCATACGGCGCGTATCGCGGCATGAATCCCACCAGTCGATCGCGCAAGCGCAAGCCGTTCTTCGCGGTCCATGCGGCGCGCGCTTCGATCTTGATCTTCGCCATATCGACGCCTGTCGGGCAGTCTCGCTTGCAGCCCTTGCACGATACGCACAGATCGAGCACGTGCTTCACATCCTGGCTCGCGAGCCCTTCTTCACCCAGTTGCCCGCTGATCGCAAGCCGCAACGTATTGGCGCGGCCGCGCGTGACGTGTTGCTCGTCCTTCGTGATTCGATAACTCGGGCACATCGTGCCCGCGTCGAACTTGCGGCAGTGGCCGTTGTTGTTGCACATCTCGACCGCTTTCGCGAGACCGCCGGTACGGTCATCGCCGCTGCCGGCCGGTGTTTCTTCGCCGGTCAGCGGATCGCGTGTCACGTCCCATTGCGACCAGTCGAGCTGCGTCTTGAGCGCACGTTCGCGGTACGAAGGCGGAAAACGAAAGTGGGTCGCATCGTCCATTTTCGGCGGATTCACGATCCGGTCCGGACTCATGCGATTCTCTGGATCGAAGAGCGTCTTGATCTCCCGAAATGCTTGATTGATGCGGGGTCCGTATTGCCACGCGACCCATTCGCCACGACACAAACCGTCGCCATGTTCGCCCGAATATGCACCCTTGTATTCACGTACCAGCGCCGAGGCTTCTTCCGCAATGGCGCGCATCTTTTGCGCGCCATCCCGACGCATGTCCAGGATAGGCCGCACGTGCAGCGTGCCGACACTTGCATGCGCGTACCACGTGCCTTCGGTATGGTGCTTGTGGAACACTTCGGTAAGACGCGTGGTGTATTGCGCGAGATGTTCGAGCGGCACGGCGCAATCTTCAATGAACGAGACCGGCTTGCCGTCGCCCTTCATGCTCATCATGATGTTGAGCCCGGCCTTGCGCACTTCCCACAAGGCCTTTTGTTCCGAAGCGCCGGGCATCTCGACAACCGAATCGGGCAAGCCGAGATCGCCCATCAGTTCCACGAGTTGTGCGAGCTTCGCGAGTTGCACGGCCTTGTCGGCGCCTGCGAATTCGACGAGAAGCACAGCTTGCGGCTGACCGACCAGCGCCTTTTCGATGACCGGACGAAACGCCGGATTCGACATCGACAGGTCGATCATCGTGCGGTCCACGAGCTCCACCGCGACCGGACCGAGTTTGACGATGTGCTGCGTCATGTCCATTGCGTCGTAGAACGTCGGGAAGTTCACGACCCCCAGCGTCTTGTGCTCAGGCAGCGGCCAGAGCTTCAATCTCAGGCGCCGGCTGAACGCAAGCGTGCCTTCGGAGCCGACCAGCAATTGCGCGAGGTTCGGTTCGCCGTCGGCGCTGAAGGGCAAGGGGCTTTGGCAATCGAAGAGATCGATGTTGTAGCCCGCCACGCGCCGCAAGACCTTCGGCACTTGCTCGCGGATTTCATCGCGTTCACGTTGCGCGATCCGTTGCACGCCTTCGACCAAAGAACGCGTGCGTGCATCCAGGGACATTGCGCCCAACGCGCCGAACGTCGCCTGATGACCATCGGCGAGAACGGCGTCGATCGACCCGACGTTGTGCACCATGATCCCGTATTCCATGGAACGGGAACCGCACGAATTGTTGCCTGCCATGCCGCCGATCGTGCATTGCGCACTCGTCGATACATCCACCGGAAACCACAAGCCGTGCGGCTTCAGCCACGCGTTCAGGTGATCCAGCACCACGCCCGGTTCCACCGTCACCGTGCGTGTTTCGGCATCGAACTCAATGATGTTGTTGAGCCACTTGCTGGTATCGATAACCAGCGCTTCACCGATCGTCTGCCCGCACTGGCTCGTCCCCGCGCCGCGTGCGAGCACGGGCGCTTTGGCATCGCGTGCTATGTCCAGCGCGAGCAGCAAGTCGGCCTGGTCGCGCGGCACGACAACGCCCAGCGGCGTGATCTGATAGATCGAGGCATCGGTCGCGTAACGTCCACGGGCCGCGCGATCGAACAGCACGTCGCCTTTCATTTCGCTGCGAAGACGCGCGGCGAGCGGCGAGAGCGTGGCCCTTGCTGATGCCGGCATCAGATGGATCGGCTGGACGAGTGCTTCAGGGGATTTGGTCAGCATCGCTTGGACGTTCTCAGGCCGCCGCTTTCAAGGCAGGTGCTGCGACGTTGTTCGTCAGATAGTCCATGGCTGCGAGCACGCCGCTTCCCGCGAGCTTCACGCCCGCCAGCTTGAGGCCCATTTCGCAGCCGGTGAGCGTCGCCATCAACGTCAGGTCGTTGCAGTCGCCGAGATGCCCGATGCGGAACATGCGGCCCTTCAGCTTTCCGAGCCCCGTGCCCAGCGACATGTCGAACTTTTCGTAGATGAGTTTGCGCACCGCATCGGCATCAACGCCTTCAGGCGTCATCACGCCCGTGAGCACCGGCGAATACACGGCCGGGTCAGCGCATTGAATCTCGAGGCCCCATGCGCTGACCGCGGCACGGCACGCCGCCGCTAGCCGCTGATGCCGCGCGAAGACGTTGTCGAGCCCTTCGTCGCCGATCATTTCGAGCGCTTCCGACAGGCCGTACAGCAAGTTGGTGTTCGGCGTGTACGGCCAGTAGCCGCTCTTGTTCATCTCGATGATCTCGTCCCACGCCCAGAACGCACGCGGCAACTTCGCAGATTTGCTCGCCTCGATCGCCTTCTTCGATACTGCGTTGAAGCTGATCCCCGGCGGCAGCATCAGGCCTTTTTGCGAACCGGACACAGTGACGTCGACGCCCCAGTCGTCATGCCGGTAATCCGCCGACGCCAGACCGGAAATCGTATCGACGAGAAACAGCGCCGGATGTCCGGCTGCATCGATAGCCCGCCGCACCGCAGCGATGTCCGACGTGACGCCCGTGGATGTCTCGTTATGCACGACGCACACCGCCTTGATCTTGTGCTGCGTGTCCTCGCGCAAACGCGCTTCGATCATGTCCGCCTGGACGCCGCGCCGCCACCCTTCCGTGCCCGGCAAACTCAGGAATTCCGGCTTCAGGCCAAGGTTCTCGGCCATCTTTTTCCAGAGCGTCGCGAAGTGGCCGGTCTCGAACATCAGGACCGTATCGCCGGGACTGAGCGTGTTGCACAGCGCCGCTTCCCATGCGCCAGTGCCCGATGCCGGGTAGATCACGACGGGCTGCGCGGTCTTGAAGATCGACTTGATGCCTTCCAGCACCTTCAGCCCGAGCGCACCGAATTCCGGCCCGCGATGGTCGATAGTCGGATAACTCATCGCCCGCAAGATGCGGTCAGGTACGGGGCTCGGCCCGGGAATCTGCAGGAAATGGCGACCAGCGGGATGAAAATCGAGCTTCAGCATGATGCGTCCTTTGAATTTTGCATGCAAAATACTGTAGCGCACCGTAGCATTGACTGAAAGCGATAAATGCCTGTTTTGCTTAGGTGAAAACCCGTCCCACGGTTTTTTGGGTGCGGCGCGGTAAAATCGCGTCAACAGAATGGCCTGAGGTATTGCATGCAAAATGATCATGTTGCTGATCGCGAATTCACGCTTCCAAAAGTCGAGCGGCAAAGGCTGCACGACACGGTGGTGGACCACCTGCGTAATTTCATCGTCGAGGGGATGTTGGCGCCGGGCATGAAACTCAACGAACGCACGCTCTGCGAGACGCTCGGGATTTCACGCACGCCGTTGCGCGAGGCCTTGAAGGTGCTTGCTTCGGAAGGTTTGATCGATATCCTGCCGAACCGGGGTGCGTCGGTCTCGCGGATGAGCGACGCAGAGATCCGCGAGACGTTCGAACTCATGGGCGGACTCGAAGCGTTTTCGGGCGAACTCGCGTGCGAACGCATGACGCCCGCCGAACTAAGCGAGATCAAGGCGCTGCATTACGCCATGCTCGCCTGCCGCGAGCAAAACGACCTGTCCGGCTACTACAGCCGCAATCAAGCCATTCACGACAAGATCAACGACGCCGCTCGCAACTCCGCCTTGCGGCAAACGTATGTATCGGTGAACCGGCGGCTGCAGGCGTTGCGGTTCCGTTCGAACTTCCAGACCACGAAGTGGGACAGCGCGATCCGCGATCATGAAGCCATGATCGCCGCCCTCGAGTCACGCGATGGCAAACGCATGGCCGAAATCATGCGCGCGCATTTGATGGCGAAGCGCGACGCAGTGCTCGCCGAACGGACCATGACAACGGTCAAGCCGATTTCCGAAGGCGGGACGCTGCCGGGGTGATTGGCTGCGGCATGTAGCGTCGCTCACTGCATGACACCGGCGGAACCGCGCCTCAAAACACACCTCTCCCACCCTTTGCATAAACTCATTTGATGGGTTTATAACAATTCATAATTATTTTTATGGTTTTCGGTTTTGTACAGTCCGATGCACTCGCCAGACGCCATGAGTCAAAAACCGGCGCGACGAACATACATCACACGCCCATCGGACGATTCCCGGACAACCATGAAACTACTCAAGCTTGCTCCCCTTGCAATGCTCGGCGCGTTCACCGCCTCATCGTATGCGCAAAGCAGTGTCACTCTTTACGGCCTGATTTCAGGGGGTGTCGGCTTCGCGACGAATCAGGGCGGGCACAACGCTTACCAGGCGCTGAGCGGCACGAACCAGAACCCGCGCTGGGGCTTGAAGGGACGGGAAGACCTGGGCGGCGGACTGAGCGCGATCTTCCAGTTGGAAAACGGCTTCAACATCATGACGGGCACGGCTGCGCAAAGCGGCCGCGAATTCGGCCGCCTGGCCGCAGTCGGTCTCTCCGATAAAAAGTACGGCACGCTGACATTCGGCCGCCAGTACGACGCCATCCACGATTACATCGGACCGGTGATCATTGCGAGCAACGGCGTGAATATCGGCGACAACGACAACGGTTATAACGACATCCGCGTCCAGAATTCAGTGAAGTACGTGAGCCCGGATTATCGTGGCCTGAAGGCGACGGCCATCTACGGTTTCAGCAATGCGACCGGCTTCAGCGACAACAGCGCATACAGCTTCGGCATTGGTTACGAGCACGGTCCGTTGCGCTGGAGCGCGGTCTACGCGCAATACAACCACCCGTTCAGCAGCACGAATTCCGATGGCGCGATCTCGAACGATTATTCGTCGCCCATCCTGATCTTCGATAAAAGCGCGACCAACCCGTCGGTGTTCGCGAAGAAACAGCGCATTGCGGGCATGGGCGGTTTCTACACCATCGGCAAGGCGCAGTTCGCAGCGCTCTTCACCGATGTCCATTACGATTACCTCGACAATTCGCATCTGCACCTGCAGAACTTCGGCGTGAACGTGGTCTACACCATGACACCGTCGCTGTTCCTGGGCGCGGCGTACGGCTACACGGACGGCAAGTACGACGTCATCAACCAGAAACCCGCGTGGCACCAGGTCAACCTGCAGGCAGACTATTTCCTCTCGAAGCGCACCGACGTGGCGTTGACGGTCATCGGCCAGCAAGCCGCCGGCGACGCCCAGCACGCACAGATCTTCGCCTTCGCGCGCTCGACGACCACGCGCCAGCTCGTCGCCACCCTCGGCATGCGCCACGTATTCTGATCATGAGCCAGACTTCCGGTTTTCCTCGACGTACGTTTTTGAAGGCATCGGCGGCGCTGACCGCTTCGGCGTTGTTCAACCCGCTTGCGCACGCGGCCAATGAGCGCCGCACGGTGATCATTGATTGCGATCCCGGTCAGGACGACGCCATCGCCATCCTGTTCGCGCTGGGCGCGCATGATCGCCTCGATGTCCGCGCGCTGACGGCGGTGGCCGGCAATGTGCCGCTGAACCTGACAGAGCGCAACGCGCGCATCGTCCGCGACTGGGCCGGCGCCACCAAAACCCTGCCCGTGTATGCAGGATGCCCGCGTCCGCTCATGCGCGAGCTGATCACCGCTGCGAACGTGCACGGCAAGACCGGGCTGGAAGGCGTCGAACTGCACGAACCGCTGGCGCCGCTCGCCGCGCAGCACGCGGTGGCGTATCTCATCGATACCTTGAAAGCCGCGCCGCCGAAGAGCGTCACGATATGCGCACTCGGGCCGCTGACCAACATCGCAACGGCCTTGACCGAAGCGCCGGAAATCCGCGATGCCCTGCGCGAAATCGTGCTGATGGGCGGGGCGTTTTTCGAGCGCGGCAACATTACGCCGGCGGCCGAGTTCAACATCTATGTCGATCCGCAAGCGGCAAGCATCGTGTTTTCGAGCGGCGTTCCGATTGTCGTGCTGCCGCGCGATGTCGCAGTGAAAGCCCCGATCACGCCAGCGCGCATTGCGCCGATCCGCGCCATCGGCAACCGCTGCGGCGCGGTCGTCGCGGACATCATGGCGGCCGAAGTGAAGTACCAGAAGGGGCGTCGAGGCGTGGAAGAGGCGCCCATGTACGACCCGACCGCCGCCGGTTATCTCGTCGATCCGAGCCTTTTCAAAGGCAAGCTGGTCAACGTGGTGGTGGAAACGACCGGACAATTCACGCTGGGTGAGACCGTCGTCGACTGGTCGGGGCATAGCGGACGTGCGCCGAACGCGACCTGGATCACGGATGTCGATGCCGATGCGTTTTACGCCGCGCTGCGAGCCAGTATCGCGACGTTGCCTTGAAGCGCCCGAGGCTCAGATGTGCGCGGCAATATAGTCCCAGCACGCCTTCACGTGCGGCCCGCGATCGGCGCCCGCGAGCGAAATCAACGCGATGGCGCGCGTGACCCGGGGTTTGTCGAGTCGCAGCGCAATCAGTTCGGGATCGTGCAAATGCATGGTGTAAAGGCTCGGCATGACCGCGATCGCGAGGCCGTTGCGCGCGAGGGCGTAGAGCGGCTCGGTGTATTCCATGGTGTAGGTCACGGAGAGGCGCAGCTTTTCGTCACCGCCGGTCCTGTGCAGGGTATCGCTTACGCTACCGCGCACGAACACGGCGAGATCGCGGCCGACGAGCTTTTTCCACGGCACGGTCTTGAGCTTTGCAAGCGGATCATCGCGCCGAACCACGACCACGATCTCGTCCTCGAAGACATCCTTGAAACGCAGGGCTTCGTGGTTCGCTTCGGGCTCATGCACGCCAATGCCGATATCGGCAACGCCGTCGCGCACGGCATCGATCAATGCGGTGTTGGGCAAGTCGGTCAGCGTAAAACGAAGCGTGGGACGCTGTTCGCGAAACGCGTTGAGGACAGGAAGCAGGCGTCCCGCCACCGATGGAATCATCGCGATGCGCACCGTCTGCAGCCGTTCCAGGAACGTGCTCGCCATGTCGTCGAAGGTGCCGCGCGCGTGATTGAGCAGGCGTTCGGCGAGCGGCAGGATGCTCGCGCCGGCATCGGTCAATGTAAGCCGGTGCGCCGAACGCAGGAACAACGGACCGCCGAGCAGAAATTCGATCTGGCGGATCGCGGCGGTCAGCGCGGGCTGCGTCAACGAAAGCGATTGCGCGGCCTGGGTGAAGCTGCGTGCGTGGGCGAGCGCGACGAAGTACTGGACTTGCCGCAAGGTCAGCGCGGGCAATGGACCTGATCGATCGGACATGAAGCGCTACCAGTTGGACGGATGCGCCGCAGTATAAAACGCGTGCACGCCGAAAGTGCCCAAGGAAAAAATAGTGAACAAGGAATCTTCGATGGCTTCTTCCGATGCAACCCTACCCCGCAAATCAGGCGGATGGCTCGACCGGCGCTTTGCCTTGAGCGAGCGTAAAACCAGCGTGCGCACGGAAACGCTCGCGGGCATCACGTCGTTCCTGGCGGCAGCGTATCTGCTCGTCGTGATTCCGTCTTTGCTTGCAACCGGCGGCATGGATCGTGGCGCGGCGACGACATCGACCATCATCGTGTTCGTGTTGAGCACCGTCTTGATGGGGCTATATACAAATCTGCCGTTTATTGTCGGACCCGGAATCGGCGGGTCGGTGATCCTCGGCGTCACGCTGGCCGCGACCGAACATGTCGCGTGGCAAACCGGGCTGGGCATCGCGTTCATCTCGGGGTTGCTGTTTCTCATTCTCACCCTGGTCGGTGCGCGCAGTCTTGTGGTGCGCCTGATTCCGCAGCAGATCAAGCTGGGACTGGGGGCATCGATTGGATTGTTTATCGCGGTGCTCGGGTTTCGCAACGCTGGCATGATGATCGCGAATGCAAAGACCAACGCGTTCGCCCTCGGTGACTTTTCGCGGCCCGGGACAATCGTCGCGCTGATTGGGCTGGCTGCGGCCGTGGTGCTGCAAGGACGAAAAATCCCGGGCGCGATCCTTTGGGCAATCCTGATTGCAGCAGCCGCCGGCGTGCCGCTCGGCGTGACGCATATGCCTTCGTCGATGATCTCGTTTCCGCACGACATCATGCCCGTCGCGTTCAAGCTCGACATCCCGAGCGCGTTGACGGTCGCGGCGATTCCCTATTTGTTCGTCTTCTTCGCCGCCGAGTTTTTCTCGACGCTGGGCACCACGCTCGCGGTCGGCGCAAAAGCCAATCTCCTCGATGAAAACGCAAACCTGCCGAACATCAACCGGCCGTTCCTGGTCGATTCGATCGCGGCGACACTCGGTCCCGTATTCGGCATTCCAGCGCTGACCGCACTGGTCGAATCGGCAGCGGGTGTGGAAGCGGGCGGGCGCAGCGGACTGTCGTCGCTGGCGGCCGCCGCCATGTTCGCTCTCATGCTGCTGTTCGTGCCGGTCGCGCTCGCAATTCCGAAAGAAGCCACGGCGCCCGCGCTGATCCTGATCGGCCTGTCCATGTTCAGCACGATCCGCCACGCGCATTTCGATGATTTCACGGACGCCTTCCCGGTCCTTTCGATGGTCCTGCTCACGCTCATGTCCAACAGTTTCGGCACGGGCATTGCAGGCGGCCTGCTGTGCTTCGTGATCGTGAAGCTGCTCGCCGGACGCTTCAAGGAAGTGCCGTGGGGCCTCGTCGTGCTGGCAATTCCGCTGGGGTATTACTTCTGGACCGTGGTCAAGCACCATTAATTTCTGCACTACCGCAAGTACCGACAACCATGAAAGAGACATACGGCAACGTGCCCGCTTCGCGCACGGGAACAGACATCACGGCTGCGCACAAGGCATTCTTCAAGGCGATTCCAAAGGCCGAGCTGCATTGCCATTTGCTGGGCGCCGTGCGCCACGAGACGTTTATCGCGCTGGCTGAAAAGAGTAACGCGCCCATTGAACGCGCCGAGATCGATGCGTTTTATACGCGTGGCGAAAAGCCTGTCGGCGTGCTGCGCGTGCTGCGCGCCCTCGATGAACACCTTCTCACCGGCCCCGACGACCTGCGTCGGATCACATATGAGTATCTCGAGGATGCTGCCGCGCATAACGTCCGCCACGCCGAGTTTTTCTGGAATCCGACGGGGACGGTGCGTGTGTCCAAAATCGAATACGGCGATGCGCAAGCCGGCATCGTGCAAGCGATCCGCGACGCGGCACGCGACTTCGGAATGTCGGCGCGGTTGATTCCGAGCGTCGACCGGGAAGCCGATCCGGATGAAGCGGTCGTGCTGGTCGAATGGATGAAAGCGCATCGCGCCGAGGAAGTCGCGGGGATCGGCATTGATTATCGTGAGAACGACCGGCCTCCCGAACTGTTCTGGAAGGCGTACCGCAACGCACGCGAGGCGGGTTTCAAGACGACCGCGCATGCGGGCGAATTCGGCATGCCGTGGCGCAACGTGGAAACGGCAGTTGAATTATTGAAGGTCGACCGTCTGGATCACGGCTATACGATCGTCGACAACCCCGCGCTCGCCGCGAAGTACGCCGCGTCCGGCATCGTGTTCACGGTGGTGCCGACCAACTCGTACTACTTGCGCACGTTGCCGCCGGAGAAATGGGCCGAGCTTCATCCGATCCGCCGGATGCCCGAGATGGGTCTGCGGATCCATCCGAACACCGACGATCCCACGCTGCACAAGGTCAATCCCAGCGAGGCATGGGAACTGATGTTCAGTCACTTTGGCTTTAGCACGGATGATCTGCGCGGTTTCATGATCAACGGCATCGACGGCGCATGGATCGATGAAACCACGCGCGCAACCTGGCGAGCGCAATGGCTCCCGGAATTCGACAGCCTGGTCGAGCAATTACCTTGAGCGGTTCAATTTTTGATCGCACCGGTGGTGTCACGAAAACGCGCTTATCATCGCGCGTTGAAATCCGACACAGAAGTCACCGCGCATGCAATCAGCAGGCAATCAATCGATGCAATCTCCCGGCGCGAAGCCCGGGGGAATAGTCGTCGCGACGATCATAGGCAACGCGTTCGTTGCCTATGACTTCACGGTGTACAGCTTTTCGGCGCTGATCATCGGCCGGCTGTTCTTTCCGTCGGATAACCCGCTCTCCTCGTTCCTGCTTTCGTTGGGAACGTTCGGGGCGGGTTTTTTCATGCGTCCGCTCGGGGCAATGTTCATCGGTCATCTGGCGAGCACGCGTGGCCGCAAAACTGCCATGACGTGGTCCATCGCGCTGATGACGCTCGGCACGTGGATGATCGCGTTCTTGCCGACGGCGGCGTCCATCGGCGTGACGGCAGCGTGGCTGATGGTCCTCGCGCGGCTGATGCAAGGGTTCGCGGCGGGCGGAGAGATCGGCCCGGCGTCGGCGGTGCTGATGGAATCGGTGCCGTTCAACCGCCGCTGTTACCTGACAAGCTGGCGCGGGGCGAGTCAGGGTGCCGCGGCGTTTGCGGCTGCGCTCGTCGGCGCGACCCTGACCGCCCTGCTTTCATCCAAAGCGATGCACGACTGGGGCTGGCGGATTCCCTTCGTGCTGGGCGGATTTATTGGACCGGTTGGATGGTATTTGCGCCGACGCATGCCGTCCGTCCCAGTCAACGCGCCCGAGCGGCCGCGTTTCACCACGCTCTTCAGGCAGCATGCGCCCACGCTCGGCTACGGCACGCTGATGATGGCCGCGCCTTCGGTCGGCATTTATATCACCGTGTTTTATATGCCGAGCTATCTGGTGCGCACGCTGCATCGGCCGCCGGCCATAAGCCTTCTGATCGCGAGTCTTTCCGGGCTCGTGATCATGATTGTCAACCCGCTGGTTGCGCGCATTGCCGACCGGCAGGCGAGCCGGAAGCCGCTCCAGTACCTGATGCTCGTGATCTGCCTGGCGCTGACGTATCCCGCGTTCCTGGCGCTCAGGGCCGGCGTCAGCAATGTCGCCGCGACCGCAATCATTCTTGCGTATGTCACGCTGGCGCTGAACAACGCCGGTGCAAGCACGGTCTTGATGATGGAAGCGTTTGCGCCGCCGCATCGCGCTGCGGCGTTGTCGATCATGTACAGCTTTGGCGTGACCATCTTCGGCGGATTCTCGCCGCTGATCGTGACCTGGCTGATCGCCGTAACCGGCAATCCGATGATGCCCGCGTGGTATCTCATCGGCGCGATCTGCATCACGCTCTTCGCGCTTCAGCGGTTTCCCGCAGCCGCCTGACTTACTTGCCGCCCGGCCCGAACGGCGACAGCACGCCGGGTTTGCCCATGCGCTGCAACTCGAAGGCGGCGGCACGCGCGTCCTGCGGACTCATGCCGTAAGCGCGGCGAAACGCACGCGTGAAATCCGACGCGCTCTTGAACCCGAGCCCATAGGCAATATCGATGACCTGGATGTTCGGAAAGCGCACCAGCTCGCCGGCCGCTTCCCGCAGCCGCCGGTTGCGGATATATGCGCCGAGGCCGCCTTCATGCTCGAACCATCGATAGATCGTAGCGCGCTTCAGTTGCAGCGCATCGACCACGCCCGAAGGCGACAGCTCCGGATGATGCAGATTCGCCTCGATATACCGGCGCACCTGGCCCAGAACCGCTACCTGAACTGCCGCACGCGCTTCGCCGGTCAGCCGCGCCTGCTTGCGGAACGCGGCGATCAACAGTTGTATGGCGGCGTCCAGTTCGCCTTTCGCCTGCGCGACGTTCATGCGCGGCAAGTGACGGCTGAGCGCCGCGGCGTGATCGAAGACGAGCTGCGTCAGCGGCGAGCTTTGCTCCACGATGCGCCCGTGGATTGAATCCGCGCCGGGGAACGCGGTATCGACCACTGCCTTCGGCGCGAACAGGGTCAGCACGTGGCAAGCGGGACGCTCTACGCGAAACGGCTGGTCCAGATCGAACGCGATGAGACCGCACGTCGAATTCCTGGCGCTGCGCTTGGTCGGCGTCCCCGAAACATTACCCACGCCGCCTTCCGCGAACAGATGGAAAACGTAGTCGCGGCGGGTATCGGCGGAGACTCGCGCGACCGAGCGTTCAAGCGTGAGCGCGTCCGTGCGGGAATCAGTGAAGACGATGTCGCCGGCCACGTATTTGTCGATCTGGCCGTGAAAACCGTCGGCGAGCTGCGCCTTGACCGGCGGCACGTCGACCACGTGGCCCACCCGTTCGCGCCACGCCAGGAGCTGGCCCTTCGCGTCCACGCCATGCGTACTGAAGGTGGTGCGCACAACGCCAGCGTGAAGCTCGTCGTCGGGGTGAAAGAGCGATGACATGTGGGTTGGGTGCCTCACGGGACGTACGGAAAATTCGAAAACGGCTCCAGCCAACAGCGCAGCCGGTTTAATTTGCAAAACTGAGACGTAGGGTAAAGCCCAAGAAAAGTGGCGCGTTATCTTCAGGTCATTGATTCGCCATCGATCTCCCTTCGCCCGCGCCGACGCTCGTGTTTACGGCCGTGCAACCGGGAATCGTAGGCTCGCCAGAATCATTGCGCAGCGGGAATACGTATTCGCTTGGACCACAGCAACGCTTCACATTCCAATAAAACAACCATTGCGGCTCGCAACCGCTATAGGTCGACGAGGTATTAGTATGAACGCCCTAAAGAAACCGCCGCCAATCAAGGCGGAAAACCTGTTGCCGTCAAGACTGGCCGATCAGCAACTCGACCATCTGGAGCGGATGATCGGGTCGATCGTGAAAAACAACCCGGCGGCTCCCGTGCTTGGCTTGGACCCCGAATATTGGGAAAGCCGCGTCCGGGCGCTCGTGGAAGAAAACAACTTGCTGGTGGTTCAGCAGCAACGCGTGCAACGTCTTTTGATCAAGCTGCAGCAACGCGTAAAAAACAAGACGATGGACCCGACGGCAGCTTGAGTCTCCTCGCGCCACCGTCCGGCGCCTGCAACCACGCGTTCGATCAGTTGCCGATTTTCAGCAGTTCCACTTCAAACGTCAGCGTGCTGTTCGGCGGAATGGCGCCCACGCCCCGATCGCCATAAGCCGTTGCCGGCGGGCACACCAGCTTTGCCTTTTCGCCCACCTTCATCTTCTGCAGACCCTGCGTCCAGCAAGGAACGACACGTCCCAACGGGAACGATGCCGGCGTGCCGCGCTTGTACGACGAGTCGAACTCGGTGCCGTCCGCGAGCGTGCCGCGATAGTTGACCGTGACGGTGTCGGCAGCGGTCGGCTGCGCGCCCGTGCCGGCCTTCAGTTCGGTCACGGTAACGCCGGAAGGCAGCGTTTCAGTTGCGGCGGCGGCATAAGCCGATGAAGCGAGCAGAACCATCGAAAGCAAAAGCGATACTTTTTTCATAAAACGTCCGGATTATTTCGTGGGTGAAATGATGTACACGATTTCTTCGATCAACAGGAAATCGAGCCGCTTACCTTAGCACGAGCGTGCCCGCGCTCAGAGATGCCGCGATTCGGCGGGCGGCTCGCCCCAGTTGTCGTGACGGCCGTCGGCGACACGCACCGGCGCCTCTATGAGCTCGGTGGGCTCGGCGTTATCGAGTGAAGCCAACTGCACCGACACGTAATGGCCGCCGATCTCCTCGACATATCCACGGGCGAATGAACGCACGCCGCAGTGGCGGCAAAACAGGTGATGACCGACCTTGTGACCGAACTGATAATCGGTCGTGTCCTGCTCGCCGGAAAGCAGGCGAAAGGCGTCAGGTTTGATGATCGCGTTCCAGTTGCGCGTCTTGGTGCAGATCGAACAGTTGCATTTGTTGGTGCCGAGGCTCAGGTCGATGTCGGCTTCGAATCGAACCGCGCCGCAATGGCAACTGCCTGTATAAGTCTTCAGCATCGCATCCTCCCGGGAAATGGCGCACCGAAAGTGTACAGGCGTGCATGCCCGGAACGGCGTTGCCGGAACTGCAGTAGGATCGTTGACAATAAAAACCTCCAACGGTGCCATTCATGAACGTCACGCCCTTCCAGATAACGATCCCCGATACCGCCCTGCACGACCTTCACGAACGGTTGTCCCGTGTACGCTGGCCGCAGTGTGTCGCGGATCTGGGATGGCGCGAGGGCACGGACGAGGCGTTCCTGAAACGTCTTGTCGATTACTGGCAGAACGGCTTCGACTGGCGCACGCAGGAATCGCGGCTCAACGCGCTGCCGCAATTCACCACCAGGATAGACGATCGAACCATCCACTTCGTGCACGCGCGTGGAAAGGGGCCGGCGCCCCTGCCACTAATCCTGACGCATGGCTGGCCGGGATCGTTTATCGAAATGGAGGCGATCATTCCCTTGCTCGCCGATCCCGCCAGCCACGGCGGCGATCCACGCGACGCGTTCGACGTCGTGGTGCCGTCGCTGCCCGGATACGGGTTTTCGTCCGCACCGTCAACGCCCGGCACGGGACCGTCCGAAGTCGCGCGTGTGTGGGCGGCGCTCATGGAAGGTCTCGGCTATGGAAGATACGGCGTGCAGGGCGGCGACTGGGGCGCGGCTGTCTCCACATGGCTGGCGTTTCAGAATCCGGAAAACGTCGCGGGGCTTCATCTGAATTACATCCCGGGGTCGTACCGGCCGCCGCTCGACGGCGGCGAAGCTCCGCCCTCGCCGGAAGAGACGCAATTTCTCGATACAGCCAAAGCATGGGCCGACGCCGAAGGCGGTTACGCACATGTTCAGGGCACCAAACCGCAGACGCTTGCGTTCGGCCTGAACGATTCGCCGGCGGGTCTGGCGGCGTGGATCGCCGAAAAGTTCTACAGCTGGAGCGACAACGGCGGCGACCTCGAAAAAGCGATTCCGCTTGATGCACTGCTCACCAATATTTCGATCTACTGGTTCACCGGCACCATCGGTTCTTCGTTTCGCATGTATCTGGAAAGCCGGCGGCGGCCCGTGCATTTCACGAGCGGGCAACGCGTGCTGCCGCCGACGGGCATTGCAGCCTATCCGCGCGAATTGCCGTTGCCGCCGCGCTCGTGGATCGAGCGTGTCTACAACGTGCAGCGGTGGACCACCATGCCGCGAGGCGGCCATTTCGCCGCAATGGAAACGCCGCACGAGTTGGCGGAAGAACTGCGGACATTCTTCAGGCCGCTGCGTTGAGCGGATCGATGAACGCCCTAAAGCAGATCCTTCGCCGGACCCGGATCGGGCAGCGTGGAAACCGCGCCGGGACGTCGCAGCATCTTGTCGACTTCGCCCGCGTGCAGCTCCTCCACGTGGATCATCTGCCGCGCGTATTCCTCGAGCGCTATGGAGCGGCCTTCGACCTCGCGCAGCAGCGTCCTGTAATGCTCCAGCGCGAGCTTTTCGCTTTCGAGCGATTCGCGCAGGATCGAGCCTATGTCGAAGGTATGGGAATCCAGCAACGGCCCTATTTCAAGCGATGGATACGCGCCGAGCGTCGTGATCCATTCGCCGGCCTGCTGCGCGTGAAGCAGCGATTCGTCGGCTTGTTCACGCAGCCACGCGACAATCGGGATGCGGCCGAAGCCGAAAACGAGGAATGAGTAGTGGGTGTAACGGACCACGCCAGCGAGTTCTGACTCGAGAATCTGGTTGAGATTCTCGACGACGCGTTGCTGATTGATTTCCGGCATCTTCGCCTCCAGGTGCGCACACGGGTAACGCTCGGGACGAGCAGCGTTTTTCATGGTGCGCCTCAAGCGGCAAGCAGATCAAGCGCGTTGCTTGGCGCGCCGCAGCATTTGGCGGCTGATCAGAACTTTTCGATTTGCCGGTGCGCGCTCAGCGCAACGCCCAGCGGCACTGCAATTCCGACGAAAACGCCGAGCAGCGCACCGAACGCGTGTGCGAGTTCGGCAGGCGTCAACAGCGATACGTGCAAGCCGCACATTGCGAACCACGTCAGCACGGTTTCAAAGGTTTGTATCAGCATGCGCTGCCCCTTGGTTTATGCAGGTTTGACCGGTTTCTTGCGTTTGTCGGACGCGGGTTGCTTGAACATCGCCTTGCACTGTGGACTCAGCTTATTGAAGTTGGCCTTCATGCATGACGTGATTTTCTGCTCGTTCGGAATCTCCGATGCGCAAAAGCGGATGGCGTCGCCTTTGCAGGCCGCAGTTTGCTCGTCGCGGGTTGCGGCGAAGGCGGCGCTGGCTGACAGCATGACGAGGATCGATACAGAAGCGTATGCAGAGCGGAGCATGTTTACTTTAAAGAGCATAAGGTGCCCTTATTACCGCAAACATCACGCCCGCTACGCACACAAGGGTCGAGTTATTCTTCTAATGATTTTCGATCCTTGTGCTGTAAGGCTTTCAACGATTATTCGCAGCGCGAGCGTGGGTCAGATCGTCACGCGTCGCGCCAGGTTTAACGCGTCAGAACGTCGTCCACGCTGCGTCTTTTGCAAGTAACGGCGCCTGTCTGGTCATCTTTGCCGATACCACCGGTTTTTTCACTGCGAGCGTTGGCGCCGGCGCGAACGCATGGGCGCTCACATCAGACGCATCGATCGTGAAAATCGATACCAGTTCGCGCAACGTATTGGATTGCGCGGCCATC
The DNA here is from genome assembly GCF_001577465.1 of Burkholderia sp. PAMC 28687. Classification (NCBI taxonomy): domain Bacteria; kingdom Pseudomonadati; phylum Pseudomonadota; class Betaproteobacteria; order Burkholderiales; family Burkholderiaceae; genus Burkholderia; species Burkholderia sp. PAMC 28687. The sequence goes on from NZ_CP014506.1 coordinate 275,620, forward strand.
GACTGAGCCGCCGCCGATGCCTCTTCAACGAGCGCAGCGTTTTGCTGCGTGACTTCGTCCATCTGCATGACGGCCTGATTGACCTGTTCGATCCCCGTATGCTGCTCGCCCGATGCCGCGCTGATCTCACCCATCAGGTCCGTCACGCGCTTGACCGACTGCACGACTTCGGACATGGTGCGACCGGCTTCATCGACGAGTTGCGTGCCTGCATTGACGCGCTGAACGGAGGCGCTGATCAGGTCCTTGATCTCTTTCGCCGCCGACGCGCTGCGTTGCGCCAACGTCCGTACCTCGCCTGCGACCACCGCGAATCCGCGGCCTTGCTCGCCCGCCCGGGCCGCTTCGACCGCGGCGTTCAGCGCGAGAATGTTCGTCTGGAACGCAATGCCTTCTATCACCGTGATGATCTCGGCGACCTGTTTGGAACTGCTGGAGATTTCGCCCATCGTCTGGACGACACGGTTTACGACTTCACCGCCTCGCACCGCGGTCTCCGATGCATTTGCGGCAAGCGAATTGCCCTGCAGCGCGTTTTCGGCGTTCTGCTTCACGGTTGCGGTGAGCTCCTCCATGCTTGCCGCCGTTTCTTCCAGCGACGCCGCCTGTTCCTCCGTGCGCTGGCTCAGGTCGGTGTTGCCCGCTGCGATCTGCGCGGAACCCGTGGCAATGCTGTCGCTGCTGTTTCGCACGCGGCCGACCACGTCCACGAGCCGCTCGTTCATGTGGCGCATCGCGGCAAGCAACTGACTTGTTTCGTCCTTGCCGCTCACATCGATCACCGCAGTCAGGTCACCCCGCGCCACTGTTTCGGCAACCTTCACGGCACGCCCGATCGGCGCCGTGATCGAGCGCGTGATCAGTAAGCCGATCGTCACGCCCGCAACCAACGCGATGACAATCAGGACGCCTGTCGTGACCATCGCCGATTGATAGGTCGATGCCGCGCCCGCCACTTCCCTCTCAGCGCCAGCACGATTCAACTCGATGTCCTGTTCTATGAGTTTCAGCGTTCCGGTGAATTCCTTGCCCGCGTCGCCGCTCGAGATGGCGCGCGCTTCGGCTATGCCTGCGTCGCCTTTATCGGCGGCTTCGAGAAGCTTGGCGTCGGCGGCGATGTAACGGCCCCAACCGCTTTTGATGTCCTCGAAGAGCTGTCTTTCTTCCGGCGAAGAAATCAGTTTTTCATAGCCGGCGAATGCCCCTTGGACCTTTGTCGCGGCGGCGTCGTGCTCGGCCCGGTTGGTTTGCCTTTCGTTCGCGTCCGCGGCGAGCAGATAGCGCAGGCTCGTACGGCGCATGGTGTTTGCGTATGACTGGATGCGTCCGGCGGCCTGAACGCTTGGCAGCCAGTCGTTAGCGAGTTCAAGGGTGCCGTCGTAGATACGGGATGTCTGCCACAACGTCAAACCGCCGACGGCGCACAAGAGGATCAGGATTGCGGCGAAACCTGCGGCAAGCCGGGTTCCGATTTTGAAATTGCTGAGGGTCATGCTGATGCTCTCCGAGAGGTGTGTCGATGCACACGATTACGGAGAACTAGGGAAAATCTGAAATGACCTTTCAGATTTGGCGTGGAGTTTGTGTTTTGTAAGTTTGTGCGGTGCGGCGGACGGTCGTTGATTTGTATACGTAAATCCGTCGAGGGGTTTCGCGGTTTGCACAAAAACTAAACAGCCATTCTTATCTCTTTCTCGTAGACAGAGCTTTTAGAGTATAAAACACTCACATAGATGACTTATTTAAAATTATTTAACTTTATCTGCAATCGCGTTCTGATTAGCGTTTCCTTACAACGAACACTAAAAACGGTATTTGTCTGACTATTACAGAAATCATGTCTCATCATCGAGAAGCGTGCGGATCATGCGCCCAGGATTCGCCATGAAAGCGCGCATGACCTGGACGTGTTCGGTATCGTCGTAGTCGACGCGTGCAACGCCGTCAGCCGTGAACTGATAAATCCACGCATCCGGATAAGCCATGAGAATCGGCGAGTGCGTCGCAATGACAAATTGCGAGTCGTCGTTCGCCAGATCGTGGATGCGCGCGAGCGCGGCGAGCTGGCGTTGCGGTGAAAGCGCGGACTCCGGCTCGTCAAGCAGATAAAGGCCTTTGCCCCCAAAGCGGTTCATCAACAACGCGAGAAACGCTTCGCCGTGCGAGCGTTCGTGCAACGACTGGCCGCCGTAAGAGCCGATGACCGGCGGTCCAAAGCCGCCTTCGGCATCGAGATTTTCGATCTCTGTCGCGACATTGAAAAAACTTTCGGCACGCAGGAAAAAACCGTCCTTCGGCTTCTTGAAGCCCTTGGCGACACGAAGGTATTCATCGAGCGTGGAATGGGAAGAGCGGGTATCGAAGCGGAAATTTTTCGTGCCGCCTTCCGCGTTGAAGCCCATGGACACCGCGATGGCTTCGAGCAGCGTCGACTTCCCCGACCCGTTTTCACCGACAAAAAACGTCACCTTCGGATGCAGTTCGAGCGTGTCGAGCGAGCGGACGGCAGGCAGCGCAAAGGGATAGACATCGAAAGATTCGACTTTTTCCCGCTGCAATGTAATACGGCTGATGTACTGGCTGGAGATCATGCGTTCGTTGTAGCGCTGACGAAGCGCCATCTTAACGCGTCGCTGCGGGCCGGTCGTTCACACCTCCACGATCACTTCAAAACCGCCGTAGATCATGCGTTTGCCGTCGAAGGGCAGCGGATTTTTGTCCGGTTGAAGTCGCGGATCCGCCATGACCGCGTTCATGCCTTCGTCGCGAGCCTGGCGTGACGGCCAGACAATCCACGAGAACACAACCGCCTCGTCGTCCTTGCGTTTGACAGCCATGGTGAACGACGTCAGCGTGCCTTCGGGAACGTCGTCGCCCCAGCACTCGACCACCTTCAACGCGCCGTGCTCCCTGAAAACGCCCGCAGCCATTTGCGCGTGCTGCCGGAACGCTTCACGGTTGGCCGTGGGCACGGCCGCGAGAAACCCATCGATGTACGTCATGACGCATCTCCTGTTCAGTCGTTCGAGAAGAAGCGCGCACAACGACGTTGTGCGCCTCCTTGCTCAACGACGAACGACGCGGCCGGAAATCGACATCGGTTCAGCTTACGGGTGCAGGTTCGGGCACCGGCGCCGGGACATGCTGCGCAATCTGTTCGCGCAGCTTGATCAACGCAAGCACCGTGTCGATAGTCGGCGTTGCCTGCCCGACCAGCCGCCCCATTTCCTGCACGACGGTCAGCAACGGATCGATTTCCATTGGACGATGCGCTTCGAGGTCCTGAAGCATGGACGTTTTGTGCGCGCCGACGGCGCCCGCGCCATCGATACGTTTTTCCACATCCACCCGGAAATGCACCCCGAACCGTTCCGCGATGGATTTCGCTTCGAGCATCATGGTTCTCGATACATCGCGCGTCGCCGTGTTGCTCGTGATCACGTCGAGCGTTGCATGGGTCAGCGCGCTGATCGGATTGAAGCAGAGGTTGCCCCAGAGCTTGAGCCAGATTTCATCGCGGATATTGTCGCGAATGGGGGCATCCAGGTCCGCTGCAACCATGATCTCGTGCAGCTTTTGAACGCGTTCCGTGCGCTCGCCGCTCGGTTCCCCAATGGGAAACTTCTTGCCATACACGTGGCGTATCACGCCCGGTTCCGTGATTTCAGCCGCCGGGTAAACCACGCAGCCAATCGCGCGCTCAGGGCCGAGTTGCTTCCACTGCTTGCCGCCGGGGTCGATGCTGTCAAGCGTCGTGTTGGCGAACTCTCCGCCGTGCTTGTAGAAATACCAGTAAGGGATGCCGTTGACGGCGGTCACGATGGCGGTCTCGGGACCGAGCAATGGCTGCATTGCAGCGACCACGCCCGGCACCGAATGCGCCTTCAACGCGATGATGACGTAGTCCTGCACGCCGAGTTCGCGTGGATCGGATGAACACCGGACCTTGACGGTGCGCTCGCCGCCATCGATCTGGAGGCGCACGCCCTTCGATTGCATGGCCGCGAGATGCGGGCCGCGCGCAACGAAGCTGACGTCCGCACCGGCTGAAGCGAGTTGCGCGCCCAGGTACGCGCCGATTGCGCCGGCGCCATATACACAGATTTTCATCGGACTCTTCCTGTTTTAAATAACGAATTCTGTCGGGCCAGATGGAACCGTCAATCCGGCTTCAGGCGATGCGAATATCTCGGCGCGTCCTGCGAAGCCGCGGGTTCTGGTTCATGCCGTGCGATCGGCGACGGTCTCCACGTCGCGTGCCGGCATTCCTGATGAAGTGCCATGTTGCTGAACTCGAATGCCTCAGGCTGAAGCCATGATGGCAACGTTCATCCATTAACGAAAGTGAAAGTTTCTTATGCCTTTGATTAGGTAAACCTTATATATTCCGGATGCCTAATAAATTTTGGATGCGCGTGGTCAACGCGCTGTTCAAAGCGCGTGAGTGGAATGCAGCGCTTAGCTAAACCCTTGCCTTAGTTGACCGTTGCAATTCGTTCCCGTCTTTCGATCAGGCGGCGGACAGTTGACGCAGCAATGCGTCGACACTCGTCTTGGCATCGCCGAAAAGCATGCGCGTGTTGTCCTTGTAGAAGAGCGGGTTGTCCACGCCCGCGTAACCGGTCGCCATGCCGCGTTTGGAGACCACGACCGTGCGCGCCTTCCACACTTCGAGCACCGGCATGCCGGCAATCGGGCTGCCCGGATCTTCGAGTGCGCCCGGATTCACAATGTCGTTCGCGCCGATCACGAGCACGACGTCCGTCGTGTGAAAGTCCTCGTTGATCTCGTCCATTTCAAGCACGATGTCATACGGCACTTTCGCTTCGGCGAGCAGCACGTTCATGTGTCCCGGCAGGCGTCCCGCAACCGGATGAATGCCGAAGCGAACCCTCACGCCGAGTGCTTCGAGCTTGCGCGTGATATCGCTGATCGTGGTCTGCGCCTGCGCCACGGCCATGCCGTAACCCGGCACGATGATGACCTCGGATGCATCGCGCAGGATGGCGCAGACTTCGTCAATACTCGTTGCGATCACTTCGCCGCCAACGTCCGCTGTGCTCGTTCCGCTTGCTGCGCCAAAGCCGCCCAGGATCACCGACAAAAAGCTGCGGTTCATCGCGCGGCACATGATGTAGCTCAGGATTGCGCCGCTCGAACCGACCAGCGCGCCGGTCGTGATCAGCAAGTCGTTGCTCAGCATGAAGCCGGTCGCAGCGGCTGCCCATCCGGAATAGCTGTTGAGCATGGACACGACCACGGGCATGTCCGCCCCGCCGATCGCCATCACGAGATGCACGCCGAGCGCTGCCGCAAGCACGATCATGATGAGCAACGCGGTGATGCCGTCGGCGACCACGTTGGCCGTCATGAACCGGTAACCCAGCGCCACGCACGCGACCAGCACAGCGAGATTCAGCATATGCCGCGCGGGCAAGACGAGCGGCTTGCCGCTGATCGTGCCTTGCAGCTTCAGGAACGCGACAATGGAGCCCGTGAACGTGATCGTGCCGATGAACACCCCAAGGTAGATCTCGCAGAGATGAATGGTCAGCTCGGCGCCGGCGATATCGCCCATCGGCATGAGGTAGTTGGTGAAGCCGATCAATACCGCCGCAAGTCCGACGAAGCTGTGCAGCACCGCAACGAGCTGCGGCATTTGCGTCATCTCGACACGCCGCGCGAGCACAGCCCCAATCGCCGCGCCGATCACAGCCGCTGCCAGCACGACCGCAAGCCCTGCGCCTTGCGCGATCAGCAATGTCGCAACGACCGCGATCAGCATGCCCACTACACCATAGATGTTGCCCCGGCGCGCGGTGCTCGGATGACTCAACCCGCGCAAGCTCAAGATGAAAAGCACGGCGGCGCCCAGATACGCAATGTTGCCAATTCCGTTCAGCATTTTTTTTCTCCTTAATTGCGCTGAAACATCTTCAACATGCGATGGGTCACGAGGAACCCGCCTGCAATGTTGATCGTGGCAACCAGCAACGCGATACCGCCAAGCACCGTCACGAGCGTGTCGGATGTACCGAGTTGCAGCAACGCGCCGATCACGATGATCCCGCTGATGGCGTTGGTCACGCTCATGAGCGGCGTATGCAATGCGGGCGTCACGTTCCAGACCACCTGGTAACCGACGAACACCGCAAGCACGAACACAGTCAGATGCGCGACGAAAGCAGGCGGCGCGACCGCACCGAGCGCGAGCAGGGCTACTGCGGCAACGACCAGGATCACGATCGACATGAAGGCGCTGCGCGGTTCTTCCTTGATATCCGTTGCAACGAGTTTGGCGGCCGCAGGTTTATGCGGCGCGATGGCCGCCGTTTTTGGCGGCGGCGGCGGCCAGCTCACGACGCCGTCATGCACGACCGTTGCGCCGCGCATCACGTCGTCGTCCATGTTGATCTTCGCGATGCCATCCTTCTGCGGCGTGAGATCGGTCAGCAAATGACGGATGTTGGTGCCGTAAAGCTGGCTTGATTGCGTGGCCATGCGGCTTGCGAGATCGGTATAACCGACTATCGATACACCGTGGATCTGCGCCACTTCACCCGGCTGCGTGAGCTCGCAATTGCCGCCTTGCTCGGCCGCCATATCCACGATCACGCTGCCCGCGCGCATCATGCCGACCATCTCCGCGGTGATCAGCTTCGGCGCGGGTTTGCCCGGAATCAGGGCGGTCGTGATGATGATGTCCACTTCCTTTGCCTGTGCCGCGAACAGCGCCATCTCGGCTGCGATGAACTCCGCGCTCATCTGTTTCGCGTAGCCGCCACCGCCGCCGCCTTCTTCCTCGATATCGATCGTGAGGAACACAGCACCCATGCTTTCCACTTGCTGCTCGACCTCGGCGCGGGTGTCGAATGCACGCACGATCGCGCCCAGACTGCGCGCGGCGCCGATCGCCGCCAGGCCCGCAACGCCTGCGCCGATCACCAGCACTTTCGCCGGCGGCATCTTGCCTGCGGCAGTGATCTGCCCGGTGAACACGCGCCCGAAATGCTGCGCCGCTTCGATAACCGCGCGGTAACCCGCCATGTTCGCCATCGAGCTGAGCGCGTCGAGCTTTTGCGCGCGCGAGATTCGCGGTACGGAGTCCATGGCCATGATGTTGGTGCCGGCCGCTGCAAGTTGCGCGAGCAACGCGGCGTTTTGTGCCGGCCAGATGAAGCTGATCAGCGTCGCGCCTTTTTTCAGCAGCGCCGCTTCCTGTGGTTCGGGCGCGCGCACCTTGATCACGACGTCGGCGCCGGACCACAACGCGGTCGTGTCGCTCACAATCCGGGCGCCGGCTGCACGGTAGGCGTCGTCATCGAATGATGCGGCGAGGCCCGCCTGCGATTCCACATTCACCGCGAAGCCGAGTTTCAACAACTGGCCGACGGTTTCGGGTGTCGCGGCAACGCGGCGCTCGCCCGCGAGGATTTCGCGCGGTACAGCAATGGTCATGGCCATGTCAGGCTCCGCCCGCTAAAACGTTCGACAACACCCCGATCCCGCCAATAGACACTTCCACCGTCGCGCCATCCTTGATCGATCCGACGCCAATGGACGTGCCGCACGCGATCACATCGCCGGGTTCGAGGGTCATGTCTTGCGAGATCAGGCTCACTTGCTGCGCGGGCGAATAGATCATGTCGGAGAGCGGATAGTTCTGGCGCTCGACGCCATCGAGACGCGTGACGACATGCGCATTGCGCCAGTCGAAATCGCGCTGGATCGCGGGGCCGATGCAACTGAAGGTATCGAAGCCCTTCGATCTGCACCATTGCGCGAAGCTGGGATCTTCGTTGAGGAGTTCGGCGGCGGTGACGTCGTTGATGCAGCTATAGCCGAAGATATGGTCATCGGCTTCTTCCGCCGACACATTGCTGCAGCGCTTGCCGATCACGATTGCCAGTTCGCCTTCGTATGCGATCTTGCCGCTGTAAGCCTTCGGTCGCCGGATGGGTTCGCCGTGGCCGATCACGGAAGTCGGCGGCTTGATGAGAAACAGCGGATGGGAAGGCGCGGCCTTCCCCAGTTTCTCCGACAATGCGTGAAAGTTGTTCCAGAGCGCGACCACTTTTGTCGGTACGCACGGGCTCAGCAGCGTGACGTCTTCAAGGCTCAGCAAATTGGCGCCGGGAGTCGAAACCCCGAACATCTCACCGTCGTATTGCGTGATGCGATGGTTTTCCAGAACGCCGAATCCCGTCTGGCCATGCGCGTTCCGAAACCGTATCCACGTTTTCATCGTTTGTCTCCTGCAAGTTTTTATGGGGTGCGCTGACGCCGGCTGCATTTCAGCCGCGTCGCATCATCTTTTATTGCAAGCCGGCGTTTTAAATGGCGCCGACCGCTCGCAAATGCGCAATCTGTTCCGGCTGATAGCCGAGTTCGGCCATCACTTCGTCGGTGTGTTCACCGAGCAAGGGCGAGCGCGTGACTTCGGTGGGGCTATCCGACAACTTGATAGGATTCCCGACGGTCAGGTATTTGCCGCGCACCGGATGATCGACTTCGACAATGGTTCCGGTTTCGCGCAACGACGGCTCTTCCGCGATTTCTTTCATCGATAAAATCGGGCCGCACGGAATGTCGTATTTGTTCAGAATGTCCATGGCCTGGAATTTGGTCTTGGTCATGGTCCAGCGTTCGATCTCGGCGAAGATGTCCTTCAGATGCGGCAGTCGCGCGGCGGCGGTGGCGTAGTTCGGATCGGTGGCCCATTCTTCCTTGCCGATCACGTTGCAGATCTTCGCCCACACGGGCGCTTGCGTAATGAAATAGATGTACGCGTTCGGGTCCGTTTCCCATCCCTTGCATTTCAGGATCCAGCCGGGCTGACCACCGCCGGATGCGTTGCCTGCACGTGGCACGGCTTCACCGAACTCGCCATTGGGATACTGCGGATATTCCTTCATCACGCCTGTGCGTTCCAGGCGTTGCTGATCGCGCAGCTTCACGCGGCACAGATTGAGCACGCTGTCCTGCATCGCGGAGAGAACGTACTGGCCGCGACCCGTTGTGTGTCGTTGAAAAAGCGCTGTCACAATGCCGAGTGCGAGATGCAGGCCCGTTCCCGAGTCGCCAATTTGCGCACCGGTCACAACGGGCGGACCATCGTCGAAACCTGTCGTCGACGCGGCCCCGCCCACGCATTGCGCCACGTTCTCGTAGACCTTGCAGTCCTCATACGGACCGGGACCAAAACCTTTCACCGACGCCACGATCATCCGCGGGTTCAGTTCCTGGACGCGTTCCCATGTAAAGCCCATCCGGTCCAGCGCGCCGGGAGCGAAATTCTCGACCATCACGTCGCAGACCTGGATCAGCTCTTCGAGAACCTGCTTGCCTTCGGGATTCTTTGTATCGATCGTGACCGATCGCTTGTTGTGGTTCAGCATCGTGAAGTACAGGCTGTCCGCCTCGGGGATATCGCGGAGCTGGTCACGCGTGACATCGCCTACACCCGCCCGCTCCACCTTGATCACGTCCGCGCCGAACCACGCCAGCAACTGCGTGCAGGTCGGCCCCGACTGCACATGCGTGAAGTCGAGGATCTTCACGCCCTCCAATGCCTTGCCCATTTTGCGTCTCCCTAAATTGATCTTGTCTGCTTGGCGTGGCGCGTGGCTGGCTGCCGGACTTTGCCGGCTCGTACCGCGGATCGCTCACGGATCAGCGAAGGTCCGCACGCCGGGTGAACTGCCTTGGCTTGCCTCTTCTGATATATCGTATTTTGAACATCGTATTTCTGCAACCGCTTTTATGACTAATTTCGTGCGGTCGAACGCTTTTGTTTTATGCGTCTGCTGAGTCGGCCAATTGATTCCGATAATCCAGTTTGGTCATTCAGGATTACCAATCATTAAACGCACGCTTTATCGGGTTGCCGCGGTGCTCAACATTGCCATTGCTGCACGACGTGCACCCGCGATTGCCGCTGCTTCGCTCTCGAACACGGCTTCGTCGACCACGTGCTGATAGGGCAGCAAGCCTGATTGCGACTGCTGGTTTTCATCGACGGTGCGAATGGCGAGGTAGGCCGCCCAGCCGCCGTTGTGGATCAATTGCATGGCGGACAGTTCCAGTCTGTATTGCCCAAGGACTTCAACGTGCATTTGGAACCTCCTGATAGCGCTTCACGATGAAAAGACGAACGGGCGCCATCGGCACATTGGCGCGCAAAACTTCCGTGAGGGTGTCGATGGCTGCGGCGGTAGACTGATTTGTAATCAGTCAGGATTCCGCCCATTCTGGAAGGGTAATGATTCAGTTCAACGCGGCGCCCGCTTTGTGGCGCCGCATCGAGCGGGGTCTCGAAGAATGAGACCCCGGTGCTTCGACCGGCTTTTACGACGAATCCAGACGATCAGACCGCCTGGATTTCCTTCAGGTTGAAGATTTCCTGCGGGCTATAACCGAGGCTCGCCAAGACTTCTTCCGTATGCTCGCCCAACAGCGGCGATGCCGTCACTTCCGGCTTCAGGTCCGAGAACTTGATCGGACTGCCGACCGTGAGATACGAGCCGCGAACGCTGTGCGGCACTTCCACGATCGTGCCGCTTGCACGCAGCGACGGATCATTGGCGAGTTCTTTCATGGTCAGGACCGGTGCGCAAGGAATGTCGAACTTGCGCAGGATATCGACGGCTTCGAACTTGGTCTTGTCGGCGAGCCAGGTTTCGATGGTCGCGAAGATGTCGAAGATGTGCGGCTGCCGTGCCGAGGCGGTGTTGTACTTCGGATCGTCGATCCATTCCGGCTTGCCGATCGCCTTGCAGATCGGCGCCCACGCGTGGCCCTGGATCGTGAAGTAGATGTACGAGTTCGGGTCCGTTTCCCAGCCCTTGCACTTGAGCACCCAGCCCGGCTGACCGCCACCGCCGGCATTGCCGCCGCGCGGCACGACATCGCTGAATTCACCATGCGGGTATTGCGGATACTCTTCCAGATAGCCCAGGCGGTCGAGGCGCTGCTGATCGCGCAGCTTCACGCGGCACAGATTCAGCACGCTGTCCTGCATCGATACCGCCACCTTCTGACCCTTGCCGGTCTTATCCCGGCCAATCAACGCCGTCAAAATGCCGATGGCCAGGTGCATGCCCGTGTTGCTGTCGCCGAGCGCGGCTGCGCTGATGGTCGGAGGACCGTCCCAGAAGCCCGTCGTCGATGCTGCACCGCCCGCGCATTGCGCGACGTTTTCGTAGACCTTCAGGTCATCGTAATGATGGCCGTCGCTGAAGCCCTTGACCGACGCCACGATCATCTTCGGGTTCAGTTCGTTCAGCCGTTCCCACGAAAACCCCATCCGGTCCAGCGCGCCCGGGCCGAAGTTCTCGACCAGAACATCGGATTCGCGGATCAGCTTCTCCAGCACTTCCTTGCCTTCGGGCTTCTTGGTGTCGAGCGTCAGCGACTTCTTGTTGCTGTTCAGCATGGTGAAGTACAGCGCGTCGGCGTCTGGAATATCACGCAACTGGTTGCGGGTTACATCGCCTGAACCGGGACGTTCGACCTTGATAACGTCCGCGCCGAACCATGCCAGTAACTGCGTGCACGCAGGGCCTGCCTGGACGTGTGTGAAGTCGATGATCTTGATGCCTTCGAGTGGTTTGCTCATGTCATGTCTCCTTTAGCTTCGCTTTACTTTTTCATCGCCGCGCTTTGCGGGTTGAGGTTCGTCAGACGGCCGCTTTCGGTGCCCGCGGCTTCATCGATCACAGCGTTGATCAGCGTCGGCTTGCCAGACGCGATGCCTTCCTGCAGCGCCTTCGTCAATTCTTCCGGCGTGGTGGCATTGAAACCCACGCCACCGAATGCCTCGATCATCTTGTCGTAGCGTGCGCCCTTCACGAACACGGTCGGCGCAACGTCCTTGCCACCGGTCGGGTTCACGTCCGTGCCGCGATACACGCCGTTGTTGTTGAACACGATGGTGACCACCGGCAGGTCGTATCGGCAGATGGTTTCGAGTTCCATGCCGCTGAAGCCGAACGCACTGTCGCCTTCGATTGCGACCACCGGCTTGCCGCTCGTCACGGCCGCACCGATCGCGAATCCCATGCCGATGCCCATGATTCCCCACGTGCCGGAGTCGAAGCGTTTGCGCGGCTCATACATGTCGATGATGCTGCGCGCATAGTCCAGCGTGTTCGCGCCTTCGTTCACCACGTTGATGTCCGGGCGCGTCTTCAGCACATCGCGGATTGCGCGCAGGGCGCTGTGGAAGTTCATCGGCGACGGGTTCTGGTCGAGCGTCGCGGCCATCTTCGCGAGGTTCTTGCTCTTGCGTTCGGTGATCGCGCCGGTCCATTCGACGCTCGGCTTCGCAAAGCCGCCCGACTCAATTTCGTTCAGCAGCGCGGACACGCACGAACCGATGTCACCAATGACGGGCGCCGCGATCGCGACGTTGCTGTCGATTTCCGTCGGCGAGATGTCGATCTGAATGAACTTCTTCGGTACCGCGCCCCACGTCTTGCCCTTGCCGTGCGACAGCAGCCAGTTCAGCCGCGCGCCGATCAGTACCACGACATCGGCTTCCTGCAGCACGAACGAACGGGCAGCAGACGCCGATTGCTCGTGGGTATCGGGCAGAAGGCCCTTTGCCATGGACATCGGCAAATACGGAATGCCGCTCTTTTCGACAAATGCGCGGATTTCCGCATCGGCCTGCGCGTACGCCGCGCCCTTGCCGAGCAGGATCAGCGGACGCTTCGCGCCCTTCAGTACATCGATTGCGCGCTTCACGGAATCCGGGGCGGGAATCTGGCTCGGGGCGGCATCGACAACCTTGATCAGCGACTGCTGCGCCTTCACAGCGTCGATGGTTTGCGCGAGCAGCTTGGCCGGCAAGTCCAGATAGACGCCGCCAGGACGGCCAGACACAGCCGCGCGAATCGCACGTGCAATGCCCACGCCGATATCTTCTGCGTGCAGCACACGATACGCGGCCTTCGCGTAAGGCTTCGCTGCGTTCAACTGATCCATTTCCTCGTAGTCGCCCTGCTGCAAGTCCACGATCTCGCGTTCGCTCGAGCCGCTGATCAGGATCATCGGGAAGCAGTTCGTGGTCGCGTTGGCGAGTGCAGTCAGGCCGTTCAGGAAACCTGGCGCGGAAACCGTCAGGCATATGCCCGGCTTCTTCGTCATATAGCCGGCGATAGCGGCCGCGTTGCCCGCATGCTGCTCGTGACGGAAGCCGATGAAGCGCATGCCTTCGGCTTGCGCGAGGCGCGCGAGGTCGGTGATGGGAATACCCACCAGACCGAAAATGGTGTGAATGTCGTTCAGCTTGAGTGCATCGATGACCAGATGGAAACCATCCGTCGTTTCCGCCTTCTTTTCTACTTGCGTGTCGCTTGCAGTGGCGCTCTGCGGGTTACTTACTACTTCGGCCATGACGTCTCCTCCTTTGGCGGGGTGTTTGTGTAGTTCGTGATATACAATATTCCACACACAGTATTAGTCAAGCGTCTTTTTGTTTCGATGCTTGATTGTTGCGGTGCGGCAAATCAGATGAGCCATGTTCGACGCGGCTTTCGGAAAATGGGTGTGTGCATCGCACCAAGTTGACCGGACATCGCGATTTTGCGAGACACTGAAAATTCACGTTCTTGAAGGCCGAATGACTCGCCATTTATGAGTGCGCTTCGAAGATCAACGCTACTTGCGCAAACGGTTGCGCAAGACCTAACGGATGACTAATCAAATGGTGCGTCTTACATTCCGACGAACTGTAGAACGCGCGATTCAATCGAGAAAATCGCAGTTCGTCTCGACGAACAGCGCAAGCTCCACCGAATGCTGGCGGACGAGGCGCTCGACGCGCTCGGTGTCGCGCTGCTCCAGCGCTTCGATGATATGCATATGATCCACGATCGATCGCGATGCCCGGTCGCTCTGCGCGATCGTCATCCGCCGGATGGCGCGAACATGGACGAAGAGGTTCTTCATGGTGTCGAGGATCACCTGCGATTGCGACAAATCCAGGATCGCCTGATGGAACGCAAGATTCGCTTCCGAATACTCTTCTATATGGTCGGCCGGCGTGGCATCGCGGAAATCGTCGAACATGCGGCGCAGTCCTGCAATGTCCGCCTCCGACGCATGCAGCGTGGCCAGACGTGCTGCCATGCTTTCAAGCGCGGCCCACATATAGATCATGTCGACGATTTCGCGCTTGGTCTTGCGCTGTATATAGATGCCGCGTCTTGGCACCGTGCGCAGAAAACCTTCCTGCTCGAGCAGCGTCATCGCTTCGCGAACTGGCGTGCGGCTTACGCCCAGCGCTTCGGTCAGTTCTTTCTCATCGAGGCGGATCTCTTCACGCGATCGATAAATATCTGCATCGGCGATAGCCTGCTTCAGTCGTGCGTACGCCTGGTCGCGCAGCGAGGCCGATGCGCTGATCGGCACGAGCGCGAGTGTCAGTGGCGTCGGGCGGAGTCCAACATACGTATCAGCCATTGAGGTGGGTGTCTCCCTGTCGGTATCCGGCGCAGCATCGTTATTTAAATATATCCAATATGGTATATCAAGAACAAGCGCAGCATAACGCTGTTTGATGTGTTCATGTGACCTCGGGTTTTCCCGGTACCTATTGGCCCGACCGACTCCGCGCCTTCATCGCGCGACCGTATAATCTGGCGCGGCATCCGGCGCTATGGCGGACCCACCCACATCTACGTAAAAGTGATCATGACCATTTCCATCTACAACGCATCCGTCCCGGTCTTCAAGCAAATGCTGACGGCTTTGTCCGAGGTGCTCCGGAAAGCTGAAGTGCACGCAACCGAAAAGAACATTGAACCGAATGCGCTGTTGCAGGCGCGCCTGTTCCCCGACATGTTCCCGCTCGTGCGCCAGGTACAGATCGCGGTGGATTTTTCGAAAGGCGTGAGCTCGCGCCTCGCCGGCGCGGAAGTACCGTCATGGCCCGACACCGAAGTGACGTTTGCCGATTTGCAGGCGCTGATCGCGAAGGCGCTGGCTCACATTGCTTCCTTCGATGCCGCGCAATTCGAAGGCAGCGAAAACAAGGAAATCGTGCTGCGTCCGGGTACACCTAAAGAAAAGAAGCTTGCCGGCAGCGCGTACTTGCAGCACTACGGCTTGCCGCAATTCTTCTTTCACGTGACGACCGCGTACGCAATCCTGCGTCATAACGGCGTCGAGATCGGCAAGCGCGACTACATGGGCGCTTATTGATTGTTGGTCCCTGCGTATCGCTGCCGATCTTCTTGATGCGCAGCGATACGTACTAGGTGTTTCACCCGAGCGAACACGTTCCATAGGGGAAAACACAGGCCCGTACCAGCAGCGTAATAACCCGCTATTACCCGCTTTTGTGTCAACGTTGCATACTGAAGCGACGCTATGACACGAGGCGCGCATGACCAAATATCTCCATCTGATGATCCGCGTTGAAGCGCTGGATCGTTCTATCGCGTTCTATCAAGACGCATTCGGCATGCGCGAGTCGCATCGCCTCGATTTCGATACTTTCACGCTCGTCTATTTGCGCGACGCGGAGAGCGGCGCCGAGATCGAACTCACATTGAACAAGGGAACGACAACGCCCTATACGCACGGCACGGGCTATGGTCACGTGGCGTTTGCGGTCGATGACATCGAGGCGTTTCGCGACCGCTTGTCAAACCAGGGCATGCAGCCGGGCGATCTCAAATCGCTCACGCACGACGGCGCGATTGCCGCGCGCTTTTTCTTCATCACCGATCCCGACGGCTACAAGATCGAAGTGCTATCGAGGGAGGGTCACTACGTATGAACTGAAGCGACTGCCGGTCAAACTATAAAAGGAGACAATCATGCCCAAGGCAATCCCCATTGCCGTCATCGCTGCCGAAAGCCTGCACGGTTTCCCAGCCGCTGCACCGTCTGCGCGTGTCAGCCGCAGGCACTTCCTCAAAGGTTCGGTGATGCTGTCCGGCGTACTGGTCGCCGGCACGCCCATCGCGTTGCTTGCGCCGAGCCGCGCGTGGGCGGTCGAGCTGACGCATATCGACCAGGCTCAGGCCGACGCCATCATGACGCTCGCGCGCACGCTCTATCCGCACAAGACGCTGCCCGACGCGGTCTACGCGCTCGCGGCAAAAGATGTCGACGCAAAAGCCACCGATCAGAAAACGATGGACGTGATCAAGAACGGCGTGGCGAAACTGAACGATGCATCGCAAGGAAAATGGGCCGGCAACACCGCGCTCTCCGATGCACAACGTACGGCTATCGTCGAAGCGAACCAGACCGATCCGTTCGTGCTGCTCGTGCGCGCGCAATGCGTCACTTCGCTCTACAACAACGACATGTCGTTTGCGCACTTCGGCTATGAAGGCGAGGCATTCAGCAAGGGCGGTTACGTCGGCCGCGGATTCAACGACCTGACATGGTTGCCTAACCCGCCTGCGGCCGCGAGTCCGCCGGTCGCCTGAATCCGAACCTGAACGCGAAAATCTGCCGAGGAGGCAAGCATGGCTAAGTTCGACTACAACGACGACTCGGTCGTCGTGATCGTCGGTTCGGGCGCGGGCGGCGGGACGCTTGCAAACGAGTTGTGTCAGAAAGGCGTGAAAGTGGTGGTGCTGGAAGCAGGCAAACGGCAGTCATCGGCCACATTCATCAACGACGAATGGAAGTCCTTCGGGCAACTCGCGTGGACCGATAAACGCACGACGTCCGGTAATTGGCGCGTCGCAAAAGATTTCCCCGAATTGCCGGCGTGGATCTGCAAGACGGTCGGCGGTACGACGACGCATTGGGCGGGTGCATCGCTGCGTTTTCACGAGCACGAGTTCAAGGCGCGCACGACCTATGGTTCCATCGATCAAGCGAATCTGCTCGACTGGCCCATTACGCTTTCCGATCTTCAACCGTACTATGCGCGCGCCGAGAACAAGATGGGCGTGACGCGCACGAACGGCATTCCGGGTCTGCCGGGCAACAACAACTTCAAGATCATGTACGACGGCGCGACCAAGGTCGGCTACAAGAACTGCAATACCGGCCACATGGCAATCAACGGCCGTCCGCGTGCGGGACGCGGGCAATGCATGCAACTGGGATTCTGTTTCCAGGGCTGCAAGTCAGGCGCGAAGTGGTCGACGCTTTACACCGAGATTCCCGCCGGTGAAGCGACCGGACGGCTTGAAGTGCGTCCCGAGTCGCATGTCATGCGCATCGAAACGAATGCGGCCGGCAAGGCAAGCAGCGTGATCTATATGGATGCGGACGGCAAACCGCAACGTCAGCGCGCACGTGTGGTGTGCGTCGCAGGCAATTCGATAGAAACACCGCGCCTCTTGTTGTTATCGGAATCATCGAAGAATCCTGACGGACTCGCGAACAGCTCGGGCCAGGTCGGGCGCAACTATATGCGTCACACCACCGGTTCCGTGTACGGCGTGTTCAAGGAGCCGGTGCATTTTTATCGGGGAACGGTGATGGCCGGCATCATCACGGATGAAGCCGAGTTCAATCCAAAGCGCGGCTTCGCGGGTGGCTACGAGATGGAAACCATCTCGCTCGGGCTTCCTTTTGCGGCGGCCTTCTTCGACCCGGGCGCGTGGGGATCGGACTTTACTTACTATATGGATAACTACGCAAATACCGCAGGCATGTGGATAGTGGGTGAAGACATGCCGCGTGAGACGAACCGCATCACGCTGAATCACGACGTGAAGGATCAAGTCGGCTTGCCGGTCGCGAACGTTCACTACGACGACCATCCAAACGATATCGCCATGCGCGATCACGCGTTCAAGCAAGGCGAGGCGATCTACGCGGCAGCGGGCGCGGTGAAGACGTTGCGTACACCGCCCTACCCGTCCACGCACAATCTCGGCACGTGCAGGATGAGCGCGAAATCAAGCGATGGCGTCTGCAACAAACACGGCCAGACCTTCGATATCCCCAACCTCTTTATCTCGGATGGCAGCCAGTTCACGACCAGCGCCGCCGAAAACCCGACGCTCACGATTGTGTCGCTGGCGATCCGGCAATCGGATTACATCGCGGACCAGATGAAACGCCGGAGTATCTAGATGCCGGAACGGAGCCGCCATCCGGCGGCTCCGCCTTCGTGGCTTTTTGCAAGGAGCTCGTTCATGTGCAGGATCTACGCGCAAACCGATCCGATTCTCTACGAATGCCGAGCCCGCTCGGTACGCATCAGCGGCGTGACAACCACCATCCGCCTTGAAAACCTGTTCTGGCAAACACTTTCCGAACTTGCCGCGGATAACGACATGACCACCAATCAACTCATCGCCAAATTGCATGAGGAGATCACGCAGCATCTTGGTGAGACGACGAACTTTGCATCATTCCTTCGCGTCACCTGTCTTCGATATCAAGGGCTGAGGGCAAACGCATCGATGGACTTTCGCAGCCACGTGTCGAACAGCGCGGCAGACAAGGTGGTGGGCTAAACGATGAAGAGAGTGCTGATCGGGGTGATGTGTTCGGCGTTCGTGTCGACGGCAATCACGGCCCACGCGGCGCCGGACGGAGCAGCGGCTTTATCGATTGTGCAAAAGAACAACTGCCTTGGCTGTCACGCAGTGAAAACGCAGGTCGTCGGACCGGCATATCAGGCGGTCGCGAAGAAGTACAAGAACGACCCTTCAGCGCCCGACAAGTTGTTCACGAAAGTCCGCAACGGCGGCGCGGGTGTATGGGGCGAAATACCGATGCCTCCCAACCCCAATATCAGCGATGCCGATCTGCATACGGTCATTGCCTGGATACTTGCGGGTGCGAAGTCATAAAACACGGCGATTAGGTAAAACCCCTTATTTCGCATGCCCTCCTCACGCACTAACCTCGCATAACTCATAAACAGAACGGCGTTCTGTTAGATAGAACGATAAAGATGAGACACCCGTAGGAGGGTTCAATGGCAAGTCTGCCAATCGATGCGAACCGTGGATCGCACAAACCAAACGCCGACGCGAAGGAAACCGTGCCCGGCATCAATGCGCGCATCGACCGCTTGCCGGCTACGCGCTCGGTGTGGATGCTTGTTTTCCTGCTGTCCATTGGCGGATGGTTCGAATTCTACGACCTGTTTTTCACCGCCTACGTAGGCCCGGGTCTCGTGAAAAGCGGCTTGTATTCGACAACGACCGCCTCGTTCTTCGGCGTGTCGGGGTTGGGCGCGTTCGTGGCGGCATCGTTCGCGGGCTTGTTTATCGGCACGTTCTTTCTTGCTGGTATGGCCGATAAGTATGGCCGCAAAAGCATCTTCACCGTCTCGTTGCTCTGGTACTCCATCGCAACTCTCGTCATGGCATTCCAGACCACTGCACCCGCAATCAACCTGTGGCGTCTGATTGCGGGCATTGGCGTGGGCGTGGAACTCGTGACCATCGATACCTACGTCAGCGAGCTCGTGCCCAAACACTTGCGCGGGCGTGCGTTCGCATTCGTTCACCTTGTGCAATACACGGCGGTGCCGTCGGTCGCATTTTTCGCGTGGTGGCTCGTGCCGCAAAAGCCATTCGGGCTGGATGGCTGGCGGTGGGTCGTGATCATCGGGGCGCTGGGTGCGCTCGTGGTGTGGGCGATCCGTCAACGCGTGCCGGAAAGTCCGCGCTGGCTCGCGCAGCAAGGCCGTGCCGCGGAAGCAGAACACGTGCTCCATGCGCTTGAAACGAAGGTCGCCGCGCAATATGGACGTCCGCTGCCGGAGCCGGTTGCGACCGTTGAACCGGCGACCACGAAAGCGGCGTTCCGCGAAATCTGGCAGCCGCCGTATCGCAAGCGCGCAATCACCATGCTCGTTTTCAACTTTTTCCAGGCCATCGGTTTCTATGGATTTGCGTCCTGGGTGCCGACGCTGCTCGTCTCGAAAGGCGTCACGATCACGCACAGCTTGCTGTATTCGTTTGTTATCGCAATCTCGAATCCGTTCGGGCCGCTGATTGGCATGGCGATCGCAGACCGTATCGAACGCAAGACGCTGATTGTATTGTCCGCATTGGGTATTGCCGTGTTCGGCAGCTTGTTTGCAACGCAGACATCGCCCGTCATGCTGATGATTCTCGGCGTGTTGATCACGTTGTGCGGCACCTTGCTTTCGGTCGGTTACCACGCGTATCAAACCGAGCTTTTTCCGACGCGGCTGCGAGCGCGCGCCGTCGGTCTGGTTTATTCCATCTCGCGTCTTTCCGCCATGTTCTCGGGTTTCATGATTGCGTTCGCGCTGCGTCACTTCGAAGTGACGGGCGTGTTCGCGTTGATCAGCGCGTCGATGATCCTGGTGATGGGTGCCATCGGCATCTTTGGACCGCGTACGAACAATCGCAATCTGGACGAGATCTCGCATTGACGCCTCGCGGTCAGGTTGTATGGATTTTCGGCTTTAAACAAGAGGGTTTGACATGACGCTTCCGTTAGCTGGAGTGCGGGTGCTGGATTTATCGAATGTGCTGGCCGGGCCGTTTTGCGCCTATCAACTCGCGCTGCTTGGCGCCGAGGTCATCAAGGTCGAACATCCCGAAGGGGGCGATCTGGCGCGCAGGCTCGGCGCCGATAAAGAAGCATCGGCGCGTGACATGGGGGCATCGTTTGTTGCTGTGAATGCAGGCAAGCAATCGATCACGCTGAATCTGAAAGACGCACGCGGCAAGGAAATTCTTCGTTCGCTCGTCAAGACCGCGGACGTGCTGGTCGAGAATTTCCGGCCAGGCGTGATGACGCGGCTTGAACTCGGCTACGAAGCGCTCAGCGAGATCAATCCGAAACTTGTCTATTGCGCTATCTCCGGATTCGGTAAGGATGGCGAACTATCGAAACGCCCCGCTTACGACCAGATCATTCAAGGCATTTCGGGCGTGATGAGCGTCACCGGCGATTCCGAGAGCGCGCCGCTGCGCGTGGGTTATCCGGTGTCCGATACGGTTGGCGGACTCACCGCCGCGTTCGGCATTTGCGCCGCGCTGGTCGATTCACGCGCCAACGGCCGCGGCCGGATGCTGGATGTATCGATGCTCGAAGCCACGCTTTCGACCATGGGCTGGGTGGTATCGAATTATCTGAACGCGGGCGTCACGCCTTCGCCCATGGGCAACGAGAACTTCACGGCCGCGCCTTCGGGCACGTTCAGGACGGGCGACGGTTTGCTCAATATCGCCGCAAACGAAACCAAGCAGTTCGTGAGTTTGTGCCGCTTGATCGGCCGCCCGGAACTGGCCGATGACCCGCGTTTTTCCGAGCGCAACGCACGCAAGATCAATCGGGCGGCGTTGAAGCTGGAGATAGAAACCGCGTTGGCGTCGGACAGCGCAGTGAACTGGGACGCGAAATTCATCGAAGCCGGCGTGCCCGCCGGGCGAGTGATGTCGGTGCCGGAAATCCTCGCGCATCCGCATATGGTCTCGCGCGAGTTCGTGCATGAATTCAATGGCGATGACGCCGCAACCCGCCAACGCGTGACTCGCGCGGGGTTTCGTTTCGCCGATGCCGACACCGCGCCGACATCGCCCGCGCCCGAGCTGTCCGCGAACACGCGTGACCATCTTTCCACGCTCGGTTTCGATGCGGCGGAAATCGATCAACTACGCGCCGAAGGAGTGATCTGAAGATGACGCAAGATTTTGATGCTGCCACGCTTGCCGCGGATTACTGGAGCACATCGATCATCGATATCCATCCGGGTTCGATCAACGTGCGCGGCTTTCCAATCCAGGAACTGATTGGATCGATCAGTTTTCCGCAGATGATCTGGCTGATGCTGCGCGGCGAATTGCCCGATGAGAATCAGGCGAGGCTGTTCGAAGCGGCGCTGGTCGCGTCTGTCGATCACGGGCCGCACGCCCCTTCGATCGCGATATCGCGCATGGCCACGAGTTGCGGTTTGCCGCTTAACGGCGCGATGGCTTCGGCCATCAATGCACTCGACGACGTCCACGGCGGCGCCGGCCAGCAAGCGGTCGAGTTGTACGACTCGATCGTCGCTTTGGAAACCGCGGGCGCCACGTTGAACGATGCCGTCGCGCAAGGCGTCGATGCGTTTATCAGCGAACGCGGCAAATATCTGCCGGGCTTCGGACACAGGTTTCATCCCGTGGATCCACGCGCGGTCAGGCTGCTCGCGCTAGTCGATGCCAGCGTCGAACAAGGCGTGATCAGCGGAAAATATGCATTGGTGGCACGGGGTATCGCAGCGTTGTTGAAGGCGCGCAAGAACAAGCCGGTGCCGATGAACATCGACGGCGCGACTGCCGTGATTTATGCCGAGCTGGGTTTTGCGCCCGAACTTGCGCGCGGCGTGTTTTGTTTATCGCGGGCGGTCGGGATCTTGTCGCACGCGTGGGAGCAGCGCGGCCGCAAGGAACGCAACAAAGGTCCGATGCCGCGGCAAATGGCGTACAAGTACACGGGCAAGCCCGAGCGTCATTTGGCGTGAACTTCGGCGGCGCGACGTTGCGCCTCGCGCAGCGCGCGGGCGTCGCCGCCTAGCGCATCGGTGGCTCGCGCGGCGCAGTCGAACAGCGCGCCGAGATTCCGGTCCACGAAAGTCCGATCGATACGCGAGCTCGGACCCGCAAGCGTGATCACGCCGCGTAAGGTCTGGCGCACGCCGAAAACGGGCATCGATACTCCTGCGGTTTCGCGGTCGCGTTCGCCCATCGATACATAATAAAAGTCTTCGCGAATCTGCTCGAAGGCTTCGCCTTCCTTGCCGCCGAACGCCAGCAACGCCATCCCGCCCGAGCCGCTTTCCAGGGGCAGGACATCGCCTTCACGCACGTGATAACGCACGGCATGCGTCGAATCCACACGATGCAGACACACGCGCACCGCATCATCCCGAACATAGAACGACACGCTTTCGCCGCTGATCTCGGCGAGTTCGCGCATGAGCGGAACGAGGATATCGGCGAGATTCAGGCTGCGTTGATACACCGCGCCGAGCATGAAGGTGGACGGGCCTAGCTGATAGCGGCCATCGTCCAGACGCAGCAGCAAGCGATGCTGGATCAGCGCGCCGGCAAGCCGCAACAACGTGCTTTTATAGAGGCCTGTTCTGGCTGCGAGTTCGGCGAGCGTCAGGGCGTCGTCGTCGGGACGGAAAGCGAACAGGATCGCACACGCACGGTCGATGACAGCAACGCCTTCGCTTTCCTTTGGGCGCGGGTTATCGGCGGGCGTTGGCATGGTGACTTGGCGTGGTGGTATGGAAGGGGAAATTTTACGCGATGCGGGTTGCGCGAGGTGCGGTCGTTTTCGGAGCGAAGGCCCATCGCTTGGTCGCTGATTCTGGATGTTCTGTCTGCGTCGGGCCGTGATTGCTTGAAGGTGCGGCGCGGTCAGACAGTTAGTTGCATTTCCTATTCGACGGCTGGCTCGATGCCGCGCGCATGGACGCCGGTCGCGGCGCGGATCTCGTCATCGCACATTTTGACGGCCTAGTCCTTCGACAACAGTCGCAGAATTCGCCTGTCGTGGCTCACCCGAATCACCTCCGCGATCTCGAGACGAGCCGCGTCGGGATGCGCCGGATTCAGCAGGAAGTTGGTCGCGGGCAAGATGGCGCTTGGCACTTTCAACAACGCAGTCGCTCCGCCGGCAAGCCACTCGGTGCCGGCCGACTGTGTCCATTGCGCATCGGCGCGCCAGTTCTCGGGGGTATCGGCTTCACGCAATTCGGCGACTGCGATGTCGGCGGGGACTTCAACACGCAATAACTGATAGGAGTCCGGCACTCGTTCCGAATGGCTCAGATTCTGGTGAACGAGGATTTCGAGCAAGGCCGAGGCCGGGTGTTCCGCGAGATACACGACCGGCTGCCCCGCGAAATGCCAGCGGCCTGGCGCACGCAGCCCACCGATGCCTCTCAGATCTGCATAGTTGCTGATACGCCATAACTCCATCAGCCGAAGTACCCTTCGTCGAGTTGCACCAGTGCTTCTTCGACCAGGCGCGCGCCGTGTTCGGTGCTAGCCATGTCGAGCGCCGTCTTTCCGCCAAAGCGGCGTTGCGGGCTTCTCAGCCATTGCATCGACTTGTCCTGATTGTCAAAAACCGTGTCGGACTGCGCGACGAGTTTAGCTAGGCGGATGGCTTTGTCGGATTCATCGGTCGAGAGACGTTCCTGATTCTGCCGGCGATGCGTGAGCGTTCGCCGCGGAATGATGAAGCTCAGCTCGTCTGCTTTCAGGCCATGAGCCGACAACCGGTCGATAACGTCAACCGCAACCCGCTCGGCCGCGAGTTCCGCGAGATCCAGTCCGGAGTGGATCGATGCATCGAGCAACTCGGTGAGCAGCGCGAACTCGGCCCGCTTTGGATTGACGGACCCGGTGGGTTTGAAAACGACGGCGGTCATGGTGAAAGTCCTGTTTGGCAATTTGCTCATTCATTATAGGCATTTTGCCGAGGTAGTGCGAGACGTGTCTATATCGACTCGCCAGCGCCTTGGGACGACGCTCGCGCGCCCATGATTCGCGCGAGGTTGATCTCGATCCAGTCAGCCAACGAACTCACTTGCCGTGCGACCTCTTTGCCGAGCGGCGTCAGCCGATAGTCAACGTGTGGCGGCACCACGTCGTACGAAGTCCGCACGACAAATCCATCCGCAGCCAGCCACTGCAACGTCTGCGCGAGCATCTTTTCGCTCACACCGTCGACTTTGCGGCGCAAATCGCTGAAACGACACATTTGTTCATCCAGCAACACCATGAGCACAAGCACGCCCCATCGGCTGGTCACATGCTTGAGCACCTCGCGCGACGGACAGTCCGCCGAAAGCAACTCGCCCCGGCGAACCAGCTCGGACAGAGGCACTGCGTCCGCTGCCATTTCAATGTTGGAATTCATTGATACTTACCTCGGCGTACGTACTTACGAAAAGTTAGTTTATCCGATACCTTGCGGATTCGGTTGTTTCCCGCGCCGCTTTCAATCTCCGCTTTCCATCATTCAAGGAGTCGTCTCATGATCGCTGTCACCGGAGCTACCGGCCAACTCGGCCGTCTCGTTATCGAAGCATTGCTAAAAACCGTGCCTCCAGCGCAGATCGTCGCTGCAGTCCGCAGTACGGAAAAGGCCGCCGATCTTGCGGCTCGCGGGGTCCAGGTCAGGCGCGCGGATTACAACGAGTCCGCCACGCTCGACGACGCTTTCACCGGCGTGAAAAAGTTGCTGCTGATTTCATCGAATGAGCTAGGCAAGCGCGGCACTCAGCATCGTGCGGCTATTGATGCAGCGCGCCGTGCCGGTGTCGAACTGATCGCGTACACCAGCTTGCTTCACGCCGATACTTCGCCGCTCGGTCTCGCCGGCGAACATCGTGAAACCGAAGCGGCGTTGCGCGAATCGACGGTGCCGTTTGCTGTGCTGCGTAACGGCTGGTACACGGAAAACTACACGGGCAGCCTGGCGCCGGCGCTCGAACACGGCGCGATTCTCGGTGATTCGGGCGATGGCCGGATTTCATCGGCGGCGCGTGTTGACTATGCCGAGGCGGCTGCCGTGGTACTGACCAGCGATGCGCAATCAAGCGGCATCTACGAATTAGCCGGCGACACGGCTTATACCCTTGCCGAATTCGCGGCAGAAGTAGCAAAGCAGTCGGGCAAGCCCTTGGCCTATCGCGACATGTCCGAGGCCGAGTACAAGGCGGCGTTGATCGGCGTCGGTTTGCCCGAGCCCGTTGCCGCGCTGATCTCCGACTCCGGGACGGGCGCCGCGAAAGGCGCCCTCTTCGATGACAGCCGCCAATTGAGCAAACTCATCGGCCGTCCGACAACACCGCTGGCTTCGGTCGTTGCGGCGGCGCTGGCGAAGTAATCAGCTTTGAATGCGCGCAGCCCAGATATATGGGCGGCGCGACTTACATCGACACTGCGTTCTCCGAGTCGGCGTAGCGAAGGATACTTATCAGATGTGGCGTTTTTTGTTGTCAAACCAGCCCTACGCTGGTAGCCTCCCTTCAAGCTATTGAAACCAAAGCATAAATAACTCATGTTGGCTGCTCCGAACCCGCCATCCACACGCAACGCCGAAAGCCGTACGTCAATAAAGCGGCTCACGCGCGAGCATTTCGCGTTGTATCGCGGGTATCTGGACGGCGTATCGGTCGAGCAATTGCACGCTACCTATGGCGATGCCACCACCGACGTTCGCGTCACGCGGCGCCTTATCGGGCTTTTGCGCGACACGCTCTCCAGCGCAGCGCGCCGGACTCGGGACGTCGAGGCGACACACCTTCTACGCCTGCGTCCCGGCAGCATCCCGGAACGCATCGCCGAAAGCGTCACGCCGACGCTCGAGGCGTATCGCGAGGCCATCGATCCACACGGATTTCACAGCGAAGCTGAATTGCTCGAGCTTTATCGGGCGGAGTATTCGCAGGAAAACTTCCCGCTTGACCGGCGGGCGTCGCGCAACGCACGGCTGCGGCGCCGGCAGGCTGACGCGCTCGCCCGGATGGAAAGCAGTCTGGTGCAAGCTCCGCAGCCCAGTCATCCTGTATCGAGCTGGCTCGAACCCGCGATCGCCGACCGGTTGCAACGCGCACATATATATACGCTGGCTGATTTGCTGGGGTTTATCGAACGCCGGGGTCATCGCTGGCATACCGGCGTCGAGCGAGTCGGCCCCAAGGCGGCGCAGCGCATTACGGACTGGCTTTCGCTTCACACGGATTCGCTACGTCATACCCTTTCAAAGCGCGCCGTCACGCCCCGTCGACGCTTGCCCGGCAATGATCCGGCGCTTGCTAGGCCTCGCGTAACCGGCATCGTCCCGCTCGAAGCGCTTGAAGTCCCGCACGAACTGGACGGCTCGGCGGGCATTAATCGCGCTGACCAGACTCCCTCGGATGCCGGATTCCTCACCGATCTGCAGGCAATCGACGCGTGGCTCACAAGCGTTCAGCGCAGTGTGCACACGGTCCGAGCGTACCGGCGCGAAGCTGAACGGCTGCTTCTCTGGGCAATTCACACGAAAGAGAAGGCGCTCTCTTCACTCGATAGCCCCGATTGCGCGGAGTATATCGAGAGCTTTTTGACCGATCCACAGCCTGCCGCCCAATGGGTCGGCGGCGGGAAAATCGAGCGGACGCACCCTGATTGGCGCCCGTTTATTGGCGGCCTTTCGGAGCGCAGCCGCGAAACAGCTCGGGCGATTCTGCACGCAATGTGCGAATGGCTCGTGAATCAACGCTATCTGGCAAGCAATCCGTTCGTGTGCTGCGCACCGGTTACGACCGGGCCGCGGATCGACGTCGCCGGACGGTCTCTAAGCCACAGCCAGTGGCGCGCCATAGTCCAGGCGAGCACGCGCGTCCTGTATTCAGGCCAGGAATTGCGGGATTTTTTGGCCTTGAGCCTGGCTTACTCAACAGGATTGCGACGCGCGGAGCTGGCCGGCGCCAGCACCGGCCAGCTCACGCAGGCCACGTCACTTGAACCGGGCGGCGACCGTTGGCATCTGGTAATCATCGGAACACGCCGTTCGGATCGCCGGATCCCAATCCCGGATTCCGTCATGGCCTTGCTGATCGCCAGCCTGCAGGCTCGTGGTCTGCCAGGAAATCCGGCGAAATGTGCATCGGACACGCCGCTGCTCGCGAACTCCCGCACTGGACGCGCTCTTACGCCTGACGGAATCGGACAGATTTTTCGCCGTCTGATTCTGGGGCCGAAGCCGGGAATGGCGCACGCTCTCCTATCTGCAGATGCGAAGTCTCGCAATCCAAGTACACACTGGATCCGGCATACTCACTCACATCATGCGCTCGAACGAGGCGCGGATTGCCGGGAGATTCAAGCCCGCCTTGGCCATGCGCACCTCTCGACCACGCGGCTTTATCTCAGGGCCGCAGCCGTTGGAGCGAATCAAAGCCGGTAAATCGCGCCCTTTTTTGCCCGCGTTCGCCCCGGAAATCACTCATTTCGCCTTGATTCTGCAGATCTAAAGCGGCTTGCGATGCCCCCTTCCGCTCAAGTCGTTTCTCATCTTTTCCCCTCAATCCCATTGCCCGCGTGCCTTTCCGGCTGTCGAGGTGCGGCAAAGTTTACTTGCGTTTACTCCGTATACCTCTTAGTCTTCGGTTACCGTCGGTTCTACCTTTTAAGGGAGAATCCACGTTTTTGGTAGAACCAGCACCACCGGGAAGAAACACATGGATATCAACCTTTCGACGCCGCCTATAGAGGTGACGCCGGATGATCTCGTCAATTTAGCGGCCCGTTCCGCGAAAATGCTCGAGCGAATTCGCACGCAGATGCTTCAACCTTTTCCGCGGAAGGTTGCCCCGGTGTTTCCGAGCGGCAAGCTTCAGGAACTGTGCGGTATAGATAAAGCCCGCTTCTCCTATCTGATCAAGAAAGGTGAGCTTCCGCAAGGGACGCAAGAAAAGCCGGGCGCTGCACGGCAGTTCACGTTGGCCGAGACCATTGAATGGGTGCGGGCTGAACGCAAGCCAAGGCAACGTCCGGAGGGCAAAAAAGGCAAGGTTATCGCCATTGGCAATTTCAAGGGCGGTGTAACCAAGACCACGACATCCATGGTGCTTGCGCAGGGCCTGTCGTTACGGCACGGCCGTCGCGTGTTGCATATAGACATGGACCCGCAGGGCAGTGCGACCACGCTGTATGGAATCAATCCACACGCTGAGATCAATGGCGACCAGACCATTCTGCCCTTGATCGAAGCTTATGTGAGCGGCGAGAGCTTCAGCATGAAGGGCCTTCCAATGCAAACGTATTGGGAAAATCTCGACCTCATTCCGTCCTCCACTGACCTGTTCAATGCTGAATTCATGCTGCCGGCGCGCGTCCATGCGTCGCCGAGCGCCAAATTTTGGAACGTATTGAATGACGGTCTGGAAGAACTCAAGGATGAATACGACTACATCATCATCGATACTGCGCCGACGCTGAGCTATCTCACCATCAATGCGCTGTTTGCCGCTGATGGCGTGATCGTTCCGGTGATGCCAGACACGCTTTCGTTTGCATCGATGGTCCAGTTCTGGTCGCTTTTCTCCGACATGGTTTCCGGCATGAAGCAGTTCGGAGAGTCGGCCGACGAAGCCAAGGTGTTCGATTTCATCGACATCCTCGTGACTCGCATGCCCAACAAGGCTAACGCCTCGATCGTGCGTGACTGGGTTATCACCACGTACGGTGAGCGCGTCCTGCCGGTAGAGATTCCGGAAACGGACCTTGCACGCACGACCACGAACGACTTCTCCACTGTCTACGACTTCCCCAATTACGACGGCAACGCGGCGACGCTACGGCGCATTCGCGTGCCCTACGACCAGGTTGTGGATTTGATCGACAGCAAGGTTTGTTACCTCTGGGACAAGGAGTAAGCATGTCTACAGCAGCGAAACAAAAGGCAAAGGCCGCAGGCATCCGTCTCGACGACGACAGCATGGATACACCTTCAGAACCTCTTGCTCCGCGCACTGCGCCGGGACAACTGATCGGGCTGCAAGGTCGCGTGCACAGCCAGCAAGCCGAAATCGAAAAACTGAAACGGGCGCTCGAGCAGCGCGCGCCGGGCAAGCTTCCGCTCGAAAAGCTTCATGAAATCCCAGGTCGTCGACGCCGCCTGACAAGCGCGGAATACGCCGAGCTCAAAGCCAACTTGACGGCGTACCCGCTCGCCCAGCCGATCACGGTTCGTGAGCGGCCGGACGGCGAATACGACATCGTGGCCGGGCATAACCGCGCTGCAGTTTATCGTGAGCTGGGCCGAACGGAAATCGACGGCATCGTGCTCGACATCGACGATTCGATGGTCGAGTACGCCGCATTCTTCTCCAACCTTCTTTCGCCCACGCTATCGGACTTCGAGAAATTCTGGGGCTTTAAATCGCTCCAGGAATCCACCGGAATCACGAAAGAGGAACTGGCGAAAGCAGCGGGCATTAGCGATTCGCACGTCGGTCGGATCATGAAGTTCGACCTCCTGCCCAGCGAAAGCAAGGATTTGCTGGCGACGTGCCCGGAGCGCCTGGGTAGCAACGCTGCGGAACAAATGGCCAAGGCGGTTGCAGAGGGTCGCGAAGACAAGGTGAAAGCGGCAATCGAGCGGTTAGTTAGCGACAACACTTTCACGCAAGCACAGGCAGTTGCCGCAACGAAAGCGGATCGTGCCCCTCGGGATCGTCATGAACCCATGGTGATTCGACGCGGTGCCAGGAAGGTTTGCCAAATTTCCGCCCGCAACGGCGTTGTTGGCGTGTCCTTTTCCGGAAGCGCCGCAGATGAAGCCGATCAATGGGCAGAAAAGATTCGAGTGTTTATTGAAGCAGAACTCGGAAAGCAGTGATCCCTACTAGGGAACTGATTGAAATCAACGAGTTAGCCACAACGAGGGCGAATCCCTAGAGAGTCTGAGCGGGAACTCAGGTTCTCCCTACTAGGGAAGCCTTATTAATCATGGATTTAGCTTAACGATCGAGAGCAATGATGATCTGATCTGAGACACAAAAGACAAAAGCCTTCGGCGGGAACCGAAGGCTTTTGATTTAACCGGGCTTCGCTGTCGCTTGCCCACTGCTGCACTTCTCCGACGGGAATCGGATAAAGGCCCAACACCTCGAAGTGTAGCGGATAGCGATCGGCAGTCAAGCGTTTCTCTTCCATTTTCCAAGAAATGGACGTGTGACATGCTTATCGCGCAACATTCCGTTGCTGGCGAGGGGGTCGTGTGCCCTCTCCCACTTCACAACGATTCCGTCAGTACCGATCAAATCGCGCTGAATGAATTTCTAGCAGGTCAATCAAACCTTCCCTGGGTGGTGTTCCGGGCAGCGCATCGTGCGGCAAATTATCCGACGCTTCCAGCACGAGCACGAGCCGTATTGGCTGCGCTCGCGCGTACCGTCGATGCCAACGACCCCTACGCATCCATATTCGCTCGCCGAGAATTACTCACGGGTCGAGCCATGCAATCAATGCGGACGTTCTACCGGAGTCTGGACGATCTAGAGACAGCGGGCTTGATTGAACGCGCTCCCCAGAAACGCTATGGCACCGCTGGCTTGTTCGGCCGAGCCTATCTTCATTTGACCGAGCGCTCGGCAATGGTCCTGGGATACATCTCCGCGTCCGTTGAAACTGAGTCTGCTGAAGAGCCCGCTGAATCGCAGGATAGCCGTCCCGCTGTACTGGATTCAACGTTTGAGACCCCGTGTGTCAGCGTGGCAGACGGAGCTATATATAAGGATCTATTCCCTAAGAATCAAAAGAGACAACCAGGACGCCTCCCTGCCGACCTCGAACGCCTGCTGAGCTTGGGTTTTCGTCAATTTTTGATTTTCAAACTGATGCGCGAAGCGAAAACGCACGCCAAGTTGCTTTCCGATGTTGTTGAAGCAACCTGGGACCATCTGAAGCAAGCCAAGCGCCCCATAAGTTACTTGCGGGCACTGCTGCGCTCGCCTGTCGACTTCAGTCATCAGATCCGCGCAAAGCATGCGGCCGATGAACGCAAAACGCGCGAAGCCAAGCACGCCGCACAGGTCGAACTCAGCGTTAGTGAATCCGCCGGGAAGACGTTCATCGATAACGAGGAAAGCAAACTCATCGTAGTTTCGAGCGATGCACAATCGATCTCGGTTCACTACCATCGGGAAGTTTCGCCGCGTGTTGCAACCGGCCAGTGGGCCGAATCGTTCGTCGCAGCGATCAGGACGAACACGCTGAAAGAAGCGACCTTCGAGCAGATTAAAGATTTCCAGCGAAATCGGCCGAATGCCGTAATCCGACCCGTGGATGCGCAAACCGAAGCAACCGCAGAAGCGCAAGCGCGCACTCGAACCGCTGATATCGGCGACCGACTCAACGAAATGAAACGTACACTCAGGGCCGCGTGCGCCGGTGTCTCTCGTGCTGCCAAGGGCGGATTTCCCGACGACGATCGATCACTGAATCGCGCCGGTAAGCCGAAAGGGTATGGTGTTCAAGCGGTCGTTAGACCGACGCCGACACCAGTTTGAAATTGTCGACTTCAAGACTGCCGCCAGCGTGGATAGATTTAGGTCATCTCGCCATGAACCCCTCTCGGGGTCGATGGCATGGCTTAAAAACGAAAGTGAATCGATTAATGACGAACAGCCAAAAACAGAAGATTAGTAACTAAGGAACTCAACAAGGTTTCTCTTCCATGGATCCGCCAAAGAGCGCGAGAAGCACCTTTAGAAAGTCAACTGCACAAGAAAAGCCTCGTCGATCAATGACAGCCCCAACCAACGCCAACTTGACTGATTGTATGACAGTCATACAATGATCATTATTAGATAATGATGTTTCGAGTACTGGCGGTCATCACGTCAAACCGCCTGACCAGCAGAGGAGCGAAGCGATGGAGACGACGTGAATCGCCCGCAACGTATCGGGTTTATAGGACTGCGCATGATGGGCAGTCCCCTTGGCGAATGTTTATCGAAGGCGGGTTACGAGCTTTTCGTGGCCGACGCTGACGTGAACCGGGTCACTGGAATATCGGGCAGAAGTGGGATGATTTTTCTTACTTCGCTCGGACGGTGTTTCAACATTGGCTTTTTACACGGTTTTAAGGGATGAAGATCGAGTATGGTGCGCGATGAACTTTGTCAGACGGAAAGACAATAATGTCGGTCGATATAGGTTTGGTGCGACCGGAAACGTTGCGTCACCAGGTGGAAAACGTGATTCGACAGGCCATCGTGTCTGGGCGTTTTGCACCGGGCGCGCGGCTGATCGAACGCGAGTTGTGCGAAACGCTGGGCGTGAGTCGAACGTCAGTCCGGGAGGCGTTGCGACGGCTCGAAGCGGAGAAGCTTGTGCTCAGCGTGCCGCACAAAGGGCCTGTTGTCGCGATCATGTCGAAGCAGGAAGCGACGGAGCTTTACGCTATTCGCGGGTTGCTGGAAGGTTTTGCCGCGCGGGAATTTGCGCGCATTGCGGACGATGCCGCGATTGTTCGGTTTGGCGAGAAAGCCAAGGCGTTGCGCGTGCAGGCGCTGGCTCAGGACCGGGCCGGCGCGCTCAAGGCGAAGACCGAACTCTACGATGTGCTGCTGGACAATTGCGGCAATGGCCTCGTGAAGGAAATCCTCACGACTCTCTATTCGCGCGTGAATCTCTTGCGCGCAACATCACTGATGCACCCCGACCGTTTGCCGACCAGCCTGCGCGAAATCGATGAATTGTTCAAAGCTTTGAAAGCGCGCGATGCAAGCGCGGCGGAAGCTGCGGCGCGTTTGCATGTGTCGAATGCGGAAAAAGCTGCAATGCGCATGCTCGATGAGGCGGACGGCGAAGCCGAATAGCGTCCTGGCTGTATCAGAGAAAGGGGCCGTTTGCTCGAGAGCAAACGGCCCCTTGTCACGCGCGGACAACTGATACGGCTCAATGACCGAAGTAGATCGTGTGATTGCTGTCCGACGGGCCCGTCTGCGCGCGGATGCCAGATGCTGACGTGCCGCTCATGGACGGACCGTAAGACGTCGCTGCTACACCACGCTCG
Organism: Burkholderia sp. PAMC 28687; assembly: GCF_001577465.1. Taxonomy (NCBI): domain Bacteria; kingdom Pseudomonadati; phylum Pseudomonadota; class Betaproteobacteria; order Burkholderiales; family Burkholderiaceae; genus Burkholderia; species Burkholderia sp. PAMC 28687. The sequence continues at coordinate 309,112 of NZ_CP014506.1, forward strand.
TCCTGTACGCGCTGCTCGGCGGCTTGCGTCTTGGCAGGATATGTCGTGCGGTCCTCGGCGGGGGTGTAACCCGCCTGTTCCATTTGCTGCAGATCGCTTTTTACGGCTGAGCGTGTGACTTGTGTGTTGTCCTGAGCAAATGCCAATGCCGGCGCAGCCAGCGCGGATGCAATTACAACTGCAGGAATGAGTGACTTGAACATGATCGACCTCCTTTAAATGTTGTTGTAGAGGTATATGCAAACAGCAGGCCAGCTCAGCACTCGCTTAAATGCCTTAAATGATTTAAGCAAAAAAGGGCAACATTTGCAGCCTGGCAAAGCCCTTTGGCGGGTCTCTGTTGCGGGTCTGGCAACGCTACGATCTGTCTGACAAACCCATTAGCGTCGCGAATTACACGCTCACTGCAAACCTTGGCAGCTTCCTGAGCTTCCCACGATATATCCATGCTCGACATCTTTATTTCGATAACTTGTTTTTGAAAATGGCTGCAAGCGCCTACGATGACTTCATGAACGCATCAATCCGATACTGTGAGCAGCTCACATCCGACGGTCATGATCCTCGACAATCCCAACACTCGCGCATCCATTCCGCTCGCTACGCCTGAATCCGCCACGCCCATCGCCCGCGGTGATGACGCGTACGAACGAATCCGCCGCGACGTGCTTTCCTGCAAGCTCATGCCTGGTTCGACGGTCACCGAGAGCCAGTTGATGAGTGAGTACGAGATCGGCAAGACGAGCTGCCGTATTGCCCTGGTGCGCCTTGCACATGAAGGATTCGTGCGCTCGCTGCCGCGGCAGGGATACCGCATCGCGCCGATCACCCTGAAAGATGTGGAAGAAGTGTTTGCGCTACGTGTTCAACTCGAGCCGCTGGCTGCGCGTCTCGCATGTGGCCGAGTGGATGTGGAACTGCTGAGACGCCTGGAAGCTGCGTGTCGCGTGCCACATCCGGAGCGTGCGCTGTCCGCGCAGATCGATGTGTTCCTCGACGCCAACCGCGAGTTTCATCTGGCCATCGCAGCGGCAAGCGGCAACGAACGCCTGCATCGGACGCTGGCAAGCCTGCTTGATGAAATGTCGCGTCTCGTGGCCTTGGGTTTTGGCGTTCAGGGTACGAAGCCCGAAATCAAACACGATCACAACGCGATGATCGACGCGTTTGTCGCCGGCGATGAACGCCGCGCCGAGACGATTGCGCGCCGTCACATCGAGACGTTCCAGAGCATGACAATGGAGAAGGTGTACGCAAGCCTCTCGAGCGCGGGCGCATCTCTGCCGCTCTACACGGTCGCGGAGTTACGCCGATGAGCGCTGCGATTTCCCTTCGCGGCGTAGGCAAGCATTTTGGTTCGCTGCAAGTACTGGATGGCGTTTCCTTCGATGTCGCCCGGAGCGAGATCGTCGCGTTGCTCGGCACGTCAGGTTGCGGCAAGAGTACGCTGCTCAACATCATTGCAGGATTGATAGAGCCGGGCGCGGGCGACTTACGAATAGACGGTAAGGAAACCGAAGGAACCAGGGATCGCCACGCGCTTTCCTACATGTTCCAGGAAGACCGCTTGTTGCCGTGGCGCACGGCACGCGCAAACGCTGAGTTCGGGCTGGAGGCCGCGGTCCCGGCCATCCCCGCGCACGAACGCCACGCGCGTGCGAGCGCGGTGCTCGATCTCGTCGGCCTGCAAGGTTTTGCCGACGCCCATCCGCATCAGCTATCGGGCGGCATGCGCAGTCGTGTCGCATTGGCCCGCAGTCTGGTCACCGGTCCGCGCATCCTGTTGATGGACGAACCGTTTTCCAAGCTCGATCCGCACATGCGCACGCAGATGCATGAAGAATTGCTGCGCATTCACGCGATGCAAAACATGACCGTGCTCTTCGTCACGCACGACGTGGAGGAAGCGATCGTCCTTGCGGACCGTGTAGTGGTGCTCGCGCCGCGTCCGGGACGCGTGCGCGAGATCGTCAGCGTCGACTTGCCGCGTCCGCGCAGCGCGACTGACCCCGCCGTCGCCGAAGCGATCCGCCAATTGCGTCTCTTGATCTGACCTATGTCCACTGTCCCACGGAGTTCGTTCGCCTCGACTGTTGTGCAACGCGTTGCGCTTGTCATGCTGCTGCTAGCCGCCTGGTGGCTCGCGTCGCTGCGCATGCCGCAATTCGTGCTGCCCGGGCCGCAGAGAGTCGCTCACGCGTTTGTTGCGCTCGTGCAAAGCGGTACTTTCTTCGATGACCTCGGCATTACGCTGTACCGGGTCGTCGGGGGATTCCTGCTGGCGGCGATCGTGGGCGCACCGCTTGGCATTGCGCTCGGATCGAATCCGCGCATCGCGCATTTTCTCGAGCCGCTGCTATCGATCGTGAATACGGTTTCATCGGCGATATGGGCCGTGTTCGCAATCATCTGGTTCGGCATCTCGAATGCGACCACCATCTTCGTTGTGTTCATGACCGCCATGCCGCTGATCCTGACCAATGTATGGCAAGGCGCGCTGACCGTGGATGGCAACCTCGTCGAACTGGCCCGCAGCTTTCGCATGTCGCAGACGCAGATCATGCGCAAGATCTTTCTGCCGACCATCCTGCCGCATTTCTTCGCCGGCGCGCGTCTTGCGTTTGGTTTTGGCTGGCGCGTGTCGCTGGTCGCAGAGACCATCGGGTCATCGAACGGGATTGGATATCGCTTGCGGCAAGCAGCGGATCTCGTGCAGACGGACCAGGTTTTCGCATGGACCGTGACGCTCGTTGTCTTGATGCTCGCACTCGAAGCCGGGGTGCTGAAGCCGCTCGAGCGCCGCCTGTTTCGATGGAAAAAGACCGACTGAACCAACGGGGATCGAGAAGATGAAATGTTTTGATTTATTCAGGAGAGCGGTGCTTTCCGCAGTCATCGCTGGAGGCACGACATTGGGTGCTGTGCAGGCGGCGCACGCGGAACCCATGCGCATAGGCTACTGGACGAGCGGCGTAAGCCTCGGTTTCGGCGCGGTCCTGGAAGCGCAGAAGTTCCTGCAGCAACGTGGTCTGGACGTGACATTCGTCCATTTCTCAGATGTCAACGCGCCCAATCGCGCACTGGCCGCGAATGCGATCGACTTTGCTTTCGCCGCGCCGGCATCGGCTGTCTTCAGCACCGCTGCTGAGGGCGTGCCGCTCAAGATCGTGCTCGCGACACAACCCGCCGACGTCGAATTCGTCGCGCCCGAAGATTCGCCCATCAAGTCGCTCGCCGACTTGCGCGGCAAGAAAGTCGGCATGTCGCCGCCGGGCAGTTCGGTTGCATCGATAGCAACCGCCGTCCTTCAGGGCAACAACGGCATCAAGCCGACTGATTTTTCGATCGTGCCTGGAAACGAAGGGCGCCTCGCGCAGTTCCTCGTGCAAAAACAAGTCGATGCCGCTGCGTTGCGCTCCGTGACCATCGCGCAATTGAAGGAGCTGAAGGTGAAGCGCCTGGGCAGTTTTGGGGGCGAATGGAAGAAGCTCACGAAGTCCGACGCGACACCGTATATCGGCGTTAGCGCGATCCGTGCGGACTATCTCAAACAGCATCCGCAGGACGTGGCAAAGCTGATTGCCGGCATGCGCACTGCGTTGCAATGGGGCGCGGCGCATCAGGGCGATGTCGCCGCGATCCTGCAGAAGAGCGCGAACTTGCCGGCCGAGGACGCACAAGCGTACGCGGCGCGCTGGTCGGACATCAATCGTGTGACCTTCGAGCCTATCGATCTGGAAACGCTCAAACGCGAGCATCAGATCTTCGTGGACGGTGGCGTGATCAAAGGCGCGCTGCCCGCCGATCTCTTCGACACCGCGCCCTACGCCGCATCGAAATCAATTCAGTAACGTGGAGAAGACACTGTGACAACTGCAATTCAATCGACCATGAAAGCGCTTGTGTTGAACGAGCATGGCGATCTCGATCAACTGCATGTCATCACCGACAAACCGGTGCCGAAAGCCACGCCCGGGCATGTGGTGATCCGCGTGCGCGCATCGTCGTTCAATTATCACGATGTATTCACCGTGAAGGGCATGCCCGGAATCAAGGTGCCGTTTCCGGTCGTGATCGGCCTGGATATGGCCGGCGACATTGCGGAAGTGGGCGAGGGCGTCGATGGCTGGAAGCCGGGGGATCGCGTGCTCGTGAACCCGTTGTATCCCGAGAAAGGCCTGATGGGCGAGATGCTCGATGGCGGCATGGCGCAATACTGCCTCGTGTCGGTCGGCCAGTTGATTGCGTTGCCCGACGCCGTCAGCTACGACGCCGCGTCTGCGTTGCCGGTCGCATATGGCACGGCGCACCGCATGCTGGTTACGCACAAGACCGTGAAAGCCGGCGACCGGGTGCTGATCCTCGGCGCGAGCGGCGGCGTGGGTACGGCCTGCATCCTGATCGCGAAGCAACTGGGCGCAGAAGTGATTGCGTGCGCGGGCAGCGACGAAAAATGCGAGCAGCTAAAAGCGCTCGGCGCCGATCAAACGGTGAACTACAAGACTACGGACTTCTCGAAGTGGGCCATCGGACAGTACGGCAAACCGCAGCGGCGGACCTATGACGGTGGTGTCGACGTAGTGGTGAACTTCACCGGCGGCGACACATGGGTGCCATCGCTCAAATGCCTGAAGCGCGGCGGCACGTTGCTCGTATGCGGTGCAACGGCCGGACATGCGCCGGCAGAAGACCTGCGATACATCTGGAGCTTCGAGCTGAAGATTATCGGCTCGAACAGTTTCTACGATGAAAACCTGCGCGCGCTACTCGACCAGATCGCCACGGGCGAGCTCGTGCCGGCCATTGACCGGATCTTGCCGCTGGAAGAAGCCGCCGAGGGCTTGCGGCTCATTCGCGACCGCGAAGTGTTGGGCAAGGTCGTCGTCAATCCGTGAACTTAAAGTTGAGTCGAGAGGACATCATGAGCGAAACAACATTGCCGAGTGCGCAGGAAATCGAGGCGCGCCTTCGGCGTGGCCCGTTCCACGAATGGCTTGGGCTGAAAGTGGTATCCGTCGGTGAAGGCGAGATCGAATTGACCGCCACATGGCGCGAAGAATGGGTCGTGAACCCCGACAAGGGTTATACGCACGGCGGCATTCTCGCGGCGCTCGTGGATCTGGCGGCGGACTGGGCGCTGGTGTCGAAGACAGGGCGCGGCGTGCCGACCATCGATTTGCGCGTGGACTATCACCGTGCCGCGTTCAAGGGCGATCTGACGGTGAAGGGCAAGGTGATCAAGTTTGGATCGCAAGTGTCTGTTGCCGAGGCGCAAGTCTTCGACAAGGACGGCAAGCTGGTCGCGAGCGGACGCGGGGCATATTCAACGGTGACGGCATCGCCGGCAACGTGATGCTTGCGCTCGATCACCTGGTCATCAACACGCGCTTCGATACCGACGCCGCTCAAACTGTCTTCGAGCAACTCGGCTTCACGGTCGCGCCGCGCGGATATCACACGCTCGGATCGATCAACCATGCGATCGTATTCGGCGATCACTATCTCGAACTGATCGGGTTGCCCGCCGACGGCAAGACCGTGCGCGAGGAAATCCTCAACAGTCCACTAGGCGCAGACGGTCTCGTGTTTCGTACGGATGATCCCGCCGCGACTTTCGCGAGCTTGCAACAGGCGGGCTTCGAGGCCACTGCGCCGCAGACGTTCTCAAGGCCGGTCGAGTGTCTTGGCGATGCACGATTTACTACGGTGCGCCTGAAGCCCGGCCAACTCGATGGCGGCCGCGTCTACTTTTGTCAGCACCTGACCCCCGAGTTCGTGTTTCGCGATGAATGGCAGCATCATCCGAACGGTGCAACGAGCCTGAGTGCACTGCATCTGACCGATGCAGCGCCCGAACCCTATGTGCAGCTTGGCGAAATCGCGGCGGGCTTCGAACTGGTGTACTGGACGCGCAAGACTTTCGACGAGCATTTCGGCGCAATGGCCTCGCACATCGGGTCGCGTGGGCCACATGGCCCACGTTATGCGGGGATCACCGTGCGTACGCCGACGTGGCAATCCTTGGAACAGAAAGCGAAAACGGCCGGGCTGCCCGTTCAGGTTGACGCGGACCGCGTGCTCGTTGCATTACCCCGCTTCGATACCTTGCTGGAATTCAAGCCATGACGTTCCCCACCAATCTTGGTGCCTTGATTGCCCATGACGATGAAAACAGGGACGCCGTCGCTATCATCGGCCTTGACGAAGCATTCAACGCGGATGAATACACGTTCGCGGAACTCGATGCCATCGCAGACGCCGTCGCGCATACGCTTCGCCGCCACTACGCGCGCGGCGAGCGCATTGCGGTCCTCGGGGCGAACTCTGCCGAATTTATCGCGACCATGCTCGGCATCATGCGCGCGGGTCTTGTCGCCGTGCCGGTCAACTACAAGTTTCCGCGGGCGTTGATCGCAGAAGTCATTGCCGACAGCGGCGCACGCCTTGTATTCAGTGATCCGAAACGTTTTTCTGAGGCACCAGAGTTGTTGCCGCGCGTCGTATTCAAACACCCGGATGATGCGCACGGTTTCGATGCGTTCATCGCTGAGGCAAAGACTCATGACGGTCCGTTCGAGCCGATTGTCCCGCACGAAAACGAAGCTGCGCTGTTCCTCTACACCTCGGGTTCGACAGGCAGGCCGAAGGGCGTTGTGCTTTCGCACGCAAGCCATCTCTGGGTCGTCGAGACGCGCCTGAAAGCACAACCCCTGAAGAACGAACGCGTATTGATCGCCGCGCCGCTTTATCACATGAACGCGCTTGCGCTCGCGTTTCTTGCGCTCGCCGCCCGCGCCACGACCGTGCTGATGCCGGCCTTCAACGCGCGCAATTACATTCGTGCTATCGATACGTATCGATGCACCTGGCTCACCTCCGTCCCGCCGATGATCGCGATGATGCTGCAGGAGCGCGATCTCCTTTCGCAGACGGATTTGTCGTCGGTGCGTTACGTGCGCATGGGTTCGGCGCCCGTCAGCGGCGCGCTGCTCGATCAGATCCATGCCTTGCTGCCGAACGCGAAAGTGATCAACGCATACGGTACGACTGAAGGTGGTCCGGTTGTATTCGGCCCGCATCCAAACGGTTTACCGACACCGCCGCTGGCCATAGGCGTGTCGCATCCGCTGGTGCAGCTTCGCTTGATCGATACAAACGGGCAGCCTGCCGACGAAGGCGAACTCGAGATGCGCAGCCCCGGACTCATGAACGGATATCACAATCGTGCAGACCTTGCGCCGCCGATCACACCGGATGGCTTTTATCGCACGGGCGACGTGTTTCGCCGCGATGAAAACGGCTTCTACACGTTCATCGGACGACGCGACGACATGTTCGTTTCGGGTGGCGAAAACATATTCCCCGGTGACGTCGAGAAGATGCTGGAGCGGCATCCGCTGATCCAGCAGGCGAGCGTGATTCCTGTTGAGGACGCCATCAAGGGCACCAAACCGGTTGCGTTTATCGTGCGCAAACCAGGTGCGCAATTGAGCGCCGAGGCGGTGAAGAAGTTTGCGCTCGAGCACGCGCCGGCGTACCAGCATCCGCGGCAAGTATGGTTCGTCGACGCGTTTCCGCTGGCCTCCACGAACAAGATCGACCGGGCGGCGCTCAAGCGCGACGCGGCGAAGCGGCTGGCGAAGGAACTCTAGGAAAGGGTCTATCAAATTATATCATTGACTTTGATATATTTAAAATTTGATGATATAGTTTGAAATATGAAACCCGATCAGTGGCACTTTTCTCGTCCCGAACTCGCAGCGGGTTATCTCGGCCTGTTTGGACTCGGGTTGTCCTCCGCACGGACCTTGTTTGCCCGCCGTCGGATGGGGAAGACGGAATTCCTGATCAAGGATCTGATTCCCGCGGCGAAGCAGGCGGGTTATCTGACTGCGTATGTGAACCTTTGGGACGACGACGAGGAACCGGCTGGCGCTTTGGTCGGCGCGCTGTATGGCGCTATCGAGCCGAACTGGTGGGCAAAGCTGGCGCGCAAGGCCAATAGTCCCGTCAGGAAGCTGAAGGCGAGTGGCAAGATTCCGGTGTTTGGAGAAGCGTCGGTCGAGGCTGAAATGACGGCTGACGACAAGAAGTTCGTCGGCTCGTTGCTATCTGATGCGCTGAAGGCGTTCGACTCCCAGACAAAGCCGCTGCTTCTGATCATCGATGAAGCTCAGGTTCTCGCCGCTGCGGCGCATTCGAACTTCGCGCATGCGTTGCGTGCGGGGCTCGACGTTCGCAAGGATCGGCTCAAGGTAATCTTTGCAGGCAGTTCGGAGTCGACGCTTCGAACCATGTTCGGTCGCTCATCCGAACCGTTTTTCAACTGGGCGCCGCTCGAGCCGTTTCCGTTGCTCGGACGTGATTTCATCCAGTTCATGGTGAAGAAGGTGAATACGATCACCAAGCATCAACTATCGATGAAACACGCGGTCGCGGCCTTCGACCAGCTCAATAACACGCCTGAATTTTTCCGCCGCTTTCTCGAGCGGCATCTGACGTATCCGTTTGATGGCCCCGAAGCTGCGCTGGAGTTCACGAAGGAACATGTGTTCAACAGCGATCAGTTCAGGCGTCAATGGACCGGTTTGCTGCCGGCCGACCGGGCGTTGCTCGGCATGATGGCGGATGGCAAGGTCTCTGATTTTCATGGTCAGGCGGCGCGCGAACAACTCGCCGCCTCGCTCGGACTGCCTGAAGCGCCGCCCGTCAACATGCCTGCGCATTCGCTGCGCCGGCTGCAGGCGGACAATATCGTGACCAAGCTGGCGCACGGTGAATATCGGTTCGAAGACGAGGCGTTTGCGCAGTGGATCCGCGAGCATGGCGCGCTAAATGGCGAGGGGTCGAGCTGACCCCCGCCGCATCCCTCAAAACGAGTGGTTAATCCCCACATAAACCCCGGACTGATTGCCACCCGGCGTGGGGTTATCGGAACTCGTCTGGCTGTTCGCTTCCAGCGAAAAATTCGCGCCGTTGCTGTTGCGCACGGTTGCTGCCGTTGTATACAGGAAGGTGCGCTTCGAAAAGTTGTACGTCGTGCCGATTTCGAACATGGTCGCGCGTCCGCCGCCCTGCAATGCATCGCCGTTGGTGTTGATATGGAACACGGCGGCGGTCGTCGCGAACACCGGTGTCCATTGATACGTGACACCGCCCCATTCGTGATCGCCCGAAGTCGGGGCGCCCGCAATGGTGGCGTCCGCATGCATGTGCGTGTAGGCGGCCTGCAGTTTGAACTTGCCTACATACGCGTTGATCATCGCGATGTATTCCCGCGAATACAGGAACAGGTCGGAGAACCGGCCATTCGCGTCGCGCATTTCGTCGAAGATGCCGCGGATCTGGAAGTACTGCCGCGTGTAGGTGAGCTGAATGCCGTCGGATCGGCCGTAGTCGGCAAAGGTGCCGTCGGCGTTCTTTTGTCCCTGATTGAAACTGGTGGTGTTGCCAAGCGAGTATTGGCCGAGAACGTCAATGCCATACCAGTTCGGCGATTGATACTGGATGTTGTTGCTGGTCTTGTTCCAGTTGCGGCTGCGTACGAGTGATGCCGACGACCATGCTTGCTGCACAAACGGATCGAAGTCCCACACGCCATTCGATATGGCGAGCATGCGGCCGAGTGTGAACGTGCCGTAGGTATCGTTGGCAATCCCTACGAACGCGTAACGTTGGTATAAGCGGCCGTTGGTGTCGCCGGCGGTGCCGTCGCTGGTATCGATGCCGGATTCCAGCTTGAAGATGGCCTTGTTGCCGCCGCCGAGGTCTTCCGATCCCTTCAGGCCGAACAGGCCCGTGCCCCATTCGCCGCTTGCAAGCCGCCAGCGGCTATGACCGCCGACGTTGCTCATGTACTCCACGCCGTTATCAATACGACCGTACAGCGTGACGCTCGATTGCGCTTGTGCGCCGCTAACACTGGCGCACCCGACAGCGGCTGCGATCCACAGTTTTTTCATCGTCTCCTCCGAAGTACGGAAGCGATCGCCTGCTATGAATCACTTTGTAGTGACCGCTTCAATTCGACGGAAGGATACACGCGCTCGCCGAAGCTTGCATTTTCGACCCCGCTGAATGCGCGGGATGCTTTCCCGGCGGCGCAAAAGGCTTATCGTAAGCTTCGGGCAGCTTGCCGTGGAGGAAATTACGCGCGGCGTCGAAACCAGCCTGTAAGGGATAACCTGTCGCGCGTCGCGGGCAATACTTCGTGCAGCATGTCAGCGGACAAGAACACCGCGATCCGGCCCGCGACGGGCACGATATCGCAGGTGCCCGAACCTTCCGGATGCAGCCGCAATGCGCCGCCGTGCTCGGGCAGCCAGTCCGCATTCAGATAGACCACGACCGATATGACACGGCTGTCGTCATCGCGGAAACGGTCGCGATGCGGCTTGTACGATGCACCCGGCGGGTAGAACGCGAAGTGGCTTTCGTATTCGTCGAGCCCGAGGAAGAACTCGCGATTCAGCGCGATGCGCAGCGTCTCCATGATCGCCAGATACTGGTCGCAGGCGTCGGACTGCCCCGCCTGCAGCCATCGGATCTGGTCGCCGCGGACATCGGGTTGGAGCGACTTTGCCGTGCCATGGCCCACACCCGCACGCGTCAGGGACCCCGCCGCCGCAAGCGCGGCGCATTCCTGCGCGAGTGCGACCGTGAGGTCCGGTGGCAAAAAGAAGTCCTGCTCTGACCAGCCATGTCGATGAACGGCATCGACGATATTTCGATGCAAGTCATCAACGGGCGCGTCAGAAAGCGCCGTGAAGTGCGATCGGGTCACTGCGTGTTCCTTCAAAACGAAGGTGCGGGAGGAAAGTCGGACGTCGTGTCCGGGGCGGGATGGGACTTGAATCCGGGCGAAGGATATTAACACCGCGGCCTTGGTTCCCAACAAGCAATGCCTGACCAGCCGCATCGAGATCATTACGGCGATCAAGCCGTAGCTCTATCACCCGGTCGTATTGGCGAAATGGCGCTGCAGATCGAGGAGATCCGCGGCGGCCGTTTGCGCTCAACCTGGTGAACGCGTGGAACCGGCCGGAACGGGCCAAGGCGGGCATCGGCTTCGCTGAACATGATGAGCGCTACGCCTACGGACACGAGTGGATCAGCGTGGTGGTGCGCTTTTGCGCGCTATCCTGAAGCAGAACAGCGATCCGAAAACGGTCATGCACCCGACCTTCAGCAAATTCGCGTTTGCGTGAGCTCACGGCCGATTAATAGAGGTCCGTTTTAAGGCGAGCGGGCAGGGCGCGGTCATAGGCATCGGCGTCGAAGGTGCTGTCGCTCACGTTCTTGAGCATCGCGCCGGCGCTCGGCAAACTCGCGCGGTCCACGTGCTTTTCCGCGTTCCACAAGTCGGACCGCACGACCGCCTTCGAGCAATGGAAATACACGGATTCCACGTGCACCAGGATTACCGTGCGCGGCGGTTTGCCGTTCACGCTGAATGACGCGAGCAGGTCGGTATCGTCCGCAATCGATGCCCGGCCGTTCACGCGCATCATTTCTCCCGCGCCCGGAACCAGGAACAGCAGCGCGATGCGCGGGTCTTGCACGAGGTTCCTGAGGGTATCGATGCGGTTATTGCCCGGGCGGTCGGGAATGGCGAGCGTGTGGGCGTCGAGAATGCGCACGAACCCCATGGCGTCGCCTTTGGGCGAACAATCGAGTCCGTCTTCTCCCGCCGACGCCAGCATCACAAAGGGCGACGCAAGAATGAACGCGGCGTAGTCCTCGCTGATGTACGAGATCTCCTTGCGCACCGACCGCTCGTTCGCTTTTCCGTAGACGCTTTCCAGTTCTTCGACGTTCGTCAGCATGGCCGTGTCCTTGAATGCTTACCCCGTAGAGTATCATCCGCGTGCGACATCAATGCGACGCCACCGGATCGAGCCCCGTCTGCTTCACGACAGGCAACGCGGCAGGCGATGCCAGATACTGCAGCAGCGCCCGGGCCTCCACCGGATGCTGTGAACCCGCCGGTATGCCGGCCGCGAAGCGCGTCACCGATTGCACCGAATCGGGAATCTTGCCGACGAACGTGACGCCCGGCACGGGCAACAACTCGCTCACTTGCTGGAAGCCAATTTCATAGTCGCCTGTCGCGACCACCGACGCCACCGGAATCTTCGGCACCATGGTCGCTTTCGGACGGACCTGATCCTCTATCCCAAGGCGCTTGAACAACTCGTTCTGTACGTACACGCCGCTTGCGCTATCGGAGTAGGCGACGGACTTTGCGTGCAGCAGCGTTGCCTTCAATGCGTCAATCGTGCCGATGTCGGGCTTCGGCGCACCCGCGCGCACGACCATGCCGATTGCCGAATCGGCGAGTTCGACGCGGGAACCGGGGATCACCTTGCCTTGCTTGATCAGATCGTCGAGCGCATAGCCGACCATGATGACGACATCGGCAGGTTCACCCCGGGCAAGGCGGTTAGGGATCGCTTCGGGGGCTTTGCCCATCGACGGGCCGAGCGCCGTGTCGAGTGTATTGCCGCTTGCCGCGCTGAATTGCGGGCCGAGGATCTTGTAGGCGGCGGTGAAGCCGCCCGAGCTCATCACATGCAGCTCGGCGGCCTGGACAACGGTCGCGGCCGTTGCAGCGGCGATGAATGTGTACGCGGACAGCTTCAGCAAGAACGATTTCATGGAAGTCATTGGCGGTTGAGAAGGCCGCGAAAGTTTAATCGCCACGAGCCGGCAGGTCGCTAGGGAACAGCCCGGAAGGGCCCGTATTGAACCAAGGCTTCAGCTCAGGCTGAGCTTTCGCACAAACTGTTAAATAGTGAAAACTCTGCATAAACAGAGACTGAACAGCGGTAGAGTGGTGCATCGAAAACAGCACTCGCACTTCAGGTTGCGTTTTCGGAGAACCGTTTAATCCAGTGTGTGGAAAACCACTCCACGGCGCGATCAAAACGTAAGCTCGAGGGCATCGGTGAAAAACAAAAATCTTTACCAGGGTAATCATGCGTCGAGCATTATCGATGCCGAAATAACGCATATACGGGCCGTGATGTTTCGCTGTGTCCGAGCGAATGCCGACGGCGCGATTTTTCACGCCAAATATTGGCAAAACCGCTTGATCACGTTACGGGATTCCGGCTTGAGCCGTTTGCAACGCGACGCGGTGCAATCGCTTTTAAGCGGTTTGAGGGAACAGATTTAACGAAGGGGTTTGAGAATATAAGGCCGGGGGGCTAGTCATGTTGAGTAAGTCCATTGGACGTCCAGTTGCATTGCAGTCGTCAATCCGGCCGGGGCAGGCCGCCAAGGGTTTGCGCCGGCTGACGCTGGACCCTGAGATGGACCGCCACGCGCGAGCGGCAATCGAGGCGTACGCGGACTCCTGCGCGGACGAAACGCCCTGGCTCGCAGATATCCTGCGCAAAAGACTCGACGCGTTGAGTCGTTCGGTGGAGCGCGTCGGAGATCAATTCGACAGAGTGCATGACGATCGGGACGGACCCATTCAGCTCACGCATTGCGAACCCACGGCACGGCGGCTGATAACGTTTGCACGCATGTGTGCAAACGCGCGAGAAGATTATTCCGCCGCCGCGTGGGACCACGTAATGAAAAGCATCGACAGAATGCTGATTCAAATGCGGTAGATAGCCATCGATAAGTATAATAAAAGCAAAAGCCCGCTAAATCGGGCGATTAAAAGATCACGCTTAATCAGCAAGAAAAAGCAAACGGTAAGCAAACAGACCGTCTGGATAATTCAACGGGGAATCAGGCAATGCGGATATGCGTGTTGGACGACGACCTGAGTCAGACGGCGTATGTGGCTCAGACGTTGAGCTCGGCGGGTCACGATTGCCAGGTATTCACAGACGGAAAGAGCCTGATCCATGAACTCAGGCGCCAGCCGTTCGACCTGCTGCTGCTCGACTGGAACATGCCGGAGATGCCGGGCGACATCGTGCTGAATTGGGTCCGGCAAAATCTGACTACGAATCTGCCGGTTCTGTTTCTGACAAGCCGCAGCGTGGAAGCGGACATTGTCCAGATGCTCAATGCGGGCGCGGACGACTACGTTTTGAAGCCCGTCTCGCCGCCGGTGCTGCTCGCGCGCGTGGAGGCGCTCCTGCGCCGGATCTATGCGCAGAAGCAAAAAGACGCGCCGCACGAGACCTACGGCATCTACAGGTTCGACATCGCCGCGCAACTTGCTGCGGTGAACGGCGAGCCTGTCACGCTGACGCAAAAGGAATTCGAACTGGCGCTGCTGCTTTTTCGCAACCTGTCGCGGCCATTGTCGCGCACGCATATTCGCGAGTCGGTGTGGCGGCAGGACGTCGACATTCCGTCGCGCACCATCGATACACACGTGTCGCAGATCCGCTCCAAGCTGGTGTTGCGGCCTCAAAACGGATACCGCATCACGCCGATCTATAGCTACGGCTATCGGCTTGAGAAAGTAGGGGAATGAATCGTCGTGAATGGGTTTAGTCAAACCGGGCGCGTGGCTCTGATCACGGCGATCGTCTTTTGCGTGCAGCCCGCGCACGCGAAACGCGTGCCGCCGCCCGACACCACGCCCTATGTGGTGAAGTCGGACGATTCGCTCTACACGCTCGCGTATCAGTACATGCAAAGCCCCGACGACTGGCGTCTCTTGCGCGAACTGAACCATGTTGCGAATCCGCGCCGTTTGCAGATCGACTCGCGTCTTGCCATGCCAACCGCGCGGCTCAAGCAGAAGTCGCTGACGGCGCGCGTGGTCGCGGTGGGTGGAGGCGTGGAGAAAAGCACGGCGCCGGGCTTGCCGTTCATTCCTGTCAACGCTGGCGCGTTGCTTCATGAAGGTGACGAAGTGCGCACGGGCCGCGATGCGTTTTTATCGATGACACTGCCCGATGGGTCACATATCGTGCTGCCCTCGAGCAGCAGGATCCAGATCGCGCGCTTGCGCACGACGCTCCTCACGGGCGCGGTCGAACGCCGTTTCGACCTCAAGCAAGGCGAAGTCACGAGCGACGTCACGCCGCTGACGAACCCGCGCGATTCGTTTCGGGTCACGTCGCCGTCCGTGGTTGCGGGTGTGCGCGGCACGCGGTTTCGCGTGAACTACCTGGAGGAGCAGGACGCGACGACGGTCGAAGTGCTCGCGGGAAAGATCGGCGTGGACAGTTCGCCTGATGGTTCGGCCGCGCCGCAGCCCGTCCCGGGCCATGCCGAGACGCTGGTGGCGGCCGGCTATGGCAATGTCACGCGTACGGGCGCGATTGCGGGAACACCCGTCGCGCTGCTGAGCGCGCCGGGGATCGTCGAGCCTGACAAATTGCAGCGCTTCGAGCAGGTCGAATTCGACCTGACACCCGTCAATGGCGCCATCGCTTATCGCACGGAAATCGCCACTGATGCCGGTTTCCTCGACCTCCTGCGCGACCAGCGTTCGAGCAGCCTGCGCGTCGCCTTCGACGACATCCCCGACGGCAATTACTTCGTGCGCGTGAGCGCGACAGACGGGCAGGGCATCGACGGCCTGCCGCAAGTGTTCACCTTCATCCGCCATGTCGACACCACCAACCCCAGCGCCGTTCCGACCGAAAGCGGCGGGTACGCGTTCCGCTGGCACGTGGACAGCGAGGTGCCTGGTATGCGGTATCGATTCATTTTGTCGAGGAACATCGACCTGAGCGCACCGCTCATCGACCTGCTCGATGTCACCGGCGGCGAAATGTCGGTCGCGCATCTCGCGCCGGGCAAGTACTACTGGACCATCGTGGTCGATGTCTTCCAGAACGGCCGGCTGCTTTCGGTGCCGGGCGAAATTCGCTCGTTCACGCAAACCCGGTAGGTGACGCATGCCGTGGCGGTTTCCTTTTAGCGAGCGACGGGACCGGGGTCCGTCGATAGGCAGGCGCTTCCTGTTCGAGTGGACGCTGATAGGCGCGAT
Source organism: Burkholderia sp. PAMC 28687 (assembly GCF_001577465.1). NCBI lineage: Bacteria > Pseudomonadati > Pseudomonadota > Betaproteobacteria > Burkholderiales > Burkholderiaceae > Burkholderia > Burkholderia sp. PAMC 28687. The sequence goes on from NZ_CP014506.1 coordinate 325,028, forward strand.
CGGGATTGCCGCCGTGGTGTATGGCGTCGTCGGTCCGCTGACAGAACGCGCAAGCTTCCTGGTCTACGATCAGCTGCGGCTGCATTCGACGCATCGGATGGCATCGGACATAGTGATCGTTGCCATCGACGACGAAAGCATTGCCGAACTCGGGCGCTGGCCATGGCCGCGCGACACACATGCGGCGTTGCTCGAGCAGATCGCCAAAGCGAAGCCGCGCGCTGTAGCGTACGACGTGCTGTTCACGGAGTCATCGCCGGGTGACACGGCCTTTGCCAATGCGATGAAAAGCGTGCCCACATATCTGCCGTTGCTGGTCGATCGCCAGCCGCTCAACCAGAATGCGCCTGCGGCCGTGGAGCCCGTTCCCGTTCTGCGCGATGCAGCCGCGGGCATAGGACATATCGATCTCGATGTGGACCGCGACGGCATCGCACGCAGTGTCTCGCTGTTCGAGGGCAACGGGCGCGACTGGTGGCCAGGATTGATGGTGCCGGTGTACCACGCGCTGCGCGGCCCGCATGCGCCATTACCCGGCACGCAAGGAAAAGACGCCGCATCCGCCGGCGACCTCCGGCGTGCACATCGAATGCTGATTCCGTTTTCGCGTGAGTCGGCAGAGTATCCGCGTGTATCGTTCGTATCCGCGATGCTCGGCCAGGTGCCGCCGGAATTTTTCACGGGCAAGGTCGTGCTCGTCGGCGCGACGGCCGCAGGATTGCGTGACCGTTTCGCCACACCGGTATCCGGCGCGCTCGGCGAGTTGCCCGGCGTCGATATCCACGCGACGATCCTCGACGCGCTGCTCGAAGGCCGCGCCGTCGTTCCCGTCGATAACCCGACGGGCGTCTGGACGAGTATCGTGCCTGTCCTCTTGCTGCTGGGCGGCTTGCTGGTGATGTCGCCGTTCCAGTCGCTGATCCTGACCGCAGGGCTTGCGGCTGCAAGTCTGATTGCGAGCGCCGCGCTGATGTATGTGCGCTCGCGTTGGCTATCGCCGGTTCCCGCGCTCGGCGGTCTCGCGCTGATCTATCTGCTATGGAGCTGGCGGCGGCTCGAAGTCGCCATGTCCTATCTCGGCCAGGAGCTGCGCCTCCTCGCCGCCGAACCCAACCTGCTGCCCGGCGCCGATAAAAAACCGCACCACGCAGCCGGCGATATGCTCGAACGGCTTATCGGACTCACGCGCGAAGCCGTGCAGCGTCAGCGCAACATGCGGCAATTTATCTGGGACAGCCTGAACAGTTTGCCGGAGCCCATCGTGGTTTGCGATCACGCCGGCCGCATCCTGATGGTCAACGATCCCGCGCGCCTTCAACTCGGCCCGATGCGTTTCACCGACATGTCCATCATGGATGTCTTCAGCACATTCCACTTCGTGCGCCTCGTCGATGAAACCACCCGCGACATTTCATGGCCCGCTGTTCTCGATCCACGCGTAGCCGCACATGCGGACGTGATGACACGCGGCATCGAGGTACGCGATCTCCACGGCCGTGACCACATGCTCCGTTACGCGCCTTGCACAACCAACACGGGCGACGCGCCGGGATGGATCGCGAGCTGGGTCGATATCACCGCGCTGCACGCGTCCGAGCGTCAGCGCGACGACATGCTGCATCTCCTGTCACACGACATGCGCTCGCCGCAGGCATCCATCCTGGCGCTGCTTGAAACCGAGCGGCCGCATCTCGATTCGCAGCGCGCGGTGGATCTGACGGAACGCGTTGAACGTTACGCGCGCCGGTCGCTCGCTCTCGCCGATGACTTCGTGCAACTCGCGCGCGCCGAGTCGCAGCATTACCAGCTCGAGCCTTTGAACCTTCATGAGCTTGCAATCGATGCCAGCGACGAAATCTGGCCGCAAGCCAGCGCAAAACAAATCGATGTCCGATGCGAGTCGCAAGGGGAGCACTTCTGGGTGCTGGCCGACCGTTCCTTGATGACGCGCGCGCTGATCAACCTGCTGAGCAACGCCGTCAAGTTCAGCCCGCCCGCGACGCGCGTGGATTGCATCATCAGCGCGACGGCGGATACGGTGGTCTGCGTGGTCCGCGATCAGGGGTATGGCATCGCGATCGAGCAACAGGCGCATCTCTTCGAGCGCTTTCGCCGCTTTCATGCCGATGGCCAGCCGGCAAGCGACGGGACCGGTCTCGGCATGGCGTTCGTCAAGACCGTGGTGAGCCGCCATGCCGGTGATATCGCGATCGAAAGCGCGCTGAACGTGGGAACCGCCGTAACGATCACGTTACGTGCGCACGCCGTCGAGCAATAAGAGAGGGATATGAAGTGAAACTACGATCAATGCGTGCCGCCGTGCTTCTTCTTGCACTGCTGAGTGCCTGCGCGAGTGAACAACCGGTTCGCATCAGCGCGTATCGCGATGGCGCGTTCTCGACGAGCGGCATCAGGACATACGCGCTCGATAAAACGCAAGCCGGCGTGGATGACGCAACCGCCCGACCGCTGCGTGAAGCGCTCACCGCACAGGGCCTGCAACCCGCGTTAGCAACTCAGGCGGACTACCTGATCAAGCTCGGCTACGCGACCCGCCCGCAGAACGTCCGCGTCCAGGCCACGTGTTCGACCGCGCCGGAAGAAGCGTGCGATGACTTCGCAGCATCGACGGGCTTCTTTGAACGAAAGCGCTATGTCCATGCGTTGACCGTCCAGTTCATCGGAAGCAAGACCGGCGCGACCGTGTATCAAGTGAGCGTCACGCACGCCGACCGCGATCCGGCCGGGAGCGCCGCATTACCCGCATTGATGAAATGCGCGTTCAATGGTTTTCCGCTGCAAAACGCCGAGCGGCGTGAACTTGCGGGCTGCGACTGACGGTGCCTACTCATCCAGCGCCTTGTGCGACGTTTCGTCCATGCATGCAACCGCTATCAGCCCGAGCGCGCCGCAGCCGATCACATACCACGCCGGCGCCAGCACGCTGCCGGTCACGATGATCAGCGACGTCACGAAGAACTGCGCGAAGCCGCCGAAGATCGCAACACCGACGCTATACACCACGGCGCCGCCGGTCGCGCGAACGGCGCGCGGAAAGAGCTCGCCGAGCATGGCTCCAACGCCGCCGATGTTGATCGCATGCACCGAAGAGAGCAGTGCCACCACGATGATCAGCGTGCTGGTCGCCGGCCACGTGTTCAATGCGACAAAAGCGGGATAGATTGCGAGCATCAGGATCACGCGCGTCACCTGTGCAAGCGGCTTGCGCCCGAAGCGGTCAGTCAGATAACCACCGACGGGCGCAAGCACGAAAATGATCGCGCCCGACAAACATCCCGACAGCATCGCGGTTGCCGGGGGCAGGCCGAGCGTCTTCACGCCGTAGATCGATAGATAAAAAACGATGATGAAATGCGCTGCCGTCCCGGCGATCGTCAGGCCGAGCCCGCTCAGCAGTGCGCGCCGATGATTGCCAATGACATCGATTAAAGGAAGTGTTGGCGCCTTCGGCATCGGCGTTCGAGGCGGTTCTTCTTCGAGCGTGCGACGCAGCCACCAGCCGACTGGCACGATCAACGTACCGATAACAAACGGCACGCGCCATCCCCAATTTTCAAGTTGCGCGGACGTGAGGCTCGCCGTCAGCGCGACGCCCGTCAGCGCGCCGGCGAGTGCGGCAAGTCCCTGGCTCGCGAACTGCCACGATGCATAGAAGCCGCGCCGGTTCGGCGGCGCCTGCTCGATCAGCAACGTAGTCGATGCCCCGACTTCACCGCCCGCCGAAAAGCCCTGGATCAGCCGTGCGATCACCAGGATCAACGGACCGGCAACGCCGGCTTGCGCATAGGTCGGCGCGACCGCGATCATCGCCGTGCCCAGGGCCATGAGCCCGAGCGTCAGGATCATCGCCTTCTTGCGGCCCGCGCGATCAGCATAAATGCCAATCAGCAATCCGCCGACCGGCCGCGTGAAGAAACCGACACCGAAGCTCGCGACCGCGAGAAGCAACTGTCCGACCGGGTCCTGCACTGGAAAGAAAAGCTTGCCAATCACGAGGGCGAAGAATCCGTAGACAGTGAAGTCGTAGAACTCCAGCGCATTGCCCACGGCCGCCGCAGCGACGAGTCGCGCACGGCTTTGCTTGCGCACCGGAACCATGCCCGTTGCCACGTTGATATCGCGTATTGAAGGGATGCCCATGATTTTTCTCGATGCGCGGTACTTGGGGAGTATTTGGAGGCGTTCAGTCACTCAATCAGCGAGATACGCTTCGGCCAGCCGCACCCAATAACTCGCGCCGAGCGCCAGGATGTCGTCGTTGAAGTCGTAGCCCGGGTTATGGACCATGCAACTGCCTTTGCCTTCGATTCCGTTGCCAATCCAGGCATACGAACCCGGCACGACTTGCAGCATGTAGGCGAAATCCTCGCTGCCCATCAACGGCCTTGCGTTCGTATCGACGCGTTGCGCGCCGAGCAGTTTCGTGGCGACATCGGCGGAAAATGCCGTGGGGTCCGCGTGATTGAAAAGCACCGGATAACCCCATTCGTAATCGATGTCCGCCTCGACTCCGAACGCTGCTCCCTGCGCGTGGATGAGCGTGGTAATGCGCTCGCGCAAGAGCGCGCGCACGGCGGGGTCGAGCGCGCGAATGGAAAGTTTCATCTCGGCGGTTTGCGGGATGACGTTGAAGGTATCGCCGGCCTTCACACTGCCCACCGAGATCACCGCGGACTTCTGCGAATCGACTTCCCGCGCAACGATGCTCTGCAAGGCCAGGATGATCGCGCCCACCGCCGGCATGGGATCGCGCGAAAGATGCGGAAGCGCGCCGTGTCCACCGAGGCCGCGCAACACGATAGTCGCCCGGTCCGCCGATGCCATCGCAGGTCCGGTGCAGAAACTCATGCAACCTGTTTCGAAGCCCGGCATGTTGTGCAGGCCGAAGATGGCATCGCAGGGAAAGCGCTCGAAAAGTCCGTCTTCCATCATCACGCGTGCGCCGCCGTAGCTTTCCTCGGCGGGCTGGAAAATCACCGTGAGCGTGCCCGACAACTGGCGGCTTTCCGCCAGGTAGCGCGCGGCGCACAACAGCATGGCGGTATGGCCGTCGTGGCCGCACGCGTGCATGGTTTTCGGCACGGCGCTCGTGTAGGGCAGCCCCGTCGCTTCCTCGATAGGCAATGCATCCATGTCCGCACGCAGGCCGATGCGCTTCGTGCCACCGCCATGCTTGAGCACGCCGACCACGCCCGTTTTGCCGACACCAGGCGTCACCTCATACCCCCACTGCTCGAGCAAACTGGCAACGAGATCCCCGGTCGCCCGTTCCTCGAATGCGAGTTCCGGATGCGCGTGAATTTTCCTGCGCACCGCGATGAACTCCGGCGCAATGGCGGCAATGCCGGGAACGACGGGATCGACTGACAGCATGACATGCTCCTTGAAGGCGGGTGACTAATGGCGGTCAAGCATATAAAGTCCGGGAGCAAAACAGAAGACAGCTAATTAAATTTGCGACTACTTTGGGTTGTCGGTAGAAACCCATATCTGTCGTTTGATATTTGAGACGGACGTCGATGAAATACCATCAATTGCGAGCATTCCTGACGGTCGCGGAACAGGGCAGCATTCGGGCGGCGGCGCGCAGCCTGCATCTCTCGCAAGCTGCATTGACCAAGGCGCTGAAGGAACTGGAGCAGGACCTCGGCGTGCCGCTGGTCTTGCGCACGGCGCGTGGCGTGCAACTCACGGCGTTCGGGCAGCAATTGAGGATTCGTGGGCAGATGGTGACGAGCGAAATGCGCCGCGCTGAAGACGATATCGCGCACATGAAAGGCGAGCTGTCCGGAAGCGTTGCCGCGGCCATTACGCCGAGCGCGGCGTTATCGATTCTGCCGAAAGCGTTTCGTGCTTTCCGCGAGAAGATGCCGGATGCGCGGGTGAGTTTTATCGAGGGATTTCCGGGCGTGGCGTTGCCGCGTTTGCGCGACGGTTCGCTGGATTTCGTCGTGGCCGTCGTCAACCCGGAACGGCTCGGGCCGGAGTTCGATTACATCGAGTTGTATGAGAGCCCATCGGTGATCGTCGCGCGCCAAGGTCATCCGCTCGCGCGGTGCACGACGCTTGCCGGACTCGTCGATGCCGAATGGCTGCTCAATCCATCGCCCGAAAGCTCGACGCGCGAGCTGCTGGATTATTTTGCCGGCAGTGGCTTGCCGGAGCCGAAGAGGGTGATCGAATGTCCGAGCTTTGTGATCGCGCACGGTTTGCTGCGCGGCTCGGACACCGTCGCGGCGTTGCCCGCACCGCTACTCGATCATCCGTGGGTCGGCGATGGACTTGCGGTGCTGCCCATATCGGATTTGCCGCCGGCTATTGCGATTGGGTTGGTGACGCGCCGCGATAGTCCGCTGACGCCGGCGGCGTCCCTGTTGGTTGAATGCCTGCTGGACGTGGTTGCGTCACGCCGCGCGCTTATTTGACAAGATGCAGCCCCTTCGCCAGCACGACCCCCTTCTCGCGATTGACCAGCCAGACCTCGCCGACATTCGCATGCAGCATCGCGGTGCGCGTGGTGATGTCGGTGGGTTCCTCGTTGGTCGGATCGCTATGCTCGACGGTCTCGGTCAGGTAAGGCGGCACCACGCGGCAGATCAGCACGAGCGCGAGATCGCCGTCGCCCGCCGCTTCGAACGCCGCTTCCGATAACCCGAACCGCCCGCGCACGCTGGTCTTGTTGTGTTTGCCCGTGGTGGTGTCGAGTTCGATCACGTCGACGTTCTGGATATACCCCTTCGCCTTCGCTTCCGCCGCAACGACCAGTTTCCGCCCGCGCGGTCCCATGATGGTCTTTTTCAGCACGATGGCGTCCGGATGATCGCTGTCGGAGAGGTCCACATCGACGGTCATGACGTGGATCTTCGAGCGATACCTGATGCCATACGGCGCCGGCACCACGAATGCGAGATCGCGGCTCAGCTTTGCATCGGTCACGTCGGGATCGTGGAGCGTCCTGGGCAGCGCCGTTCCGACCAGATCTTCCACCCGATGAGCGAACGTGCGCGCCTTTCCTGGCGTGAGCTTGCGCACAAGCGCGTCCCTGACGGCCACGGGATCGTCGCCGGCGAAGTTCGGCGTGATGTTGAGTGCCGCAGCCAGCGCGGGGGTGCCGCTAGCGGCTTGTTGAGCCCAAGCACCAGCCGATAAACACAAAAGCACGCATGCTGCGCAAAGGCTTGCGTGCCTGATTGGCTGAAGACGCATTGGCAGACTCCGATTGTTTGACCGCTCGAGGTGTAGAGTTTATTGGATTGATGCGCTTCCTCATGTACTTTGCGCCAAGGATAATCCGATATGAAATCGCTAGTCATTTACGTGCCGCTCCCGGAGCGCGGAATATGAGCGGACCGCTGAAGGGATTTCGCATTGTCGAGATGGTCGGGCTCGGTCCGTGTCCGTTCGCCGCAATGATGCTCGCCGACATGGGCGCTGAAGTGATCCGCATCGACCGCAAGCCCACGGACGGTCCGACGCCCTATCCCATGCAAGGCACCCGTTTCGACGTGATGGCGCGCGGACGCCGTTCCCTCGCGCTGGACCTGAAAGAGCCGGAGGCGCGCGACCTGGCGCTGCATCTCATCGACCAGGCCGATGGGTTGATAGAAGGCTTTCGTCCCGGCGTGATGGAGCGGCTCGGACTTGGGCCGGACGTCTGTCTCGCGCGCAATCCCAGGCTTGTTTATGGCCGCGTGACCGGCTGGGGCCAGGACGGACCGCTTGCGAACGCCGCCGGGCACGACCTGAACTACATTGCGATGAGCGGCATGCTGCACGAAATCGGCCACGGCGACGCGCCTCCGGTGCCGCCGCTCAATCTCGTGGGCGACTTTGGCGGCGGCGGCATGATGCTCGCGTTCGGTGTCGTGTGCGCGCTGCTGGAAGCGCGCGGCTCGGGCAAGGGGCAGGTGATCGATGCCGCCATGGTCGAAGGTTCGGCGCTCCTCGGGGCGATGATCTACGGCTACAAGGCGTTTGGCGCGTGGACGGGAGAACGCGGCTCGGCCATGCTCGCCGGCGGCGCGCATTTCTACAACACGTATGCGTGTGCGGACGGGAAGTTTGTATCGGTGGGATCGATCGAGCCGCAGTTTTACGCGTTGCTGCTCAAGCTGTGCAATATCCACGATCCCGCCTTCGACAACCACATGGACCGCAGCAGATGGCCGGAGCTGAAAACGAAGATCTCGGCCATCTTCGCAACGAAACCACGGCAAGCGTGGTGCGATCTGATGGAAGGGACCGATGTGTGTTTCGCGCCTGTCCTGGATATGGACGAAGCGCCGTCGCACGCGCATAACCGGGCGCGCGAGACATTCATAGAAGTCGATGGGGTGACGCAACCGGCACCGGCGCCGCGCTTCAGCCGGACCGCGCCGCAGGTGAACGCGGGGCCGGCGAGTGCCGGGCAGCACAGCGAAGAGATTCTTCGCGACTGGGGAGTGCAGGCGCAGACGATCGACGGGTTGCGGCGGAAGAACATCATCTAGTCGCCGCAAAGCTGCGCCTTACTCCACCACCGCCTCTTCAACCACCTTCCGCCGCCCCACGACCGACTCGAAGAACTGCTCATAGCGCCGGCGGCATGCGCGCCAGCCGAATTCATCGGTGGCGAGGGAGTTGGCCGAACTCGATGCTGCTGCCGGCCACGTCTCGCTGATCGAGCGCACGATGCCCGGAAGCTCGCTGATGTCATCGAAGAGATGAACGTTGTCGAACTTGCCGGCTGCCCATTTCATGAAGGGCGTCGAGCGCGAGATCACTAGCGGCACGCGTCCGATCGCTTCGAAAAACGCGCCGCTCACCAGCATGGAGTCGGCTGCGTGCGGCAGGATGATCACATCCGTATTCACCACGTTTTGCGCGAACTCGGCGTCCGAGAGGAACTTGGCATCGAGATTCACGGTGCCGCGCAGCGAACGCCGGTCAAGGATCTCGTTGAGCGTCGCGAGATACGCCTCGGTGCCCAGACCCGCGATCTGCAGATTGCATTCGCTTGGCCAGTTCTCCAGCACGGCGTCGATCTGTTTGTACGGGCGGATTACGCCAAGCAGCGAGAACAAGGGTTTGCCGCTTTCCTTCTTCGGCACGGTAGGCGGCTGACCCGGCGAATCCCAGTAGAGAGGATGGGGCAAGTACGTGGCCTTGTATTTGTCCTCGAAGTTCGGCGCGTGAACCACACGGAAATCGGCGAGACCGCGAATGAACGACATCACACGGCTGGCGAGGCGCCGGTTGAAGCCGGTTGTATCGTGGACTATATGGTCGTGCACGAAGTACACCGTCTTCGCTCTGGCAATTGTGATCAGCGCGCAATAGAAAGCGAAAAGCAGGCTGCCTGAAATACTGAACTGAGCACGGCCTTTCTCGCGCTTGAACGGCCGATACTCAAGCCAGTGAAACACCAGGACGTTCTCGGGTTTGAATAACTGAACGAATCCGCCCCGCAGCAAGCCCCTTACGGAAAGGGGCATGACGTCGTAACCCATCTCGGTGAATAGACTTTTCTGAATCTCGATATAGCGGTTGGTGTAATTCGTGAAAGGACACATTAGAATCTTTGTCCGCGACTCACCTGATGGCTTGCTTTCCTGGGTGCTGATCTCTGTCATGGGCACGTATCCGGCTGGACTGATTCAAAGGGAATTGTCGTGAGCAGATGCTGAACGGTAAGGCTCACCGCCCGGGCTGCAGACCGGTAAAACAATCTTCTTGGGAATGCGCAACGGCAACACAACGGTGTGTTCGGTTTAGCTTAACACCCGGAAAATCCGCGTGCTGTATCGATTTGTATGTCTGATTAATTCAGAGAATGAGTGGCCGATTATGGTGGCCGATTATGTTGAGTGATCCATTGAGGCCGTAATTCTGGATAAGGCGCTTCTGCTGAAGCGCCTTGCTAACATCGTGCTTCAGCCTGGCGCGAATCTCACCACGATCCGGCTATAAGGCACGTCCCGGTCGACCGTCACCGAGCCTATGCCCTTGCCGGCATATGTCGTCACAAGCCGCATGCCAAGCCCCGTGCCCTGCGGTTTCGGAAAGTCGTTTGGAAAACCGTCGCCTTCGTCTTCGACCGCGAGCAGCAGCGCGTCGTTTGCGCGCTCCAGCTTGACGCGCACCTTGCCGCGGCCGTACTTGAGCGCATTGGTTACGAGTTCTGCGGTGACAAGCCCAAGCGGGGCGAGCCGTGCGGCCGGCAGCACGATGGATTCGCCTTCCAGCGTAACCTCGCGCCCTGCAGCCAGGTCAGCCAGGTCCGAGGTGAGTCCGCGCAGGTAACTTGTTGCGTCCGTGGCTTCGGCCCCGTCGTCCTGATAAAGCCGGTGATGCACGGAGCCGACCGTGCGCACACGCGTGGCGGCGGCTTGCAAATGCACGGCGACGGATTTGTCGCCGGCTAGATTCGCCTGCAACGCGAGCAGCGTCTGCACGAGCTGCAGGCTGTTGCGCACGCGGTGATGCACTTCCTTCATCATCAGCGCGGAGTTGCCCAACTGGATTTCCTGGCTCGATACCAGCGCGGCAAGCTTCTCCTCGTTTTCGTGCCGCTCGGTCACGTCGCGCATGGTGAGCACGACGCGTTTGACCTGGTCGTCGGGGTCGCGAATCGGCGCCACCGATACATCCCACCAGCGCGCATCGCCGGCGCAGGTCGGACAGGGGCCTTCGAAGCGCGTGGGGTCTCCATTCACCGCCGTCTCCAGCGCGTGCAGGACCTTGGTCCGCTGATCCTCGGGCCACAAGTCGATGCAATGCATCCCGCCAATCTCAGCGAAGTCATCGATTTTCAGCGCGGTGAGTCCGTTGTCGTTCATGAACTCGATCCCGCCCTCGACCGACAACACCTGAATGCAATCGACGCTCGCGTTCAGTACGCTGGTGGAGAAGAGCTCGTTGGCGTCTGTCTGCGATTCCGCCATGAGGCGTTCGCGGCTCATCGAGATGACGTTCGCGATGCCTTCCAGGAAAACGATATCGGTTTCGCTGAAGTCTTCGTCGTCGGAACTGTCGGCTTCCAGCACGCCGTAGGTTTCCGGAATGCCGCGAATGGGCACGTTGATCGCGCGCTTGATGCCGTGGCGCGTCAGCAATTCGGGCGTGCGAAAACGGTGTTCGGCGCCGAGGTGATTCGACAACACCGGCCGTCCGCTCGTGAACGCGTGGCCTGCGGGGCTGGCGTCGTCGGCGCCGAGTTCTGTCGTGCCGATATCCGCCGGGTCCCAGCCCACGCCTGCTTCCAGCACGAAGGTCTGGCTTTCCGGCTGATAGCGCAGCACTTTGACAAAGCGAGAATGCAATCCCGCCGATACCGCCTTGCACGCTTCATCGAGCAACGCGTCGGCGTTGTGCACGCGCAGGACGGATGTCGCGAACTGCACGGCAAGTTCGTGCTGCAGGCGCAAGCGGCTTACCGACCGGTCGACGGCGCTGCGGATGGTTTCTTCTGGTGGCAATGCGTCCATCAAACTCTCCTCGGCGGCAGCGGCGGCATTGTCGATGTGCATCAACTTATGACAATTCCGGCTCAGTACGCGATTCTAACCGTGAGAACCGTATTGATGACTTTTGGCGGATTTCAGTGGGTTGCTGGCGCGCAATGCTGAATGTCTTTTCGCGGGCGTAGGCGTAATCCCCGATGTTACGATCGTAACAATAGAATGTTAGAATGCTCTATCGATTAACCGGAAAATGTTGTGCGTTGCACAACCGGCCCTACTCATGCTCGACGTCGCTTCTCAATCCGTTGTCCCCTTGCGCGGCAAACCGCCCGCCGTTCATGCCGAACGCAATCCCGGCGTGCCCCTGGATCTCTCGTGGATAGACGGCTTGCGCGTCAACCAGTCGGCCGTGGGCCGGCGAGTCGGCACGCTCGGCACGCGCCGCGCCGTGAAGAAGGATGCGCAGGCCGCGTGGCTTCTGAAAGCCGTCACCTGCATCGATCTGACCACGCTCAATGGCGACGATACCGCCTCACGCGTCGAACGGCTGTGTGCGAAAGCGCGCCGTCCGGTTCGCGATGACCTGCTCGAATCGCTCGGCATGCCGCCCGGTTCCATCAAGACCGGCGCGGTCTGCGTGTACCACCGTTTCGTTGCGACCGCTGTCGCGGCGCTTGCCGGCAGCGGCATTCCGGTCGCGGCGGTATCCACAGGTTTTCCTGCCGGGCTGATCCCGCATCCGCTGAAGCTGAAGGAAATCGAGGCGTCTGTGAAAGACGGCGCGGCGGAGATCGATATTGTCGTCACGCGCGAACATGTGCTGACCGGCAACTGGCAAGCGCTTTACGACGAAATGCGCGACTTCCGCGCGGCTTGCGGCCCGGCGCATATCAAGGCGATTCTCGCGACGGGCGATATCCGCACGCTGTCGAATATCGCCAAGGCGTCGATGGTCTGCATGATGGCCGGCGCCGATTTCATCAAGACATCGACGGGCAAGGAAGGCGTGAACGCCACGCTCGACGTTTCGCTCGTGATGGTCCGCATGATCCGCGAATACCTCGAACGCACGGGCGTGATGATCGGCTTCAAGCCTGCGGGCGGCGTGTCGACGGCCAAGTCGGTGCTCGAATACCAGATCCTGATGAAAGAGGAACTCGGCCGCGAATGGCTCGAACCGGAGTTGTTTCGCATTGGCGCGTCGAGTCTGCTCGCCGATATCGAACGGCAGCTCGAACATCACGTCACCGGTCGCTATTCCGCTTTTCATCGGCATCCTGTCGCCTGAATTTTTCGCATCACTCTCTTACACGAGCTCCCAATGAGCGTAGCCGACTATTTCTCCTCGATGGATTACGGACCTGCACCGGAAGACGACGGCGCCGCGCGCGCCTGGCTGGATCAACACACCAACGGTTTTGGTCATTTCATCGATGGCGCTTTTCGTGAGCCCTTGGCCGGCGAGCGGTTCGATTCTTCGGAGCCTGCTACCGGGCGGGTGCTTTCGAGCATTGCGCAAGGCGATCAGTCCGATGTGGACGCAGCAGTCGACGCCGCGCACCGGGCGTTGCCAGCGTGGCAAGCGCTTGGTGGCGCCGGCCGTGCGCGTCATTTGTATGCGCTGTCGCGAATGGTCCAGCGCAACGCGCGCCTTTTTTCCGTGCTCGAATCGCTCGATAACGGCAAGCCGATCCGCGAATCGCGCGACATCGACATACCGCTCGTAGCCCGCCATTTCCTGCATCACGCAGGCTGGGCGCAATTGCAGGATCGCGAGTTCGCCGACTGGGCGCCGCTGGGTGTGATCGGGCAGATCGTGCCGTGGAATTTCCCGCTGCTGATGCTCTCGTGGAAGATTGCACCGGCGCTCGCCCTCGGCAACTGCGTGGTGCTGAAGCCGGCCGAATACACGCCGCTGACCGCGTTGCTGTTCGCCGAACTGGCGGCGCGTGCGGGATTGCCTGCGGGCGTGCTGAACGTCGTCACCGGCGACGGACGAACCGGCGCCGCGCTGGTCGATCATCCGCGCATCGCGAAGATTGCCTTTACGGGTTCAACGGAAGTCGGCAAGCAGATTCGTGTGGCGACGGCAGGCTCGGGCAAGTCGTTGACGCTGGAACTGGGCGGCAAGTCGCCGTTCATCGTTTTCGATGACGCCGATCTCGACAGCGCAGTGGAAGGTGTCGTCGATGCAATCTGGTTCAACCAGGGACAAGTGTGCTGCGCGGGTTCGCGCTTGCTCGTGCAGGAAGGCGTGGAGAAGCGTTTTATCGACAAGCTGAAGCGGCGCATGGATACGCTGCGGGTCGGGCCGTCGCTCGACAAGGGCATCGACATGGGCGCGATCGTCGATACCGTGCAGCTCGAACGCATTCAGTCGCTCGTTGCGCGCGGCGTTGCAGAGGGCTGCGTGATTCATCAGCCCAAGGCGCTGCAGATGCCGGAGCAGGGCGCGTTTTATCCACCGACGCTGGTGACGAATGTCGCGCCCGCGTCCACGCTTGCGCAGGACGAGATCTTCGGGCCGGTGCTCGTGACCATGAGTTTCCGCACGCCCGATGAAGCCGTCGCGCTCGCGAACCATTCCCGCTATGGACTCGCTGCGAGTGTATGGAGCGAGACCATTGGCCGTGCGCTGGACATTGCGCCGCGCCTGGAATGCGGCGTGGTCTGGATCAACGCAACCAATCTATTCGATGCCGGCGTCGGCTTCGGCGGATATCGCGAATCGGGCTTCGGCCGCGAAGGCGGACGCGAGGGGATTTACGAGTACCTGAAGCCGCGTGCGTGGTCTAAGCTGGCCGTTCGTTCGTCGGCGTCTAGTGCGCCTGCAGCGTCCACTTCAGTGGCCGAATCCAATGTCAGCGCGCTGGATCGCACGGCGAAGATGTTCGTCGGCGGAAAGCAGGTTCGGCCGGACAGCGGTTACACGCGGCTCGTGTTTGCACCGTCGGGGAGCATCGTCGGCGAGGTGGGGGAAGGCAGCCGCAAGGACGTGCGCAACGCAGTTGCGGCAGCGCGCGGCGCCGCAAAATGGTCGCAGGCCAGCACGCATAATCGCGCGCAAGTGCTGTATTACCTCGCGGAAAATCTGTCGGCGCGTGCGGAGGAATTTGCACGGCAACTGGTTGCGCGAACCGGCATCTCTCCGGCCCAGGCCGAGCGCGAAGTCGAAGCATCGATCACGCGCTTGTTCACCTATGGCGCGTGGGCCGACAAGTTCGACGGCGCCGTGCATTCGCCGCCGCTCAAGGGCGTGGCGCTCGCCATGCACGAACCGCTCGGCGTGATCGGCGTGGTGTGTCCGGATGAAGCGCCGTTGCTGGGCCTCGTTTCGTTGATCGCACCGGCGCTCGCATTGGGCAATCGTGTGGTCGCGGTGCCGAGCGAAACCTGCCCGCTGATGGCCACGGACTTCTATCAGGTGGTCGAGACATCGGATGTGCCCGCTGGCGCGCTGAATATCATCACGGGCGAGCGCAAGCCGCTGGCGTCGACGCTTGCGAAACACGACGATGTCGATGCCGTCTGGTCCTTCGGCGGCGCGGATTTATCGGCGATGGTGGAGCGTGAATCCATCGGCAACCTGAAGCGCACGTTCGTGGATCACGGCCGCGTGTTCGACTGGTTCGATGCCGACGTTTCCGAAGGCTTGCCGTTCCTGAGACAAGCCGTGCAGGTGAAGAATATCTGGATTCCGTACGGGGATTGAAACGCAGCGGAAGCAGAAGAAATAGAATCTGAGCGCTTGACCCCGCACGACAGCGGGGCCGCTCAACTGAAGGAGACACAATGCTCAAGAACCTCGATCCGCTGCTGAACGCCGACATCCTGCATGCGCTGTGCGCCATGGGTCACGGCGATGAAGTCGTGATCTGCGATGCAAACTTCCCCGCCGATTCCGTCGCGCGCCAGACCGTCCTCGGCCACGTGCTGCGGCTCGATGGCGTGGATGCGCCGCGTGCGATCCGCGCGGTGCTGTCGGTGTTCCCGCTGGATAGTTTTGTCGATCATCCGGCCGAGCGCATGGAAGTTGTCGGCGATGCAAACGCGCTCCCCGCCGTTCAACGCGAAGCACAGACTGAAGTCGATGCCGCCGAAGGAAAGACGACGCCGTTTGCTTCAATCGAACGGTTTGCGTTTTATGAGCGCGCGAAACAAGCGTATTGCGTGATCGCGACCGGCGAAGGGCGCGGTTATGGTTGCTTCATCTTCAAGAAGGGCGTGAACCTTGCGCCCGATGCACCGTCGGGGAATGAGAAATGAGCCGCAGCGTCGTCATTCTCGGCATCTATGTGACGGACCTGACGTTTCGCGCCGCGCGCATGCCGCTCCTGGGCGAGACCATCGCCGGAACGGCATTCGCGATGGGGCCCGGCGGCAAGGGTTCCAATCAGGCGGTGGCGGCTGCACGCGCGGGCGCCGACGTGATCTTCTGCACCCGTCTCGGCGCGGATGCGTTCGGCGAAATCGCGCGCTCGACGTGGGCTGCGGAAGGCATCACGGCGCGCGCCACGTCGACGGATGGCGTGGCAACCGGCGCGGCGCATATCTTCGTGGATGACGTCACCGGCGGCAACGCTATCATCGTGGCGTCGGGCGCGGCTGGACATTTGTGCCCGGAAGACGTGGACGCTATCGAGGCCGATATTGCATCTGCCGCGGTCTTCGTCACGCAACTCGAACAACCTGTTGCGGCGGCGAAGCGCGGACTTGAAATCGCGCATCGTCATGGCGTGACGACCGTGTTCAATCCGGCGCCCGCGTTCACGCTCGATGACGACATCTTCCCGCTGTGCGACTACATCACGCCGAACGAAACCGAAGCGACAGCGCTGACCAGCGTTGAAATCGCCTCAGTCGACGATGCACGCAAAGCCGCCGACGTCCTGCTCGGCAAAGGCGTGAAAGCCGTGATCGTGACGTTGGGAGAAGCGGGCGCGTTGCTGCATACATCGAAGGAATCGGTGCTGGTGCCGGCGTTCAACTGCGGCCGTGTGGTCGAAACCGCGGGCGCCGGCGACGGCTTCACCGGCGGTTTTGCCGCGGCGCTCGCACGCGGCGAAAGCGCGCTCGACGCCGTACGTTTCGGCTGCGCGCTCGCAAGCCTGTCGGTCACGCGTGCGGGTACTGCACCGTCCATGCCGAAGCTCGCCGAGATCCACGCCGTACTCGGCGAACCAGCTCAACATTCCTGAACCGAGGAGCGTCTGGATGTTTGCATCGAAATTGCTCGCTGACCGGCAACTGAATTTCCTGGTCGCGGTGAACCTGCTGGTCGTGATCGTTGCGACGGTTTTATCGCACGGACAGTTCGTCGATATCGACAACCTCCAGTCGATGGGCAGCCAGTTGCCCGAGCTCGGCCTGCTCGCGCTCGGCATCATGCTTTCGATGGTATCGGGCAATGGCGGTATCGACTTGTCGGGCGTGGCGCTCGCCAATCTTTCGGGCATGGTCGCGGCGCTGTTGCTGCCCATGTTCATCTCCGCCGACAACTCGCCCGTGCTTTACACAGCCGTATTCTGCGCGATCACGGTGGCGCTCGGTTTGATCGGCGGATTGATGAACGGCGTGATCATCGCGCGCCTGAAACTCACGCCGATTCTTTGCACGCTGGGTACGTCGTTGTTGTTTACCGGAATTGCCGTCGTGCTCAGCAACGGCGCGTCGGTGCGCGTCGAATATCTCGATGCGCTTTCAGCGATCGGCAACGGCACCTTCCTGGAAGTACCCATATCGCTCTGGATCTTCGTGGCAACCGTTTTGTTGCTCGGCTGGTTGCTCAAGCGCACGCCGTTCGGCCTGCGTCTCTATCTGATGGGCACGAATCCGAAAGCTGCGTTCTACGCAGGCATTCCGCGTGACCGTATGCTGATTCTCACGTACGGCATGTGCGGCGTGCTGGCATCGCTTGCGGGATTGATCAGCGCGACGCATACCTCGAGCGCGAAATGGGATTACGGCAACTCGTACCTGCTGATCGCGATCCTGATTGCGGTGATGGGCGGCGTGAATCCGGCGGGCGGATATGGGCGCATCGTGTGCGTGTTCCTGGCCGCGACCGTGCTGCAGTTTTTATCGAGTCTCTTTAATTTGCTCGGCGTGTCGCAGTTCTTCGGCGATTGCGCCTGGGGTTTCCTGCTGCTGGCATCGCTGGCGCTCGCCGGCGGAGAACGCGTGCGCGCGATCTTCGGACTGGGCGGCGCGGCGCCCGTGATCAAAGTGCCGAAACCGCCCGCCGCCTGAATTTTCGATTCATCTCATGTGCTGTACATACAAACCATAACGGAGACAAACGCATGAAACTCAATCGCATTGCCATCGCACTCGCTGCTGTCACGCTGACTGGCGGCATCATTGCCGCGGCCCACGCCGCGACCAACGAAACCATCGTCACGGTGGTGAAGGTCACGGGTATCAACTGGTTCAACCGGATGGACGACGGCGTGAAGGAATTCGCCAAGGACAATCCCGGCGTGAACGCGTATCAGACCGGTCCGGGACGCGCGGACGCCGCGCAGCAACTGAAGATCATCGAAGACTTGATCGCGAAGAAGGTCACGGCGATCGCGGTCGTTCCCTACGACCCGCCGACGCTCGAACCGGCGCTGAAGAAGGCGATGGATCGCGGCATCAAGGTCGTCACGCATGAAGCCGACAACGCCAAGAACACGATGGTCGATATCGAAGCGTTCGACAACACCGCGTATGGCGCGGGCCTGAACGAACGTCTGGCGAAGTGCATGGGTTCGCAAGGCAAATGGGCGGTGCTGGTCGGTTCTCTCGGCAGCCGTTCGCAGGTCCAGTGGGCGGATGGCGGTATTGGCAATGCGAAGCAGAAGTACCCGAAGATGGACCTCGTCGAGCCGAAACTCGAAACCAATAACGACGGCGAACGTGCTTATCAGGTCGCGAAGGAAGTGCTGCGCAAGCACCCTGACCTGACCGGCTTCCAAGGGTCGTCGTCGCTGGATGTGATTGGCATTGGCCGTGCGGTGGAAGAGGCGGGCAAGGTCGGCAAGATCTGCGTGTACGGCACGGGCCTGCCGACCGAAGCCGGCAAGTTCCTTGAAAGCGGCGCGGTCAACGGCATTGCGTTCTGGGATCCGAAGCTTGCGGGTATCGCGATGAACAAGGTCGCGAAGATGCTCGTGGATGGCAAGACAGTCGAGAACGGCGCGGACCTGGGTATCGTCGGATACAACAAGGTCACCGTGAGCAAGGGTCCGGGCAAGGGCATCATCGTGCGGGGAACGGGCTGGGTTGATGTCGACAAGACCAACTACAAGCAGTATCCGTTCTGATCTTGGCTGGCAGGACGCAAGGCGTGCACGGTGTCCCGAAGGGCGCCATGCACGCTGTCATCAGGAAGCTTGAAAGGGTTGAAGGTTCAGTGATGAGTACAGTGCCGCTTCTTGAAGTCGTCGATATCCATAAGCGCTTTACCGGCGTGTATGCGCTGCGTGGCGTGAGCCTTTCTTTCGAGCGCGGGCAGATCTATCACCTGCTCGGCGAGAACGGCTGCGGCAAGAGCACGTTGATCAAGATCATCTCCGGTGCGCAACCGCCCGATCAGGGTGAGCTTGTCATCGAAGGCGCACGGCATGCGCGGCTCGCACCGCTCGCGGCGTTGTCGGCGGGTATCGAAACCGTGTATCAGGATCTTTCGCTGCTGCCGAACATGAGCGTGGCGGAGAACGTGGGCCTGACTTCGGAACTCGCGGCGCATGGCGGACGCCTTGCGCGGACGTTTGATCGCAAGGCACTGGCACGCACGGCGGCGCGTGCGCTGGAAGCAGTAGGCCTTCCCGGCGATGCCGATTTCCAGGCGACGTTGGTCGAACAATTGCCGTTGGCGACGCGGCAGCTCGTGGCTATTGCACGCGCGATCGCGAGCGAAGCGAAGTTCGTCATCATGGATGAACCCACGACATCGCTTACGCAAAAGGAAGTCGATAACCTGATCGCGGTGCTCGCAAAACTGCGCGCCGACGGCGTCGCGGTGCTGTTCGTGAGTCACAAGCTGGACGAGTGCTACGCAATCGGCGGCGAAGTGATCGTGTTGCGCGACGGCCAGAAGATGGCGCAGGGTCCTATCGAAAATTATACGAAGGCGCAGATTGGCGAGTTGATGACGGGCAAGCAGCTATCGAACGAGCGCTACAGGAAGGCCGAGGTCATGGACGGCCGTGAGATCGTGCTCGATGTAAAGAGCCTGTCGCGTTCGCGCCAGTTCGCCGATGTCACGTTCTCGCTGCATCGCGGAGAAATTCTCGGCGTGACCGGTCTGCTCGATTCCGGGCGCAACGAACTCGCGCGGGCGCTTGCGGGCGTCGCACCCGCGGACAGCGGGACGGTGACGCTGGATGGTTCCATCGTGCGGCTCAAAACGCCGTCCGATGCCAAGTGGCAACGCATAGGTTATGTGCCGGAAGACCGCCTGAACGAAGGGCTTTTCCTCGACAAGTCCATTCGCGACAACGTCATCACCGCGTTGATTTCGAGCTTGCGCGACCGCTTCGGACAAGTCGACAAAAAGCGCGCCCGTGAACTTGCCGAACGCACCGTGAAGGACTTGCAGATTGCAACGCCCGACGTGGACAAACCCGTGCAATCGCTTTCGGGCGGCAACCAGCAACGTGTATTGATCGGGCGATGGCTTGCCATCGATCCACGCGTTCTGATCCTGCATGGACCGACCGTTGGCGTGGACGTGGGATCGAAGGACATCATTTATCGCATCATGCAGCGGCTGGCGGAGCAGGGCATTGGCATCATTCTGATCAGCGACGACCTGCCCGAGTTGCTGCAGAATTCCGACCGGATCCTGATGATGAAGAAAGGGCGTGTATCGGACGAGTACAGAGCCGAAGACTTGACCGAGGCCGATCTTTATCACGCACTACTTTCAGAGGCAGCATGAGCGAGTCAATTCATCGCGTTGCTCAGACATCGCAGATCAAGCCGCCATTGGCCGAAGTCGCACCCCGAGTGCGGCAGTTGAGCTTTACCGCGCGGCTGGTGCGCAATCCGGAGTGGTTCACGCTCGGGCTGATCATCATCACGTGTCTTGTGGTCGGCACGCTGAACCCGCGCTTCTTCCAGTTCGCGACCATCTTCGATTTGCTGCACTCGGGCACGACCGTGTCGTTGTTTGCGCTGGGGACGCTCGTGGTGCTGGCGTCGGGCGGGATCGATGTGTCGTTCACCGCGATTGCCGCTTTCACGATGTACTCCATCACCAAGGCCGTGTTTGCGTGGTGGCCGGATGCGCCGTTTGCGCTGATTCTTTTATGTGGCGCGCTCGGCGGCGTGTTGCTGGGGTTGATCAACGGCGTGCTCGTGCATCGGCTGAAAGCGCCTTCGCTGATCGTGACGATCGGCACGCAGTACCTGTATCGCGGCCTGTTGCTGACGTTCGTGGGAACGCAGTTCTTCATGAACATCCCGCACAGCATGGATAGCTTCGGGCGTTTGCCGCTCTTTTTCTATCACACGAACGATGGCCTTCGCGCGGTGTTGCCGGTATCGGTGATTGCGTTGTTTGTGGCAGCGGTCGTGACGTGGTGGCTGCTGAATCGAACGATGATGGGACGCGGCGTGTACGCAATGGGCGGAAGCTTGCCGATCGCCGAGCGGCTCGGCTACAACCTGCGCTCAATTCATTTGTTCGTGTTCGGATACACGGGGATGCTGGCAGGGATCGCGGGGATTCTGCACGTATCGACCAATCGATTGGCGAATCCGTTTGATCTGGTGGGCACGGAGCTGGATGTGATCGCCGCGGTGATTCTAGGCGGGGCGAGGATTACCGGCGGGACGGGTACGGTTGTTGGCACGCTGTTGGGCGTGGTGCTCGTGACGCTTATCAACAGCGTGCTGATTCTGGTCGGCGTGCCGAGTACCTGGCAGAAGGTGATTATCGGCGCGTTTATTCTGGTCGCCGGGACGTTGTTTGCGTTGGGCAGGCGCGCAAGGTAAAACCGCGTACCCTTCATCACTCGAACTTGACCAGATCCTGAAAAATCAAGTGGGCCCACGTGCGGCCCCTTGCCTGGATGAGCAGGCCGCCTTCGCCGATCTTCCCGAGTTCGATCGGTGCAAACCCAAGCCGGTCTACCAGCTTCGCCACCGACGCGCTGGCCGCGTCGTCATCGCCTGCGACGAACACGACCCGCCGTCCGCCTTGAGGCGGCGTCGGTCCTTGCGCCAGCACACCCGCCGGCAAATGGTTGAACGCCTTCACCAGCTTCGCTCCCGGAAACGCCTTCGCAACAGCGGCGGTCGACGGCAGGCCGCCCAACTCTTCCGGTGGGACATCGTAGGCATTGGTTGCATCGATCACGATCTTTCCTTCCCAGCTTCCCGCCGTCCGTCCAATGTCCTGATGCGTACCGAAGGGCACGGCCAGGATAACCACGTCGGCCTTCACCGCGTCCTCGATTCGCTGCGCGACGAGCGACGGGCCGATTTTTGCAGCGAGCACGTCCAGCGGCCGCCTGCCTGCCACTGCTACTTCGATGCCCTGACGGGCAAAAGCCTGGGCGATGGCCGTGCCGATCTTGCCAAGCCCGATGATTGCGTAGTTCATTGATCTCTCCTTTGATAGTTGAACGGATCTCAGACCTGGCCGACGCCACCGTCGTCCATCAGGTCCGCACCGGTCATGTAGGAACTCTGAACGGAAGCGAGGAACAGCGCCGCACTGGCCATCTCATCGGCACGTGCAAGCCGGCCAAGCGGGATCATGTTCAGGTACATCCTCACCAGCGCTTCGCGCTCTTCGGGCGACTTCGCCTGGGAATCGAGAATCGGCGTGTCGGTGACGCCCGGGCTCAGCGTATTGACGCGAATGCCGCGATCCTTGAATTCGGCGGCCCACGTGCGGGCGTAGGATCGCAACGCCGCCTTGGTCGCCGCATACGCGGTGTGTCCGGGAATGCCCATGCCGTGCATCGCCGACGAAACCAGCACGATCGATCCGCCGCCCGTCATCAGGGGCAGCAGCTTCTGCACGAGGAAAACCGGGGCGCGGGCGTTGAGGTTGAAAGTCTTGTCGAAGTGTTCGGGCGTTAGGGTATCGATGGAAGCCTGCTCTGTTAAGCCCGCATTCGAAACGACGATATCGACGATGCCTTTTTCTTTCTTGACCAATGCAGCGACGCGGTCCAGGTCATCGACGTTCGTGACATCGGCCTGGATGGCGGTGACGTTGCGCCCAATGAGTTTGGCGGCTTCGTCGAGCTGTGCCTGCCGGCGGCCGAAGATGAAGACGTGCGCGCCTTCTGCGACAAACCGCTGGGCAATCGCTAATCCGATACCGGTCGTTCCGCCGCTGATCACGGCAATCTTGTCTGTAAGAGTGGACATGGAGACCTTCTGTTCTGTGCGTGATTGACAAAACCAGCATAATTCCCCTCGCGGCGAATGATAATCCGCATATTTTTCATAAGATCTATTCTCTGTTCGAATGGGTCAGTCGAAGGGAATGCAATGGACCGGTTTCACGAAGTGGATGCGTTTATCGCCGTGGTTGAAGCAGGCGGCTTTTCCGCGGCAGCCCGCAGGACCGGTGATTCGCAGTCGGCCGTCAGCAAGGCCGTTGGAGCGCTGGAGAAGCGTCTCGGCGTGATGCTGTTCAACCGCAGCACGCGCAGCGTCACGCTGACGGATCAAGGGCAGCGCTACTACGACCGGACGAAACCGCTGATTGAAGAGATGGATGAAGCCGACAGCGAGCTGAAAAGCAGCACGCTCAATGTCTCGGGAATGATCAGGATCGCGACGTCCTCGACCTTCGGACGCCTTCACATTCTTCCGCTCATACCTGAGTTGTTGGCGCTCAATCCCGGCCTTCAGGTCGATCTCGTTCTGTCGGACTTCGTGCGCGATATGGTGCAGGACCGGATCGACCTGGCGATCCGGGTAGGTCCCGTCGATGAACCTGATGCGGTTGTCCGGCGCGTGACCACGACGCCGCTCGTATGTGTCGGATCACGGCGCTACTTCGAGCAACGCGGGATACCGAAGACTCCTGCCGAACTCGTCGATCACAATTGCCTTTTATACGGCGGCCTGATCGAGTCGGCAAACTGGCCATTCGTCGGACCGGAAGGCCGGTTCAGCGTGGCCGTTCGCGGCAACCTTTCATCCAATAGTGTCGAAACGATCCGGTCCGGTGTGCTGGAAGGCGTTGGAATTGGCCTGTTCGCGAAAGTTTCTCTCGCCGATGAACTCGACCATCCGGACGTCATCACGATCCTGGAGGACTTCATTGGCGACGCCAGGGACGTCAGCCTCATCTGGCCAAAACGCCGGTTCGTACCGGCACGCGTGCGCCGCGCGACTGACTTTTTTGCGGCGGCGTTACTGCAGCGTATTTAATCCATGCCACTCACGCTTTCGGGCTCATTCCCTTCTCCGTGATCACGGAATCGAACTTGTCGAGTTGAGAGAACCGCAGTGCCTTGACTTTCCCCAGCTTGCTGGCATCGACGACAAGATGCCGTTCGACCGCGCTTTCCATCGCGGCCTGTTTGATCGCGACTTCATGGAAATTCCAGCACGTGACGCCACGCGTGTCGTCGACCCCACCCGCCGATATGAACGCCTTGTTGATTCCCATGCGTTTCAGCGTCTCGATGCTTTCATCGCTGGAAAATGAATCCGATGACGGCGCATACACGCCGCCCAGCAAGATCATCCGTACGTTGGCCTTGCGCCGCAAAATCTCGGCGACATTGAGCGAATAACACACGACCGTCAGATGCATGTCGGCGGGAATCAGCCGCGCGAGGGTGGTCAGCGTCGTCCCGCAATCGATGAAAACCGTCTCGCTGTCCACGAGCAAACGCGCGGCGACCGCAGACGCATCCGCCTTGGCCTGCGCGAAGTGATCCTTCTCTTCGTCGATGGTATAGCCTGATCCATTGGGCACGTCCGACGCGCGGACGATATAACCGCCGAGATAAGTGAATGTCCCCGGGCTCGACGAGATGTCGCGGCGAACCGTCATCTCCGATACATCGAGCAAGGTCGCGGCATCGCGAAGACGCATCACGCTCTGCTCGCGCAAAGCTTCGGCAAGGACACGCAGACGATCGTTTTTGGTCATTGAGAGAACGTGGGCGCGGTTGTGGTTGTTAGTTCTTGTTCTCCGGGTGAGACGATTATAACAAGCGCGCGTGTCGTGTCCGTTCACTTCAGTCTACGGCGCGCGCCTTGATCAGGGCCGCTGAGGTTGTCATCGGCCGCTGTTCGACAGCGACCTTTGCGATGCCCGGCAACGCTTCGTCGGCGAGTTGCGTGAGCGTGCGTCCCGGCGGCATCTCCACGAAAACTTGCGCGCCGAGTTCGCTCAGCACGACGGTCGAATCGTGCCATCGAACGGGGTAACGCAGGTTCGTCGCAAGGTCCAGGCGCACTGCATCGGCCTGACGCAACGGACGCGCTCCGCGATTGCCGATGTACGGAATCGACGGCGTCCTGAATTCGACCTTCGACGCAGCTTCGGTGAGTTCGCGGGCGGCATCGTCCAGAAGGACGCAGTGTGACGGCACGCTTACCGCGAGGCGCTCGGCTTTGCGCGCGCCTGCTTGCAGCGCTTGCTGCCGCACGAGGTCGAGATCGCCGTCGGCGCCGGCCACCACGATCTGCCGCGGCGCATTGAGATTCGCAATGAATGCCGCCTTTGCATTCGTACGGGCAATGACGGCGTCGACTTCGCGCTCGCTCAAGCCTGACACCGCGAGCATGCCGTAACCATGCGGATAAGCGCGTTCCATGAGTTGCGCGCGTAGTTGCAGGAGAAGCAGGGCGTCGTTGAAATCAATGGCGTCAGCCGCGACCGCCGCGCCATATGCGCCCACCGACAAGCCCGCGACCGCGTCGGGCACGATACCTTCTTCGCGCAACGCACGCGCGGTCGCCACGCCGGCGATAAACAAGCCGAGCTGCACGGCAACGGTGGATTTCAACGCGACTACGCTGTCGAGATCGAGAACGTTCATACGCAACACGTCCGACGCTTCTTCGAAAGTCGCGTCAATACGCGCGTGCGGCGAAGCACCGCCGAGCGTATGCAGGAAGCTCGTGAACTGCGAGCCCTGGCCGGGGAAAAGGAATGCGATCATGCGGCGCGACTCGTCTGCCACGGATCGGCGACGAGCCTCGGGCCATCGACGGATCGCAGCATCACGCGTGCGCCCGGATGAGCGAATTCGGCGAGCGAAAACACGCCATCGTGGGTTTCGATTTGAACGTCGATACGTATTGGTATTGCGAATTCGGAAGCGGCGGCCGACAGGTCGTCGAACAAGGTCTTTGCTGCGGAGCGATCGAGTGGGTCGGGCGCACGCATCAAAAGATCGAGATCGCTTTTGTCGGTCACTGTGGCGCAGTCGCTCGCCATCTCGAAGCCGACACTGCCCGTAGGTCCCCATGCAAGTCCGGACGACTCGCAGATCGGCGCTACGGCCTGGAGCAACTTGAACGCGGGTAAAGCGGCACGCGTTTCATGCGGCTTTCTTGATGTCAGCATTTCAGGCGTAAGCACGGCGTGAACATGTTGCATGTCCAGCCACGCGCCAAAACGTTCGCTGCGGACCGCGCCACGAATCCCGACCGCAACGCGTCCCTCCCGCTTTCGCGCACGACGAACTACCACGAACGGCGCGCGCTCGAGCGAAGCCGCGACCCACGCAGGCGCTTCCTTGAAAGCCGGTGCGTCCTGTCCAAGCCGCAACAAGTCGTGGGGATTCACGACGCGTTCCATTGCTCCGCCATGCGCTTGCGCACTTCTATCGACGCGGCGCGATTGCGTTTTGCGTCCGCCGACTGCAAGCGCGACGACAAATCGTTCGGACCTCGACGTGCATCGTCCACGGCGGCGACCAGCGAAGCCTTCACACGCTCGACGTCTTCACGCCCGGGCGTATCGGCATTGATCCCTTCGATGAGTTCATGCAACAGCCCGAGCTTCGCGTAGGAACTCATCTTGTAGGACATCGGCAACACGCGATCGCCGAGTTCATCGAGTCCTTCCACGCTGCGGCGCGTGACGCGGGCGGCCGCTTCCTTGCCCATTGCGTGCACGCTGATGCCGCTCGCGTCCAGCGCGACAATGCGGTTTGCCTGATAACCGTGCGCGAGAAACGCGCCGGACATGGCCGGGCCGACGATCAGCGCGATCACCGGATGCCCGGCGAGCCGGGCGCTTGCATAAGCGTCGACGCCTGCCGCGCACGCGAGATGCACGCCCAGCAGTTCTTCGCGACGTCCATACGCCTGGCTCTTGACGTCGACGATAGCAACGATCGGGCGCTTCACCTTTGCGTCGCGATCTGCGTCCAGCGCTTCGCGCACGGCACGCGCGAGCAACCATCCCTGTTCGAGTCCGACGACATTGTCCGTGGCGCGCGGAAAGCGGTTGGCAAGGTCCGGCACGACGGTGATGAAGCGCGCGGTTGTATCGCCGAGCGGGGCATCGGCGCTGCGGATCGGACCATCGTCATTCAGTTCACGCGATGTCAGCGCGTCGATCCAGATCTGTCCACGAGTAGCGCTCATCATGCGTCTCCTTGCCAAAGTGTCCGCAGAATGACGGGGTCGATCGACGATGGATCGATGCGCGAAAGCCGTTCGAGTTGTTTATCGACTTGCTCCGTCCGATGACTCTTCGGCACGCCGCGTTTGAACATGTCGAGTACGGCGGTCAGGACCTGATCCGTATCGTCTTCAACGAGTGTATCGACCAGGCCGACCGCTGCGCGTTCCTCGCCGCCGATCATCGACCAAATGAGCTTGCGGTCGCGTGAATCGAGCTCTTCAACGCCCGCTTCCTGTTCGATCACTTCCGGTCCGTTCATGCCGAGCCGCGCCTGGCGCGTCATCACGAGATAACTGCACAAGGCCGCAGCCAGGGACATTCCGCCGAAGCATCCCACCATCCCGCCAATCACGCCGACCACCGGCACGTATCGGCGTAACGCGATGATTGCGGCCTGGATCTCCGCGATCACGGCCAGCCCGAGATTTGCTTCCTGCAGCCTCACGCCACCCGTTTCAAACAGGATCACTGGACGTATCGTGCGACCTGCTTCGAACTCGCGCAGCGCAAATTCAAGCGATGCCGCGATCTTCGCGCCCGACACTTCCCCAATGCTCCCGCCTTGAAACGCAGGTTCGATCGCCGCGATCACAGCCGGCTCGCCGCCAAGCGTTCCGCGTGCGATCACCGCGCCATCGTCCGATTGGCAGACCACGTTTTGCATGGCGAGCCACGGCGACTCGAGCCGGTCGAAGGGTCCGAGCAACTCGCGGAACGTACCCGGATCGAGCAACGCGCGAGCGCGCTCACGCGCCGTCAATTCAATAAAACTATGCTGCGCGATAAAGCTGTCGTGAGCATTCATGACGCTTCTCCTTCGCTGGCTTCAACCGCCTCGGCGAGCCTTAACATCACGACGCCCGGCGTCGCGCCGAAGTCATTCAACTCGATTTTTGCGGCGCCGTCGTATCGCGAGAAAAACCGGTCGAGCACGCTTTTCCAGACGGTTTCGTATCCATCGACGCTCGTGCGGATCACCACTTCCGCGTGATCTGTCTCCGATGGCGACAGCAGTATTTCCAGATCTCCCGAGCCCACGACGCCCACATGTGCGCGTTGCGGCACGGGGCGTGTGGCGGGGTATTCGTAGCGCAGGTTTTCCATGGCGGATCTCTCAGCGTCAGCCGACGCAGGGCAGGGTATCGAGGAAGAGCGTCGCGGCGAGCAGGTCCGCTGCGCCTCCGGGCGACGCGTTCAATTCCATTAACTTTCGATCTAGACGCAAGAGGGCGGCAAACCCTTCGGATTGCGATGCGCCGCCTGCTTGCAATACTTCACGCGCGCCGGATTGTGCGGCTTCCAAAGCCACGCGGCCACCGCGATGCAGAAGACAGGTGTCATCGAGCGTGGCGATGATCGCAAGCAACGCGTCAAGGCGCGCCTCGTTTTCGGACGCCCCTCTTGCGCGAGCTTCACGCAACGCCGGCAAGCCGACTTCGAGCACGTGAGGAAAACCCTCGGCCGCCTGACCACGCGCACCGGCGACGCCGAACTTCTGGACGATGCGAGCGCCGTGTGTTTGTGCCACCGCTTGAGGTGCAAATCGATCCTCGAATCGCGAGATCGCGGCGGCTTGAGAACACACCGTTGTCAAAGCGCCGGACGGACTCATCGCAGCTCCGGCAAGCAGCAAGCCGACAATCCATATTGCACCCCGATGCGCATTGCTGCCGCCGGTCGCACGCATCATCGCAACTTCGCCTTCCCGGCCGATGCGCGCAAGCTGCTCGCGCAAGCGTTGCGAAGGTCGCGTGTTTGATGACGCACGAGCCAGAGCGAGAAATGTTGGCTGCAGTGCGCGTGC
The DNA here is from genome assembly GCF_001577465.1 of Burkholderia sp. PAMC 28687. Classification (NCBI taxonomy): domain Bacteria; kingdom Pseudomonadati; phylum Pseudomonadota; class Betaproteobacteria; order Burkholderiales; family Burkholderiaceae; genus Burkholderia; species Burkholderia sp. PAMC 28687. The sequence goes on from NZ_CP014506.1 coordinate 353,904, forward strand.
GGAACGCAGCATGATATCGAGGTCGAGATCGCGATGCGCACCGCTGCCGCGCCGATCCACCAAGGCAGGTTTCGGCGTGAGGCACGCTTCCTCGATCAACGCGTTCATCGCGCAATCGGCGAGCGCCAATGGATCGCAAACAAAGTCTTTGAGAACAGCCTGAGCGCAAGGCATGGCGCTTACCAGCCGCGAAATTTTGCGGGCGGTTGATACAAACCGCCGGACCACGCAACCAGGTCATCGATACTGCGCGCCGCAAGCAACGATCGCTTCGCTTCCCCGCGTCGAATGCCGAGGTCTTCCGGATACGCGACCACGCCGCGCCGGCGCAGTTCTGCGGTCTTCGCAGGATCGGCACGCATGCCGATAGGCGTCACGCCCGCGACCGCGCGCAACGCCGCGCGACGCTCTTCAACGCCCTCCGCCGCGTGCAGATACGCGATGCCCTCTTCGGTGACGACATGGCTGACGTCGTCGCCGTAGATCATCACCGGGGCGATCGGCATGTTGCTTTGCTTGCCGACGGCGATGGCATCGAGCGCATCGACGATGGTCGGCTCGCCGCCTTTCTTGAAAGTCTCGGCGGTTTGCACCACGAGTTTGTGGCCGCGGCTGATGGCGCTATTCGGCCCATCGTTTTTCATCAACGATAACCACGCTTCACTCGAATGGCGGCGTCCGCGCGGATCATGTCCCATGTTCGGCGCGCCACCAAAACCGGCGAGACGTCCGAGCGTCACCGTGGATGAATTTGCATCGGCGTCCATCTGCAACGTCGAGCCTATGAACAGGTCAACGCCATATTGGCCCGCGAGCTGGCAGAGCACGCGGTTGGAACGCAGGCTGCCGTCGCGTCCTGTGAAGAACACGTCCGAACGCGCTTCAATATAGTCTTCCATGCCCACTTCGCTGCCGAAGCAATGCACGCTTTCGACCCAGCCGCTTTCTATGGCCGGAATCAGCGTGGGATGCGGATTGAGCGCCCAGTGCGTGCAGATCTTGCCCTTGAGGCCATGCGCCGCGCCATACGTAGGCAAGAGCAGTTCGATGGCGGCGGTATCGAAGCCAATGCCGTGATTGAGCGCCCGCACGCCATAACGCTCGTAGATGCCGCGTATGGTCATCATCGCCATGAGGATCTGCAACTCGCCGATATGACGCGGATCGCGCGTGAACAGCGGCTCGACCGCGAATGGCCGGTCCGCCTGCACGACAACGTCGACCCATGAGCCGGGGATATCGACACGCGGGAGTTCGTCGACGATCTCGTTCACCTGCGCCACCACGATGCCATGACGGAACGCCGTCGCTTCAACGATGGTCGGCGTGTCCTCGGTATTCGGGCCCGTGTAGAGATTGCCGTGCCGGTCGGCTTGCACCGCGCAGACGAGCGCCACTTGCGGCGTCAGGTCGATGAACATCCGCGCATACAGTTCTATATAGGTATAGATCGCGCCGATCTCGAGCTGCCCGTCTTCGAGCAGTTGCGCCACACGCAGGCTCTGCGGTCCGGCGAACGAGAAGTCCACCTTGCGCGCAATCCCGCGTTCGAACAACGTCAGGTGTTCAGGCCGGCTGATACTCGATATCAGCAGATGCACGTCATGCACGCGCGAAGGATCGAGCTTCGCAAACGCACGCGAGAGAAAATCTGCCTGTTTCTGGTTGTTGCCTTCGAGCGCGACACGATCGCCGGATTGAATCAGCGTTTCCAGCGCATCGACAATGCGTTCGGACTTCAGCACGCCGTTGTCGAGCCAGCCTTCGATTGCTTTTAGTCGCCGCGCCTTTTCCAGCGCCCGCGTGTTCCATTGGCGCGGTGCCGGAGCGGTATCGGTATTGGTATCGGCTTGTGCGGGAGGATTCATGCGATGGCCTCGGTGTCTGTCTCTCGAAGATCGGCGCTTACGCGGACTTCGAAGCGGTGGAAGAGCGGCGGCGTTTCTTCGGTTGCGAGGCTTGTGCCTGCATTTGCGCGTCGTGGAGGAAACGATAAACCAGTTCGCCCGTTGCAAGCAGATGACGCGCGACAAGCGTTTGCGCCGCCTCGGTATCGTGGGCGTGCAGCGCCTGGAGAATGGCTTCATGCTCCGCGTCGGACTGGCCCTTGAACGTCGGCATGCCGAACTTGAGACGCAGATAACGCTCGCCGCGCCTATGCATGGTGCCGATCAGTTCCATCAAGTGCGGACGTTCGGCCGGCGCATACAAGCTCATATGAAACTGTTCGTTGCGCACTACATATAGCGCCGGATCACGCTCGTTCGCAGCAGCTTCAAGCAATTCGCGTGCTTCTGCAAGGGTTGCTTCCGTATGACGTTCAATCGCGATGCCAACGGCCAGGCTCTCCAGCGATGCACGAATCTCGTAGATCTCGCGCGCTTCGTCAGGAGATTGAAGGCTGACCGACGCCCCCCGGTTCTGTTCGATCGTTACCCAGCCTTCGCTGTCCAGTTGCCGGAACGCTTCGCGCACCGGGATGGCGCTCACCGAAAACTGCCTGGCGATGGCGTCCTGCCGCAGAGGTTCGCCCGGCAACAACGTACCTTCGACGATGGCCGAGCGCAACGCGTCCGCAATGTATCGCGACGTGCTTTGGCGCGGCTCGAACTGCGCCTCGCGAAATGCCGGGTTCAACTCGTTTTTCATACGCTTTATTCACCGAAGCTAGGTACAAGTGCGGAGTGGTTATCCGCGCAATTTCAAATATTATATATCAAATTGCACCTTTAAGGCTTTTGAGCAGGACCCGGTGCTTACCCGCAGACGCCCGATCATCCTTGCCGCGCGCGTCGCTTTTAACCAGGAAGACATTCATGCCACGCACGTTGGAACCAACGATAGCCGCCGGCCGGCGCACGCGCACGCCGCTCAACCGGACGCAGATAGTGGGCTTCTGGGGCGCATGGGCGGGCTGGACGCTCGACGGAATGGACTCGTTCATCTATGCGCTGGTGCTGGCGCCGGCGCTTACCGAACTGTTGCCCCGTTCCGGTTATGCGGCCACGCCAGCGAACGTGGGCCTTGCCGGGTCGATCCTGTTTGCGCTCTTTTTGGTTGGATGGGGGCTGTCGTTCATCTGGGGACCGCTCGCCGACCGGTTCGGGCGCACCAAGGTTTTGGCCGCGACCATCTTCACGTTTGCAATTTTCACCGGGCTTGCGGCGACATCGCATACGGTCTGGGAGTTGGGGATTTATCGATTCCTGGCGGGCGTGGGTATTGGCGGGGAGTGGGCGTTGGCCGGTACATATGTGGCCGAGGCGTGGCCCGAAGATCGCCGCAAGATGGGCGCCGGGTATCTGCAGACCGGGTACTACGCTGGATTCTTTATTGCGGCGGCGCTGAACTACACCATCGGGGCGACGTTTGGATGGCGCGCGATGTTCCTGGTCGGTGTGGTGCCGGTAGTTGTGTCGATCGTCGTGTTGCTGCGCGTGAAGGAAACGGACAAGTGGCAGAAGGTTGAAGCAACGGTTGTCAAGCAGGCCAGTTCGTTGCGGTCCATTTTCTCTGCGCAGTACAGACAGCGGACGATTGTTGCGACCGTGTTGCTGACGGTCGCGATCATCGGCTTGTGGGCGGGTGCGGTTTATGAACCTTCGGCCGTGATCCAGCTTGCGACGAAGGCCGGCATGACGAAGCCGGAAGCGTCGCGGATGGCATCGATTGCTACGGGCTTGTTGTCTATCGGTACGATTGTCGGGTGTCTTGCGTTGCCGCCGATGGCCGAGAAGATCGGGCGCAGGATGACGCTGGCGGTGTATTTCGTTGGCATGGCTGCGTCGATTGTGCTCGCGTTTGGCTGGGCGTTTTATCTCGAGAACGGGCTCGTGCCGTTTATTGCGTTGCTGGTCGTGCTGGGATTTTTTGGCGGGAACTTTGCGCTCTTCAGTCTTTGGTTGCCGGAGCAGTTTGAGACTCGCGTGCGTGCGACGGCGTTTGCGTTTTGTACATCGATAGGGCGGTTTTTTGGGGCAATCGTGAATTTTGGCATCGGCGCGATGGTGCTGCATATGAAGACTCTCGGCGTGCCGATTGCACTGACTGCCATTGCGTTTGTGGTCGGGTTGGCGGTGATTCCGTTTGCTCCTGAAACGAAGGGGCAGGATTTACCGCACTAGGGCGCTGGCGCTCGGGAAAGTGTTCGTTGCGGTCGGGGTTGATGCCGGGTTGTTGCTGTTTGAGCTTGCTCGCGTTCTGTTCTAGCTGACTTTTTTAGCACTATTAGCCACTGTCCGTGGCGGGACTTCATTTCTTTTTCTAACGGCGAAAAAGAAACGAAGCAAAGAAAACGCCTCCCAACCGAGGGCAAATAAGTGTCCCGAGCGTGCAGTGACAACTGTTTGGTACTTCAGAAGAACGCTCGACGCCATAACCACGAACACTTGAACCCCTCCCCCTCCGTCAACAGATACCCACACGCTTCGCCACTAGTAACTGTGGCAGTCAATACGGAAACCTGACCAACGCATAACAACTGGTTGAGCCGTAACGGCTCTACAGCATGCTCAACTTGCCCGAATTTCGCCAGTGGTCCTAGGCAAACACGGGGAAAACGGAACCAGAACAGCCAACTCTTACGTTCGGGCGCCAGCGCGCGCAGCGCGGAGGCCTAATTGACGGATTCCCACACTGGTGGCGAAGCGTGTGGGTATCGGTGTTCGGAGGGGGAGGGTTTCAACTGTTGGTGGTTATGGCGTCGAGCGTTCTTCTGAAGTACCAAACAGTTGTCAGTGCACGCTCGGGACACTTAAGAATTAGCGGTTGAGAGGCGTTTTCTTTGCTTCGTTTCTTTTTCGCCGTTGGAAAAAGAAATGAAGTGCCGCCACGCACAGTGGCTAATAGTGCAAAAGAAGTCAGCTAGAACAGAACGCGCGGTAGTTCAAACAGCAGCAACCCGGCATCAACCCTGACCGCAACGAACACTGTCCCGAGCGCCAGCGCACAACGCGTGAAATGGAGTGCCGCCACGCACAGTGGCTAATAGTGATAAAGAGAACAGCCAGAATATAACGCGCACAGGCCCAAATAGCAGCAACCCACCAACAACCCCGACCACAAAAAAACCGGCCGCCCAACCTCACCCAAACCTCCGCGCCAGCAAACAAAGAATCTCATACATGAGCGTAGCGGCAACAAGTGCCGTGTTACCGCTCGGGTCGTAGGGTGGCGAAACCTCCACCACATCCCCGCCGATCCAGTTAAGCCCGTCCAGCCCGCGCAGCAGCCCCAACGTTTCCCGCGTCGTCAGACCGCCAATCTCCGGTGTACCCGTCCCTGGCGTATAGACCGGATCAAGACCATCGACATCGAGTGAAAGATACGCCGGACCATCGCCTATCACCTTGCGCGCTTCCCCGATGATCGCATTCACCCCACGTTCGTCGAACTCTTCAATAAACACCACCCGCATCCCGCTTTCCAGCGAATACCGCCAGCCTTCATCGGAATTCTGCGCGCCGCGAATGCCGATCTGGATCGTACGTTTCGGATCCAGCAGGCCCGCTTCGACCGCGCGGCGAAACGGCGCACCGTGCGTGAATTTCGATCCCTTGAAGCTGTCCCACGTGTCGGTATGGGCATCGATATGCACCATGCCGATAGGCGCCTTCGGCGCCATGGCCTGGAAGATCGGATACGTGATCGAGTGATCGCCGCCTGCGCTCAACGCAATCTTGCCAGCGGCGAACACAGGCTCGAAAAAGCGCCGGATGTCTTCATGCGAGCGTTCAAGATGAAACAGATCGGTGAACGGCACATCGCCGATATCGCCAACGCGGCAAACATCGAAGGGATTGAAACGCGATACATGATGGATCGCACGCGTCATGCTCGACATGTTGCGGATCTCGCGCGGACCGAAACGCGCGCCCGGACGGGCTGTGACGCCACCGTCGAACGGAATGCCGGCGAGCACGATATCGAGTTCATCGATATTCGTGCAATACGGCACCCGCATGAACGTTGGAATGCCGCTGAAACGCGGAAGCGCCATCTGGCTTCGATCGGTGCCGGGCATGAATGTCTCGTCAGAAAGTAGGCGGTGTATTGGTCCACAGCACGCGTGTCACCGTCTTGCCCGGATTGCGGTAGCTATGCGGCACGGTGCTGGGAAAGTAGAAGGTGTCACCTGCGTGCAGCACATGACATTCGTCGCCAAGTGTCAGTTCGAACTCGCCCTCGATGACATAACCGAGCTCTTCGCCCGCGTGGCTGATCTGTTCGTCGCTGCTTGCAAGCGGTTCGATCACGTGTATATCGCTTTGCAACAACTGTCCGGCAGCGGGCACGATCACGCGTTCAAGCATGATCGAAAGCCGCTTGCCGGCCGACGGAAACTCGGTCGTCGGCCGCTCGTTCGCGCGCTGTACGGGCGACGTGTTGATGTCGGGCCCCGATACAAGCGCGCCCACATTGGTCGACAAGGCCAGCGCAATCTTGTGCAGCGTCGCGAGCGATGGCTGCGCGTGACCGCCTTCCAGTTTGGACAACATGCTTTCCGAGCAGCCGGCCTGCTCCGCGAGCGCTTTCAGGGTCAGTTGCTTGACCATCCGTGCGTGTTTGAGACGCACGCCGAGTGCCGCCGCCGGATCGGGCTGAACCTCGACAGGCTTGCTTGCGCGCGGGTGTGCGCTGGCCGATTTTCGTGCTGCGGGGATTTTTGTGGCCACCAGGAAGGCTCTTCTAAAAGTTTGAGGGTCTACGTCAGCACCGTGAATTCGACTTCCAGCGGATTGAGCGCGTTGATGGGAATAATATCCTGCGGACACGCCGACATCACCACGACGCAATCCATCACTGCCTTGATGTCCACATGGTCGCCTGCCTTCGATACCGGCGCCAGCCACTCAATGGAATAGTCCGGCTTGATCGGAATGTTCATCCACAGGTTGAACGGTTGCGGTACTTCTCGCGCGCGCAGTCCGATGGCTTTCAACGCCATGCGCATGTTGTCGGCGCAGTTGTCGTGATAGCCATGCACGCCGAGATTCTTGTATCGATACAAATCGCAGGCCGCCATCAGCGTGTCGTGAACACCGGGCGATGTGTCGGCGACGAGCTCTGCAATCGGCCGGCGATGGTTGGTCATCAGCGGATCGCCGGCTTGCGGAATGACTTTATCAAGCGATGCGCGCGCGTGTTCGAACGAAAGGAATTCGTCGAGGTGATTCGCGTTGAAGATCCACGTATCGCAGACCTGCGCGCCGTGCGTGTTGGTGATGCGAATCGTCTGACCCGCCTTCACGCGAACCGCGCGGCCATTGCGCGCCGGCACGGTATAGGTCTTGCCGATCTCCGGCATGCCATCGGCGGAAATGGGTTCGCGCAGCGTGGCGTTCTCGCCGAGTTCGTGGCTGTTGTCGTGATGATGTTCAACGTGCGGCGTGCTCATGGTGACTCCTTAAGTCGTATCAGTTTCAGGGTGCTTCGTTGCAGAGCTGGACCAGGCAGTGCGCGAGCGCGCGCGTGCCCAGAACGAGGTGATCGTCGTCGGTGGCTTCGAGCGGGTTATGGCTGATGCCGCCGCGACTTGGGACGAAGAGCATCGCGGTCGGGCAATGCTTCTCCAGATACATGGCGTCGTGGAACGCGCCGGATGTGATGTTCATCGGCGGTGATGAGAGTGCGTTGCATGCCTCTGCGACGCGACGGATGACCGAGGGCGCAAACACGACCGGTGGATGCGTGAACAACGCTTCGCGCGTAGCGCCATGACGTTCGATGCAGGCGCTCAGCCGGGTATCGAACGCATCGAGCACGGACGCGTCTGGATGACGGAAGTCCACCGTGAACGTGACGTCCGATGCAATCGTGTTGATGGAGTTGGGCAACACGGTCCATCGGCCGAAGGTGATGCGGGTATCGACGCCGCCGAGCTGGTGTGCAAGCGCCGATATCTCCGCGCGCACGGCGACCGCGAGCGTCATGGCGTCATGGCGCGCGTGCATGGGTGTGGTGCCGGCGTGCGCAGCCGCGCCCTTGCAGTGCACCGCGTACCAGCGCACGCCCTGGATGCCGGTGACTACACCAAGAGGAATATCGGCGAGTTCGAGCAGCGGGCCTTGTTCGATGTGCAGTTCAACGAACGCATGCGCATTCTCTTGCACGGCACGTGTTTCGATCGCAGGAAACGCGTCACGATGCGCCGCGAGCGCAGCAGCGAGCGTGATGCCGTTGCCGTCTTTCGCTTGTCCGTAGTGTTGGAGCAAGGCTGGATCGACGAACGCACTCGACCCCATCGCGCCGGGTTGGAACCGCGTGCCTTCTTCGTTGGTCCATGCAACGACTTCGAACGGGCGGCGCGTCCGGATGTTGGCATCGTTCAATGCAGCAAGACATTCGAAGCCTGCGAGCACGCCATAACATCCGTCGAGTTTGCCGCCGGTGGGTTGAGTATCGATATGGCTGCCCGTCATGACCGGCGGCAGATCTTGCAGACCTTCGCGACGGAAAAAGAGGTTTGCGCAGGCATCGGTGCGCACGGTGCAGCCGAGTGCGATTGCACGCTCGACCAGGTGGCGGCGCGCTTCAATGTCGATTGTCGAAAGCGCCGGCCTGTCCACACCTCCATCATCACGCGCGCCGAAGCGCGCAAGTGTCTGGATGGATTCAAGAAGGCGCGTTGCGTTGATGCTGCATGCGGTTTTGAGCGCGTCGTCCTGAATCATTCAAGCCCCGCGACGGAAGTCAGGCTGCGATCGAACCAGGGCTTCAGGAACTGCTGCAAGCGCGGTGTGCGCGTGTTGCCGAAGAGTTGCTCGGGCGGCCCCGCTTCCACGATCTTTCCGGCCTCCATGAACACCACTTGATCCGAAATCTTTGCGGCGAAGCTCATCTCGTGGGTGACCATCACCATCGTCATGCCGTCTTGCGCAAGAGAGCGGATGACGCTCAGCACTTCTTCCACGAGTTCGGGGTCGAGTGCGGACGTGGGTTCATCGAGCAACATGACTTCGGGTTCGATGGCCAACGCACGCGCAATTCCCACGCGTTGTTGCTGTCCGCCGCTCAACGACGCCGGATACGCATGCGCCTTTTCGACCAGACCGACGCGCTTGAGCGCTGCAAGCGCCTGCTTGTACGCATCGCCCTTATCTGCCTTTTTCGATAACACCAGTGGCGCAGCCACGTTGCCGAGCACGGTCATATGCGGCCACAGGTTGAACTGCTGAAATACCATCGAAACTGGCCGTCGCACGTCCGCAATGCTCTTCTCGCTATCGCGGTCACGTTCGGCACGGCCTGCTGATCGATAACCAAGCAACTGGCCTTTGATCCAGACCTCGCCTTCATCGTAGGCTTCGAGGAAGTTCATGCAGCGCAACGCCGTCGTCTTGCCGGAACCCGACGGTCCAATGAGCGAAACGATCTCTCCACGCTGCACGGTCAGATCGATGCCCTTGAGCACGCGATTGGCGCCATACGATTTACCCACAGCGCGAAGTTCGAGAATGGGAAGTGAGCTCATGACGTTTTACGCGATGGAGCGATGAGCACCGACGCCCATTTGAAGGCAACGGCGACGCATTGCGTGAGAAGCCAGTAGCAGATGATCAACATCGCGTATGGACCGATGTACGTATAGGTGGACGAGACAATGTCGCTTGCAGTCATGGTCAACTCGGGCACCGTGATGATCGATGCAACCGCGCTTTCCTTGATGACGAGATTGGTCTGGTTCGCAAGCAACGGCATGACGAACGCAATGGCTTGAGGCAGTTCGATGCTTCGAAACACTGACCATCGGTCGATGCCAAATGCGCGCGCCGCTTCCATATGCCCACTTGGAATGCTGGCCCAGCCTGCTCGAAAAATCTCCGCGAAATAGGCGGCGGAATAAATCGCAAGCGAGACGATGGTCGCCTGCACGGCGGTCATCGTGACGCCTATGACGGGCAGCCCAAAGTAGACGATCACCAGTTGCGAAAGGTACGGCGTCCCGCGAACGAGCCATATATAGATGCGATACAGCGCGCCGAGCAACCGCGGAAATCGAAGGCGCAACGCGTTCAGGACAAAGCCGCCCAAAGCACCAATGAAGGCCGCGACTACGCTGACTTCGAGCGTAACGAGGATGGCATCGGCAAAGCGAGGGATGAGAAAGAGAAAACTGTTCATGTCGGTCACGCCCGCCGCGCCATGCGCCGTTCGATACCTCGTCCAGCGAGGGAAAGCATCGACGTGATCGCAAGATAAAAGCACGCAGCGAGCGTGTAGACCTCGAGCGGCCGATAACTGAACGAAGACAGTTGCTGCCCGACGCGCATCAGGTCGGTCACGGCAATCACCGACACCACTGCGGACGCCTTGACGATATCGATCATCTCCGAGACCAGCGCCGGCAGGGTCAACGCAACCACTTGCGGGATCTCGATGTGCCACAGGGTCTGGCACCGCGTGAGGTTGAACGTCTTTGCGGCCTCGATCTGCCCGCGTGGAATCGCGGTAAATCCCGTGCCGAGAATCTGCGATTGATAAGCCGCCGTGTTCATCGATAACCCGATAGCCGCCGCGACCACCCCTGGAATCGCCCAACCGAGACCGGAGGGCAGGTAATAGAACACCAGCAGTTGTGCGAGGACGGGCGTACCGCGAAAGACGCTGACATACACGCGTGCAGCCGTTGACAAGGTCCGGCTTTCGCTCGCCGACATCATGTAGATGAAGATGCCCGCGAAGAAGCCGCACGCCACTGCAATGGCCGAAAGCCACAACGTGGTGATCGCGCCGTCCAGTAATTGCGGCAGATAACTTGCGCAACGCGCAAGGAGATCGGGAGGGTTCATATAGATGAACGTTGCTTACATCGACGGTTCGGGAACGGCGTCCGAAGGAACATCCATAGTCGTGCCGAACCACTTCATCTGCAGCGCTTTCATGGTGCCGTCCTTGTTCGCACGCGCGATCCCATCACTGAAAAGCTTCAGCAGTGCGGCGCTGTCTGCGTCCTTGCGCGCGACCCACGCAAAGTAGCTCTTCGGTCCAATGCTCTGCGGCAGCACCGTGAACACGCCCGGACGTGACTTCAACAAGGGCCCGAGGTTCGCGACCGACTGCGCGACCGCATCGAGACGGCCGACGGCCAGGTCCGCATATGCTTCATCGAACGCGACGTATTGCTTGATCTGCTTGATGCCGGGACCGCCAGCGGCTTTCAGGTTTTTGTCGAGCGCCATGAGTGCCTGCAACTGGGCCGAACCCGTCTGCGAGCCGACGATCTTCCCGTTCAGGTCGTTCGGCGATTTGATGGACGCTTCGTTCGAACGCACGAGCACGCCGGCGGTGGCATCGGCGACAGGTAACGTGAAAGCAAAGTGACTCGCACGGTCCTTGTTCACGGTGACGGCGGTGATGACCATGTCGAAGCGCTTGGCGTCGAGGCCGGGCAACAGGCCCTGGAAGGGCAGGTCGAGTTGCTTGAGTTTTACATCGGGCAGCGACTTTAATACGTATTGCAGTAGGTCGGCGTCGTAGCCCACGATCTTGCCGTTTTCAATGGATTCGAACGGCGCGTAGCGCGCTTCCGTGCCGACCGTGATCTCCTTGTTTGCCTTTACGCGGGCGAGCAGATCGCTGCCCTGTGCAAAACCGGGTACTGATGCAATCAGCGCAAATGCGCCGGTCATCGACAGGACAAACGTTCGAAATGGCTTATGCATGATGCTCCCGTGCGGCCGCGCCGCAATGATAGGTTAGTGAATTTTGTTCAAGTAACTTGAATGAAATTCACTATGCATGAAGCATGCCATGACATGGACGCTGGATTGGCCGTACACGAGAGTTGCAACCTTGCACCGAAGTGGGATGCAAACGCGTTGACGGCACCGATACAGTGCTTGCTATGCACAACGCGGTCTTCAGGGCACAAGTTCGCTTGAAACCGGTCTGTGCTATTGCGCACAACTTTTTGTGGACGATGCCCAACAAGCACCTTCGCCGCTACCTTCCTGCCTAATCACTCTCCCGGGCAATTTGAACTGTCTGAACTATTCAAACTGACTGCGACCGGTAGTTACTTAAGACAAAACGCCGAGCTTTTCCAGATAAGGCTTAAGCAGCCATCAAGCTGTCGTTTTCCGCCATCGCTGATCGCGCTTGTTGCTTGCTTCGGTCTTTGCGACCCTTAATTTTAATTAATGTGATGAATAAGCTTGTAATCTAGATCTCACAAAATGTCACACTCTTGCGTTCGAGTAATCAATTCGATACGTTTAGAATCCCGGCGCAAAGGGGTTATATCGGCTTGTTAATCCGGATGGGCTATCACGGTGCACTTGGAAAGCTATTGCTGTCATTGCCGAATCTTATATGGCCTCGGAAACTGCATGATTGGATAGTGCGCAATAGCTGATCTGATTCGTGCATATCATGCAATGAATCGTGATATCGATCTGATTGAGCAATATTTACGGTCGATTGAATGTAACGAAATATGTTTTTCATTGTTTGAACAAACACTTATGGTTTAGTAGCGTATCGAGGACTATCAGTTTCCAAGTTGATCACTCTGTTCATGCGGGCGTGAGTTCAGTTGAATTTGAATTGAATTTTGACCACTTATTGCGTGGAGGTAGAGCCTATGCCGAAGTTAACCGTCTTTGAGACGACACATCAATACAGCCGCCCGCTTTGGTTTAATTCATCTGACAAATAAGTTGAATTGCAGATTAACACTGTTTGATTGCGTTAATCGCGTTTACCGCTGTCCGCAGCATGCAAGTGTTCGTTTCCGCGGAAATCACGCTTCTTCTGAAGACGTCAAGCCTCATCGACTTTTTTCGTGAGGTTTCTAATCTTTTCCGCAACTCATAAAAAATGATAAAACTCAATAAGGCATTGTTAATCTGTTTCGCATCGAGCGCTGTGTTGAGCGCTTGCGGCGGTGGCGATAGTTCCGATACCGCAGCAGCAACAAGCAGTACTGCAGCAGCGGCCGTAGCCAGCGCAACGCCCGATTCGGCGAGTACCGCAACCGTCAATGACAGCAGCGTCGCTGCCGCTGCGCGCAGGCGCAAACCCTCGACTTCCGTGCCAGCGACGTCCACGACAGCGCCGGCCACGACGACCGCGACCACGCCTCCGGCGACCACGACGCCCACGACTCCCGTCGCAGGTGCGGTGGTCATGCCGTTGGAGGTGATGGGCGCGGGCAGCGGCGTTGTTGTGACGACCACCCTCGCCGTTCCGGCGGGCGCGTCAGCGAATACGCTGACCATGCAGGTCAACAATCTCTCCTACGACGCCAAGGGTTCGGTCCAGATCAACGGCGGCAAGTGGATCGATCTGACGAATGCAAACGTGACTGTGCTGGGCAACGCGAAATTGTATGGCGGCATTGGCGGCGGTTACGACACCATCAAGATGAACGTACCCGTGACGGGCGCAATCAACGGAAACAACACGATCAGTTTCCGCTTCAATACCACCGATGGCGTGAGCTCGGGTTATCGCGTGTTGTCGTTCAATTTGCTCGATGCGTCGGGCAATGCGCTGATTGCCAGCAGCAATTTCACGCAAGACGATCCGACTAAATGGACTGCGCCGCTTGCGAACACAGCCGATATCTCCGCGGGTCAGAAGTTGTGGCAAACCGCGACGCTGATCGATTCGCCGGTCAATTCGGGTCACCAGCTCAAGGCGCATTGCATGGACTGCCACAGCGCGAGCGGCAACGATTTGTTCAAGTTCAATTACTCGAACAACTCGATCGTGGTTCGAAGCGAATATCACGGCTTGTCGCAGAACCAGGGTATGCAGATTGCCAGTTATATCCGTAGTCTTGCGAGCACGAATCCCACGCCGGGTCCGAAGTGCCGTCCATGGAATCCGCCGTATCAGCCGGGTCCCGGTCTGGATAGCGCGCCGGTAAGCGACTGGACATGCGGCGCCGGTATTGATGCTGTATCGGAAAATGATCTGGATACGCTTGCCGCGATTTTCCCGAGCGGCGTCAATAAAGCAGCGATATCGACGAAGGGGCATATCAATATCCGCGAAATTCCAATCGGCTTCCAACTGCCCGACTGGAATCACTGGGTGCCCCGCATTCATCCGAAGGACGCGTGGGGTGATTACTTCACGAACAGCAATCTGAACAAGGAATACGCGGGCGAAGGCACGGGCACGGCGACCTACAATATGCGAGCCCAGCTTGCCAATGGCGGCACTAGCTACGCGCAGGGAAAGACCGGCGATATCTTCGGCAACCTTTATTACTGGGGTGTGGAATTCGGCGAACGGTTTACGCCGCCCAACGAAGGCGTGAACGGCAGCTACACGATTGCGCAGCAGAAGAACCTGTACGGTACGGCGCAGTGGCAACTGATGAAGTCGTGGGAACTTGCCCAGGACTTTTCGCTGGAAACCAACTGTCCGGCGGCATGGGTCAACACACAGAACGCGCCCAAGGCCGAGACGCGCGGCTGGTGCGGATACTGGCGCTTCGTCTTCAACGTGTCGCCGCATATCCAGGGTTTCCCAGCCGACAACAGCATGTTCGGCAGCCCCGTCGCGCATTACGTGAAGGCCAACCAGTGGTATTACCTGCAGATCCTGTTGAACCCGGGCTCGGGCGCGCATAACGTCCACATGCCGACCGACTGGCAATATGCATACGGACTGCTCAACAACCTGTATCAGGCCAGTGGCAGACCGGAGCCGATCCGCAACTTCCTCTACGTGCTGAAGGGCGCGCAGGAAATGGATAACGGTGTGGGCGTGACCGATGTCCAACGCGGCTGGACCATTCGCGACAGCAGTCCGCTGGACGTCTGGAACGGCGGGCAGACCGGCGTCTGGAAAGGCACGAGTCCTGCGACGGAGCAGGCGGTCGTGAACGCGTTCCTGTCGAACTGGATGGACACCACGACCAGCTTCAACATCAATTCGTGGCAGCGTGAAGGTCAGGCCAATGCGGTATCCGGCGAGACCACCTGCTTCTGGAGCATGCGAAGCCTGTGCGCGATCGACTATGTTCACGGGACGGTGTCGGGCGGAACCGTCGAGAACTTCCCGACGTGGACGTGGAACCAGATTCCGCAGATGCAGGCTGACGGGATCGACAAGACCCAGGTGAATCGTTTGTCGACGTGGTTGAACACTGCTTATCCGAGCGGCAACTATCTGAGCCTGATCAAGTAAGCGGCAAGTAGTAATCAAGTGCATGAGAGAACGCGAGGCCTCGGAATATCCGGGGCCTCGTGTTTTTTTATTCCCGTGAACCTTTGGATGAACGCCTGTTCAAGCCGTAGCCGCGCTTGCCGGCACTGTCTGAAGCCGCTTCAGCGCTTCGCCGTTTTCGCGGAACAGATGCGTGTGACGCAGGTTGAAACCGGCATCGATGGGTTGGCCGTCAACCGCGGTCGATTCCCCCGAGCCTTTCACCTGGATCAGGACATCGCCGTCGAGGTTCACATGCAGCAAGGTTTCGCCGCCAAGGTGCTCGACCACCATCACCGTGCCGGACAACTTCCCTTCTGCGCCGCTCGCAGCCGTTTCCATCAGATGCTCGGGACGGATGCCGAAGCTCAGCGTATCGCCGGCCGTCACCTCATCGGCGACGAACGGCAACGTGATGGACGCTCCTCCCGGCAAGCCGATCGTTACGCCGGCCGTGTCCGCGCGCTGAACCTTGGCGGGCAGGAAATTCATCTTCGGCGATCCGATAAACCCGGCAACGAAATGGTTCACCGGCGTCCTGTAAAGCTCGAGCGGCGAGCCGATCTGCTCGACCTTCCCATGATTCAACACCACGATCCGGTCCGCCATTGTCATGGCCTCGGTCTGGTCATGCGTCACGTAGATCATCGTTGCATTGAGCTGCTTGTGCAGCTTGATCAGCTCAAGCCGCATCTGCACGCGTAGCGCCGCGTCGAGGTTGGACAACGGTTCATCGAAGAGAAACACCTTCGGTTCGCGCACGATCGATCGTCCGATCGCAACGCGCTGACGTTGGCCGCCTGATAACGCCCGAGGCTTGCGTTCGAGCAATTGTTCGATCTGCAGGATTTGTGCGGCGCGTTGCACGCGTTCCTTGATCTGAGCTTCGGGCAACTTGATCATCCGCAGTCCAAACGCAATGTTCTCGTACACCGACATATGCGGATACAGCGCGTACGACTGGAACACCATGGCCACGCCGCGTTGCGAGGGTTCGAGGTCGGTGACGTCTTCGCCACCAATCAGTACTTGCCCTGAGTCACTGCGTTCAAGGCCTGCTATGGTGCGCAGCAACGTGGATTTGCCGCACCCGGAAGGGCCGACGAACACCATGAACTCGCGATCGGTGACGGCAATGTCGACGCTCTTCAATACTTCCGTTCCGGCAAACGCCTTGCGGATCTGATGCAATTGAACTGCACTCATGCGTGTCTCCTGCAGATGCCCCGCGCCACGGATCAGCGCCTGAGCAAAGTAAGTTGCTTTGCACGCGGTATGCCCTGCAACGCAGCAAGCGGTGCTTTTCGAATTTGTTCTTGACAACCTGTTCGCGTCCAAATATACAATTGTAAAACTGAAATTACAAGTGAAACGGCAGCAAGAGCAGGATTACAAGCAGGATCACAAGTCGGACATTCAGCACGCGCGAACAGCTCAACCGGCCTCGACCGCTTTGGGCATTTTAAAAAGAACTACCCAGGAGACAGGCATGAAGAAGCATTGCACGCAGGCCGCGGCGTTCGCGCTGCTGGGCGTTACGGCATCCTTGATATCGGTGTCGAACGCGTCCGCATGGACGTTGAAGGAAGCAGCGGAGCCTTATTCCGGCACGACCATCAAGGCTGTCTTTCTTGACCGGCCGGGATACAAGGCGGCATCGAAACTGATACCCCAGTTCGAGAAAGAAACCGGCATCAAGGTGCGTACTGAGGTTATCCCTTACGAGAACACCCGCGAAAAGCAGGTGCTTAATTTCGTCGGCGGCGGCGACCAGGACGTGGTGCTCGTGGACGTGGTCTGGATTGGCGAGTTCGCGAGCAACAAGTGGCTCGTGCCCATCAAGACCTTTACCGACAACCCCAAGCTCGCCGATCCCAAGCTGAACCTGCCGGGATTCTTCCCGATCCTGCTGGACTCCTTCGGCACCTGGGACAAGACCACCTACGGTCTTCCGTTCGATAACTACTCGGGCCTGATGTTCTACAACAAGTGCATGTTGAAGGACGCGGGTTTCAACGAACCGCCGAAGACGTGGGACGAACTGCTGAACGTCTACGCGCCGAAGCTGACGAAACCCGACAAGAACCAGTTTGCATTCGCGCTGCAGTCGCGTCGCGGCGAAACGCAATCGGCCGACAGCTTCATGCGCATGTTGTGGCCCAACGGCGGGTCGTTGCTCGACGCAAAGTTCAAATCGAACCTGATGTCGCCGCAATCGCAGGCGGGTCTCGAGTACCGGCAGAAGCTGATGAAGTACATGCCGCCGGGCATTGTCGATTACGACCATGCGGAGGCCGTGAATGCGCTCGCGCAAGGGCAGGTCGCGATGATCACGGAATGGTCGGCGTTCTATCCCACGCTCACTGATCCGAGCAAGTCGAAGATCGGCGATTGCCTGGCGATCACGACCGAACCCAAAGGTCCCGCCGGACTCAAGCCTGCGCTGGGTGGTTTCTCGCTGGCTGTGAACGCGAAGTCGAATGCGAAGAAGCAGGCAGCGTCGTGGCTATTCATCCAGTGGATCACTTCCGAGGAAATGGCCAAGCCGTATCTGGAAGCGGGCGGTGTCAGCGGCCGCACGGCGGTCTACAAGGAAGCCGATGTTCAAAGCAAGTATCCGTTCGTGAAGCCGATGGTCGAATCGTGGCAAGGCGGCGTGCCTGACTACCGGCCGCGTTTCCCGGAATGGCCGGCCGTGTCGGAAGTGATCGGCGAGTGGGGCAGCAAGATCATGCTCGGCCAGGTATCGGTGAAAGACGGTGCACAGACGATCGGCACGAAGACAGAAGACATCCTGAAGAAAGCGGGTTACTACGACGGCAAGAAGCCTT
Source organism: Burkholderia sp. PAMC 28687 (assembly GCF_001577465.1). Taxonomy (NCBI): domain Bacteria; kingdom Pseudomonadati; phylum Pseudomonadota; class Betaproteobacteria; order Burkholderiales; family Burkholderiaceae; genus Burkholderia; species Burkholderia sp. PAMC 28687. The sequence goes on from NZ_CP014506.1 coordinate 371,897, forward strand.
TGCTCAAGTAAAGCCGATGAGAGGGGCATTGCGTGCGCAATGCCTCTTGCTCACGTTGAGCCAACCTGCGGAGAGGTTTCATGCTCAAGACCACGGTTCCACCAGCGACCGGCGCAATGCGTCCGCGACCGCGCGCGCGTTTTCGGTTCATGCCGCGATCGCCCGCGTTCTGGTTTTTGTTTCCCGCCGTCGCGGCGCTGGCGATCATCGGCATTTATCCGCTGCTGCTCGCGGTCTACAACTCGTTTCATCAATACAAGCTTGCGGACCTGGCTTCAGGGACGCCTTTTGTCGGTATCGATAATTACGTCGCTACGCTCACCGATCCGTCATTCTGGGGCGCCCTGGGCCGCACGGTCATGTTCCTTTGCCTGACCTTGCCTGTCGAGCTCGCATTCGGCCTGTTCGCTGCGTTGATGCTGCACAGGACGGCGCTGCCTTGGCTGCGTGTGGCGGCGCGCGTGGGTCTCGTGATTCCGATGGCAACCACCTACGCCGTGGTGGGATTGATCGGCCGCCTGATCTTCAATCGGCAGTTCGGCGTAGTCAACTATCTGCTGAGCTTCTTTGGCATCCCGCCCCTCGACTGGCTCGCTGACCCCACGCTTGCGTTCGTCTCCGTGATGATCATGGACATCTGGCAATGGACGCCGTTCTGCGCATTGATCCTGCTTGCGGGTCTTGCGATGGTTCCGAAGGAAGCCGAGGAAGCCGCGCGTCTCGAGACGCCGAAGTGGAGCAAGATCCTATGGCACCTGCAACGGCCGTATCTGTTGCCGGGTCTCACCGCCATCCTGATCCTGCGTTCCGCCGACATGCTCAAGATGTTCGATGCCGTGTTCACCATGACCCGCGGCGGTCCGGGCACGGCGACCGAATTCATCAGCATCTACATCCAGCGCGTCGCGTTCCGTCTCTTCGATCAAGGCATGGCTTCCGCTCAGGCGGTCTTGCTGCTGATCCTTACGATCGTGCTGTCGCGGCTCTATATTCGTTTTGTTTATCGGGAGGCTGTGTGAGCACATCAACTGCTGACAATGTGACCGTCACACCGCTTTCGTCGCGGGCACGCCGGGCGAAAAACGCGCGTCGCCGTGCGACGGTCTGGCACGTGATCGGTTTGCTGATCGTGTTCCTCACGTCGGTGTTTCCGTTCTACTGGATGGTCACGACGAGCCTCAAGAGCCAGGCCGATGCGCTCGCCGTGCCCCCCGTGTGGCTTTTCACGCCAACGCTTGCGCACTACACCGACGCACTCTTCGAACACGATGTTGCTGCGAGCTTGCTCAACTCGCTGATCGTGGCGAGCAGCGCAACCTTCCTGTCGATCCTGCTCGGGGCGCCCGCTGCATATGCGCTTGCGCGCTTCGAGTTTCGCGGCAAGGAGGACTTGTGGTTCTGGTTTATCTCGAACCGCATGGTGAGCCCTGTAGTACTCGCGGTGCCATTCTTCCTGATCGCAACCAAGCTCGGTCTCGTCGATACCCACATCGTGCTGATCCTGCTGTATCTGACCTTCTCGCTGCCCATTGTCGTATGGATCTGCACGGATCAGTTTCGCAACATCCCGGTTGAACTCGATGAAGCCGCGCGTCTCGACGGCGCTTCCCCGTGGCGCATTTTCTGGCGCATCAACCTCCCGCTGGCGATGCCGGGCATTGTGGTGTCTGCCATCTTCGCGTTCATCTTTTCGTGGAACGATTTGCTGTATGCGCTGGTTCTCACTCGCACCGACGCCATCACGTCACCTGTTGCCGCAACGAGTTACATGAGCGGCTATGAATTGCCGTGGGGCGAAATCATGGCGACGGGGACGCTGATCGTGTTGCCAATGGTCGTGTTCGCGCTGGCCGTGTCGGGCAGGCTGGTGCAGGGGCTCACCATGGGCGCGGTGAAATGAAAGGTGACGCAAGGGTGGGTGCATTACCATCGCGCCGTCCCTATCGAAACCCATCACGCTCATGAACAAGCCCGCACCGCCCGCCGTCGCCGTGTCAGCCGAGCCCTTTGTCGATACCGAAGAGGAGCTGCAGGCGCGCGTAGCGTGGCATTACTACGTCGGCAACCTCACGCAGCAGGAGATCGCGCAGCGCATTGGCAGCAACCGTGTGCGCGTAAACCGGCTGCTTGCTGCGAGCCGCGAATCCGGCATGGTGCAGATCACCATCAACAGCCGGCTCGCGCCATGCGTCGCGTTGGAGGAAGCGCTGACCAAACGTTTCGGCCTGGAGGCGGCGGTCGTCGTGCCGACCGGCGCGAATAACGAAGCGAACATGGCCGCGATCGGTATTGGCGGCGCGACTTACCTGGCGCGTCAGATCGAGGCGGGGCAGACCATCGGGCTTGGCTGGGGCCGCACGATTCGAGCGGTGCTTCGGGCATTGCCGCAGCGCGCGTACGGGCCGGTATCGGCGGTGTCGCTGCAAGGCGGCCTGTCGCATTGCCCGAGCATCAATACGTTCGACATTGTTTCGGACTTCGCGAACCTCTGTCAGGCCGATGGTTTTTTGTTCGCGGCGCCCATTTACGTAAGCAGCCAGAACGTTCGCGACATGCTGCTGCATGAGGGCGCCGTGCGCGAGACGTATGAGCGCGCGCGTCATTCCGATCTTGCGTTGCTGACGTGCGGCGACCTGACGGAATCGCTCGTGGTGACTTACGGCATCAACGACCCCGAGCAGGTCCGAACGCTCGAGAAAGCCGGCGCGGTCGGCGACATGCTCGGTCACTTCATGGACGCCGATGGCGAGGCGATCGATCACCCGCTGAATCGCCGCACGGTCGCGATCACGCTCGGCGATCTGCGCAAGATCAAGCGCGTCGTGCTGGTGAGCGGCGGCGCGAAGAAGTTCGCGGTGACGCGCGCTGCGTTGCGTGGGCGTTATCCATCAGTGCTGGTAACAGACGAAGAGACCGCGCGCCGTCTCTGCGATGAACCTTGAAAGGACAATGAACGTGGACCGGAATCGCGAGTTCGAAGGCAAGACGGTGCTGATCACCGGGGCAGGGAAGGGCATTGGCTACGCGACTGCGTTACTGATGGCCGAGCGCGGCGCACACGTGGTTGCGCTGAGCCGTTCTCAGGCTGACCTGAATGCGCTCGCCGCGCTGATCGATTGCAAGACCATAGCGGTCGATCTCGCGGATGCAGCCGCCACGTTGAAGGCTGCGCAAGAAGCGCAGCCGGTTGACTTGCTCGTGAACTGCGCGGGCATTGCCGAGCTCGGCGCTTTCCTCGATGCAACCATCGACGCTTTTGATCTTACGATGGCCGTGAACGTTCGCGCCGCAATGATCGTCGCGCAGGAATGCGCGCGCAGCATGATTGCGAGGGGCAACGGTGGCGCGATCGTCAATGTGTCGAGTATCGCGGCTCAGGTCGGAACGCCTTTGCACGCGTCGTATTGCGCATCGAAGGCCGCGCTGGACGCATTGAGCCGCGTCATGGCCGTCGAACTCGGCGTTTATGGCATACGCGTGAACACGGTCAATCCGGTCATCACGCTCACGCCCATGGCGGAAAAAGTCTGGAGCGAGCCGGCAAAGTCCGATCCCATGCTGGCTCGCATCCCCTTGCGTCGATTCGTGCAGCCCGAAGAGGCGGCCCGCACGATTGCGTACCTTCTCGGCGAAGATTCAAGCATGGTCAACGGCGTAAGCCTGGCTTTGGACGGCGGCTTTCAGGCCGGCTGATTTTTATCCACGTTACCCCTTTGCAGAGGGCTTCAATCATGGAAGCACTGGTTCTTGAAGAAGCGCGTCGCATCAGCTTGCGTCCGTTCACATTGCCGCAGGTCGTGGGCCCCCGCGACGTGCGCATCCGCATCAACACGGTTGGCATTTGTGGCAGCGATATCCACTATTATCAGCATGGGCGCATCGGGCCGTTTGTCGTGAACGAACCGATGGTGCTCGGTCACGAAGCCGCAGGCACGGTGATCCAGATCGGTGACGAAGTCACGCATCTGAAAGTGGGGGACCGCGTTTGCATGGAACCGGGCGTGCCCGATATGGAGTCACGTGCATCGCGCGAAGGTCTGTACAACCTCGATCCAAGCGTGCGTTTCTGGGCAACGCCGCCGGTTCATGGATGCCTGACGCCATTCGTCGTGCACCCGGCCGCGTTCACGTTCAAGCTGCCGGACAACGTGACGTTCGGCGAAGGCGCGATCGTCGAGCCGCTGGCTATCGGCATGCAGGCCGCGACAAAGGCGAAGATCAAGCCAGGGGACGTGGCTGTCATTCTCGGCGCTGGAACCATCGGCATGATGTGTGCGCTGGCCGCGCTTGCGGGCGGTTGCAGCCGCGCGATCGTGTGTGATCTCGTGCCGGAAAAGCTCGAGTTGATCGGCGGCGTGCAAGGCGTGACGGCCGTGAACATCCGGGAGCGCAAGGTGAAGGACGTTGTCGCCGAACTCACCGATGGCTGGGGCGCAAACATCGTCTTCGAAGCAAGCGGCAACGAGAAGGCGTTCGATGGCATTGTCGACCTGCTGTGTCCGGGCGGTTGCATCGTGCTGGTCGGCATGCCGCAGCATCCGGTGCCCATCGACATTGTCGCAGGACAGATCAAGGAAGTACGGATGGAATCGGTCTTCCGTTACGCCAACATGTTCCCGCGCGCGATCCAGTTGATCGCGTCGGGCCGGCTGGATGTGAAGCCGTTCATCTCGCGCTCGTTTGCATTTGCCGACGGCATCAAGGCCTTCGAGGAAGCGGCGAGCGGCAATCCAACCGACGTCAAGGTTCAGATCGTGATGGAATGACGTTCAGGTCCATTCCTGGGGTAACGGACCTTTGCGCCCGGCGACAGGATCGCTGCGCGGAAACGGCAACGCTTCCATTGCAGCGATCTCTTCCTTCAATAAAGCATCGCGCCGGATATCCCATTGCTGCCCTTCTGGATACGCGCCGACAACCTGGAAGCGTCCTTCCGTCGATTGCAGACAATGTCCCGTGCCAGCCGGAAGCAGCACGACATCGCCGGCTGCGATAGAAACAACTTCGCCTCCCGGCCCGCCGATGATCACCTCGGCCTTGCCAGAAATCACTGCAAGCGCTTCATGCGCCGTCGAATGAAAGTGGTGGTAATCGAAGATGCTGTCGCGCCATCGCGGCAGCCATTCGTTGCCCGCGAGCAGCGCTTCGAAAGTCTTGCCGAGATCCTTTGTTGACGGATCGACCGCTCGTCGATAAATCAAAACGGGCAAGCGGCTATTGTTGGGAACCCACGCATGCGGTGCGAGCTTGAGCGTCTCAAATGCGATATCCGCCGGATGAAATGCCGAGTCGAATTCGTGTTTCATGATCAGGACCTCCTTGCTTTAACTGCCTTCACGTAACGTGCTATGAATGTCCGTGTCTCGCCGTCAGGAAACAAAACGGCGACGCGATCACCGCTCATCATTTCCACGTGGCCATTTCCGTATTTACGGACCTGGACCGCATCCCCGGGATTCCATACTTTGGCGGCCCGCTTCGGCGTGGAAGCGGGCTGCTGCAATTCGCGCGGGCTCGGTACGACCGTTGGCGGGGAAACGCAGTTGTCGCACTTGCAGCAGACGCCGCCATCGAGTTCGTCGGGCATGCTCAATACAGCTTCATGCAAACGAGCCGCATCCAGATGCGCGTGAAAATAATCGAGCAGGATGCGCCAGCGGCACTGGCCGCTTTGCGCGTAACCGATCATCCGTTCAAGCACTTCGCGATCGTGTGCTGCCCTCTGCGTGAACCGTTGCGCGGCTTCCTGCATATCGTGCGGGGCGTCGGTGTCGAGCACGGTCACGCTGCCTTTGCGTGTGCGTCGAATCATCCGCATGTCCTGCAACACGGATAGCACCGTCCGTAATTTGTTCAAGCCAATCTCAGGCAGCGCTTCGTGCAGCGAGTCGATGGGTGTATCGATCAGCTTGCGTTCATTCCCGCTCGCGAGCTTTCGCAGGGCATCGGCACAACGCGTAAGCGTTTCGACACTCGGATAACGGCCGCTCAGGAAAAATTGTTGGACCTGCTTGTCCTTCAATTCGAACAGCAGGATGCAGTGCGCTTCGGCTCCATCGCGTCCCGCGCGGCCGGCTTCCTGGTAGTAGGCTTCGAGGCTTCCCGGCATCTGGTGGTGAATGACAAAACGGATATCCGGTTTGTCGATACCCATGCCGAAAGCGTTTGTCGCGACCATCACACGGCATCGATTCTCCATGAACGCGTCTTGCGCCGCCGTGCGTTCTGATGCGGACATCTTGCCGTTGTACCGTTGAGCTTCTATTCCCGCTTCCATCAATTCCGCGTGGACCGCATTGCATTCGGCAACCGTCGAACAATAGACAATGCCAGTCCCTTCTAGCGCCTGAATCCGTTCAAGCAAACGCGTGCGTTTCTCTTTCGGATTGGTCAGTTGTTCGACCGCAAACACCAGGTTGTCCCGATACACCCCTGTATTGATGACCTGTGCGTCCTTCATATCGAGCTCGCGCAGGATGTCTTCTACAACTGCAGGCGTTGCCGTTGCAGTCAGCGCCAGAACGGGCGGCCTGCCAAGCGCCTTGATGGACTGCAGCATCTCCACGAAAGCCGGCCGGAAGTCGTGACCCCACTGCGAGATGCAATGCGCTTCATCGATCACGATCAACTGAGTCCCGGGCTTGCCACGCTCGTTGAGCATTTCGACAAAATCCGGCTTTGCCAGCCGCTCGGGGGTAAGGAACAAAAAGCGGCTCTCGCCTGAATGGATGTCGCGGATCGCCTGCCGTTCATCCGCCGCCGAAAGCCCGCTGTGCAGCGCAACCGCCGCGATACCGGATTCCCGCAGCTTGTCCGACTGATCTTTCATCAGCGATATCAGCGGCGAGACCACGAGCGTCAGGCCGCCGAGCTGCAACGCCGGAAGTTGATAGCACAGCGACTTGCCCGCGCCCGTGGGCATGACGGCGAGCGTGTCGTGGCCGTCAAGGACGCTGCGGATCACTTCCTCTTGCCCGGGTCGCAGTGCATCGATGCCAAAGACATCATGCAAGGACGCCTTGAGCCGCTTCTTCAGCGTGCCCTGAAGCAGCTCCTTGATGGGTTTGCCCAGCTTGGATTCGGTCGTCACATGCGTGCCTGTACTGATAAAGGGGAATGTCCTTGTCTCGCTACTGCACTGAGCAAACGCGGTGCCGCGTTCTGCCAGACTTCCAAAACCAATACCGATAACTGTCATATTGCTTTCATACATGAAACTTACACTTCGCCTTCATTGCGCGCCGGTCACTACTTAAGCCGGACGCAACCTACCCACAAACCCGGACAAGAAGACATGCAAGAGCAGCCCGATTTTTCCCGCCGCAAGACCCTGAAACTGCTGGTCGGCGCACCCATGCTGCCTTTGGGCGCTTTCTCCGTTTCGACGCTTTTGTCCGGTTGTGGCGGTGGCGACGACGCTGTTGCGGGCACGTCGGCATCGTTCAAATCGGCGGCGTTTTCGTCGATGGCTGCGCCTTCTCTCGCCAACCCCGCAGCCATGGCAACGACCACGGTCGCGTCGACGCTCACCGTAACCATGAGCGACGGCAGCACGCAGGACTACAAGCTCGCGTACCAACCTTTCTTCGTGACCGGCGACATGGTTCCGAACGGCAACGGCGGCACGATCCTGAGCGGCGGATATTTCGATATCAACAACCAGCCGATCATCGACCGTTCGGTGCCGGGGAAGGAGCGCCAGTTCTTTTCGGATTGCCCGGATGGAAGCTCGCTGCTCTCCCTCGATAAACCCACCGTCCCCGGCATCAAGGGCCGTGCCGTGTTCGCCGTGGTCCAGTTCGAATACGCAACGCGCGACCAGAGCCTCGTGTCGGCGTATGGACAACTGCCGTCGCCGATCGCGGTATTGACGCTCGATCAGGACCAGACCACGGGCAAGCTCACGCTCGTGAAGTATCACAACGTGGATACGTCGAAGGCGAACGGTTTGTGGATCACATGCGGGGCGAGTCTTTCGCCGTGGAACACGCATTTGTCGAGCGAGGAGTACGAGCCGGACGCAACGACCATATCAAGCAACGCGCAGTTCAAGGCCTACAGCACGAGCCTCTACGGCGATGCAACCCGCGCCAATCCCTATAACTATGGCCACTTGCCCGAAGTGACCGTGAATCCGGACGGCACCGGCACGATCAAGAAGCACTATTGCCTCGGCCGCATCTCGCATGAGCTGGTCCAGGTGATGCCGGACAAGCGCACGGTGATGATGGGCGACGACGCGACCAACGGCGGCCTGTTCATGTTCATCGCGGATCGTGCGGAGGATCTGTCGTCCGGGACGCTGTATGTGGCGAAGTGGGCGCAGACGTCATCGGCTGGAGCGGGGTCGGCGAACCTCACATGGATCAAAATTGGCAGCGCCACGAGCGCCGAGATCGAAGCGATGGCCTCGCGCCTGAAGGCATCGGACATCATGGATGTGGCGACCAAGGATCCGCTCGATACCAGCTTCAAGAAGATCAATTACAACGGCACGTTCAACTGGATCCGCATCAAGCCGGGCATGGAGAAGGCGGCTGCATATCTCGAGACGCATCGCTACGCGGCATTCATTGGCGGGAGTCTGGGATTTACGAAGCTCGAAGGCACGACCGTCAACGCTAAGGACAAGGTCGTCTACACGGCGATGTCGCGCGTCGAGAAGTCGATGGTGAAGGGCAACTCCGCCTCGACCGATGTCGCCGTGGACGCCGCCATCAGCGCCGGCGCGGTCTATGCGCTGAACCTTAAATCAGCGCAGAAGGACACGAGCGGCGCCGCGATCAACAGCGAATGGGTTCCCGTCGATATGGCCGCGCCGACCGCCCTCGTGGGCGAAGACCTCGCGACGCCGGATGCCCTGGGCAACACGGCGAGCGCCGCGAAGATCGCGAATCCGGACAACGTAAAGTTCTCGGAGAAGTTGCGCACGCTCTTCATTGGCGAAGATTCCAGCATGCACGTGAACAACTTCCTGTGGGCTTATAACGTCGATACAAAGACCTTGTCGCGTGTGCTCTCGTGTCCGGCCGGCGCAGAATCCACGGGCCTTCATGCCGTCGATGAAATCAACGGCTGGACCTACGTCATGACGAACTTCCAGCACGCGGGCGACTGGGAAAGCCCGGTTCACGACAAGGTGAAGGCCACGCTGGACCCGCTCGTGCGGGCCAACTACAAAGACCGCTTCGGCGCCACCGTGGGTTACCTCACCGCCGACACGACCAGCATCAAGCTTGGCAAAAGCTAGGACCCTTTGCGGTAGCCGTCGTCAAGTGTCTTCAGGAACGCGATGATGTCCTTCATTTCCTGGGCCGTCATCGCGGGCTTGTCGCCGAACTTGCGATCGAAGGGTGCATCGGCTACGTCGATGTTCGCGTGCAGTTGGGCGGGAAGATCGTCGTATTTGTTGACCTTGCCATCCGCGCCCTTCGGATAGAACTTTTCGGGGGCGGTGTTGCGCTCGTTGTAGAACGCCATGACGTCATCGAGCGAATGATAGACGCCGTTATGGAAGAAGACCTGGCGCGTGGCGGCGTTGCGCAATGTGGGCGTGAGGAACATGCCGCAGTATTGCGTCTGGTCCTTGATGTCACTGCGGAAGGGACCGCATACGCCCATGTCGAAGAACTTGGGATCGTTGTTGATCGCAAGCTTGGTATTGCGCGGCACGCCCAGTGCTTCGTACTGGTAGTCGGTGAACATCGGCGGCGTGCCGTCGGAAGCGGGCTTCGACAAGTGGCAGCCGGCGCAGTTCGCTTTGTCGGGATCGTTGAAAAGACGCAGGCCGTGCAGCTCCGCTTGCGTCAGGCGCGCCTTGCCTTCGAGCCAGTAATCGTACTTGCTCGAATACGGATGAAACGCCTGCTCTTCGATCTGATAACGCGCGACCGCGAACATGGCCTCGGACGTTGCCAGCTCCGTGCTCTTGAAGATGTTCGGGCCGAACAACTGCTTGAAGTCGCCCATGTAAGCCGTGCGCTGCAGTTTGGCCGAGACATCCTCGAGACTCGTGTTCGCCATTTCAACGGCATTGAGCATCGGGCCCGATGCCTGCGCCTGAAGGGTGTCGGCGCGGCCGTCCCAGAAAAAACCGCCTTGCGGGACCATGGCAGGCGCGGCGGGTGCAGTACCCGCGTTCTTTTGCGCCCGGGCGGTGCCGGCGGCTTGCGAGGCCAGGGCAGCAAAATCGGGCGGCGCTTCGGCTTCGCCGGCATCGGGGCCAATGCTGAAATTAGGCTGCAAATACAGGTACATCAGCGAAGGCGGCGGACGATACCCCTGCAACGTCATGTGCGGTCCGCCGAGTTGCACGGACAGGTTGTTCGGCGGTCCGAACGCATGGTCGGGACTGTGGCACGACGCGCACGATTGCGTGCCGGACGCGGACAGGGATTTATCGAAGAATATCTTTTGGCCGAGCAACGCGACGGCGCTCAGCGGCGCGACTGGCGGACGGCTCAGCATGACGGGATTCGGATTGGCGCCTGTCAGGTCTTCCACGATGTCGCCAACACGAGCGGGCACGGTCGCCGGATAAAGCACGGCCCAGATGCAGAACACGAACGCGGCAGCGAACGCCGCGGCGATGCACCAGAGCAGGACGATTTTCGGGCGCGGCAGGCGTGGTTTCTGCCCGGCATTCGGCGACATGGAAGGTGTGGCGGTATGCGACATGGGACCTGAGAGGATACAAAAAGCAGTAGTGAAAAAGTCGCCGCCCATTGCGGGACGGCGACAAGGTACAAAGCTCGGCTTCGCGTCAGCGTGCAACGCACGGCTTGTAAAATCAGATTGCCGGAACCGATGCGACCGGCGTACCGAGGTTCTGATCGATGAACACCTTCGGGTTGCTGCCCGCGCCGCTGAAGTTGAACAAACTCATGATGCTGCCAGCAGTTGCGTCGAACGAACCACCGCCGAGGCGATTGCCATTGAGCCAGTTGTCTTCAATGAAGCGCGTGACCGATGCCTGGCTGATCTGCGTATGATCGACATAGTTCACCTTCGCCCACGGCGAGATCACGATGAACGGCGTACGCGTGCCGGGACCGCAACGGCCATTGACCGGTGCGCCCTTCACACCCAGCGGAGCCGTGCCCGTGCCGCACTTGCCGGCGCCGTTCACCTGATCCGCGATCGCGTCGAAGGAAGCGGACGTCGGCGTCGCATAGGCATGGTCGTACCAGCCGTCCGAGTCATCCCACGCCACGATCACAGCGGTGCTCGCCCAATCCGGCTGCTGCTGCAGGAAGTTGACGACCTTCGAGGTGAAGGCCTGTTCGTCGAGCGGGTCCGAGTAGCCAGCGTGGCCGTCCTGGAACGCCGGCGCCTTGATGAAGCTGACCGACGGATAGTTACCGGCCTTCACCGATGCAAAGAAGTCATCCGTGTCGTACTGGTGGTTAGCCGGTTCCGGCGTCTTGCCATCGGCTTCGAGCGACAAGCCGATAGCAGCCTGCGAGCTCGGACGTGCGTGCGTCGGGTTCGCCGTCGACGCGAAATACTGGAACCAGTTGTGGTGCGGCACGTAGTCGGCCGTTGCCTGACCCACCACCGGCGACAACGTGCTGCGCTTGCAGGCCGTCGTGCCGTTGCTGTTCACGGTCGCCAGGTTGAAGCCGCCCATGAAGCCGCCCCACGAGATGTTGGCCGCGTTCAGCAGGTCGCCGATGTTCTTGCCGGCCATCAACGCGGTATCCGTCGTGCTCGAGCACGTGTCGTTAGCCGGGTCGACGTCGTTGATCATCGTGAAGCCGCCCTGGCCGTCATTGACGTAGTAGCTGCCCGTGTTCGTCGCGCTGACCGGACCCTGGCTCGCTTTCACGACCTGCATGCCGTTGGTCTGGCCCGACACCACTTCGAGCGCGCCAGGCGTCGACGGACCGTAGGTGTCCGTGTAGGCGTTGTCGCTCATCGCAAAGTGTTGCGCGTAGTTCCACAGCGCGCCGACCGTGTTGCCGTCGTAGTAACCCATGACCTGGCCGGCTGTGCCGAACGAACCAGCGCCGCCCGCCGTGCCTTTACCCGTGAACTTCGGGAAGAGGTCGGCCGCGCCGTTGTCATAAGCCTGTTGTTCCGCACGATAAGCATGGTTCTGGTCGGCCGATGCAGCTTGCGTACGGTCGAGACGGAACGGGTTCGCAGCCGCTGCGCCATTCAGCGTGTTCGTGAAGTTCGGGTTCGCCGTCAGCAGCGCCCCGCTCAGCCCGTTCACCGCCGGCGTGCCCGCGGCGGCCGTGAACACCGGCTCGCCGGCCGGGTTCGCTGCGTTCGGGTAGGTCGCGAAGTAATGATCGAACGAGACGTTCTCGTTATAGATCACGACGACGTGCTTGATCGGCGTGGCCGTCGCGAGACGGTTCTGGATCGACTGTGACGAGTCGGGGTTGCTGTCGTTGCCGCCGCCGCATGCATAGAGGCCGATGGCCATTGCTGCAGTGGGTACGCCAACCAGTAAGGCTCGACGAAACATGTGTGAAGCTCCGATGTCGTTTGTTGTGTGTAAAGCGGGTGGCCGCGTGGCCTGTGGGGACGAGTCCGGACTTGATGGCCATTTTTCGTTTCCGCCCGCATTGGAACACCTGCACATGAAGCGCAAAAGGCGCTGCGCTTTCGCCACGGTTACTTCCACATAACAAGCAGAAAGAGTTGGTAAGGACGGGTTCCAAAAAGATGACGCTCAGGCTCACAGGCAGTCATGCCAGCGTCACACGGCGCTCAGATAATCCGTCCCGCTGTAACCGTTTTCATCTCTTTCCCGACTGGCCCATGCACTCCACCATCAGAGACGTTGCCGCACATTCCGGCGTCTCCATTGCCACCGTATCGCGTGCGCTCAACACGCCGGAGCTGCTCAACGCCGAGACGCTCGCAAAGGTGCGCGAGTCCATCGAAGCGCTGGATTTCATGCCCAGCGCGCGCGGCCGGCAGCTTCGTGGGGTGCGCACGCGGCTCGTCGGCGTGGTCGTGCCGACGCTCGCCAATCCGGTGTTTGCAGAGTCGCTGCAAGGTATCGATGAAGCTGCGTCCGCCAGCGGCTATCGGCTGATGCTGATGACCACCGCCTACGACAGTGCGCGCGAACGCCGCGCCATCGAAACCTTGCGCGAGCAGCGCGTGGACGGCCTGATTGCGACCGTGGCCGACGCCGAATCCAATCCGCTGCTCAATGAACTCGATCGCATCGGGTTGCCGTATGTGCTCGCGCATAACGACACCGCGTGCCGTGCGGCGGTATCGGTGGATAACAGGCGGGCCGCGCGCGATGGCGTGCGCGCACTCCTGCAGCGCGGCCACAAACGCATCCTGATGCTTGCCGGGTCGTTTGCCGAATCGGATCGCGCCCGGCTGCGGTATCGCGGATATGAAAATGCGATGCTCGACGCCGGCCTCACGCCCTACGCGCCGCTCGAGATGGACTTCAACGCGGAAGAGTTGCCGGCCAGCTTGCTCGCGCATCTCTCGGACCCGTTGCGCCGGCCGACTGCGCTTTTCTGCAGCAACGACCGCCTCGCGATGATCGTGATCCGCGGCCTGCGTCATGCGGGTCTGCTGGTTCCCGGCGATATCTCCGTGCTCGGCTTCGATGGCATTCCACTCGGCGAGTGGTTATCGACCGCGCTTTCGAGTGTCGCCACGCCGAATCGCGAGATCGGCCGGCACGCATGGCGTCATCTGGCGAAGCAGCTCGGTTTGCCCGACAGCAAAGCCATCGACGAAGCCGCGAACGAAGCTAATGAGCCCATTCCCTTCAAGTTGCCTCATAACGTGCGAACCGGCGCGACTATCGCGTCATACATCGAACCTGCGGCCCGGATGGCCGCTCTCGAACCGGAGAATCCTGCATGAAAATCCGTCAACTCCTCGCCACGCTGCTTGCCGCGACGGCCACCTTTTGCGCGGCTGGCGCCGCGTATGCCGACGGCACCGCGATCTGCTACAACTGCCCGCCGGAATGGGCTGACTGGGCGAGCCAGATCGAAGCCATCCAGAAGCAGACGGGCATTCGTGTTCCCTTCGACAACAAGAACTCCGGCCAGGCCATCGCGCAGATGATGGCCGAGCAGAAGAGCCCGATTGCCGACGTGGTGTATCTCGGCGTGTCGTCGGCGTTCCAGGCGAAGGACAAGGATCTCGTGCAGCCGTACAAGCCGGCGCACTGGAACGATATCCCGGCCGGCATGAAGGACCCGAACGGTTACTGGTTCGCAATCCACTCCGGTACGCTGGGCTTTTTCGTGAACAAGGACGCGCTCGATGGCAAACCCGTGCCGCGTTCATGGGCTGATTTGTTGAAGCCGGAATACAAGGGCATGGTCGGGTATCTGGATCCATCGTCCGCGTTCGTGGGGTACGCCGGCGCGGTTGCGGTGAACCAGGCGCTGGGCGGTACGCTCGATAACTTCAAGCCCGGCCTCGACTGGTTTGCGAAGATGAAATCCAACGCGCCGATCGTGCCGAAGCAGACTGCGTACGCGCGTGTGATGTCCGGTGAGATTCCAATCCTGCTCGACTATGACTTCGATGCTTATCGAGCGAAATACAAGGATCACGCGAACGTGGAGTTCGTGATTCCGAAGGAAGGGACCATCGTCGTGCCGTATGTGATGAGTCTTGTCAAAGGCGCACCGCATCAGGCGAATGGCGAGAAGGTGCTTGATTTCGTACTGTCCGACGCAGGACAGCGCTTGTGGGCCAATGCGTTCCTGCGTCCGGTGCGTGGCGGTACGCTGCCGCCCGATGTCGCCGCCAAATTCCTGCCGGCATCCGACTATGCGCGTGCGAAGGATGTCGATTTCGCGAAGATGGCTGCGAAGCAAAGTGCGTTCGGCGAAGAGTATCTTCGTGTGATGCACTGATTTTCAGTCATGCAAGATTCCACCTTCTCCACGCGCGCACGGATTGCGTTGCTCGCGCCGGCGCTCGCGGTGTTCATCGCGTTCTGGTTGCTGCCGCTCGTTGCGCTGCTGCAGGCGAGCGCCGTGCCCAATGCGTTGAGCGCGTATCGCGAGGTGCTGACCAACGCGCGCTATCTGCACAGCCTCGTCGCGACGATCGCGTTGTCACTGGCGGTGACAGCGGCGACGCTGGTATTGTCGACAGTGGCGGGCTTGTTCCTCGCTCGCCGGGATGTGCCGGCGAAGCGCCTGCTGGTCGCGTTGCTGACGTTCCCGCTCGCGTTTCCGGGCGTGGTGGTGGGATTCATGGTGATCATGCTGGCCGGACGCCAGGGTTTGATCGGCGCCATCTCCACGCGGCTCACCGGCGATCGCTGGGTGTTTGCGTACTCGCTCAGCGGTTTGTTCCTCGGCTATCTCTACTTCTCCATACCGCGCGTGATCGTCACCGTCATGGCGGCTGCGACCAAGCTCGATGCGTCGCTCGAAGAGGCGGCGCGTTCGCTGGGTGCATCGCCGTGGCGGATCTTCGCCGATGTTGTCCTGCCCGCCCTGATGCCCGCGTTGATCGCGGCGGGAGCCGTCTGTTTCGCGACCGCGATGGGCGCATTCGGCATGGCGTTCACGCTCGCCACCGACCTCGACGTCTTGCCTATGACCATCTACACCGAGTTCACGCTCAACGCGAACCTGGCAACGGCGGCGGCCTTGTCGATTGTGCTGGGTCTTGTCACGTGGGCGGTGCTGGCGGTTGCGCGCAGTCTGACCGGCGCGACCGTCGCGGCCACTGCATGAGGTCAACCGATGCCTGAATTCATGAAGCCGCGCGGTCTGCTCGTTGCTGCACAAACGGTCGTCACACTCGCGCTCGTCGCGTTCATGGTCGTGCCCGTCGTGATGTCGGTGATGGCCGGCCTGACCGTCAATTACTTTCGCGGCATATCGAGCGGACTCACGCTCAAATGGCTCGGACAAGTATGGGCGATGTACCAGGGCTCCGTCTGGTTATCGATAGAAATCGCGCTCGCCACGCTCGCCATCACGCTCGCGATAGGCGTGCCCGCAGCCTACGCGCTCGCGCGCAGCAACAGCCGCTCGGCGAGGTGGATCGAAGAGCTGCTCGTATTGCCGATTGCCTTGCCCGGACTTGCCACGGCGCTCGCGCTGCTTTCCGTGTATGGCGGCTGGAGCGCGTTTCGCTCCAGCATGTGGTTCATCGTGGCAGGGCACGTCGTGTTCACGCTGCCGTTCATGGTGCGCTCGGTCGCGGCCGTTTGCGCTGGAACGGATCTGCGCACCATGGAAGAAGGTGCAGCGAGTCTTGGTGCGTCGTTCACGCAGCGGTTTTTTACCATCGTGCTGCCCAACGCGCGGCCCGGCATTGTTGCCGGCGCGCTTGCGGTGCTGACGTTGTCCATCGGCGAATTCAACCTGACGTGGATGCTGCATACGCCCGATACGAAAACGCTTCCCGTCGGACTCGCCGATGCCTACGCGTCGATGCGCCTTGAAATCGGCAGCGCGTACACGATACTTTTCCTGTTGATGACGCTGCCATTGTTGATCGCGATGCAGTGGCTCGGCGTCGATCCCGCCGGCGCACAAAGCGCTCGCGCGGCGGCAAAACGCAAACGTGCATTGCGACGTGTCCCCGACGCGTTGCCCGTTCAAACCCCAACCGTAAAGACCGCACGATGAGACTCGAAGCCGTCCCAGTCACCCTCAGCCGATGCGCGAAAACGTTCCGCGGACAACGCGTGCTCGAACCCGTCGATTTATCGATAGAACCCGGCGAAACGCTTGTATTGCTTGGGCCATCGGGTTGCGGCAAGACGACTACGTTGCGTTTGATCGCCGGGCTCGAAAAACCCGACGCGGGTGGCCATGTCCGCTTTGGCGCCGACGATGTCACCGCACTGCCTATTGAACGTCGTCAGGTCGGCATGGTATTCCAGAACTATGCGCTGTTCCCGAACCTCACGGTGCGCGGCAACGTGGGTTATGGTCTGCGCATTCAGAAGGTGGAGGCATCGGCGGCGCGTCGCCGGGTCGATGAATTGCTGGCGATGACCGAACTCACCGCGCACGCCGACAAGCCGATCACCGAGCTGTCCGGCGGGCAGCGGCAACGCGTTGCACTCGCACGCGCATTGGCGCCGAGACCGCGTGTATTGTTGCTCGATGAACCCCTGACCGCGCTCGATGCACGTCTGCGCGAAACCCTCCGCGCCGAAATGAACGCACTGCTGCGCGAGCTTCGCGTGACGAGCATTTACGTCACGCACGATCAGTCGGAGGCGATGGCCCTTGCTGACCGCATTGTGGTGATGAGTGCAGGGCGGATTGAACAATGCGGCACGCCGCGCGAAATCTATTACCAGCCCGCGACGCGCGCGGTCGCGCAGTTCATCGGCACGTTGAATCGTGTCGCCGGTGAGTGCCGCGATGATGCGTTCATTGCATCCGGCGGCGCGATCAACGTGAAGGGACTTGTCGCGCAGTTGCGTGTTCAGGATGGCGCACGGTCAGAAGTATTTTTCCGTCCGGAGGACGCCGAACTCGTCAATCCCGAGTCCGCGCAATTACGCGGCGCGGTGGAGTCGGCCATGTTCCTTGGCGAACGCACGCGCCTCAGGATCAAGGATGCTGCCGCCGATGCGTTGACTGTCGATGTCCCTGGACGTGTGGAACTTGCGCAAGGGACTATCGTAGGGATATCGGTACGCGACGAGGGCTGGGTCGCGCTGCACTAATCTGGAGAAAGACCGTTATGCTGTTAGCTCAAATTTCCGACCTGCATATCAAGGTTCCTGGTGCGCTGGCTTATCGAAAAGTCGATACCGCCGCTTGTCTGCGCCGTTGTGTGGAGCGTCTCAACACGATGAGTCCGCGACCCGATGCGGTCCTGGTGACGGGGGACCTGACAGACTTCGGGACAGTGGAAGAGTACCGGCATGTGGCCGATTGCCTGAAGCCGCTGACGATGCCGGTGTATGTAATGGTCGGCAATCACGACGACCGCGCCACGCTGCGCGAAGTATTCGATGCCGATTATTTGCGGAAAGCGGGTGCAGGTGGCGACTTCGTGCAATTCGCGTTCGATCTTGGCGAGTTACGGGTCATCGCGCTGGATTCGCAAATTCCTCATGCAAGTCCCGGCACTTTGTGTGACGCGCGCTTGCAGTGGCTCGGACAGCAGTTGGACGAAGCACGTGAGCGGCCGGTTATCGTCGCGTTGCATCATCCGCCGTTTGCAACCGTTATCGGACATATGGACGACATGGCGCTCGACGCCGAAACTGCCGGCAAGCTCGAGGCGCTGATTGCGAAGCATCCGAACGTGGAACGTGTGTTGTGCGGGCATGTGCATCGGCCGGTGCATCGACGTTTTGGCGGGACGATCGCGTCGATAGCGCCATCGACTGCGCATCAGGTCGTGCTTGATCTTCATGCCGATGCGCCATCGCGTTTTGTGCTTGAACCCGGCGCGTTCGCGCTGCATTACTGGAACGCGGGCGTCGGGATGGTTTCACATCACGCGTATGTCGAGCAGTTTGACGGGCCGTATCCTTTTTTTGATGTGGATGGGGCGTTGGTAGACTAGCGTTCGTCCTGTGTCGTGAGGTGCGCTTTTCCATCGGGTGCGAAATGCGTACCAAAACGCACGAGTCCGGTTTGATGCAAATGACACGTCATCGTGAAGCTGAGCAGCATGTTGTCGTGCTTGTCGGCTGGTTCGATTTCGATGGCCTTCAGTCGTGGCTCATACTTGAGCAGCGTACTTTCGATCTCACGCCGCAGCGTATGCGCGGACGCAGGCATGTGCCGATAGACCTTTGATAAATCACCCAGACCATAATCAGGCAGATGGGCAAGGCTGTCGCGGCGGCTGTTCAAGATCCGCTGGATGTTGTCGCGCACCGACAAGAACGTTTGCTGGTTGCGATTATGGAGGTCTATCGGATCGCCGTTGGCGAAGTGACCCGTCAGTGCTTCGAACAAACCGGGGCCGCCGTGCGTCACGACGTAACGTCATCCGCAAACACTTCGAACTCAACGCCGATTCCGCCTTCATCCGAATATGAGAGTCTGATCGCCGGGGCCTTCGTGTCTTGCGCCGCCCGGATGAGCAACTCGCGCGACAACACAGGCAGGATTTGCTGATCGAGCAAACTGTCGATATTGCGTGCGCCCGAGTCGGGCAATTGGCAAGCGCGTACGAGTTCGTCAATGAGCGCGTCGTCGCAAATGAGGGGCAAGCCGAACTTGCGCTCGACGCGCTGCGCCACCTTATCCAGTTTCATGCGCACGATGGTTGCCATTGCCTCAACCGAAAGCGGTCGATACACAACCGTCTGGAAACGCGCAAGCAACGCCGGCTGGAAGTGATCGATCAACTGAGGCCTGATGGCTTGCATCAACATGCTCGTGGTTACATCGCCACCAGCTTCCTGCACGGCATCGTATGCAGCCATGATCTGATCGCTGCCCAGATTCGATGTCATCACAATCACCGTATTGCGGAAATCGATGACACGCCCCTCGCCATCGCGCATGAATCCTCGATCAAAGACCTGGTAGAAGACGTTGAGCACATCGCGATGCGCCTTCTCGACCTCGTCCAGAAGAATCACGCTATACGGCCGGCGGCGCACGGCTTCGGTCAGCACACCACCTTGCCCATAACCGACGTATCCCGGCGGCGAGCCCTTGAGCTGTGAAACGGTGTGCGCTTCCTGATATTCGGAAAGATTTATGGTCACAAGCGCCGGCTCGCCGCCGAACATCAAGTCGGCTAACGCTCGCGCCGTTTCCGTTTTACCGACGCCCGACGGTCCCGCCAACAGGAACACGCCAAGCGGCGCATCTTGGGATTTCAATCCGGCTTTGGCGGCGCGAAGGCTTTTGCTCAAAGCCTGCAGCGCGTCATCCTGACCGATGACAATTTGTCCAAGCCGGCTCTCGAGCTCAAGCAGCGTCGTCAGTTCGTCGGATAAGAGGCTTCCCACCGGCACCCCCGTCCAGTCCGCAATCACGCGCGCGATCGCCGCTTCATCGACTTCGGCATAGACCAATGCATCGTTGCCGTGCTGCGCAAGTTGATCGTGTGCGTGCTTGATTGCAGCTTGCAGATCCCTACGCTGACTTTCATCGATTGCGTCGTGCCATCTGCTACGAAGTTCGAACAACGTGTGGATCGCATCCTTCTGCTGCGCCAACTCCACTTCCAGTCGCATCAGTTCGCGAGTGAGCGTTTCGAGCCGTGCATCGATTGCCGCAAGCCGTTCGCCGTATTCCTGCGATGTAGCGCCTTCATCGTGTGTCAACGCGGTCCGTTCGACTTCGAGTGCGGCATGTTCCGCGCGACGGGTCGAGATAGCGATGGGCGTTGCATCAAGGCTCATGCGCACGCGTGCGGCAGCCGTGTCCAACAAGTCGACGGCCTTGTCCGGCAACTGACGGCCGGTAAGATATCGGCGCGACAAACGCACTGCTGCGCCCACGGCCGCGTCCGTGATGTGAACTTCGTGGTGCTGCGCGTAGCGTTCTTTCAGGCCGCGCAGCATGAGACACGCGTTGTCGTCGCTCGGTTCGTCCACTTTGACCATCTGAAAGCGGCGTTCCAGAGCGGCATCGCGTTCAAAGTATTGTTTGTATTCCGACCACGTTGTCGCCGCGATCGTGCGCAATTCACCGCGTGCGAGCGCCGGTTTGAGCAGGTTTGCCGCATCGGCGCCGCCCGCCGTGTTGCCGGCACCAATCAATGTGTGTGCTTCATCGATGAACAACAGGATCTGCGTGGGCGACGCCTGAACCGCTTCTATCACGTTCTTCAATCGCTGCTCAAACTCGCCTTTTACGCCGGCGCCCGCCTGCAGCAAACCAAGATCGAGCGTCAGGATCGAAACATGGCGGACGGTCGCGGGTACATCGCCTTCAACGATTTTCAGCGCAAGCCCTTCGACCAGCGCCGTTTTACCAACACCGGCTTCACCCACCAGGATCGGATTGTTCTTGCGTCGGCGCGCGAGGATATCGACCATTTGCCGAATCTCGATATCGCGTCCGAATACCGGGTCGATCTTGCCGTCCCGCGCCTTTCGCGTGATATCGATGGTGAAGCGATCGAGTGCATCGGAAGCGGGTTTCGCCGCTGGCGTCAAATCGTGAGTCGGACCAAGAGCCGGTACCTCACCGTTGATCGACGCATCTTTCGTCGCTTCGACCGACACACGATTCAACTCCGGCATCAACCGCTCGATCTGCACCGCCGATACGCTCAGCAATTGCCATGCATCCGGCGCGCGCAGCAAGTGTGGTGTGTCGGCCAGCGCCGCCAACAGATGCGCCGAACGGATCATGGACTGACCCGCATCAAGCGACGCGCGCAACCATGCCGCTTCCAGTAATTGCCCCAGTCGTTGTGACAACCCCGGCTTCCCACGCAACTCATGTGGCAACCGGTCGATGCTTTTCAGCAATCCGTTCCAGATCCCGTCCATGTCCAATTCGTAGCGTCGGCCGATAGCAACAAGATCACCGTCGCCGAGTTCGAGCAGCTTGATGATCCAATGCTCGATTTCGATCTCCCGATGCGCACGCGTCTCGCACAGGCTTGCAGCGTCGGAAAGCGCGCGGGCGCAGTGTTCGTTCAGGCGGCGCAGGAAGGGCGAGAGGTCGCGAGCAGTCATGGATGATCCCGAAAAAATATGAAAAACGCACGAACTCGCGTGTTTGCAAATTCGTGCGCTCAAGGCTTGAGACGCGCGATTAGCGCGCCACTCGCCGCTCGAACGCGCACTCGGTTACGAGCGTTCGTTCCAGCTATCGGCGTGGATGATGTTGCCATCCTTGTACGCCCACGTGATCTTCTCGTAGCGCAACTCGATCGTTTCCAGATGGTTGTGTTTCTCGAAAGCCGGGTTCTTGATGTCGAGCATTTGCGGCTTGACGCTCACGACCTTGACGTTATCGAGTTGCGTGTTGAAGTACTCTTTTTCCTTGCCCGCGTCGTCGATCTTGTACCACTTGATCTCGACCGACTTGAGCGTCTGGCCGCTCGTCACGGCTTTGTACAGATATGGTGTCGATGCGTCCGTTTCCTTCGTGAACGTGACCGCGCTGTGCACGCGCGTGCCGGTCAGCTTGCCGGTGTTGCCATCGGTCGGGATATGAATGCCGTGGTCGAACGCGACCACTTCTACGCTGCCTTCGCGGCCCGTGACGGTAACCGAACCCTTGACGTCTGCGCCGCCATCGTCCTTGATCCACATGTATGACGGGATTGCCATGTTTATTTCCTCTCTTTAATTAAATGAACAGGCCACATTGCCCTCATGACCCTCGGGGGATACCCCGTTTTTACGATCGTCACGACAGTCGGGAACGAGCGTAATTTCCACGCGACGGTTCGCAGCGCGCCCCGCCTCGGTTTCGTTGCTGGCTTTGGGACGGGTGTCGCCGTAGCCCTGGATGGCGAACCTTGTTGGCGAGATCCCGGACGCGTCGGCGAGCCAGTCGCGCACCGATCCTGCGCGGGCTTCGGAGAGCGCCTGGTTACTTGACGCATTGCCGACGTTATCGGTGTGTCCGGCGATCAGAACGCGCTTCGATGTGTTTGCCTTGATCAACTCGACCGCGCGCACGAGCATGCGGTTCGAGCCGGGATTGAGCACGGATGAGCCGCTCTTGAAGAGCGAGAGGCTGTCGAGTTCGATCATCGATGGCGGTGGCGCCGGCGGCTGATAGCTTCCGATCAGTGCGTTGGCGAGTGGCAGCAACGGCGATCCGCGATAAAAGCCCAAACCGAGCCGCGGCGGCACGCCGTTGTTTGCGTAGGTGCTCAGTTCATCGCGATCACGCTTGACGATGCGAAGCGCATCCACGCGCGCCGCGTCCATGCTCGGCGCAATTGCGCCAAAACGCGTCATGTCCGCGCGGACGCGCTCGACGAGATTGCGGTTCTGCCAGGCCGATGACGCAGCAGCGGCGCAAAATAATGCGATCAACGCGATGAAGCCGTGTGCAAACGCGCGCGGCATCGGCCGATGCATTTGCTGGGCCGCGATACCCCGGACGAGTGGCTCCGGTAGTGCGTACCGTGCGTCTGCTTGAGACTCGCTGGGATCAGCATCAGGCAGCGCGAGTTTTGACAGTCCGGTGGCGTAGCGCGCCAGCAATGAGTTCTTCGCCGGATGTCCATCAACGGCAGTAACGCCAAATGCCAGGACGCGGACAGGACGTGTGGTGCGCTGCTCGTCGAGCAAGATTGGCAGCACCGTTGCAGTGGTCCAGCGCGTCAATACGTCGAGCCGCGCCGCGCGTCTCGCGCGCGCCTCCCTGTCTTCGGGAATTGCCCTGCCCGCATACACTGCGAGGCGTGTTGCAATCTGGCCGGATAACTGTGAAGTATCAATCTGACCCGTACCGGAAACGCCAAACCATGGACATTCGTCTGCAGTCGGCCGCAGTTCGTTCGCGTACGTTGCGACGCATACTGGCAATGGATAACCTACTGCACGGCTTGCCTCGCTGATCGCTGCGCGCCAGCGGCGCAGGCCGCCCACCAGTGTCGCCTGATCGTTGGCCGCGTCGGCGTCGATCAGGTAAGCGATCGCGTCAGGTCCTTGTCCATCACGCCAGCGTTTGAGCGCGTCCGCAAAGTGTGCGAGACGCGTTGGATCGCTTACGCGTACCCAGATTGCGGCATCGGTAACGCGCACGGCGTTTGTGGCGAATGCACCCGCGAGCGGTGCGTCGGTGGACGCGACGACGATCACGAGTGGTGTGTTGCGTTTGATATCAGCGGGTAAGCCACTGAGCGCTGCGTCGATCTTCCGCAGTACCTGCTGCGCCGCCTGAGTTCGAGCAAACGCGCGCCGCGTCGCGATCACAATACCCGCCGCCGCGCACAGCAAAACAAGTGCGCCGCCGCCGATATTCCACCCGATCGACCACGGCGAGCACAGCGTCAGCCAAGCGATCGCAAGCGCCGCGGTCCAGACGAACATCGATCGATACGGGTAACCGGCGGGCATGATCATGACGGTGCGCTCAACCTTGGAGACGCGCGATCGACGCAGCGAGCCACTGATCCAATGCCAGATACACGAGCGCCGCTGCAACAATGCTCGCGATCACCCATCCAAGCGGCGACATGTTCATGCGCCAGCGCAAAGGCTCGGTGTTCGTAAGCAGCACGGTGCCCGACGTATCGTGAGACTGACCAATGCGCTGATCAAGTGTGCGCATCAATTCGATCCGTGCGTTCGCGCCGTTGAGCGCGAACTTGCCGGTGAAACCAAGGCCGAGCACGGCATTGAAGATGCTCAACAGTACGAGCTTGGGCGTTGGTTCCTGCAACCGCCGATGAATCTTGGCGATCAACTCGTCGCCCGCATCGTTCGTGTTGAATTCCCGGACCTGAAGCGGCTCGCGTTCCCACGCATCGCGCTCATGGTCTTTCAGGTGGATCAGGGCGGCTTCGTCGAGCAACGCGCATTGCGCATAAGTCGCGTCTGCCACAACATCTGACGGATGACCCGCGGCCGTAAGTTCGCGACGCAGCGCAACGACTTGCGCCACACAATCTTTCCGGAAGTCATCGAACGTGGTTGAAGTCGCGTTGTCGGCGAGTGTAGCCACCGTGAGCGCGGTATCGCGAAACGCGTTCGGAAGGAGCACGGCCGGGTTGTTGTTCATGTCGGGAGCACCGCGTAGAGCTCAAGCGCGACATCAGGAATCGATGACGGCACGTAGAACTGGCATGCACGCGCATCGATCATTCGCTTGAACGCAGGGTGTGCGCTATCGAGTGCAAAGTAGTGGCTCTCGATACGAACCGGGATGGCCGCAGGCAACCTCGACATTGCACGCAATGGAATACCCGGCAGGGCCGAGTTCACGATTTGCTCGACATCGTCCGGCGCGCCCGCCTTGCACAAGCGCGGCAACTGTTCGAGCAGTGCGTGCGCGGGCAGCGACGATTGCACGGACAGGTAGTACTCGGCGCCGTCCGCGAGACGTTCGTCGTTGATTTTGCCGGCCCAGACGGTATGCCTCGGGCGATCAAGCACAATCGGAACGACACGCGATGGAATCACGGTGTCGAGCAGTACGCGAATCAGCGATTCGAGTTCCGCGAACACCGGCTCCGGCGCCCGATGATCGTAGGCGGGAATGGCCTGGAGGGTCTCGGTCGTGGAGAAGGTGAGCAGTGATCCAGCAAGACGGGCGAGCACGCCATAAAGACGTTCCGGATGCTGCCGGGGAGCGGCACACAGGCGCGCAAGATCCGGCCACGTGCTGTTGACGCTATGCAGCAGCCAGAAGAGCGAGACATCGGACACCGCATAATCGGCGATCTGGTCCGAGCGCTCGCGACGGCGCACCGCAAGACTCGCGCTTTTGGCGCTCAAGATATCGGACAGCCGGTTCATGCGCTCGACAAGCCGTCCATTCGCCGATAAAAACAGGCACGGTGGCACGAACGCCGAATCGAATTCGAACTGACCCTGCGTATTGCGAACGAGACGCCCGATTGCACAGGTTACGTAGTCGCCCGGTTCTTCAAAGTCGAACAGCAATGCGAGCGCATGGCGCTCGACGCTGATCTCCTCAATCCCTTCGCCGTTGATATCGGCGACGTTCATATACTCGCGCACATACCGACGGGGGCGCGCGTGACGCTCGCCTTCCTCAATGCAATTGCCGCCTTGCGCGTCGATCAATGCCAGTCCAATCGATACAACCACACTATCGATTCGAGGCGGGATATCGCTCAATTGCCGCGGCGTCGGCAAACGGTCGGCGGTTTCGGAATCAATAAACGTGCCGTCCGGCAGACGCACATCGATTGCATTGAGTTGCAAACGGTTGATTCCCAGCGCTTGCTGATCGAACACGACGCGACACAAGCCCCACGAGTCAGGGCCTGTCATGCGCGCGAGTCGTTCGGCGACAAACTGATTCCACATCGCCTGTTGCTGAAAATGCTGCGGCGTCATGAAAACACCCTTGGCCCACAGCGGTCTTGTTATCTTCATTCGTTTGGTTTGTGCGCAATGGGACACGCTGCACAGCGGGTTGCCGTGCAGCGGTACGAGCTTTTACGTTGATTAGAGTGTCGAGCTTTCCTAGCTCTTTGCCTTCGGCATTTGCGAGACGAGCGACAGATTCAGATCCATGCCCTCGATCTGAAAATGCGGCACGATAAAGAGCTTCACGCGGAAAAATCCCGGATTGTCTTCGATATCCTCGACCGTTACTTGCGCTTCACGTAACGGGTGCGATGCCTGCAGCGAATCTCCTGGATCGGTCATCTCTGTCACGAGTGTCTTGATCCAGGTATTCAATTCGAGTTCCAGAACACGCCGGTCTTTGGTGGTTCCAATGTTCTCGCGCTGGATCAGCTTCAGATAATGCGCGATACGCGACAGCAAAAAGATATACGGGAGGCGTGCGTTGACACGGCTATTCGCTGTTGCGTCTTTCGTGTCATAGATCGCAGGCTTTTGTGCGGAATGAGCCGAGAAGAAGCACGCGTGATCGTGATTCTTATAATAAGACAGCGGGATAAAACCGAGATTCGCAAATTCGAATTCCCGCGTTTCCGGAATCAGTACTTCGGTAGGGATTTTCGCTTGATTACCCGTGCCGAGGTCGTACAGGTGAATTGGCAGGTCTTGCACGAGACCACCGGCTTGCGGACCGCGAATCTGCACGCACCAGCCGTTCTTGATAAAGCTATTCACCATGTTCGCGGCGAACGCGAATGATGCGTTTGCCCAAAGATATCGATCGTGGTCCGGACCCTTGACCGCTTCCGTGTAATTGAACGCGCGCACCGGGACCGTCTCTGGACCATACGGCAGACGCGCGAGGAAGCGCGGCAACGTCAAGCCGATATAACGTGCGTCATCCGACTCGCGGAAGCTCTTCCACTTCAGGTACTCGGCGCGATCAAAGTAATTACCGATATCGCGAATGCTCGCGACGTCTTCCATGGATTCCTTGCCGAAGAACTTCGGCGCAACCGACCCAATGAACGGCATATGCGCCGCGGCAGACACCTTCGAGATATTGCGCAACAGCGCGATGTCTTGTGGGCTGCGATCGAACTCATAGTTAGAGATCACGGAACCGATCGGCTCGCCGCCTGGCGTGTCGTATTCCTGGACGTAAGTGTGAAGATACAAGCCGCTTTGAATGATCTCGGGCGTGTCTTCGAAGTCCAGCCGCAACGCATCCTTCGATACATCAAGCACCTCGATTTTGACGTTCTTGCGAAAGTCCGTGCCGTCAACGAGGAACTTCAACCCGCGCCATGCTGATTCGATTTGCTGGAACGTCTCGTTATGCATGATCGCGTCGAGTTGCGCGCTGATGCGCTGGTCGATGCTGGCCATGTGATGATCGATCAGGCTCTTGTCGAGGCGCTCAACCGTTTGCGACGAAGCCGCGATCATATCCAGGAATACGCGCAACGCTTGAGTCACACGTTCGTCTGGGGACGATTCCGAGAGCGAGTCCGGATTGTGAAAGGCGTCGACGGGGCGCGCCGAGGCGACTGGCGCCAAATCGATTTTATCGAAGAGATTCGCGTAGACGCCGTCTTTTTCAACAGCGGCCGTAGTGGAAGCAGGTTCTTCCAGGACGAGCGTTTCCGCCGCAGCCTCGTGGATGCGTGATTCATTCTTTGCCATGGTGTGACTTCTCGATAAAGCGGTTATTGGACTGACAGCGATTCAGCTACAACACGTTCTTCACGCTGAAGGCGCAGCCTGCGTGATGCCTTGCGATGGCAAGCTGCAGCCAACATTCCGGCAGCCATCGAGCAAATGAAACTGCTCGCCGATGCACGGCAATCGCCGGTCATCGCACTCATGAAATCGCTCGATTACCAAGGCAATGCAGGCGTGCATCGGGCGTCGCTCTCGGACACGCTGGTCGCGAAAGCGCAAAACATTTTCGGCAAGAAGGATGATCCGCAAGCCGCCGAAACTGCAAAGGACACGGGACCTTTATCGGCGTCCTTTGGACCTGTGCTTCGTCTTGTCGGCCATCCATCGATCGAAAAGACGGTCGGTACGCGCAAGTTGCTCTCGATGCTTGGTCTCGCCGGCCAGCGCACGCGTACGGCCGAGGGACTCGCGGGCGTGCTGCAACACGCCGTACCCGATGCAAGGATCACCGTCGCGGAATTCCATCCGGTCTGGATTCATCTGACCGAATTCGAGCCGACCGCATTAGGCGAGAACTGCGTGCTCGGACGCGGTTTCTACGATCGCGGCAATTGCGTGCGCGTGGTCATCACACCCATAACGTGTGAGTCGGTGTTAGGCCTTACGCCTGGCCGCCAACTTCACGGTGAAATCATGGCGCTGCTGCGGTTTTACCTCGGGTACGAAGCAAATGCACATCTGGAGATGCACGTCTCTCCAGAGTTGATGCCGAGGGCGGATATCGCTTCAGACCAGGTTCGTCTTGGATACACAAGCCAGTTGGAGCAACTCGAGCGCCCGTACAAAACAGGCGTCATCACGCGTGTGCAACTCGGCACATGGAATGGCCAAAGCGAAAACACGGAACACCGCAATGAGCAATAAAATCAACCGCTGCGCGATCTTGTCTGCCGCGCTGTGCACCAGCCTGCTCGTCACCAGCTGCGGCATCGCCCAGTCTGTGAAAACCGGGACCGTGGACGCAGCGAAGTGGGCATTCACCACCCAGGTCAAGGCGATGAACCTCGACCTCATAAGCCGGTCGTCGTTGAATACGAACGGCGCGGGACAATCATTGTCTACAGTGCTCCGCGTCTATCAGTTGAAGACGCCACAGGCGTTTGAGCAACTCGATTATGCGCAGCTACAAAGCAATGATCTGGACGCTCTGAAACCCGACCTCTTGACCACAACGGACGTCGTGCTTCGGCCGAATGCAAACGCGAGCATCAGCGAACCGATGAGTGACGATACGGAGTATGTTGCGATCGTGGCGTTCTTCCGGGAGGACAATCAACGAGCAACTTGGCGGATGGTGCTGCCACGTAAGCAGTGGAAGCAGAGTGATCCTGTTCGCATCGAGGTGAAGGACAGTTCGATGGCGCTTATCGGCAAGGGGCCGCAGGCGGTCAAGCAACAGGCGACGGTGCGCAGTACACCTCGTCCAGCGCTCGACCCGCAGCCGACTAAAACGGTCGTGACGGCACAAGGCACGGTACCGAAGCTAGCAGGAAAGCTTACCTCTTCACTTGACGACTGGACGCGGCCAGTCGACTAGCATCTCACGAGCCGAATCAAGACGGCGTTCTCAGCGCCGTCCAGCCGCTCAAAAAATCAAAAATAATGGCAGACGTAATCTAGCGTCTCGATCACTTCAATATCGAAACTGGTATTAGCCGGCACCGCGATCGATTCACCCGGACCGTACTCGCGCCATTGTTCCTCGCCGGGATTTCGCACGCGGCAGCGGCCTGCGGTGACATCGATTTGCTCGGCGGCTTGTGTCGAGAACGTCAGCGATGCGGGGAATATGACCCCTAGCGTCTTGCGCGTTCCGTTGCCAAGCAGGACGGTATGCGATACACATTTTCCATCGAAGTAAATGTTCGCGCGCTTGATGATCGACGCGTTGTCGAATTGCGTATTGGTCGTGTCCGATGCCATTCGTGAAGTCCCTTGTTCCGGTTGATGTATCCGCGGCATTTTAACCGGGCTGCGTGGCCACGCCATTCAAACGGGAAAACTCGTCGTCGACAAGATCTCCTTGAGCACCATGAAACTGCGCACCTGCCGCACACCCGGCAGATAAAGCAATTGCTCGGCATGCAGCTTGTTGAAGCTCTCGCTGTCGCGCGTACGGATAAGCATGAAGTAATCGAACTCGCCTGTCACGACATGACATTCCATGCAACCCGACACTTTTTGCGCGGCCTTTTCGAAGGCGGCGAAGGACTCGGGCGTCGATCGATCCAGCACCACGCCAATCATTACCAGCATGCCGGCGTTGAGTTTCTTTGGCGCAAGCAATGCAACGATCCCGCTGATAAATCCCGCCTGCTTCAATCTCTCGACGCGACGCAAGCACGCCGGCGCACTGAGATTGACCTTCGCGGCAAGCGCCACGTTGGAGATGGAAGCATCGCGCTGCAATTGCCGAAGGATAGCGCGGTCAACGCGATCGACCTCGGCGCCTTGAGAATCAGGCGTCTTGACGCTTCCCCGCGATATAGCACGAACTTTTGTTGCGTTCATCGGCGACTACCCACACGTTAATTAGGCCAAGAGCTAGATTAACCCTCGCTAATAACGATAAGTCATTTTTCTTTGCAATACGGCTCGCAGCGAATTTTTTTACCATATTCGTATCGACGCAAATGGTTGCGGCGACCTGGCTGATCACCGGAGCGAGACATGAATCTGAAGAAATTTCCGCGGCATGCACTGACGTTTGGCCCCACGCCAATCCAGCCGCTCAAGCGTTTATCGGAACATCTGGGCGGGAAAGTCGAACTGTATGCGAAGCGCGAGGACTGCAACAGCGGACTGGCATTCGGCGGCAATAAAACCCGCAAGCTCGAATATCTGATTCCCGAGGCGATTGCGCAGGGCTGCGATACGCTGGTGTCCATCGGCGGAATTCAGTCGAACCAGACGCGCCAGGTCGCCGCCGTCGCCGCGCATCTGGGCATGAAATGCGTGCTCGTGCAGGAGAACTGGGTCAACTATTCGGACGCGGTGTATGACCGTGTCGGTAATATCCAGATGTCGCGCATCATGGGCGCCGATGTCAGGCTCGTGGCGGATGGCTTTGATATCGGTTTCCGCAAGAGCTGGGAGGACGCGCTGGAAAGCGTCAGGCAGGCAGGCGGCAAACCTTACGCGATTCCTGCGGGCTGCTCGGATCATCCGCTTGGCGGGCTGGGATTCGTTGGCTTTGCGGAGGAAGTGCGGCGGCAGGAAGCGGAACTTGGCTTCAAGTTCGATTACATCGTGGTGTGCTCGGTGACGGGCAGCACGCAAGCGGGCATGGTGGTGGGGTTTGCAGCGGATGGACGCGCGGATCGGGTGATCGGTATCGATGCATCGGCGAAACCTGAGAAAACCCGCGAGCAGATCCACCGGATTGCGCGGCAAACGGCGGAGCAGGTTGAACTCGGGCAGGACATCAAAGCGAGCGATATCGTGCTGGACGAGCGTTACGGCGGCCCCGAATATGGTCTGCCAAATGAAGGCACGCTCGATGCAATCCGCCTTTGCGCAAAGCTGGAAGGCGTGCTGACCGATCCGGTCTACGAAGGCAAGTCGATGCACGGCATGATGGACAAGGTAAAACGCGGGGAATTTCCGGCGGGATCGAAGGTGCTTTATGCGCATTTAGGCGGCGTACCGGCGCTTAACGCTTACAGCTTCATCTTTCGCGAGGGATAAAGAAAAGGGCAAGGGAATAAGCCTGCCGCTCCATTCGTTGAATAATCAGCGCTTAGCCGCCGACAGGGTCCTTACAGGGACTTTTCGGCGGCTAAGCGCTTTGATCTACCGATGGAATAGATCTGAACCTTGAGGTGTTGTATCGAAAGCAGCCAGGAGAAACCAGACGGTAACGGCCGCAACCACTCCACACTTACGGGCTCCACCCATGTTCAACTTGCTCATTTCCCTCCGTCGTCTTGTTGCATCCGGGACCCCGGTGCCTGCCGGCGCGGCTTTGTCGAAGCATTCAAGCGGGGATGTCATGTCAATTCTGTCCAGTCGTTCCATTCGTACAGCCGCGTTGTTTGTGTCAGCGATCGCGACGTGTTCTAGCGCATTCGCCGCGGCATCCATCGACCCGCCGCAAGCGGAACAGGTCATGTCCACGACCGCTTCCGGCGTACAGGTCTATTCATGCGAATACGATGCGCAGCATCACCTGGCGTGGGTATTCAAGAGTCCGCTTGCAACGCTTTACGATATCAGCGGGCAAGCCGTGATCAAGCATGCGGCCGGACCGTCATGGCAAGCGGACGATGGCAGCCGTATAGTCGGCCACGTGCTTGCGCAAACGCCCAGCGCAACCGCTGAAAGCATCCCGCAGTTGCTGCTGGAAACACACAGCGCGGGCGCGAGCGGTACGCTGTCCAATATCCGCTATGTTCAACGCATCAATACCGTCGGCGGTCTGATGCCCGCGGCCGCGTGTACAGCGGAACACCAGACGGGCAGTTCTCCGTATATCGCGAACTACGCTTTCTACAAATAGCATGACAAGGACGACCATGATGCAGTCCAGATTCTTATCGAGCTTTCACACAATTCGCGCGGGACTGCTGGTGGCGGGATTGATCTCGTTGTCCGCTTGCACGGCGCTCAGCGTGGTGACGCATTCCGTGTCGCCGAATGAAACCAGCGTTCCAGCGGGGCGCTACAAGCTCGACGAGCATCACTGGAACGTCAGCTTCGACGTGGACCACTTCAAGTATTCGCGCTTTGTGATGCGCTTCGATAAAGCCGATGCGCAACTGAACTGGAACGCGGGCGGTATGGAACAAAGCACGGTGGAGGCGACTATCGATGCAAACAGCCTGGACACAAATGTCCCCATTCTCAACAAGATGATCAAGGGCAATGACGTGCTGAACGTGGATACGTACCCGACCATGCATTTCGTCAGTACGCAGTTCAAGCGCACGGGGGATCAAAAGGGCGAGCTGACCGGCGACCTCACCATTCGTGGCACGACGCGGCCAGTGACGCTGGCGGTCACGTTCAACGGTCATGCCAAAGACCCGCTGACGAAAAAGGAAACCCTCGGTTTCTCCGCCGATGGTCACTTCAGTCGCGCTCAATTCGGGTTATCGACATGGTATCCGGCTGTGGGCGACGACGTACATGTCGCGATTCAGGCGGAGTTCGATGCGGACGGGCAGTAAGCAGCGCCTCAATGAGCAGATTGCGGTCATCTAAAGTGCGCGTGATTTTGAAGCGCGCTTTTTTTTGCATCAATTGGTTAGGTATCCGATGTTCATTGCCAATTGCCAAAGCTGTTTGATACCGCATCGCGCGTAAATACCTGCTTTGACCTCCGGCAGGAACCTCTGTTTCATTCAGAAACATTTTCGATGTGCGGCCTGCAAAAACAATTCGGAATAAACCACGCTTCAAGATGTTTTGTTAGTTAAGAGACGCGTTGATCGACGTCTGAATGAGTTACTTAACCGAGCTGTTCTGAAGTTCCGACATGACACCTGAATTCATCACGCATATCGAGTGGGCTGCTTGGCTCGAAGACGTCTCCACAGAACTCGCATGCGGCGCCGATCTTGAATACGACCCCTCGTTCCGGTTGCTGGAAGAAGCGGTCAACGGAAAGCCTGAAGCGGAGTATGGCAAGACCGTGGTCGCGGCCGTGCCGCCCGACTGGAGTGCAGCAAATACGTTGTGCGTCGAGTTGATGTCGCGCAGCCGCGACTTGAGAGTCGTCGCGTTCTTGTCGCGGGCGTGTCTCGCCATTGAAGGCGTCGCTGGATTGACCGATGGACTCGCGCTCGCGGATGGCCTGCTGGAACGTCATTGGAATGACGTACATCCGCAACTCGACACGAACGACGGCAGCGACCCGACGGCACGCATCAATGCGCTCGCCGCTTTTGTGGATACATCGGGCGTGCTTGGACAACTACTCGATACGCCATTGTTGCCGCAGCTTCCATCGCAAACGTTGCCGCTCACGTTGCGCGAATGGTTCTATGCCAATGGCGATATGCCCCTGCCAGCCGCCCGCGCCGTGATGAGCCTCGCGGAAATCGAAGCGGCGATAGCAGCCTCGGTCGATCGCGCGGTATCGCTGAAAGCTGCATTCAGCGCGGCGTTGGCGTACGCGGAACGGATTGAGGTCGTGCTGACGGAACGCGTCGGCATGGCGCAAGCGCTGGACCTCGCTGCGTTGAAGACGCCGTTGCGAAGAGGTGAAACGCTCATTGGCGATTGCCTGAAAAAACTGGGCGTCGGCAAAACGCCGGAACCGGACGCGCACACAACCGCGCAAGCGTCGGTCACGACCAATATCCCTGCGCCGGGAACAAACCAGCTTGCCACTCGCGCGGATGTCATCGCGACCCTAGACCGGCTTTGCGACTACTACGCACGCCACGAACCCTCGAGTCCAGTGCCGCTGTTGTTGCATCGTGCACGTGGACTTGTCGACAAGTCCTTCGTCGACTTGCTGAAAGACCTTGCACCCGAAGGGCTGGCTCAACTGATCAGCGTAGTTGGAACGGCCGGCATGTCGGCACCCGAATAGCTCGTTCGATTCATTCACCGGAGAACAGGAAGATGGCCAAGGAAAGCAGTCAGAAATTCATCGCACGCAATCGTGCGCCGCGCGTGCAGATCGAGTACGACGTCGAGGTTTACGGCTCGGAAAAGAAGGTGAATCTGCCCTTCGTCATGGGCGTGTTATCGGATCTCTCGGGAACGCCTGAAGAATCGCTGCAGCCGGTGGCGGATCGCAAGTTCCTCGAAATCGACATCGATAACTTCGACGAACGCCTGCGCTCCATGAAGCCACGCGTTGCCATGCAGGTCGAGAACACGCTGACGGGCAACGGCAAGATGGGCGTGGACATGACGTTTGAAAGCATGGACGACTTCTCCCCGGCGGCGATTGCACGCAAGGTCGAGCCGCTAGCGAAATTGCTCGAAGCACGCAGCCAGTTGCAGAACCTGTTGACCTACATGGACGGCAAGACCGACGCGGAGAAGCTGGTCGGCAAGCTGCTGGAAGATCCAGCCCTGCTGAGCGCGCTGGCTTCCGCACCCAAGCCGCAAGCGTGATCCTGCACGCCTGAATCCCTATCAACCAGCAAGCCAAGAGGACCAATCATGGCAGATGCCAGCGACAACATGCAGCAGCAAACGACCAGCACGCATGAAACTCCGACCACCGAGGCGGATGCATCCGGCGAGTTCGGACGTCTCTTGCAAAAGGCGTTCAAGCCACGCACCGACAAAGCCAAGGAAGCCGTGGAAAGCGCGGTACGCACGCTCGCGGAACAGGTGCTGCAAGACACGCATCTCGTCTCCGAAGACGCGCTTGCGACCATTGAATCGCTGATTGCGAAGATCGATGAAAAGCTCAGCGCTCAAGTGAACGTGATCCTGCACACCGAGCAATTCCAGCAACTCGAAAGCGCGTGGCGCGGCCTGCATTATCTCGTGACCAACACGGAAAGCGATGAGACGCTGAAGCTGCGCGTGCTCAATATCTCGAAGAACGATTTGCATCGCTCGTTGCGTAAATACAAGGGCGTCGCGTGGGATCAAAGCCCGCTCTTCAAGAAGCTCTATGAAGAAGAATACGGCCAGTTCGGCGGCGAACCTTACGGCGCACTGGTTGCGGACTACTACTTCGACAACAGTGGTCCGGACGTCGATTTCCTGACGCAGATGGGCAAGATTTCAGCGGCCGCGCACGCGCCGTTTATCGCAGGCGCCGATCCTGCCGTGATGCTGATGGACTCGTGGCAGGAGCTTGCCAACCCACGCGACCTGACCAAGATTTTCCAGACGCCGGAACACGCCGCATGGCGTTCGCTGCGTGACTCGGATGATTCGCGCTACATCGGTCTCGCGATGCCGCGCTTCCTTGCGCGCACGCCTTATGGCGCGAAGACGAGCCCAGTCGAGGAGTTCGACTTCGAAGAAGACACGGCCGGCGCGGATGCATCGAAATACGCATGGGCAAACGCGGCCTACGCAATGGCGGTGAACATCAACCGCTCGTTCAAGACGTATGGCTGGTGCTCGCGAATCCGCGGTATCGAGTCGGGCGGCGCGGTGGAGAACCTGCCGGTTCATGCATTTCCCACCGATGACGGCGGCGTCGACATGAAATGCCCGACGGAGATCGCGATCAGCGATCGTCGTGAGGCGGAACTAGCGAAGAACGGTTTCATGCCGCTCGTGCACAAGAAGAACTCGGATTTTGCTGCGTTCATTGGAGCGCAATCGCTGAACAAGCCGGTCGAATACGAAGATCCGGATGCAACCGCCAACGCGAATCTCGCAGCGCGCTTGCCGTACCTGTTCGCTTGCAGCCGCTTTGCGCATTACCTGAAATGTATTGCCCGCGACAAGGTGGGCAGCTTCAAGGAGAAGGACGATATGCAGCGCTGGCTGCAGGACTGGATCCTTCAATACGTGGATGGAGACCCCGAGAATTCGTCGGAGCTGACGAAGGCACGCAGGCCGCTCGCTGCAGCCGAAGTGGTAGTGGAAGAAGTCGAAGGCAACCCGGGCTACTACACATCGAAGTTCTTCCTGCGTCCGCACTACCAACTCGAAGGTCTGACGGTTTCGTTGCGTCTGGTGTCGAAGCTGCCTTCAGCAAAAGCCGCGTAACTCTTTTTAGTCACCGGGCTTGGTCCGAACGTTTGTTTAATCGCAATCCTCTATTTAGGATAACAAATCATGGCAGTCGATATTTTCTTGGATCTCGGTACAGTCAAGGGCGAATCGCTGGATTCAGTGCATAAGGACGAGATCGATATTCTCTCGTGGAGCTGGGGCCTGAGCCAGTCCGGGACCATGCACCTCGGTACCGGCGGTGGCGGCGGCAAGGTCGCGGTCCACGACCTGTCGGTCACCAAATATACCGACCGCTCGACGCCTTCCATTGTCACCGCTTGCACGACCGGCAAGCACTATCCGACCGGCAAGCTGACCGTGCGCAAGGCCGGCGGAACCAAGCCGCTCGAGTACTACATCATCGAACTGGAAAAAGTGCTCGTCACCAACTATTCAACGGGTGGCTCGGACGGCGAAGACCGGTTCACCGAGACCGTCACGCTCAACTTCGAAAAATTCCACGTGAGCTACCAGCAGCAAGATCCGACGTCCGGCTCGGCACTCGGCGGCGTAGTCGAAAGCAAGTGGAACATCCCCGCTAACGCGGAAGCGTGATCGTGACGAAGCCGCCGACGATCGCGCGCAACGCAGGGCGCATCCAGCCCTCGCTGCTCGAACGCCTGACCGATCACGACCGCGATGCGACCCGCGAGGTACGTGAGCAACGCGCGAGTTCTGCGCGGGCGTTGCGGCAGAGCGTGATGCGCGATCTCGGATGGCTCCTGAATGCGCAAGGGCTTTCTGCGTCGCAGGACATTGAACGGTTTCCGCATGTCGCGGATTCAGTGCTCAATTTCGGATTCTCCGACCTTGCGGGAAAGAGTGCGTCGAATGTGGACATTGTGCAGATCGAGCGTCTGATGGCCGACACCATCCGTGCGTTCGAACCGCGAATTCTCCCCGGCACGCTGCGCGTGCGTGCCGTGCAGTCAGGTGAGACGACCGGCGAGCATAACGCCATGGCGTTCATCGTGGAGGGGGATCTGCATGCGCACCCTGTCCCGGAACGTCTCTATTTGCGCACCGAACTCGACCTGGAAGCAGGGACGGTCAACTTATCCGAGCAAGCCGGTGCGAACTGAACCGCGTCATAACCGACCCCGACCATGAATCCAAAACTGATCGAGTATTACAGCCAGGAACTTCAGCACGTCCGCGAGATGGGCGGGGAATTCGCGAAGGAATTTCCGAAGGTCGCGGGACGCCTCGGGCTTGAAAGTTTCGAATGCGCAGATCCATATGTTGAGCGCTTGCTGGAAGGCTTCAGCTTCCTCTCGGCGCGCGTGCAGATGAAGATCGACGCCGAGTTTCCACGCTTCACGCAGCATCTTGCAGAGCTTGTCTATCCGCACTATCTCGCGCCGACGCCGGCGATGACGATCGTGGAAGTGCAGCCTGACATGACACATCCGTCACTCGCCGATGGCGTTCAGGTCCCTCGCGGAACGGCCTTGCACGGGCGGCTCGATGGCGAAAGTTCCACGCGCTGTGAATTCCGTACCTCGCATGCAATGACGATGTGGCCCATCGAATTGATTGAAGCGCGTTTGTTCACGCATACAGGCACGCTCGCGGGCGTTGACGTAGCGTTGCCGCGCGGCGTGAAAGCGGGATTGCGCCTGCGTTTGCGTGCGCTGAACAATCAAAAAATCAGCGATATTTCGCTCGATAACCTGCCGCTTTATTTGCGCGGCGGAGAGGGTTTGCCAGCGCGTTTATATGAGTTGTTGCTTGGGTCAACGCTTGGCGTAGTTGTTGAAGGCAAGCTGTTTCCTGTATCGTCCATTCGACCGCTCGGCTTCTCCGACGACGAAGCCTTGCT
This sequence comes from Burkholderia sp. PAMC 28687, assembly GCF_001577465.1. Lineage (NCBI taxonomy): Bacteria > Pseudomonadati > Pseudomonadota > Betaproteobacteria > Burkholderiales > Burkholderiaceae > Burkholderia > Burkholderia sp. PAMC 28687. The sequence goes on from NZ_CP014506.1 coordinate 410,005, forward strand.
TCCAGTGAGCGGCCGGTCGTTTCCCGGGTATCGCTTGCTGCAAGAGTATTTCGCGTTTTCACCGCGCTTCATGTTTGTTTCCGTCGATGGACTCAAACCTAGCATGGCCCGTTGCGACAGTGACGAAATCGAATTGATCGTGTTGCTCTCGCGAGTGGATCAGGCGCTCGAACAACTCATCGATGCATCGCACTTTGCCCTGCACTGCACGCCGTGCATCAACCTGTTTCCGCGGCGCACCGACCGCATTGCGGTGACCGGCGAACAGTTCGAGCATCACGTTGTGGTGGATCGCACGCGGCCGATGGACTTCGAGGTGTATCAGATTCAAGGCGTGACCGGATATCGCGCGGGCGGCGGCGCTGAATTGCCGTTCCAGCCGTTTTATCGTGTGCGCGACATGGGTATTCACGACTCGGGCGATGGTGCGTTTTACCAGGTGCGCCGTGAGAAACGACTGCCTTCATCGCGACAAACCGAACGCGGCGTGCGCTCGAATTACCTTGGCAGCGAGACGTTCATCGCTTTGGTCGATACATCCGACGCGCCATACCCGGGCGAACTCCATCAACTTGGGCTAAGCGTCTTGTGCACCAATCGCGACCTGACGCTGACCATGCCGCTCGGCGATACGGCGACCGATTTCACCGTCGACCTGGAAGTGCCTGTGCTCAGCGCGCGTTGCATCGGCGGCCCTAGCCGGCCTTTGCCGTCATATGCAGAGGGTCCGGTTGCATGGCGGCTTCTGAGCCACTTGTCCTTGAACTATGCGTCGCTTGTGGACAGCAACGACGGTCAGGGTGCGCAAGCCATGCGCGATCTGCTCGGCCTCTATGCGCCCGCTGGCGACGGCGCGGCGGCGAGACAGGTCGACGGTCTTCGTTCCATCGATACACAGCCTGTGACGCGTCGCTTGCCGTCGCGCGGACCGATCGTATTCGGCCGAGGCCTGGAGATCAACCTGCTGATCGATGAAACCGGCTTCGAAGGCGCAAGCGCGTTTCTCTTTGGCGCGGTGCTCGCGCGCTTCTTCACTCAATATGTATCGCTGAATTCGTTCACCGAGACGGTGGTCACGAGCGCAACGCGCGGCGAAATCATGCGCTGGGCGCCGGGGAGTGGGTTATGCAAAACGCTGTGACCATCCTCGACCGGCTTTCCGCCGATGCAAAAAGCTTCGACTTTTTCCAGGCCGTACGCTTGCTCGAATGCGCGTATCCCGGCTTGCCGCGAGTGGGTTCATCGTTGCGGCCGCGTGACGATGCCGTGCGATTCGGTCAGGAACCGGACCTCATCTTCTTTCCGACCACGTTGCGCAGTTTCAGCTTGAACGGTGAGGATAAGAAAGCGCCGAAGCTGGTCGTGAATTTCTTCGGCCTGCTGGGACCGAATGGCCCGATGCCCACGCACCTCACCGAATACATCCGTGACCGCACGCGTAACGCCAACGACCCGACCTTTGCGCGGTTTCTCGATGTGTTCCATCACCGCATGACGTCGCTGTTTTATCGATCATGGGCGGTGGCGCAGCCGACAGTGAGCCTTGACCGCAACAACGGTGATCGTTTTTCCGCATATGTCGGCAGCACCTTCGGGCTCGGCGAACCGGCGCTGCGCAATCGCGACAGCATTCCTGACTTCGCAAAGCTTCACTTTGCCGGCGTACTCAGCGGTCCGACCCGTCACGCCGCCGGATTGCGTCTTGTGTTGATGCGCTTCTTCAACGTCCCGGTGAAAGTGAAGGAGAACGTCGGTCACTGGATCGACTTGCCGGCGCGTTCGCTGAGCCGTTTGGGCGCCGCCGATGAAAGCGGCCGCCTCGGCCTCGGCACCATGCTTGGGGGCCGAGCGTGGGACCGGCAGCACAAGTTCCGCGTTGCGCTGGGTCCGCTTTCGATGACCGACTATCAGCGATTCCTGCCCGGCGGCGCGAGCCTCGTGCGTCTTGCGGACTGGATCCGCAACTACGTGCGCGATCCGCTCGAATGGGATTTGAACCTGCAATTGCAGCGCGCAGAAGTACCCCGTCTTGCTCTCGGGCGGCTACAGCGTCTTGGTTACACAACATGGTTGTTAACACGTCCGGCTGCGTCCGACGCCACGCAACTCCTACTCAAACCGCTCGGCCGAAACGGCCGCGTCAAGACTCTCGCACAGGAATAACCATGGCAGAAATCAGCCGCGCCGTGATGTTCGGCAAACTCGACACACTCAGCTATCGCGCGATGGAAAGTGCCACGACGTTCTGTCGTTTGCGGGGCAATCCTTATGTGGAGCTGACTCACTGGCTGCATCAGCTACTCAACTTGCCCGACTCGGATCTGCACCGGATCATCAAGCATTTTGGCGTGGAGCCTTCGGCGCTCGCGCGTGATTTGACAGAAGCGCTGGATCGTTTGCCGCGCGGGTCTACATCGATCACGGACATCTCTTCGCAACTTGAAGAAGCTGTCGAGCGCGGCTGGGTGTATGGGTCCTTGTTGTTCGATGCAGCGAAAGTGCGCAGCGCGCATCTGATTGTCGGCGCGTTGAAGACGCCGGCCTTACGCAACGCGTTGCGCGGGATTTCGCGCGAGTTCGATCGAGTGAAACTCGATGACCTCGTGAATGACTTCGACGTTTTGCTAGCGGATTCGCCGGAGAATGCGCAAGCCTCGAATGCGCTGTCAGCGGCAGTCACCATGCCTGCGACCAATCAGGACGCATTGCAGCGCTTCACCGTCGACCTCACGGAACAAGCACGCTCAGGCAGGCTCGATGCAATCGTCGGTCGCGACGATGAGATTCGTCAGGTCATCGACATCCTGATGCGGCGCCGCCAGAACAATCCGCTTCTGACGGGCGAGGCGGGTGTAGGGAAAACGGCCGTGGTCGAGGGACTGGCACAACGAATCGTGGCCGGCGATGTTCCCCCCATGCTGCGCGATGTCACGCTGCGCACGCTCGACGTAGCGTTGCTCCAGGCAGGTGCCGGCGTCAAGGGCGAGTTCGAAACGCGCCTGCGCCAGGTGCTTGAGGAGGTGCAGTCGGCGGAGCGCCCGGTGATTCTTTTCATCGATGAAGCGCATACGCTCGTGGGCGCAGGCGGCGCAGCCGGAACCGGCGATGCCGCCAATCTGCTGAAACCTGCACTTGCCCGCGGCACCGTGCGCACGATCGCGGCGACGACGTGGTCGGAGTATCGGCGGTACATCGAAAAAGATCCGGCGTTGACGCGGCGTTTCCAGGTCGTGCAAGTGCGCGAGCCGGACGAAGCACGCGCAATCACCATGATGCGCGGCATTGCCGGTGCGCTGGAAAAGCATCACGGCGTGCAAGTGCTCGACGAAGCCATAGAAGCGGCCGTGCGCCTGTCGCATCGATACATTCCGGCGCGTCAGTTGCCCGACAAGTCCGTAAGCCTGCTCGATACCGCATGTGCCCGCGTTGCAGTGAGTCAGCACGCTACGCCGCCGGCAGTGGACGACGCGCAGAAACGCATCGCCGCGTTGAAGACGGAACTCGAGGTCATCACGCGCGAAAGCCTGATCGGCATCGATACAGCCGCGCGTCACAAGGTGGCATCGAAGGCGCTGGAAGAAGAAACGCAGCGACTCGCGGAGCTCGATACGCGTTGGAACGTGGAACGCGAACTCGTAAAAGACATCCTCGCGCGCCGTTCGCAACTACGCGATGGCGCTGCCGGTGCAGACCTTGCCGCGCTGAGATCGCAACAGGCGTTGCTCGCCGAGCATCAAGGCGATGCGCCATTGATCCTGCCAGGCGTGGATCGGCAAGCGGTCGCAGCGGTGGTTCAGGACTGGACCGGCGTGCCCATCCTCAAGATGGTCAAGAACGATATCGACAACGTGCTGCGTCTTGGTGAGCTGTTGGACCGGCGAATCATCGGTCAGGGTCACGCAACCGAGATGATCGCACGGCGCATTCGCACGTCGCGTGCGGGACTCGACAATCCGGACAAACCGGTCGGCGTGTTCATGCTCGCGGGAACATCGGGCGTGGGCAAGACGGAGACCGCGCTTGCGCTCGCCGAACTGCTCTATGGCGGGGAGCAAAACCTCATCACCATCAACATGAGCGAATACCAGGAAGCACATACGGTCTCGCTGCTGAAAGGCGCGCCTCCCGGTTATGTCGGTTTCGGGGAAGGTGGCGTGCTGACCGAAGCCGTGCGTAGAAGGCCGCATAGCGTCGTGCTGCTCGACGAAGTGGAGAAGGCGCATCCCGATGTTCACGAACTCTTCTTCCAGGTATTCGACAAGGGCTGGATAGAAGACAGCGAGGGCCGCTCCATCGACTTTCGCAACACGCTGATCCTGCTCACCACGAACGCGGGAACGGAATGCATTGCGCATCTGTGCTGCGATCCAGAGAACATGCCGGCGATGGAAACCATCGAAGAACAGTTGCATGCGGAACTCCTGCACACGTTTCCGCCGGCGTTGCTGGGCCGCATGGTGACGATCCCCTATTACCCGCTCAGCGACGCGATGCTGCGCTCCATCATCCGCTTGCAACTCGGACGGGTGGCGAAACGTGTGACGCGTACACATCAGGTGCCGTTCACTTTCGACGAAGACGTGGTCGGTCAGATCGCCGTGCGTTGCACGCGGCTCGAAAGCGGCGGACGCATGATCGACGCGATCCTCACCAACAGTCTGTTGCCGCGGATCAGCACGGAATTCCTGACGCGCGTGATCGATGGAAAACCGCTTGCACGCGTACATGTGGGCGTTGAAGCAGAGGAGTTCACCTATGCCTTCGACTAGTACTCGCCACGTCCGCATGGAATGCGCCGCGCTTGGGGACACGGCGGTCTTCATGCGCATGTCGACAATCGAAGCGCTCGGCCGCATGAATGAATTCCAGCTTGCATTCTTGAGCCCACGCAACGATATCGATCCCGGCGACGTGCTTGGCCAGAACCTGTCCGTCACGCTCGATTATCCGGCGGCCGGCGAGCGCCAGTTCAATGGCATCGTCACTACGTTGCGGCTCATTGTCCCCGGCGACACCACGCATAACCGCATGGCGCGTTACGAAGCCATCGTGCATCCGCGCTTGTGGCTGCTGACGCAATCGTCGCATCGGCGATTCTTTTATCAAAAGACGGTTCCGCAGATCGTAAGCGCGGTGTTCGAACCGTTCGATATCGATTTCCGCAATGCATGCAGCGCAGCTTATCCGCCGCTCGAAAATTGCGTGCAGTATCGCGAGACCGATTTCGACTTCGTAAGCCGTCTGCTCGAGCGCGAAGGCATTCATTATTTTTTCGAGTACACGGGCGGCAAACATACGTTAGTGCTGACCGACTCGAATAGCGAACATCGTCCCATTCCGCATTACGAGACCATTCCGTACCAGGCTTGGGACACGCCCGAGCAGGATGAAGAGTGCGTGTACCGGTGGGTGTCGGGCGCGACGTTGCAGACTGGACGATACGAAGTCAACGAGTACGACTTCGAGAAGGCATCGGTGAGCAATAGCCACGGTCTCGTCGCGCGGGCAACCCGCGCAGCGCCCTTCGATCCCGCGCGTTACGTGATGCAGGAACACCTGACGGGTCACGTCAAGGCCGCGGATGGCGATCGTCTCGCACGCGTGAACATCGAGATTCATCAAACGCAGAACGATTCCATCAGTGCACGCAGCACGTCGCGTGGTCTCATCCCGGGCGGGCTGATCCGTTTGCGCGATCATCCGGCGACCGCACAGGATCGCCAATACCTGATTACGGAGACACGTGCGGAGATCGTCTCCGACGCGTATGTATCGACGAGCGACAGCACGTTGCCGATCTTCGATTGCAGCTTTACCGCGATCCGCGCGGATAACACGTTCCGTACGGCACGAACCACGCCGGAGCCGCGCGTAGGCGGTCCGCAAACGGCGGTAGTCGTCGGCCCCGATGGCGATGAAATCCTCACCGATCAATACGGCCGCGTAAAGGTCCAGTTCCACTGGGAACAACTCGCGCAGTCGTCGGGCGCGCAAAAGCTCGACCGATGCTGGGTGCGTGTATCGCAAGGCTGGGCCAATAAACGCTGGGGATCCATGCAGCTTCCGCGCATCGGGCAGGAGGTGCTGGTCGAATTCATCGAAGGCGATCCGGACCGTCCGGTGATCACGAATGGCGCGATGGCGCTTTCATCCTGGTCGATGCAGGCAGCAATCCCACGTTGCTGAACGACCAGATACTGGACGGATCACGCGAGGCGCAGCTTCATGATGGCGATCGTCTGCGGGTCGGTCCGTATGCGCTGGATGTGTCCATCGAGCACGAGTTGGAGAACATGACCATGATGACGCGCCCGGATGTGTCCATACCATCGGCGCCGTTGCCGGAGAAACCGGACTGGGACGTGAAGCCGGCCGCGCCGCTGATTCCGGATGACTGGAATGCGCCGCATGCAGCATCGAAGGATAGTCGCGCCGATACTCCATTCACGCCCGATCCGCTCGCGGCCACGCCGCTATTGCGTGAGCCTGCGCGTTTTGGGGTGAATGCGAATCAGGAGCTTATCGATGCCCTCGGCGCCGGCGACAGCCCGCTTGGGATCGGTCCGGCGAAACACGAAGTGTCGCCGTTTTCGGTGTCGGGGTCGAGCAGGGGTTTCGAACACATATCGCCGGAACGCGCGATGAACGCAGTGCCGACGTTGCCGGTTTTGGACGGACCGGCGACGCCTATCATTCCCGAGGACTTCGACCCGTTTATCCCGCCGGTCGAGATGCACGACGAGCTTGCGCCGGTGATTCCAGCGACGGAGTTTCTGGCGCTGCCGGAACCAGCGCCTGCACCAACGCCTCAGCCAAAGCACCCGGAACCGGTCGCTGCAACGCCCTCCACCGGCGATGACGCCACGCTGACAGCCCTGCTGGAAGGTCTCGGCATAGACGCCGGCACTGTCCGTCACATCGCCGCAGATGACCTCGCGCGTCTTGTAGGCGGCATGCTGCGCGTCGCGACGCAGGGCACGATGACCGCGTTGCGCTCACGGTCCATGGCAAAGCGCGAGACGCGTATCGCCATGACGCTGATCGAAGAGCGCGACAACAATCCGCTCAAGTTTTTCCCCGACGTCGACATGGCGCTCACGCAGATGCTCGGCGCACGCGGCGCGGGATATCTCGCGCCTGAAGACGCGTTGCAGGAAGCCTTCCACGATATCCAGACGCACGAACTCGCCGTCGTCGCCGGCATGCGCGCGGCACTCGAACACGCAATGTCGCGCATCGATCCAGTGACGATCGACCGGTCGGTGCAACCGGCAAAGGGCATCGATGCGCTGCTCGGCAATCGCCGCGCGCGCCTCTGGCAGCGTTTCGTCGATACCTGGGAGGACGTGGCGCGTGACGCCGGCGACGACTTCCAGCGTACCTTCGGCGAGCCCTTCAGCCGCGCGTACCAGGCGCAACTCGACGCACTCACACGTTCAACTCCAAGCGAATAACGCCATGTACTGGAATAGCAAGGTCATCTGGTCGGAAGGCATGTTCCTGCAGCCGCAGCATCTGCAGCAGCACGACCGGCACGTGCAGACGCAGCTCGAAGCGCGCGTTGACAGCCTGCGTGCTTACGGTTGGGGATTCACATCGGTGGAAATCGATGAAGCGCTGTTGAAGCTCGGCAAGTTCGCGCTGCGCTCGGCTGCGGGCGTCCTGCCTGATGGCACGCCGTTCAACCTTCCCGCCGATGACGACCTCCCGGAGCCGCTCGACATTCCCGAGGGCACGGCGAGCCTGCTCGTGGTGCTCGCACTGCCGGTTCGCCGGCCGGGCGCGACCGAGTCGGGCGGACCTGAGCGTGCGGACAACCTCGCGCGTTATCGGACGGAAGAGTTCGAAGTCCACGACAGCAACGATCCCGACGCCGTCAGCACGCTGTTGCAGGTTGGCAAGCTGCGGTTGAAACTTGCGCTCGAACCGGACGTCGTGCATGCGCATGCGTATGTGGGCGTTGCGCGTGTGATCGAACGCCTGAGCGATTCGCGTGTGGTGCTGGACGAAGAGTATTGCGCGCCGTGTCTGGACTTCACTGTCGCGGGCAAGCTCGCGCGCTTCTCGACCGAGCTCAACGGTCTGCTCCAGCAACGCGGCGAGGCGCTGGCGGCCCGGTTGTCGCAGCCGGAAGCCGCGGGCATGGCGGAGATCTCCGACTTCCTGCTGCTGCAGATCGTCAATCGCGCGCAGCCCTTGGTTGCGCATTTTGGCTCGATGACCGGACTGCATCCCGAAGCGCTTTTCCAGGCCACTGTGCAGCTCGCGGGAGAACTGGCGACCTTCAGTCAGCGTGATCGGCGGCCGCCGGCGTTCCCCGTGTATCGGCATGACCGGTTGAAGCAAACGTTCACGCCGGTGATCGAAGCGTTGCGTCTTGCTTTGAGTCGCGTCGCTGATCCGGGCGTGGTCTCCATACCGCTGGAGGAGCGCAAGTACGGCCTGCGCGTCGCCCTGGTCGCGGATCGCTCGCTCTTCACGAATGCGACTTTTGTGCTCGCCGTGCGCGCCCAGGTATCCACCGAAACGCTGCTGTCCGCGTTCGGCAGCCAGGTGAAGATCGGGGCGGTCGAAAAAATTCGCGACCTCGTCAACCTGCAATTGCCGGGCATCGGTTTGCGCGCGTTGCCGGTCGCGCCGCGCCAGCTTCCGTTCCATGCGGGCTTCACTTACTTCGAACTCGACGACAAGAACGAAGGCTGGCAAGCACTCAACGCGTCGGCTGGAATGGCGCTGCACGTCGCCGGCGAGTTCCCTGGCCTGACGATGGAATGCTGGGCCATCCGTCGATGAACAAGGACACTGCAATGACTAACGACACGGACCCGACTATCGACGACTCGGGTTTCCTCGACGCCGCGCGCACGATCATGATGCCGACGCCCGGCCTCAAGCGCGAGCGCCCGGCTACGGCAAAAACCGCGGCGGCAGCGCCAGCTTTGGCGCCGCTCGACGCCACGCTCGCCGGCCGCAACCCGCTGTTGCGCGCCGCGAACCCGCTGCTTGAACTCGCATTGCCGTTGCGGCGCCTGACGAGCCATCCGGATCTCGAGGCGCTGCGTACGCAACTGATCCAGATGGTGCGCACATTCGAAACCAACGGCCGCGCATTCGGCGTACCCGATGCGCAGCTTGGCCCGGCACGCTATTGCCTGTGCACGTTCATCGATGAATCGATTGCCGCCACGCCGTGGGGTGCCGGCGTGTGGGGCCGCCGCAGTTTGCTGGTGACGTTCCACAACGAAGCTTCGGGCGGCGAGCGTCTTTTCGTAATCCTGCAGCGTCTTGCGCAAAGCCCTGCTATCGATGTCGATCTGCTCGAGCTGATCTACGTGATGCTCGCGCTGGGTTTCGACGGACGATACCGCCTGATGGAAGGCGGCAAGACGCAGCTCGACGTGATACGCGAACGGCTCGAACAGATGGTCCGTGCGCAGCGCCCGCCGGTTGAACGCGCGTTGTCGCCGCATTGGCAACCCGCGCCGCGCGAACGCAAGCGTTTGCTGCAGTTCGTGCCGCTGTGGGTCGCGCTTGCACTTGCCGCGTTCGTGCTCGTGACCGCCAGCCTCGTGTTGAGCTTTCGAATCAACGACTTTTCGGACCCGGTGTTCGCCTCGATGCGGTCGATACGCGTGGCGCCCGCGCCTGTACTCGCATCGAAGGTCGATGCAGCACCCAAGCTTGCCGCCACGCTGGCCGGTTTCCTCGCGCCCGAGATTGCGCAAGGGCTGGTGACGGTCGGCGATTCGGCAGACCGCACGACAGTCACCATCAACAACACGGCGACGGGCACGCAATTGTTTGCATCGGGCAGCGCCGACCTCGATCCACATTTTGCTCCGCTGATGCAGCGCATCGCCGACGCATTGCAGGACAAACCGGGCAACGTGGTCGTGGTCGGCCACACCGACAACCAGCGCATCATCTCGGCGCGGTTTCCGTCGAACGTGGCGCTTTCGCAGGCGCGCGCCGATACCGTGCGCGCGATCATCGCGGCGCGCATCGATTCGCCCTCGCGCCTGAGCGCGGAAGGACGCGGCGACACCGAGCCGATTGCACCAAACGATACCCCCGCGGGCCGCGCGAAAAATCGTCGCGTTGCCATTGTGATTCTTTCGCCAGGAGCCGCGTCATGAGGTGGTCGAACGGATTCAGAAAGCCGGTGGTCATGTCGTTTTTCGGCATGTTGGCGCTGGCGTTCATTGTGTGGTTCGAAGGACCCTTGCTCGCGTTCAACGGCAGCGAGCCGCTAGGAAGTGCGACCAGCCGATGGATCGCGATCGCGCTGCTGTTCGCGTGCTGGGCGGTGTACTTCGGCGCGCGTGCCGTGAAGGCGCGGCTTGCGAGTTCCAACTTCGTGCGCAGTCTTATCGCGGATTCGGTGAACCCGGCCGATCGCAAACCGAGCGAAGCACGCAAGGCCGCCGATGCGGATCTCGCCATCCTGCGCACGCGCTTCGAGGAAGCATTGAAGACGCTTCGAACCACCGCGACGGGCAAAGACGGCAAGGGCTGGAAATCGTGGTTCAGTGCGCGCCGCCAGACCATTTACGACTTGCCGTGGTACATGTTCGTTGGCGCGCCGGGTGCAGGCAAAACGACGGCGCTGGTTCATTCAGGGTTGCGATTTCCGCTGGCCGACCGCCTCGGCGCGCAGGCGATTGGCGGCGTTGGCGGCACGCGTCATTGCGACTGGTGGTTCACCGACGACGCCGTTCTCCTCGACACCGCCGGCCGCTTCACCACGCAAGACAGTCACGCCGAAGCGGATCGCGGCGCATGGTTCGGATTTCTCGCAATGCTGCGCAAATACCGTCCGCGTCGTCCGCTCAACGGCGTGATGGTCGTCGTATCGGCAGCGGACTTGTTGCAGCAGACCGATGCCCAACGTGCAGCGCACGCGGCGTCGGTGCGTGAACGCCTGAGCGAGTTGAACAAGCAGCTCGGCATGCGTTTCCCGGTGTACGTGGTAGTCACGAAGAGCGACATGCTCTCCGGCTTCTCCGAATTCTTCGATGACCTCGGCCGCGACGAACGCGAGCAAGTGTGGGGCGTGACGTTCCCGCATTCGCCTGAAGACGGCGCGGAAAATTCAGGACAACCGCTGCAACGTTTCCCGGATGAATTCCGGTTGCTGCATCGGCAGCTCCAGGAGCGCGTGCTGCAACGCATGCAGCAGGAAACCGATGTGCGCCGTCGCGCGCTGATCTATTCGTTCCCGCAGCAGTTCGCGGGTATCGAAGGATCGCTGCAGCGTTTCCTGGATGACGCCTTCAGCGAATCGCGCTTTGATCGCGCCGCGTTGTTGCGCGGCGTGTATTTCACAAGCGGCACGCAAAGCGGTCGTCCGCTCGACCGCATGATGAGTTCCATGGCCGCAGCGCTCGGGTTGCAACGGGAAGTGCTGCTCGCCGATACATCGAGTGGCCGCGCATACTTCGTGAAGCGTTTGCTGCGCGATGTGATCTTCGAGGAAGCGGGCCTTGCTGGCAGCAACTTGCGCGTCGAGCGGCGGCGTGCGTGGTTTCAGCAGATTGCTATTGGCGCGGTGGGCGCCGTGTTGATCGCAGGGTTGATCGGACTTTTTGTCAGCGACCGGGCGAACCGCCGCTTCGTTGACGAAAGCCGTCAGCAGATTGCAGCACTTCAGCAGCGGGTGCAACAGACCACGCTCGGCGATGATCCGCTCGCAGTTCTCCCCGTACTCGATGCCGCCCGGGACTTGCCCGGCGGCGAAGCCGAACGCGAAAGCCGCGGTGATGTGTGGTGGGCGAAGCTCGGTCTCGATCAACGCGAGAAAATCGGCGCCGAAGCGCAACGGGTGTATCAGCGGTTGTTGCGCCAGACGTTGTTGCCCATTGTTGTGCAGCGCATGGAAGAAGAGTTGCGTCGCGGCGATGCGAACAATGCCGCGCTTCAATATGAAGTACTGCGTGCGTACCTGATGCTTGGCGACCCGACGCACTACGATCCCGACGCATTGAGAAGCTGGGCCATGCGCGACTGGCAACGCGGTCCGCTGCAAACCGCAAGCGATGCTCAACGCGCGAGTATCGATCAGCATCTTGAGGCGATCTTTCGCCGTGGACAGTTCGATTCAAACCTGCCGCTCGATCAGAACCTGATTGCCCAGGCACGCGCAACATTGAGCCGCGTGCCGCTTGCGCAGCGTCTGAACAGCCGCATCCAGCAGCAGCTTACGCAGCTTCATCTGGCGGATTTTTCGATCGCCAAGGCGGCGGGGCCAAGTGGTCTGCTGGTGTTCGTGCGCAAGAGCGGGATGCCGTTGACGCAGGGTATCGATGGTGCTTACACGCAAGCTGGTTTTACCGCTTTCCTGCGCTTGCGCGAGATGACGCTCGCCAACATTGCGAAGGACGACTGGGTGCTGGGGCGCGCCGAGACGAAGCCGGATGCAGCAGGTATCGATGAACTTCGCACGGCATTGACGCGTTTGTACTGCGAGGAAAGCATCCGGCAGTGGGACGGACTGCTCGGCGATGTCGGTGTCGTATCGTTTTCCGCACCCGACCAGGGCGCGCGCGTTGCGAACCTGATGGGCTCGCAGAACTCACCGCTGCGTGCATTGATCACGGCGGCGGCGCTCGAGACGACGTTTGTCGCGCCGGCAGCAAGTACTGACGCTGCCGCAGGCAAGTTCGATGCATTGCGCAAGAGCCTCGGCGGCGCAGAAGGTCAAACGCAACCCGCTGCAAGTGCCGACAGCGCCGCGCTCGTCAACACGCATTTCCAGGCGCTGCATGATCTTGCGGGCAAGCCGGGGGCAACCTCGGGTGCGCCTGTCGACGATTCCATCAGTGCATTGAAGGAAGCGGCCGCAACGCTGCAAGCGGTCGATTCCGCGCGCAAGCAATCACTGCCCTTGCCGCCGACGAGTTCACTCGATCGCTTGAAACTGCTCGCGCAAGGCGCACCCGCGCCGCTCGGTGCGGTGCTGCAAGGTGTCGCGGATAACGCCGATACCGTTCAGGTCCAAAGCCAGCGTGCGCAGCTTCGGGCGCTGTGGGCATCAACGGTCGCGCCGGCTTGCCGGCAAGCGCTGGATGGCCGCTATCCGCTCGTGCGCACCTCGACGCGGGATGCCGCGCCTGATGACTTCGGGCGGATTCTCGGGCCGGGCGGCCTGATCGATGATTTCTTCCAGAAGAACTTGCAGAACCGCGTGGATACGTCGGGCGCTGTATGGCGCTGGCGCCCGGAAGCGCGCTCGCTTGGCATACCCGACGACGTCCTTGCGCAGTTCCAGAATGCTGCGCAGATCCGCGATGCGTTGTTTCGCGATGGCGGGCATGATATATCGGTTCGATTCTCGGCGAAGCTTGCTTCCATCGATCCATCCGTCAAACGTTTTGTACTCGATGTAGACGGCGTGCAACTGGTTGCAACCGACAGCACGCCAGGCGCGACCGCTGCCTTCCAGTGGCCGAGCGGCAAGGGCACGGGGCAGGCGCATGTGGAGCTCGATCCGGCAGCGACGACTGCGCCGCATGCGGACGGACCGTGGGCGTTGTTCCATCTGCTCGATACCGCGCGCATCACGCCCGCGGGTCAGCCCGACCGCTTCAAGGCGACCTTCGACAACGGCCTGGTATCAGTCGACCTCACGGCGAGCAGCGTGGTCAATCCGTTTCGTGCCGGTGTGCTCGACCGCTTTCGATGCCCGGCGCAACTATGATGACGCCTGAAGAAGCCGGCACGGGCTTCTACGGAAAAGTGCGCACGCATGGCGACTTTGTGGGACGCGGTTTGTCGCGCGAATTTGTCGTGCAGTGGGATACGTGGTTGCAGCGCGGATTGCTCAAGGCTCAGGAACAGCTTGGCGACGCCTGGTTGCAAGACTTCCTCGGCATGCCGCTATGGTGTTTCGCGATGAAACCCGGGGTGATGGATGATACGGCGTATGCGGGCGTGATGATGCCGGGTATCGACGCGGTCGGGCGGTATTTTCCTTTCGTCGTGGCTCGACCAATGGCTCAAGCTTTCTTCGATGACTGGCTGCACAGCAGTTCGGTGTGGTACGAGCATGCGGCGGGTTTGGCCTTATCGACGTTGAAGGCGAAGTTCTCGCTGGCAGAGTTCGAGACCGAGCTGGAGCAACTTGATAGCGGTGCTGAAACGCTGGTCTGGCGCGATAAGTTCAGGCGGTTTTTGAGCGAGGGCGATGTTGCGAGCGTTTGGTGGACGAGCGCTCAAGCGCTGCACAGGCACGAGGGCGCGCCGGATACGGCGTTGTTCTTGCGATTGCTGGGAGGTTAATCCGGTGCGATGCCAAGATCCCGCCGCAACGCATCGCGGTCATCCGGTTCCTGCACGGCATCGATCAGACGTTCGTAAAACGTATCCGTATTAGGCACGTTCGCGGCGGCGCGCGCCACGATGACCCGCGCTATCGGCCCAACATATGCAGCGAGCTTGAGCGTGGCGTCCTGCAAGACCTCAGGCGCAATGCTCACCTGAAGCACCGGCTCGTTCCTGGGCATCGAAGTCCGCTTCATACCCGAAGCAATCCGTGACCCATCCCCCGGCGTCTCAAGCCGCATCAGCAGCGAGTTGAAATCGCGCCGCGCGGCATCGGTTGGAAAATGCGCCGCGAGCCGCTCCCGCAACGCGTTGAAGTCCGAGGACTTCGCCGTCGCACGACGCAGCAAGATCGTCGCAACCGGTCCCACGTGACTTGCGAGCCGCTCCTCCAGTTGCGCTATCAGTTCAGGCGGCCAGTCCATTGAAGGTTCGCTGAGCTCTGGCGCTTCGAGTAACGCAATCGGCTTTGCAAATGCAATCACCGTCTGGTCGCTGTCCTCGGATTGCGCCGCGCCGAGCGCGCCCATCAGCACATCGCGCCATTCACGCGCGGAGGCGTAACGGTCTTCGGGCCGCTTCGAAAGCGCCTTCATCAACATCGCATCGATATAACCGGCCAAGCCCGGCACGCGTTCCGATGGCAGCATAGGCGTGTCGCTCAACACTTGCCGCATGACCACGGTCGGCGTGCCCGCGAACGGACACACGCCGGTCAGCATTTCGTAGAGCACGACCGCAGCGGAGAAAAGGTCGGCGCGCGCATCGATGGTCTCGCCCGTGAACTGTTCCGGCGACATGTAGCTGGGCGTGCCGATCACCGTGCCCAGTTGCGTGAGATGCGACGCTTCGATCCGCGCAATGCCGAAGTCCGTGATCTTGCATTCGCCGCGTTGCGTGATCAGCAGGTTGGCAGGCTTGATGTCACGATGAATCACGCCTTCCTGATGCGCGTAATCAAGTGCATCGAGGAGTTGCAAAAAGCAACCTAAGGCACGCGCCGGTTCTATTCGGGTTTGCGTTCGGGCATGCTGAGCGAGACGCGCGGCGAGGCTCTCGCCACGCACGTATTCCATCGTGATGTATGCCGTGTCGCCCGCTTCGCCATAGTCATACACCGACACGATATTCGGATGCGCAAGGCGGCCGGCCGCACGCGCTTCGTTCAGGAAACGCGCGGTGAGGTCGTGCATCGAACCGCCTTCGGAACCTGCCGGCAACAATTCGTTGCGGATGGTCTTAAGCGCGACATGGCGCTCGATCTGCGGATCGAACGCCAGATACACAACACCCATTGCGCCGCGTCCGAGCACGCGCTCGATGCGGTATCGGCCGAGTTCGGATGGGGTGTCGGCGGATGCCGTCATGATCAGTGCGCCCCTTCATCGAGGATCTTGAATGCTTCGATCAGGCTCGTCCTCATGCGTCCGAACGATACCGCCAGCGACGCAATCTCATCCGATCCACCCGTTGGCAAAGGTGTTTCGGCAAGCTTGCCGAGACTCATTTCATCGGCGGCGCGCGAGAGCGACTGGATGGGTCGCGTGATCAGCATGTTCACCATCACGTTCATCACGATCAGCACCACCGCGAACACCGCCGTCAGCGACAGCATGAACGTGCGCCAGACAGCGCGGCCACGTTCGATGGGTTGCGTCATCGGCACCGACACGAACTCTGCGCCAATCACATCGTTCATGGTCCAGCCGAACCCGTTCGCCGAGCCGTATTTGTCGATCATGGTCGCGGGCGCTGCGCTCGGGGTGCTGTGGCATTGCATGCACGCGACGTCCGTGATGCGGCTTGGCCGCGCAAGGAACAGCGTGGGATTGCCCGACGAAATGCGTTGACCTGTCATCTGTTTCAGGTCGGGATGATCGTGCAGATGCGTGATCACGTCGGTCTCCCAATCCGTTGGCCGGTCGCGCGGATTGGTCGGATTGAGCATGGTCGACTTGTACGAGAAGTTCGGGAAATCCTTTTGCAACAGGTTCAGCATTTCGATGGCCGAGAACGCCGGAATGGATTCGGGCACGAACTGATATTTGATCTGCGTGGCGAGCAGCGGCGTGACGTGGGTTGCGGTGTAGCTTTGCATCGATGCTGCCGCGCTGATCAGCACGTTGGCGTCGTGTACGGTTTCATCGAGTGCCTGCTTTTGCAACAGACGATCCGCGACCACGCCCGCCGCACTCAGGCCGATTGCAAAGACAAGCAGGAAGACGAGATTGAACTTGGCGCTAAGAGAGAGTTTGCGTTTCATGGATGTGCATACAGTGAGTTCGCGGGCGGCGCGGAAGTGTTGACGCGAACGGCTTGCAACGCGCGTTGGCGCGCATCGGGTCGAGGGGGCGGCGGGTAGAGCAGCACGCGCCACTCAGGCAAGGCCTTGAGGTTTTGATCGATGGCATGGCGAAACGCCTGGTCCGTGAGGCGCGAGCGGAAACGCGCGGGGAAGCGCTTGCGCGCCGGCAAGTCGCTTGCGAGCCAAGCGGACACATCGTCGTAGGTCGCCGCGCGCAGCGGTTTTACAGGGCTGTCGTGTGCGGCCGGTGTGAAGGGCAGACGCTGCAATGCGTCGCGGAAAACAACAGGCATGTCGGTGAGGAATGCGCTCGATGGACGCTGCGCAATCTGCGGCGGCGCGCTTGCGGTCACATAAGCGAAACTCCCCGGCGTGATGGCGTTTTTACGCGCGGAACCAGCCAACGTTTGCGTGCCGCTTTCGCTGAATACGGCGATTGTCGGCTCGTCCTGATTCGTGCCGGGGAGCGCCGCAACGACCGCCGCCGCGTTCCCGCCAAGCTCGACCGAACCCCGTTCAGTATCGACGACAGGCGCCTTGCACGGCGGCGTTGCGCATGTATGGGCGATCTTCAGCCAGCCATCGAGCAGCGATACGCGCGGCCCCGCCTGCAGCAGCAACCGTGTCTGTGCCCCGAGTGCGAGCAGGTTGCCTGCATCGTCCTGAAGCTGGACCACGCTGCGCGGCGCGGATTCAACCAGGTCGTCGTCACGCAGCGCTTCGCCCGCGCCCAATTGATAGACGTTCGTCGCGCGAATGACCGTGGCGGGTGCGTCGGCGCTTGCGATCGTCCAGCCGGCATGCGCTTGCGAGGCCGCACACAGCAACGCGAACGCAGACAAGCCGCACAACGCGCGTTTGACCGGCCGACGGGAGTGCAACAGAAACAGGAAGTATTCGAGGCGATAGCTCATGCGTTCCGCTGTGCGTTAATGCGCCGCGAGCCAGGAAATGGCCGGCGCATTAAACACAACAGCGAAGCGATGAAATTATTCCGCGCCTGTCAGAAAATGGGGCGGGTACTCAGGGGGATTTTCGCCGATGCCAACAGCGAGGCGCTTGACGCACGTGACTCGTCGCGGCTGAAAAGCGGCGCGACCTGGCTGCTGGAGATCTGCTTGCCAAGCGCGGTCAGGTCGACGCCTTGCGGCTGCCCGATCAGCGCATAGCCGAGTTCAGCCTGACGCCAGGTGACGACAGTCATCGATGCAACCGTTTGATCCGCTACCGCCGCATCCGGCTTGACCTCTTTCATCACGCATAGTGCGATGGGCGCGCCTTCCTTGGGCAAATACACGATCTGCACGAGCGGCTTGTTGTTGAAGCGCAGACGTTGCACGCGCTTGAACGTGAGCCCTGCCGCGCTCAAATCGGGAATGCGCAGCGCGAGGCCATCGTCCTGGCGGATTTCGTCGACGGTCTTGATGGACAGGTCGGTGTCGCTGTTGACGTTCGCAAGCGTCTCGCGCGAATAGAGTTGCTGGTAACTTGCTGCAGCCATGATCCAGGGCGAGACACCGGTCCCCACGGATGCAATCGATGCACCCACGTTCGATGCCGGCCCTGCGCCTGGCCCGAGGCGCAGCACGAGTCCGCACGCGAACGCGCCTCCGAGAAACGCCACGGCAAGCCAAGCGGGGGCAATGCGCAGCCGCGAACGAATGGTCGACGACGCAGGACTTCCGGGCGCATGTTCCACCACGGGATCATTCACGCTGACATCAGTCCTGGCCTTGGCCGATCGGGCCATTTCCTCGATCTTCGCCGTCAGGCTGGCGGGAACCGGTGGCAGCTTCTGTCCGGCAAATGCATCGCGATAAGGCAACCGCGAAGCCTGCAAGAGCGCGACGCGCTCAGCCACGTCGGGAGAAGTGCGCAGTTCGCGCTCCACTTCCTCGCGTTCGTGTGACGGCAGTTCGCCATCCACGTAGGCCATCAGCAGGGTATCGTCCGATTTCATAAGACTTAAGCAGTTCGCTTTCGCTGATGATTCATGTTTTTGTTTCTCTCGTGCCCTTTATTGCATTTTCCCAATGAAAAAAACACACTCATTTGGAATTGCAATCGACCTTCGAGGACTTTACTGTTTCTTCACAGTTTCTAAGGGCTTATTTATATCCAAGCCGGGTCACCCATACAACCAGCATAACCACCCGTTGCGGCCCCGGCGACGCCCGGCGAGGGGCTTGACAGGGATATTCGATTACATGGTTCACAGAAGAACCGCCACTTCACACGAATGCGGCAACCCAACAACGGCCTCAAGTTATACCCGTACTAAAAGAAGAACACCCAAGGTTGCGCCGAAATTCCATGCGCGCAAAATTAAATCGATGATCCCAAAACACGCTTTTCGAGCTCCGGCGGGACTTGTAACAAGTGTAACTGCGATTTGGTGCGGACGCTTAAACGTTGTTTCGTGCAAACCACACGTTCGATGGTCATACCAGAGAAAACGCGCGAACTTGGATGACCACGACATGTTGACTGCGGAAATTCAGCCAGCCAATGAGCCCGGAAGCACCACGGACGTCGAATCGCTGAAAAGCTGCTCCACCTCGCGGTTCGAGATCTGTTTGCCGAGCGCATTCAGGTCCACGCCGTCGGGTTTGCCGATCAGCGCGTAGCTCAGTTCGGCCTGACGCCAGGTCACCACCTGCATGGAATCGACGTCCTGACCCGCCACCGCCTGATCCGGTTTCACGTCCTTCATCACGCAAAGCGCGACGGGTTCACCCTTCTCGGGTTGATACACGATCTGAACGAGCGGCTTGTTGTTGAAACGCAGGCGCTGCACGGTCTTGAACGTCAGGCCGGCGCTGTGCAAATCCGGGATGCGCAATGCAAGACCGTCTTCGCGACGGATGTCATCGACCGTTTTCGACGATGTTTCCGGCGTCTCGCTGACATAGGCCAGCGTGTCGCGGGTATAGAGCTTCTGGTAACCCGTGGCGGCCTGAACCCACGGCGAAAGATTGCTTGCGGCCATCGAACCGGATGGGCCGTGGTCCAAAAGAGGACCGAGTCGCAGGAACAAGCCGCCGCAGAACGCGCCTGCTACACAGGCAGCAGCAAGCCACGCGGGAACGGAGCGCATACGCGAGCGAACGGGCCCGCCGGCTGACGAGGGAACGGCGTTGTCATTGACTGCGGGCGCGGCATGCGCGCGTGCCATCGCTTCAATCTTCTGCGTCAGCGAATCCGGTACGGGCGGCAACTTTTGTGCGGCGAACGCGCCCCGATAATCCACGCGCGACGCCTTCAGCAACTCGACCAGCTCTGCCGCCTCGGCTGACGCGCGAATGTGTTCCTCGACTTCATGGCGCTGGTCGGGCGGCAGTTCACCGTCGACATACGCCATCAACATTACTTCATCGGTTTTCATGCGATTGAGTCCTTTCGCGTCGCCGAGGCTTTTGGCTTCGGTTCGTGCGTGCCGAACTGCGCGCCGACTGCTTGCCGTGCGCGCGATAAGCGGCTCATGACGGTTCCGATAGGAACCTCGAGTACATCTGCAGCTTCCTGGTAACTCAGCCCTTCGACTGCGACCAGCAGCATCACCACGCGCTGCGCTTCGGGCAGGCGTTCCACGGCGCTGATGATCTGGCCGTGCATGAGCTGCGTTTCCGGGCCTTTATCCACGGGGTCGGCGATGTTCTCCAGGAAGTCGTCGTCCCAGTCCATGCTCGAACGTTTGCGCACGCTTCGCGCCCGCAATTCGTTGATCCAGGTGGAATGAACAATCGAAAACATCCAGCTCAACGGGGCCGTATCGGGCTGCAATTGATGCGCCCGTTCGAGCGCGCGCAGGCACGCACGCTGGACGAGATCCTCGGCGTCGTGCCGGTCGCCCGATATGCGCAGCGCAAAGGCCCACAAACGCGGCAGCATTTCGGGAAGCATGCTTGGTAAGTCTGCACCGTTCATCGAACGAATATCTCCTGGTACCAGTGTCTTGTCCGGATGCTGCCAGCAGCATGCACGCGAGAGCTGCGTGAAACGAACTGGGTAGTTTAACTTGCAATCGGGCATTTCGCCGCATACCCGTCCGGCTTGCCGCACGGTCTAGCGGCGTGAGTTTCCCGCTTGCGCCGCCTGCGCTTCTTCTTGTGTACGGCGGTTGAAAGAAACCGAATATGCCGATGAGCGCGCGGCCAGCAGCGGATCGTCCGACGGTCCGATTCCAGCCGGCAAGATCAGCGGATCGAAGTTGATATCGCGGCAGGCTCCATCGATTTGCGACTCCGCCCTGTCGATCACCACCACACCCGCATCCACGCGATGCAGCTCCCGCTCTTGCGGCCAGACGCGGGTGGCGTCGTTCGTCGGATCGCCGGGCGCGGCCGGCGTGATCATCAGATGCCAGCGCACGGGACCGCGCTCGAGGCGCTTGCTCAGGTCGTGCGCGAGGAAGTCCGGATCGCGCGCATCGGTTGTGCTGACGGGCTGGTATGCCGCGTCGGGCACGACGCTCCATCGAACGAAATGCGTGTTGCCTTGGGCGTTGGTGAACCTGAACGCGTCGATGCTGAAATAACTGGCGTTGGAAAAATTCGATGACGCCGGGTGACTTGCCAGCCATTCGTGAAAAGCCCTTGTTTCAGGGTGTTTTTCCAGAAACATCTTCATCTTCGCGGGGTCGACGCGGCCGCTCGCGGCGTCCGGCCGCAACGCGGCCAACTGCTCATACAGCGCTTCCGGTGTGCTGACGGCGAAGATCGGCACGGAGTTCATCGCGGTGCGCCATTGCTCGCCGTGGCTCAAGGTGAAGCGCAGGGCGAAGCTGCGGACCATCGCGGTATCGTCTTCTTGCGTCGGGTCGAAACCCGGCGCCGACAAGCGCCCGACCACCGGAACCGTGCCCCGCTCGAACACGCTCGCTCGAGAAAGCTGCGCGCCGTTGCCGTTACTTTCGAAGCGACCGCTCACGCATACACCCTTCGCATGATTGCGGCGGAAGCCGGGGTGTGGGCTTGTAACGGATTCGAAGGCATCGATCAACCGGGCCGATGTAAGCGTCTGCTGATCATGTGGCCAATGAATCCATCCGCCGGTCCACGCAAACAATCCCGCGATACCGCCAATCGTTGCAGCAATCAGGGCGTAGTGGGATATCAGGCTGGGACGGCGGCGCTTTTCAGTCATGGCAAAACTTTGGCTTCGTTGCTGCCGTGTGGCATCGGCCCAAGGCCAGCGATGCGGGCAAGCCAGGAAGTCAGAAAGGCCGCAAGTATAGTCGGACAAAAAGTTGTCTGTTGACCTTCTGTCAAACATTTGGCGGGGGTTTAACCGCCGTTTGCCTGGAACTGCTCGGGCGGGTGAATGTTTTCAGCGTTTTCCGGTAGCTCGTCTGACGAGGCAAGCGCCGCCTCACCAGCCGTAAAACCGGTCCCACACTTCGATCTCGTCCGCGCCCAAACGCGCGTGATAAGCCGGGTATTGCGCGCCGGTCGCGCAGGCGTGGTTCGGCAGGATCAAAAGCCGCGTGCCGACCGACAAGTGCGCGGTGATGTCTCCGTCCGGATGACCCGTGTTCGCCAGGATCCCATGTTCCTGGTTTGCGCCGGTCAATGTGTAGCCTTCGAGCGGCGAGCCGTCGAGCGTACATGGCTGGCCGTAGCCGTAGTCATGCGTCTGCTTCGCCGTGCCGCGGTCGCGGCTCATCGCCATCCAGCCGGCATCGAGAATGGCCCAGCCTTTATCCGCCTGATGACCGATGACCGTGGTCAGCACGCTCAGCGCCAGATCGGCCGTATTGCATACGCCCACGTTGCGCATCACGAGATCGAAGAAGACATACACGCCCGCGCGAACTTCGGTCACGCCTTCAAGGTGACGCGCGGCGAGGGCGGTCGGCGTAGAGCCGACGCTGACAACATCGCATGGCAAACCCGCTTCGCGCAGGCGCTCGGCGGCCTGCACACAACCGGCGCGCTCCTGCTCGGCGAGCGCGGCGAGTGATTCGGCCGTGTTCAGTTCGTAGCTCGATCCCGCGTGCGTCAGCACGCCGCCCAGGCGCGCGCCGTCCTGATGCAAGGCGCGGCCGATATCGATCAAGCGCGCCTCGCCGGGCTTGACGCCGGAGCGATGGCCGTCGGTATCGATTTCGATCCACACCTCAAAGGTCACGCCGTGCAAACGGCCGAACTCCGCGACGCCTCGCGCCGATTCGAGGTTATCGACGATCAGTTTCAAATCGCAACCAGATTGCTTCAACGCCAATGCACGCGGCAGCTTCGATGCAACCATGCCCACCGCATACAGGATGTCGCTGAAGCCGGCCGCGAAGAATTGCTCGGCTTCCTTGAGCGTGGACACCGTGATGCCGCGCGCGCCGGCATCGCGCTGGGCGCGCACCACGTCCACGCACTTCGAGGTCTTCACATGCGGCCTGAACGCCACGCCGAGCGTATCCATATGCGCTTGCATGCGTTCGATATTGCGCATCATGCGCCGCCGGTCGATCAGCGCGGCGGGCGTTTCGATCTGGTCGAGTTTCATTGTGCGGAGTCTTCCTTCAATGCCTTCGATGAACCGAATTGGCGCAGCCACGGCAGCAACGCATCGAACGTGGGCGCTTCGATTTCGGGTGGCTGTGCGCCATCGACGAGATCGAGGCCCACGCGGTTGTGCCAGTAGGTACGCAAGCCGAGCTTCGCGGTGCCGAACATGTCGTAGCTCGAACCGGCGACGAAAGCGGCGTCGTCGGCGTTCATGTTCAGGCGATCCAGCGCCCGTTGATAAGGACGCGGATCGGGCTTATAGAAACCGGCGTTTTCGGCCGTCACGATCACGTCCCAGTCGATATCGAACAGGTCGGCGGCTTGCCGGCCCAGCCGATCGGAACAGTTCGTGACGATTCCCAGCTTGCAGTGCGGCGCGAGCTTGCGCAATGAATCGCGCGCACCGCTCCACGGCGCGAGTTGCAGCCACTGGGCTTCGAGCGTGCGTGCTGCCGACTCGTCCAGGCCGGTTTGCAACGCGGCCTGACGCACGAGTTCTTCGTAGGGCACATACGCGCCGCGGTTGTAGGTCAGGCGCAGATATTCCGCGCGCCACGTGCGTCCCGCGGCCTCGCTGCCGGCTGCACGGTTCCACAAGGTCCATGAATCCAAGAGAGCGGTGAGCAGGTCGAAGAGCACCGCTTTCGGGTATGTCGAGGCAGATTGGTTTGGCATGATGGACGCAACTTTACTGATAAAACATTAAGCTATGGTTAAATTCACACACATCTATCCTTAAGAAAAACTGAACGATGGAACTGGCGGATCTCAGGCTCGTCACTACGCTCGCGCGATCGGAATCGCTCAGTGCGGCGGCGCGCGTGCTCAACGTGACGACATCGGCACTTTCCATGCGGCTCAAGAAGCTGGAGGAAACGCTCGGCGTAACGCTCGCCACGCGGGATGCACGAAACATGTCGCTGACCGCCGACGGTGCGCGCCTCGCGCGGGAAGCGCAGGGTCTTCTCACCGCCATTGAAGCGCTTCCGGATACGTTCCGCGATGAAACCGCGCGTCTCGCCGGCCACATTCGCATTGCAGCCCCTTTCGGCTTCGGCCGCGTGCATGTGGCGCCGTTGCTCGCGCGATTTGCGCGGGAGAATCCGGAGATCCGGCTGCAACTCGATCTGCTGGAAACGCCCTGGCCGCATAGTCACGACGCCGACGTCGTGATCCAGATCGGCACGGTGCGCGACACGTCGTGGACTGCGCGGTCGCTGCTCGCCAACGAACGATGGTTATGCGCGAGTCCGGGTTATATCGCGGCCCGGGGTTATCCGCGTGAACCGCGCGAGATCCTCGATCACGATTGCATCTGCATCCGCGAGAATGATGAAGACGTGACGCTCTGGCGGGTGCGCCGGCGGCGCGCGCAGACCGGCGCCAAGCATTCCGCACCGCTCGCACTGCGTGTCACCGCTGCATTCAGTACCAACGACGGCAGTGTTGCGCGTCGTTGGGCCGAAGATGGCTTGGGGCTCGTGCTGCGTTCGCAATGGGACGTGGCGGACGCGGTTGCATCGGGCAAGCTCGTGCGGCTTCTGGGCGAGTGGGACTTTGGCAGCGCGCCGGTCATCGCACTGGTTCCATCGCGCAAGGGCCGCTCTTCGCGTGTCCAGGCGTTGCTGGCTTATCTCGCGACGAATCTGGGCGCGGCCACGACAAACAGCCGATAGACCGCCGCTATAATCAAACGATTCACGCTTCAAGGGAGTGGCCGCATGAAGTATTCGAATCTCGTCGAGCGTCTGCAAGGCAAGCGCACGGCCGCGTGGGAAATTCATCACGCAGCGCAGCAAGCCTTCAACAAGGGCGAAGACGTCATTATTCTGAGCGTCGGCGACCCGGACTTCGCGACGCCCGAAGTGATCGTCGATCGCGCGGTCAGTGCATTGCGCGAAGGCGATACGCATTACGCGGATGTGGTGGGACGTGCGCCGCTTCGTGCGGCGATCGCGCGGGATCACGTGCAGCAGACCGGCAATCAGGGTATCGATGAAAACAACGTGATCGTCGTCGCGGGCGCGCAGAACGGACTCTTTGCGACATCGTTATGCTTGTGCGAAGCAGGCGATGAAATCGTCGTGCCCGAGCCGATGTACCTGACTTACGAGGCCAGCGTGCGTGTCACCGGCGCGACGCTCGTACCCGTGGCCGTAGACCCGGCGAAGGCGTTTCATCTCGATTGCGACGCGCTCGAAGCCGCCATCACGCCGCGCACCAAAGCCATTTTCTTCGCCACGCCGTGCAACCCGACGGGTGTGGTGATGCCGCGTCCGGATCTTGAACGCATTGCGGCGCTGGCGAAAAAACACGATCTGTGGATCGTCTCGGACGAGGTCTACGCGGACCTCACATTCGATCGCGAGCATGTCAGCATTGCCTCGCTCGACGACATGGCCGAGCGCACCGTGACGATCGGCAGCTTGTCGAAATCCCATGCAATGCCGGGATGGCGCGTGGGCTGGGTGATCGGTCCGAAGACGCTTGTAGAACACCTTGGACGCCTGGCGCTTTGCATGCTCTACGGTTTGCCGGGCTTCATCCAGCAAGCCGCAATGACCGCGCTCGAAAACCGCCCGCAGATCGTCGCGGACATGCGCGAGATCTACAGACGTCGCCGCGACATTGTGTTCGATCGTCTGCGCGATGTGGCAGGCTTGCATTGCCTGTTGCCGGAGGCGGGCATGTTCATGATGGTCGACGTAACCGGCACGGGCTTGAGCGCCTACGATTTCAGTTGGCAGTTGTTTCGGGCGCAGGGTGTGTCGGTGCTCGATGCCAGTGCGTTCGGAGAAACCGCGGCGGGTTTCGTGCGACTGGGCTTCGTGCTCGATGAAGCGCGTCTCGCCGAAGCATGCGACCGCATCGCGACCTTTGTAGCGAGTATCAGGCGTTAAGCTGATTCCTCTGGATCATCCAGGGGAATCTTCGTCTCGAACTTCGAGCAGTTCATCGCGAAGTTGCTCTTGAAGTTGCGCACATTGTTGTTCGATGAAAAGAGCCTTCGCGTGAACGCGTGATACGTCTCCATCGAGGCGGAATTCACGATCAGCAAAAAATCGAATTCCCCCGATACCTCGTAGCACGCCATCACATCACCTTCGCTCATCATGCGGCGCTCGAAAGCGCGCAGCAGCGAATCGTTCTGCTTGTCCAGTTCCACCGATACAAAAATGGTCAGCGGCCGGCCCACGCGCATCCGGTCGACAATCGCGACTTCCTTGAGCAGCACGCCGTCCGCCTTGAGTTGCGCGATCCGGCGCTGGCATGTCGCGACCGATGCGTTGGCTTCGGTTGCGATCACGCGCAACGGCGTGGCCGCGTTTTCTTGCAGCAAGTTGAGGATGCGGACGTCGAGCCGATCGAGTGCCATATGCGGGTCCTGTTTGATCGATGCAGTGTTCTTTGAGTCTAAACGCCGGAAATAGAATCGAATTATCGGCGATAGGCGTATTCGCGGGATTTTTTCTCATGCCGGGTTCTTATACTGGAGTCCATACACGGCATCGGAGACCCGAGATGGATTTCGAGCAGCAATTGACGCAGTGGCGGCACTGGTTTCATCGTGTGCCGGAGACCGGGTTCGAGGAACACGAGACGAGTGTGTTCGCGGCCGGCGTGCTCGAAGGTCTTGGGCTGGAGGTGACGCGGGGTATCGGCGGGACCGGGTTTGTCGCGAACCTTGTTTGCGGCGACGGGCCCGGCGTGATCGGCCTGCGTGCCGAGATGGATGCGCTGAATATCCACGAGCAGGCGCCTGAGCGCGCCCATGCATCGGTTCATGCGGGGAAGTCGCATGCATGCGGTCACGACGGCCATATGAGCATGGTTCTCGGCGCCGCGAAGTTGCTGTGCGAGCGGCGCGACTTCGACGGCACGGTGCGCTTTATCTTCCAGCCGGCGGAAGAACACGGGAAGGGCGCGAAGGCGATGATCGCCGACAAGCTTTTCGAACGTTTTCCCGTCGATGAAATCTACGGCGTTCATAACATTCCAGGGCTTCGCGCAGGCACCATATCGACGCGCGCCGGTGGAATCATGGCGAGCGAAGACAACTTCGTAATCCGCGTCAACGGGCGTGGCGGCCACGCGGCACGACCGCATATGACGATCGACCCGATTGTGATTGCGGCGGAAATCGTGCTGGCGTTGCAGACGGTCGTATCGAGAAGCGTGGAGCCGGGCGTGCCTGCGGTCGTTTCCTGCACCGAGCTTTTCACCGATGGCATCCGCAACGCGATTCCCGGCGAGGTGGTGATCAAGGGCGATACGCGCAGCTATACGCCCGAGGTTCAAAGGCTGCTGGAGCAGCGCATGCGTAGCGTGTGCGAAGGCATCTGTGCTGCGCACGGCGCGCAATGCACGTTCGAATACACGCATGAGTTCGTGCCGACCGTCAACACGCCTTCATGCGTTGCGACCGCGATTGCAGCGGCCACGGCTATTGTGGGTGCAGACAAGGTAGACAGCAACGTCGCACCGTTGATGATCTCCGAAGACTTCGGCGCGTTCCTCGAAGTGGTGCCGGGCAACTTTGCGTTTATCGGTAATGGTGCCGGAGGCGAAGCCGGTGCGACTCCGCTACACAACGCACGATACGACTTCAACGACGCCATCCTGTCCACCGGCGCGCGCTATTTTGCGGAGATCGTGCGTTTGAAATTACCCGTTGAAAACGTCCAGAGGACAGTCTGATGCTTCAAATCAACGCCAATGCGCGCCGCAATGACTACGACGATTCGCTTCGCCAGATTCTCAACATCCATGCCGCCGATGAAAGCCGCGCGTGGTTATCGGCATGGGACGGGTTGAACGCGGGACCGACGCCTCTTTGGGACTTGCCGGATCTTGCCTCAAGGCTGGGAGTGGGATCGATTCGCGTGAAGGACGAAGGGCATCGATCGCCGTTGGGGAGTTTCAAGGCGCTTGGTGCGCCGATCGCATTGATGCGGCTGATTAAAAGGCTCTTCCAGGGCCACGATCTTGACGCTGCAAAACTGATCGATAGACACTATACGACGCTGCTGCGCAACCTCACCGTGATCAGCGCAACCGATGGCAACCATGGCCGCGCATTGGCCGCGGCGGCGCGCAGTATCGGTTGCCGATGTGTGATCGTGTTGCACAAGCACGTGAACGATGAACGGCGGCTGGCAATCGCAGCACTCGGCGCGGAGATCGTGCAGATCGAGGGCAACTATGACGAGTCGGTGAAGGAAGCCGCGCGGCTTGCGAAGAAAAATGCCTGGCACGTCGTGTCCGATACCTCGTACGACGGTTACGAAACGATTCCGCGCGACGTGATGCAGGGTTATGGAACCATCGCTGCGGAAGCAATCGAACAAAACGATGGCCGGCCCTATACGCATGTGTTCATTCAAGGCGGGGTGGGTGGATTGGCTGCCGGGGTGACCAGCTATTTTGCAGAGCGCGACGGTGAGCAACGGCCGCGTTTCATCATCGTGGAGCCCGATCAGGCCGAGTGTCTTTATCAAAGCGTGCTTCGAGGACATGCAGCCCATGCAACGGGTTCCGTGGATTCGGTCATGGCCGGACTCGCATGCGGAGAAACGTCGCCGCTGGCGTGGCGCTTTCTGAGCGTTCTCGCCGACGCGTTCATGACCGTGTCAGACGAAACCGCCATCGAAGCCATGCGCATTCTTGCTGCCGGTTCAACGCGGGATATTCCCGTCGTGGCGGGAGAGTCCGGAGCGGCTGGACTTGCGGGATTGATTCAAGCAACTGGCAACGCAAAAGAGCGCGTTGCGCTTGCACTCGATGAGCATTCGCACGTGCTCTTGCTGAATACTGAAGGCGCAACCGCGCCAGCGTTGTATCGGCAATTGACGTCGTTGCGCGCAGAGGACGTGCTCCACGCGCAACGACAATGGCAAGGTGCTCAAGCTACGACGGTGACATTCGGATCGGCGGCATCGAACGCGGCTGTTCTATCCGCTGCCGGCGGATAAATCCACTCGGTACAGATCTGGCGCTTGAGCGCTTTCGCTTCGTTGCCAACGAGCTTGATCTGCCTGTCCCATCCTTCCGTGAAGACCGCGCCCCACGACCCGAGATCGAGACACGTCACATAAACCGGTTGACGATAAGGTAGAGGCTCGCTGCCAAGCATGTCGGCCGCCACGTTATGTCCCGCGAACCGGCCCATGTTCATTGCATGCTGGCATGACATGAGCGCGTGATTGCCGAGGTCGTCGGTGGTGGCAAAAGCGACGTCGCCGGCGGCGAATACATCGTCCACTCCCAGCACGCGCAAGTTCGCATCCACGTGTAGACGCCCGAGCGGATCGCGCTCGGCGTTGAGTTGTTTCGTCAGCGAATTGGCGCGCATGCCTGCTGTCCAGATCACCGTCTTCGCCTCGATACGCTCGCCGTCCGACGTAACGATGCCATCAGTATCGATACTGCTCACCGCAACGTTCAGATGCACCTCGATGCCGAGTCCGGTCAACGCCTGCTCAATAGCCGGCCGCGGCCCGGCGCCCAGGTCCGGACCCACCGCGCCCGCTTGCTCGATCACGATCACCCTGACTGCAGTGTTCGCGCCCAGGAACGAACGCAAGCGTTCGGGCAATTCCGTCGCGATTTCGATCCCGGTGAAACCCGCGCCTACGACAACAACCGTATTTCGCGCGGACGAATCAGGCTGATTGGCGAGGCCACGCAGATGCTCTTCCAGACGCGCGGCGTCGCTGATCTGATCGATGCTGAACGCGGCCGTGTCCAGGCCAGGAACGCGCGGACGAAACAGCGCGCTGCCGCTGGCGAGCACCAGCCTGTCGTAGTGCACGGTGAATGTGCTGCCGTCCGCATTCACTGCTTCGACAGTGTGATCCGCGGCCTTGATATCGCGCACGCTGCCTTGGATGAAGCGGACGCCGGTTGCATCGAAGAGCGGCAACAGCGGCGCTTTCAGACCAAGCGGGTTGGTTTCATGAAGGCGCGGGCGAACATGCAACTGGGGTTCGGGCGCAATCAAGGCAACTTCGATGGGCTCGCCGTTCGTATTCGCGGCATCGATCAAACGAGCTGCGCCAAGCGCGCTCCACATGCCGGCGAAGCCGGCGCCTATCACCAGAATTCTCTTGGGACTATCAGTCATTTTTCGCTTTCAATTCGTTAATCGGGTCGCCGTAATTTCCTGCGATATCTACGACTGTACAAGTCGTAGATAGATCTTGCAAGTGCGATGATGTCGCACATCGATCCGAATATTGCATGTTGCTATATGGAGAGATAGCCATCAGGAATATGCAGAATGACGCGATTTTCATCGCTGAGAAGACGAGCATTGCCTCCCGCCTCCGGATGGAATAGAATGCCTAAACTAGGATTTGATGAGTCGGAGATGGAATGAGTCACATCAGTTCAGGCGTCGAGTACGCGCTGCATTGCCTGCTGTATCTGACCGACGCGCCGGCTGGTGTCAGCGAGGCGAGCGTGCGGGATCTGGCGGAACTGCAGGGATTGTCGGTGGATTACGTGGCGAAGCTTTTCACCAAGCTTCATAAGGCCGGCTTGACGGTCGCTACCGAAGGCGCACGTGGAGGATTTACGCTCGCGCGTCCTGCCGAACGCATCACAGTGCTTGACGTGGTGCAAGCCATCGACGGACCCAAGCCGCTTTTCGATTGCCGCGAGATTCGCGCGCGCTGCGCGATTTTCGGCGATACCGCTCCCAAGTGGGCCACAAGCGGCACATGTTCCATTCATGCGGTCATGATCGAGGCGGAGAAGAGCATGCAAGAGGTGCTCGAAGCGCAGACACTCGCGGGACTCGCGGCGCGCACCGTGGCGAAAGCGCCGCGCACGTATCACGCCGAGATCGTCAATTGGATCGACAAACGCGCCGCAAGCTAAAGCGCTGGTCTTCAAACACCGACGCTAGTCCGAAAATCCATCCTCGAACGTCTTGCGCAAATACGATACAAACGCCGTCACCGCGCGTGGCACGTGGGAAGCATACGGACGTACCACATAAAGCTGCTCTGCAAAAACGCCGGTAGGTTGCCAATCGGGCAACAGGCGCACGAGTTGACCGGCGCGTAGCGCGGCTTGGGCGCTGAAGTCAGGGACCAGTGCAACGCCGAGATCATCGAGGGCGGCGTCGCGCAGGGTCTCGCTGTTATTCGCCGAGAAAGGTCCGTTGATAGGCACCGTGACGCGTCCCGTAGCGGACTTGCGCCCGGTCGTGCGTTCGAAGGTCCACGCGGGGGCCTCTTGCGCGCGCGGGTAAAAGAGGCAATCGTGCGCGGCCAGTTCCTGCGGCGTCGAAGGCGTGCCACGACGCTTCAAATACGCGCGTGTCGCCACGATCACCGAACGCGTCTTGCACAGCGTCCAGGCAACATGTGTTTCGGGTGCGACGGCGCTGTGTCGAATCGCGAGATCGAAACCCTCGCTCGCGAGCGAGCTGATCCTGTCCGATACTTCCAGTTGCACGCGCACTTCAGGGTTTGCCCTTAGAAACGCCGATAAATGCGGCACGAGTTGCTGCCGCGCAAAGGCAACCGGAGCAGTCACACGCAGCTCTCCACGTGCAATTCCTGCCGAATCGCGTACGCCCGCAAAGCTCTGCGCAATGCCTTCGTACTGCCCGCGCGTTTGATCGACAAGACGTTGTCCTGCCTCCGTCAGCCGCACACTGCGCGTGGTGCGCTGCACCAACGACACACCTGCGGCGCGCTCCAGTTCGACTATTCTTTGACTCATGGCCGCCTTGCTCACGCCAAGCCGTGTGGCTGCGCGCGTATAGCTGCCTTGCTGCGCGAGGATTGTCAGCCAGTAGAGATGCGTCCAGAGAGACTCGACTCGTTGCGTTTCCATATACCCATTGTTCACCATAGAAAACAATCATTTCAATCATAACGTCTTTGCAGACGTGTTCCGGGTTCTTACACTCGACAGACTTCCACCAAACCAATCAGGTGCCTCATCATGCAAAGCTTCAGCGATCGCGCGGACGTCGGCCATTTCATTCAAGGCCGTCGTGTACCCGGCACGGGAATGCGCACCCAGCCGATCTTCAACCCGGCAACGGGCGCCGAAGCGCGCACGCTGCACCTGGGTGATGTTGCGGATGTCGACGCAGCCGTCGCGAGCGCGAAGAAAGCGTTTGCCGGCTGGAGCGAAACCCCGCCGATTCGCCGCGCACGCGTGATGCTGCGTTTCCTCGAGTTGATGAACAAGCATCGCGACGATCTTGCCGCGATCATCACGGCCGAACACGGCAAGGTTTTCAGCGACGCGCAGGGTGAGGTGTCGCGCGGTATCGATGTGATCGAGTTTGCTTGCGGTATTCCCCAACTCCTGAAGGGCGATTTCACGGAGCAGGTGTCGACAGGTATCGATAACTGGACCACGCGTCAGGCGCTGGGCGTCGTTGCCGGAATCACGCCGTTCAACTTCCCTTGCATGGTGCCGTGCTGGATGTTCCCGGTCGCGATTGCAGCGGGCAATTGCTTCATCTTGAAGCCGAGCGAACGCGATCCGTCGGCATCGTTATTCATGGCGGGGTTGTTAAAGGAAGCCGGTTTGCCCGATGGCGTGTTCAGCGTCGTGCAGGGTGACAAGGTCGTGGTCGATGCGCTGCTCGTGCATCCCGATGTGAAGGCCATCAGCTTCGTGGGTTCCACGCCGATTGCGAACTACATCTATCAGACCGGTGCGCAGCACGGCAAGCGCGTGCAGGCGCTGGGCGGCGCGAAGAATCACATGGTCGTGATGCCGGATGCCGATCTGGATCAGGCTATCGATGCACTGGTCGGCGCGGGTTATGGATCAGCCGGCGAGCGTTGCATGGCGATTTCGGTTGCGGTGCTCGTGGGCGATGTCGCTGACAAGTTGATTCCGCGGCTTGCCGAGCGGGCGCGTTCGCTGATCGTGAAGAACGGCATGGAAGCCGATGCCGAGATGGGCCCGATCGTGACCCGTCAGGCGCTGGAACGCATTGAAGGGTATATCGCGCTGGGTGTGGAGGAGGGCGCTTCACTGGTCGTCGACGGACGTGGTTTCAAGGTGCCGGGGCACGAGGAAGGCTTCTTTACCGGCGGCACGCTGTTCGATAACGTGACACCCGAGATGCGCATCTATAAGGAAGAGATTTTTGGTCCGGTGCTGGCCTGCGTGCGGGTCAAGGACTTTACCGAAGCTGTCGATCTGATCAACGCCCACGAGTTTGGGAATGGCGTGGCCTGCTATACACGTGATGGCCACGTTGCACGTGAGTTCGGTCGGCGTATTGAAGTCGGGATGGTGGGGATCAATGTGCCTATTCCTGTGCCGATGGCCTGGCACGGGTTCGGTGGCTGGAAGCGCAGCCTTTTCGGCGATATGCACGCTTACGGCGAGGAAGGGGTGCGGTTCTACACGCGGCAGAAATCGATCATGCAACGGTGGCCGGAGAGCACCGAGAAGGGCGCCGAGTTTGCGATGCCTACGAGTAAGTAAGGGGGTTGGTTTGTAGCCCGGGGCCGGCTCTGATGGTTGGGGGCGGTGCCGGGTTGCTGCAATTTAGGCTTTCGCGCGGTCGTTGTTAGTTGCATGTCCTCCGCCAACCCCAAGCACCCCTCATCCGTTTTGGCTAAACTCAAAAATCGCCGCACACGTGCGGCAGCCACTTCCCGAGTCTTACGCCATCCATGAACACGCCCACCGTTTATCCCGTCGTATCGTGGCATGCCCACGTCTACTTCAACGCTTCGACCCGCGACGCCGCCTGGCAACTTCGCGAGGAAATCACTAGCCGCTTGGGCGACATCCTCCAGCTCGGACGCTTTCACGAGAAACCTGTCGGTCCGCATCCGCAGTGGTCGTATCAGCTCGCGTTCGAGCCCGGCCAGTTCGCCGTTATCGTGGAATGGCTCACGCTGAATCACGGTTCACTCGATGTCTTCATCCATCCCAATACCGGCAACGCACTTCGTGATCATCGCGATGCCGCCGTCTGGATCGGACACTCGCACGAACTGGTGCTCGGCAGCCTGATGTAATCGCCTAGCCACCCGCTCGCGCTTGCCGGTATGCGCCCGGGCCCACACCATATGTATCCTTGAATTTCTTGCTGAACGCCGATTCGGATTGATACCCCACGTCGTCGGCTATCTCCGCGATGCTCTTCGCCGTTCGCGTCAACAACATTCCCGCGAGCTGCATGCGGATGCGTGTGAGCAAGGTCATCGGCGAGTCTTCGGTCAACGCACCGAACGCTCGCGCGTAAGTCGCGCGTGACATCGCCGATTGCTGTGCCAGCATTTCGATCGTCCACTTCTCCGCAGGCCGCTCCAGCATCGCAATGACCGATGATCCAAGACGCGGATGCGCAAGCAACGCGAGGACGTCCGCTTTCGACGGCTGTTGCGCCAGATGCGCGCGCAGCAGCATCGTGAAAAGCGCAGTGGAAAACGCCGATATGATCGAGTGCGCCCCCGGCCCCGCCTCGCTCGACTCGCGCCGCATCATGCCGACCATGCGCGTCAGATCGGGAACGTCACCGCGCTCGAACGACATTTTCACGATGTCAGGCAGCACATCGATCAGCAACGCATTCGCCGCGTAGTTGAATTTCCCGCATAGCAGATCGAGACTCGCCGCATTCGGCCCGCAGTTCGTGCGCACGGTCACCGCGCCGTTGTAGTGACTCTCCATCTCGCGTGGCACGCTTTGATCCGACGATTCCTCGCCCTGCAGCACATGCGCATCGCCGCGCGGCAACATCACGATATCGCCGGTTTCCAGCCTTACATCCGCCTGTCCGCGAAACTTGAGCAGACAGCTTCCGGCAAGCACGACGTGATACACGGCCTCGCTCGGCGGCGCTGGCGGATGGTCGAGTGTCCATTCGCCGCTCAGGAGGCAGCGCAGATCGAGCGCGCCTTGCAGGCGGGATAACTGGATCAGCCGGTCGAGCGCTTCCATGTAATTACCAGGTAGAAAGGGATGGCGTAGCGATCTTACCAGCGCGTGTTTCAGCGCCATGAGACGCGCGAGCAGTGATTTGAGCCGACTCGACATGGGCTTTCCATGCTGCGAGGTCTACATTTCAGTCACAGCACGGGCGTGGCCCGCGACCAAATTCAAAGGAGCTGAAATGTCTACAGTCGAAAAGTTCGAATACGTATTCCTGGGCGGCGGAAAAGGCGGCAAGACGCTCGCCATGGAACTCGCCAAATCCGGCAAGCGCGTTGCCGTGGTGGAGGAAGGCATGATCGGCGGGTCGTGTATCAACATTGCGTGTATCCCGAGTAAAGCGCTCATTCAAAGCGCACGGATCATGCATGCCGTTCAATCTGCCGACATCCTGCAAGGCGGCGCGCATGACAACAAGGTCG
This sequence comes from Burkholderia sp. PAMC 28687, assembly GCF_001577465.1. Classification (NCBI taxonomy): domain Bacteria; kingdom Pseudomonadati; phylum Pseudomonadota; class Betaproteobacteria; order Burkholderiales; family Burkholderiaceae; genus Burkholderia; species Burkholderia sp. PAMC 28687. The sequence continues at coordinate 445,482 of NZ_CP014506.1, forward strand.
ATATGGCGAAGGTGCATCGGTATGTGCGTGACGTTGTGGACGGCATGGTCGATATCAACGCGAAAGCGTTCGCTGCGTCAGGCTTCGATCTGATTCTCGGTACAGGACGTTTCGTGGCGCCCCGCCGCATTCAGGTCGCCATGAACGATGGCAACGAACGTGTGGTGGAAGGCGAACATGTGTTCATCAACACGGGTACATATGCAGCGGTTCCCGACGTCCCCGGTCTGCGCGATGCCAATCCGATGACCCACGTGGAAGCGCTCGCGCTCGACGCCTTGCCGGAACATCTGATCGTGATCGGCGGCGGTTATATCGGGCTGGAAATGGCGCAGGCGTTTCGCCGGCTTGGCAGCAGGGTGACCGTCTTGCAAGAGGCGCCGCGCGTTGCAATGCGCGAGGATGCCGACGTAACCGATGCAATCGAATCCGCGTTCGCGAAAGAAGGAATCGATGTCCGCGTCTCGGTGAAGGCGCTGCGTGTAAGTGGTCGTTCGGGCGATTCGGTGACGGTGGACCTCGCCGATGGTTCGAGCCTCCAAGGTTCGCATATCCTCGTAGCGACGGGACGTGTGCCGCGCACGGCGAACATCGGTCTGGAGGTCGCGGGCGTCGAACTCGATACACGCGGCTTCATCAGGGTCGACGAGCGCCTTGCTACCTCCGCGCCGAACACCTGGGCGATCGGCGAAGTGGCCGGCACGCCGATGTTCACGCACGCATCGTTCGATGACTACCGCGTACTGAAGTCACAACTTGCAGGCGGCACGCTGACCACGCGCGATCGCGAAATTCCGTACGCGTTGTTCATTGAACCGGAACTGGCGCGCGTGGGCTTGAATGAAAGTGATGCGCAACGCCAGGGGATCGCGGTGCGCGTCGCCAAATTGCCGATGGCCGGCATCCCGCGCGCCCGCACGACGGGCGACACGCAGGGCTTCATGAAAGCTGTCGTAGCGGCGGATTCGGACCGCATCCTGGGTTTCACTATGTTCGGTTCGAATGCGGGCGAAGTCGTGGCCGTGGTGCAAATGGCGATGCTCGGCAAGCTTCCGTACACCGCGTTGAGGGACGCGATCCTCGCGCATCCGACTATCGCAGAAGGGCTGAATCTGTTGTTCGCGAAGGTGCCGGAACGGGCGTAAAAAGCTACCTGCGTACGGGTCCCGTCGATGCGCGTTGCACCAGCACAGGTTGGGGCGCAACGCGCATCGGCGCGTCCTGGTCGCGGCCGCCGCTTTCTATCAGCGCTTCGAGCAATTCGACGGCCATTGCGGCGGCGGCATCGGTGGGAACGGCTATGGTCGACAAACCCGGCCGCGATTCCCGTGCGAGCTGAATATCGGTGATGCCGATCACCGACAGGTCCTGCGGAATCCGCATGCCGCGATCGGCGGCGGCGTGCATCGCACCGAGCGCGGGCAGGTCGTTGGTCGCGAAGAGGGCGGTGAGGTCCGGCTGTGCGCTCAGCAAATCGCAAGCGGCATCGTAGCCATGTTGCACTTCATCGCGCGTAAAACGCACGTCCTCTTCCAAGTGCGCAACGCCGGCCTCGTGCAACGTGTGGCAAAACCCTTCGTAGCGCGCGGCCTGCACACCGTCACGCTGGCTTGCGACGATTGCGCCTATGCGTGTGTGCCCCAGGTCCAGCAAGTGTTGCGCGGCGAGCGTTCCCGCTGCAAAAAAATCGACCGCCACACAAGGCACTCCCGGCGATACATTCGGCCGTTCCCACATGCACAACACAATCGGCGTGCCGCGCGCGAGGGTCTTCTCGAGGTCCTCGAAGTCGAGTTTCGCGTTCATCACCAGCACGCCTTCCGACAACGTCCCCGCAATCTGATCGAGATACGCACGCGCAATCACCGGATCTTCGTTGGTGTTGCACACAATCAGAAAGCGGCCGTTCTTGCGCGCCGCGCGTTCGGCGGCGAGCGCGAATTCCGGATAAAACGGATTCGCGATGCTCGACACCATCAGCGCGAGCGTCGGCGCGCTGCCTTCGGCAAGTGCGCGCGCAGTCAGATGCGGCCGATACCCCAATGCATCCACTGCATCGAGCACACGTTGCCGCGTCGCCTCGCCGACCTTGCCGCGCTTGCGCAGTACGTTCGATACGGTAGCGGGCGTGACGCCTGCGCGCGCGGCAACTTCGGCCAAAGTGGTCATCGAATCTCTAGGGGAAGGGTTAACGCGAGTCAGAACGTCGCCTAAGTTCCGCGAACGCACGGTTATGTGCAAGCATCGTCGCCATGTCTCATATTTTGGGATGGCTTCCCGGCATTTGTATAATTCCGGGGAGACGGCTAGATTTGCGTCCAAGGCAGTTCAAAAACACAAAGACGGAGACAGCCAGACAAGGCGATCCTGTACAGGGATCGTTTTTCACCGGCGGAAGGTTAAGCGCTTAACCTTCTTTTGTCTCCTCGGTAAAACACGGAGACGTCGGCATGGCGAGCATCTCTTTACGGTCAGTTCAGAAAGCGTACGGCGATCACGCGCCGGTGATCCGCGATGTGGATCTGGAAATCGGCGCGCATGAGTTCTGCGTGTTCCTGGGTCCTTCGGGATGCGGGAAATCGACGCTGCTGCGCATGATCGCCGGTCTCGAGGACATCACGGACGGCGATCTTTATATAGATGGAAAACTGGTCAACGAGGTGCCTGCCGCGCAACGCGGCGTAGCGATGGTGTTCCAGAGCTACGCGCTCTTTCCGCACATGACGGTCTACCAGAACATGGCGTTCGGGTTGACGCTCGCGAAGACGCCGAAAGACGTCATCGACAAGAAGGTGAGGGAAGCTGCTCGCGTACTGCAACTCGACGCCTTGCTCGAAAGACGGCCCAAAGAGTTATCGGGCGGACAACGTCAGCGCGTGGCGATCGGCCGCGCGATCGTGCGCAGCCCGAGCGTGTTTCTCTTCGACGAACCCCTTTCCAATCTCGACGCCACGCTTCGCGGACAAACGCGCGTGGAGATCGCGCGGCTGCATAAACAGTTCGATAAAGCCAGCGTCGTCTACGTGACGCACGATCAGATCGAAGCCATGACGCTGGCCGACAAGATCGTGTTGCTGCACGCCGGCGCCGATACCGCGAAGTACGGCAGCATCGCGCAAGTGGGGGCGCCGCTCGAGTTGTATCACCGGCCGAAGAGCCGCTTCGTGGCTGGGTTTATTGGCTCGCCGCGAATGAATTTCCTGCCCGCGCGCGTGGTCTCGGGCAATGCGGAAAGCGTGTTGATCGCGCTCGACGGCACCAGCGAACAACTCGAAGTCCAGGCAAACGGCGATGCGTTGACGCCGGGCCAGACCATCACGCTCGGCATTCGTCCGGAGCATCTTGAACCGATCGCAAGCAACGCGTCAAAACAGCAGATCACGCGCACGGTGTCGCTCGTCGAACAGCTTGGCGAGCACAGCTATCTGCATCTGGAGCAAGCCGGCGGCGTGGTTCTGATTGCCAAGGCGCCAGGCGACAGGACGCCGAAACAAGGCGAGAACGTCGCGTTCAATGTGCCGGCCGCCTGCTGTCATCTTTTCACCGAGGACGGCTTCGCCGTCACGTCGGCCGTCATTCCCCACTTTGCGTAGGAGCGCTTCGCATGCGTCTTGGAGTCTGTTATTACCCGGAACACTGGTCCGTATCGATGTGGAAAGACGATGCGGCGCGCATGAAGGCGCTGGGCATCGACCGTGTCCGGATCGCCGAATTCGCGTGGAGCCGGATCGAACCGTCGCCGGGTGAATATCAATGGGACTGGCTTGATCAGGCGATCGATACGCTCGCCGATGCAGGCCTGAAAGTCGTCATGTGCACGCCGACCGCAACGCCGCCGAAGTGGCTGATCGACCGTCATCCGGACATCTTGCCCATAGGCGCCGATGGCCGTCCGCGTGCATTCGGCTCGCGCCGTCATTACGATTTTTCGTCGCCTTCGTACTTCGAGGCATCGCAGAAAATCTGCACGGCGGTTGCCAAGCGATACGGCAAGCATCCAGCCGTCGCGTTCTGGCAAACGGATAACGAGTACGGCTGCCACAACACGGTGGTCAGTTATTCGCCGGCTGCACTGCAGCGCTTCCGGGCGTGGCTCAAGCAACGCTACGCAACCATCGACGCGCTCAACACCGCGTGGGGCACGGTCTTCTGGAGCATGGAATACCGCAACTTCGACGAGATCGATCTGCCGGTCGCGACCGTGACGGAAGCGCATCCGTCTCACCGGCTGGATTTCCGCCGCTTCTCCTCCGATGAAGTCGTGCGTTTCAACCGCATGCAAACTGACATCATCCGTGCGCATTCGCCGGAGCGTCCGGTCGCGCACAACTTCATGCAGCTCTTTACGGAATTCGATCACTACAAGGTGGCCGCGGACCTGGACATCGCGACGTGGGACAGCTATCCGCTGGGTGCGCTCGAAGAGCAGTGGTTCGACCCGTCGATCAAGGCAAAGTGGCTGCGTACCGGGCATCCGGATTTCGCATCGTTTAATCACGATGTGTATCGCGGGATGTCGAAGCTGCCGTTCTGGGTGATGGAGCAACAGCCCGGACCGGTGAACTGGGCGCACTGGAATCCGGCGCCGCTGCCGGGCATGGTGAAGCTGTGGAGCTGGGAAGCGTTCGCGCATGGCGCGGGATGCGTTTCGTATTTCCGCTGGCGGCAGGCGCCGTTCGCGCAGGAGCAAATGCATGCGGGTTTGAATACGCCCGATAACCAGCTGGATCTGGGTGGCGAGGAGGCGTCGCTGGTCGCGAAGGAGATAGATCGTGTCGTGACAGAAGACGGCGAGCTGCCGGTCGACGCGAAGGTCGCACTGGTCTGGGACTACGAAGCGAAGTGGCTGTTCGAGATTCATCCGCAAGGCGTCGATTTCCACTATCCGCGATTCGCGTTCGAGTACTACAGCGCGTTGCGAAGCCTGGGACTGGACGTCGATATCGTGCCGGCCGACGCGCCCCTGGACAAGTACAAGCTGATCGTGGTGCCGCCGCTGCCGGTCGTGCCTGACGACTTTGCCGCGAGGCTTGCCGCAAGCGGTGCGCAAGTCGTGCTGGGACCACGCACGGGATCGAAGACGCAGAATCTCACCATTCCCGATGCGTTGCCGCCCGGCGCAGAACTCGCCCAGTTGATTCCAATGCGCGTCTGGCGCGTTGAATCGATGCGTCCCAACGTGACCGAGAAGGTCGGGCAACGCGGCGAAAGCCGTCACTGGCGTGACCTGATTGAAGCGGGCGAAGGCGTGCAGATCGAGAGCAACTTCGCCGATGGTCATCCCGCGATCCTGCGTCATGGATCGATCCGTTACCTTGCGAGTCTCTTCGACGACGCCCTGACGCAATCGATCTTCCAGGATGCGGCGAAAGCAGCGGGACTCGATGCAGAACCGCTGCCCGAAGGCATTCGCATTAGCCGGCGCGGGCCGCTTACGTATCTCTTCAATTACAACTCAACGGCTCACAGAATCACTGATGCAGCCAGCTTCATAGTCGGGCAGGAGGAAGTAGAACCGCAAGGCGTCGCGATTTACAAAGCAAACAACACTCATCAATGAGGAGACACGCATGAAAATTTTCACTGGTAATGGAATGCGCAACGGATTGACCGGCGTCGCTCTGGCCGTTGCGCTGGCTACAGCGAGCATTGCGCAAGCAGGAACGCTCACCGTGAACATCGCGTTCAAGGGGGCAAGCCAGCGCACGGTCTGGCAACAGACCTTCGATGCCTTCAAGAAGGCGCATCCGGATATCGACGTGAAGGTGTCCTTCGTCGATGAAGAAGCGTACAAGGTCCAGCTTCCCGGCTGGCTCTCGACTGTCGCGCCGGATATCGTGAACTGGCACAACGGCGAACGCATGGCGTATTACGCGAAGCGCGGGCTGTTTGAAGACCTGACGCCGGACTGGAAGAAGAACAACTGGGACGCCATGTATGCGTCGACGAAAGAATCGTCCACGTATAACGGCAAGCAGTACTCTGCGCCGACCGTGTACTACTCGTGGGGCATGTTCTACAGGAAGGACTTGTTCCAGAAGGCCGGCATCGCCGCCGAGCCGAAAACCTGGCCCGAATTCCTCGACGCCTGCAAGAAACTCCAGGCCGCGGGCATTGCGCCGGTCGCGGTCGCCGGCCGCGATGCATGGACGCTTGCGGGCTGGTTCGATTACCTCGACTTGCGCATCAACGGCAACGCGTTCCATCAGAAGCTGATGGCAGGCGACGTGCCTTATACCGACCCGCGCGTGAAGAAGGTCTATACCGCATGGAAGGAGCTGATCGACAACAAGGTCTTTATCGACAACTCGCTCTCTTACGATCTTGACGCCGTGCAGCCGTTCCTGTTCCAGGGCAAGGCCGCGATGATGCTGATGGGCACGTTCATCACCGCCGGCTTCCCGCAGAACATCAAGCCGCAGATGGGCTACTTCCAGTTCCCGATCATCGACAGCAATGTGCCGACCGCCGAAGATGGTCCGGTGGAGTCGCTGCACATTCCGTCGAAGGCGAAGAACAAGGCGGACGCCCATACGTTCCTGGCTTTTGTGGAGACACCCGAGATCAGCGCGCAGCTCGCAAAGGGTCTTGGCTCCCTGCCGGCGAACAGCAAGGCGCCGGAACCGGACGATCCCATTTCGAAGATCGGTTTCCAGATCTTGTCGCAGACGAAGGGCGGCATCGCGCAATTCTATGACCGCGACATGACCAAGGAAATGGCCGATGAAGGCATGAAGGGCATGCAGCAGTTCGTCTCCGATCCGACGAAACTCGATGCAATCCTGGCGCAGCTCGAAACCACGCGTAAGCGCATTTACAAGAAGTGATGCGGGACGGCGGCCCGCGTGCGACGGGCCGCCTTTTTGAAGGACAGGGAGCACTGTATGTCTGAAACCCTCAGCGTTGCGGCGGCCAAACCGAAGCGTCGCAAGCGGATGTCGGCAACTGCGCGGCAGCAGCGGCTGGCCGCGTTCCTGTTCCTGGCGCCGGCGTGCATCATGGTCGCGATCTACGTGATCTGGCCGATCATTTCCAGTGTCACACTCAGTTTCTACAACTGGGACGGGATGACGGAGAAGACCTTCGCGGGCTTCGATAACTACATCGAATTGTTCCATGCTCCGACGTTCTATACGGCGCTCAAGAACAATGTGCTGTGGCTGATCCTGTTCCTGCTCGCGCCGCCGATGGGTCTTGCCGTCGCGTTGTATCTGAACCAGGCGGTGCGCGGCATTCGCGTGGTGAAGTCGCTGTTTTTCGCGCCGTTCGTGTTGTCGGGCGTTGTGGTCGGCCTGATGTTCAGCTGGTTCTACGACCCGACCTTCGGCTTGCTGAAGGTCATTCTCGGGCATGGCGTGCCCGTACTCGGCGACGCACGATACGTCACCTTCGGCATCATCTTCGCGGCGCTCTGGCCGCAGACCGCGTATTGCATGATCCTGTACCTGACCGGCCTCACATCGCTCAACTCCGAGCAGATCGAGGCGGCGCGCATGGAAGGCGCGAAGGGCTGGACCATGTTGTGGCACGTGATCCTGCCGCAACTCCGGCCGACCACGTTCATGGCGATCGTGGTAACGATCATCGGCGCGTTGCGCAGTTTCGATCTGATCTCCGTCATGAGCGGCGGTGGTCCGTACGAGAGCTCGACCGTGCTCGCCTATTACATGTACGACCAGGCGATCAAGTATTACCGCATTGGTTATTCGGCCGCGATTGCCGTCGTGCTGTTCGCCATCATGATGGTGTACATCGTTTATCACTTGCGCAGAATGCTGCGGACCGAACGTTAAGAAGTCAGGAGCGCACTATGTTTCCAATGCCCGTCGCCAAATGGAAGCCCGTCAACCGGGCGCTTTACAAGCTGTCGTTGCCGGTTGCGCTCGTGATCTGGCTGTTGCCGCTGATCGCGGTGATGGTCACCTCCATTCGTTCCTCCGATGAACTCGTCGAAGGCAACTACTGGGGCTGGCCACGGCACTTTTCCCTGATAGCCAATTACAGCGATGCACTGACGACATCGCCCATGCTCCACTACTTGTGGAACAGCGTGCTGATCACGGTGCCGTCGGTGATCGGGTCGATCGTACTTGCATCGATGGCCGGCTTTGCGCTGGCCATCTACAACTTTCGCGGCAACACGGCGTTGTTTGCGACCTTCGTCGCGGGCAACTTCGTGCCTATCCAGATCCTGATGATTCCCGTGCGCGATTTGTCGTTGCAGCTTGGCATCTTCAACACGGTCGGCGCGCTGATCCTCTTTCATATCTCGTTCCAGACCGGATTTTGCGCGCTGTTCCTGCGCAACTTCATCAAGCAATTGCCGTTCGAACTGGTCGAGGCGGCGCGCATTGAAGGCGCGAACGAGTGGACGGTTTTCTTTCGAATCGTGCTGCCGTTGATTCGACCGGCTTTGGCGGCGCTCGCCATTCTTGTCTTCACGTTCGTCTGGAACGATTACTTCTGGGCGTTGTGTCTCACGCAGGGCGACGAGGCTGCGCCAATCACGGTCGGCGTGGCCGCGCTCAAGGGGCAATGGGTGACGGCGTGGAACCTGGTGTCGGCGGGGTCGATCCTGGCCGCGTTGCCGTCGGTCATCATGTTCTTCGCGATGCAACGGCATTTCGTGGCCGGACTGACATTCGGTGCGACCAAGGGCTAAGAAGACTTATCTCGACGCCGACGGGTCCGCCGGCGGTTCTGCATACGAATTGATCTATCTGTTTTCATAAATTTTTACAATGGAAAGATACATTGACGATCGCGTTAAATCGCGTCAGAATATTTCCACTGTAAAGATTAAGCGGTTTCATTTCGGATTTCACGCGGCCGACGGCTGCGATCAAGGAGAGGCTCATGTCTATCGAAGCGATTTTGCACGGCACACCGGTTTGGGTCTGGATTCTATTGGCCTATCTGCTTTCACGCGGTTTCAAGGCGATGAAAGGCGGCACCGCGCCGCTCACTAAACTGGCGATCGTGCCCGTCATTTTCACCGGCTGGGGTTTGCTGAACCTGTTCAAGGAACCGGCTGCAGGATGGAATACCGGACTCGCCTGGGTTCTCGGCGCGGTGTTCGGAATCGGGATTGGCGTCGTGCTGGCTCGCCGCTCCGGAATGACGGTGGATCGTGCGCTGAAGACGGTCACGCTGCCGGGGTCGGTGCTGCCGCTAGTGCTGATGCTGCTGACGTTCGTATCGAAGTTCTGGCTGGGTGTCGAGTTGGCGGTCATGCACGCCGGGCCGGATTCGATGTATGTGGTGCTCGGGGGTCTGGTGTCCGGGCTGGTCGCCGGGATCTTTGCGGGGCGTTTCTTGATGTATTGCCTCGCGTTCCGGCCGGTATCGGCAGCGACGATGGGAGAGCGCGCCTGAGCTGAAGCCAAGGCGACTGTTTTCAATCGGCTTTGCGCCGCACCGGATTGGGAAGCCCAAGCTTTGATGGCACGCTCGCACCCGTGCCAGTGAATATCGCCTGGGCCGCGGATGCGCGGTTCAGTTCATCCGATGCCGAATTCGGCAACGCAATCGTGATGAAAAAGACAGCCAGCATGGCAATGAGTATGGATGCCAGCCATGTGGTGACGTGAATCATGGAGTTTCTCCAGGGTCAGGTTCGAGCGCTCGGGATGACAAGAGCAATGAGCGCGCCACGAACGGTCATCTTCAGAATAGACGAGCGCGGCGCTTGGCGCAGCCCTACTTACGCAGGGTGCCGCGAAGCGGAGTCCTGACTCGGCAAATGCGCAAATCCCTGTGAAATCGACCATGCGCGGCCTATAACTCAAGATGCAGGGCGCACCGACCGCTTCACTTGACTCCACTTCACGCCTGTCTGCCCTGCGACAATTTGGCGAAGCACATACAGAAAAGTGGCGAGCTGCTCAGGAAAGCTCCCGGGTGACGCGCCTGGTTTCGAGGAGCATCGAAATGAAAACCCGTTTGTTTTTTCTAAGCAGCGCACTGCTGATTGCAATGTCGGGAAGCGCTGTCGCACAGGACAGTCAGCAGGACATCCAGCAATATTCCCAGCCCCAGGTTCGCCCGAGCGGCCAGGCTGGCGTCCTGCACGACGCGAACACCTCGGCGCAGGCCACGTCCGACACATCGTATGGCGGCATGCCCGATACACGCAGCGCCACGAGCAGCATGTCGCGCCCGCGCCAATGCGTGGGCGGTTCAGTGCAATGCGATGTTTTCTTTGGTCACTGACCGGATACCTTGCTGAAGTCGGTGTCGAGCCGGGCAAGCGAACTTGAAATATGCGCGCGGTTGTCCTTGATCCACGTGTCCTCATAGGCCACGCGCGCATTCGCTTCTTTCAGCATCCGCGCCATTTCGACGGGCTGCGGCCCGCCCGTGGTCGCGCGGTCGTTCACGATCGCCACCGGGTTGAGCGTCGAGCGGAACTCCGCTTCGCTCATTGGCAGATCGCCGGCATAGGGTGTGCCCGCGACCGTCTGCGTGTAGATGCGCTGTGCATCGGCGTAAGGGAAGTCGAGCGGCTTGATGTCCTTTTGCCGCGCGTATTCCACCACGTTCGACGCGAAATGATGGCCGACGCGGAACGGCAATTTGTACTTGCGCATGAGTATATCGGCAACTTCCTGCGATGCGGTCCAGTCGCTGTTGAGTTCTTCGAGCGCGCGCTCCGGGTTGATCACGAGCGAATTCATCACTTCGTTCCAGCCCTTGAGCGCGTCGATACCGCTTTCGATCATCTCCGTATTCGCCTTCACGTCCTTCGCATCGCTCATGCCGGGCGGCAGGTTATGCGCCTGCATGACAACGCCCTCGGCCTGCGATATTGCCGTCGATGCATCCGTGCGCGTGCGGATCAGCAGTCCCGGATTGCGCTTTTGCGGCATCGCGCTCGAGACATACGTGTTCGCGCCGCCTTCCTGCAACAGGATCCACGGACGCGATTCGGCGTATTGCGTCATCACGTCCTGGATGAAACTGCCGGTATGCAGCGCCACGCTCGTGACGATCGCGCCGGCTTCGACGGGTTCATCGACGGAAGAAATCTGCGACGCGTCGTAGGCGTTATCGACGATTGCATTGAAGCCGAGATACTTCGCCATGCGCTCGCGGTCCAGCGGCCAGCTTGTGCCGTTCAGGACGGTCGTGCCCATCGATGAACGGTCCACACGTTTGTACGCTTCGCGGATTCGCTGTGCATCGCGGTCGAGGCCTGCAACAAAGCCGAGCAGATAGTGGCCGTAGCTGTTGGGCTGGGCGGCCACGCCGTTCGTGTAGTTCGGCACGACGGTGGCCTTGTACTTATCGGCGAGACGCACGATGGTCGCGGTCGTCGTGTTGAGCTGGTCGGCAAGGTTGAGCAGGTCGTCGCGCAGGATGGCCGAGCGGTAGGTGGCGTGCATGTCCTGGCTCGAACGTCCGGCGTGCAGCAGCGTGATGTCCTCGCCCGCGGCCTTGATGAGGAGCGGCTCGAACGTGATCACCGTCTTCGGGCGCTTGGCGCCGGGCTGGTTTCCATCCGCGATCACCTTGGCCACGCCCGCGGCGAGACGCGGGGCCATGGATTTGTCGAGCAGGCCTTCGTCCGTGTTGATGACAACGGTCGCCTTGTTGATTTCGCCAAGCCAGAAGAATTCGTCGTGTGGCGGGATCTGTTGTGCAAATGCCGGCGAAGCGCAAAGCAGAACGGCTGCGGGGAATGCCCAGCCATGCAGTCTCATGATAGGAATGGTCGCGGGTTGGGAAGCCGCGATTATAAAAGCGCCGTTATCTTCACCTACTGGTGACGAGTTTCAATCCCGGCGGCAACGATTCGCCGAACACGCGGCCTTCGTCGGCGTTATCGAGTTCCACGACTTCACTGACCATTTCGCCCCAGCTTTTTGGCGCGCCCGCATTGTCCAGCCGATGAACCACGCGCACCCGGAGGTCTTCAGGCAGATCGCGCGAACGGTCGCCGGTCAAACGCGCGATCTGCGCCGCGGCGAACGCGGCCGGTTCGACCTTCTTCCAGTCGAGCGCGACAATTCGTTCAAGCCACTGCGCCGCGATATCCGGCGGCACCACGCCATGTGCGCTGCCATAGAACGGCCGGCGCGCGCCGATGCGCCCGATCGCCCACCATCCCTGATGGTTCCCGGATGGCTTGTCGAGCCGCGCGAACAGCTTTTGCGCGGCGTCGATCTTTCGCGCGACCGGCACGCGTTCAAGCGATGCCGCAAGGCGCACCATATCGGCGTAACCGGTTTTCGATGCATCGAAGGGCGCCTTGGTTTTCGTTCGCGACGCGGCGATGGACTGCACGTAGTCGACGGCATCGAGCACGGCGACTTGTTCGGCCTCGCCCAAGCCGCCCGCCGCGCGGCGCCACAAGGTCCACCATTCGGACCAGACCTGGGCGTCGTTCAGGTACTGGATGCCGTCATCGAAAAGGGACCAGAGTTGCTCGACGCGCCATTCATCGAGCGGATAACCGAAACCCGGGCGCAGGCAATAACCGGCGAGGTTCAGCCACAGGCGCTCGTGATCGGCGGAACGCCGCCGCCGCCGGGCGCGTTCCCACAGCGCGCCGAACAGTTCGCGAAGGAGCGCGCTGTCCCATGTATCGCGCGGACCGAGCAGATGTTCGAGTTGCGCGCGCAGGCGCTTGACTTCCTTCGGGTCGACATTGTGGGCACGGTCGCCGAATGCGCGGTCGATCTGCTCGATGGCTTTTTCATACGCTGGATGGAGGACTTCTCCCACCGTGGTGCCGGCTGAAGCTTCGCGGCGTAGCTGGAATTCGAGCTGCCAGCGCTTTGACGGGTCCGCCTCGTCGATGCAATGCACCTCCAGCGTCCCGACCTCCGTCAGCGACGCCGAAAGCTGCACCGGCGTCTCGCGCGGACCTTTGGCCGAGCGCGGCTGGACCACGGTGGCTATGGGCGGAAGGCGGACGAAGTCGCTTTGGGAAAGATCGACGAGCTCGCCAGGCTGATAGGCCCTGTCTCCGGTCGATGAAACCAGATGAAACCGCACCGGATGTCCAAGCAGCAGCGTGAATACACGATCCTGTAAAAATACTTCACGGCCTTCTTCCGTGCCGCGCGGCAAGAGGCAGATGCCTTGCTGGTTTTTGCGCTCGCCGCCGCTTTCATCTTCGAGCACGAGGAAATAGCTGCGCGCCGCGCCGCCGCCGATGCGAGGTCCGATTCCACCCCGCGCAAGTCCATATGCCACGGCGCCGCGTGCGACGGCGACATCGGGGTTGTCGTTGTGCAGCGCATGCAGCGGTTTGCCGCGCCATGAGCCGAGGGTATCGGCAAGACGCTCGACGAGCGCATGCGCGCGGAACACGCCGCCGTTGAGCAGCAGCGTATCGGGGACGGGCAGCGTTTCAGTATCCGCTTCGGCTCCGGCTTCGGCTACGGGCGAACCCAGCGCATCGCGCGATTGCGCCGCGTGCTGATTCAGGAACGCCGCGATATGCCGCGTGATTCCGGCATCGCTTGCATAGGGCAGTCCGAATTCGACGATCGCGCTGCGCAAACGCCGCGGCCGCTCGCTCGATGCAACCAGCGGGAAAAATCCATCGACGATGATCTGCCCGGCTTCCCGCCGCGTCACTTCCACCGAACGCGCGCCACCGATCATCCGCGAGCCCGCGCCAAGCAGCGTGATCGACAGGGTCTCGGGCGCATTCGCACCCAGAAGCTGCTCCTTGGCGGCGCGGCACCGCTCGACCAGTTGCGACAGACTCACCGCAGACAAACGGGCAGGCGCGGTCACCATCCGCGTTTCGACGAGATGCGCGAGCGCGAGATCCATGTTGTCGCCGCCGAGCATCAGATGATTGCCGACCCCGATCCGCGTCAGCTCCGGCTCGCCGTCCTTCAGCTCGACCTTGATCAGCGTGAGGTCGGTCGTGCCGCCGCCGACATCGCAAATGAGGACGAGACGGGTGTGGGCCAACTCGGTATCGAGCGTGGCGCGATGCTGGAACAGCCAGTCGTAGAACGCCGCTTGCGGTTCTTCGAGCAGGCGCAATCCCGGCAGACCGGCTATTCGGGCCGCTTCCAGAGTGAGGGCGCGGGCGCCGTCGTCGAAGGAAGCGGGCACGGTCAGCACCACGTCCTGGTCTTCGAGGCGCGCGTGCGGGAAATGTGCATTCCACGCGGCGCGCACGTGCGCCAAGTAACTCGCACTCGCCGTAACAGGCGAGATCCTGCCTGTGTCATCCGGCGCGCCCCACGGCAGGATCGGCGCAACGCGATCCACCGATGCATGCGACAACCAGCTTTTGGCGCTCGCCACGAGCCGTCCCGGCACTTGCGCACCGAGCGTACGCGCAAGCCGGCCAATCACCGCTTGCGGACCTTCGGCCGGGTTGGCGTCGCCCCAAGGTAGTCGAAGGTCGCCGGGATCGAGCTCGCCCGGCGCCGGGTGGTATCGCGCGGATGGCAGCAGCGGCCGTGCCGCGACTTCGCCGGGACTCACGAGCTGGTCGATATCGAAGACGCGGATCGCCTTCGCCCCGTCCTTGGCCGAGGCGTCCGCATACGCCACGACCGTATTGCTCGTGCCGAGATCGATCCCGACGATGTATTGCTTCATTGACGTCGCTTCATTGGCGCATATCGGCACTTATCGGCACTTAGCCGTTTGCGTTCGCGCGTACATCGAACTCGACTTTCCAGCGCTCGCCCGAATCACGCGGCAAGGCTTCCAGTTCGAGCGTGCCGGCTTCGGTGATCCGTGCGTGCAGCTTGACGGGTACGACTTCGCCAGCAGTGCGCCCTTCGGTCGGCAGGGTCGCCTGGATTTCTTCGAGTTCCTGCAATTCCTCAGGCCCCCAGAAATCGAGCAACGTGCCGACCTGATCCTGCCTGCGCACCGATGAACCGAAGAACCGGAAATGCACCGGCTCGCCGACAACGAGGCCGAATTCCTGCGGCGGCAACGCGGCCTCGGTCCCTTCTTCCATGCCGAAGGGTGCGAGACACAACGCCTGCACGGGCGGTTCGATGCCGGGCACGGCGGGCATCGCGGATTCGATTGCGACGTAGTACGAACGCGCCGTGCCGCCGCGAATCCGTACGCCCTTGCCGCGACGGACGTAGCCGTAATACGCCGCGCCACGCGCGACCGCGCGGTCGAGGTCGCCACCGGCGAGCAAACGGGCCGGCGGCGCGCCTTCGGCCGTCAGCCAGCCGTTGACGGTATCGAGAATGCGGCCGGCCAGCAGGTCCGACTTGAACACGCCGCCGTTGAACAGCACGGCGGTCGGATGCAGGAAACTGGCGCCTTCGGCAAGCGTGTTCTGCAGGCCTTCGATCTCGTTGAGCGCGTTGACCTGACGGCCCAGGAATGCGGCGAGATGGCGCGGGATGGCGGCGTCCTGCGCATACGGCAGACCGAGTTGCGTAAGGCCCACTCGCGCACGGCTTACCGGCCGGTCGGCGCGGTCGGCTTGCGGGAAGAAGCCGTCCAGAATGGTCTGCGTGAGTTCCGCGCGCGTGAGTTCCGTGCGGATCGAACCGCCGATCAGCTTCGATCCGCGGCTTGGCACGACGAGCGGCACGGTGTCCGTGGCGGGATCGGTGAGCAGCGTTTCCTTGGCCGACCGGCACGCGTAAGTGAGCGCGCGAAGTTGCCATGCGTCGGGCTGCGTGCCTTGCGTCGCGAGCTTGCGCGCGACCACGTAGGCGAGCGCGAGGTCCATGTTGTCGCCGCCGAGCAGGATGTGCTCGCCCACTGCGATCCGGTGCAACTCGAGATTCCCCTCACGTTCGATCACCGCGATCAGCGAGAAGTCGGTGGTGCCGCCGCCGACATCGACGACAAGGATTACGTCGCCGACCCGGACTTGCTTGCGCCACTGTCCTTGGCTCATCTCGATCCAGCTATAAAGCGCGGCTTGCGGTTCTTCAAGCAGGGTCATGCGGCCAAAACCCGCTGCCTCCGCCGCCTCGGCGGTCAGGTCGCGTGCGGCGGGATCGAAGGAGGCGGGAATCGTGATGGTGATTTCCTGCTCGCTGAACGGCGCATCGGGATGGGCGTGGTTCCACGCTTCGCGCAGATGCGTCAGATAGCGCACCGAGCTTTCGAGCGGCGAGACGCGCGTGACTTCGGGCGGCGCGTCGTTCGGCAGAATGGCCGCGCGCCGGTCGACGCCCGGATGGCACAGCCAGCTTTTTGCACTCGATACCAGCCGGATCGGCGTCGCCGCGCCGCGATTTCGCGCCAGTTCGCCGACAGCGAAATCACGCTCGGCGGTCCACGGCAGGTTCAGGTCGCCGGGAGCCAATTCGCTCGGATGCGGCAGATACAGAAACGACGGCAGCAACTCGAGTTCTTCGATCGCCCCTGGCCCGGTGAGTTGCGTGATCGGCAACACGCTTTGCGTGGTCTTCTCGCCTTCGCTCGCGGTGAGATCGACATACGACAGCGCGCAATGCGTCGTGCCCAGATCGATGCCGATCGAATATCGTGCGTCGCTCATAACTCCACCTCGGCCGGCGCGATCACCGATGCGTCGTGGCTTTCCGTCAGCTTCGGCAGGCGCACCTGATCGACTTTCCAGCCGCGATGGCTCAGGTTGCCGCTGAACGGCGCTTGTCCGACCACGTTGCCGGTGAGACGCACGGCGGTGGCATCGAAGCCGTCCTGCAGCGTCACGCGGCTGCCTTCGGCCTCCGTGCGCACCGGGCGAATGCTGAAATGTTCGCGCAGGGTCGTGCGGCAGCCATCGTGCACGAGGCGCGCGGCCGCGCCGATCTCGGCATCGGAATAGGCGGCCACGTCTTCCTCGATGAAATCGATAAAACGCGCATCGCGTTGCAGCAGGCCGAGAAGCTGGAGGGCGGCGTCAGGGGTGGCTTCTTTTATGGTCCGGACGACGGGGGCGGGCGCTGGTGCCGGCGTTGGCGCTGCGGTGGGCGCCGGCGCTACGGTTTCGCCGTTGCGCACGCGGCGCACGCCGGCTGCGACTTCGCGGTCGCCCAAAATGGCGAAGAACGTTCCCACGGCGAGAGAAAACCTGCTGAGGAACAACGCATTCAAATCACTCATAAACGACTCCTGATGTGCTCTTCGACGAACGCGCCGGGACTGGCTGTCCGCGGCTGTCCTTTTACGCCGGCGGGGACAAAGGCCCTGGGTCTGGCGGCGTTTTCCGGTTCGGTAATGCGATTGCAAGCTGCGCGCCACCGGCAGATTGCCGGGGCGCGTTATGGCCGCGAAACCCGTATTTTGCCCTGAGGCGGGCATCGGCCGTTCGATGAGCGTAATTTGGGCGACCAAGCCGTCGCCCAGTACCGCAGCTTTCTGGTGTGTTTCCAGGCGCCAATCGCCCGGATTTTAGCGTTGCGACGATTCGGGCAGATCTTCAATGTTCCGCGCCCACGCAAGCGCCGAGCTGCACCAACCTTGCTTTAGCCCGGGGATGCGGGCGCGCTGCGCGATCGCGCCGAGGCGGAGATTGAACTGGGTGGGGTTATCGGCGGCCGAGGCATAGATCGGTGTGCCGCAATCGGCGCAAAAGGCCTGGGCGCGTCGTGAACCGGATTCGGCCGTCTTGATGTAGATCTTCGGCTGGCCGCGCAAGATTCGGAAGTCTTCGGCCGCAGCGGGAACGCTCGCCCGAAAGGGCGCGCCGGAGAGCGTCTGGCAATCGGTGCAATGGCAAACGCCGGCCTTTTGTG
Source organism: Burkholderia sp. PAMC 28687 (assembly GCF_001577465.1). Lineage (NCBI taxonomy): Bacteria > Pseudomonadati > Pseudomonadota > Betaproteobacteria > Burkholderiales > Burkholderiaceae > Burkholderia > Burkholderia sp. PAMC 28687. The sequence goes on from NZ_CP014506.1 coordinate 463,145, forward strand.
GATCGATGATGGCCTCGTAAGCGATTGCACCGCAATGGCAACTACCTTGGACTTTCATCTTTTCTCCCTGGCTCAAAGGTTTTGATCGCATCGGATTGGGGTTTATCAGGCGCTTCATAAAGGGCTTCATAAAGCGCTTCAGACCGCCGATGCGCTGCTTCAGAGAAGTAGTATGCCGAAGTCGAACGCTCGATTGATTCGAGAGGGGCATTGATGACCCACGATAGAATCGTCCGGCGCCGTGTCTGCATGGGCGGCGTTCGTTGTCAAACATTGCGTGACTTATCCAAGACCGGGGGAAACATCCGTGGCGCCAAGCTCTCTTCGTGTATTGAATAAAACTGCCCTTTTGCAGGAGCCGAGGCGGGCAAGGCACACCACGGAACGAAGATTCACTTCTTGTCCCAGATGACCAGATTCTTGTCCTTTGTATCGGCGACGAAGATGGCCAGCAATTTTGCCGGCGCGGAAGCGCTCACATTTTCGCTGACGGTGTGATGAACGCCGGGCGCTTCAGTCCAATGCTCGCCGGCGTTATAGACACGGGACGCGCCATTGCCCAACTGGCTGCGAATCTGGCCCTGGAGTACGTAGCCGACAACAAAGGCCTGCCCATGACGGTGTGGAATGGACTTGGCGCCGGGCGGGTAATCGACGACGATCGCGGAGATGGTCTTGCCGGGCACGTTGGGAAGCGCATCCGCGAACGCAGGCGTGATGGTTTCGCGCACGAGGTCCTCATTCTGCGCGACCGCAGCGGCAGGGATGATTGCCATCGACGCCGCCAACGCCGCGGCCGATACAAGTGTATTGATCGTCATTTGGCGACCTCCAGGTTTTAGGTAAGTTGCGATGCAACAAGGCGAGCCAATGGCGACTTTCAGTCGGCGCGATATCCTTCGTTAACCTAAATAGTGAAACAGTACGAATTGATGCGGATTTCGTCAGCGATTCAATGCCGGTGTCACGGAACAAGCACGATTTTCCCCGGCGCATGCTTGCGGCCCTCAAGCATCTCATGAGCTACCCGAGCCTCCGGCAACGGCAGAACTTCACCAACACGTGTTTTGAGCGCTCCCGTTTCCAGCAACTCGGAAAGCGCGATAAGCGTTGCAGTGTTGACCCTGACCAACATGAAGTTCGCGCTTACTTCAGCCGCCGCTGCCCGCTCGGCATTGGGTTCAGCGACAGCCGATACCACCTTGCCCCCAGGTTTGACAGTTTCAAAGGAACGGTCAAGCGTCTCCCCGCCGATCAAGTCAATCACGACATCGACGGAATGCCGGTATTCATCGAATGATTGTTCGCGGGTATCAAACACCTGATCTGCGCCAAGCGACATCACACGGTCCGCATCCCGGTGCGATGCACTGGCTATAACGAAGGCGCCTGCACGGCGGGCCAGTTGAACGGCATACGCGCCGACGTTGCCGGCGCCGCCCAATACGAGAACCCGGTCGCCTTTCTTCAGTCGTGCCTGTTCGAAAAGCATCTGCCACGCCGTGACTGCTATGACGGGCACGGACGCCGCTTCCTCGAAGCTCAGCGTGGAAGGTTTGCGCGCGATCATGCCCGCATCCGCAAGCGCGTATTCGGCATATGCACCCGTGAATCTTGGATTGGTCACGCCGAAGACATCGTCTCCTGCCGATAATCCGCTTACCCCTTCTCCTGTGGTCACGACGGTTCCGGCAATGTCCGAACCCAATGTCAGAGGAAGCGGTTGGGGCAAGACGCTGTTGCCCGAGCGGATCCACGCGTCCCATGGTCCGACTCCGGCAGCCGCGACACGCAGCAGAACCTGACCTGCCGCAGGGCGTTCGAGCGGGACGTTCCGGTATTGCATTGAACCGATACCGCCGAAACTATCGATCTGGACAGCCTTGAACGCTGCGGGCAATGCCGATGTCAACGGATCCATGATTCAAAGCTCCAGGCAGAGGGTTCGAAAATCGCGGGAAAGTTGTGCGTTTTAGCCGGTTACGTTCTTGGAATTAGTATAGGTCGCATACTGGACGACGAATCGGCATCCTTGCGCCAAGAATCGGTTTGATTAGAGCCGCCTTTGACGCGCCTTGGCTGCGAACGCCATCCAGCACGCCAAGGCCCGGGAATTGCTGCGTTCGAAAGCTTGGGTGGCAGTATCGATCAGCCGGTGTGGTTCCACCGTCGGCTCCCGGCGATCGCCCCCGGCCCCGCCAAGCCCCGAGCCGCCCGACATCGGTTCTTCGACGTTACGGCCGGCAGACATCACCCCACGACGTAATCCCTAACTTGAGGGAACAAGCATGCACTTCGTCATCAACGGCAACGAGCTAGAGCTGGAGTTCGACCCGAGGACATCGCTCCTCGATTTGCTGCGTGAGCAGCGTCACCTGTTCGGCGCAAAAAAGGGTTGCAATCAGGGCGCGTGCGGCGCGTGCACCGTGCTCGTCAACGGGACACGTATCAACAGTTGCCTCGCGTTGGCGGTGCAGTATTCAGATTGCGAAATCACCACGATTGAAGGACTGGGCGAACCGGGCAAGCTTCACCCGCTGCAGGCCGCCTTCGTCGAACACGATGGTTTCCAGTGCGGCTACTGTACCCCCGGGCAGATCTGCTCGGCGATCGGCATGGTCGATGAGTTGAAGCGCGGCGTGCCGAGCTATGTCAGCGACGACGTGGCTGCGGAGGGCTTTGAACTCACTGACACCGAGCTGCGCGAACGAATGAGCGGCAACCTGTGCCGCTGCGGCGCTTATAACGGTATCGTCGATGCGATCCAGGAAACGTTCGGTGCCGACAAGGCCGAGCCCAGCACGCGCGAGGCCGCCTGATGAATCCCTTTACCTATGAACGTGCTTCGGACTCGCAAGCGGCGCTGGCGCTTGGCGCTCAATCGGGCGCCAAATACCTGGGCGGAGGAACCAATCTCGTTGACCTGATGCGCGAGACTATCGAGCATCCGGCGGTACTCGTCGACATAACCGGACTCTCGTGTGCAACAGAAGCTGTCGGCAACGGCGGCCTGCGGATCGGCGCCGGGGTCAGGAACACGGCAGCGGCGGCTGACCGGATCGTGCGCGAGCGTTATCCGCTGTTGTCCGAGGCCATTCTGGCAGGTGCTTCGGCCCAGATCCGCAACATGGCCACAGTCGGCGGCAACCTCCTGCAGCGCACTCGCTGCGGTTACTTCTATGACGACGCGGCGCACTGCAATAAACGTTCGCCCGGAACGGGCTGCGACGCCATGGAGGGCTTCAACCGCATGCACGCCATCCTTGGCGCCTCCGATGCCTGCGTCGCCACCTATCCGTCGGACATGGCCGTGGCGCTGGCTGCACTGGATGCGGTAGTAACCGTCGAAGGTCCCGGCGGCGCACGCGACATTCCGCTGGTCGACTTCCACGTACTGCCCGGTGATACGCCACAGATCGAAACGGTGCTGGAGCCCGGCGAGTTGATCACCGCCGTAACCTTGCCGCCCGCTTTGCCGGGGCGTTCCAGCTACCGGAAGGTGCGTGATCGCGCGTCTTATGCCTTTGCGCTCGTCTCGGTGGCTGCGGTCCTGGAAGTGCAGGATGGCGTTGTGAAGGAAGTGCGTATCGCGCTGGGTGGCGTTGCGCACAAACCGTGGCGCGCGAATGCAGCCGAGGCGGCCCTCAAGGGCGCCCCAGCGACAGAGGCGGCATTCCGCGCGGCGGCGCAGGCGGAGCTTGCTCCCGCTCGCGGTCTTCGCGATAACGCCTTCAAGATCGAACTGGCTCAGCGCGTGATCACCGACACGCTGGTCAAACTGACAGCCCTTCAGGAGATCCGCTAATGCCTATTCTCAAAGATGCCATGCAAGCGGTGATGAAAAAGGCCATCGCACTCGCCCCTGACAGCTTCATTCCCGGCGGCAAGCCAGATCCGCTGATTCGACACAAGCACGGCCTGATCGGTGCATCGATAAGCCGGATCGATGGGCCATTGAAGGTGTCCGGCCGCGCGACCTTCGCTGCCGAGTTTCCGCTTGAAGGAATGACCTACGCGGCGCTGAAGTATTCGTCCATCGCGCGTGGGCGCATTGTCGATATCGATACCGCCGCCGCGGAAGCTTCACCGGGTGTCGTACTGGTGATGACCTACCGGAACGCACCTCGCCTCCAGCCCATGCCAGCCTTCATGACCAAGCAAAAGGCCGCGGGCGGCGATGACGTGCCGATCATGCAGGACGACCAGGTTCACTGGAATGGCCAGCCGGTCGCGCTGGTGCTGGCCGAGACCCAGGAGCAGGCGGACCACGCGCAGTACCTGATCCGCGTAACCTATGAAGCGGGAAGCGATGGCGTAACGTCTCTCGATGCAGCAAAGGCGAATGGTTCGGAGCCCGGCCTTTTCCAGGGCGAGCCGCTCAAGCTCGAGATCAAGGATGCCGAGGCCATGCTGGCCGCAGCACCGCACAAGATCGACGTGCGCTACACGACCCCTCGGCACAACCACAACCCTATAGAACTGCATGCAGCGACGCTCGTGTGGAAGGGCGATGAGCTGCGCATCCACGACACCGTGCAGGCAGTCGCGCACGAAGCGTGGACCATCGCGCAGGTGTTCGGTGTGGACGAGAAGAATGTCCACGTCACTTCGCCATACGTTGGGGGGGGCTTTGGATCGAAAACGGTGTGGCAACATCAGGTGCTGGCAGCGGCCGCTGCGAAACTGGCACAGCGGCCCGTGCGGATCATGGTGTCCCGGGAGGGCGTGTTCCGCATTGTCGGCGGCCGTACGCTCACTGAACAGCGCGTGGCGCTCGGGGCTCAGGCCGATGGCACCCTGGACGCCCTGATTCACACCGGCACGGTCGCGATGACTCCGCACAACAATATGCCGGAGCCCTTCATCTTGCCGGCCAAGAGCGCCTATGCTTCCCGAAGCTTTCTGCTCGACGTCGAGACCGTCAAAATGAACATGACGGCCAATACCTTCATGCGGGCGCCTGGCGAGGCTGTCGGCACCTTCGGGCTTGAATCCGGCATCGATGAGCTCGCTCACGCCATGAACATGGACCCCATCGAATTGCGGATCAGGAATGAGCCGGAAAAGGATCCGACGACGGGGCTGCCCTTTTCTCAACGGGGGATCGTCGAGGCCTGGAAGACCGGCCGCGAGCGATTCGGCTGGGACGCGCGCCGGGAGCCGGGCGCAAGGCGCGAGGGCGACTGGCTTGTCGGCATGGGCTGCGCCACGGGCACGTATCCGTATTACCGGATGCCCGGCGGCGCGGCACGCATCACGTTGACCCAGGCGGGGCGCGCTACTGTCAGCATCGCCGCGCACGAGATGGGCATGGGTACATCGACCGCTCAGACGCAGGTGGCCGCCGACCGCCTTGGGTTGACCATGGACGACATCGACTTTGAATATGCCGACTCCAGGTTGCCGGGCGTGGTGCTGGCAGGCGGTTCGCAGCAGACGGCAGCGATCGGGGCCGCGGTGATTGCGGCGCATCACAAGCTCGTCAGGGAACTGCTCCGGTTCGCCGGCAACAGTTCGCCGCTCTCCGGCCTGTTACCCGACGAGGTGGGCGGTCGCGACGGCGGTCTCTGTGCGCTGGAAGATGAAAGCCGGTTCGAGAGCTACGGTGCCATACTGGCTCGCGCGAAGCTCGACGAAGTCAGTGTCGAGGCAGAGGCGCCGATGCCGTTTGAACTGCAGCACTGGTCCATGCATAGCCACAGCGCGCTCTTCTGCGAGGTACGGGTCAATGCAATTACCGGCGAGACCCGGGTGAGCCGCTTCCTCGGTTCGTTCGATTGCGGACGGATCATCAACGCCAAGACCGCCGCCAGTCAGTTTCGCGGCGGCATCATCATGGGCCTCGGACTTGCCCTGATGGAGGAAACCGAGTTCGACGAGAGAACCGGCCGGGTGATGAATCCATCGCTTGCCGACTATCACGTGCCGGTTCATCTCGACGTGCCGGAGATCGACATCATCTGGAGCGAGGAAGCCGATCCTCACACGCCAATGGGCGCCCGCGGCGTTGGCGAGATCGGCATAACGGGGGTGGGCGCGGCCGTCGCGAACGCGGTCTTCAATGCAACCGGCAAGCGCATTCGCGATCTTCCGATCACGCTGGACAAGGTGATGGGTTAGGTGGCGAGCGGGGCTAGAACTTCTGGCGGATTCCGGGCGCGTCATTGCTTTACGCGCCCGGTATCTGCTCGATCAGATCGATCCCGGCGCGTCTTTGCGCCACCAACCTAACGACCCCCGAGAAACGCAAGAAGCTCCGCCGTGACTTCTCCCGGACACTCCTCCGGAAGAAGATGACCCGCGCGAAGTGCCTTGCCGCTGACATTGCTTGCCCAGCGCCGCCAGATGTCGAGCGGTGAGTGTTCCCCGCCGAACGAATCGGGCCACAAGGCAAGGACCGGACAGTTCAGCATGGTTCCGGCTGCACGATCGGCGGTGTCGTGCGCGAGATCCTCATGCGCTGCAGCGCGATAGTCTTCGCACATCGCACGTCGCACCGACGGGTTTCGAAAGGCCCGTCTGTAGGCCCTGAGGGCAACCGTATCGATATGATCGATTCCGCCTGCCATCCTGGCTAGAGCAGCATCGATAAACGCATCGGGATCAGCCGACAGCAGCCGCTCCGGCAGATCGAACGGTTGCGCCAGCAGGAACCAGTGAAAATTGGCCAGCCCGAAGCGCATGTCGGCGGCGTCCCATGCATCGAGCGTCGGAACCACGGCGAGCGACGCATAGTGAGTCACATGATCCCGATGATCCAGCGCCAGCCGGTATCCGGCCCGCGCCCCTCTGTCGTGGCCGACGACGGCAAACTCTGCGTGGCCGAGCTGTTTCATCATCGAGGTAAGTGCTTCGGCGACCCGGCGTTTGGTCCAGCGTGGAGTATCGGCGCCCGTCTTGCTGTCGCCATACCCGGGCAGATCCGGCGCAACGACAGTGAATGAACGCGCCAGTTGCGGAGCAATGTACCGCCATGCCAGATGCGTTTGCGGATACCCGTGCAGCAGAAGCACTGCCGGTCCCGAGCCGCCGGTCACGCCGCTGAACGACACACCTCCCGCGTCGACTTGCAGACCGGACAATCCCGGGAAAGACTCAAGCGAATGGTGAGGGGGAAGTTCGTATGCCATATGTTCCTCACGTTTGCGGTGTCGAGTCAGTGACGCGCGACGGTATCGACGAAAGCGGCCAGATCACGGTTGAACCTATCCGGCTCTTCGATAAAAGGCGCATGTCCCGAATTCGCGTACAACTTGATTTGAACCTGCGGATCGAGTTCCTTTGCCCGTGCAATCGCGCCTTTCGTATTCACCAGCGCGTCGCGTTCGCCATACAGCAGCAGGACGGGCACCGTGGTTTTGCTCAAACCGCCGGACGCATCGACCGTCATGGACTGGACTGCGCTCTGCATGGTCCACGACGCCATCGCCGCGTTGGCGAGCAGGCGCTCGGTTGTGGACCTGTCGGGCTGCGTGTGAAAACACAGGCTGAGGAAGGTGCGCTCGCCATCCAGATGGGTCTTCAAATCATGAGAAGTCATGTCGCGATAAACCTCCGGATGAGACACGATCTGGTCCGCTTTCAACTCGATCACACCATCGACATAAACCGCTCCGGCAATCTGGCTGTCGCCATATGCCGCCAGGTAATTCGATACGACCGCGCCACCCAGCGACCATCCGACGAGCACGGGACGGCTTGCATGCGACGCTTTGATCACTGTTGCAAGGTCGTCCGCCCAAAGGCGTCCGTTGGAATACGCCTCGGCTTCAGTCGGCTTCCCGGACAGGCCGTGACCGCGCAAATCGTACGTGATGATGCGATACCGCTGGAGGTCGGCGCTGTCGACTTGTCCATTCCAGTTCAGGCGGCTGCCCAGCAAGCCGTGGATCAGCACGACAGGCGGCCCGGCCGGATCGCCGGACTCCTGGACGGCAAGGGTGACGCCGTCCGGCGCGGTGACCGAATAGTTTTTTGTATCTGCGATAGCGGCGGATGACATCGCAAGCGCGGCGACTGCTGCCAGCAGGGCGGAAAGCGTGTGACTAAAGAAGTTGCGCGACATTCGGGTTGCTCCATGATCGTTGACATGGGAGCACCTTGAACCCTTACACTGATGTGAGGGTCAAGCGAAAAGTGCTATGCTTTTTCATGATCCAATCCATCGAACACGATCTGCTGACCATTGGCGAACTCGCTCGCGAGACTGGCGCAAGCGTGCGCTCGATCCGCCATTACGACGAACATGGCCTCCTGACATCGGTTCGCGCCAGCAACGGCTACAGGGCGTTCCCGCTTGCAGCCGTCACCCAGGTCAGGCAAATCCAGCGCATGATCGCGACGGGCTTCAGCCTCGCTGATATCCGCTCGTTTCCCGATTGCATGCGCATGATCGAAGGCGCGGGCTCATGCCCCGAGACCTCCGATGCCCAGCGCAAGCGACTGGCCTCGATCGAGCGCCAGATAGAAGACCTCGAACGACGTCGTACACGCCTGCTCAAGACACTGGCTGAAGGGGCCGTTCCACCTTTGGACTGATTTTCCCGAAGCGGAGGTGCAGCTCACAGTACGCTTCCGAGCGTCGACCAATTTCAACCTTCCAAGAAAACGACGCGATGGGTTACGTACTTGTTCTGCTCGTCGGCGTTGCTGCCGGCATGCTCAGCGGCATTATCGGCACCGGGTCGTCGATGATGCTCATGCCGGTTCTCGTCCTGTTCTTCGGGCCGCAGCAGGCCGTGCCGATCATGGCGATCGGAGCGGTGATGGGCAATCTCGGCAAGGTAGTCGCATGGTGGCGTGAGATCGACTGGAAGGCCTGCGCGGCTTATTGCACAACCGCAATCCCCGGCGCGGCGTTGGGCGTTCACACGCTGCTGGCGCTCCCTGCGCGCATTGTCGATATTGCGCTCGGCGTTTTCTTCGTTGCGATGATTCCGACGCGGCGCTGGCTCGCGCGCCGCTCCATCAAGTTCACCCTGTGGGATCTGGCATTGATCGGAGGCCCCGTCGGCTTTTTGACAGGGATTGTCGTGTCGACGGGTCCGATCACCGTTCCGGTGTTCACGTCGTACGGCCTCGAAAAAGGCGCCTTTCTCGCGACGGAAGCGACCGGATCGCTGGGGGTTTATGCGGCAAAGATCGCGGCGTTCAAGGAGTTCGGCGCGCTGCCGGTCGGAATCGTTGTAAAGGGTCTGGTGGCGGGCGCTGCACTGATGACAGGATCGTTTTTCGCCAAGTCTGTCGTGGTCCGGATGCAACCGTCCACGTTCAGGCTTCTGGTCGATGGACTGATGCTGTCATCAGGCATTTCGTTGCTCTGGGCGGCGGTCGGCCAATAGTTTTGACCGCACTTCGCATTCGGATTCAGCGCCGCGCCGATTCGGCCTTCGTAGCGTTATTGAATGCCAGACCGTGATCGGTCATGCGTTCGCTGGGCCCGTCCTTGACGAATGCGTCCTCGAATACCTGCCCGATGAGTCCGTCATAGTCGGCCGGGTGAGCATTCGCTACGGCGCGGAGCATTTGTATAAGCGCGTTGCCGTCCTCGAGATGAGACACGATCACTTTCGCGGTTCGTAACGAGATAGTTTCTTCCGACGGCGCATGACTCCCACCTTCTTCCAGCTTGAACGTGAACCGGTGGATTTCTTCATGCCCATCGGGCAATTGGTAGTGGTCACAAATGGTAGCTTTCATGATGCTTATGCGGAGTGGGCCTGCCTTGGACCAACAAAAATCGTTCCCGCTAGCTTCTCATTTCTTCCTCGTCAATCAACCCTCGTACCGTTTCGCAGTTTTGCTTTTAGCTACTCTCGAGATGACATGCTCTTTTAGCCATCTCCGAAAGTTCCGATCATCCGGTCGACGAAACAACGCAGTTTCGGCGTCATGCGCCGGTCCGCTGCATAGAGCAGATGCATGGGGCGGGATGGCCCTTCGAAATCGGGCAACACCCGAATCAGCCGGCCTGCCGCCAGATCCTCTGCCACGGCATGCTCAGACCCGAGCACGATACCGAAACCGTCTCGGGCAGCGCTGTGAATGGCGCCCCAATCGTTGATACTCAAGCGGCTCCCAACGGTCGCCTCGACTTCGCGGCCGCCCTGCTGGAAGCGCCACCGATGGTTGAGGTCCGTTGGCCATGGAGCGAATAACACGCACTCATGGCGATCCAAATCCGCGGGTTCCAGCGGCGTTCCATGTTCGCTCAGATAGGCCGGCGATGCGCAAGCGACCAAACGATATGGCTTTAGCGGACGCGCCACCATCGGCAGGTTTTCATCGATTGGCCCGATTCGCACGATGGCCTCGTAGCCTTCTTCGACAGGGTCCACCAGTCGGTCCGATAGCGTCAGTTCAAGTTCCACCTCCGGGAAATCTCGCAGGAACTGCGTCACCGCCGGTATCAGGCCATGACGACCGAAGGTCACCGGCGCACTGATGCGCAAGCGGCCTTGAGGCTTGACCTGAACGGCTTGGGCCAGGGCATCGGCTGCGTCCACTTCCGCCAGCACGGTCTGGCACCGCTCCAGATAGGCGCGGCCGAACTCCGTCAGGCTCTGTTTGCGGGTCGTCCTATTCAGCAAGCGGGTCGCAAGATGCTGTTCCAGGGCAGCGATATGCTTGGCGACCATTTGCGGCGACATGCCAAGCTTGTCGGCTGCAGCGGCGAATGACCCCGTCTGGGTTGCCTGTACGAAGACCGCCATGCTGGTGAGTCGATCGAGCACTGACAACTCCCAGTTGCGAAATCGGAAACTGTACGCCTATTTATCATCCGTCAATAGTCAATTAAGGTGGATAGACTTACCCCGGATCTCCGGTTCGGGCGGACGGTCCACATTCCAAGGGGCTTTCGATATGCCGATATACATCGTTCGAATGGAACATCCCGACGGCGACCGCTGGAACCAGCATGTTCTCGAACACGCTCTTTATCTCAAGGACTTGATCGCGCAGGGCCGGCTGCTGGCTTCCGGACCGCTCAAGGCAACGCCGTTGCGTGCAGGCTTTCTGATCATGCGGGCTGAGAATCGCGAGGAAGTGGAAGCGATGGTCAAGGGCGATCCGTTTTCCCGCGAAGACCTGATCTGCGGGCTTACGATCGAAGAGTGGGATCCGCTCTTCGGCATGCTGGTCGATCAATCCAGCAAGCAGCCGCCGCCCGAGTTGGCATCGCTGTTCTGACTCGCCGGCCTGCGCGCAGGCCTTACCGCGGCGCGGCAGCCGCCTAGTCAAGGAAGACATCATGCTTTATGAACTGATTACACTCTCCAGCCCACCGATGGAGCAAGACGCGGTCTCTGCCGGCGCGCACAACTGGGTTCTGGATGGAGAAGGCCAGCTCTTGGGCGCGTGGCGCACGGAGATCGGTGAACTCTTCCAGATCAAGCTGCTGCGTGGCTTCGAGACCGCGGAGGCGCTCGAACGGGAACGGTTGCGCGCGCTGATGAGCGCCCGTCCATTCGGTGTCGACGATCCATCGAGCCGGTTGATCACGGAGCAGTACGCGCGTTTCCCGTTTCTGCCCGACGTCGAGCGTTCCTCATTCGGGCGATTCTATGAATTCCGGACTTACCATCTGAAGCCGGGTGGTCTGCCGCCAACCTTGGCGGGTTGGGAGCAGGCAATCGGTCCGGCTCACGACTACACACGGCATCTGGTGATCAATATGTATGCGCTGGATGGCTCGCCCCGGATCACACATATTTGGGGATTCTCCAGCCTGGAGGAACGCGCTGCGCTGCGTGCACGCCATTACGCCGAAGGCCTGTGGCCACCGAAAGGCGGTCCGCAACAGATTGCAAGGGCGACATCGACGATCTGCATTCCGGAAGCGTACTCGCCGCTTGGCTGAGGCCGCCCGTACTGCTTTTTACTTGGTACGGTGCGCGAATCAGAGCCGATCTGAAGCGTGCCGAAGGATCGGCGAAGGGGACATTCAGTGCTTCATGCAAACGGGAGGGGGCGATTCGCGACATGCGGGGCCACGAGCTTTAATAGCCGTGGCCCGCGCAAAACAGCATCTCCGTATCAGGCGACTCGAGGCTCGTTCATGCGAGCCCGGAGCCGCCCTCTCAAAGTTGCATCAAACTTTTTCGACGGAAGCCTGATAGATCTCGTCGATGGCAGTCGCGAGCGTCTCGTCGAATTCACTGTCGCTCATTTGTTCCTTGAGCTCGTTGATCAAAGCCCGCGAGAAGCTGGCGATCATTCCATGATTCGAAGCGAGCCGTTCGCACGCATCGCTTCGCGCATAGCCTCCGGAAAGCGCAACCACCCGGGCGACGCGCGGGTGCTCGATCAGCGGACGATAAAAGTCCGCCACGTCCGGAATTGTCAGCTTGAGCATGACTTGACGATTTTCCGGCAACGCATCGAGGCCCTTGGTCAGTTCCGCGAGGAGGGTGGCTTCCGCTCCAGCCTTGTCCGGACTCTTGATCGAAATCTCGGGCTCCAGGATCGGAATGAGGCCGTGTGCGGAGATTTGCTCTCCCACCGCAAATTGTTGCCTGGCGATCGCAGCAATACCCGCTTGCGAGTTCAGCTTGATGACTGAACGCATCTTGGTGCCGCAGATACCGAGCTTCGCGGCGCGGGCGAGCAGCTCGTCGAGCCCGGGAATCGGCTTCATGAGTTGCACGCCGTCGGCTTCGTTTTCCAGGCCCTTGTCCACCTTCAGGAAGGGCACGACGCCACGCTCTTCCCACAAGAAGGTTGGAACGGGTTTGCCGAGCGCCTGTCCGTCCATGGTTGCTTCGAACAGGATGGCCCCGATGACCTTGTCCCCTGTAAAGGCGGGCGCAGTGATGATGCGCACCCGCATCTCGTGTATCAGTTTGAACATCTCGGCGTCACTGCTGTATGCAGTCTCCGGGATGCCGTATAGCTTCAGGGCGCCGGGTGTGGACCCGCCGCTCTGGTCCAGGGCCGCGAAAAAGCCCTGCTTTTCACGTACTTGAGCCAACATTTTTTCATTTGCCACGATCGCCTTCCTCTCTAGACAACGGAATATCGAAACCAGCACGTCTGGTCGGGACACATTGCATTTAACACGTTCAGGTATCGATGTTAATGCATATGCCGGAACAACGAAAAGCGGTCGGCGCCGTTGCTTCACGCCGATCCGACGAAGTCAGGCCGATTACGCCAGCATTTAGCAACTTCGATCAATGTCATCGGAGCAAGTGCTGGGCCGTAAGCGGCCACCGCCCTTACAACGGATTCTCGATCGACTTCTGGACATGGGCGACGAAATTGTCCACGACCGGATCGCTACGCATGGTGTTCCACGCAAGTCCGACTTGCCATCTGGTCTGGCTGTCATGCAAGGCAATGATGGTCGCGTCGCGCAATAGATATTGCGCACCTGAGGGCAGGAATGCCGCGCCCACACCTGCTGCAACGGCTGCAAGAACAGACTGGATGTCATCGGCCCGCTGGATCACGCGCGGAATGAAATTGCGACTTGCGCACCATTGTTCGATTTGCGCGGCGAGTCCGGGACCAATACCGCGTGAAAGGGCGACGATGCCCAGCGCATTGAGCTTGTTCAGGTCCGCCGGCAAGCGCTTCCACCTCGCGTGCTCCGGAACGGCGAGGATCAGCGATTCGGCCAGCACCGGCACGAATGCCAATCCGCGGTCAGCCGGCAGTCGCAAGAACCCGACATCGAGTTGGCCCGAAAGCAGTGCCCGTGTCTGATCAAACGACGACAAGTCTTTCACCGTCACGCCGACACCTGGATTCATGGACCGGAAGCTCGCGAGCCATTGCGGCGCCACCGTAAGCACCGATAACCCTAGGCCGACCCGTAACTGTCCCCGCTGGCCGCTGCTTGCTTCGCGCGCGCGAATCAGCAGGTCATCGGCTTCGCCGATCAATGACAACGCACCTGGCCGGAAAGATTCTCCGAATGCCGTCAGGTCGGCGCCGTGACGGCCGCGTTCGAACAGGCGGCCGCCGAGCACCGTCTCCAGCGCCGCGATCTGCTTGCTGAGCGCCGGCTGGCTGACATGCAGTGCGTCTGCAGCGCGACCAAAATGGCGCAATTCAGTGACCGTCAAAAACGCACGGAGCAGTTTGAGTTCCATTCCGCAGAGTAATGATATCGATCAAAACATTCATTTTACGGATCACGGCGGCAGCGGTCCAATGGGTTCTTCGCAGGAAGGACGATATGACCTAAATCCACCCAAAGACGAGACTCGCTCAAAGCGATGCTGCGATTTCTTTTGCGATGGTTCGGCGTGAGGCGATTGCAACGGGTGGCCGCGATGCTTCGAATAGAACACACCAGCCTCACCGAACCGGCGCAATTGCCATGAGCTTTGCGCAGGCCAGGCGCGAACGTTGAAGAATGTCTCTTGTGGACTAAGGTTTGGCGGCGCGTCAGTGGCAGAGGATTGCCCTATGGCGAACACTGACGGCGAGAAACGTCTTGCGCGGGTACGCTGCATTGCTCCGCCGTGCTTCGACTGGCAAGGTCTTCATTGTTTCCGGGTAGGCCGAACGTTCTTCCTTCGCCGACTGACGAACGCACCACATCCGATCGCGATGAGTATTGCGGCCATCACGCCACTGCTCATGCCTCCACTTATGCCGATTCCGTTGCGGGATTCGCTTGCATCTGACGCGGCGGATGCCGCCACAGGCGCAGAGGTCTGACTCGCAACCGGCTGAGGCAACGCAACGCCTGCGGCGCTTCCCCGCTGCACCACGGACGAGTCCGATGTTGCAACTGCTGCGGACGCAGGGGATGGTACGGCATCGGGGTCCGGTCCAACGGGCGCCGACGCACTCGCGGATGCAATCTCGGGAGCCACTGCAGCGCTGGGGGTAGAAGCAATCGCCCGCACCGTGGTGTTCCACTGCGCAAATACCGTATCGATACAGTGGACGTCAGTACAGGCGTTGCGTGACTGTCTCCACTGGGATAGCTGGCCAGGCGAAAGCTTCCCGGCGCTCAGCATGGTTTGCTGTTGCGAAACGATATCTTCGTATTCGTTGTTCAGAATGGCGTGGTCGCAGATGACACGCTCGGCGGGTTGCTGCGTGGTCGCGCACGAAATGTCGCTCGCCCGGGCGTCAACTACGCTCAGCGCAGCCAGTGCCAATAACAATAACAATGTCGAATGCCGCATCAGATGCACAAGTTCTCCTGAATCATTTATTGCCGCTACTGGCGGTTGAGGATGGGACGACAATGAACCCTCCTGCACTGTCGCCATAGACGTCGACCCATCCCTCGAGCAGGAAATTCGCTGTCAGCGCGCACAGCGCCGCATCGACTTCATCGATGTTTCTCAGCGGCCGGGTTTCAACGCCCGCCCTTTCGAGGGTCTCCCGGCGCTGAATGTTCTTCGCCTTCGCCGATGTGGCTTCCCGGCCGCGAAGGGCGCACGTGATGGCGTGGGGGAACGTCTCGAAGCAAACCCGGTTCCCGATCGCGAACACGTCATTCAAAAGAGGAAAGCGCTCGACGAAGACCTTGTACACGGACTCCCCGTTGAACATCCAATCGTAGAACCGGCTTTGGCTCGCTCGTTCGCGTGTCGGCGTAACAAAACAGGAGATGCGCATTCTGGCCAGCATCTTTTCGGCCTGTCTTCCAGTCTCTTCGATTCTCCACTGGCAAGGCGCATCGATACCCACGGCAGCAACATCGAACTCGATGCATTTTTCGAGCATCTGCTCCGGCGTTTCTCGGCCGGGGTTGTTCCACACGATCCGGGTGCCCTGCATGATGACCAGATGATTGCCCTTAGCCTCTCCGCCTATATCGATTCCGGCAACAGTTTTTTGTGACTTCATGGTTCCCGCATGTGGAGGCGCTGATTCGACAGTTCGGACAGCGATGTCCGGAATGTTCGGAATCACAGCCCATTTATCTCCAATGATATGCGCCTTAGCATGAGTCCTGTCGCCGGCACGCTGTGCACCCGGCTTGAAAGAACTTGGCGCTGGCCGCAAACGCCACGTTATCGATGAATAACTGGAGAACGAATATGTCCGAGCATCCTGTTGTACTGATCACCGGCGCGCTGACGGGTATCGGCCGGGCCGCCGCTTTTGCCTTTGCGCATGAGCATGCGCGCGTCGTGGTGTCCGGGCGCCGCGCGGAAGAAGGCGAGCAACTTGCGGCCGAGCTGCGCGCGCTCGGATCGGAGGCCGAGTTTGTTCAGGCCGATGTCCGCCTCGAAGACTCGGTGCGCGAACTCGTCGATCGGACCGTCGCACGCTTCGGAAGGCTGGACGTGGCCGTGAACTCGGCGGGCACGGAGGGCGAATCGGGACCCGTGACGGAGCTGACGCCCGAGCGCTATGCAGCCGTCTTCGATACCAACGTGCTGGGCACCGTACTCAGCATGAAACACGAGATGCGCGTGATGCTGGCGCAACGCAGTGGCAGTATCGTCAATATCTCCTCGACGATGGGATCGCGCGGCGCGCCCAACGTGTCGCTCTATGTGGCCAGCAAGCACGCAGTGGAAGGCCTGACCAGATCGGCGGCGATCGAGGGGGCCGCGTCGGGCGTGCGCGTCAACGCTGTTGCGCCCGGTCCGGTAGAGACTGCCATGCTGCAGAGACTGACCGGCAACGAAGAACGCAAAGCTGTTTTCCTCGCGAGCGTGCCGCTCAAACGAGCGGGGACGCCCGAAGAAATCGCGGACGCGATCGTGTTCGTCGCGTCCGGGAAAGCAAGCTTCTTTACCGGCGAGATCCTGAGAGTGAACGGCGGGAAAACGGCGTCTTGATGGACCGTCATCCCAGCTCGTCCTGTGCGCAGGGGTGTGCCGCCGTACCCCTGCGCCCACCCAACAATTACCTCCGACGCTAATAACTGAAGCTCGCGTTGAAAAACACGCCCTTCGCACGGTCATCGCCGACAATCTTCGATCGATACTGCAGCGAGAAATCCACGAACGAGCGCGGCGCATGATACGCGTCCTCACGGAACCAGTAGCGCAGGTTCACGCCCACGCCTGCGCCCATCGATGCACGGTTGTTGATCTGCGTGTTGTAGTCGCCGCCAAGCACCGCGTACGGAAACGCGACGAGATGCGGATCGATCGCATCGAGCCGGTAGCTTCGGCCGAGTTCGCCGCTAAAGGTCGCGTAGTTGTCCGGATGGGTGATGTAATGTCCTGCTTCCGCGTAAAGCTGCCCCGTCCACCAACTCGGCGTGTCCACGCGCAAATCCGTGCCGAACCCGTTCGAATACGCGATACGTCCAAGCCAGTCCGGCTGCACCGCGCTGCCAAGCGGCACGATGCGCTCGAATGCGAACACGAGGTTCTGGCTTGCGAACGGTTTCGCGCGCACACCCAGCGCCCCTTCGAGGCTCGGCGTGCCTGTAGTGTTGCCCGCCTTCGAATAAAGCGTCTCGTAGGCGCGTGCGTAGAGTTCGATGGTGTGTCCATCGAGATAACCGAAAGGGCGCCAATAGGCTTCGGCGCCGGCTTGCACGCTTTTATCGGCGGTGCTTCCGGGACTGGCCACGAACGTCGTCTGGTCGCCTGTAGGACGATATCCCACCGACGCATTCACGCCCCAGGTCCGGTCGAGCTCGGACATCGTGCGGCGGGTCTCGAAGGCTTGTTGCGGTTGCAGCGAGATATCGCCGTTGTTGTCCGCATCGATTCCGCGCCTGAAATAACTGGCTGCGACGGGCGCCGCACCCGCATTCAGGTTTGCGTAGCCCGCATCGAGCAGGCTGGATGGCGGCAGCTCGTCGTTGCGAACGGCCTCGTTGTAGTAGCGCGCGGCAAGCGCCGGCTGTTCCGCATTCGATGCGAAATACGCGGCGTTCATGCTCGGCAAGGTATCGATCATGCCGATCTCGATCAGGTTCGCGGCTTCCTGTTTCGATTCGGCCTGATCGCCATTCGATGCGAGCGCCTGGATCAGCAGCAAGCGATGCACGGGATCATCGGGCGCAATGCGCACCGCCTCGCGCGCCTGCGCCACCGCAAGCGGGTAGTCGTGCTGGTCGTAGGCGCGCGCCGCCGCGGCGTATTGCGCGTAGGCAGGATCGAACGGATGCAGCGTGCACAGGATGCCCGAATCGATGCGCGTGCAATCGAGCTGCGGCATCGGCAGATCGGCGGTGTTGGCCGCAACGGACGATGTCAGCGCACGCCGCGCTTTTTGGCGACGCACGGCGATCATCAGGTCGGTCGCGTCGCCGTCGGGATCGAGACCGTTCAGGGCATCGAGCGCGCGTTGCGGAGCGCCGGTTGCAAGCGCCATGTCCGCAATCACGATCCGGCCGTTACGTTGTTCTTGCTGCGTGGCGTCTTGAAGCTGCATCGCGTGCGCGAAATCCGCAAGCGACGCATCACGCTGACCGAGGCGTTCGCGGATCGCGCCGCGCTGCAACCACGGTGCGAGTGCGGAGGGGTTGGCTGATATGGCATCGGTCGCGGCCTGGTCGGCTTCATCGAAACGATTGGCTTGGATCAAGGCATCGATCAGCAAATCCCGTGCGCCTGGGACATTGGGCGCATAACCGATAGCGGCCCGCGCGCGTGAGATCGCAATGTCCGTATCGCCGCGCCTGAGCGCGTCGTAAGCTTCCGATGCCGCGACAGGTCCGAGCCGTGCGCCGATGAACCGGCGCCGTGCGCGCAGCCCAGGGTTATCGCCGCCACGCTGCGTTGCTGCGATGACCGCGTTGTACGCATCCAGGTCGCGCCCTTGCGCGGTCAGTGCGTCGATCACGAGGAGATAGAGCGGCATGACGTCGGGCCGCGCGGCCAGCACCTCGTTTGCCGCTGCGATCGCGTCGTCATAGTCATGCTTCGCATACGCCCTGTAAGCACGCTGCGCCGTCTTCGCCATGTTGCCGGTCAGCGCGTTCGGATCGGACGGACTGTTCGCGCCGCTCGCAATGATCGCAAGCAGCGCACTGCGGCGAGCGCGCAACGCGGGTTCGGGACCGAGGGCCTTGATGGCATCGTCTATTGCACGCACTGCCGCTCGCCTGTCGCCTTGCGCTTCGAGCGCGCTGGCGAGCAGCAGGCGCAGCGACATCACATCGGGTCGTTGACGGATCGCTTCGCGCGCATAGCCAACGCTCGCCTGGTAGCGATGGCTGTCGTAGCTTCCGTACGCCTGCCGGGCGACCCTGTAGGCGCTGCCGGTCAGCGGCAACGGCAGCGTTTGGTCGGCCTGGGACATGCCGGGGACGGACCACAAAATCGCGATGCCGAATGCGGACGCTTGCATGCGTCTGGAAAGAACATGGTGAGCCAGAGACTGAATGATATTCACTGCAGGAGACTGTCCACGAGTTGAGGCGGCACGTAGTGAGGGCCATCGAAAAGGTACGTGCGATAACCGCGATAGGCATCGAGTTGGAGCTTGAGTTCCTGCGCCGTGGCCGAGCGAAATGCTGACCCGGGCGCCACGCGGAAAGCTTCTGCGATGACCCGCACGCGCTCACGTCCGAACTTGGCGCTGAGGGCATCGGCATAGGTCCGGGCAATGCGCGGTTCGCGCGCATAGACACCCACGCCGTCCTGCAGCAACACGCCCACGTCACTCGGGAGCCAGCTCGAAAGCCATTGCGCCAGCGCCGCGCCGCCGATGTTGCCGCGGTCATAGACGCTGATCCACAAGGGCCGCGGCAGGCGTGCGAGCAATGGCGCGATTGAACGGGCGTCCTGCCAGCTTGGATCGACTTCGACAGGAAAATACCAGCCTTCGATATTCAGGTGCGGCGCCGCGCGCACCAGTTCCAGAGATTGCTCGACCAGCAGCTCGGCGTTGGCGCGTGCATCAGCTTCGTTGAAGCGGCCGGCCAGGCCCACGAGCACGCGCTGCGCCCAGGGTTCCAGCGCGATGCGGTTCCAGTCGGGCAAGCGCGGCGCCACGGGGATCTGCGTGCCGGCGACATATGCGGTGTTGTCGACGGCGGTCCATTGCAGGAGCAAGTCGGTCACCCCCAGCCGGTTCCAGTCGCCGTGAGCATTGGCATGCGTATTGTCGAGTTGCCATGCAACGCCCTGGACGAGCGGCGGGGACTGGCAACCCGCGAGCCCGAGCGCCAGCACGCCGGCGGCGCTGCCGCGCAAGAACGCGCGGCGGCTCATGCCGAACGCACAACGGCCGTCACGACTGCCGCTCACGTATGCTGTCCTGCTTCGCGTGCGCGGATCTGGGTCTGCACAGCGTCGCTCAGCGCGCGCGCCGAGATCGCGCCATAGGCGACCATGAATTCGCCGATGCGGCCATCGCGTTCAGGCCTGTACACCTTGAGCGCTTCATTGAAACTATCGCGCGTGATGTAGCCCATCTGGATCAGCAGATCGCCGAGAAGCGGGACGTTCGTCTCGTTCGGTTCAAGCGCGTTGCCGGCGCCGCGCAAGAACCGGAAGCCGGTTGCGATTTCGCTCTCGCGTACGATCCGCTGCGTGACGGGTCCGCCCGAGACGCGCTCGATTTCCTTGAGCGCTTCGTCCTCGAGCGGGCTTGCCGCCAGCACGATCCGGCGGCCCGCATGGTCGGTGCCTTGCGGCAGGATGCGGTATCGGATGGCATGTTCGAGCGGCACGTGCGTCTGGCCTTCATCGAGCAGGGAAGGGTCAAGCGCGGCCCGCTGCAGCTCGGATTGAAACGACAGCGCTTCGGCAAGCGTCTCCTCGTCGAGCCAGCCACGTGCCAGCAACACGCGGCCAAGGGGCGCTTCGCTTGCCAGCTCGTCTTCCATTGCGGTCTTGAGCTGGTCCTCGTTGATTGCCTGCCAGGAGACGAGCAACTCGCCCAGCCGTTGACGGCGCTTTTCGGAAAGCCCCGCCGCCGATGGAAAATCGTGCATCGTCTTGTCCCATGCAAGCCGCTTGCCCGTGACCAGATGCGACGAAAACAGGCGCCATGCGCGCGATACCGCCAGGAAGTTGATGAAGTTGGCGACGATCATGCGCGGGATGGAGACGATGCCCTGTTCCCAGCCGTAGAGCCGGGAGACGAAATACACCCGTTGCACGACCCGTAGCGCAACTGCAATCGTGTTCAGCAAAAGCACGGTATTCATCCACGCAGAATCGACAAACGGCGAGGGCAGCAAGTCGCTCGTCAGTCCGAACGACGCCGCGCACATGAACGCAATGAACTGCAGCACGAGCACATAAGCCAGCATGCCGACAAACGATGTCACCACACCCTTGCGGTCACGAAACAGCAAATAGCGATTGGCGAGCGAGCCGCTCCAGCCGGTCTGCTGCCACCCCTGCATGCCGATGCCGAGCACCCAGCGCGCACGTTGCCTATAGGCGGTGCGAATCGTGTCGGGGAAAAATTCGCGCACGGAAAGCGGCACCGTCACGGTCACTTCGCGATCTTCGCTGAGACCAAACATGCTCTTGCGACGCGTGAGGTACTGCACCGGAAATACCGCAAAGATCGATTCCATGCCGAGCATCAGCAAGCGCGTGCCGACGTCGTAGTCCTCGGTCAGCGAATCGGTATTGAACGGCTGGTTCTTCGTGGTATCGATAAGCGCAAGCATCGCGCGCCGCGAAAAGCACGAGCCCACGCCTGCCGACGGCACGCTGCCCGTCATGCTCTCGCGGACCACGAGATCCTTTGCATGCCACTCGGCAAATTCATCCATGTACGTGCCCGCAACGAGCTCGTACCAGTGCCGCTCGAGCGAGGCCACCGGCAACTGGATCATGTCCTTGCGCGGCAGGAGGAAGTTGAAGAACTTCAGTTCGAGCGAATGCAGCACGTCTTCGCTGTCGTGCAGCACGAAGCCCGCGAATTCAAGGTCCGCGTTACGTTCATGCTGCAACGCTGCCTGCACCACCCAGTTCAGGCAATCGGCCTTGCAGGTCGGGCCATCGTGCGGCACTTCAACGCGATGCAACTGCTTGTAGCGCATCCGCATGCGCTCGACTTCCGCGCTGGTTGCGGCATCGTTCACATACGTGCCCACGAAGATCACGTAGTTCCGGTAGTCGAGCACGCGCACGGCGTCTTCGAGCATTGCCGCGATCACGTCGTATTCCTGCCACGCGGGAATCATGATGGCGATGGGCTGCTCCGCGCGCTCCTGCAACTGCGCGGCTTTCAGCGGCGTGTATTCACGCTTGACCGTAAGCGCCCGGTACGCCCGCCGGACCCAGTAATACAGGTCGATGAACAGATCGTCCGCGCTGGATATCAAAATGATCACGGCAATGATGCCCGCGCAATATTGCAGCCCGTAGTAATACTGTTGTGCGTAGTAACCGGGATACAGGTCCATGGCGTGTCCTCATTTCGACGACGGGTTTCCAGCCTGCTTTTCGGCCAGCTTTTCAGCCTGCTGCTTGCGGCTGCGCACCAGCGCGGCGAACATCAGCAGCAGGATGAACATGCCGACCAGCAACGCCGGCACTGTCCACGACAACCATCGCTCCGACCAGGGCGCGCCTGCTTCATTGCCGGTATCGATACGGATCATGCCGGCCGGATCGCGGGTATCGATCTCTTTCAGGACGCCCGTGCCGTCCAGCACGGCCACGTCGGCTTGCGCCAGTTGCAGGCTCACCGGCACGATCGGTGCGCGTGCTCCGACGCTGCGCCAGATCACGCCGCGCGTGTTGCCGGCGTGAGCGACATCGAGTACCCCGACGCCTTGCTGGCTGACATCGTAGAGCGTCTCGTCGTCGTTGCCGGTGATGGCGAGGCGCGCGTCCGCGACCCGCACGTGCGACTTCTGGTCCGCGAGCGCCACGTCGAATGCCAGGAACGGTCCCGCCGGCGTGACTGCAGCATTGCCCGATGTCACCGTGAGCGTCGCGCGTTGCGGATCCACCCCGGTCGCGTCGGCAAGACGCGCCACGCGGGGAAGGGTGGTCGTGGAATCGGCGAGATACGCGCTCGGCACCAGCACGCTCGCGCTCGTCGCAAAGCGCGCGACCATGCCGGTGAAGTTGTCGTCGGCGTCGGCCTTCACGAGCGTGAGATGACTGGTCGGCAGGACCGCTGCCGGATACCCTTCGTCGCTCGCGCAACCGGAGTCGGACTGGCGCGTGAAGGTGACGCGCAGGAGGTTGCGCGAGCTGAGCGCGGTTCGCGGAATATGCGATGTCACCCGTTGGGCGCGGCCATTGGCATCGAGCAGTTTCGAGCCGATCAGCGTGTCGTTGAAGAACACCGACGCCACCACGCCCGAATTGTGGCCATTGGGCGAACCGGCGAGATCGAGCACCACGTCATCCGGCAGGCGTCCTGCGCCGGCGACCGCACCCAGGTCGAAATCCGCCGTCCACGATGCCTGGCGCAGCACGTTCACCGTGCGCGGCACGCCGCCGAGCGCCGCGAGCGGCACGACGTCATGGCGGCCGTTGGCTGCGCTGTCGATCTGATGCACGACCAGTTGATTCGATCCGTCCACGGCGCGCCAGACCTGCGCGAGCGCGCCGACCGAACGCGTGTCGCCGACCACGATCGCAGCCTGCCCGGCCACGTGCACGAGCCGCGCTTCGCCGGGCGCGAGCGGCGTGACAAGCGGGGCGACGACGCGCGCGCGCCAGTCATCGAAGGCGCTTGCAGCTTCCGGCGATACCACCGCCGCCTGCACGCGCAGCGCGTCGAGCGAGGCGTTCACGTTGGTGCGCCACGCATTGTCGGCGACGATGAGATCCGCCGGCAAAGCCGTCGGGGCCGAGATGGCCAAAAGCGCGCCGGCTTCGGCGGCGTTCGCCAGCCGGTGTTCGCCACCGGCCGCGAGTGCCGCGAACGCGGGCATGGCGCGCAACGCGGCCGGTACATCGGGCGTGCCGAGGTTCACGGTGTCGCCTACGGCGGGCCAGCCGCTTACCGACGGCTCGCGGCCATCGCGCTGCATGATCGCGGCGGCGCGCCAGGCGGTATCGTAGGCGGCGGTGCCGACCCGTTTCGACGATATGGCGATCGCCGGCGTCTGCGACAGCGCACTCCACGCGGTCCGCAGATCGCGGATGTCCCCGCTGTTGTAGCGATAGTTCAGGCGCGTGGCGGGCGCGAGCCGCAGCACGTTGCCGATTGCTGTCTGATCGGCGCACACGGCGTCGTTGATCACCGACGCATATTCGAACCCCACGCGCACGTATCCGTTGGCGCGCGGCGAGCCGTCCACGCCGATGGTCGCCGCCGCGTTGCCTTGCGGCTGCGTGAGTGCGCGCGCCAGGACCGGCGAGCCGTCGAGAGACACGAGCATGGTGGTGCGGCCGCCATCGCCGCGCAGATAGCTCGCATCGACTTGCAAGGCGGCGTCGG
Organism: Burkholderia sp. PAMC 28687; assembly: GCF_001577465.1. Lineage (NCBI taxonomy): Bacteria > Pseudomonadati > Pseudomonadota > Betaproteobacteria > Burkholderiales > Burkholderiaceae > Burkholderia > Burkholderia sp. PAMC 28687. The sequence goes on from NZ_CP014506.1 coordinate 487,397, forward strand.
TGATCGGAACGCCGGCCGGCACCGGAAAGTAATATTCGCGGCGGCTGTCAGGCGCGCCGAGCGCCACCGTGTCGCGCACGCCAAGCCGTTTCAGCTCGACGGTGCGCGTGATGGGCGCGTGGCTGGCGGTATCGAAGGCGTCGGCGAAATCCGGGGCTTGTGACGAAGTCTGGGCTGCGGCTGCGTTCAATGACCCCGCAGCCAGGGCAATACACGGAAGCACGCGGACAAGGGTCGGCAGGTGCCATGAAAAACGTCGATTGTGACGATGATGCGATGGGTTGGCTCGGGTCACGGTCGGTAGCGCAATGAGTTTATTTTAAGTAACGACGACCCGATGCAGCGCGCGTGAATAAGGCGCGACGCTGCGATTGGATGCCGCAAGAAAGTGCAAGCCGGGCGTGATGGCGCGGTGAGTCAGCCGCCCGAGACCCGCCGTGTGCGTGCGAGCGTCGGCGCATCGATCACCGGCGTTGAAGCACCGAACTCCGTGAAATGGCGGCCTGCGAGGGCGGCCACGATTCGTTCGGACGCGCGGCCATCGCCATAGGGGTTGGCGAGGCGGGAAGGATTTCTTGCCGGGCGCTTGGTCAACGACGTCAATGACCCGAGTACCGCCGATACCGCCGATCCGATCGCCACGCGGCTCGTGCCGACCAGGCGCACCGTGCCGGCTTCGACTGCCTCCGGCCGCTCGGTGATATTGCGCATGACAAGCACCGGCTTGCCGAGCGCCGGCGCTTCTTCCTGCACGCCGCCCGAGTCGGTCAGCACGATCGCCGCTCGTTGCATCAGCCGCACGAACCCCAGGTAATCGAGCGGCTCGATCAAATGCACATTCGGCTCGCCTCGCAACATGGCCAGCACGGGTTCGCGGACATTCGGATTGAGGTGAACCGGATAGACGATCTGCACCGCGTCGCGTCGCGCGATGTCCTGCAGCGCGAGACAGATTTGATGAAAGCCATCGCCGAAATTTTCTCTCCGATGCCCCGTGACCAGCAGGATCGGCTTGCCATCGCTGGCAAACGGCAGGGCCGCGTCCAGACGCTTGCGCAGATGTGCGTCGGCATCGATGCGCGCGGCCGTCATCATGAGCGCGTCGATCACTGTGTTGCCCGTGACCACCACGCGGCCCTGCAGGTTCTCAGCTTCGAGATTCGCCTTCGCTCCCGCGGTCGGCGCGAACAACAGGTCGCAAACGATGTCCGCAACACGCCGGTTCATCTCTTCGGGCCAGGGTTGCGACAGATCACCCGTACGCAGGCCGGCTTCTACATGTGCAACCGGGATTCGCCGATGAAACGCCGCGATAGCAGCAAACGAAGCCGTAGTCGTGTCGCCGTGAACCAGCACACGATCGGGCTTGGCAATATCGAATACGCCGTTAAGCGAATCCAGCACGCGCGCTGCAAGTCCGTTGAGTGTCTGGTTTTCCCTCATCACGCTCAGGCGATGATCGGGCGTGATATCGAACTGGTCCAGGACCTGTTGCAGCATCGACTCGTGTTGCCCCGTCACGCACACGATGGATTCCAGGTCCGGGTCCGCTTCGATCCACTTCACCAGCGGCGCCATTTTGATGGCTTCGGGCCGGGTCCCGAAGATAGACAATACCTTTTTCAATGCCATTGATTTTCGGGTTGTCGTTTTCGTAATGGAAAGTCTAAGAGAAATGCGTTAATCAACTGAAGTTTCAGCTTAAATAATTCGTAAAACATGGTAATGAGTGTAATTGATAGTAACTGCAATGATCGACGAAAAATGGACATTCCTATTAGCGGCGGAAAATCGATAATTATTTCCTGACGATTTGATAACCGTATTGTATGACGGTTAAATCCGCATGTTGGAGCTGAGGGGAGCGTTGGAATGGGGGGCAGGGTAAATGGGGTGATGTCCGGCAGTTAATCGCGCATCGACGTCCGGAATTTATAAGAGTTCCAAAAAAAGCATTTAAAATAGTTGTTTTTATTCATATAAAAATCATGCGCGAGATTGCTGAGCGATTCAATAGTTTTATTTATAAGATTATTAACGAGCGCCAGCGAGCCGCAAAGACGACTGGTTCGGTAAATGCTTCTCGTGTCTTAAGGCATGGATACTCTAGCGCCTGTTTTTTTCACCCGGCTTCCGCTCAACCGGGAGCGATTTGCGGGCAATCCGTCGCATACCAGATATTGACCTGACGCTGTGCTGCCTGAAGATCAGCTGGGTAGTAAGGATCAAAAAACCACCCTGGGTGATAGCCCGCCTTCTCCAGGGCCGCAAGTTCACTCATGTTGCGCTCGTGGGTAACCGGTGCCTTGTTCCTGATCTCCGTCAAGGCACGGCATTCTGTGGGGCTAAGGTGCGTCCCCGTGCCTGCCTGCATGCCTCCTGTGGCACATGCAGCGAGCAACAGCGTTAATGCCGGGAGCAGCGGCCAGGCCTTGGTTGCGTTCGTCATTTTGCGTGTCTCTCCATTGATGCAAGGTCTACCGCGCATGGCTCATTCCTGGGCGCAGGCTTGGACGTCGAGCCGGCGCTTTTTCCATATCCCGGCCTTCGCCAGCCAGTGATGTTCGATATCGAACAATCGAAGCGGCGACAATGCTCCGGTAGACTTCAATTCCCCCGCCCTGTTGGGATCGTATGGATACCCAACTTTTCGTTATCTGCGGACTTACATTTGTAATTCACGTCATGCAACGCGGGCTTACGCCTTGTGCGCACAGCTGATGCTCGTGCCAGCCGCGCTGATTATCGTTCATGTAGCGGAGCTGATTTGAAGCCAACAGAGAGAGGAGCGATGACGTTCACAAGCATCCGCAGGGCAACCGCCACGGACGTGCCCACGCCTACGCAGATCCGGAACGACGCACACGAGAAAAAGGTCGCCCACTGCGACTATGCGTGGGGTAAGGAGGGAGACGGATTTAGCGAAACCTGGGTATTAGACAGCCTCTCTCGAAGAGACGTCTACGTCGTCGAGCAGGACGGCACGCCCGTTGGAACGTTCTCGCTCGACTGGAATGACGAAGCGCATTGGGGGCCGCAAGAGCCTGACGCCGGATATGTGCATGGGATCTGCGTCAGGAAGGGCTTCAATGGCCGCGGGCTTGGCAGCGTCGCAATAGACTGGTGCGCCGGCAAGGTGAGCGCCTTCAACCGCCGTTTTGTTCGGCTTGACTGCGACGTGGGAAATGCAAAGCTATGCGCCTACTACGAGTCGCTCGGTTTCAACCGGGTAGGGCTCAAGCCGACGCCGGACTCTGGCGCCAATATCTGGTCACTTTATGAAAAATCAGTCCTTCAGCTCTCGAGCCGACGACCATGAAGATCGAAGTCACCGACGCGGAATCGACTTTTTGAGGAGGCGCCTTGTTTCGGCCATTCGAGAGTCAGCCCATACAACTGACTGGACTGAGCTCCCCGCCGTTCAATGACGATCCCGCAAAACCCGCCGGCCTTTGGCGCCGCGAGCAAATTACTTGGTAACGATCGCCGCAGTCAGGCCCGCGTTGATTGCCGGGAGGAACAGATTCAGCACCCGGTTCGCACGGACGAGGCCGCTGTTATCGACATAGACAATGTCCTTCGACTCAAGCGGGAACTGGTTCGCAAGCAGCATGGAAACCGGCGAGCGAGCGTCCAGGCGATAAATCACCGGCGTTTCGCCTCCTGTCGAGCGCAGCACGAAAAGCTGCTTCGGATTCGACGTTTCCTGGTTCAACTGACCCGCTTGTGCAAGTGCTTCCGCAAGCGTGAGCGTGCCGTCGCGCAGCGGCGGTACAGGTGACGGCTTGTTGACTTCGCCCATCACATACACGGTGTTGTCTTCGCGCGCGTCCACATGAAGCATGTCGCCCGGCTGCAGCATGATGTCAGCGGGGTTCTTGCCCTGCTTCATCATCTGCGCGACGTTCACGGGGTAGGCCTTACCGTTACGCGTGATCGTCACGCGGCTCTGGTCGGCAGTCGGTGCGAAACCGCCGGCGCGATTCACCGCTTCGGTCAGTGTCATCGGAATGTCATTGACCGTCTGTGCACCCGGTGCACGCACATCACCATCCACATACACCTGCGATGACCGGAAGGACGCCACGCGAACCGTGACCTGCGGCTTTACGAACACCTTGCTCAGCTCGGTGTTGATCTCGCGCTGGACTTGCTGGGCAGTCTTGCCCGATGCGTGGATTGAACGGTCCACGTAGGGAAACTGCAGGTTGCCATCGCTATCCACCACGAAGCCGGCCGCAGCATCTGACGGCTTTGTGTTCTGTGCCGGCTGGCCGACTGCAGCCGCGAGTTCAGGGTGATCCCATACTGTGATCTGCAATACGTCGCCCGGTCCAAGCTTGTATCCGGTCGACTTGGCGAAGAGACCGAGCTGACTTGCCGTCTTGTCCACGTTTTTTTGGTCCGCGCGGATCTGGCGGATCAGCGTCAGGTCGATCTGTTTGATCGGAATCTGGATGTCGCTCGTCACGTCGCCGTTGTCGGCGCTCGTAACAGGCAATGCAGCCGGTTCGATCATGTGCTGCCCAGGCGCCAGCGAACATGCTGAAAGCATTGCAGCGATCGCGAGGGACAGGGCCGCACGCGCTCCAGGCATGACATGGCTGTTTCTGTTCGGCGCTGCGGTGTCCAATAATTCCCGGTTATTCATGTTGTCGTTCCCTTGCTTTTGTAAGCATTGGTGCAGTGCAAAACCCGCAGTTTAACAACGACACATCCGGCACGGTCCCACAGATTTGTTTTCAAACGTTACCGTTTCGCCGCTATCGCGCCTGTATTGCACTGGCGCGGGATCTACATTCGCGCTCTCTCAAGCCGAGGTCACGTCGGAATCAGTGGCTGTGCCGGTGATGAATGTCCGGGAAGTGGGGATGCTTGTGAGTGACGGGTCGATGCTGATGGGGATGAGAATGAGGTTTCGCTGGATCCCACTCGAAATCATGCGTGTGCTGATGATGCTCGTCGTGCCGATGCCGATGGTTATGCCCCAGGAATTCATGCGTATGGGGATGCTCATGCCGCTCGCGAATATGAAGCCACACGCCGAAAGCCATCAGCGTGGCGGCAATCCAGAAAAGAGTCGAAGGCAGTTCCGGCCAGAACGCGAGCGATAAAGCGACGCCGAAGATCGGTGCAACCGAGAAATATGCGCCCGTGCGAGCAGTACCGAGGTTGCGTAGCGCAACCACGAAAAGCACCAGACTTACGCCGTAGCCCGCAAAGCCGGTCAGCATCGCTGAGGCGGTGTCGAATAAGCCCGGGAGTCGCCCTCCAAGCAGGAACGCTAGACCCAGGTTGACCGACCCCGCCACCAGCCCTTTCAGGCAGGCGATCATCATTGCGTCGTTGGTCGCGACTTTGCGCGTCAGATTGTTGTCGATGGCCCAGCAAACGCAGGCCGCGACCACCAGCAACGCACCCAGGGACACGCCAGCTGAGGCCGGCTGCCAGGAAAGCGCGACGCCGCCCGCAACGATCGCGACCATCCCGAGAAAAACCTGCAGGTCCACGTTTTCCCGAAACAAGACCCAGGCCAATATTGCCGTGAACACGCCTTCGAGGTTAAGCAAGAGTGAACTGGCAGCGGCAGGTGTCGTGTTCAATCCGCACATCAGGAGCGCGGGCCCTGCAACGCCGCCCGCGGCAATTGCGCCGAACAGCCACGGCACCTCGGCCAGCCGGATGTGACTTTGATCCTTTTGCTCACGAGCGGTCCGGAATAGACGCTGGAAGACAATTCCAATCCCAAGTCCGATTTCGATACCGAGGTAAAAAAGACCCGCGACCATGAAAGGCGACAAAGCGCCAAGCAGCATCTTGGCCAGCGGCGTGGTCGCTCCGAACAGGGCGGCTGCCAGAAGCGCGGTGTACGCCGCGTTATGACGTGTCGACATTTTTCAGAGAAAGGAACGATCCGTCAAAGCTCAACTGCTCAAAACCGAAGCGCCTTTAGCAACATACGCCTGCAATAGATGATGGGCGATTGCAAACGGCTGGGGCGCTGACAGCTCGAGCGCATGAGTGCCCGCGAGCATTTCCGCAGCCTCCTTGCGTGAGAACCAGCGAGCGTCTTCGAGTTCATCCGTATCGACGACGATGATTGTGTCGCTCGCCTGCGCAAAGCAGCCGATCATCAGCGATGAAGGGAAGGGCCATGGCTGAGACGCGAAGTAGACAACGCCTTCACAGTTCACACCGGCTTCCTCCATGACTTCGCGGCGAACGGCGCTTTCCGCAGTCTCACCCGGTTCTACGAAGCCGGCGAGGGCTGAGTACATTCCAGGAGCAAACTGACGCTGACGTCCGAGCAGACACCGTTCGCCGTCGATCACCAGCATGATCACGACCGGATCGACTCGTGGAAAGTGGTGCGCGCTGCAAACATCGCAAATTCGTTGCCAGCCGGCCGCCGCGATGCGGCTTGCGGAGCCGCAGTTCGCGCAGAAGGAGTGGCGGCGATGCCAGTCGAGCATCGACTTCGCCTCGCCCAGTATGCCAAGTGTGCCGGGCGCAACGAGACCCTGCATTGCGATCGAGCGCAGGTCGATGCGGTCGTGGATCGGGTCTGCCGATGAATCCTCCGGTACGAGCGTGAAGCCGAGAGCGAAGCGTCCAGTTCCATCGCTTTCCTCCCCGAGGAAGACGCTTTGAATGGGTTCGCCGAAAGCCGTTGTTTCGCTCGCCAGGAACCACGGATCGCGTTCGCTGCCTTGCTTGAGCAAGGGGATGTCGCCATTGAAGACGAGAAAGCGGGAACCCGGGTCGTTGCGCAGACGTTCGATAAAGGCGTGGTCGTTCCGCTTGTCGGAGCGGCGGTCAAGGGGGTTGGTATCAAAGCCGATGGACGCGGGGATTGCAGTCATCACGATCGTTCAGGTAGGAGCGGGGAGGGTACGCAAGTATGGCACGGCCTTTGGTCACGCCGCTGCACCGGAATCCACGCGCGCCAGTCGAAGGAGCGTCTCGTCCGAGTTGACCGAGCTCGGTCTTTCGCTGCGGCAAATGATGCGCGGAGCGTGGCACTATTGCCGCTGGCAACTTCAGTCTTGAATCGAACCATGCATATACGTACAGCTTTGCTCACCGATGCAGAATCCATCAGTGCTGTTGCCGTTCAGACATTCGCGCTGGCTTGTCCGGAAGGAACTGCGCAGGTAGAACTTCAAAGGTATATCGACGAGAACCTGACGCGTTCATGTTTCGAATCGGCCTTGGCGGATGGCAACGTCGATATTCGTGTACTAGACGATGCCGGAACGATCATCGGGTTCAGTCTGGTCAATCACGCTCCTGGAACCTTGAACCTGCCATTGGCCGATGGCATTCCGGAGTTGACCCGGTGCTACGTGCTACCGGCGCATCACGGAACCGGATCTGCGCAAAGGCTGCTTTCTGCAACCGTTGCGAGCCTGCCTGGACGTGTCCGGTTGACGGTGAACGATCAGAATGCAAAGGCGATACGTTTCTACGCGCGAAACGGCTTTGCTACCATCGGCGACACGTCGTTCCAATGCGGTGACGATATACATCGGGATCTGGTGATGGTGCGCCCCGCCGTTTGACAGGCCGCGCGGATTTCAAATACGGGTTTTCACCGGCTCGAATCGCTGTCGATTTGCAGTTGCATCGCGCGTCGTGTGGATGAAAGCCTAATTAACATCTGGCTTCGAAGCCACCTCACTTGCAGCGCCAACGAGGAAATTGATGACCAAGATAAAAGTTGCCGGGTTTAGTGTCTCGCTTGATGGCTTTGCCGCAGGAACCGCTCAAAGCCTAGATCACCCTCTCGGTCTGCGAGGCGAAGAAATCTTCCAATGGTTTTTCCCGACGCAGACCTTTCGTCAGATGCTGGGCAAGGAAGGTGGTGAAACCGGCCTCGACGACACATTCGCCCGACGCGCAATGGAAGGTTTCGGTGCCTTCATTATCGGACGCAACATGTTCGGCCCGATTCGTGGGGAATGGCCGGACGATCAATGGAAAGGCTGGTGGGGTGACAATCCCCCGTATCACGCGCCAACCTTTGTGCTCACCCATCATCCGCGACCGTCGATTGAGATGCTGGGCGGCACGACATTTCATTTTGTTTCCGGCGGCATCGAGAAAGCGCTGGAGCAGGCGCGCGAGGCGGCGGGCGCGCACGACGTCAAGATTGGCGGCGGTGTCGAGACCGTGAAGCAATACATTCAAGCCGGCTATGTGGATGAGATTCACCTTGCCTTTGCTCCAGTTGCGCTTGGCCAGGGGGAATCGCTCTTTGGCGGTCTGGATCTTCGTACCCTGGGATATCGGACAGTCGAGCATGTAGCAACGGAGCGCGCCACGCACATCGTCCTGGCGAAGTAAGCTTGATGGGCAAGGCTGATTGTTCATTTTCGCACCGCGCTCGAAAGCTCGCGCATTCAAGGTTGCGATCAAAATCGGTCGAAGAAATAAATCCTGCATCCGCCAAACGTTGATTCGCTCCGCCGTTAGCGATAATCTTGAATCGTTCGAGATCGCCGCAAGCCAGACAACCGGGAGATAACCGTATCATGAAGCGAGCATGGGCTTTCTCTTGCATCCTCGCTCTGAGCGCTGTCATCAATGGATGCGGCAAAGACGGATCACGAAACACCACTCAGGAATCGGGCGCATCCGCAAGTCAGGCTTCGGCCCCGCTTGGGCAGGGTGCGAGCGACACGCTCGCTGCGTCGGCCGCACAGGGGCGGAGTGCGCCGGCCACCGTCGCCACGGCGCAGTTGCCGGCGGAAACAGCCGAAACGCTACGTCTGATCAAAGCGGGTGGCCCGTACCCTTTTTCCGAGGATGGTGTTCTGTTCCGCAATAGCGCATCGTTACTGCCGCAGCATCCGCGGGGCTATTACCACGCATACACGGTTCGCACGCCTGGCTCTGCGGACCGCGGGCAGCGCCGGATCGTATGTGGTGGATCGCGCCGGCAGATCGGCGACTGCTTCTACACCGACGATTACTACGTCAGTTTCAAACGCATCGCACCGTAACTGGATTTGCGGTCGGTGTTCGAACAGCAAGACATCTCTAGGACCCGGCTTTCATCCAGGCGTGACCGCTGATTTGGTGTGCCGTACAGGCGCTGCAATTCATTTCGCGGCTGCGGCTCGCCGCCGGCCGCGATGCGGGCACGACGCCGAGTTGCACACCGGTGCTCAAAGGCACGCGAGCGCTGTTACAAGGCCACTTCGCCGTCTTCCTCGCCGTCCCAGTAATGAAGACGCTTCGCCGTTACCTTGATCAGCACGACGCCGGGCGTGTTGAAACCTTCCTCGAACCAGCGGTCAATCTCCTTCGACCAATGCGCCTTGATTGCCGGCTTCTCGCGGATCAGCTCCGCGCGCCCTTCTATTGCAAGGAATACGCCGGGCTTGCCAAGCAAGTGTTTTGCGCCCGTGAAGGTCAGTCCAACAACGGGGTCGCGCTGGATGTCGGCGACTGTATGGGTTTCTTCCGAGGTGAAGAAATAACTGTCGCCATCGTATTCGACGTCGCCATTGTTGCTCATCGGACGACTTGAAATCTCGCCATTTGCGGAACGGGTCGAGAGCATGGCGAAATCGATTTTCGCCATTGTTTTTGATACGTCAGCCAGAGTCATGGCAGCCATGTTTGCTCCATCAAGGTCGGGTCAACCGTGTACGCAAGCGCTGTTCCTTACGTCCGTACGCGGCAATGAAGTCCGGACCGACAGCCGGAAAAGCCGTTGCCCAATCTCACGCCGGCGGCTTTCGTCAAGCCAGCAGACGCGAAGACTCCAATTGCTGGTAACCCGGCCTGACTTCGATCCTGCCCGTAACGGCCGTCTCCTTGAACATCAGCGTACCTCTTGCGCCTTATCGTTCGACGCGTCGAGTGCAAGAGAGACGCTTTCATGGTGTATGAGTGTTTTCCTTGAGAGAGCGAGCTGCCTGCGCTCTACGAATACTTGAACGGTCCAGGAAGCGATTACAAACGGCGCAGTCAGCAGTGGTATTCCGATCATCGAGCCGACCCAGGCAAACGCGCAAGTCAAACCCATCGCAGCAACCGCTGGTCCGGTACCAAGGCGATAAGTGGCCATTGCGGCAAGCGCCGAGTTTAAACCGCATGCGCCGCTGACCATTGCATATTCCGGCGCGCCGGCGATGGCGGATAAACAAAGCCCTAGCGTGCTGCCTATCAGCGCCCAGAAGGCCGCGGCTGGGCGGGTAAGCACCAGCCCGACGAGAATAATGCTGCCAGCAAGCAAGCCCGTGGCAAAGACAATCGGCGCAAGCCCGGCTACCACGTGAGACGTGAACGAGATGAAAAGTGCTGGCGCGTCGACGTGCGGTCCGTTGAAGAAAGCACCTGCTGCGCCGACGTTCCAGGCATCTGTTTCCGCCGGTCCGCCAGAGTGGATTATTGGAACAAACGGCAGCCACGCCCATGTGACGATGATTGCCGGGCCGGAATAAGTCGGTAAGTTGTGCACGTGCAGCGCACGAGTCATTGCCGCCGACAGTGCGCTCGCGGCGATAGCAGCCAGGATGGCGACAGCTCCGGAAAACGAATCGTTGTCGATGAAAGTGAACGCCGCCAACGCTGCCAGTGCTCCATTGAAACCGTGCAGATCGCTTCGGGATGCCGTTGAATTCAGGTCGGCAAAGATATGGCCGACGAGGTTTCCTGTACTCGCGCCGATCAGCAGCGCGCATCCAAGCCGCGGGCTGACGCTGAAGACAGCAATCAGGATGGCCACGCCCATTCCCGCATTTCGTTGCAGGAAAATCTGGCCGATGCTTCGCGCGAACAGCAGGGGTGACGCCCCCGGTGAGGGTAACGCCATGTTTTGTTCGTTTTGCATGGTGAGGATTGAAGCGTTAAACCATTGGCTGCCTTTCGGCGCGACGGACGTGCTTTTCTTCCCGGTTCAATGTGTATCCGGTCACCGCTTGCCTGGCCGCAGGAAAGATACAGGTACCGCGGCGAAAGTGTTCGGCCGAATCAAATAGTGGGTATTACGCGCGGATGGCAGTGGCATCCGCTTCGCCGCGGCCTCGCGAAAACAGTGGACGCGTTCTACGCACACTTCGAGCGGCATGCTGTTCGGGTCTGCCGGTTGACCGGGCATCCGTGTCGATGCCGTAAGAGCCCGGAGCAAACATAGGGATAAGGGCAACCTGCAGTGTCGCCATGTCCCTCTCATGTCCCTCTCGCGTCTGAAGAATGATGCAGGAAGAACTCGTGCCGTCTCAGCTTGGTGCAACTGCCCTTGGCAACGGATAATAGCGACCACGACATCGTCAGCGCTATTTTTAGGATTCCCCCATGGAAATTAAAGTCAACTTTCTCGATAAGCTGCGTCTCGAAGCAAAATTCGATGACTTCACGGTAGTAGCTGACCAGCCTATTCGCTATAAGGGCGACGGCTCGGCGCCTGGTCCCTTCGACTATTTCCTGGCCTCGTCGGCCCTGTGTGCAGCTTATTTCGTAAAGTTGTACTGCGTGACTCGCAATATTCCTACCGAAAATATCCGCCTGTCGCAAAATAATATTGTTGATCCGGAGAACCGGTACCAGCAGATTTTCAAGATTCAGGTCGAGCTGCCGGCGGACATCTCTGCGAAAGATCGCCAGGGCATTTTGCGCTCCATCGACCGATGTACCGTGAAGAAAGTGGTCCAGGCCGGACCCGAGTTTGTTATCGAAGAGGTCGAGAACCTGGATGCCGATGCCCAGGCGTTGCTGACGCTGAAGCCAGCGGCTGACGCCAGTACCTACATTGCGGGCAAGGATCTGCCGTTGGAGGAGACCATTGCCAATATGTCTGGCGTCCTGGCGGCCTTGGGCATCAAGATTGAAATCGCTTCGTGGCGCAATCTTGTTCCCAATGTGTGGTCACTGCATATCCGTGATGCGCACTCGCCGATGTGTTTTACCAATGGCAAGGGCTCAACCAAGGAAAGCGCGCTGGCGTCGGCGTTGGGGGAATATATCGAGCGGCTTAATTGCAACCATTTCTACGCCGGCGCGTTCTGGGGCGAAGACATTGCCGATGCGGCGTTTGTCCATTATCCGAACGAACGCTGGTTCAAGCCTGGCCGCAAGGATGCGCTGCCGGCTGAAGTCCTGGATGAGTACTGTCTGGAAATCTACAATCCCGACGGCGAGCTACGTGGCTCGCATCTGATCGACACCAACTCCGGCAATACACGGCGCGGTATCTGTTCGCTGCCGTTTGTGCGGCATTCGGACGGCAAGGTGGTGTATTTCCCGTCGAACCTGGTAGAAAATTTGTATGTCAGCAATGGCATGAGTGCCGGGAACACGCTGGCCGAAGCGCAGGTGCAATGTCTGTCGGAAATTTTCGAGCGGGCGGTAAAGCGCGAAATCCTGGAAGGTGAAGTCGCATTGCCTGACGTGCCGCAGGAGGTGCTGGCGAAATACCCCGGCATTCTGGCCGGCATTCAGGGCTTGGAAGAGCAGGGCTTTCCGGTGCTGGTGAAGGATGCGTCGCTGGGAGGGGTGTATCCGGTAATGTGCGTCACTTTGATGAACCCGCGGACGGGCGGTGTTTTCGCGTCCTTCGGCGCGCATCCAAGCCTGGAGGTTGCGCTGGAGCGTAGTCTGACGGAGTTGCTGCAGGGCCGCAGTTTTGAAGGCCTGAACGAACTACCACGACCCACTTTTGCCAGTGAAGCCGTGACTGAGCCGAATAACTTTGTCGAGCACTTCATCGATTCCAGTGGCATCGTGTCATGGCGCTTTTTCAGCGCCAAAGCGGATTTCGAGTTTGTCGAGTGGGATTTTTCCGGTTACGGTGAAAACTCCAATGCTGAGGAAGCCGCAGCGTTGTTCAGCATTCTCGAAGACATGGGCAAAGAGACGTATACGGCGGTGTATGACCAACTGGGCGCCGTAGCCTGCCGGATTTTGGTGCCCGGGTATTCGGAAATTTATCCAGTAGAGGATCTGGTCTGGGACAACACGAACAAGGGACTGTTGTTCCGCGCCGATGTCTTGAACTTGCATCGCCTGGACGATGCCGGCCTGGCAGCATTGCTTGACCGGTTGGAAAACAACGAGCTGGATGAGCACTCGGATATCGCCACTTTGATCGGTATCGAATTTGACGAGAATACGGACTGGGGACAGTTGACCGTTCTCGAGTTGAAGCTGCTGATTCATCTCGCCCTACAGCAATTCGAGGAGGCCCAGGAGCTGGTAGGTGCCTTCCTGCAGTACAACGACAACACGGTCGAGCGCGGATTGTTTTACCAGGCTTTGAACGTGGTGCTGGAGGTGCTGCTCGATGATGGCCTGGAACTGGACGACTACGTGGTCAACTTCCGTCGAATGTTTGGCAACGCCCGGATGGACGCTGTAATGGGATCGGTAGACGGCAGCGTGCGGTTCTACGGTTTAACGCCGACGAGTTTGAATCTTGAGGGTCTCGACAGGCACCACCGCCTGATCGACAGCTACAAGAAATTGCATAAGGCGCGCGCCAGTGCGGCGGCTTTGGCGCGTTAGGGTTTTGACAATCGACTGGGAATGGGGTGGGAGTACAGGGCGCCAGTCGGTGATTTACCAGCCGTTGCGCCTTACGGCAACCATCCCAGTCCGTTTAAATGAGTCCATTTAGTTAGTCCTAGATTTAAACCATGCAGTACTTTCGGGTGTCAGCAAGAATAACCCGGCGACAGTTTCCGCGGCGATGATTATAAAATTTAAGACGTTACTCTGCTCGTAGGATAGTCCGGATGCGAACAGACGGTAGAGAGTTGTAGTGATGACGAATGCCGTCAAAAGAAGCGCAATGTTTCTCGCCCAAAGCTTCCCAGCCGAAAGCCGCATGATGACAAACGCATGGAAGATCAAAATGGCAGAGAACAGCCCAAAAACCGTGATCGCCCCTTCTACTTCAGGGCGAGTCAGGAAAGGCGGAGCGCCTGTTCCATGAACGATGCGGAAAAAGAAGGCTGCAAACCCAATCCAATAGACCGCAACTGCGGCTCGAACGAAGTTGGGGGTATTGTTGCCCGGGAAGAAGATAAATTTAGTTTCCGCTCTCAAAAGAACCTCCATAAATTTATTACCGCCGTCCAGTTGCCGATTATAGTCCGGTTCAAATTGCGGATCACCGATTTATTGGAGCTAATCGGCGATCAAGAAGGTCGGCCCCAAGTTAGAGATATCGGCCTTAATCTCAGAGGCTCATTTTTGTTTTATGAAGATGTGCGCACGGCCCCGGACAAGGTATTCGAGTTGGCTTGCGCCTACATGGGCGCAAGTCCGTTTTTTTCTCTCAGGTTCCGGCGTGATAGACGTGCCGTTAATTGGAAGAGTACATAGGTAGCTATTACCCAGTCAAATAGTTTTATAAGGTAAATAATACCTAAAAATGAAGTAATTATCCTGAATGCGTTACTGGATAAGAGATTCGCGGACTCACGCAATCTTGCAAGGTGTGACAAAAACAAGACAAAATTATTCGGGGTCTAAACCCGCACACTGCGGAGGCCGGCGGCGATCCGATTTCTGGAATGCAGCCTCCGACATGCGACAAAACCCGAACACGGTTCTACATGCTAAACGACAGAATCCCATGAGACCGCAGCGCGGCGCAAACCTGGGCTAGAGAAAATCCATATCACGCCACAAGAACCGCGGGACCCAACTCCGCAATTGCAAACTCGCGGACATGAGCGACGAATGGCTTCAGCAACAACGGAGCCGGCCGTTGGGATGGCGTGAGCAACGCGAAATCCGTCACGAGCGAAGGCTCAAACGGCTTGAACACAACGCCTGAGCCCCGATACCCCCATGCACTGATCGCGTCGATTACAGAAACACCTGCGCCAGCCTCAATGAACGCGCAAATCGCATGACCCAACTGGCATTCCATCTGCGCCTCATCTCTACGCCATGCGCTGCAAACAGCGCGTCCATCCGCAATCTGGACTCCACACTGCGTGGATGCGCTACAAAACGCTCACCGGCCAGATCAGTCGGCGTAATGGTATCGAGTGCGCATAGGCGGTGCCCCGCCGGCAATGCACACACCATCCGCACGGAGATCAGCCGCTCGCCATGCGCGGACGCGTGGTTCATGGAAAGGATTGCGAAGCCGACATCGCAGCGCTGACCGATCACCCTGTCCACGACCGAGCGTGAGGAGTGGACCGCCAGCGCAATATGGGCCTCCGGGCGCGTCTTCAAGTAATCCGAAATGGCGTGCGGCAAAAACGAGAGCGCAATCGCGGGCGCGGCCGCAACCTGCAATGTCCCGTGCCGCATGTCCCTGATTTCATCCGCTACCCGCGCGATGCGATCGACTCCCGCGAGCGAGCGTTGTACTTCCTCGTAAAGCGTTTGCGCTTCTACCGTTGGAATAAGGCGTCCCTTGACGCGGTCGAACAGCTTGAACCTCAACGAGCTTTCCAGATCGGCGAGAAGACGTGTCGTGGCCGGTTGCGATATGTGAAGCATCTCGCTGGCAAGCGTCACTGTCTGATACAGCATGACCGCCCGGAAAGCCTCGAGTTGTCGAATTTTCACTGAGACGTCCTATAACAAAACATTATCGTATTCGCAAAATAAAGCATTTCCCAACCGTTTTTTGCCTCCCTATTCTGCATTCATTCCAGCTTTTTATCGGGCAAAGTTCGTGAGCGACGGCCGGCATTCCGGCTTCCAACCCACGACGGGTCCCGCTGAAGATGAAGCGATTGGCGGCCATCACACTGCCGATACGATTCGAACAATCGACGAGGCTCATTCACGTATGAATCAAAACGCCGACTATCAACAGGAGCAGTTCATGGCGGGTATGAACCAGCAAGGCGAGCCTCCCGCTGACCTGCGCATTCACGCGCGACCGAAGAAATCGGACTGGCTCTGGTATGGACTGTTCGCTATTGCGATGGTCCTTTTCTATCAACTGGTTATAGATAACCCCCGCTGGCAGTGGGATGTCGTTGCGCACTACCTGTTCAATAAACGCGTGCTTGGCGGGCTGGCGAATACGCTGGTCCTGACGGCGCTGGCGAGCGTGCTCGGCCTGATCCTGGGCGCTGTCATTGCTGCGTGCCGCATGGCGGACAATCCCGTGTTGCGCGCTGCGGGCTATTTTTATATCTGGATCATCCGGGCTACGCCGACGCTTGCCATGCTGCTGTTCCTGTTCTTCCTGTCGGCTCTCGTTCCGCGCCTGTATCTCCCCATACCGTTCCTGCACGCGACTCTGTTCGATATCGACACGAATACTGTGATCTCGCGTTTCAGCGCGGCGATCATTGGCCTGGCGATGTATCTCGGCGGACATAGCGCTGAGATTTTTCGCGGAGGCCTTGCATCTGTCGACAAAGGTCAGCGTGAAGCGTGCAAGGCGATGGGCATGAGCGACTTTCGCATGATGTTTCACGTGGTCGTGCCGCAAGCCGTGCGCATCATCATTCCGCCGCTTGCGAACGAACTCATCACCATGTTCAAGAATACGTCGCTCGCCTCGGTGATCGGCTACGTGGAACTGCTCACAACAGTGCAACTGATTTATTCGACCAACTTCGAGACGATTCCATTGCTTACCGTTGCATGCCTCTGGTACCTGGCGCTCACCAGTCTCGCCATGTGCGGACAAAGTCTTCTTGAACGCCGTTTTGGAAAGGGAGTCTAGTCATGGACGCCTCCAGCATTGCCAGGAATGCAACCGGGTCGGGCAACCCACTGCTCCAGATCCAGACGGCCACCAAGCAGTTTGGTGCGTTCACCGCGCTTGACGCGATCGATTTCTCACTGGACAAAGGGGAAGTGGTCGCCATCATCGGCCCATCGGGTTCGGGCAAGAGCACGCTCCTTCGCTGTATCAACATGCTCGAACTGATCGACTCGGGCACGGTGACCTTCAAGGGCGAAGTGCTTGGCACCGAAATGCGCGGCAATCGCCGCATCCGTTTGCCCAAGAAAGAACTCGACCGGCAACGACGCTATTTCGGCATGGTGTTCCAGGGCTTTCACCTGTTTCCCCATTACTCTGCGCTTGACAATGTCATCGCTGGACCTCGCATTGTCGGCCGAGAAGCAAGAAAGGACGTGATCGAGCGGGGACGCGCGCTACTCGCGCGGGTGGGCCTGGCCGACAAGATGAAGCACTACCCCGCGCAACTTTCGGGCGGACAGAAGCAGCGAGTGGCAATCGCACGGGCGCTCGCCATGGAGCCGGAGGTCATGCTCTTTGACGAGCCGACCAGCGCGCTCGATCCCGAGCTCGTGAACGAAGTACTCGACGTCATGAAAGGGCTGGCGATTTCCGGCACCACCATGATCGTCGTGACGCATGAAATGGAATTTGCCCGCAAGGTATCGAACCGCGTGGTCTTCATGGACGGCGGACGGATCGTCGACCAGGGCTCGCCCGCGCATATTTTCAACGGCGGCGGCACCGAACGCACCCGGCGCTTCATTTCGAATATGCCCGTTTGAGATGGGCGGCAACGGGTTGTCGAATCAACCCCAGACATGACTGGAGATGTGATGGAACAAGACAAAATGATGCGGATTGGCCTGTCGATGCGTTACCTCGGCTATCACATGGCTGCCTGGCGGCACCCTGATGTGCCTGCAGGCGGTGCGATCGATTTCAAATATTTCCTCGATAGCGCCCGCAAGGCTGAAGCAGCGAAGCTCGACATGATTTTCTTCGCCGACGGCATTGGTGTTCGCGCCTCCGATACACCAAAGGGTTCGCTGACCCGCGACTCGAAGAACGCAGAGCTCGAACCGCTCACCCTGCTCGCGGCCATCGGCGCCCACACATCGAATATCGGACTGGTGGCGACGGCCTCCACTACGTACAACGAACCGTTTCATATTGCCCGAAAATATGCATCCCTCGACCATATCAGTGGCGGCCGGGCCGGATGGAACGTGGTTACCTCCTGGTCCCAGCAGGAAGCGTGGAATTTCAGCCGCGATGAACACTTGGGCTATGAGGAGCGCTACGAGCGGGCCGATGAATTCGTCGATGTTGTCAAGAAGCTATGGGATAGCTGGGAAGACGATGCATTCATTCGCAACAAGGAAACAGGTATCTTCTATGAGGAGTCGAAGCTGCATGTTGCGAATCACAAGGGCAAGCACTTCAGCGTCCGGGGACCGTTGAATTCGGCTCGCACGCCTCAGGGCCGGCCTATAGTCGTTCAAGCGGGTGCGGCCGAAGCGGGACGCGAGCTTGCAGCCAAAAATGCCGACGTCGTATACAGCGCCTCTTTCGATATATCGTCGGCACAGAAATACTATGCAGACCTAAAGAGCCGTCTGGGAAAATACGGGAGGACGGCCGACCAGATGCTGATCATGCCAGGCCTTACAACCTATGTCGGGAAGACAAGACAGGAGGCGCAGGACAAGTACGATCAGTTGCAGGAGCTCATCGATCCGTTGAGCGGCCTCGCAATCCTGCACAGCACGCTCGGCGACCTTTCCGGGTATGACCTGGATGGACCCGTTCCAGATATCGGTTCGGGCGCGGTCAGCAGCATTGGGGGCGGACTTATCGAAATGGCCCGGCGCGAAAACATGACAATTCGCCAGTTGTACAAGCATAGAGCTTCGGGTGGTCGGCAGCTCATTGGAACAGCGGCGGATATCGTGGACGACATGGAGACTTGGTTCAAGGAAGGCGCGGCCGACGGCTTCAACCTTTGCCCGGCTATTTTGCCGAACGGCCTGGAAGACTTTGTTGAATTCATCCTCCCTGAGCTGCGCAAACGTGGCCTGTTCCGGACCGAGTATGCGTCGAGTACGCTGCGCGGAAACCTCGGACTCAAGCCGCTCCAGTTCGGCGACTAAGCGCCGCGCTTTATGAAGCCCAACATCACGATCAATTTTGAGTAAGAGCCATGCCCATATCGACCAATGTGAACGCTGACGCGTTCCGCCACGCAATGACGTGCTTTGCCAGCGGTGTCACGGCCATAACCACGCGAGAGGCCGGCTTGCCGTCGGGCATGCTCGCGACCTCGGTATGCAGCCTGTCCGTAGATCCCGCGACCATGCTGGTCTGCATCAACAAGTCAGCGTCCGCGCATGATGTCATTTTACGAACCAAGAAGTTTGCCGTGAACTTGCTGTCCGCAGATCAGACGGCGGTCGCGAAACGCTTCACATCGTCGCGCGGCGCGGAGCGTTTCGAACCGGGACAGTGGCAAGACGGCAGCACCGGTTCGCCCATCCTGATCGGGGCGGTCGTCGTATTCGATTGCAACCTGATCGCCGTACATGACGGTTTCACACATAGCATCATGGTGGGTCAGTTGGCGGATGCAACGGTCAATGAGGACATGGCGACGGATTGCCTTTTATGGCACAGGCGCGATTTCGCGCAGAGCACACTAAGAGCGGCGTAACAGGGTCTGCGCCGATTGCAGTTCACTGGTTGCAAGCTACGTTCACTCAGCGAGGTTTGACTGGAATGAATCCTTACCCTCTGACCGGCACAGGATGCACGTCCCGGACCATCGTCCGGGCGGCGGCGTGTGTCTTCGCCTCGCTGTTTCTCGCTCAAGTTGCCCGGGGCGAGGACCCATCCAAGGTTCCGAACGTCAAGGCCGATGCCGCGCTCGCGGCGGCCGTGCCGAAGTTTTATCGTGATCGCGGAACGTTGCTCGCAGGAGTCAATCCTGATGTCGTGCCGATCAAGTTCGTAGATGACGATGGCAATATCGCCGGCTTTACACCAGACCTCTTGTCTGCTGCCGCCGCCGTGCTGAACCTGAAGCTCGAGCTCGTTCAGTCGTCTTTCGACGCGCTGATCCCCGGGCTGAATGCAAATCGCTTTGACGTGTTGCTGTCGCTTTCCGATTTCACGTCCCGGCACACGGTCGTTACGTTCGTCGATTACCTGAACATGGGCGACACCATCGTCGCGTCGCCGGCGAGGAATGTGTCAATGAAGTCGCTCGATGACCTGTGTGGCCTCCAGGTTGCGCTACCGCGTGGCTCGGCTTCGGGACAGGCAAGTGCCAAGATCAGCGACGCATGTATCAAAGCAGGAAAAAAGCCGCTTACGGTCGCGACCTATCCCGACTCCAATATGACACTGCTTTCGCTATCAACGGGCGTCAGCGAGGTGGCGTGGGTGGACTCGCCAGTGGGCTATTACAACGCCAGCAAAACGCCCGCAAAATACAAGGTCGTCTATTTCAATCCGCTGGCGCCATATGGCATCGGCTTTGGCGTCGATGAAAAGGGAAAGCAACTGGCGTCATCGGTTCAACAAGCGCTTTTGAAACTGCAGAAAGACGGTGTCTACGACGCGCTGCTTAAAAAGTGGGGATTGTCTTCCAGAGACGGAAAGCCGCTTTTTCCAATCAACGGTGGAAAGCTGTAGCCGTCAAGGTTGCAGGGTCCGGGCGAAGCTGCGTGGACCGTTGAAGGAAGTTCGCGCGAAAGAAACGAGCACGCGTGCTGACCAAGCAATTCGTGGCTGGCAAGATGCCACCACCTTAATCGACAACCTCAGTGAGCTTGTGGCTGGCACACGTACACACGCCAGCCTCCATCCCGTATTTGCGCCCGGGCTTCTGCTTCCGCAACGAGAGAGCATGCCGGCGCACTTCCGCAGCATTCAGAGGGCCGCCATGGCCCATATGAAAGCGTTGCATACCCGCGTCCACCATTCCTATCAATTCACCGCTGACAGCTTGCGGGTCATCTTCGAAGGGGGGGCGCATGGCGTGTCCCTTGCGTACCAATCCCCCAAGAAAGACTCCAGATGCGACGAGGTCGCCGACCAACGCGTCTCCACTGCCCAGTTCGACCGACACGGAGCCGGCCGTGTGGCCTGGGGTGTGCCTTGCCACGCCGTCGATTCCGT
Organism: Burkholderia sp. PAMC 28687; assembly: GCF_001577465.1. Taxonomy (NCBI): domain Bacteria; kingdom Pseudomonadati; phylum Pseudomonadota; class Betaproteobacteria; order Burkholderiales; family Burkholderiaceae; genus Burkholderia; species Burkholderia sp. PAMC 28687. Next base: position 508,254 of record NZ_CP014506.1, read on the forward strand.
AAGGGCTCAGATCAAAGCTGGCATCGTCCTGCAGCAGGATGTCAGGCGTGAACGGCAAGTACGGTTCGCGGGGTAAGCCAGAGCGCAAGAAGAGCGGGCCCCACCAGTGCGCGACGCAGTATGTCATCTCCTTGCGCCGCTCGTAATAGTCCAGATCTCCGGCATGAGCCAGGATTGGTGCGCCCGTCAGTTCACGCAATCGTGCAGCCGAACCGGCATGATCCGTGTGCGCATGAGTGACCACGATCAGCGTCACATCTCGGAATCCGCGACCGTGCTCCATCAGAGCGCGGCCAATCTTTTCCTCCGAGCCTGGCGTGCCGGTATCGACGAGGACGCAGCCCCTTGCACCGACGATCAGGTGGCAGTGGACCATGCCGAACGGGAGGATCGGAATCGCAGCGATGGAAGGTTTGTTCATGATGTAGTCCTTATGGCTGGTTACGGCGTCATATCCTGCAGGGCCAACACGACGGACTCGCCCTCAATCGCAGCGACGAATCGCGCAATGAGTTGCGCCACCTCGGCGGGCGCCTCCAGCGGCGACAAGTGCCCCGTTCCAGGCAGGACGTGCATCGCCGCGTGCGGGATGCGAGGCAACAATTGCGCCTGCAGTGTTGCGACGGGATCGACCTGGTCAAGCTCGCCTGAGATGACCATGGTCGGCGCGTCGATTGACGCCATCGCTGCTGTAATGTCTTCGCGCATGGCCACGTTTGGCCAGGCTGCCTTTGCCTGCGGTGCGCCCCTCAGGCTGTCCTCGATGACTTGCTCACGGCGAGCGGCGTCGAGCGATCGTGCGGTCAGGACGTGATCGATCACGAATTCAACCGATTCGCGCGATTGATACGCGCCGGCCAACGTCGCACGTTGCTCGTCGGAAAGGAGCATCGGCGACGGAGGCGATGGCGAGACGAGTACAAGGCCTTCGAGCCCGCTCGGCCGACGCGATGCGATAAGTTGAGCAACCTTCCCGCCCATCGAATGGCCGACCAGAACGTAGCGCTGCAGCCCCAGTGCTTCGATGACGCCTTCGGCGTCGGCGGCAAGGTCGGCGATGCCGTAGCCGTCGGCGGGCGCCTCGGAATCGCCCCAGCCGCGGTGATCGGTGGCGACGGTTCTATAGCGGTCGGACAATTCACTTGCTACCCAGTCCCATGTGCGCGACGAGCCGCCGTAGTAATGCAGGAACACCAGCGTCAACTCGCCGCTGCCGCGCTGCGTGACGTGGATTCGCGTACCGTTCGACTTGATTTCCATTTCCGTGCCCTGGTTTGTTAGCTGATGGCGAAATGTTAGATTCAAGTCTTCAATTTGATAATTGGCTGATTGGTGTTTTCAGTCGATAATCCTGTTATCGAATTGGAAAAGGAAGGGAGGGGAGGTGGATCGACTCACGAGCCTTGGCGTTTTCGTCGCCGCCGTCGAGGAAGGCAGTTTTGCGGCGGCCGCGCGCCGCTTTGGCCTATCGGCGGCAATGGCCGGCAAACACGTAAGCGCCCTTGAGTCCGAGCTGAATGCGCGGTTGCTCCAGCGCACCACACGGCGCTTGAGTCTGACCGACACCGGCCAGACTTATTACGAACGCTGCAAGCGGATTCTCGAAGCCTTCGACGAAGCAAGGCGTGAAGCAAGCGATTCGCAAGGCACGGCACGCGGTCTGCTGCGCGTCGCGGCGCCGGTCACGTTCGGCGCGATGCATCTGGGCGAGGTCGTGGCGCGCTATCTGGACGATCACCCGCACGTCAACGTGGAAGTGCTGCTTGGAGACCGCTATGTCGATCTGATCGATGCAGGCGTCGACGTCGCAATCCGGATCGGACGGCTGGAAGACCCTGGACTTGTTACGCGCCGGCTTGCGCCGTGCCGCATGGTCGTGTGTGCGTCTCCCGCCTACCTGAAGCGCCATGGAACGCCGCGCAAGCCTGCCGACTTGATGCGTGCGCAACGACTTGCTTTCAGTGAAGCTGTATCGGCCGGCGACTGGACATTGTTCGATGCAAAAAACCGCGCGCACGTCATCGACGGACCAAGCCGGATGACAGCCAACAACACGCAAATGCTTCTCGCTGCTGCCCTCGCCGGCGCCGGTATTGCGTACGGTCCGACATTCGTGTTCGGCGAGCACCTCCGGCGCGGCGAACTCGTCGCGCTGCTGCCGGCGTATCGCACGGCCAATCTGACGATCCAGGCGGTTTATCCCAGCGCGCAGCGCATACCGCTCAAGGTGCGCCGCTTTGTGGATTACCTGGCCGAAACGTTCGGCGAGGAGCCGCCTTGGGATCGCACGGCGAAGCCTCTCGAGAGCGACGGTTCCGCGCTGGTTGAGAGCGGCCGTTGAGGCGAGCCGGGCAAGAGCGGGCGCTGCAACGGTGTCACGGATTGGTTTGCCGAGTGCGCCCGCACGAAAACCAGCGGCGCGGAGCCGTCGACACGTGCGCAACGTCAGCAACATCTCGCCACCACCGCTCACCGTGATGCGGCGTCGTCAGGTCCAGCCGCTCTCCCATGCGGGGCGTCGCGAGAGGAATGCCACGCGCGGCGGCAAGTGCGACCGCGCGCTCGTAGGGTTCCTGCCAGCGATGCATCGCCAGATCGAACGTGCCGTTATGAACCGGCACGAGCCATCGTCCTTGCAGATCGACGTGCGCCTGTACGGTTTCTTCAGGCTGCATGTGGACATACGGCCATTGGGCGTCGTAAGCGCCCGTTTCGAGCATGGTTACGTCAAACGGACCGAGTCGTTCGCCAATGGTCTTGAACCCGTCGAAGTAGCCGGTATCGCCGCTGAAGAACAGACGCAAACCGTCATCGACGATGACCCACGAGGCCCACAAGGTGCTGTTGCCGTCGAACAGACTGCGGCCCGAAAAATGTTGCGCCGGTGTGGCCGTAAATTGCAAGCCTTCGATCTCGGTACCTTGCCACCAGTCGAACTGGCGTACTTTCGATGCGTCGATACCCCATTCGACCAGGCGATCACCCACGCCCAGCGGCGTCAGAAACACCGCGGTCTTGGCCGCGAGCGCCAGTACCGTTTCGCGGTCCAGGTGGTCGTAGTGGTCATGCGACAGGATCACACCGCGAAGCGCAGGCAGATCTTCGAGCGAGATGGGTGGCGCATGAAAGCGCTTCGGGCCGAACCGCCTGAAGGGCGACGCACGATCTGCGAAGACGGGGTCGGTCAACCAGAACTGACCACGAAGCTTGAGCAGCATGGTCGAATGTCCCAGCCGATACAAACTCCGATCGGGCGCTGCGTCGAGCTGCTCGCGCGACAGCGCATCGACGGGAAGTCTGTGTGCCGGTCGCGTACCGTCCGGTTTGTGAAAGATGATGTTCCAGATGATGCTTGCGGTCTTGCGGATTCCCTCGACCGGACGCGGCTTGACGTTGCGAAAGCGGGTCCCGTCGTGCTGGGTAGAGGCGCTGAACAGACCACGCCCGCGTTGCGCCGCTGTCAGGCCCAGGGTGCGGCGAATTGAACCGGTGAACGATGCCATCTATGCGCCTCGATATGCGAAGTAGACTGCCCAGTGTAGTTTGTTTTCAAGAAAAGTAAACTACCTGGTGTAAAATTTGCCAATGAATATCGTCGATACCTCCTTACGTCTTACCGACCGCAAGCGTGCCGCGATCATCGACGCGGCAATCCAGGAATTTCTGGCGGCGGGCTTCGATGCGACCAGCATGGATCGCGTTGCGGCGCGTGCGTGCGTCTCCAAGCGTACGGTCTACAACCATTTCCCAAGCAAGGAAGCGTTGTTCGCGGCGATCCTGCGGCAGTTGTGGGAGTCAAGTGACACAGATCAAGCGCCCGTGTATTCCTCCGGGCATCCATTACGCGGGCAACTTCTGCAGCTTCTTCTGAAGAAGCTGAGCCTTTTGAATGATGAGGCGTTCTTGTCCCTCGCCCGCGTTGCGATCGCGGCGGGCATTCATTCGCCGGAACGCGCGCGCGATATGGTGGCGCGCATGGGTGAGCGCGAGGAAGACCTGACGTGCTGGATTCGCGCGGCTGCTGAGGATGGCCGCCTGAACACGCCGGACCCGGCTTTCGCTTCACAGCAGTTGCAGGGTCTCGTAAAGGCGTTTGCGTTCTGGCCCCAGGTGACGATGGGGCAACCGCCGCTCAGCGTGGATGAGCAAAGGCGGGTAGCGGAGTCTGCCGCCGACATGTTTCTTGCGAGCTATGCGTGACTCAGCTATGCGTGACTCGTCTGCGAGGTGAAAGCATTCCCGTTGGCCGCAATGCCGGAGTGTCTACTTGCTTTGTCCGGCAGCGATGCCGATGGGCGGCGTTTCAGCCGGATTGACCAGCTTCCACGTGAGCCACGTTGCCACTGCCATGAACGCTGCCGCACACAGAAACAGCGCCTGATAACCCCCTGCGAAGCTGTTGACGGCCAACGTGTGCAACGTCGCTGCGTCGATTCCCGGCAGTGCCACGCTGGCCAGGCGACCAGCAGTGATGTCCTGTACGAGACGCAGGCGCGCGGCCGCATCGATCGACGGCAACGCCTGGGCGACAATGCCATGAATACGAGCGTAAAGCACAACGCCGAGTGCGGCGATGCCGATCACAAGTCCGGTGAAGCGTGTCGTGCCCGATACACCCGACGCCATCCCGGAACGCTCCTTCGGGATCACCGTCATGCCGACTTTGGTCGTTTCGCCATTGAGCAAGCCTGCGCCCGTCCCGACGACCAGCATGCCGGCAACAAGCGGCCAGTACTCAACCATTGTCGCTACTGCCGCGAAAAAGCACAGTCCGATGCAAACCAGCAGCAAGCCGAGCGTGAGCAACGCGCGCCCCGACAGACGATGCGCCAGATGGCGCGACACGACACGCGGTACGACGAACAGAGGTACGACCATGGGCAACATCATCAGTCCGGCGGTGGCCGAGCTTTCCCCTAGACCGCTTTGCAGAAAGATCGGCACGAAGGTCAGCATTGTGAGCAAGCCCACGGAGAACGCGAACTGCGCGAGCGTTGCGCCTAGATAAGTCGGTTTGCGGAAGTACGACAGATCGAGCATCGGCCGCGCCTGACGCCGTTCGACAATGATGAAGAGCGCAAACAGGATGAGTGCGCCAACGAGTTCGCTGGCGATCCAGCGGTCGCTCCATCCACGCCTGTTCCCTTCTATCAACGCAAGCGTTATCAGAAAAAGCGCGCTGGAAAAGCAGGCTACGCCCGGCAGATCGAGCCGCATTGCGTTCGGATCGTGAGATGACTGGATCACACGCAGGATCAGGAAAAGAAGCGCGGCGCCGATCGGCACATTCACATAGAAAGCCCACTCCCAGCCGAATGCTTGCGTGATGATCCCGCCCACCACCGGGCCGCTCGCGATTCCAATGCCGACGACCGTACCCCAGAACGCAAACGCACGTGCGCGCGCTTCGCCGTGGAAAGCGTGCGATAGCGTCGCGAGTGCGGCACTGAGTTGCATCGCCGCTCCGGCGCCTTGCAATGCGCGTGCGGCAATCAAAACGGGCAAGCTCCAAGCCAGTCCGCACAGCAATGAGGCAAGCGTGAACAGACTCAGGCCGATCACCAGCAACCGTTTGCGGCCGAAGCGGTCCGCAAGCGCGCCCGCGGGCATCAGCAACGATGCGAAGCTCAGCATGTAGGCAGTGATCACCCATTCGATGCCATCAAAATTCGCGTTCAAGGAACGTGCGATCGACGGCAACGATACCGACACGATGTTGGCGTCCAACTGCAGCATGAACGACGGCGCGGAGGTACAGATCAGCACCAGCCATTCATGACGCTTGGTCGAAACTTCGGATGCGGCAAGAACCGGGCGATTCATGTGGTTGCATCCTGGCCCGCGGCGTACGTTGTGACTACGAAGCGATTCGTACAACTGGCAAGCCACATAACGCGTCTCCAGGAACGGGCGGTCCAGTCTTCATTATCTGCATATGCTTGCATTTCGTCAATTGCCTGCATATGCTGACATTTCAGAGCGAGCTTTGCGGGATTGGTACAGATGAGAACGATGGCTACAAAAGTGGCAGGAAAGAAGGCAAAGAAGGCCGGTTGCAATTGCACGGTACTGCGCAAGGCGACGCGTCGGGTTTCACAGCTCTACGACGTGGCGCTCGCGCCATGCGGTCTGAAGACGACTCAGCGCGCAATCCTCGCGCAGATAGGGCGCTCCGAGCCCGCCAATGTCGGGGCGCTCGCGAATGCATTGGTAATGGACCCGGGCGCGCTCGCGCATACGCTGCGGCCACTCGAGCGCGATGGTTTCATTGAGGTGGAGGTGGATGCTGATGACCGGCGGCATCGGCTGATCAGCCTCACGTTGCACGGGCGCACCAAGCTCGCCGAATCCGATGCCTTGTGGCGCAAAGCTCAAACCGGATTCAGCAAGGCTTTCGGACAACCCGAATCCGAAGCCTTGCGTAACATGCTGGAGCTGTTGCTGTCTGATGATTTCGCCGCCAGCTTCGAGAAGAGCATCGGTGCTTAACCGAGCTTGCTCGAAGGCCTCTTTCTCGCGATGAGCCCGGAATCTCGCCGTAAGGATTGGACTGGATTCCTGTCAGCGAAAATCTATTCGGGGAAATCGGCGCTGAGCGTGGTGGCTTCCCATGCGGCGATCTCGGCGCGCAGAGCGTCCAGCTTGATCTTTACGCGCTCCAGACCGTTGCTGCCGAGGATCAAGTGGCCCGGAGGGTTCGGCGATTCCACGGCAGCGATGATTGCCAGTGCCGCACGCGCCGGGTCGCCCGGCTGCTTGCCACTCGCGGCCGAGATGGCGCTGCGGCGCTTGCCGGCGCCGGCCTCATAGGCCTCGATCGGATTCTTTGCTTGCTTCAGCGAACGTCCTGCCCAGTCGGTGCGAAACGGGCCAGGCTCGACGGCTGTCACCTTGATCCCCAGATCGGCCGTCTCGGCGGCCAACGCTTCGCTCAGGCCTTCCACCGCGAACTTGGTGGCGGCGTAATAACCGCTTCCCGGATTGCCGATCAGGCCGCCCACCGAGGTGATGTTGACGATGTGTCCAGCGCGCTGTTCGCGCATTGTGGGTAACACGGCCTTGATGGTGTCGGCGAGACCGAAAAAGTTTACTTCGAACATGTCGCGCACATCCTGATCGTCGCCTTCCTCGATTGCGCTCAGGTAGCCGTAACCAGCATTGTTGACGAGCACGTCGATACAGCCAAATTGCTGAAGCGTCTTTTCTACCGCGTGTTTGATCTGACCGGCCTGCGTGACGTCGAGTTCGAGCACCAGCGCGCGATCGCCGTAGCGCTCCTCGAATTCCGCCAGCGAGCTCGGTTGACGCGCTGTCACGACAGCACGCCAGCCTTTATCCAGTACGGCAAGTGCGAGCTCCCGGCCAAATCCGGTGGAACAGCCGGTAATGAACCAGACGGGCGCGGACGAGGAAGTTTGAACGGATGACATGAGGTTCCTTTCAACGAGAGCCGCGTGGCAGCGAGACCACTCGGTAGGGTAGCGGGGTAAAAAGTATCGCACGCGGGAGCGCGGACCGCACGGACGTAGATGTGGACGATGTAATCGAGAGTCGCTGGTTTCGGGCTTTCGACCATTGGCGACGACAAGCCGGCCGGCAACGTTGTCGGCCGGCCACGAAGCAGGATGCTGATGCTGGCTATTCGCGTATTTGATCTCAGTTGCGCCGATGCGTAAGTTGGATCCTGAGTTGGATCCTGAGTTGGATCCTGACCGCAACTTATTGACCGAGATTATTTCGATGCGTTCGCGTCAACACAGTGAATACCTGCTCGATTACAGGCGCTCGTGGCAAACCTGAAGCGCTTCAGGTGATTTGCTCGGTGATGCTGATGAAGATATATCGGCCTTTAATCTGCAAGCCATGCGCAGTGGCTTGCGTCGAGAACTTACAGAGCGGACTCGCCGCCACCTTGCGACGCCATCATCAAACCCGGCCGCGCCACGCGACGAACGCGACGCCTGCAATCGCCATCAATCCACCGGCGACAGTACTCAACCCGGGGCGCTCGCCCGTCAGACACATCGACAACCCGGTCGCGATTGCAGGTACCAGATACAAGAAGTTGGACGCACGTGCCGCGCCGAAATGGCCTAAGCCGATGGTCCATGTCGCGTATCCGAGCGCGGCAGGAAATACGCCGAGAACCACCACGGCGCCCAACGTCGCCGCTGATGCGGAAGGTGCGGCAAGCGCGGCCATGGCGCCAGGCAGCCAGGGCGATAACAGCAACGCACCCGCGAGCAATGTATAGGCGGTACTTGCGAGCGGACCGTAAGTTGGGATCAGGCGTCTTTGCAGCACGAAGTATGCGGAGGATGCCAGGGCGGCGAGCAAGATGAGCGTGGCACCACTACCGGGCGCGAGACCACCGGGTTGTCCGCACGCGATCAGCCCAATGCCTGCAAAGCTGAACAGCGAGCCGAGCCAACCCCATAGGTTGATCTTTTCACGAAGGAAAACGGCCGCCAGGAGGGCGGTAAAGATGGGCGACGTGCTCATGATGAAGGCCGCTGCGCCCGGCGCAACCGTCAGCTCCGCAGTATTCAGGAGCGCGTTATAGCTTGCGATGCCAAGAAAACCGGACAGGGCGAAGAGCATCGAATCGCGCAGCGAAGGTCTTTTCGGCCGCCGATAAACAAGCCAGCCCACGACCAGGACCGCCGCTGTTGCGAAGCGCGCGGCTGCCAGTTGCATTGGCGAAAGTCCATGCAAACCGAGCCGGATGAAAGGAAACGCCGCAGCCCACGAAAGGACCGTAAAAGCGACTGCGCCTGTTGCCCGAAGCGAGGCGGACGTGCCGGACATGCTCAATGAAGCGGATGTGTTCACGATGGTCCTCCGTAATGAAACTCGAATGAATTTCGGTCATCGAATTGTCTTGGAGGACGTCGCACGTGATAAGCAGGCGCGGTGGCGATACAGAATCCGCCATTTACGGACAATGGGATTTGGCCGTCGGCATTGTCCGCAAAACACGGATTCTGTCTTGCCGCTTTGCCCTCTTCCAGCATGCCGTGTGATTGCGCACAATCGCTTCGACGGTCAACCGGCCGAGCCAAAGATCGCATCAGCGGAGCAAGGAGCAGACATGCAAACACAATCGATCGAACGAGCCTGGGTCGATCTCGATGCATCGCCGCGAGGCACATGCGAGATCACACATCTGACGCATGCTGCAGACGCGCAATGGGTAGGTGTGGTCGACCTCGCCCCCTTTGCGACATATACGCTGGATGCCGGCCAGCGCCATGATCTATACGTACTTCAAGGCGATGCCGAAACCGACGACCATTCGCTCCACACCTATGATTTCCTGATCCTGTGCAATGCGACTGTCGTACGCGCAGGCGAGAGCGGTGCACGCTTGCTTGTATATCGCCAGGCATGTGCTTCGGTGTGTCATCCGCTGCTTCGCACGGCGCGAGAGCGGGCTTGGCGTGAGGGAGTCAATCCGCGGATGCGTGTTGTTGCGCTCGCAAGCGGCGTTCAGCATATCAGCCTCGTCGCCTGGGAACCGGGCGCGCAGACCCGCGATCACACGCATCCGAGCGGCGAAGAGCTATTCATTCTAAGCGGGGAAATAAGGAATGCTGAGGAACGCTATCCTGCTGGAACGTGGTTGCGTCTGCATCCGGGTGCCACGCACGCACCGTATGCCGAAGTGCCGACAGTCATCCTGCTCCGTCATGGTCATCTGGCTGGCGCAGCATGAATGGCACGCAATGGCGTAGCGCACAGGTGTGCAGCCGGCCATCGTCATGCAACGCCGCGATCGGCCTTGAGCATATCGATGAACACCCGGGTTTTCGGCGCCGTATGCTTGCCCGGCGGAATCAACGCATGGATCGCCGTGGATGTCGTCGACCAGTCGGGGTACACGCGAACCAGCCGACCCGTGGCCAGATCTGCAAGCACCGAGAAATCGGGCAATAGCGCAATGCCGGCGCCTTCGGCTGCAGCCGCACGGCATGCGTAGACGGTGTCGGCCAGCACGCTGGCAGAGAAATTGATCTCGCGCGTTGCTCCATCCGCGCGATGCGCCTTGAAACGCGCGGGATGGGGCAGGACTGAGAGCCCGACGAAGGCGAGGGTGGCTGCGTCGTCGATCTGTTCCGGAAGCGGGTTACGCAAGACAAAGTCGGGACTGGCGACCAGCCACTTCGAATATTCGCCAATGCGCACTGCGTGATGACTAGAGTCAGCAAGTTCGGTAAGACGGATCGCCACATCGACGCCGTCCGTTATCAAATCGATCAGGCGGTCGGCAGATACCATCTCGATGCGCAGCGCCGGATGTGCTCTTTGTATCCGGGCCAGGACCGGAGCGAGGACGACCGCGCTGTACTCGACCGATGACGCAACCCGCAATGTTCCACGCAGCTCGTCTTGCGATGGGCTGACGACGGACATGGCTTCGTCGGCGAGACGCACGATTTCACGACATGTCTCAAAGAATGAAGCGCCTGCCTCCGTCACGCTGATCCGCCGTGTGGTTCGGACGATGAGGCTCGCACCCAGTTGCAGTTCCAGCCGCTGGATGCTGTCGCTGACTGTCGTCTTGCCAATGCCGCGCCGCTGCGCTGCGCGCGTGAACGAACCTGTTTCGACGACGGCTATGTAGTTGAGCAGATGTTCAAACGTCAGGTTGCGCAGGTCGGACATGGGAGGTATAGGTGGTTTCAGATTCTTCGTTCGTACGAGACACTAACGCATCCGGCCAAATAGCGGAGACGCCAGGCTTGCAGCCGCGAGTTCGGTTGCAGCCGATACAAGTGCAGGGCCAAGTGTTGTCATACGCTTTTCCGTCAGCCGGACAGCGGGGCCTGCAATGCTGATCACCCCGATCGCAGGATAGCCCCGTCGTTGAACCGGAGCGGCCATCGCCGTCATCCCCGGCGCGAACACTTCGTAAATCGTAGCGTAGCCACGGGCGCGGGCCGCATCGACGAACGCCAGGAGCGCCTTCACGGTAGTCGGCGCTCTCGGCCCGTATTGCTTTGGTTGCCCGAACCCCTGGCGCGTCACCAGTTCGAGCGCACGCTCATCGGTCATTGTCATCATCCAGGCGTGCCCCGTCGCGCTGCACGAGAGAACGGTGTCCATGCCCATGTCCGGGTCATACCGCAGCCCCTTTAGCGCACCCTGCGCCTTGGCGACCCACGTCAGCCTGTCTCCGTCGACGATAGCGAGCCGTACAAGCTCGCCGGATGTTTCCGCGAGCCGGTCGAGCAGCGTTTGCGCAATGTCGATGATGCCGGAGGTCGCCAGATAACTGAGGCCCAGTCCTGCGAGCTTCGTGGTCAGCACATAGTCGCCATGCTCGCGTAACTGACGGACATAGCCGCATTGCTTGAGATCGACGAGCAGGCGATGGCACGCGCTGCGAGGAATCTCGAGTTGGTCCGAGATCAACGCAAGCGGCGTCCCTTCCATTTGAGTCGCGAGAAATTCCAGCACCGACAGAGTTCTTTCGGTCACGCCCGGCATGAAGACTCCCTTCCACTCGACAGAGTACCCATGATTGCACGATACGGAATGACATTCCACCCTGGAATACCGTCCCGGCCACGCTGGTAGTCTGTGCCGTATGCAGCCCGGCCGGATGCTTTTCCACAGCGGTATCACGGGACGCATGACAAAAAACACGGACCACGCGCGACTAAAAACCAGGTTCGCGACGCGGCGCCAACACCGGTTTGGAAACGGAGACAACATGAATCAGCAATCGCACTTACCCGCGCAACAGGCGATGCGCACGCGCGCAGTGACCGCCGCCGCTGTCGGGACGGCACTCGAATGGTTTGACTTCACGTTATACGGCGCACTGGCCGCTACCGTCTTGCCCAAGCTGTTTTTCCCTTCGATGGATTCGACGTCCGCATTGCTGGCTTCGCTTGCAACGTTCGGCGTCGGACTCGCGGCGCGACCGCTGGGCGCCATCATTTGCGGTTATCTCGGCGACAAGATGGGACGACGCAACCTGATGCTCGGTACTGTCACCATCATGGGTGTGTGCTCGATGCTGATGGGCCTGCTGCCGACCTACGCAAGCATCGGTGTATGGGCGCCGTTACTGCTCGTAGTGCTGCGCATCCTGCAGGGTTTTGCGCTGGGCGGTGAATCGACGGGCGCGCAGTTGATGGCGATCGAACACGCAAGTTCCGATCGGCGCGGCAAATACTCCGGCCTTCTCGGGTTGTGCTCGCCGCTCAGCCAGATCATGGCCAACGGCGTCCTGCTCGCGCTGTCATCGGTGATGTCGGCGCAAGCGTTCGATGCATACGGCTGGCGCATCCCGTTCCTCCTGAGCTTCATTCTCGTGATCGTCGGAATCTACATCCGGCTGCGAGTCGGCGAGACCCCTGCATTCGTCGCGCTTCGAAAAACCGAAGTCGTGCGCGTGGGTAGTCCGCTGCGCGATGCGCTGCGCCTTCACTGGCGCACAGTGCTTCGGTGGATGCTGTTCTTTTGCGGCCCCGCTGCGATCTTTTATCTGATCGTCGTGTTCTCGCTGAGTTACGTCACGAAAACGCTGGGCGTGCCGAAGCAGACTGGCTTTCTGCTCTTGATGGGGGCCAACGTGTGTGCGATCGTCGGCGCGCTGGCCGGCGGCATGCTGAGCGACCGGATCGGCCGCAAGAAAGCGCTGGCGATAGGTTCGATCGCCACCTTGCTGATGTTGTTCGTGTACTTCCAGATCCTGGATACCAAGAGTTTCGTGCCCATGCTTGCGGCAATGGGCTTCTTTCTCGGCTTCACTCAGTTTCAAAGCGGCATCCAGCCGGTTGCATTCGCCGAAGCGTTCCCGACCAATGTGCGCTACTCAGGCTCGGCGCTGGCGTACACCGGCGCCAACCTGATTGCAGGCGGTCCCATGCCCGTTGTTGCGGTGTGGCTCTTCGCCCTTTGTAACGGCTCGCCGTGGGGTGTCGTCGCCGTGTGCGTCACATTCAACGTCATTTCCCTGGCCGCGATTCTGACCGCGCCCGAAACGCTGGGTATCGACTTGAACCGGGTCGACTCTGCAAGGGAAGTAATCGGATCATCGGTGCATGCATCTACGCAATCTCCCTCTCACTGAAATGCAGGCAACGCAAATGAAGCCACTTGTTTATGTGCTGAACGGATCCAACCTGAACATGCTGGGCAAGCGCGAGCCGCACCTGTACGGCACGACGACTCTTGCCCAGGTAAAAGAACGTACTGAAGCGCTCGCGAGCGAACTCGGCCTCGAATGCGAGTTTCGCCAGACGAATCACGAAGGCGTGATGGTCGACTGGCTGCAGGAAGCCTTTGAAAAGGATGCGGCCGTTGTCATCAACCCGGCGGGGTTCTCGTTTGCGTCGATACCGGTGCTCGACGCAGTCAAGCTGATTCGCCAGCCGGTGATCGAGGTGCATATCACCAACATCCATCAGCGCGACGAGCAGTATCGGCATTCACTGATCTCACTGGCGGCGCGCGGTGTGATCTGCGGGCTGGGTGTCGATGGATACCTGCTTGCTGTTCGTGCGGTTGCGGGAGCGATCCAGCGGGCATGAGTAGGGTGACGCGCATGGAAACGCGGTCTGGAACGCAAACGGCTTATGTTTGCGAAACGCTGCGCGTGAAATCGATGTCTTTCGTCTCGATGACTTCACCCGATCGGCCAGGCGCCTTCTGGTTGCTCCAGTACAGATTGGTGTGCCGGATCACGGCGGCCGGCGAGGGTGCGCCCCTTTGCGTCCTGTCTTCGGTCGTATGGGCATCGCCGACGAGCGTTGCGTCATAGCTGCGCACGAGTGCCCCATGCAGCGTCGAGCGAATGCACATATCGGTCTGTGCGCCCGCAACGATGAGCTTGCCAACGCCAAGCGCCGCCAGCACCTGTTCCAGATCGGTGCCTTCGAACGCATCGCGATAACTTTTTTCGATGATCGCTTCCCCTGATGCCGGAGCAAGTTCAGAAACGATCTGCCACGCTTCGCTGCCCGCGTGCAGCTCCTCGTCGGCATGGCGAACCCAGACAACCGGGGCCCGGGCGCTGCGCGCCTTTTCAATAAGTATCCGGACTGAGTCGAGCACTTGATGCCGTCGGTATGCGTTTGCAACGACTTCATTCTGAAGATCGATGACGACAAGCGCGGTGTTGGGGCGATTGGCTAACGTAGTCATGGACAGATGCATTTAAGAGGAAGAATGTATCTTAGCGGGATATGCTGACCGTGACGCAAGTGACCATTTCAAGACATTGGAAAGCAATCGCAATGAACCAGCCTATGACTACTGAGTTAAACATGATGGGGACGTGATGGTTGGACGGCGCAAGAGAGCGAAGTGATGGCCGATCACCGGTGGTCGGGCCGGGAAGAACTGGCCAGCACGACTGAGACTGTCTATCCGGAAGGGCTGGTCGACATGCTCGATGAAGCAGGCGTTTTCGGGCCATAAGTAATTGGCTTCGAAGCAAACCAAGGGGCGGCTTTGGATCGTCTTCTGCCCGACGCGGCTCGACCAATGGCGGCCCAATCCGCCCGTTTAGCATCAAACGCGCTTGGCCGCCAGCAGCTTGATACCGAGGGCGAAAAACACCAGTCCGCTGCTGCGTTTTACTGCGTCCAGCCAGCGACTCGTCCCAAGTCCGTCGTGAAAGCGACGGACGCTCACCGAGTAGATCGTGTGGACAAGCACCACGATTGCAGCGACGGTCAAATACATGACGATGAACTGCCCGGGCAACGGACGATCATGGGTGACGAACTGTGGCATGAAAGCCGACAGGAAAATAAGCGTTTTGGGATTGCTGCCTGAAACCAGAACCGCTTCCCGGAATAACTTCCCTTTGTTCAACACGTGTGCAAACTGAGCGTTGGCAGCAGGCGTCGCCTTAGGCGCCTGGCTTCTTAACTGCTTCACGCCGAGGTACATGAGATAGAGAGCACCGATCACTTTCATGCCGACGAATAGCGGGGGCATCGCAGTCAGCACGGCGCCCACGCCCAGCGCAACGAGGATGACCACCACCAGTTGAGCCAGCAGGTTCCCGGCGATCGTGGAAGCGGTTCCCCGACTTCCGTACCTGACCGTGTTACGGATCACGAGTAGAACGTTGGGACCGGGTGAAATCGTGGTGACGAGATACGCCGTCGCGAAAAGAAACCAGGTATGAAGGGACATTCGTGATTTGTTGAGTGGTTGGATGGTTCCGAAGGCAGCTTGATTCTGCCACGATTGCCGGGCGAAGCGGGTTCGAAGTCTCTGCCTGGACAGATGCGGAGACAGGGGATTGAACGATTGCTGTCGGAAACGGCGGCCGGTCGCAGTGAGTTGCGACAGACGTTCAGTTCACGACCGCGACCATGCCCGGATTGACAGTTTGCGCTGTTGCACGGCAGGAAAATCCTGGCGAGCCGATGGGTGATTGGCGCTTCTGCATGTCTTGCTTCAAAAAACGCCCGCTTGGCCTTTCTTTTTTTCGCAAGACGAAAAACCTCTACCATGAGCGTCTGGTCCAGCACTGTGCCGGTGCTCTTTCTGCGGCGCCGGAGGCCCTTAACGACAGCGAAACGAAAGGGCATCGGCAGCGTGTGCAAAGGGTCAATATAATCGCCTTGTACCCAGCCGTCATCGAGCTTCTTGCCACGACACCGAGGGCGGCGTTTTTGCGAGGCAACATTGATGATCGATGCAACGGCTGTCATCCATCCGACTGCGGTTATTGAAGACGGCGCTGTAATAGGCGCCGGCGTGCGTATTGGTCCCTACTGCATCATTGGCAGCGATGCCGCGATCGGCGCGGGAACGATCCTCAAGTCCCATGTGGTTGTAAGTGGACATACGCGGATGGGTCGAGACAACACCATCTACCCCTTCGCTACGATCGGCGAGGACAATCAGGATTTGAAATACGCCGGGGAACCGACGCAAGTAGAAATAGGCGACCGTAACAAGATCCGCGAGAGCGTCACGATACATCGAGGCACGGTCCAGGGCGGCGGCATCACCAGGATCGGCAGCGACAACCTGCTGATGGTCAATGCGCACGTGGCGCACGATTGCATTGTCGGCAATCATTGCATTCTGGCAAATAACGCAACGCTGGGCGGACACGTGATTGTGGATGACTACGTGATCATCGGCGGGATGTGCGCGGTCCACCAATTTTGTGTCATCGGAGCGCACGTCATGGTGGGCGGCTGTTCCGGCGTGGCTCAAGACGTGCCGCCGTTCATCATTGCCCAGGGCAATCACGCTTCACCGAACGGGGTGAACACTACGGGCCTGCAGCGCCGCGGCTTCAGCAAGGAAGCGATCCACGCCATCCGGAACGCCTACAAGGTGCTCTACCGAAGCGGCAAGACGCTCGAGGAAGCGAAGCCGGAGATCGCCGAGATTGCAAGCGTCCACGCCGAAGTCAAACCGTTCCATGAATTTCTCGTCCGGTCCACTCGCGGTTTGATTCGATAAGTCGTCCGGATTCGGAAGCATCGCGCGGCTGCGAATGTTCGCTAGCGAAAAAAAATTCAGCCGGCGCATGTCGATCTCGATGGCCTTCCTTCGTCGTCTCAATGGCGGTATGCGGCTTAACCCATCGCGTTATACACAAGTGTCGTCGCCGTCGGCTTCGCGTAATAGGCGCAGTGTTTTTGCGGCAATATGAACTTCCCTGAGTCCGAGCCAGATCGTTTTCGCGCCGGGTTCGCCGTCGCTTTTGCGTCCGAGGAATCCCCCCAGGCGTGCGATCAGGCGCAATACTTCATTGAGCTTGGGCTGGGTCGGACGGGGTACTTTCGTGAACAGGTAGGCACTGCGAATTTCGTCTGGATCAAAGAAAAGATGCGCGTCCAGATCGGGGCAAGTGCGTCCCAGCCGCATCAGATAGGCCACGCGCCAAGCCACTACCAGGAACAGCGCCAATGCGCGCTCGAGCTGTTCGATCGAGCCGAGCTGAAGCGCCTCGACGCGGCAAGCATTCTTCAAGATGTTGAACAACATCTCAATTTCCCAGCGCGTTCGATACCAGTCGATCAATTCGATCGCCTCTTCCGAGGTCGTCGCCACGCGGTTGGTCAGCAAGCGCCATTCGATCGGCTTGACTCCCGCGGGCGCATCAAACTCGCGCGCGACCAGACAGGTGGCCGCCACGCACTTGCCTCGGCCTGTGGGCAACTCTACGCGCTGCATCCACAGGTGCTGGCGCACCGTGCGTGCCTTGACACCATGACGCGAGGCCATTGTGAAGCTGATCTGCCCGATGGATTCGCCACGGGTCGCGCGGTCCCACAGCTTGTCTCCCTCCGGCAAGCAGCGGTTATGCGTGGCACGTACCAGCCAGTCGGCCGGCGTACCCAGTGCTTGGGCGCGCTCCATGAGCGCCATCAGGTCCGCTTCGCGGTCCGCCACGTACACCAGGCGCGTGGATGGCAGGCTCGGTGCCATCTCGGCAATGCGTTCATACCCCTCGATCCAACGCAGACTTTCCTTCAGCCCGCCGCGCTTGCCCGATTCGTCCTTCTTCTCGCGCGCCCACATCCACGCGTCCAAAATACCCAAGGGCTCGCGCTGCGGCGTGACCGCGTAGGTCGGATGCAGATACATGCCGCGCTGGGCCTCATAGCTCAGTGGTCCGAGTCCGAACGTGCCTTGACCGTTAAAGTCCAGCTCCGTGGTGTCTTGCAGGCACAGCACCACACGATGCGCTTCCATCCGCTTTTGCGTGTGCTGCCAATGGGGCTCGAGAATCGCGTGCCAGTCGACGTTCTCGTTGTCGAAGAAGCGGTACGCCGCCATCGTCTCGCCCCAACCCTGGCATGCCTTGGGGACACTGGCCATCGGGTCGGCCGCCAATCGTTGCATCAAAAGCCTCGCTCGCTTGTTCAGGCGCGCATCGCCGAGCTCGAGTTGCTCGAATTCCGTCTGGGTCCAGGGCGTCGTTTCGGTGACCAATACGTTCACTCAAAAAGCGAAAGTAAACGCGATTTGCCGAAAGTTTACAAGCCCCCACTCCATGTCATTGAAAGTAAACATGTTTCTCTGCGCTCAGCGACCACCGATCAGAGATGTGTATAACGCAATGGGCTTAACCACGCATTCAGTCAACACTGACAGGAGATTGCAATGTCGATTCAAAAAATCACGCCGTTTCTTTGGTACTCGAACGAAGCAGAGGAAGCCGCCGCATTCTATGCAGGTATTTTCCCGGACTCGCACGTCGTCCGGAAAACCGCGGTGACAAGCGCCGGTTCAACGAAGGTCGTCGAGTTCGTCCTCTTCGGGCAGCCGTTTATCGCCATGAGTTCGGGCGGAGGCGACCCGTTCAATCACTCGGTATCGTTCATGGTCAATTGTGATGATCAGGAAGAACTCGACCGTTACTGGAACGCGCTGCTCGAAGGCGGCGGCGCGCCCGAGGCGTGCGGATGGCTGAAAGACCGCTTTGGCGTCTCGTGGCAAATCATTCCTGGCGATCTCATCGAAATGATGGCCGACTCCGAACACACAAAGGCCACGCGTGTTGCCGAAGCCATGATGAAAATGGTGAAGTTCGATGTCGCGGCGCTGAGAGCCGCGTATTCGGGAACGGCGGGATAACACATCTTCGCGCTCAGTGTCTCCGCTCGGTATTGTCCATAAGCGGTCATAATTCAGTCCGTAGTGAAGGACCCTTGAACCCATGACTGCCTCAATCCCGTAACGGAAACATCACATGACAGACCGCGAAGTGATCGTCCCTTCGGCGATGCAAAATATCGTCGCCCGTGCAGGATATGCGCCGGCCGTAAAGGTCGGCGCCATCGTTTTCTGCGCTGGCCAAGTTGGGCGCACGGCTGACCTGGAAGTGATCGCCGATCCCGAGGCGCAGTTCCTGGCATGCTGGATAAATCTGCGCACGGTGTTGCAAGCGGCCGGTTGCACGTTCGAAGACGTTGTCGATATGACGACGTACCACGTGCAGATGAGCACACATATGCCGGTATTCCGGGAGGTGAAGAACCGCGTCTTTCCACGCGGCACATGCGCGTGGACCTCGATCGGCGTATCCGAGCTCGCGCATCCGGGCTTGCTGGTCGAGATCAAATGCGTGGCGGTGAAGCGGGACTCGAGTGCGGCATGCTGATGCCTGGCCGACGCGACATGACAGAAGGGGGCGCACGGTGGACCGAATGACTGGAATGGAGACGTTCGTATCCGTGGTCGAATCCGGATCGTTTTCGGCAGCCGCGAGGCTTCTCGATGTCGGGCAGCCGGCGGTATCGAAAGCGATCGCTCAGCTTGAGGATCGCCTGGGCGTTCGCCTGTTGCTCCGGTCCACCCGCGGCCTCACGCCAACGGAGGCGGGTCAGGCCTACTACGAGCACGCAAGACGCGCGATCCTGCAGGCCGATGAAGCCGATTTCGCGGCCAAGGGCGCCGCCAGCAGGTTGGCCGGGCGCCTCAGGGTATCAGCGGCCGTGACCTTTGCGCGGCTTCACATCGTTCCCAGGCTGCCGGTTTTTCTGGAGGCCAATCCGGAGCTGAGCATCGACATCATTCTGGACGATGAAAACGTCGACCTGCTCGAACGTGGCGTCGATGTCGCCTTGCGAATGGGCGCGCTGAACGATTCGACCATGACCGCGCGCAAGCTTGGCACGAGCCCGCGCAAGGTAGTCGGAACGCCTGCGTACTTCGAGAAAGCGGGCACACCGCTGACGCCGGCGGATCTGTCCATGCATCAGGCCGTCATCTACGAGCAGGGCGGCGGTGGATCGGCGTGGTCGTTCGCACGCGGCGCGGCCGAGACGTCTGTTGTGGTTTCGGGACGCGTCCGGGTCACGGCCGCGGAGGGCGTCCGGGCGGCGGTGCTCGCCGGCATGGGCCTGGCGGTCGTCTCCGAGTGGATGCTGGCGCCCGAACTTGCAAGTGGGGAAGTCGTATCCGTGCTCGACGACTGGGGCCTTCCCGGCGTCGATCTCTGGGCGCTTTTCCCGACTGGACGCATGGCGAGCGCGAAAGCGAGGGCGTTTGTGGCGTTCGTTGAAGAAACCCTGGCCGGTGTGGACTCGCACGTCGGATGACGTATTGCGATGGCCAGGGCGACGTCACATCCTGGTGCGCTGGTCGGACTCGCCCGCCGTGACTCCATGCTGGCGAAGCACGGGAAGCATGTCGTCAGGTTCCGGCCGATACGTGTAGTCCGGGTTCACCTCCGAATACAGGATCGTGCCGTCCTGTCCAATCACATATCGCGCCGGCATCGGTAAAGTCCAGCTAGCGTCGCTATTGAAAGCTGGCAGGTCGTTCTTCAAAGATTGATAGAGATCGACCAGATAGTCCGGAAGTGCGAAACGGATTCCGAATGCCGCGGCCACATCGTTATGTGTATCGATCAGAATCGGGAAGCTCAGATTGTTTGTTCGAATCGACTTGCGGCTATTCACTGCATTCTGCGGCGAAATGGCGACCAGACTGGCGCCGTGTTCCTTGAAAGCGGCAAGCGACGTTTCGAGCGCCTGAAGTTCGAGGTTGCAATAAGGGCACCACACGCCGCGATAAAAGCTGACCACGAGCGGCCCTTTCGCAAGCAACGCGGCCGATGAAACCCGTTCGCCGTCCGAATCGTTCAGTGTGAATTCCGGTGCAATATCGCCGGCTTTCAATGCGTGGCGTGCCTGACCCGATGCGATGAGTTCCGCAGTCGCCCGCTCCATTACCGGATGAATTTCCGGCGGTGCGAAGTATGGTGCTTTTCCGCCCTTGAAGTCCGCCTTCAAGGCGTCGAGTTTTTCCTGAAGTGCCATGTGTACCCCTTGCTGTGCGAGTGGATGATCCGCGTCCGACGGATCAGATCATCTTCCGCGGCCCTACGATCCGGAAGGCATGTCGTACGCATAACATTCATTCCCAGAGGGCATGGAGCGCGGTGAGTTGCATTTATTCCCGCGCGGAATTCGCGTTATTCGAAAGCGCCCGTAGCCGTTCCCAGATGAACTCGATAACTTTGCCACGGGGTCGGGCAAGACCGCCCGACACGCATACAACGTTCTAAATGGGAATCATCATGTCCAGGTTACAAGGCAAAGTCGCGGTCATCACGGGTGGCAGCAGTGGTATCGGTTTCGCGACAGCAAAGCGGTTTGCTGAAGAGGGCGCGCACGTCTTTATCACCGGGCGGCGGCAGGCGGAACTCGATAAAGCTGTCGAAGCAATCGGCCGGAATGTCACAGCGGTTCAGGGTGACGTTACCCATCCGGACGATCTCGATCGGCTGTACGCCAAGGTCAGGGAAACCAGGGGTGTGATCGACGTGTTGTTCGCGAATTCGGGGTTTATCGAGTTGCAGGGCATTGATCAGATCAGCCCGGAGCATTTCGATAAAATCTTCGGTATCAACACAAAGGGCCTGCTGTTCACGGTGCAAAAGGCGTTGCCCTTGATGCGCCAAGGCGGGTCGATCATCCTCGTGTCCTCCATTGCCAATGTGAAGGCTTTCCAGTCTTACGGCGCGTACAGCGCGTCCAAGGCGGCGGTCCGTTCGTTTGCACGGACCTGGACGCTCGAACTCAAGGATCGCGGCATTCGCGTGAATACGCTGAGTCCGGGACCAGTGGATACGCCGATCATCGACTCGCAGTTCGAGACGAAGGAAGAATCGGACAAGCTGCGCGAGTCCTTCGCGCAAGTCATTCCTCTTGGCCGCATGGGACGCCCGGAGGAGCTTGCGGCTGCCGCGTTGTTCCTGGCATCGGACGAAAGCAGCTTTGTCGCGGGGATCGATCTTCCCGTCGATGGCGGCATGGCACAGGTTTGAGCAGCGAACCCACAGGCTGGCGAGTCGATCACGACGAACGATAAAAATGGACGCAGATGCCAGGATGCTTGCGCTAAGCGCCATATCGCACGAGTCGCGACTGGCCATTTTCAGGGTGCTCGCCGGCACGGGGCCGCGCGGATTGTCTGCCGGCGAGATCTCCGGAAAGCTGGGAATTGTTCCGTCCAGCCTGTCTTTCCATTTGAAGGACATGCGCCGCGCGAAGCTTGTGATCGCGCGCCGCGAGCGGACGTTCATTTACTACTCGGCAAGCGTGGACGTCATTCAGGAAGTCATCGATTTCCTGAGTGAAACCTGTCTCGCCGGTTCGGGAGGCAGTTCTCCCGGCACGTAGGAGGGCCGTACTCCGGTCAATCAGGCCTCAGCATTCTCCGGCAACTTCGCGATCACCTTGATCTCGAACTGAAAGCCATAGAGCCAGGTCACGCCGACCGCAGTCAGTGTCGGATGCGGCGCGTCGCCCCAGTACTCGGATACGACCTTCCAGATTGTCTCGAACTTCGATTCCGGGTCGACCATGAAGACCGTGACGTCGACCGCGTCGTCGAATGTGCATCCGGCCGCCGCCAGAATCGCGTTGAGATTGTCGAACGCGAGCCGGACCTGCGTCTCGAGATCCGGCTCGGGCGAACTGTCTTCACGGCTGCCGACTTGCCCCATTCGTGATTACAGCGAACGCTCGATCGCTTTGCCGAGCAGGTCAAGGCCAAGATCGATTTCATCTTCGTGAACGGTCAGCGGCGGCGCGATCCGGAATACGCCGCCCATGCCGGGCAACTGCACGATGTTCATGCTGAGCCCGAGATTCATGCACTCGCGCGTGATCTTGGCGCCGAGCCCATCGGCGGGTTCTTTCGTGCGGCGATCCTTGACGATCTCCATGCCGAGAAGCAGGCCACGCCCGCGAATATCGCCGATGCAATCGAAACGTTCCATCAGACCCGAAAGGCCCCGTCTAAGCCGATCGCCCATCACGTTCGCACGCGCAACCAGCCCCTCGCGCTCGACTACGTCCAGCACACGCAAGCCGATGGCCGCGGGAAGCGGATCGGACACGTGGGTCGTATAGAACAGGTAACCGAGCTCGTGCGCGCGCTCCTCGATCGCGGCGGACGTGACGACGGCTGCGAGCGGCAAACCGGCGCCCAGCGTCTTCGATAACGTCAGGATGTCGGGCGTGACGCCATCGCGCTCGCAGGCGAACATGGTGCCCGTTCGGCCGATGCCGGTCTGCGCTTCATCGAGGATCAGCAGCATGCCGCGCTCCTCGCATTTGCGTTTCAGCGCTGCCATATAGCCAACCGGCAATTCGATGATCCCGCCGGAACTGAGAATCGGCTCAGCGATGAACGCCGCGAGATTCCCGCTGGACTGCCGGTCGATCAGATCGAAAGCATAGTCCAGCTCCGCCAGGTAATCGTATTCGCCATTGCGCTCGAAACGCGGCCGGTACAGGAACGGCGCGGGAATCGCGTACGAGCCGACGGCCGCCGGGCCGACGCCCTTGCGACCGGCGCTGTAGGTCGCGGATGCCGCGTTGCCCGTCATGCCGTGCCAGGACTGCGCAAACCCTACGATTTCGTACTTGCCCGTGACCAGCTTCGCCATGCGGATCGCGGCTTCGTTCGATTCCGCGCCCGTGCTCAGCAACAGTGCGCGGTCGAGTCCTTCGGGCGTGATGTCGGCGAGGCGGGTCGCGAGATCGACCACTGGCCGGGACAGCATGCCGCTGAAGAGGTGGTCGAGCTTGCCGGCGTATTCGTTGATGACCGACACGATCTCAGGATGGCTGTGCCCGAGCACCGCGCTCATTTGCCCCGATGTGAAGTCCAGGATCGCGCGGCCGTCTGCGTCGTAGACGAAGCTGCCTTTGGCACGCTCGATGATCAACGGCTCGAAGGTGCCGCCGTAGCGGATGAGGTGATGTCTGGCGTTATGCCAGAAGGTTTCATCGTCGTTTCGGGACACGTTGCTGCTCCTTGGCGAATGGCAGGAATAAAACCTAGACAAGCGGAATAGGCGGAATAGCTTGCAGTCTAGTTCGCTCTCTGGTTTCATAGAATCGAATAGTTTTAATGGAAGATAGAAGCGAGTCTTATACCTTGAGCCTTTCACTCGAAATCGACCTGCTGCGTTCGTTCACCGTCGTGGCCGAAGTCCGGACGCTCAGCCACGCGGCCAGCCGGATTGGCCGGACCCAGTCCGCGCTGAGCCAGCAGATGAAGCGTCTTGAAGAGATCGTCGATCAGCCGCTGTTTCAGCGCACAGGTCGCGGCGTGGTATTGACCAACCCCGGCGAACGCCTGCTGATCCACGCCCAACGCATTTTGCGCATGCACGACGAAGCAATGGCCGATCTGTCCGGCAAAGGCTTGTCGGGAACGATTCGCTTTGGATGTCCGGACGACTACGCCACGGTTTTCCTGCCGCATTTGCTGCGGCAGTTTTCGAGCCGGCACCCGGATGCGCTGGTGGAGGTCGTATGCGCGCCCACGCCTCGATTGCTCGAACAACTGGACATGCATGCGCTGGACCTGGCGATGATTTCGCTACCGGAGAGTGCCCCGAACGACGACATCATCCGCCGTGAGCCGCTGGTCTGGGTGGGTTATCCGGGACTGGACGCCGCGCACTTCGACCCGTTGCCGCTGGCGCTTTCCGATCCGGACACGCTCGATCACGTCGCGGCCTGCGAAGCGTTGCAGCGCGCGGGCAGGGCGTATCGCATCGCTTATGCGAGCAGCAGTCTTGCCGGTCTTACGGCCCTGGTCCGCTCGGGGCAGGCCGTGGCCGTCATCACGCAGACGGCCGTCGCGCCGGATCTCTGCATTCTCAATGGCGATCCCGGACTTCCCGCGTTGCCCGGCATCGGCATTACGCTGAAGTTCGAGCGGGCACGCCCGTCGCATCTGATCAAGGTGTTCGCCGAGCATATCCGGCTCACGCTGCCCTTGATATGAAACACCGGGCGCAGCGGATCAGATGATCATGCCGCCCGATACCTCGATGCGCTGCGCGTTGACCCAGCGGTTATCGTCGGAGAGAAGCGCCGCGATCATCGGGCCGATATCGTCGGGATGACCCACGCGGCCAAGCGATGTCATGCCGGCAATCAGCTTGTTCAGGTCCGGATTGTCGCGGACCATGCCGCCGCTGAAATCCGTCGCGATCGCGCCGGGCGCCACCGTGTTGACGGTAATGCGGCGCTCGCCGAGTTCTTTCGCGAGATAACGCGTGAGCACCTCGACCGCGCCCTTCATGCACGCATACGCACTGCTTCCGGGAAACGAAAACCGCGCGAGACCCGAAGAGATATTCACGATGCGGCCGCCATCGTTGATGAGCGGCAGCAGCTTTTGCGTGAGGAAAAACACGCCCTTGAAATGGACCGCGTAGACGGCGTCCAGTTCGGCTTCGGTGGTCTCGTGAAACGCTTTGTGCAACGACGTGCCCGCGTTGTTGACAAGAAAATCGAAACGCTCTGCGCCCAGCTTTGAGAGCGCGTCACGAACGTTTTGCGTGAAGGTATCGAAGGAGGCGGTGTTGGCGGTATCGAGTTGAATGGCGATCGCGTTGCGTCCTGCGTTGCGTCCTGCTTCGCGCACTGCTGCAACGACCTGATCGGCTTCGGCGCGATTCGAGTGATACGTGAAGATCGAATCGATACCGCGCTTCGCCAGGTTCAGTACCGTGTTGCGGCCGAGGCCGCGGCTGCCGCCCGTGACGATTGCGATCTTCGGGGTGTTTTGATCAGGCATTGATGGACTCCGTTGTGTTTCACTGGGTTCGTGTCCGACCAACGATACGCGCGCCAGGCAAAGATCAGAATGCCCGAACCTGGACACTTCTTGCCTGATCCTGTCGCGCGTTTTCTTCTCGAAACGCCTATATGATCGTGGTTCCAGCGCCCAAAGATTTCCGCCCATGTCCAACGATGCCCTGCTTGAAGCCGTCACCCGTTACACCGACGCCCAGCCCGGTGACGGCCCCTACCTGACGCCCGTGAAGGGCGTGATGATCCTGCGCTCGAATCGCGAAAAGCAGCCGTCGCACCTCATTTTCAAGCCGGCGTTGTGCATCGTCGTGCAGGGCACGAAATGGACGATCTTCGGCAATCAGCGGTTCCATTATCATGCCGGTCAGGCGCTGGTCGTCAGCGTCGAGATGCCAGCGGTCGGGCGCGTGGTCGAAGCGAGCAGAACGGAGCCGTTTCTTGGCATCGTGGTCGAATTCGACCTGGCCGTGATGCGCGATGTGTTCGAAGGGCTGGCCACGACCGAAGGCGCGATCCATCCGGAGGCCGGTGCGAACGGCGAATCGGCGCACGGCGTCTTTGTCACCGACTTCGACGGGCCGCTCGCTGATTGCGCATTGCGTCTGATGCGCCTGATCGGCACGCCGCAAGCCATCCCGATGCTTTATCCATCGATCATGCGTGAAATCTGTTACTGGCTGCTCACGGGCCCGCGTGCCGCCGATGTCGCGGCGATCGTGCTCGGCAGCAGTCACGCACACCGTGTCATCAGCGTGATCCACTCGTTGCGCAACCGTTTTGCTGAAGCGGTGCGCATCAAGGAGCTCGCGCTGCAGGCGCAGATGAGTCCGTCGTCGTTTCATCGGCAATTCAAGACGCTGACATCGATGACGCCCCTGCAGTACCAGAAGCAGTTGCGCCTGCTCGAAGCGCGGCGGCTTATGCTGACGGACGCGGCCAATGCAGAGACGGCTGCGTTCCAGGTCGGCTACGAAAGCGCATCGCAATTCAGCCGCGAATATGCGCGCATGTTTGGCGCACCGCCGCGGCGTGACGTGGTCACGCTGAGGGCGGCGGCGGGTTGATCGGCTTCGCCATCCCGGAAAGTATGGCGAATGTCATGACGGGGTAATACCGCTCGCAATAATGGATTCAGTTGTCGGCCCATAAAATCCCCGGAGCGAGACCCTGACATGCCGAACAAGACCAGAACCGATCCCGTTGCCACCGTATCGAGACGCAACTTCCTCAAGCTTGCCGGCGCGTCGTCGCTGGCGAGCGCCGCGACCACCATGACCGGCGCAGCGCGTGCCGCCGATACCGCGCCCGATGGCACACCCGAGCAGATTCATTTGACCTGGGGCGACGATCCATCGAAGGAAGTGGTCGTGAGCTGGGCATCGCTCGCGCCGGCCGCCAATCCGCGCGTTCGCGTGAGCACGGCGGGCAATGGTCACGCGAGGGTCGTGCACGGCGTGCAGCGCACTTATACCGACGGCTTGAACGGCGAGATTGTCTGCACCTACCACGCGGTAATTCACGGCCTGGAGCCGCATACCGAATACCAGTACGAAGTCACCGCCGATAACGACAGCAACACCGGGCAGCCGTTCAGCGCCTCGTTCCGGACCGCGCCGCGCGGCCGTGCGCCGTTTCGCTTCACGAGCTACGGCGACCTCGCGACGCCCAATACCGGCTGGGTGCTGTCATCGCCGCAAAGCCGTTTTGCCGTGCAAGCCGTCGAGCGCTTCCAGCCGTTGTTTCATCTGCTCAACGGCGATCTTTGCTACGCCAACCTCAACCCGGCGCATCAACCGGAAGTGTGGCGAGATTTCGGCAACAACGCGCAGACGTCGGCGGCCAATCGGCCGTGGATGCCATGTCCGGGCAACCATGAGGTCGAGTTCCACAACGGCGAGCAGGGCTTCGATTCGTATCTCACACGTTACACACTGCCCGACAACGGCACGCGTTTTCGCGGCCGCTGGTACAGCTTTCGTGTGAGTTCGATCCTGTTTGTATCGCTGGATGCAGACGATGTCGTCTATCAGGACGCCGCGGCTTTCGTGGCCGGGCCCAATCCGCTGGTGCCGGCCGCGAGCACCGGCAATCCGCCAGTCGAACCCGGCACCTCGTTCTACATACGCGGCTACAGCAAGGGTGAGCAGACGCGCTGGCTCGAAAAGACCTTGCGCCATGCGGCCGATGACGACGACATCGACTGGATCATCGTGCAGATGCATCAGGATGCGCTGAGTTCATCGAAGACGGGCAACGGGTCGGACAAAGGCATCCGGGAAGCATGGCTGCCGCTCTTCGATCAATACGGCGTCGACCTCGTGCTGTGCGGCCACGATCACGACTACGAGCGCAGCCATCCGGTGCGCGGTTGCAATCACCATGCAGGATTCGATGCGGTCACCGGCGAGCGCGTCGATACGCTGCAGCCGAAACCCGTCGCGACGGCTCGCCGCGCGAACGAACCTATCGATACATCGCACGGTACTGTTCACCTGATTCTCGGTGGCGGCGGCACGAGCGCGCCGCTCGATGTCTACGGGCTCGATGCCGGCACGGGCAACCCGCAGGCGCAAATCTTCACCAAGCCGAATCGCCCCATACCCGGCACGTCGGCCGATACGTTCTTGCGCCGCCCGGCCGATGCACTGGAAGACGCAATCTGGTCGGCTCAGCGCGATACGGGAACGGGCTACGGCATCGCGGTATTCGATCACGATCCCGGCACACGGCATGGCAATACGACGATCACGATGAACTACTATCACGCGCCCGGCGCCGACCAGACGCCGACCGCGGACTATGAGCTCTTCGAGACCATCGTGTTGTCGAAGAAACGGCGTAGTTAAACCGCAAGCGCGGAGGCGTGTGGCGTCGTTTACTCGATGCCAAACAAACCATCACGCCCGAAGGCGAGCTTTGCAAACCGTTCGCCCATGCGCCGATGCGTGCGGCCATCCGGATGCAGTTGATCCGGCAGCGGCAGCTCGGCGAAATCGGCTTGACCGTAGAGCGCGAGTCCATCGAGATAATGAAGATGGGGGTCATTGGCGGCGCGCTGCTCTGCGATGCGCCGCAGTTCATCGCGGATGACGGTCAGCGTCAGTTTCCCGGACGTGCGCTCGGCAGGGTCGCCCGTCGCGCGATACGAAACCTTGCCGCCTGCAAGCGCGGTGAGATCGAACGCGCCAGGGCCGGGCGTGTCCTCGTGTATCGGGCAGTGGATCGGCGAGATGATCAGCAGCGGCGTGGCCGGATGACCATCGCGGATCGTATCGATAAAGCCGTGCACCGCCGGCGTGAACGCGCGCAGGCGCATCAGGTCGGTGTTGACCAGGTTGATGCCGATTTTCAGGCTGATCAGATCGGCGGGTGTGTCGCGCATCGCTCGCGCGGTGAACGGGTCGAGTAATGCGCTGCCGCTGAAGCCAAGATTGATCAGCTCCACGCCGCCGAGGGAGGCGGCGAGCGCAGGCCATGTCGAGGTGGGGCTGTCGCCGTTCGAACCATGGCTGATCGAGCTTCCATGATGGAGCCAGACCTTTCGTCCAATATTGGCGGTGTGGTGGATTTTCGCGTCGGTACGCAGCGAGATCAGCTCAGTGATTTCGTTGTACGGCAGCCAGATTGCGATTGTCTTGTCGTGAGCAGGGAGGTCGTTGAACCGGAGAGTGGCGACCGGACCCGATTGCTTCGATGCCGTGCCAGTCGCCATGTCGATCTTCACGATGTCGCCACCGAATGCGCTGCTTTGGCGCAGGAGCTTGCCATCGACAAGCAGGTCGTACACGCCCGCCGGCCGTGGCGGGGCGCCGGCGTACAAATAACGGGTAGGCAGGACATCGAGTTCGATATTCGTCGCGTGCGTGCGGAATATCAGCCGTACGCCCGAGGGCTGCGCTTCGGCCATCGTCAGTTGAGGATCGGCGCATTGAACACGCGCACGCTCAGGCAGGCGATGCGGCATCACGCCCCGTCCGGTGTGTTCGTATTCGAGAGCGCCGCGTAACAGCGCCGGGGTGATGGGCGTGGTGACCATGTTGTTCAAATGGCAAAAAGAGCCGCCATCTTAGCAAGCTGGGGTGTCATCGCGCCTTCCCTTCAGGCGCTCTGCTTGCGCGACATCCCGCCTGCGTTCCATTGAGCCGCTCACGCTAGCAACTTGCAGCAAATCTATTGCGTCTTTTGTTCGTTATATATTCCTTAAGGAACGCCTACGATAGTCCGTTGGTTTTGCAAGGAGAGCACGTGAGCAGCTCACAACAACACGTTACGAAAAACATCCGGGCTATCTTGCTCAAGCGCATTGTCACTTCCATGCTGCTTGCGGGCGCCTTCTTTGGCGCATTGAACGCCCACGCGCTCGATGCCGTCACCGTCGGTCTCGCGATCCCGCCAGCCGTACACGACGGCGCACCATATGCCGCAGCCGACAAGCTCGGGCTCTTCAAGGAAGAAGGGCTCGATGTCAAACTCATCATTTTCCAGGGTGCGGGCGCGCTGATTCCGCAAGTGGCGAGCAAGCGCATCACATTCGGTTATCCGACGGCGGAGCCAGTTCTATCGAGTTATCTGAACGGCGGCACGCCTGTGCCCGTGCGCTATTTCTATAACGGCGTGCCGGCCAACACGATGGAGTTCGCGGTGCTTGCATCGTCGCCGGTGAAGACCCTTGGCGATCTGAAGGACAAGAAGATCGGCGTCGGCGCGCTGAGCTGGGGCACGATTCCAGGCAGCCGCGCGGCGTTGCGCGAAGCGGGACTCAAGCCTGGAACGAACGTCGAGTATGTGGCGGTGGGCGCGCTCGGCGCGGGCTTTCATGCGCTGAAAACAGGCGCCGTCGATGCCCTCAATTTCAACAGCAGTTGGGACGACATGCTCGAACTTTCGGGCACGCCAATCCGCCGCATCCGCTACCCGTCCGTGTTCGATGAAACCGCGGGCAACGGTTTTATCGCGCATCGGGATACCTTTAACGAACATCCGGATCTCATTGTGCGATTCGGGCGTGCCTATACGAAGGCGCAGATCGTGTGCCAGGCGAACCCGGCGTTTTGCGTCAATGCGTTCTGGGCCGAGCATCCGGAATCGAAACCGCAAGGCGATGAAACGAAGAACCTGCGTGAAGCGGTCGAACTGGTCAAGCGCAGGCTCGACCGTGTCCTGCTGACATCCGACGGCAAGCCGCGGCAAGCGGGCGCGTACAACCTGCCAGCCGTGCGTGCGAATCTGGCGGAGATGCAGAAAGTCGGGGAATTTCCAAAGGGCGATGTTCCCATCGATCAAATCTTCTCGAACCAGTTCGTGCCCGAGTTCAGCCGCTTCGATGAAGCCGCGCTTCGCGAACGCGCGAGGCAACAATGAGCGCGCGTATTGATGTAACGCCGCAGACGGCGTTGATCGATGTCGCGAGAGACATTGTGTTGTCGGGCTTCACGCCGAACGCGGAGGTCGATGCTATCGCGCGGCAAATACAGCACGACGGCAGCGAATGGGAGAGCATCAACCGCTTTATCGCCGATGAAACCGGATGCATCGATCTGCGCACCGCGGTGCCGGTCTCGGGGGATTACGCCGGGAGTGGCGCGCAGGCAATGGGTATCGTGTGGTCGATGCGTTGCGTGAAGGAAGTACCCGGCGTTGATAGTATCGAGCCGCTGCAGGTCGAGATCGAAGCCCGCGATACGCGTGGCGCTACGGCGCATGCCTCGTTCACCCAACAATTCCTCGCCGATGGCGTGACCCGCCGGGAGGTTCGCGAGCAGGGCATCGTGGGTACGTTGTTTATTCCGGGAACGCCTGGCCCGCATCCGGCCGTGATCGTGCTGAACGGTTCGGGTGGCGGCATCAATGAGCCGCGAGCGGCGCTGTACGCGGCGCATGGCATCGCGGCCTTCGCGCTCGGCTACTTCAAGGCGCCGGGTTTACCGCCGGCCATTTCGCGCACGCCGCTCGAATATTTTGCGCGTGCGCTCGGCTGGCTGCGGCAGGCCGTGCAGCCCAGGAACGGCTTCGTGGCGATTGCCGGGCAGTCGCGCGGCGGCGAGCTCGCGTTGTTGCTTGGCGCGACATATCCGGACCTTGTCTCGGCGGTGATTGGCTATGTGCCGAGCGCGGTGTTGCACGGCACGTTGCGTGCGGGCGCCGTGGGCGAAGCGCCTGATTCGGTTGCATGGACGCTCGGCGGCAAAGCGCTGCCGCACGTCTGGGACGACAACCGCTACGCCGACTGGAGTGCGTTCAGGCATCCGCCCGCGCCCGGCGAACCGATCCGTCAGGCGCCCGCGTTCGTATCGGCTCTTGAGGACGCGGATGCGGTCGCGCGATCGCGTATCGAAGTCGAGCGCATTGCCGGGCCGATCCTTCTCATCTCGGGTACGGATGACGGCTTCTGGCCATCGAGCCGATACGCCGACATGATCGTCGATGATCTAAAGCAGCGCGGTTTCGCGCATTCTGTCGAGCATCTGCGGTATGAGGGCGCCGGTCATTCGATCCTGTTTCCGCACGTGCCGGCTACGCTCGTCGCGCGGCCGCATCCGGTCGCCGGCGTACGCATCACCGCGGGTGGATCGGCCTCGGCCAATGCTCACGCAAACGAAGCTTCATGGCCGCGAGTGTTGCGGTTTATCGAAACGAGGTGTTTGACGAGCCATCCGGAATGAGCGCGACCGCCGCGTTCACCGCAGAACGGATCTCGGTTCGATATCAGACACGCAGCGGCGTAATCGATGCATTGCGCGACATCGATTTGCGCATTGAAGAAGGCGAGTTCGTGGCGCTGCTCGGGCCATCCGGCTGCGGGAAGTCCACGTTGCTCAAGGTCGCTGCGGGCTTGATCTCGCCGACGGAAGGCCGCGCGAGCATCGGTGGAAAACAGCTCGACCGGCCCGGGCGCGATGTGGGCGTCGCGTTCCAGAAGCCGAACCTGCTGCCGTGGAAAACAGTCCTCAGTAACGTCATGCTGCCCGCGCAGACGCTGCGTTTGCCGAAAGCGCCCGCATTGACCCGCGCGCGGGATCTGCTCGAACTCGTCGGGCTTGCCGCGTTCGCGGACAACTATCCATCGGAGTTGTCGGGCGGGATGCAGCAGCGCGTCGGCCTCGCGCGAATGCTGTTGCACGATCCCGAACTGCTGCTGATGGACGAGCCGTTCGCCGCACTCGATGCAATGACACGCGAATCGCTCACGCTTGAATTGCAGCGCATCTGGCTTGCGCAACGCAAGTCGGTGCTGTTCATCACGCATAGCATTCCAGAAGCGGTTTTCCTGGCCGACCGCGTGGTCGTGATGTCTGCGCGGCCGGGCCGCATCATCGATGACTTTGCAGTTCCGCTCGATCGCCCGCGCACCGCCGACACAATGGCGAGCGCCGCGTTCGTGGATGCCTGCCGTTACCTGAGGGGACATTTCCAATGACCACCCGACGCGCAAACTGGACGGTACCGGCCTTTGTTTATCCGCTGGTGAGCCTGATCGTGGTGATCGCCGCGTGGCAGGCGGCGGTCAGGCTCCTGGCCATTCCCGACTACGTGCTGCCCGCGCCGATGCAGGTCTTCAATGCGCTCGCCGGCGGTTTCGCCGATGGCACGTTGTGGCCGCACATCGGCGCGACCTTGTTCGAAACACTGGCGGGTTATGCGATTGGCTCGGTGCTCGCGGTGCTGCTCGGCGCGATGCTCGCCGAGTCGCGTTTGTTCGAGCGTTTCGTGTTTCCGCTTCTGGCCGGCCTGCAGGCGATGCCCAAGGTCGCACTCGGCCCGATCATCCTGGTCTGGTGCGGATACGGGAGTGCATCGAAGATCGTGCTGGTGGTGCTGGTGTGCTTTTTCCCGTTGTTCATCAACACGGTCAACGGGTTGCGGCGCGCGGATCCGGATCTGCTCGATGCCTGCCGCGCGTTTTCTGCATCACGCGCGTATCTGTTCCTGCACGTGAAGTTGCCTTCGGCGGCATCGGAGATATTCAGCGGCTTGCAGATCGGGATTTCGCTTGCGTTGATTGGCGCGGTCGTCGGCGAGTTTCTTTCGTCGCAACGCGGGCTGGGTTATCTGATCAGCTCGGCGTCGGTGAACATGAGCGTGGCGACGATGTTCGCGGGCGTCGTGTTGCTTGCCGTGATCGGTGTGTGCGGCGCACAGGTCGTGCGCGTGGTGCAGCGGCGCGTGGTGTTCTGGGAGCAGCAGGTCACGCGAACGGTCGCCGATGTGGGCGGGAGTTGAATCCTTGAAGGCAGCCGGCGATGTCGGCCAAGCCGGGCGGCGACTTGCCCGGCTCGAAACTGACATGACGCTTCAGCGCCCGGACAAACCCTTCAGCCCATCGCTCTCGGCCAGCAAATCCCGCAGTGTCGTCCATCGCATTGATGCATAACGCACATTGTCCAGATGGAGCATCTTCGCTCGCCCGCTGAACATGTTGTGCATGTACTGCATCTGCTGGAAAACCGGGAAGACCTCGTTCTCGCTTTCCGGATCGGCGGCACGTGCGTCGCGGATCCTCCGTGCCAGTTCGTCCGCCGTTCCAAGCCGGAACAGGCTGAATTCAACACCCGATATCTCCGTGGCAAATGCCGCCATGTCGCGGGCGCTGACTACGTCTCCAGCGATCCTCAATGCACGCGGCGCCGACGGATCCAGCGCGGCCAGCGCGGTGTAATGAGCGACATTGTCCATCGTGGTGAAGTCCATCGCCTGGTCCGGTGATTCCCAGTATTGAACTCGCCGGTTGGCGATATCGAAGAAAGGTCCGTGTCCTGACAGCAGCATGTCGGCAAAGCCGCCATTGAAGATCGATGTTCCGGCTACCGGTGCTTTGTCGAGCCGCTGGTTGAATTCGCGCCGCAGATCGAAGTTGCGGTTTTCCCCGTCGTCAAGACGCGTGAAGTCGCACGCAAAGTCAGACGCAATAAAACGCGGCACCTTGGCTGCGACCGCTGCATCCAGCAGTTTCGATTGCATATCGACGATAACGTCGCGCAAGCCGGACAGCGTCGACACCACGCCCTCCGATCCCTCCAGCGACGCAGCAAGTACTGCGGCGTTGTTCATGTCGACCGGGACGATTTGCGCGCCGAGCCGTTCGAGTTCGGTGCGCGCTTCGGCTTTCGTCGATTCCCGAACAAGCGTCCGCACGGTTGCTCCCTGACCTGCAAGCGCGCGCACCAGACGCGTGCCGATGTTCCCGGTCGCCCCCGCTACCGTAATGATCTTGCCCATGATGTTTTGCCTGTTGTCCGTGAATGAACATTCACGATACGCGTTGCACAAACGCTTCCATAGCGGCATGATCGGAACGTATCGTTCCCAAAATGGAACAGTCTAATGATGGAACTTGCTGATCTACGTGTTTTCCTGCGCATTGCCGAACTGAAAAGCATCTCGGCGACAGCCCGATCACTGGAGCAGCCCAAGTCGTCGATCAGCCGCGCGCTTGCACGGCTCGAAGGCGAAGTCGGCGCGTTGTTGATCGATCGCGGCATGCGTTACATACGGCTGACCGATGCCGGAACAACCCTGTATCCGCACGCAAAATTGCTGTTGGCGTCCGCAGAAGAAGCGCAGGCGGCGGTGGACGGCTTCGGCGAGGTGCCGCGCGGGAAATTGAAGGTCAACGCGCCTTACACGTTCGCGGTGGGGCTGCTTGCTCCCATGCTGGCGGCGTTCACGCGGCGCTATCCGGAGGTCCAGTTGGTGCTCGATATCGATAACAAGGTCATCGATGTCGCGGCCGAGGAGGTCGACGTGGCGATCCGCATCGGCGCGCTGCCTGATTCGGATCTCGTAGCTCAACGTCTCACGACGATTGCACTGTGGACCTGCGCAAGCCCGGCTTACCTTGAAAAGCATGGCGTGCCGCGTTTGGTCAAGGACCTTGCCGGACACACTTTGTTGAGCCGTGAGAACCGGATTTCCCGCTGGCGATATAGGACGGAAAGCGGCGAAGAGCAGGATCTCGAAGTGTTGCCCGGGACGGTGATTCCCGAGCCGACCGTCCTGCAGTCCGTCGTGATCGATGGAGGTGGCGTCGGCCGGCTTCCGGACTTTCTTGCAGCGCCGGCCGTTGCTTGCGGCGAGCTTGTCCGGCTACTGCCCAGGCTCGTCTCGGACGCGGTCGATGTGCACGTGGTCTACACGAGCCGGCGTAGTCTTTCCGCCAAGAGCCGCGTGTTCATCGAATCGTTGCGCGAGCATCTGTCGCAACGTCCGGCAAGCGGCTCCTGACCTAGAGTCAAGCTATTGCTTGCGCGCGAAATACTCGGGCAAGCGGAAGCCATCGTAGAAATGGTTGTTCACGATCGCTTGCTGAAATGATGGCGACTGGTACGCACTGACAATCGCCTGCGTCACCGGAGCAGTCTTGTTCGCGGCCTTGACCACGACCTGATTGATGTACGGCGGCGTCATCTGTTCGAGCGCAAGGGCATCGGTCAGCTTGTAGCCGCTGAAGATCGCGAAATTCCCCTGGATCGCGGCAAAATCCACATCGTCCAGAGCGCGTGGTGCCTGCGCCGATTCCAGCGGCACGATCTTGATTCCCGCCGGATTGGCGATCACATCGCGCTCGGTGACATCCACCGGATTGGCGTTCGGCTTGATCTTGATCCAGCCGATCTGCTGGAGGATCTTCAGCGAGCGTTCCAGATTGACCGGGTCGTTCGGGACCGCGACGGTCGTGCCCGCTTTCACTTCGGTCAGCGCGTGATGCTTCTTGGAATACAGGCCCATGGGCGGCGTCGGGACTTGCACGACGCCGACCAGATCCGTTCCATTGCGATCGTTGTATGACTTCAGGTAGACCTCGTGCTGCATGACATCGGCGGCGATCTCTCCACGATACACCGCCTGATTCGCCTCCAGTCCCGTGCTGAATTCCACGTACTTGATCGAATAGCCTTTCTGGCGCAAGACCGGTTCAACGCCGAGTTTGAATTCATCGGAATAGGGACCGGGCACGAAGCCGATGCGCAACTCGTTCGTCTCCGCGGCATGGCTCGCCGGCGACGCAAGCGTCACGCTGAGCGCGATGGCAGCAGCGAGGAATGTCCAATCAGGCATGGTTCGGAATCAAGAAAAAAGGGAGGAAAGGGACGCGACACGCCGATCAACTTAAACCTTTGAAAGGCGCTTGAGAACCAAGCAAATTCGATATCGATATGTCGATCCGGCACGAATGAATAAGCATTGCGCTTCTTGTTGGTTTGCCCGCTGGATAGCCGACCGTATGCTTGCGATGCGTCGGCAACCGCCCGCGTCGATCCCGCAACCGTCTCCACAGATCCGTGAATCGTTTCCATTCTTCAAGCCGCCGTCGTTTCGTAGCAAGTGGTCTCACGCTTGCAGCCTCATGCGCGTTGCCGCTTGCTCATGCGCAAGGCAATACCGCGCAAACCACGAGGTCGTTACGGATTGGTTATCAGAAGGGATTGCTCAGCATCCTCAAAGGCCGTGGCACGCTTGAACACCGGCTGACGCCGCTGGGCGTGCGCGTCGAATGGACCGAGTTTCCGTCCGGGCCGCCGCAACTCGAAGCGCTGAACGTGGGTTCTATCGATTTCGGCGATGTGGGGGAAGCGCCGCCCGTTTTTGCGCAAGCTGCAGGGGCGCCGTTCGTCTACTACGGTCAGACTGCGCAGCGGCCGGCAAGCGAGGCGCTCGTGGTGCAGCAGGACTCGCCGGTAAAGTCGGTTGCGCAGTTGAAGGGCAAGCGCATTGCGTTGACCAAGGGATCGAACGCGCATTTCCTGCTGTTGCGATTGCTGGAGAATGCGAACATCGACTACGCCGATATCACGCCGGTCTTTCTTTCTCCCGCCGATGCCCGCGCGGCCTTCGAGCAAAAAGCAGTCGATGCATGGGTGATATGGGACCCGTTCCTCGCGGTCGTGCAGTCGACCAGCAAGGCGCGGATCGTGGCGGACGGCAGCGGTGTGGTCCAGAACCGCGCGTTCTATTTCACGTCGCGTACATATGTGCAGAAGAACGACGACGTGCTGCGCGCCGTGGTCGAAGAGATTGGTGGCATCGACCACTGGATATCGGAGAATCGCGAACCGGCGGCGGAGTTTTCGCGTTTGTGGGGCATCCCGCAACCCATCGTCATCACGGCGCTCACGCGGCTCAAATATGGGACCGAGCCCATTTCCCGCGATGCGCTGGCGAATCAGCAGCGCATTGCGGACGCGTTCTACAAGCTCAAGCTGTTGCCATCGCAAATCGACGTGACGGCGGCGGCTCCGCGAACGCTCGCCTGAGCGTTTGGCGCCGTCGGCCGCTCATGTCGGTCATAGTGACTTATACCTGCATGCGCCGAACCTGAACTACGCAAACGCCATGAGAATATGAGCGCGTGCTTCAGGCGACGGTCATCGATGCAACTTCCGCCCCCGGCAGCGCCGCGAGGACGGCGGGCGGCAGCACCAGCTTCGCTGTGCGGATACCGGCGCCCATCACGATCTGCGCACGCGCCATGACAGCGGACTCGATCAGCACGCGCCAGCCGGCGGGCAGCCCGAACGCGGTGATGCCGCCGAATTCCATTGCGCTGTGCTCGACGGCCGCTTCGCGCGGCGCGAACGAGACCTTTTTCGCACCGAGCGTTTGCCGCACGGCGCCGTTGACATCCAGCCGATGCGAACCGAGCGTCACGACCGCCGCGAAATGCTCTTCGCCGTCCTTTTTGTATCGAAGCACGATGGTGTTCGCGCAATCCTCCAGCGGAATGCCATAGCGCGCGCTGCAATCGGCCGTGTCCGATGCGTCGTCGGCGACGGCGAACACGACCACGTCCCGGCCTTCTATGGCAGCCGCCACATGCGCCGGAAGGTGCTGGTCAAGTTGATCGGCGGGGATGACGTCGGTTGTGGCGTTGATCTCGTACAGGTTCATTTGCGTGGCGAAAGTCGCGTGATGGAAGGAGCCTTATTCGGCCGCAAGCGTAGCGCAAACCGCGGCGGCGTGCTCGGCGGCCGGCTCGCGAGGCCGGCCTTCCATCAGTAAAACCCGTTGCGAGTTACTTGTTGTTCGCTAGCGAACCGGCGCTGTTCGTGCCGCCAAACAGCGCGGTGAGGTAGCTGGCGTTCATCTGCGAATTCGCCATCAGTGTGTTGAGCGACGTGAACTGATCGTTGTATGCGGTCGTGAGCTGCGCGGTGAGTGCGTCGAGCGCCGTTTGCTTGGTGACCAGCTTCTTGAGGTCGGCGGTGAGCGCGCTGGAGCGTGTTTCCACGATACCGCCCGTCGACAGGAACGACGTCAGGTTGTCGTTCATCTGCGTGCCGACGCCATCGGTGGAATTGAAAAGCTGCGATACCTTCGTCGGATCGCTCTTCAACGCGGCGTTCAGCGCGTCGGCATCGGTCTTGAGCGTGCCGTCCGGCTTGAGCGTGATGCCGATGGACCCAAGGTTGATCGACGATGCCCCTTTGCCGACGCCGCTGCTCAACACGCCGGCAAGCGTATTGCGAATGGTGTTCATCATGGCGTCGCCGAGAAGCGTGCCGCCTTGCGATCCCTTCGGCTGGCTCGAATCGAACGAGGTCAGCGTCTTCACCGTGCCGATGTAGTTGTTGTACGCCGTAACGAAGGCGTTGATGGCGGTTGCCTGGCCCGTCGTATCCTGCGCGACGGTCAGCGTTTGCGTAGTGCCGACCGAGGCTGAATCGAGCGTCATGGATACGCCGCTCAGCGCAGTCGTGATCGTGTTGCTCGCGCTCGTGCCGGCGGTGCCCGCAATCATGAAGTTCGCATCCTGGCCCGCGACGCTTTGCGACCACTTGCCGGTCGCGACACTTGTGGCCGAGCCCGTGTAATTGCCGGCCGTTTCCGCGCTGTTTGCCGGCGCGGACACGGTGCCCGAGGTCATGGCCAGATCGTTCAGCGCATCGTCCGGGCCGGCGCCCGCGATCGAAATATTGATCCCGTTGGACACCCCCGTCGACGATGACCGCAGCACCAGGTGCGCGCCGTCCGTGCCATTGACGATCGCCGCGGTGATCCCCGGATTGCCTTTGCCCGAATTGATGGCCGAGGCAATGCCGGCGAGCGTGTTGTTGTTCGAATCCACGTTGATGGACATGCTCTTGCCGCCGACCGACAGTGTCATCGTGCCGGCACCGAGCGTGCTGCCCGCCTTGAACGCGCCCGACGTAACCGATTGCGACGTCGCGATATTCGATACCTGGACGGAATACGATCCTGCCACGGCGCCTTTCGTGCCTTTGGCGGTGATGCCCTTCCCGTCGCCGATTGCGGTGAATGCGGACATGGTCGTGCCGTCGGAAAGCGAGGCGATCGAGCTTTGCAAAAGCGACATTACCGACTTCAACTGACCAAGCGCCGTAAGCTGGGTGTTGTCCGACTTGGTCTTGTTGGTCAGCGCTGCCGTCTGACCCGCCACCTTCGCATTGACGAGAGCAGTGACGAGCGCGTTCACGTCGGTCTTGCTTCCGGTCGAGCCGCTGATGATCGATTGCGCCGCCTGCTGGACGGCGCTGTTCGGATTCACGCTGGATGAAGAGATCGTGCTCATGCATTGCTCCGTTATTTTTGTCGCGCCGCGATTCAGGCAGGAGCCATGCGTTGGTGGCCTTGCCTGATATGACGAACGTGTGAAATTCGACAGACGGACGCATAAAACAGCTGGCATTCACTCTTTCTGGCCGCGTCAAACATCGTGTAACGGATTGTAATTCAGCTTACAGTTTACTTGCTAGTTTATTCATATAATTAACGTTCAAAGGCATGCGCTCGATTGATTCGATGCTAAGCCAGTCATGGAAATAGCGATCGACGATCATATACATCGGGAAGTACCAGTTTTCCCGCATGAAAGCGTTGTCGCCGGCCTGTTTTCGCGTCAATTCATCCTGCGTCGTAATTCCGGCAACACCGCTCTCCATTTTCTCCTTGGCTTTCGCGAATCCCGATCCTTTCGAGGCCGCGGTCGGCCCCGTCATCTGAATGGTGCTTTTGCGGACATCGTTGAAATAGAGATCGCGCCGCGCCGTGTCGCTCTTGAGCGATTTGAAATTGCTCTGGATCATGGCTTTGTAGGTCTTCATCCCCTTGCACCTCGGGTGAGAGGCAATGACCGAATTGCTGATTGCCGGCGTCTGGCCGCCGACCTTGCGCGCCCACCATGCGTCCGATTCCCAGTCGCTTTGGCTGACGCCGTCCTTCCAGGCGTAATTGACGGCCGAGAATCGTGGATACGACTCGTGACAAACGATCGATCCAAGCTTACTTGCGCAGGAGACGTCGGTATCGACATAGACGCCCCCGTACTGCATCAGGATCTCGATTCTCAGGATGTCGCTCGCCGCGCCGAAGTTGCCGCCGCGTTCGACCAGCTCCCGGCGGTAGATCGGCGCGGTCTTGCCCATGTTCAGGTCGCGCTCCACCTCCCGCAGCTTGATGCGATTGCTGTTGCAGAAGGCCATGATCGAATTGACCTTCTGCACGCGCATGCCCTGCAATGCTTCACCACGGTAGTTGAGGAATTCCTGCAGGTATTTCATCGTGGCACGATCGTCGCCGTCTTTTCCCACGTGCTCGGCGACCGTTTTCCACTGGTCCGCGCTCACGCCCGCGCCGTTGTTCTGCGCCGTGTAGTGCGCGGTCGCAGCGCGGCGCCGTTCGCCTGTCAGCAACTGTTTTGCATCGATCCAGAGATTGACTTCCCAGTCAGGATTTTTAGCCGGAAAACTTGCGATGCAGTCACGATTGCGTTGCGGGATGTCGTTACCGATCCAGATGATATGCAGCTTCTTAGGTATGGCTTTCACGTCGGATTCCTGAAGTCTGTCGTTCAGGAGAAACACTCAAGCCCCTTGGCATATTCCATTACGCTGGCACCGCAAAAAATGAATTGGAATGAAAATTCCATGTTTAATTCAGGTGAAATTTTCGTTGCACTGGCGTGAACGCTCTTCTATGCTTGTCCGTACCAGCGGCCGAAGCGCCGTGGTGAAAAAACAAGGAGACAGCCGTGAACAGCATGCAGGCCGATGCCATGACCCCTGACGGCGTGGTCGAAGCACTTTTGCACGGTCCCGGCGCGGTGCGCATTCGAGGGGCGTTCAGCGCAGCGCAGGTCGCGGAGGCGCGCCGTGTCGTGATGGCGCATTCCGACGATCGCGCGCAGACCGTCACGCATTTCCAGGGGCAGGCGGTACAAGAGCAGCGGCTGCATTTGCAGCGGCGTGTCTGGAATCTGCTGGCTAAAGGCAGTGTATTTTCAGAGATGGCCGAGCATCCTGTGATCGTCGCAGCAATGCGGCTTTTTCTCGGCGATGACTTCATCATGGGATCGATTGCCGCCAACCGGATTCTGCCGGACGGGCCGGGACAGGAACCGCATATCGATTATCCATACTGGGATTTTCATGCACCTGGCACGTTTCCGGTCGGCATCAACACCAGCTTTCCGCTCAACGCACAAGTCACCATTCCACTCGATCCATTCACGCCGCTGACCGGCGCGACCGCGTTCGTGCCTCACACGCAGCACGAACTGCGATATCCCGGCGATGGCGATGCCTTTTTCGAACGCTGCGAACGGATGGAAGCGGACCCGGGCGACGCGATCGTGTTTTTCGGCGCGACGTGGCATTGCGCGATGCCGAATCACAGCACGCAGGACCGCAGCGCCGTGCTGATCCAGTACCTGCCGAAGTTCGTCAAGCCGATGGAAGACCTGCGCGCGATGGCCGGCGAGGCGTTTGTGAAAAACGCCAGTCCGACGATGCGCCAGTTGCTCGGCCTGAATTTTCCATATCCGCAGAATCTCGACGCCGTCGCTGTCGCGACGAACGCAGAGGGGCGCACGAACGCACGGCGTTAGGGCGCGGGTTTATCGATTTACCCTTCGGAAAACCGCAGCGCCCGTTCCAAAGCGCCGGCGCTGATCGGTTTGTGGAGATATCCGTCGAACGGTTCGAGGTCATCGTCGCGCAGATCGGTGCGCCCGGTCACCGCGATCACGCACGCGTCACGCGATGCACCGTCTTCGCGCACCTTCCTGCAAAGTTCGCGGCCGTCGGCGTCCGGCAGTTCGATGTCGAAGAAAACCACGTCGAAGCTCTGCGCTTGCGTCAGCTCCAGCGCGGCGCGGCCGTCATACGCCACCTGCACTTTGTGTCCCAGGCCCGAGGCTATTTCGCCAAATGCATCGGCTGAATCTTTATGGTCGTCGATAAAAAGGATATGCACGATTCCCTCGGTATTAAGCGGTTTTTCTGCTCGGAGTTTTCGTCCTGCTGGCAGGTGGGATGAACGAGATCGCGCGTTCACAGACAAGCTATGCAACGACAATGCCAGGTGACGCCGGCGCAGCCGTGGCGCACGTCCGGCGTATTTGTCTGCGGCGTGCGGGTCATTGTTACAAGCGCGAGAAAAGCAGTTGACAATCGCAGCGCACGCCGCGAGCATGTTTCCGTTGGAAAGTTTTTAGAGCCCCTCTCATCTCCTTGTCCGTGATTCCCTATGAACGAAAGCCGAAAACCCGCAGCGGTTTCCCGGTCGAAGAAAACGCAGTCCGCTGATGTAACGTCCGAGCAAAAGCCCTATCACCACGGTTCGCTCCCCAACGCGCTGCTGGCGGCGGCTGAAACCGTGCTTCGCCATGACGGCATCGGCGGGCTGAGCCTGCGATCCATCGCGCGCGAAGCCGGCGTGTCGCACACGGCGCCCCAACATCATTTCGGCGATACCGCCGGCGTCCTGAGCGAACTCGCAGCGAGCGGCCATCTTCGTCTCACCGAAACCATGGCGAAACACGCGCATGGCCTGCAGCCCGGGCCGCAACGGCGCCGTGCCATTGCGCGCGGCTACGTGAGTTTCGCGGTGACGAACCCGGATTTGTTCCGGCTCATGTCGCGAGCGGAAATGCTCGACAACACGCGTCCATCGCTGGTCGAGGCGCGGCGTGCGTCGGCGCTGGCTTTATCCGATGTCACCGATGACACCCCGGAAGCGACGCAGCCACCGCCAAAACTCGATGCCACCCGCGCCGTCGCCATGACCGCCGCCTGGGCTTATGTGCACGGCCTCGCCACCTTGCTTATAGATGGACGCCTGAACGGCCTCGCGCTCGCAGCCGACGGCGTGGAAAGCGCTGACGCGCTGGTCGATGCGACCATCGAACAAATGCGGATTGGGTAGCGCCGCACCGGCTGATCGACCAGTTCGTCCGTAAAACCCCCTACGGACGAACTCGAATGATAGCGTTACCATCCGCTCACGATACAACCCGGCCTGGAGAAAAGCTTGGCCCCAAAACGTAAAACCCCAGAAGAACTTCGAAGCTTCCGATGGTATGGCGTGAACGACTTGCGCTCGTTCGGACATCGGTCGCGTACCGCGCAAATGGGCTATCACCCGTCCGATTACATGGGCAAACCCGTCATTGCGGTAGTGAACACGTGGAGCGAAATCAACTCGTGCCACACGCACTTCAAGCAGCGCGTGGAAGAGGTCAAGCGCGGCGTCTGGCAAGCCGGCGGCTTCCCGGTCGAAATGCCGGTCATGACGCTTGCCGAGCCGTTCCAGAAACCGACCACCATGCTTTACCGCAACTTCCTCGCGATGGAAACCGAGGAACTGCTGAAGTCGTATCAGTTCGACGGCTGTGTCCTGATGGGCGGTTGCGACAAGACCACGCCCGGCTTGCTGATGGGTGCCATCAGCATGAACTTGCCGACCATCTTCTTGCCCGCCGGCCCAATGCTGCGCGGCAACTGGAACGGCCGGACGCTCGGCAGCGGGTCCGATACCTGGAAATACTGGGCCGAACTTCGCGCCGGGAAAATCACGGAAGAGGAATGGAAGGGCATCGAAAGTGGTATCGCACGCTCGCCGGGCCATTGCATGACCATGGGCACGGCATCGACCATGACCACCGCCACCGAGGCGCTCGGCCTGATCCTGCCAGGGTTTTCATCGATACCCGCTGTCGACTCGCGCCACGCGCAGTTCGCTTCGCTCACCGGCCAGCGGATCGTGGAGATGGTCTGGACGGACCAGAAGCCATCGGACATCCTGACCGCCAAATCCTTCGATAACGCCGTCACCACCGTGCTGTCCATGTCGGGATCGACCAACGCGATCGTCCATCTGGTGGCGGTGGCGCGCCGCGCGGGCATCGACCTGACGACGGCGCGCTTCGATGAACTCGCGCGCATCACCCCCGTGCTCGCCAACCTGCGCCCGGCGGGCAAGTACCTGATGGAAGACTTCTTCTACGCAGGCGGTTTGCGCGCGCTGCTCGTGGAGCTGGGAAAGCTGATCGACGGT
Organism: Burkholderia sp. PAMC 28687; assembly: GCF_001577465.1. NCBI lineage: Bacteria > Pseudomonadati > Pseudomonadota > Betaproteobacteria > Burkholderiales > Burkholderiaceae > Burkholderia > Burkholderia sp. PAMC 28687. The sequence continues at coordinate 553,112 of NZ_CP014506.1, forward strand.
TCGCAAATGACGGTGAGCGGCACGACGCTCGCGGAGAACATAGAAGGCGCGGAGATCTTCGATACCGACGTCATCCGCAAGCGCGACAACCCGGTCGTGGAACGCGATGGCCTCGCGGTGCTGACCGGCAATCTCGCCCCCGATGGCGCCGTGATCAAACCCGCCGCAATGGAACAGCATCTGCTGAAAGCGCGTGGCCCGGCCGTGGTATTCAAGGATTACGCGGACATGGCGGCGCGCATCGACAACGAAGACCTCGACATCACTGCCGCGTCCGTGATCGTGCTGCAGCACGCAGGACCCGTCGGCGCACCGGGCATGCCGGAGTGGGGCCAGTTGCCGATACCGCAAAAGCTCCTGAAACAAGGCGTGCGCGACATGGTTCGCATCTCCGACGCACGCATGAGCGGCACGAGTTACGGCGCGTGCGTGCTGCATGTGGCGCCTGAATCGTTCGTAGGCGGTCCGCTTGCGTTGGTGCGGGACGGCGACATGATTGAACTCGATGTCCCCGGCCGGCGCCTTCATCTCAATGTCAGCGACGAAGAACTCGCCGCGCGCAAGGCTGCATGGAAAGCGCCGAAGCGACCATTCGAACGCGGGTTCGGCGTGATGCACCAGCTTCATGTCACGCAGGCGAACAAGGGTTGCGACTTCGATTTCCTCGAAGAACCGCTGACGGCATCCACGACGTCCACCGCCTCCACGAACGCCGATCGCGACGAACCCGAGATTCATTAATTTTATTCCGAGTACTGACTAAATGACTTCCTCCGGTACCGCCGTCAGCGCCGAAGCGCTGGAGTTGTTGCGCCATGTCAGCACGGCGACGCTCACCACGCAGTTGTTCAAGCGCGGCTTGCGCAATGTCTTCCTGCAAGGCGTCGCTCCGCTCGTGAAGCCGGAGCCGGGCGCGCCGAATCTTGTCGGCCCTGCGTTCACGCTGCGCAATATTCCGGCGCGTGAGGACATCGATCACGTGGGGGTGTTCCAGGACCCGGACCATCCACAACGCAAGGCGGTCGAGAGCGCGCCGCCGGGTAGCGTGCTCGTGCAGGACTGCCGCGGCGACCGGTCGGTGGCGTCGGTGGGATCGATTCTCGCGCTGCGGCTTGCGAAGCGCGGCGTCGCAGGCATGGTCTCCGACGGCGCCGTGCGCGACAGCGGCACGATCTCCGGCCTCGGCTTGCCGCTGTGGTGCGCGGGCGCGAGCGCACCGCTCAATCTGGCCAGGCATCACGCGGTCGATATGAACGTGCCGATCGCGTGCGGCGGCGTGGCGGTTTATCCGGGAGACATCGTGGTCGCGGATGTGGATGGCGTCGTGATCGTGCCGCACGAAATGGCGGAAGATGTCGCACGCGATGCAACCGAACAGGAGCAACTGGAAATTTTTATCTCGCAGCGAATCGATGAGGGCAGGCCCTTGCGCGGCACGTATCCGCCGAACGAAGAAACGCTTGCTGCCTACGCACAATGGCGTGCGCAAAAATGATGGATACCGCCCAGCCCTCTATCGATGAAACGCCGCTGATCAACCGCATCGCACTCAGGCTGATGCCGCTCCTCGGTTTGCTCTACCTCATTGCGTATATCGACCGGTCGAATATCAGCTTCGCCAAGTTGCAGATGCTCGGCAGTCTCGGCTTGAGCGAAGTGGCGTACGGGCTGGGTGCATCGCTGTTTTTTATCGGCTATCTGATTTTCGAAGTGCCAAGCAATTTGCTGCTGCACAAGTTCGGCGCGCCGCGATGGATCGCGCGCATCATGCTGACGTGGGGCATCGTGACCGTGCTGCTCGCGTTCACGAAGAACGCGACTTCGTTCTATGTGCTGCGTTTCCTGCTGGGCGCTTCGGAAGCGGGGCTTTATCCGGGCGTGATTTATTACCTGACGCTATGGTTTCCATCGCGGCATCGCGTGCGGATGTTGGGTTACTTCACGATCGGCAGCAGCCTCGGCAACATGGTGGGTGCGCCAATCTGCGGCTGGCTGCTCGACAAGGGCGGCTTGCTCGGTCTGCAAGGCTGGCAGTTGGTGTTCATCATCACCGGCATTCCATCGATCCTGCTTACTGCGGTCGTATTGCTGTACCTGCCCGAGTCTCCGCTCAAAGCGAAATTCATTACCGATGCCGAAAAGAAATGGCTCGCCGGTACGCTCGAGAAAGAACGCGCACTTGCCGCGCAATCGGAGTCCGGAAAGAGCAGTTTCCTGAGCGTCGTGACGGAACCGCGCGTGATCGGCATGGCGTTGTACTACATGATGCTTTCGATGTCCGTCTACGGCGTGAGCTACTGGCTGCCAACGCTCGTCAAAGGCTTTGGCGTGAGCAACACGGTCAACGGCCTGATCAACATCATTCCGTGGCTGCTCGCAACGCTCGTGCTGATATGGCTGCCGTCGAAACTGCGTGCGGCGAACCGCACGATGGCCGCCATGTTGTGCGCAGCGGTGCTCGGCGTGATCTTTTTTCTCGGTAGCGTCTTCCTGCCGACCAACACGCTGCGCTTCATTGCGTTGAGTCTCGGCGCGCCCTGCATGTATTTGCTGCTGCCGTGCTTCTGGACGCTGCCGCCCAGGTTCCTGACCGGCGCGCGTGCAGCAGCGGGCATCGCGGCGATCAATTCGCTGGGGAACGTGGGTGGTTTCATTGCGCAGAATCTCGTGCCCTGGGTCAGGCAGGCGAGCGGCAGCACCAAGGCGCCCATGCTGATTCCAGCAGCGTGTCTCTTCACATTCGGTATCGTCACGTTGATCCTGATGCGGCGTGAGCGTCATGCCCAGGGGGATGTCGCCCGCGAGCGGCGCGTGGAAGCGGCTTGAGTTGCCTGGCACCGGCTGCCAACTACAATAGCGGCGTTTAACCTTTCCACGCTCCAAGCGAATCATGCCGAACGACAAGCCCGCTGCGTTTTCCATCGATGACCCAACTAGTGGCGCCACGCGCGTGAAGCGAACGCGCGGCGGCCCGAAGGGCTTGCGGATCACCGACGTCGCCACGGCCGCAGGCGTCTCGCCCATCACGGTTTCGCGCGTATTCAACAGTCCCGAAACCGTCGCGCCCGAAACGCTCGAGCGCGTGCGGCGGGTCGTCCAGAAGCTTGGCTATGTGCCGAACCGGCTGGCAGGGGGATTGTCTTCGTCGAGGTCACGGTTGATCGCGGCCATTGTGCCGACCATCGCGCATTCGTTGTTCTCGGAAACCATTCAAGTCTTTAGCGAAACGATGTCGAAGGCCGGGTATCAGGTGCTGCTCGCGCTCAGCGGCTACAGCGACACGAGCGAAGAAACCCTGCTCGACGCGGTGCTGAGCCGGCGTCCCGAAGGTGTGCTGCTGACCGGCGTCGCGCATACGGATTCGTTGCGTGAGCGGCTGCGCAACGTCGGTATTCCGATTGTAGAAACGTGGGACATGACGGACACGCCTATCGATATGCTCGTGGGTTTTTCGCATTATCAAGTGGGCGTTGCGGTGGCCGAGCGCTTCATTGCGCGGGGCGTGCGTTATCCGGGGCTCGTTTCCGCCAACGATGACCGCGCGATCGCGCGCATCACCGGCTTTCGAGCGCGTTTCGCCCATGAAGGAATCTGCAACATTGCCGACGTGATCGTGTCGCCGCCGAGTTCGGTATCGGTGGGCAAAGCCGCGCTGCCGGAATTGCTCGCCCGCATGCCGCAACTGGACGCCGTGTTTTGCGGCTCGGATCTGCTTGCCATCGGCGTGCTTGGCGAAGCGAAACGGCGCGGTATTGACGTGCCGTCGCAGTTGTCCATCTGCGGATTCGGCGACCTTGAATTTGCATCGGAAACAAGCCCCACCCTCACCACTGTGCGCGTGGACGGCACGCATATCGGCCTCAACGCAGCGCAGTGTCTGCTCGCACGCCTGAGAGGCGAGCAGCATGCGAGCATCAGCGACGTAGGCTTTCACATCGTCGAGCGCGAGACGGTCTGAAGTCAAACGCATCCCTCCTTCCGACGGGCTCCTTCAGCCCCTTCTCATGCATGGTTTCGGCAAGTCCGTTTGCCGACGACACTACATTCATCGATCGATAACAATCACTCCCGGATCAACCGGGCCGATCGATGTGGTGGGCTTGATTGATCGAAGCACGTAGTAAAAGATTACGACAAGAAGGGTGCACGGTTGAGCTGGGCCATGCCTGAGTCGGCGTTACATGGCATATAAGAAACTTACTAATCGTGTGTAACACCGGCGATTAAATTTTTATCACACCGGGGAAATACCCTGCGTATCTGGCTCTCAGTCGCAGGACACAACTTCTGGAGGTAACTATGAAATCGTCGATCTATGCGGTCCTTGTTGTTTCGGTTCTGGCCGCGCCGATCACCTCATTTGCTCAGCAGGGAAACGGGCCAATCACTCGTGAGCAAGTGAATAATGAACTCGTGCAGCTTCGCGAAGCCGGATACACCGGCAGCGCCAGCGACACGACTTACCCTGCTGAACTGCAAGCCGCGCTCGCCCGCGTGGCCGAAAAGAACCAGGCGCAGGCGCAGATGCAGATGCCGCAAAACAGCGAGTACGGGACGTCGTCCAGCGGTTCATCGCAGGCGGGACGCCCACAAGCCGCGGTCGATACACAAGCGGTCTACAAGGGACAGTAAGGTAGTGCGTGGGGCATTGGGCGGCTTGTCGTGCCCGATGCCCCACAACGTGTTCGCCTTGTCGTCAGATCCATGTCTTGACGGTCGGGAAATAGTTCGCAAGTGTCGAAGGAACATAAGGACCAGGGGTGCCTGCCGGGTCTCCAAGCACTGATGTTCCCGCAAGACGATCACGAATCGAGTGATAGGCGCAAAGCGGAAGGAACTTCGAGAAGTCGCGCGGTCCATGCGGAAGATCGACGAACACGCCGCTCGCCCACGGTCGATGCGCTACCCCAAGGGCGCTTGGCGACATCGGCAGGTAAGGATTCTGGAAAATGATGCCGTTGTCGATCTCGGCCAGACTGCTTGTCATCCATGCGAGCGCACAATCGGACAAACCACTTTCGTTGTCCGTAGAAGGGTAACCTCCGCCGACATCCGAATGCGCGCCGGGGAAAAGCACTTGCGTGACGTTCGCGCGTTCGTCCCACAGCGTCGGCGTAAAGTCGCCCCGCTCTTCGTCCAGGCTGATCGCATGAAAACCGTACTGCACAGCGGGGCTCAAGGATGTATCGGCAAAGCGGAACACGTCCACGCGTGCATCGTTGGATTCCACATAGAGCGGAATGCCCATGGCGCCGACCGTATCCCACACTCCGATTGCCTGGATTTTTACGTTTGGAACGAGATCCTTGGGGTCGATGGGCGGATTCAGTGTCAGGAAGCTCGTTACATCCCTGAACAATGAAACAATGGAAGTGTTCCACGTCTTCGATATGGCCGTCACCCGGTTCGAACGATGCGCGCGCCATGCAGCAACCCCGTTGCGATAACCGACTATCGGGTCGGCCAGATCGAGCGTCTTTGCATTGAGCAAACCCTGATCGACGATCAGTCCGCCAAGCGCGCGGGCGGTGTAGGACCCGCGACTGAAGCCGATGATGAAGATGCGGTCGCCCTCTTCGTAATTGCGCGAGATGAACGTGTAACCGCGGACGATCCGCGCGATCAATCCCCACCCGAAAACGCCGCCGAGCATCTTGATGATGGCGTTGTCTGAGTCGCCCACGCCGTGCAGATACTTGGCCACTTGCAGGCATGTCCCATCCGCAGTCAGCGACGATTCTTGTTCGGTTGCATAGACCACGGCGCCCGAATGCGGATCGCTGGCAAGGTTCAGGAACAGCTTCCATACGTTGGTGGTCTTGGGCGTGTCGTCATCTTCGCCGGAGTTGGGGCCGTTCCAGGTGCCGTCGGCACAGAACACAATATTCTTTGGCATGACTCTCCTTTTTGTTGGATTGCGTTGCGGCGAATCAGGGGTGAGCGTCCCCCGTGGAATACCCCGACTTGAACGCTTCGCCCGCCATGTCTTCCGATGTTGCCACGCCATCGGTCTTCGGCTGCGCTTCGGTCGTCTTGAAGCCAATGTAGGTTGCACCGCTGATACCCAGCAGCAAGAGCGTGTTGATATCGAACCGGGGCATCGTGCAGGTGGTAAAGACCTGATTGAGGAACATCAGGCCGACCACGATCGTAAAGATGAGCATCTGCACCCGGTGGACGGCGACGCCGCTTTCGTCGCTTGTGAGGTCCTTGAAAAAATGCGGTGTCGTCGGTGGGAATTGCGTGCGCCTCGACAGGTCCACCCCGCGCGCCGTGACGCCGAGGACGCTGTACAAACCGATCAGGACGAGCGGCTGCGCGGATAGCGGCGGCACCCCACCGAGCGCGAGCCATTCGAACACATAAGACACTACGATAATCGCTGTCCACCAAGCCATCTGCGTGCGCGCGAGGCTGAACGTGCGGTCCTGAAAGGGAACGGTGGTCTCGGCGCCCACGTCCCGCAGCATGGCCGTTTTCGCCCCGAGACAGACGAAGAGCGCCACCGTCGCGATGGCTATGACGACGGCTACCGCAATACGCCACGCGCGCGACCAAGTGAACAAAAGCGTGGTGCCCGGGCCGGCGACCGACTTGCCGTCGGCGCCGGCGACGCTTGCCGAGAGCTCGCGCGCAAGCGCGGAACCGTTGCCTTGCCACGGAAAGCCGGTCATCCGATGCCATGCCGCCGCGTTCTCCGGCGGTACCGCACCGCTTGTCCCGTCCAGCAGGAACGATACGGCGTGCGGGTCGCCCCCGCAACCTTGCGCCGGGATGCCGGTGTTGTTGCCATCGACGATCAGCGTGTATTGCCGGACAACGGACTGCGCCGGGCAGTCGGCAGTTATCGGAACGCGGATGACGTCTCCAAGTGAGCCTTGTATGACTTCAGGCTCGGCGTGCGAGGCGGTGCAGAGCAGCAGCGACGCGAGCAATGTCAGTGCAGCGCGGCAAAACAATTTCATATGCCCTCCCGAATCAGTCTGCGTGCTCGGCAACGGCATTAAGCGGCAACGAAACCCGCTCGAGGAACAAGCTGCGCTCCGCATTCCTGCGTTTTAGCAGGCCCGGCAACGCCTGCCCGTTTGCGTGACACCAGCGAAGAAACTGGTCTGCGGCGCCCGTGAAATTCCCGGCGTTGAGCAGGGTCAGCAGCGTGGACGATCGAAGATTTGCGATGCCGAGGTTGAACGCGAAGCTGGTCAGCGCGCCGTACTGGTTGTCATTGAGCGCAATGGTCACCAATGCCAGCACGCCGGCCCCCGCCTGCATGAGATCGCCTTGCAGCAGCGTTTCTGCTTGCGCGACAGTAATGCCCGCGGGGTACAGCGCCTTGACCTGGGCGAGCGAGGCGTTGCCGCGCAGGAAGTGGCCTCCGCTTGAGATGGCGTGTCCCCAGCCAATGGTCCAGATACCTACCGGATCGAGATAAGGTCGGATGGTCCCCGTGCCATCGCCGAATCCCGGGATGCCTTCATATTGCTTCACCAGGTTGACAGCGGCATTGCATACGGGGCGAGGGGTCATGACGTTCTCCTTGGACGCTTGCCAAATGGCCTTGCGCGGGGCATGCAGGCGCCTTGACGCGCCATACGAAGAACGAACGAGTGAACTTGTTTTGGAAACGAACCTGCGTGGGCCGGACCACACAACGTGTTGCATTTACAGCCTGCGTCTTAAATCGCAGACCGTTTAAATCGTCTTCTGGATGCACCTTAAAACAATCGAGGTAATCGATGGCGCCATCGGACCAGAACAACCATCACCATCCCGGCACATTCGACGAACTCATCTTCCGCCGCGAACTGAACGAAGTGCACCTGCTGCTCGACTTCATATCGGGCCGGCCGAACGCGCACATTTGGGACCTCGACGGCAAGGTTCCACTACCACCCTCGGGCGCCAGGAGCGCCACGGACGTCGCGCCCCCAACGGAAGAGAAACCCGCCTGTTGCGGAAAGCATGACACCACGCTCGATGCGTTCGAAACCATCAAGTGGGTGTGCAAGCTGCGCTATCCGCCGACACCGCCTTCAACCGACAAGGCTTACGACGCCACCTTGCTGTTTTACGTGAAAGACCGGTTGAACAGTCTTGCGTATCCGGCGACGGGGTTGAGCATCGCCTACACCTATATCTTCGTTGAAGAGCAACGCCCCATTCAGGGTGCGCACGATCCCGACCGGGAAGCGCAGACCCGTGCGTCGGTGGCGCGCGAGGCTTATCCGGGGCTAATCGGCAGCGCACGCCGGTTCCGATGGATCCACAAGTCCAACACGGTCATTGGCGTATGCGTGACGATCTTCGCCGCCGTGCTCTTATGGCTTGTCACGTACGGCGTGCAGATCACCGCGCGTTTTGAAACAGACGGAAGGGCTGCAACCGATATTACGCAGAAAATCTATGCAGAAGTCGACAAGGAAAACGCGGCCAGCCCCGCCGATCAAAGAGTCATCGCGAACCGCAAGACTGTGCCCGAGCGATGTGATGCGTCGAGCATCGAAGACCAGACGAATACGGTTCGCCTGCTATGCAACGAGTGGTCGTATATGCAGGCGCGCTACGACATGTCGATCGCCGACGCGGCGACTTTCGCCAACAGCTTTCCTTCCAGGGTCCTCATGTGGATGTTTCCGACCGCGTTCGGACGGGGCGAATGGACGACCGGAACACGCACGGGCGCGTTGCGCGACGAAGAACCAAAAGCGCCGCAGGAGGCCATCCAGTCGATCACGCTGGTGTTGTCCGCGTACGCGAGTTATGTCCTTCCAATCCTCTTTGCTTTGGTCGGCACCATTGCTTCGCTGCTGCGCGATATTGGCAACAAGATCACCGGTAACCTCCTTGCTCCAAGGGACGAAACACTTGCGCTGATGCGCGTACCGTTGGGTTTGATGGCGGGCGTTGCGGTCGGATTGTTCTTCAGTCCGTCATCGGTTGCGACGCAGGTGAGCGCGGGTGCGGGCGTGTTGACGCTGACCGCATCGGGCCTCGCGTTCCTTGCCGGCTACGCCGCCGATGGTTTCTTCCGTATGCTCGACACGCTGACAAGCCGCGTCTTTAGTGTGAGCAATCACGACAGACGAGGGCCATCGAACTAACTTATTTAAATGTGTTCTGTTGAGTGACAGTGCGCCGGCGCAGGTGTTCCGAAACGGAGCAATGGAACTATGCCGGATTTAGACTTGCTCTTTGCCGGTCGGGCATGCGGAAGTTGGCACGCATCTCGCGTGCAGTTTTCCACCGGTCACGGGAATGTTCGCCGTGACGGTCACACTCACCGACATGCGAGGAGCACGCACATGAATCACGCTGAGATGCAGTTCCTGAACACCGACTTCCCGTACAAAAAGCAGTATGGCAACTTCATCGGTGGACAATGGGTCAAGCCCGTAGGCGGTGAATACTTCGACAACATCTCGCCGATCACAGGCGAAGCGTTCACGTCCATTCCGCGCTCGCGCGAAGCCGACATTGAACTCGCGCTTGATGCAGCGCACAAGGCCAAGACTGCGTGGGGCAAGACTTCGCCCACCGAGCGCGCGAACATCCTGAACAAGATCGCCGACCGTATGGAAGCGAATCTGACGCGCATCGCGGTGGCCGAAACAATCGACAACGGCAAGCCGCTACGCGAAACCATGGCCGCGGATATCCCGCTTGCAATCGATCACTTACGCTATTTCGCCGGCGCAGTGCGTGCGCAGGAAGGCTCGATTTCTCAAATCGATAACGACACGGTTGCCTATCACTTCCACGAACCCCTAGGTGTGGTCGGGCAAATCATTCCGTGGAATTTCCCGATCCTGATGGCGGTATGGAAGCTTGCGCCCGCGCTTGCCGCCGGCAATTGCGTGGTCCTGAAACCGGCAGAACAAACGCCGGCATCGATCCTCGTGTTCCTCGAACTGATCGAAGACTTGCTGCCGGCCGGCGTGCTGAACGTGGTCAACGGCTTCGGGCTCGAAGCGGGCAAGCCGCTGGCATCGAACAAACGCATTTCGAAAATCGCATTCACCGGCGAAACCACGACCGGCCGCCTGATCATGCAGTACGCGAGCCAGAACCTGATTCCAGTGACGCTCGAACTCGGTGGCAAGAGCCCGAACATCTTCTTCGCCGACGTGATGAACGCGGACGACAGCTTCTTCGACAAGGCGCTCGAAGGCTTCGCCATGTTCGCGCTGAATCAGGGCGAAGTGTGTACGTGTCCGTCGCGTGTGCTGATTGAAGAGAGCATCTACGACAAGTTCATCGAACGTGCGCTCAAGCGCGTGGCCGCAATCAGCCAGGGCCATCCGCTCAATGCCAGCACGATGATCGGCGCGCAAGCCTCGCAAGAGCAACTGGAAAAGATTCTGTCGTATATCGATCTGGGCAAGCAGGAAGGCGCGGAATGCCTGATCGGTGGCGAGCGCAATACGCTGGATGGCGAATTGAAGAACGGTTATTACATCAAGCCGACCGTGTTCAAAGGCCACAACAAGATGCGCATCTTCCAGGAGGAAATCTTCGGACCCGTGGTGTCGGTCACGACTTTCAAGGATGAAGCGCAAGCGCTCGAAATTGCCAACGACACGCTCTATGGTCTTGGTGCAGGCGTGTGGACACGCGATGGTACGCGGGCTTACCGATTCGGCCGTGACATCCAGGCCGGCCGCGTATGGACGAATTGCTATCACGCATACCCGGCGCACGCGGCGTTCGGTGGTTACAAGCAATCTGGCATTGGCCGGGAAAATCACAAGATGATGCTCGACCACTATCAGCAGACGAAAAACCTGCTGGTAAGTTACAGCGACAAACCGCTCGGCTTCTTCTAAAGCGGGTAGCCTGAATGGCGGGCCGCACATGCAAACGCAATGCGGCCCGCTCCCCGACACTTTAAGTGGAAACCCTGATGAGCCAAGACGAAGTTTCGCGCGTGACAGTCACGCCCGCGGCAATCGAGTTAATCGAAAAGCTGAAGGCGGAACACGGGCAAATACTGTTTCACCAATCTGGCGGATGTTGTGACGGAAGCGCGCCCATGTGCTTTCCGGTTGCTGAATTCATGGTCGGTTCGTCCGACGTCAAACTTGGCGAGATTGCCGGCGTGCCTTTCTACATGAGCGATTCGCAATTCGAATACTGGCAGCATACGCAACTGATCATCGATTGCGTGCCGGGTAACGGCGGCATGTTTTCGCTGGAACGCCCGAGCGGTCTGCGTTTTCTCACCCGTTCGCGCCTATTCGACGACAAAGAATCTGCATGGCTCGACGAACATCCGGTCGAGCATGTAACAGGTTGAAGCTGAAAAGACGCCGTTTCTAGTGGTACATTGTCTCGATCGACCACGCGACGGCCGGAGCTTAGCATCGACTCCATCCGCGAATGCTGGCGGAGGAGACAATGGTTATGACCCCGGTTTCTCTAGGCCGTGCCGGTACGCTTGCGAGCGATCAAGCCGGCCGCATGGAAGTACTCGACATCGTCCGGCAATCTCACGAAAGGTCCCGCGGTTACGGGCTCTCGGAAACGATGCGTCCCGATTACAGCGTGCTCGGTGAACCCGACCTGCTGCTCAAGCGCGAACAGAACCGCACGCTGTGCACACACGCGCTGCCGGTCATCGAAACGCTTTACGGGCAAATTGCGAATACGCACAGCATGGTCGTGCTGACCGATTCGCAGGGGCTGATTCTCCATTCCCTCGGCGACGACGATTTCCTTGCGCGCGCGGATCGCGTTGCATTGCGGGCCGGCGCATTGTGGAGCGAACAGCAGCAGGGCACCAACGCAGTGGGCACCACCATCGCCTCCGGCGACGCCACCATGATCCTGGGCGACCAGCATTACCTGCGCGCCAATCAGTTCCTCGCCTGTTCCAGCGTGCCGATACTCGACCCCTTCGGCGAGTTGCTCGGCGTACTCGATGTCTCCGGCGATTGCCGCGGTCACAGCCGTCACACCATGGCGCTCGCCAAGATGTCGGCGCAGATGATCGAAAACCACTTGTTCACCAGTGCATTCCCCGAAGCCATGCGCGTCCATTTTCACGGGCGTCCCGAGTTTATCGGCACGTTGATGGAGGGCATTGCCGCCTTTCGCGCCGATGGACGTTTTCTCTCAGCGAATCGCAGCGCGCAGTTTCAATTCGGTTTGCCGCTCGCATCGCTGAAGGCGCATAGCCTGTCGTCGTTGCTCAACGTGTCGTGTGGCGAGTTGATCGATCTGATGCGCACCGGCGTGTCGGCACCGGGCGATCGGCTGCTGTCGTTGCGCCTGCCAAGCGGCGTGAATGTGTTTGCAAGCGTGGACTTCAGGCGATCCACGTCAGTGGCATTCACAACCGACGCCACTGACATCACCGATGTCGCCGCTCGCAAACGCACACCCGAGCCTCAGGCGAAGCTCTCCGGCCTGCGCTACCTGATGACCGGCGACCCGCAGGTCGCCGCGCTGGTCGAGCGCGTGCGCAAGGTTATCGGCAAGAACATTCCGATCCTGATCGGCGGCGAAACAGGGACGGGGAAAGAGGTTCTCGCGAGCGCGGTGCATCGCGATTCGCCGCAATGCGACGGACCGTTCGTCGCGGTGGATTGTGCGTCCATCCCCGATACGCTGATCGAGTCGGAATTGTTCGGCTACGAGGAGGGCGCGTTCACGGGCGCATCGAAACGCGGCGCGTGCGGCAAGATCCTGCAAGCCGACGGCGGCACGCTGTTCCTCGATGAAATCGGCGACATGCCGCTCGCGTTGCAAAGCCGTTTGCTGCGCGTACTGCAGGAACGCACGGTGACACCGCTGGGCAGTTCGCGCTCGGTGCCGGTCGACTTCGCATTGATTTGCGCGACCAATCGAAATTTGCGCGAGCGCGTGAACAGCGGCGAGTTTCGTGAGGACCTGTATTACCGGATCAACGGCTTGCTGGTGACGTTGCCGCCGCTGCGACTGCGCACGGATCTCGCGGTGACAGTCGAAAAGATCCTTCGGGCAGAACGTCCGGGCGGCCCCGTCACCAGGGTTTCACCGGAGGTGCTTGAAGCATTCACGCAGCATGCGTGGCCGGGCAATTTCCGTCAGTTGGCGAACGTGCTCAGGACCGCCTGCGCAATGCTCGATGACGACGAAACCACTATCCTTCGCGACCATCTCCCGGAAGATTTCTTCGAGCGGGAAGGCGCGGCGTCGCAGGCGCATTCTAAAGAGAGCGGCCGTCTGGATGACCTGGCGCTTTCCGCTGTCTTTGCTGCGCTCGATACCCATGGCGGCAACGTCTCGGCGGCCGCGCGCATGCTGGGCATTTCGCGCAATACGCTGTACCGGAAGATGGCGGCTCTCGGGGAATTGCGCAGACGTTGAATCATGACGATTGAGACAAACGTCTCATTCTCGATGATGGTGCACTGCGGTGTGATCTCGCGGAACACGCATGTTAAAACGTCATCATGCGTTGATGTTCCAGTGAACGTTCGAGCACAGCCGAAGCCGCCGGAGATCCTTCATGCCGTATGTATCGCCGACCAGACATATCGACCGCGTGCGCAGCGTGATCGAAGGGCGCGTGCTCAATGCCGGCACGGACGCCGATTCGCTCAGGCTGGCGTCGTCGTATAGAAGGTCTCTGGAGCAATATCATCTCGATCCCGGCGCGACCGTCGGGCCGCGCATCCTGACCGTACCCGAATTGCGCGATGTTCAGCAGCGCGAGGAAACCGTATTGCGTGCATCGGGGCAATGTCTGTCGCGTCTGCACGAGACCGTTCGCGAAGCCGACTATTGCGTGATGCTGACCGATGCGCAAGGCGTGACCATCGATTACCGGGTCGATCGCGACCGGCGTCACGAGTTCAAGCGCGCAGGGTTGTATCTCGGCTCATGCTGGTCCGAACGCGAAGAAGGCACGTGCGGCGTTGCATCGGTGCTGCTGGATGCCGAAGCGATCACCGTCCACAAGACCGATCACTTTCGCGCGGCGTTCACCACTCTTACGTGCAGCGCGTCGCCTATCTTTGGCGTGCAGGGCGAATTGATCGGCGTGCTGGATGCCTCGGCCGTGCGTTCGCCGGAAGAGCGCGAGAGCCAGCGGCTCGTGAACCATATCGTGCGCCAAAGCGCGTTGCTGATCGAAGACGGTTTTTTCCTCAACGCAACCACGCAATGCTGGGTGTTGCTCGCGCATCGAAACCGCCATTACGTCGAGGCGCAGCCGGAAATTCTTATTGCGTTCGATGCACGCGGTTTCGCAATCGCCGCTAACCGGCGCGCGAAGGAGTGCGTGCCGGGACTGAATCAAATGCCGTGTCACGTCTCTGAACTCTTCGATATCCGCGCAGAACGTCTGCTCGATGCAAGACCGGGACGCGACCTCATTTCATGCAGATTGATCGGCTCCGGCGCGCCCTTGCATGCGCGCGTGAGGCCACCTGTTGCGCGCGCAGCGAGAAACGCGCCGAAGCTGCAGACCAAGGAAGCGCCGCAGCCTTCGTTGTCGGAGGATGAAGCGGTCGAGTGCACCCGCATCATTGCTGCGATGACCGACGCCAAGTGGCGCCCGGTTCTCGCGGCGCAAACTCTAGGCATTTCACGGGCGACGCTTTACCGACGTATCGCGAAGCTGGGAATTCTGGCGCCTCACCGGCGTTAGCGTAAGCAGCATCTTTTCCAGCGGGCAAAGAACCCGCGTGACTTAACCGATGTTTAGTGATCCGTATCTCATGGAGGAGCGACCATGCCTGAAAGCAATCCGAACCAGACCATCTCCCAGTTGCTGGAGTCGTTCGAAGCCGCATTGAGAAGCGGCGATTCCACAGCCGCCGCCGCGCTGTTCCAGCCTGAGGGCTACTGGCGCGATCTCGTTGCGTTCACCTGGAACATCAAGACAATGGAGGGCCGCGAACAGATCGCAGCGATGCTCGATTCGCAACTGAATGCGGTCAAGCCCTCGAAGCTCCGGATTGCGGAAAACGAAACGGCGACCGAATCCGATGGCGTGACGCAATCTTGGATCACGTTCGAGACGGGCGTCGCGCGGGGAACGGGCTTCATCCGCGTGAAGGACGGACTGATCTGGACGCTGCTCACCACGATGACCGAACTCAAGGGTCATGAGGAACCCAAGGGCCAGAGGCGCCCGATGGGCGCCGAGCACGGCGCGCGCATCGACCGCACGAGCTGGACCGAAAAACGCGCGGCGGAACAAGAGACGCTGGGTTACGAGAAGCAGCCGTATTGCCTGATCGTGGGCGGCGGGCAGGGCGGCATTGCGCTCGGCGCGCGGATGCGGCAGCTTGGTGTGCCGACCATCATTGTGGACAAGAACGAGAAACCCGGTGACGCATGGCGTGCCCGCTACAAATCACTGTGCCTGCATGATCCTGTCTGGTACGACCACATGCCGTACCTGCCGTTTCCCGACAACTGGCCGGTGTTTTCGCCGAAGGACAAAGTCGGCGACTGGTTGGAGATGTACACGAAGGTGATGGAGCTGAACTACTGGGGCTCGACGATGTGCAAGTCCGCGCGTTACGACGAGGCCGCAGGCGAGTGGATCGTGGAAGTCGAACGCAACGGCGAGGCGGTGACGCTGCGGCCAAAACAACTCGTGCTTGCCACAGGCATGTCTGGCAAGGCGAACGTGCCCAAATTCAAGGGCATGGACGTGTTCAAGGGCGAGCAGCATCATTCGTCGCAACATCCCGGGCCTGATGCGTACACGGGGAAGAAGGTGGTTGTGATCGGCGCGAACAATTCTTCGCACGATATCTGCGCGGCGTTGTGGGAAGCCGGCGTTGACGTGACCATGGTGCAGCGTTCGTCCACGCATATAGTGAAGTCCGCTTCGCTGATGGATCTCGCGCTTGGCGATCTCTACTCCGAGCGTGCGGTGGCATCCGGCATGACGACGATGAAAGCCGACCTGACCTTTGCATCGATCCCGTACAAGATCCTGCATGAGTTCCAGATCCCGGTCTACGACGCCATCAAGAAGCGCGATGCCGAATTCTACGACCGCCTGGAAAAGCGCGGTTTCATGCTCGATTTCGGCGACGACGAGTCGGGGCTCTTCATGAAGTATCTGCGGCGCGGATCGGGTTATTACATTGATGTGGGTGCGTCGGACCTGGTCGCGGACGGCAAGATCAAGCTGAAGAGCGGCGTTGATGTGGTCGAGTTGAAAGAGCATTCGGTCGTGCTGAGCGACGGCAGCGAGCTCGAGGCGGATCTCATTGTCTACGCAACCGGCTATGGCTCGATGAACGGCTGGGCCGCGGACCTGATCTCGCGCGAAGTGGCGGACAAGGTCGGCAAGGTATGGGGATTGGGATCGAACACGACCAAGGACCCCGGACCGTGGGAAGGCGAGCAGCGCAACATGTGGAAGCCCACGCAGCAGCATGCGCTGTGGTTCCATGGCGGCAACCTGCATCAGTCGCGGCATTACTCGCAATATTTATCGCTGCAATTGAAGGCGCGGATGGAAGGCATTGAAACGCCGGTCTACGGCTTGCAGGAAGTGCATCACTTGTCTTGATGAAGGTAAGCGCGCGATGCCGGAGGATTCGCAGTGCGCGCTTCAACCGTTCAAACCGCTTGCCGATACATCACGAAGCCGGGTTTGTCCGCAATCTTGTCGTAGAGCTTCATTGCCGTGAAGTTGGTCTCGTGCGTATGCCAATACACGCGCTCGGAGCCTGCGCTTTTCGCGCTCGCATAGACACCGTTGATCAGCTTGCGGCCCACGCCATGTCCCCGCGCATCTTCTGCCGTGAACAAATCTTGCAGATAACAAATGGAACCGAGCAGGGTCGTGCTGCGGTGATAGATGAAATGCACGAGGCCGATCAGCTTGTCGTCGCGTTCGGCGACCAACGCGTGAACGGGTTCGTCGGCATCGAAAAATCGCGCCCATGTCGCGTCCGTGATGTCCTGCGGCAACGCGGTTTCCCGGGCTCGGCCATAGAACGCGTTGTAGCCGTCCCATAGCGGTTTCCATGCGGTGTAATCGGCTTGCTCTATTGGTCGTATGCAGACTGTGTCGGTCATTTAGCGCTCTGCGGCGTTGAAAGGCGTTCGATTTGGGCGCCATCGGCATCGAAATTCTTTGGGTCGAGCCAGCGTTCGTAGCGAGTCTTCAACGCCGGCCATTCCGGGTCGATGATCGAAAACCACGCGGTGTCGCGGCTGCGTCCCTTGTAGGTTGTCGCTTGCCGGAAGATGCCTTCGAACGTGAAGCCGAAGCGCTTGGCCGCAGCGCGCGATGGTTCGTTCAGAGAGTCGCACTTCCATTCGAAGCGCCGATAGCCCAGATCGTCGAAGACATGACGCATCAGCAGGAAAATCGCTTCGGTTGCAATGCGCGTCTTCTTCAGCAACGGCGAGAACGCAATGAATCCGACCTCGATCACACCATTCACCGCGTCGATGCGCATCAGCGCGAGCGTACCGAGCGCCTTGCCGCTGGCGGCATCAATCACCGTAAAGTGCAGCGGGTCCGAACTGGATGCGAGTTTTTCCAGATGCTCCTGATAAGCCTCGAGCGTGCTGAATGGCCCTGTTGCGAGATACGTCCAGTCGCGGCCATCGGCAGCCGAGTCGTAAGCCTCGGCCAGATCGTTCAGATGCGCGGCCGGATCGACGGGAACCAGACGGCAATAGCGTCCTTCGAGCGTGACGCGTGACGGCGGCTTTGCGCCTTTCCAGTTCGCGAGCGGTGCGCCAATGGGCTGTGCGAATTCATTTTGGAACGTGCTCAATCGATTCTCCGTCCAGGTAAATGGTTTTGCGATGCGGGTTCGTGTGGTTCCAGCTTCTGGTATAAGAATAAAATGCCGATGGCGCCAATGATAGACCCAATAACTCCGATTTATTTAGAGCCACACATTTCTGACGATCCACCATTTCATGGACCTCGCTTTACTTTTTTCGTCGTTCTCACACCGACTGAATGGCCGGAAGATCACGCAGCAGCGTTTGCTTTACGAAGCGTTGCGCGATGCCATTCTAGATGGCCTGCTTCCCGCAAGCACGCGCTTGCCGGCCACGCGGGTGCTTGCGAACGAACTTCGCATTGCGCGCAACTCGGCCATGTTCGCCTACGAGCAACTCGCCGAAGAAGGTTTCCTGCACGTCACCCGGCGAGGTTCGGTCGTGGCCTCCGTCAGGGCTCAGACGCAATTGAACCCCGCGGCGAAGAAACCTCAGCCGGCGCAACTTTCGCGACGTATCGATGGATTGAGGCGCGAGCCGCAGACAAGCCCTATTGCGGTATCGTTTCGTCCGGGCTTGCCGGCCCTCGATGAATTCCCGATGACGCAATGGCGCGCGGCCATCGCCCGCGCATGGCGAAAGCTCGAAGCAACAGACCTGGGTTATGCGAACAGCGCCGGCGCACCCGAGCTCCGGCAGGCGCTGGTCGATTACCTCAAGGTTTCGCGGGGCGTGCGCTGTGATATCGATCAGGTTTTCATCACCGATGGCACGCAGACGAGCCTCGATCTTTGCGCGCGCATCCTGGCGGATGCCGGCGAGCGCGTGTGGGTCGAGGATCCTGGGTACGCCGGTGCGCGTGCGGCGTTCAAGGGGGCGAACTTGTCGCTCGTATCCATACCTGTCGATGCCGATGGCATCGCGCCCACGCCTTTACACTGGGCGCAGTCACCGCCCAAACTGATCTACGTGACTCCGTCGCATCAATATCCGCTTGGAAGCGTGCTCAGCATTGAACGTCGCATGAAGATCATCGAGGACGCTCGCGCCCACGGAGCGTGGGTGATCGAGGACGACTACGACAGCGAGTTCCGTCACACCGGCTCACCGTTCGCGGCCATGCAGGGACTCGCCGGCGATACCCTGTGATCTACCTCGGCACGTTCAGCAAGACGATGTTTCCCGCGCTGCGAATCGGCTTCATGGTCGTGCCGCCCGGACTATCCCGCGAGTTCGAACGCACGCTCGGTGAAATATCACGGCAAGGCCGCGCCGCCGATCAACTCGCGCTTGCGGACTTCATGCGAAGCGGCGCGTACACGCGGCATTTGCGGCGCATGCGTGGACTGTATTCGCGCAGGCGCGTTGCGCTGCAGGTCGCGCTCGAACAGCACTTCGGGGATTTGCTTACAGTATCGGGCGGAGCAGGCGGCATGCACCTGACGGCTCGACTGAACTCGCCCTTGCGCGATGTGGACGTCTGTCGCGCAGCACGATCCGAAGGGTTATGGGCGGTCCCGGTCAGCGAATTCTGTGTTGCCGATACAAACATCGCAGCGTACAACGGTCTCGTGCTGGGATACGCAAGCGTGCCGCCGACCGAGGCCTATGCCGCCGTCGAAAAACTCGCACGGATCGTAAGATCGATGCTGCCTTGACGTTTATCAGCGCGTTTATCAGCGCGTTCATCACCGCGTTTATTACCGACCATCCATGTCCGAACCGCTGATTCCCGCAACCGTTGCATTCCGCCCGAACGGCTCGCCTTATTCGCCGCTTTATGGCGACATTTATCATAGCGTCGTGGGCAGCGTTGCGCAGGCGCAATACGTTTTCTTGCAAGGCAACGGCCTTCCCGAACGATGGCAGGGCTGCCCCGATTTCACCGTGCTGGAAACCGGCTTCGGCATGGGCATCAATTTCCTGTCGACGTGGGCTGCATGGCGCGCGGATCCACTGCGTGGCGGCCGTCTGCACTTCGTATCCGTGGAAAAGCATCCGTTCTCCGCCAGTGACCTCCGTCTCACGCACCCAGCCACCATAGACGATGCACCCGTCGCAGCGCTCGCACAAACGCTTGCCGACGCATGGCCGGACTTGACGCCCGGCACGCACACGCTCGCCTTCGATAACGACATCACCCTGACACTGATATTCGACGACGCGGTCACTGTCTTGCCTACGCTGCAATTTCGCGCCGATGCGTTTTATCTCGATGGTTTTGCGCCCGCCAAAAACCCGGAGCTATGGACGCCATCGGTGTTCGAGTCGCTCGGGGCGCTAGCGAACGAAGGCGCAACGTTCTCGACCTACACGAGCGCCGGCGATGTCAAACGCGCGCTGTTGCATGCCGGTTTCCAATACAAAAAAATACCGGGCTTCGGCTGGAAACGCGCGATGCTGGCTGGGAAATATTTACCGCTTTAATCGTTGCTTAAGAACCATATATTGCCGATTTTCCGGCTATTGCTCTGAATGAAATTTACCTGAAAGGCGCATCGCTTTCCATCGCCGACAGCGCGTTGCAGAAAATGTATGATCTGCGCCAGCAGGCGCGGCGGCCTGGTTCCGGAAGGCGCCGCGCATCCATTACACCGGCAGAACCGCGCCCCCGATGCGCTCAATTCAATAACAGGGATATCGCAATGCCCGATCGTATTGCTGTCGATCAGAACAGCTTTCGCCGCATCATCCGACGCAACATCGCCTTGCCGCTTGGCGCGGGAATCGCCACTGCGGCCGTGTTCGTGGGCCTGCTGTTCTATCTGCTCTCGGCCATGAACTGGCTCGAACATTCGGAGCGGGTGATCGGTGATGGCAACGACCTGATCAAGCTTGCGGTCGATCGTGAATCCGGCCAGCGCGGTTTCCTGCTCACGGGCGACGACAGCTTTCTTGCCCCTTACCAGCTTGGCAAGGCGAGCTTCAACGCAAAGCTCTCGACGCTCATGGACCTGGTCAGCGATAACCCGCCGCAGGTCGAACGCCTGAAGCGCATCGAAGCGTTGCAAACGCAATGGGAACGCTTTGCCGAACAGACCATCGCCATGCGGCGGGCAAATCAGGACGTCGTCGGGATCTTGCGCACCGGGCGCGGCAAGCTTGAATTCGACGAGACCCGCCGCGAGTTCAAGGACTTCATGGACGTGGAGCTGAATCTGCGCTGGGAGCGCGCCGCGACCGCGAAGCAGGTCACGATCACGGCTGTCGCCATCTTCCTTGCGATCAGTTTGTCCTTGAGCGCGATGCTTGCCATCTTCGGGCGTCGCGAGTTGATGAAGCTGTCCGAGACCTACGATAACGCGCTGCAGGCACAGGCCGAACACAACGAGGTCCTGCATCAGCAGGCGTGGCTGCGAACCGGGCAGAGCCAGCTCGCAGAGAGTCTGGTCGGCCAGCAGACATTGCCGCGCCTCGGCCGCGCGATGCTCGAGTTCCTTTCGCAGTATCTTGGCGTGGTGGTCGCAGCGCTTTACGTGCGCGATGAAAGCGGCAAGCTGCGCCGCGTTGCCGCGTATGGCTTCAGCCGCGAGAACGAGGCGCGCGAACAATCCTTCGAGAACGCCGAGACACTTGTCGGGCAAGTGGCCGAGAGCCGCCGGCTGATGGAACTCGACGATATCCCCGACAACTATCTCAAGGTCACGTCGGGACTTGGAACCAGCCCGCCTAAAAGCGTGGTGATGACGCCCATCGACAACGACGGCGCCGTGAACGGTGTGATCGAACTCGGCTTCATGCAGACACCGTCGAAGCGCGATGTCGAGTTGCTCAAGCTGATATCGGCGAACGTAGGCGCTTCGGTGGAAGCGGCGTTGTATCGTGAACGTCTGCAGGATGTGCTCGCCGAAACGCAGCAACTTAACGAAGAGTTGCAGGTCCAGCAAGAAGAATTACGCTCCGCAAACGAAGAACTGGAAGAGCAGACCGCCGCACTCGAAGAGTCGCAATCCAACCTGAACAATCAGAAGGCCGAACTCGAAACCATCAATGAGCAGCTCACGTTCCAGGCGCTGACGCTCGATGAGAAAAACGAAGCGCTCAACAAGGCGCAGACCGAACTCGAGGCGCGCGCTGAAGACTTGCAGCGGGCGAGCCGCTACAAGTCCGAATTCCTCGCGAACATGTCGCACGAGTTGCGCACGCCGCTGAACAGTTCGCTGATCCTCGCAAAGCTGCTGTCCGAAAACCACAATGGCAATCTCAGCGACGAACAGGTCAAGTTCGCAAACACGATCTATTCGGCAGGCAACGACCTGCTCAACCTCATCAACGATATTCTCGATATCTCCAAGGTCGAGGCGGGCAAGCTCGAACTCGCGCCGGAAGAAGTATCGCTCGCGCGCCTGACGGAATCGTTGCAGCGGACCTTCGAACCGCTCGCGGGTCAGAAGCGGTTGACGTTCACGGTCGGTAATGAATCCGGCACGCCGTCTTCAATCTTCACCGACTCGCGGCGGCTCGAACAGATCCTGAAGAACCTGATATCGAATGCGCTGAAGTTCACCGATACCGGCGCCATCTCACTGACGTTGGGCCGCACGGGCGACGATCGTGTGCGCTTCGCGGTGAAGGATTCGGGTATCGGCATTGCGCCGGAAAACCAGGAGACGATCTTCGAAGCCTTCCGTCAGGCGGACGGCACCACGAGCCGTCGATACGGGGGCACCGGACTCGGCCTTTCCATCTCGCGCGATCTCGCGAAACTGCTGGGCGGCACTATCCACGTGACGAGCGCGCTGGGCGCGGGCAGCACCTTCGAACTCATTTTGCCGGCGCGCTGGACGGATATCAGTGAAGTGGCGGAGAGCGCACCTGTCGTGGCGCCGCCGCGTGCGGTCCCCGTACCCGTCGTCCGTGTCGAGGCGCCGCTCGTGGAGACTGCGACCGTCGCCGTCGCCGCGTATGACGACGACCGGCACGAAGCCAATCCGGGAAAACGCTCGGTGCTGGTGATCGAAGACGACCTGGCATTCGCGAGCATCCTGTACAACCTCGCGCACGAAATGCGTTATCGCTGTCTGGTGGCGCAAACCGCGGCCGAAGCCATGCAACTCGTCGCGCAGCATCTGCCCGACGCAATCCTGCTCGATATCGGCTTGCCCGATCGTTCGGGGCTCATGGTCCTGCAACAACTTAAGGACGGGCCGCAGACCCGTCATATCCCCGTGCACGTGGTCTCCGCCAACGACAGCGGCGAGGCGGCGCTGCATCTTGGCGCTATTGGCTATGCAGTCAAGCCGACCACGCGCGACCAGCTCAAGGACATCTTCCGCAAGCTGGAAGACAAGTTCACGCAGAAGGTCAAGCGCGTATTGCTGGTCGAAGACGATGCCCGCCAGCGCGAAAGTATCGTGCAGCTTATCGGCGATGATGACATCGACATCACCGCCGTCGAGTTCGGTGAGGAAGCGCTCGCGCTGCTGCGCACGACGATTTTCGATTGCATGATCATCGACCTGAAACTGCCGGACATGCAAGGAGGCGAGCTGCTCCAGCGCATGTCGGGCGAGAACATGTATTCGTTCCCGCCGGTGATCGTCTATACCGGACGTAACCTGACGCACGCGGAAGAAGCCGATCTGCTCAAGTACTCGCGCTCGATCATCATCAAGGGCGCGCGTTCGCCCGAGCGCTTGCTGGATGAAGTCACGTTGTTCCTGCACAAGGTGGAGACCGATCTGTCCACCGAGCGGCAAACCATGCTGAAAACCGTGCGCGGCCGTGATCGCGTGTTCGAGGGCCGCCGCATTCTTCTCGTCGATGACGACATCCGCAACATCTTTTCGCTGAGCAGCGCGCTCGAACACAAGGGCATGACGGTCGATATCGCGCGCAACGGTTTTGAAGCCATCGACAAGCTCAACGAGGTGACGGATATCGACCTGGTGCTGATGGACGTGATGATGCCCGCAATGGACGGGCTCGAAGCCACGCGCCGCATTCGTACCGATGCCCGCTTCAAGACCCTGCCGATCATCGCGATTACAGCGAAGGCGATGAAAGACGATCAGGAACAGGCGCGCGCGGCCGGGATGACGGATTATCTGGCGAAGCCAATCGATCTGGACCGGCTCTATTCCCTGTTGCGTGTCTGGTTGCCGGGGCTGGAAAGAATCCGGGCTTGACGGGTCTTGAAGGAACTCTGCAGGGCCCCTGACCGTTCTTTCAATCGAACTCCTGGTATTGCGGTAATGAATCAGTGATCGTGTACCACGGCGCTTTCGATCCAACAAAAATATGCGCCGTGGGACGGATGGAGGGGCTATCCATCAGCGTGCCCATCGTCACATGAGCGAACGCGCCTTCACGCACGACGGAGTACATGAGCGAGCCGCAATGCCTGCAATGGACGTCGTGCGCGGCGCGTGGATCGCCGTGGATCAGCAGCGCGTTTTCACCTTGCACAAGCGTGAGCTTGTGCCGTTCGATGCCCGCAAACGGCTTGAAAGCCGAGCCTGTTGCGCGCCGGCAATTCGAGCAATGGCAATTCAACGCATAGACGAATTCGTCCTTCACCGCGTAGCGGACCGCGCCGCACAGGCACTTTCCGGCAAGCAAGGCACGGGCGTGAACCTCGTTCGATGAATTCATGATCGGTGGATGAAAGAGCCTCGTATGCCGCAAGTTTAGGCGTGGCGCGCGTGTCTGCGCTATCCCGTCGAGCGAATATCCTCAGCAGGGTTCATACTTACGGCTGGCCGCCTTGCTGCGACCGTTTCACGCGTCGCGGCGGCAACGACCCCGCGCCGTCTCCACGTTCCCCATTACAACAACTTCATGCCCCGCAACCAGCAGACGTCGCGTCCGTTAGTCATTGCATCGGTGATGGCATCAATGGCAATGGTCGCCATTGAAGCCACCATTGTTTCCACCGCCATGCCGCAGATCGTCGCGCAACTCGGCGACCTGCATTTGTACAGTTGGGTCTTCTCGTCGTTCCTCCTGACGCAGACCGCAATGACTGTCATCTTCGGCAAGCTCGCGGACCTTTACGGCCGCAAGCCGATTGCGCTCATCGGCATTGCGATTTTCCTGATCGGGTCGGTGCTCGCCGGCTTCGCGTGGTCCATGCCCGCCATGATCGTGTTCCGCCTGATCCAGGGCGTAGGCGCAGGCGCGATCCAGCCGGTCACGCTGACCATCGTCGCGGATCTTTATCCGGCGCGCGAACGCGGCAAGGTGCAGGGGTATCTCGCCAGCGTCTGGGCTATTTCAGCGGTGGTCGGACCCATGGTCGGCGGGTTGATCATCCACGACTTCTCGTGGGCGTGGATCTTCTGGATGAACGTACCGATCGGACTTTTATCGGCGGCGGGTTTCATCATGTTCCTGCGCGAATCGGAACGGCATGCAAAACCGTCCATCGACTTCGCGGGCGCGGGGCTGTTCATGGTCACCATTGCTTCGTTGATGATGGCGCTGACCTACGCAGGTGACGACGATATCGCCAAGGCATCCATGGCCGGCGGCGCGTTCGTGGTGTGCCTGTTGTTCTTCCTGATGCAGGAAAAACGCGCGGCCGAACCGATGATTTCATTCGCGCTCTGGAGCCGCCGCCCGATTGCCGCGTGCAATGGCTCGACGGTACTGTCCGGCATGATCCTGATGGGATCGACGACGTTCCTGCCCATGTACGTGCAGGGCGTGTTGCACCGTTCGCCGGTGATTGCAGGCCTCGCGCTCACCATGATGATGGTCGGCTGGCCCGCCGGCGCGACCTTTGCCGCGAAGTCGCTGCATCGCTTTGGCTTGCGGCCCATCCTGGTCGGAGGCAGCGCATTCATTCCGATCGGCGCCGTGTTCCTGCTGACATTGTCGCCGGGAAGTTCGCCGTTGATTGCCGCGTTCGGGTCGTTGATCATGGGCTTCGGCATGGGGACGTCCAGCGTCAGTTCGCTCATGCTGATCCAGGAGATCGTGGACGTCGCGCAGCGCGGCAGCGCGACGGCATCGAACCTGTTCTCGCGCAATCTGGGAAGCACGCTCGGGGCGACCTTGTTCGGCGCGGTCCTGAACTTCGGGTTGAGCCATTCAAAGGACGTGGCCGCGGTGACATCGGATCAATTGAAAGCGTTGCTGCAGAACCAGGCGGGGAGCATGGGCAGCGGGGACGCGATACGTCAGGTGCTGCACGACTCGCTGCACCTGACGTTCGTCTCGATCTTCGTGATTGCACTATTCGCGGTGGGATTCTTGTTGTTCGTGCCGAAGGTCGACATTGGCGGCGAGCGGAAGATGCCGGTGGAAGCGCTCGCGCCGTTGGAGGACTGAAGCCTCATTGCGTCTTTCGGTTGACCACGTCGAGCGGCAGCTCGACATGGATGCGAAAGCCGTCGGACGGCGCGCTTTCAAAAGCAATCCGTCCTTGCAATTCATGCACGCGTTCCTGCATGCCGAGAAGTCCGAAGCTGTCCTTGCTGCGGTTCCGGTCGATCGTCGTGCCCTTGCCGTTATCCTCAATATCGAGCTGCAGGTGATCATGCGTGAGGCGCATTTCGATGCGAACCCACGTGGCTTGCGCATGACGCGTGACGTTGTTCAGCGCTTCCTGCACAAGGCGGAAAACGGCTGTCGCCGCCGTCGCTGATAAATCCAGCGGACCCGCCAGATTGTTCACCGAGATGACCAGTTGATAGCGGCCGCGAAACTCGCCTGCAAGCCATTCGATCGCGGCTTCGAGTCCCAGGTCATCGAGCATGGACGGCCGTAACCCGCCGGCTAGGCGCCGCGTGGACGCAATGATGGAATCGATCTTGTCCTGCACGAGATGCGTGCGCGATTTTGATAGGCGCGAGTCGTCAGTGCCATGCGATAAAACCCGATCCAGCATCGCAACATCCATTTTCAGTGCGATCAGTTGCTGGCCGAGGTCGTCATGCAGTTCACGCGCGATCCGTGCCCGTTCCTCCTCCCGGGCGCTCTGCACATGCGCGGACAATGCGCGGGTGTGCTGCAAATCGATCAGCCGGAGACGGTCGGTCATGTCGCGCGTGACTTTCGCGAAGCCTTGAAGCGCGCCATCGGGCGCGCGTATTGCCGTGATCGTGACGTTTGCCCAGAATTGCGACCCGTCCTGGCGCACGCGCCAGCCTTCGTCTTCTATGCGGTCCTCGGCCTCCGCAAGCGCCAGTTCGGTCTCGGGCTTGCGGATCGCGATGTCCTCGGGCGTATAGAACACGGAGAAGTGCTGCCCCACGATCTCGCCGGCCGTATAACCCTTGATACTTTGCGCGCCGCGATTCCAGCTCACCACATGCCCGAGCCGATCGAGCATGAAGATCGCATAGTCCTGGACCGCATCGACGAGCATGCGAAAGTGAACGTCGCTTATTTCAAACGGGAACGCATTGCTTGATGAGGCGTCGTTTGCCCGTCGCGAGGAAGATGGATCGTCTGGTTGGTCGACCGGCACGTGATTCTCCCGCTCGGATTGCTCGCAAAACCGTCATCACTCCCGCGCGCCGCTGGCCGCGGGAGATCAGACGGTCACTTCTTCAGGCCATCCATCAACTGAACGGTCTCGTAGTTCTGGACGAGTTTTTCCAGGCCGCGCACCACATCGGCTTCCATTTCAAGCAGCGCCTTGTCACCCTGGAATCTCGCGCGAACGGCCGGATGAAAGCGCGTATTGATGAAGTCGCTGATTTCCTCGATATGCTCGAGGGTCCCCGAATCCGGATAAAGAACCGTTTTTGGGGACGCGGCATCGTAGAAAAGATTGTGCTTCCACTTGGGCACGAAGTTCTCGGGCTTCGTATCTGTCACCAGGAACGAGCCGATCAACTGGAGCTTGCCCTTCATTGTCTTTGGGGTCAGAAACGTCCAGACCTTGCGGGGGAGACGTTCCTTCATCCCCTCCAGCTTGTCGCCGTTTGAACCCAATGTCCCGATGCGCCCTTCCTTGATGTCCGACGCATAATCTTTCCAGTAATAGAAAATATCCAAAGCTTGTGACCCGTTGTTCCTGTAGTTGCTGGTATGCACCAGTCGCAGCCGAGACTCTGCCTACGCCCGGCTGGGCATGACTGGGGCGCTTATTTGTCGTTCAAAAATCGATCACGATGGCTTTCGAGCGTCGCTCGTATTTCCCGATCATATCGCGCCGGACGAACATTCTCGAAACAGCGCTTCGTGGACGGGGTATTGCCCGATTTTAATTTCATACGTCAAAGAGCTGGCGTGCGGCAAATCCTATGCTGAATCGGTCGGAATGCCCGCTGCATGAATCGACGCTAGAATCAGGTTTCGAATCACGTGCAGCCATCGGAATATGCCAGATAGCGTCGCCTACCATCGTAGCAACTTGACTCCCGGTCTTGTGCTTGGCGAGGCGCGTTTTTCGGATTTTCGCTTCGAGCGTCATTATCATCTGGATTACCACGTGGGCATGGTGACCGAGGGAGTCCAGCGGCAGCGGCATCGTGGCAATACGGAATTTCTCGCGCCCGGACGGATCTCGCTCATGCCGCCGGGCGAGATACACGATGGCGATCGGTATGGCGACGGCGCATATGTGCTCAAGACTTTTCGTTTATCGCCCGAGCTTCTTGGCGCCGTGGCCGAAGAAATCTCGGGCTCGAATGCCGAACCGACCCCTGCCGGCGCGCTCCTCGAAAACGCCGGACTGGCGGCGCGTCTGATCAACCTGCACAGCACGATGCAGGCAAGTGCCATAGCGTCGCCGCTGGCGTTGCAATCGGAATGGTTGACGTTGTTCGACCGCTTGTTCACGCAATCGCGCGTGGTCGCGCCGCAGTCGGTCAAGGGTAGGTTGCGCGCCGAGGACTGGCATCGCGTGAAAGATTATTGCCACGCGCATCTGGCGCACAAGATCACGCTGGATGAACTCGCTGCGCTTTGTGGGTTAGAGCGATTTCATTTCCTCAAGCTGTTCAGGCAGACCGTTGGCATGACGCCGCACGCGTGGCTCGTGCGGTTGCGGCTTGAACAGGCCGCATCTATTTTGCATTCAACGTCGCGAAGCATTGCCGATGTCGCGCAGGACGTCGGTTTCTACGATCAGAGCCATTTCAACCGCGCGTTCCGGCGTGCATTCGGCGTGGCGCCATCGCGCTATTGATACGCTTCATGCGGTTTTAACCGGCAAGCCGCGCGACGTTGGCGATCAGGTTATCGACGTCTTCAGTGGTCGTCGCGAACGACGTCACGAAGCGCACCACGCCCGGTTCCCATCGGTCGTGGTAGAACACGAACCCCGCTGCCAGAAGCCCTTCAATGACCGCTGCCGGCAAGCGGCAGAAGAGAATGTTCGCTTGCGGCGCGCCGAAGATCTCCACGCCCTCCAGGTCCTTGATGCCGTCCTGAAGGCGCCGGGCGGTGTCGTTTGCCTGGCGTGCGTTGCGCAGCCATAGATCATCGGTCAGATACGCGTCCATCTGTGCTGAAAGAAAGCGCATCTTGGAGAACAGATGGCCGGCGCGCTTGCGCCGGTAACCCATCTCGGCGGCCAGTTTTTTATCGAACAAAACGATGGCTTCAGCGCATGGAACACCATTTTTTGTTGCGCCAAAAGACAGCGCGTCGACGCCTGCTTTCCATGTCATTTCAGCGGGCGTGCAATCGAGCGAGACGAGTGCATTCGCAAAGCGCGAACCGTCCATGTGCAGGCCGATCGAGGATGCGCGGCAGAGGTCGCCCAGTTCGCGGATTTCATCGAGGCTGTAGATGCTGCCCACTTCCGTAGCTTGCGTGATGCTGACGCACGAAGGCTGCGTCACGTGGACGTCGCCGACCTTGACGTTCGCGGCCTTGCGCAGGTTCACGGGGTCGATCTTCGCGGACGGCCCGTCGACAGAAATCAACTTCGCGCCGTTCGTATAAAACTCGGGCGCGCCGCATTCGTCATTGTTGACGTGACTTGACGGGTGGCAAAAGACGCTGCCCCAGGGCGGCGTCATGGCCGCGAGGCACAACGCGTTTGCCGTCGTTCCAGTAGGCACGAGGAACACATCCACGTCGCGCTCGAACAGTTCGGCAAGCTTGCGTTCGACGCGCGCCGTGAGCGCATCGCCGCCGTAAGGCG
Source organism: Burkholderia sp. PAMC 28687 (assembly GCF_001577465.1). Taxonomy (NCBI): domain Bacteria; kingdom Pseudomonadati; phylum Pseudomonadota; class Betaproteobacteria; order Burkholderiales; family Burkholderiaceae; genus Burkholderia; species Burkholderia sp. PAMC 28687. The sequence goes on from NZ_CP014506.1 coordinate 582,852, forward strand.
CTGACTGGCCCGTGTTGCAGTCCACCATGGCTTCGAGGACTTCCGGCGAAGCTCCGGCGATGTTGTCGCTCGAGAAGCCGAGGGCGGGTTCTTTGTGTGTCGATACAGCTTGCTGATTCACGAGTCGGTCCTTTCTGCGGCGGCAAGGGGTGCGCTTCAAACTCGTGAGCTTAGTGAAAACCTGATCTGTACGCTTGTATAAAATTGATCGGCGTGACCGCCGTAAATCAGTGCGGCTTTTTACGGCAGCGCGCCAGACCGTTCACGAATCGCCGCTGCGCCGTGCCGCCAGGAACGCCGCCTTCCTTTCTTCTCTTTCCGCCGCAAAGGCAGGGCTGATGGTCGCGTGGGTATCGTCAAAAGAAAATGGCTTGCTGCCTGGAGTCGGCCGCCACGATGCATCGACAACCTTCTTGCTGCGCTTATGCACCAGATGCACCGCCGGTTCCGCCTTGCCTTGCGGGTCGTCCCACTTCATTTGCCACGCACGAAGCAGGAGCAGGACTTCATCGAGATCCTTGCCTTTGGCCGTTGCGTGATACTCGTATCGCGGCGGCCGTTCGTTATACAGGCGCCGCTCGATCACGCCGTCCTTCTCGAGGCGCTTCAGTCGTGTCGACAACAAAAACGACGACATGCCCGTCTGCGCCTGGATTTCCTCGAAGCGCCGCGAGCCCATGCTCAGTTCGCGCAGAATGAGCAGGGTCCAGCGGTCACCCACCACGCTCAACGAGCGCGCGATGGGGCAGACACTTTCGCAAACCTCGTCCCAACTCATCCTTCCTCTCCGCTATCAAACAATCGGGTTCACGCAACATGCACTGGCAGCTTCGATAACAACTCGTCAGTCGTCAATATAGCGTGCGCGAACATGGGGGCGTTGGTTTGCGCCGCGACCATTCCCGCATGGCTGAATGCAGCGGTCGCGTCTTTTACGAGCGTCACATGATAGCCGAGCTCCATGCCGAAACGGCCCGTGGACTTAATACAGCTATTCGCGATCAGGCCGACAAGGATGATCTTCTGGATGCCATGCTGCTTGAGTTGCAGGTCGAGATCCGTATTGGCGAAGCCGCTTTGCGCCCAGTGTTCCTTGATGACGACATCGCCTGGTTGCGGACCGAATTCCGGATTGAACTCGCCGCCCCACGTGCCGACTTCGAACGCCTTGGTCGGCAGTCCCGCCTGCTGGAACATGTTGATGTGCTGCCAATGATCGAAGTCGCCGGGATGCGAGCGGTGATGCGGAACGATAAAAACCTGAATGCCTGCTGCCCGCACCGTGGGGATGATCTGGCGGAGATTGTCGAACATGTGCGACGCGTCCGCGGTCTCCTTGATCGCGTTGAAGAGCTTGCCGCCCTCGGTCATGAAGTCGTTGTACGGATCGACGATCAACAGCGCGGTGTTGTGTTGCTCATAGTTCGATGCAGACATGGCGGCTCCCGGAAAAGTGGAAATGGATGAATCAGGCAACGGTGACCGAATGTTACTTCAAAAAATGAAGGCACAACAAAAAAGATGCCGTTCCATTGGCGGCGCTTGGTCGCCCGTGGCACGGCATCTAAATGTTCATTAAGAACTTAAGACTTTTAGAACGCTTGAGAAACTCAGGTCCGAAGCAGCCGCGTCGACATCGGGCTTGCAGCTTTTTGATTGAACAGCGTTGCTCTGACCCGCGCCGGATCGAGACCAAACGTCTCGCCGGCCGCCGCTGCAATCAACGAGTCGAGCCCGAGCGTCGGCCGCAAATCGCGCCCCTGGTAAAGCGCCGACGGCGCAAGCCCCGGCCAGTCCGCAAGAATCCTGCCGCCTTGCACGCCGCCGCCCAGCAGCATTGCCGCCGATGCCGTCCCGTGGTCCGTCCCGCCCGTCCCGTTCGCCGCGGCCATGCGTCCGAATTCTGTGGCGACCAGCACCGTCGTGTTGGCCCAATGGTCGCCGAGTTCGTCGCGCATCGCGGCCATCATGGTGTCGAGCGCCTTTAGTTGCGCGCCGAGCCGCTGGTTCTGCGCGGTATGCGTGTCCCATCCGCCAGTTTCGATCATCGCTATGCGCGGTCCGTCGGGACGTCCCAGGAAGCTCGCGGCGAGCTTGCCGAGGCTCGCGGGGTCCTGGCGTGCGCCGGCATCGGCGGCGAGGCCGCGTGCGTCCATGGCGGAGGTCCAGAGCGCGTGAAGCTGTGCATCGCCGGAATAGAGCTGCGTGACGCGTACAAGCAGATCGTCGGGCGCTTGCGGAAGTCCGGACGGCGCGTATGAAGTCACGTCGGCGCGGCCGCGCAGCGCCAGCGGAACCGTGGGCGCAAGCGCAATGGCGTTTGCCTTCGCTGCCGGCAGCATCGAAACAAGCCGGTTCAGCCAGCCGTCTTTCATCTGGTACGGGGCGGTCCCGCCGGTTTCGAGCACATTCTGGCCGTCGAAGTGCGAGCGGTCCCGGTACGGCGATGCCACCGCGTGCACGAACAACGCCTGCTGCGCGGCGTACATCTTCGCGGTTTCGACCAGCGATGGATGCAGCGCGAACGTGCCATCGAGTTTCGTCGCGGACGACGGATCGATTGCCAGCGCGCCGCGCAGCTTCGCGTAAGCAGGATCGGCATAAGGCACGACGATGTTGAGTCCATCGGCGGCGCCGCGCTGGATCACGAACACAAACCGCCGGTCCGATTCCACCGATGCAAACGCCATGCGCGATCCGACCAGCATCGAGCCGACGCCGGCACCTGCGCACCACAAGAAATTTCGACGCGAGATCATGGCGTCATCTCCTTTGAAAATCGGGGGAAACCAGCAGGAGTGCAAGCGCGGTCGGCGCGCTTTCGGCGCGGGATAGTTCGGATGCCGTAGCATCGCTGAGCGATCCAGCAAGCAACTGATTGCCGAGTGTACGGGCATCGAGCGTATCGCCCACGCGCGCGGCGAAGCGCTGGGCCATTTCTACGCGGCGCACGAGCGCATCGGGGGCGGCCCAACTCGCGGCGATATCGTCGTAGCCGGCAGGGGAGCCCGGGCGCCACACCGGCTGGCCGAGCTGCGTGAGCAAAGGCGCGATCTGCAAGGCGCCGATATCGTCATGACCCAAGCCTCGCATGGAAGAGACGGTCCAGTCCCACGGCGTCTTGAACTTGGCATCGACGGGCGACCACGCTTCCGGCGAATCGACCAGCACTTGATACACGCTCGGCAGGTCACCGTTCGTGGCGCTGAATACACCGGCGAGGCGTTCGACGAGCGATGGCGGCGGGTTATCGGCGACAAAATGCCGTGCGAGTTTGCCGGCGATATGCTGCGCCGTTGCGGGCGAAGCCGCAAGATCATGCAGCACGGCAAGCGCCTGTTGCTCGCCGGGCTGATCGTACTGGCGAGCCATGACCGTGCGCGCACCCGGTTCGTGTTGCGGTTCGCGAAACACGAACTGGCCGGGCGCGGCGTCGTTACGACGCGGACCCCCTCCCATCCCGCCGATACTCCACCCCGTAAGCGCCCGCGCGAATTCCGTGACGTCTTCCTGCGCGTAGCCGCTGCGCACGCCGAGCGTATGCAACTCCATGATCTCGCGCGCGAGATTTTCGTTGAGCCCGGGCCTGTTCTCCGGATGCCGCGCGGCGGCGCGTTCTGCTGCAGGACTATCCGGGCCGACCGAGCGCGCCTGATCGAGGAAAATCTGCATGGCCGGATGACGTTCGGCTGCGACCAGCATGTCCTCGAAACGGCCAAGCACGTGCGGACGAATGGCCTCGGTTTCAAATGATCCGGCGAGCATGCCGACTGCCGGTTTCTCCACGGATACCGCAAAGTGATTCGCCCAGAACGCCACCAGCCTTTCGATAAACGGCGCCTGCGTCTGCAACGCACTGGTGAAGCGTGCGTTCACGGCCGCGCGATACGTATCGCGCAGTTTTTCGTTGTAGGCTTTGCGCACGCCTTTTTTATCGTCGGCGCCGGCAGCACGGATCGCAACCTGACGTTCGGCAAACTCCGCGGCGAGTACGCTGCTCGATGGCTGATTTTCAAGCGCGGGCGGCACGGGCTGATAGGTTGCGCCTGTGAGCTGCGCGGCGAGCCATTGCTTCGGATCGGCGGGCGCCGTTTCTCCCGCGCGGGCGCCGAGTCCGAAGCGGTTCATCGCGATCGCAGCGGGTGTGACGTCGGTCATGTGCTCCCCACGTTTGAAATTGTCATGCTGCTTAAACGTGGAGGCAACGTGAATCCGTCGCGTTCCTGGCGGTTATTTTTTCGGTGCGGGGCCGACATGCAGCGGTCCGTGACGTTGCAACGCATCGACGAGTTTCAGCCGTTCGTCGGCGGTGAGCGTCGTGGCAAAATCCGCCACCGTGCCTTCCACGCGCGAACGCACGGCAATGTCGGCATCACGCGTGCGGGCGAGGGCGGCATCGAGCGTCGCGCGGTCGAACTGCGGCGCCTGCAGCGCCTGCACGACATCGATACGTCCCGCTCGCGCGCTCAGCACGAGCGGCAGGCTGTCACGGCGCGTCTGCCTGAGCGCATCGCGCAGTTGATCGCGGCGTTCCTGCGGCAATTCCGCGGCGGCAAAACGCAAGCCGCGCTGCTGCGCGATGGCATCGGCCTTCTGCTTTTCGATCCACCGGTACGTGCCGCCGCCGATCGTGCCGAGCAGAAAAATATTGAGCACCACCGATACCACCAGCAGCGTCTTGAGCCTCTTTGCCGGCATGGTCATTGATCGCTCCAGTCGGACGCACTGCTGTTGAACACGGTGCTTTCACCGGTTTGATCGAAGAGGCTCGGCGGGCCGCCCGCCGTTCCCGAAAGAGACGTCGTCAGCGAAATGACCAGCACGCCGGCCGCGATACCCGCCACGCCGACACCGACAAACCCAGCGCCCGAAAGCCACCACTCCGGCTTTTTCCAGGCAGGTTTTCTCGTCGATGCCCACGCCGGCGACGCTTCCACGATGCGCCGTATCAAATCGTTCCCGGGCGCGGCAACCGTATGTGCCGAGAGCAGCAGATCGAGCGAACCGGCATCGGCGAGCGCAGCAAGCGCTTCCGGATCCCGCCCGGCGACCAGCGCCTGCGCGTCGGCGCGTTCGGCTTGCGGCCAATGCTCGGGCATCGCGCCATAGGCCTCGGTGAGGCGGCGAAAACGTTCGGGGGTCATCGGCGTTCCTTTCCAGAGACATGCGCGCCGCCGTCGTCGCGCTCGGCGACAAGACGGCTGCGCAACGTGCGGCGCGCCCGCGAGAGCAGGCTTTCCAGCGCGTCCACGCTGATGCCCATCACGGCGGCGGCTTCCATATTCGATAGTTCCTGGTAGTACTGCAGCACCAGCGCCTCGCGCTGGCGCGCGGGAAGCGCCGCGAGCGCAGCGGCGATACGCGCGCTGCGGGCGGTATCGTCGAGTTGATCTTCGGGGAGCGGCGCGTGGTCGGCCGGCTCCGGCATGCCGTCGTCGAGCGGCACTTCATGACGGCGGCGCAAGCGGTCATAACAAAGATTCAGCGCCACGCGATGCAGCCACGTATCGAAGCGCGCCTGCCCGCTCTGCCAGCGCGACGCCTGCTTCCAGATGCGGATGAACACTTCCTGCGCCACGTCGCTTGCCTCGTCACGGTCGCCCAGCATGCGGGTTGCGAGCGCGAGCAGACGGGGCAGCTTGCGCGCGACCATCTCGCGGACTGCGCCCGGTTCCTGTTCGTCTATGCGGGCCAGGAGGCCCGCGTCCGGATCTTCTTCGTTCAATGTGCTGGGTCTCGTCCTGAGTCTCGTCCTGGGTCTCGTCCTGGGTCTCGCTGTATTGCCCGCCCTGCTTGTTGAACAGCCGGCGCTGGCCGGTCGGGCGACCCGGCGGTGACTTTGGCCGACGTCTCAGTCAATGGCGGCCAGCGTCCGCCGAACGAGCAGCCGTGGCTCAACGAGCCCAATGCCCTTCGATCCACCGCCAGTTCGGACCGCGCTGTACCCAGTGGCCCGGCACCCAATGCGCGCCGACGCGAACCGGCCGCCAGTGGCCGGGCACCCATTCATAGCCGCGGCCGGCCCAGCGCCAGTGCCCTGCGTCCCACACGTATCCGGGACGCACGGCGGGTACGACTTCCACGCGCGGCGGCGGAGGGGCGGAGGGCGCGACAATAATTGTCTGCGCGGACGCCGAAACGCTCGCGAGCGCTGCAACGGCCGAAATCAGGACGATTGCTGCCCGGGTCTTCAATAGATTCATAACGGTTCCTCTGGCCTGTGTGACGCGCAACGTGCACGTCATCCCGGATCGTTAAACGGCGCACCGCCGAAAATCCGTCGCACAAAATTTCACCTGTGGGGTGGCCGAAAGTTGATCGCAGGTGTTGGCAAGGATCGCACACGCCTGATAAAATCAGGACTCGGTTGACCCCGACTTCAATCCTTCACCGCAGTTCATCTCTCAAAGGGAGGCACCATATGTACGCAATGGCTATCGCTCTCCCTTGTGCTGTCTTTTCCCCGACGTCGCGACGCATTTGAGCCGCCGTCCGCGCAGGCACTAAAGCCCGCGCCAATTCCAGACAGTCCCTGATCAGTTCGCCTTTTCCATAAGGCGCGCTCCGGCTGTCGCTCTATTTTCTTTTTGACTGGATAGCTTCGCGGCGTTTCGCGCCACGAGCTTTGGCAAATGGCCAATACAAAAAAACTCGATTTCGGCGGCCGGGCGTTCAAGGATGTTCTCGGTTTCACGGTGGTTCACTGGGGCAAACAGCCCTGGCGGATCGTTGCAATCGTCGCGCTGGCATTGCTCGCCGCGCTGGCCGACGTGCTGACGCCGCTTTTCGCGGGACGTCTTGTCGATGCACTCGCCGCGGGTGCGAGCGGCAAGGCGCTCGCGTGGGAGGCAGCCGTGACCGCGTTCTGCGCGCTGGCCGCGCTGGGCTTGAGCGCCACGCTCCTGCGCCAGCTCGTGTTCATGAACATCATCGCGTTGACGTTGCGAATGATGAGTGAAATCGCCGCCGACGCGTTTCATCGTGTGCAGCGGTTTTCCACCGACTGGCACGGCAACAGCTTTGCTGGATCGACCGTGCGCAAGATCACGCGCGGCATGTGGGCGCTCGACCTGCTCAATGACACGTTGCTGATCGCGCTGTTGCCGTCGGTGGTCATGCTGGTTGGCGCAACCGCGCTGCTCGGCGCCCACTGGACCGTGATGGGCGTGGTGGTAGGTATCGGATCGCTGGTGTATATCGGCGTGACCGTGGCGTTGTCGCTGGGATTTGTCGCGCCTGCCGCGCGGCTCGGCAACGCGTGGGATACGCGCATGGGCGGCGCTCTGGCTGACGCGGTGAGCTGCAATACCGTGGTGAAGGCGTTCGGCGCGGAAACGCGTGAAGAAGCGCGGCTTGCGCGGGTGATCGGCAAGTGGCGGCATCGCACGAAACGCACATGGGCGCGCGGCACGATCAACGGCGGCGTGCAGGGCGGCATGCTCGTGCTCATGCAGGTGGCAATCCTGGGCGCGGCGCTGCTGCTCTGGAACGCCGATAAAGCCAGCGTCGGCGACATCACGTTCACGCTCACCATGTTCTTCATGCTGCAGGGTTATTTGCGCGAAATTGGCATGCATGTGCGCAATCTGCAGCGTTCGGTCAACGACATGGAAGAACTCGTGTCGCTCGAGGCGCAGCCGCTGGGTATCGAAGACAAGCCGGGTGCCGGACACATTGCCATCAGCAAGGGCGGGATTCGTTTCGACCACGTGACGTTTTGCTATGACGGTCACACCACGCCGCTTTACGACGATTTCTCGGTCCACATCAAGTCGGGAGAACGCGTTGGGCTGGTTGGGCATTCGGGATCGGGCAAGACCACGCTGATCAAGCTTATTCAGCGTCTTTACGATGTTTCGGACGGGAAGATCACCATCGACGGGCAGAACATTGCCAATGTAAAGCAGGCATCGCTGCGAGGCCAGATTGCGATCGTCCAGCAGGAGCCGGTGTTGTTTCACCGGTCGCTTGCGGAGAACATCGCGTATGCGAAGCCGGGCGCGACGCGGGCGGAAATCGAGCGTGCGGCCAGGCTTGCGAGCGCGCATGATTTCATCGACAGGTTGCCGCAGGGTTATGACACGCTGGTGGGCGAGCGCGGCATCAAGTTGTCGGGCGGCGAGCGTCAACGCGTGGCGATTGCGCGTGCGTTCCTTGCGGATGCGCCGGTGCTGATACTCGATGAAGCGACGTCGAGCCTCGACAGCGAAAGCGAAGTGCTGATCCAGCAGGCAATGGAACGGCTGATGGTCGGCCGGACCACGCTGGTGGTGGCGCATCGGTTATCGACGGTGCGCTCGCTCGACCGGCTGCTCGTGCTCGACAAAGGCCGGATTGCCGAAGAGGGCAGCCACGACAAATTGATCGAACTCGATAACGGCTTGTATCGCCGGTTGTATGAGCGGCAGGCGCTCGGCTTGATGAAGGAATTCGATCAGCCCGTGCTGTCGAAGCAAAAGGCAACTGGTTACATCGGCATCGGCGATCCGACCTTGGCGTCGGGCACGTGATGTGAAGCCATAAAAAGCGTGAAGCAAATGAAAACGGTCCTGGAAAAACCAGGACCGTTTTTTTATCACCAAACGAGCCTTACATTGCTTACTGGCCCATGCCGATCAACGACTTGCCTTGCGAAAGAATCTTGTCGCAAACCTGCTTGGTGACCTGTTCTTTCAGGCCGCCGCCGCTCAGGTCCACCTGCTTGCCGTTGCTGCTTTTCAGCAGACCGTTTGCGCCGTCGGTATAACCGCTGTCCTGCGATGCCGCCGACGTGCCGCCCAGCTTGCTCATCAACGAATCCTTCACCGTCGACGCGCTGCTGGCATTCACATAGTTGTTCTTGATACAGAACTGCAGCACGCCCGCGACGTTGCTGGTGCTGCCCGATGACACCGATTGCCCGGTCAGCGCGCTGCCCATGCTGCCAAGGCTGCTGAGTCCGCTCGATGACCCGTCGGAACTTCCACCTCCCTTCAGCAGGTTGCCAAGTTGCGCGTGTGCGGCGGACATGGACAAAAACGGCAATGACAGCGCAATGGCGACGCCTGCAATGGTGGTTCGAACTGAGTTTTGCGTGTTGCGGACTTTCATGCGGTACTCCTTCAGATAACAAAATCAAGCTTCTAATATAGTGCCTTTCGCGCGAAGCCGGATCAGAACGCGGCTTGTTTGCGGCCATGCAGGGTTCAGAGGACGTAATCGACGAATTGGTTCCGCGTAACGCGTCAGGACATACAAAAGTTACAGAGTCCGAAGTAACGGCGCGCGCCGTTGCTAACGCCGAACCAGTTCCAGCCGGTGCACGGTTTCACCGGGCATGAAGGATGTTGCATCGCCGCGAACCCAGGCCTCATGTCCCGCCATGAAATACGGTGACAGCGGATTTCCCGACTGGCCGCCTGGCATTTCGAAGATGCCGTCCTGCTCGCGTCCAGGGGACACGATCATGCGCTCCGATGCACCGAATGAAGGCGTTTGCACGCGCGGCATGTTGAAGTCGCCCGGAAGCGCATCGTGCGGTGCGCCAAGCCAGCCGCGCACCCATGGCAGCCACGATGGCACAAGCCGCGCAAACGGATGTTCTATAACTGCACGATTGCGTGCGCCCCAGCTTGCATCGGCGAGTGTTGTGTCTGGTGGCAATTGCGCGATCGCATGATCGATTCGGTCGAGCATGAAGGCGCGCCAGTCGGCAACGCCATCCGGCACCCACGCACGATGCGCGGCGAGCGTTTCCATCACCGCTTCATAGCGCGAATTTGCGGCGCGAAAACTGAGCTGCGGACCGGCTGCGGCGAGTTCTGCATCGAGCCGTCCGAACCAGGCATCGTAGAGAGAGAAATAGAACGCGCGCACGAGGCGGTAACCGGTGGCATCGGCATCCGCGCGGCCGTTCCATGTTTCGATCAGCCGTCGGAATTCCGCGCGTTGCGGGTGATCTTTAAGCGCGCTGGCGTCTAGCGCCGAGAGGGCGATGCCGCGCCAGTTCTCGATCCAGCGCGCGCGGTCGTCGGTCTGGATCGCGAGCATGTCGCGCTCCGTGGCGTGCGGCAGCGCGAACAGGTCGTCGCGAATCTGCGCTGCACGCGCGCCGAGGTCGGTGCCGGCATCGCCTGCGATTGCGGCCTGATCGAGCGGCAAGGTGCGATTGTTCGCGCTCCAGAGCCGCCCGAGCGGCGGGCTGATGCGCGAAGGGTAGGCAGCGGGTGCGAGATAAGCTTGCCATCCGCGATACATCGTCGAATCGAACGGCAGCTCGCTGAGTGGTCCCGTGGACGGGTCAGTGGCGGCGTTGCGTTTGGGCAGCGGCCCGGCAAGCGTCCAGCCGATTTCGCCACGCGAATCCGCGACCATGAAATTCTGCGTGGGAATGCCGCTGATTTGCGCGGCGTGGATCGCGTCCGCGACGTTCGTGGCATCTTCCAGTTGCTGTAGGTTCAGGTTGACGGCCTCGGGATCGTGCGCGGTCCAGCGCAAGGCATAGGCGGTCTTGTCTGGACCGGCGATGATTTGCGGACCCCATTGTGTATCGATGACCGGCAAGTCCACGGGCGCGCCGCCCTTCACCAGGATGCGCTCATGAACGACGGTCGCACGCGCCCACTTGCCGCCTGCAACGCGATATTCCAGCGGATAGGCGGGATTGCGCTGCAACACAATCAGATCGATGAAACGGCCATAGCTGTTCGTAAAGCCCCACGCGATCCGTTCGTTGCTGCCCGCGATCACGAGCGGTGCGCCGGGCAGGGTGACGCCTGTGATGCGGCGCGGCTGGCCATCGGCTGCGGGCCACGTCAGCGACATCCTGTACCAGATGTTCGGCAGCGAAAGACCCAGGTGCATGTCGCTCGCGAGGATCGCGCCGCCGTGCGCGCTGTGGGCGGCATCGACTGCCCAGCCGTTGCTGCCGATCATCGAATCCGTGATGGCAGTGCTGCTGTGCTTCGTGTCTTTCGATGCCCGCAGCCAGTCCGGGCGGGTTGCGGGCGGCGAAGGCTGTTGTTCGGTGGAAGGCGTTGCAGTATCGAAGGGTGCGTCCCAATGGCTCGTTGCGGGCAGCAGGAATTCATACAAGTCCGCCGGCACCCGTTCGCGCAACGCAGCGCGCGACAGAATGTGGCGGACTTCATCGGACTGCAGGTCGAAGTACATTGCGTAGACGGCCAGCAGCGTGTCTTCCGGACGCCAGGGCGCCGGTGGCGTACGCAGCACCCAGTATTCGAACGGACGCGAAGCCAGCGCCGCGAGCCCGTCATTGACGCCGGCCGTGTAGCGTTCAATCAACCCCTGCTGGGTTGCCGGCAGCGCGTCGAATGCCTTGCGCGCCCGTTCGCGAAATCGATGCGGCCGGTTGCGTCGATCCAGTTCGAGCGCTGCGGGGCCGATCAGCTCGGACATCTCGCCGGCGGCGACGCGGCGCAGCAGATCCATCTGGAAGTAGCGATCTTGCGCTTGCGCGAAGCCGGTGCCGAACGCGACGTCACCGCGCGTGCTGCCCTTGATGGTCGGCGCGCCGAGGTTATCGCGTTCTATGCTGACCGGCGCATGCAACGCCGAAGTCGCCGCCGATGCATGCATGCCGTCGAGTTGCGCAAGGCTGCCGCGCAAGGTGATCCAGCCCGCGATTCCCGCCACCAGGATCATCAGCATCAGGAGGCACAGGATTGCGACCAGCGAGACGAAACAGCGCCTCTTTGTCAGTGGGCTCGGACGGTTCATTGCGCGCGGTATGGGCAGACGGCAAAGAACATAGCACGGCTGTGGCTGCAGCAGTGTGAAGCGGGGAGCGCCGGATCGACAGCAGTATTGCCGATTACACGGAGCGCGCGCCTCTTAAACCGTTATCGTTCGCCCGCTGTCAGCCAGTCGAGGCAGTTGGTCCACAAGCGCGCGTTGCCCTCCCACGCGGAGAACGCAGGCGGCAACCAGTGACTCGACATGTCGCTGGTCCACGCGAGGGTACGGCCTCGTCCATATGTTCCCGCGACCAGCAACGGATGGCCCGTTTCGGGAACCGATGCAATCAACGTTGCGTCGGGCTTGACCTGCACTTCGTTGTAACCGAGCAAGTGCGGCCATTGCGTTCCGAGGCCTTCGACTATCGGATGCGAAGCGACGACGTCCGCGTTGAATCCTTCGGGAACCTCGACGCGGTCATCGTAGGGAAGGCAGGTTACCGGCAGCACTTCTTCCACCGGCGTGTTGCGAAACCGCGCGCTGCCGTTGATACCCTGGAAGCTCAAATACCCGCCGATCATCATCAGCCCGCGCCCCGCCGCAACATAGTCGCGCAACAGCTTGAGGCGGTTCGGCGTGCGCTCGCTCTTGATCCACGTGTCGGGATGCAGCAGCAATGTATTTGCTCCGATATCCGAAAGAATGATCGCGTCGTAGGCAAGCAGGCCAATTAGCGTGGAGGGGAACATCTCCTGCGCTTCGTGGCTCGGCATGTGCGTGATCTCGAAGTCGCTGTTCTTGAAGATATCGAGGAAGATCGTCGCGCCGTTGTGATAGGTCGCAGTCGGGAACTGGTCAAAGCCCTTGACGTGCATCGACATGCTCGCCCAGCTCTCGCCGGCAAGCAGAACAGACTTGGTCATGCGTGTGCTCCTTGAACGCGCGGCTTGCCGTGTCGGCGGCTTGCGGCGCAGGTGGAACCGGTCCACATCGTATGGTTACAGGTTATCGATCAACTGCCTGAGAAAACCCGCGTCGGGTTGGTGATCATCATGGTTTCGATCTGCTCGTTCGAGACGCCGTGGCGCCGCAAGCGCGGCACGAAATACTTGAGGATGTAGCCATAGCCATGGCCGCCAAAACGCGTGAGCATGATCTTCATGAACACGTCCTGCGACATCAGGATCCGGTCGATGAACCCCGCATCGATCAACGCCTTGATTGCGCGTGCGTTCTCTTCGTCGGATGGCGATTGCGCATTTTCATCGGCGTAGAAATACTCCATGCCGATCATGTCGTATTCGAGCCATGCGCCGCGTCTGGCTAGCGCGTGCTGATATTCGACGTCCATGTGACTCGGGTTCATGTGACACAGGACCGTGTGATTCAGGTCCGCGCCTTCTTCCTCCACGATGTCCAGCACGCGGTGCCCGTGCCGCACCCATCCAGGAAGATGCACGGACAAGGGCACGTGCGTCGCGGCGCTCGCACGCGCGGCGGCGCGCAGCGACTTTTCCTCGTTGGCGGTAAACGCCGCCGATACACCAATCTCGCCGATCATGCCGGCGAGCACATCGGGCTTTTCATCTGCGCCGCCGACATCGAAGATCAGTTGTGCGGCGAGTTCATCGATGGACTTGTGCTTCACATAATCCGGATGCGAAGGCTCGAGATAAAACCCCGTCGACATCACGATGTTCAACCCCGTGCGCCGTGCGATCCGTTGCAGCGCGGCGGGGTCTCGCCCCAGTCCGAGATTGGTCGGGTCGATCACCGTCTCGCCGCCCAGCTCGCGAAAGCGCATGAGTTCTTCGACGGCGACATCGGCATCGAAGAGCTGGCAGTTGTCGCGGTTCATCAGCGGGTTCATGCGCAGCGCGCCCAGAATGCCGATGTGCACTTTCTGCTCACCGATGAACCTGTCGCCGCAACAAGCCGGCGGCACCCATTTGCCCGATGCATCCAGCAAGATGTGCTCATGCATGAGCGTCACGCCCATCTGCGAAACGGGGATGGGGCCAAGCACCGTCATCACCTGAGCGCTGCGTGTGCCTATCTTCAACGATGCATCGTGGCGAAAGATCGAACTCATCGCTTAAGCCTTCTTGCGCCGCTGCGGCGAGAAAATCCGCGTATTGAGCCAGATGGCGAGCAGCATGATCGCGCCTTGAATGATCTGCGTATAGAACGGCGACACGTTGATGAGGATCAGTCCGTTGCCGAGCACCGCAATGGTCAGCGCGCCGAGCACCGTGCCGAGGATCGTGCCTCGACCGCCGAAGAGATCGGTGCTTCCAAGCACGACGGCGGCGATCACCGCGAGCTCGAACCCTACGCCCTGGTTCGATGAACCGCTTCCCAGCCGCGCCGTGGTGATGAGGCCGGCAAGACCCGCCGCCGCGCCGCTCAACACGTAGACCTTCATGGTGACGCTGCGCACGTTGACGCCTGCGCGCCGCACACCTTCGGCATTCGTGCCAATGCCCGTCACATACCGTCCGAAGCGCGTATGCCGGAGCGTGACGAAGCCTGCAAGCAAGGTCACGATAGCGATCACCGCCGGTGTTGGCATGCCGAGGATCCGGCCGCGTCCGAGTTCGACGAACCAGCCGTCGTTTTCGATCGGTATGGAAAAGCCCTGGGTGATGAGCAATGCAATGCCGCGTACTACAGACAACGTTCCCAGCGTCACGATAAACGCGGGCATCCCTGCGAACGCAATGAAATAACCGTTGATTGCGCCGATGATCGCGCCGAGCGAAAGACCGCCGATCAGCACGACGATTCCCGGCACGCCCGCGCGCAACGCAATCGCCGAGACTGCGCCGACCAGCGCAAGCGTGGACCCTATCGACAAATCGATGCCGCCCGTCGTGATGACGAGTGTCATTGTCGTGGCGACGATCAGCAGCGGTGCGCTTTGACGGAGCACGTTGAGCAGGTTGCCGGTCGTGAGAAAGGTGCTCGTGGTGAACGTGAAGGCGAGGGCGCAGACAATGAAAAACGCGGCGATACTCGCCACGCCCGCGTTGCGGCCGAGCATATGTTTGAGCGGCAGGCGCGGCGCCTTGGACTTGTCGTGCATGGCGAGTTCCATGTCAATTCTCCGCAAGCGCACGAGCCGAGCGCGCACTGAACTTGTGGCCGACGATCAGATCGACGATCTCTTCCAGATTCGTTTCGCCGATCTTCCGGTCCGCCACGTTCTGCCCTTCGTACATCACGCTGATGCGGTCGCACACCAGAAACAGATCCTGCAAGCGATGGCTGATCAGGATCACGCTCACGCCGCGCTCGCTGATCGTGCGCACGAGGTCGAGCACCGCTTCCACTTCGGCGACCGCGAGCGCGGCGGTGGGTTCGTCCATGATCAGCACTTTCGGATCGAACGATACCGCCCGCGAAATCGCGATGGCCTGGCGCTGGCCGCCGGACAGGTTCTCGACGTCGAGCTTCGTGCTGGGAATGCGGATGCCGAGGTTGTTCAGCATGTCGCGCGCTTCGCGATGCATCTTGCGATGATCGAGCACGGAGACGCCGCAGACGCGTCGCATGGGTTCGCGGCCGAGAAAGAGATTGCCGGCGACATCGACGGTATTGCACAGCGACAGGTCCTGGTAAACCATTTCGATGTGATGCGCGCGGGCGTCGCCGGGATCGGTGAAATGAACCGGCTTGCCGTCGATCTCGATGCTGCCGCCGTCCGGAACCACCGCGCCCGACAACACCTTCGACACCGTCGACTTGCCCGCGCCGTTGTCGCCCACGAGGCCGAGCACTTCGCCCGGCATGACGTGGAGGTTCACGCCGCGCAACGACTGCACGGCGCCGTAGCTCTTGATGATGTTTTCCATGCGTACGCGTGGAATGGCGGCATCGTTTTGCATCGGCTTCTCCTTACTTGAAAACGGCCCGGTACTTGCCGACGTTTGCCTTCGTCACGATCGTCACCGGCACCGAGATGTTCTTCTCGACCGGCTGCTTGGCGATGAGCTTGAGCGCAGAGTTCACGGCTACGCGGCCTTCGCTTTCCGGGTCCTGCTGCACGACCGCCGCCACGAAGCCTGCATCGATGCCCTTGATGGCCTGCGCGCTCAGATCCCATCCGACAATCTTCACGCGGCCCGTTGCATCTTGCGCCGAAGTTGCCGCGACGAGTCCGATCAAGGCGGGTTCACCGGTTGCATAGACGATCTGCAGATTCGGGTTGGCGGAGATGAGGTTTTCTGCTGCGGTCTGGGCTTGGTCCTGCACGTTCTGCCCATCGACGGTGGAGACGATCTTTGCGCCCGGTACCGTCGCGATACCCGCCTTGAAGCCATCCAGCCGCACGTTCTGAATGAAGGAATTCAGGGCGCCCACCACGCCGATGCTCGCCTTCCCGCCAAGATTCGTCTTGATGTAATTCGCCGTGTACTTACCGATGTCCTCGCCGACCTTCTTGTTGTCGACACCCACTTGCACCGCGTTATCGCCATCGACGATTGCGTCGATGGTTACCACCGGAATGCCCGCTTTCTTGGCTTCGGTGATCGCGGGCTTGATCCCGTTCACGTCGATGGCGACGACCAGGATCGCATCGACCTTTTGCTGGATATACGTTTCGATGGCGCTGTTCTGCGCGCTCGGGTCGTTGTTCGAATTGAAGATGGCGAGCTCGACGCCCGCGGCTTTCGCGGCGGCTTGCGCGCCCTGGTCCATCTGCGTAAAAAAGAGCGCCTCCTGATTGATCTGCACCATGGCGATCTTCTTGCCCGCGGCCAGTGCCGCGCCCGCGAAAGCGAGCAGGGACGCGCCAAGCAACACGGCGGTCATGCGGCGGAAATGCAATGCAGCGCTCATCGGAATCCCTTTCCTGGTTGGTCCGGCCGTTTTGTACGGTCATTGAAAGCCGCGCGGCCGGTAAATTGAAGGAAGACTTCGTGGGCGCAACCGACATTGCGCCACCCGCTTGTAAACCGGTTTATAAAAATTAAACCGCGAGTATTGGGCTGTCAATCTTTTCAAAAAAAGATAGGGGAAAGTACGAGGGAGTGCAGGGAGAGAAGTAAAGCTTAGTGCTCGAGCCGCTGGGGCGCAGTTGGCCCCAGCCGGCTCATATGCGCGGAGGAAGGTTATCCGCCCATTGTTGCCATCATCTGGGAATTGAAGCCGTTGACGAAATCGTGCTCGCCCGGTCCGGGGTTCGCGCGCATCGGCCTGGCTGCTGCCACCAGAATCTCGTCCGCCCCGCTACCGAGCGCCTTGATCGTCTCATCGATAAACTGATCGAGCGGCATCGCCATCTCGGCTTCCTGGCTGTTCATGAGCTCGGTGCGCACCCACGGCGGCGCGATTTCGAGAACGCGGACCGTCGTGTCCTTCAGCATGAAACGTTGTGACAGTACATACGAGTGCAGCGCCGCCTTGGTCGACGAGTAGACCGCCGTAAGCGCCAACGGCACGAACGCGAGCACCGAGCTGGTGTACGCGACAATTGCGTCGTTGCGGGTCTTCAGGTGTTCGACCAGCGCGGAGGTCATCCGGATCGGACCGATCAGATTGGTCGTGACGATGGACACCATCTGGGCGTCGTCGATCTTGCCGGCGACTGCATCGGCCTGCATGATGCCCGCGTTGTTGATCAGCACATTGAGCTCGGGGTGATCGACGATCAGCTTTGCTGCCACGTGTTCGATGCTCGCTGGATCGGAGATGTCGAGCTCAACGGCCTTCATGCCGGGATTGGCTGCGATCACGGCGTCGAGATGGTTGCGTCGCCGGCCTGCAATGATTACCTGGTTGCCGAGTTTGTGCAGCGCTTCAGCGAGGCCCCGGCCGATGCCCGAACCGCCGCCGGTGATGAAGATCGTATTGCCTGTGAGTTTCATGATGCGTCCTTTATGGAATGACTGAACGACAACTCGACCCTTTTGCCTGAACGATCCGATTCCTTGATCTGTTCCATCAACTCATGCATCCGGATTGCGTCCGCGAATGAAGGTGCGAGCGTCGAACCGGTCTTGACATCGCGAGCGTGGGCCGCATAGAGGCTCGCCAGCTCCACGACACTGCCGCCCAGTTCGCCCTCTTCCAGCCATTCGTATTCGGACGGAACCGTAAGCACGGTCATTGGCTGGCTGTCGCCTCGTGCGATTTCGATACGGTTGAACGTGTCGCCGAAGCTCGACGTGTTCGTGATCTTCAGGTCGCCCTTGCTGCCCGTAATGTCGAGCTGAACGCCGTAGTTGTTGCGTTTGCCTGCCTCCAGATGAACGCTCAGCACGGCGCCGTTCGCGAACGTTCCCGCGAGAACGACCTGGTCTGCATTTGTATGCGGCAATGTTTCGCCCGTTTCCAACAGCGTGACTTCCTTGAACTGATTGACTGTGAGCGCGGACAGGCTTTGCGGGAAACCGGTCATCGTCGTGAAGAGGGCGTCCAGGAAATGACCGCCATAGATTGAGAGGAGGCTCGAAAAGTTTTCTCGGGGATGGTGTAGTAAAGCGAAGCAGGGCGTTCACGCTGGAAATATTCCACGCTGACATGCAGGCGCACGGAACGGATATCGCCTATATCGCCGTGGTCCAGCAAATCGCCCACGTAGCGATATCCCGGATTCAACCGCCGCTGCAGGCCGACGATCGTGCGCACGCCCGCTTTGTCGGCCAGTGCAAGCAGCTCCTTCGACAAAGCCGTGTCGGGCGTCAACGGCCACTCGCAGTACACGTCCTTGCCTGCCGCGATCGCGGCGCGAATACCTTCTTCGTGCTGGAACGCCGGCGTCAGCACGAGCACCAGATCGACTTCCGGATTCGATACCAGCTCCTGCACCGACGATGCCGCGTATTTGAAGCCGTGCCGTTCCACGAGGCTCGATGCCTTGTCGGCGCTGCGGCTGTACACGGCCGTCAGTTCGTAATCGGGCAACCGCTTGAGCGACGGCAAATGCCCGTATTCCGACCAATGGCCAAGGCCGATGACACCGACGCCAATCTTTTTATCGTTCACGAGAAACTCCTGCGTTAGGCTGCGCAGACGACTGCGCGGCGACAGGAGGCATCGTAGGAGTGACGGGATTAAAGATAAACGGGCTGCGATTCCGAACATTGCGGACATCGATGTCCGAAACGTATTGAGCGCACTAGATCTTCAGGTTCTGACTGATGTAGTCGATGAACACGCGCAGCTTGGGCGACGCATAGCGGCTCGCCGGCCAGAGAATCCAGAAGGTTACGGTCTGGTTGATGTAGTCGTCGAGCACGACTTGCAGTGCGCCGCTGGCAAGCGCATCGCGAACGAGGAAGGTTGGCAGGAACGCCAGACCTTTGTCCTGCAGCGCAAGAAACCCCAGGACTTCGATCGTGTTGCTGACGAAAGTTTGCGGCAGCTCTGGATCCGCCTCCGATGCCGCAAGCTGGAACGGCCAGCGTTCGAGCCTGCCTGTAGCCGGGAATTTGTGCAGCAGGCAAGCGTGATGAACGAGTTCCGACGGATGTGAAGGCGTGCCCCGTTCCCGGAGATAACCGGGCGAGGCGACCAGTACCTGCCCGCAGGAACCGAGACGGCGCGATACCAGCCGCGAGTCATGTTGTGCGCCCGTGCGAATCACGGTGTCGAAGCCTTCTTCAACCACATCGACCATTCGATCGGACAAGTCCACATCGATTTCGATGTCCGGGTACTGCGCCATGAAGCCATCGAGCGCCGGCATGATGAGCCCGGACAACTGCGGCGTGCTGATCCGCAGGCGGCCGCGCGGGCTGCCGGCGGCGTCGGACAGTTCGGCTTCAGCGGCTTCCACCTCGCCGAGAATACGCCGGCATCGCTCGAGGAACAGCGTGCCTTCGGCGGTCAGCGTGATGCTGCGCGTGCTGCGATGAAAAAGCCGCACGCCCAGGCGTTCTTCCATTCGCGCGATGCTCTTGCCAACCGCCGACGACGATAAACCGAGCTGCCGCCCCGTTTCCGTGAAGCTGCGGGTGTCTGCGACCTGTACGAACATCGAAATGCCGCCAAGGCTGTCCATGATTGTGTCCCGGGAGAAGTTCGCAGATTTTCCGTCCGCCACGCGGCGCATTTGCGCCTGGCCGGTCACGACCGTGCAAATGCGATTAAGGACTTTTCTGTCCAATATATTCGGAACCTTAGCCCATTTTTCTTCTTTTGAATCGTTCCTACACTCTCATCCAAGGTCGAAGCACCCGCTGCCGGTCAATATCGGCAGCCCACCAAATCTGGAGAGAGTCATGTCTAAACTTCATTCCGCCGTCAAAGTGGGTCCCCTGGAATTTTCGCATCGTGTCGTGCTTGCGCCGCTTACCCGCATGCGTGCCGAGGAAGGCGCAAGACCCGGTCCGTTGATGGCCGAGTACTACACCCAGCGCGCCTCGAAGGGCGGTTTCCTGATCAGCGAAGCTACCATTGCCGCGCCCAACGGCAACGGTTATCTGGGCGCGCCCGGTCTGTACGACGACAGCCAGATCGCCGGCTGGAAGCACATCACCGATGCCGTGCATGCCAAAGGCGCCCACATGTTCCTGCAGCTCTATCACGCGGGACGGCAGTCGAACAGCCAGTTGCAGCCGGATGGCGCCCAGCCGGTCGCACCTTCCGAGGTGCTGCACGGCGGCGTGGCTTATACCGAAGCTGGCTGGATTCCGAATACCCCGAGCCGTGCGCTGACGGTGCCCGAAATCGCCGGGCTGGTCGAGAGCTTCCGTACCGCCGCTTTGCGCGGCAAAGAGGCGGGTTTCGATGGCGTCGAGTTGCACGCGGCGAACGGCTATCTGTTCGATCAGTTCTTGCAGGACGGCAGTAACAAGCGCACGGACATCTATGGCGGTTCGTTCGAAAACCGCGCCCGCTTCCTGATGGAAGTCACGCGTGCGGTCATCTCGGTCTGGGGCAGCGACCGCGTGGCCGTGCGCCTTGGACCGAGCGGCACATGGGGCGATATGTCCGACAGCAACCCGGAAGGCCTCTTTACTTACGTTGCAGAGGAACTGGCCAAGCTGGACCTCGCTTATATCCATCTGATCGAGCCGCGTGTGCTTGGCAATGTCGATGACGACAGCAAGGACCCGAACCCCGTCGCTGCACAGCTTATCCGCAAGCACTACAAGGGCGTGATCATCGCGGCAGGCGGCTTCAAGGCCGGAACAGCGGAAGCCGTGATTCAGGCGGGCGACGCGGACCTCGTGGCGTTTGGCCGTGATTTCATCGCGAATCCGGATCTGCCCGAACGCCTGCGTCTTGAGTTGCCGCTCAATCCATATGATCGTCCCACGTTCTTTGGCGGCACGGAGGTCGGTTATACCGACTATCCGTTCCATAGCGGCGAAGCCGTGGCCGCATGACCGGGAGCCGAACGTGAACTCTTCATCCTCGTCTTCCCCGTCCCTTGCGCCGCTCTACTGGCTCGCGCTGGGTACGTTTGCAGTCGGCACCGAGAGCTTCATGATCGCCGGGCTGTTGCCCGACATGGCTGCCGACCTGCACACGAGCATCGTTGCGACGGGGCAGCTTGTCACGGTGTTTGCGCTTGCCTACGCGTTCAGTTCGCCCGTGCTGACGGCGCTGACCGGCGCGTTTCATCGGCGCACGCTGATGATTGCGGCGCTCTCTGCATTCGCTGTGGCGAACGTCCTCGCCTGGGGCGCGCAGAATTACTGGGAGCTGATGGCGGCGCGCATCGTGCTCGCAACCGCCGCGGGCCTGTACGTGCCCGGCGCCAACGCGCTGGCGGGCGCGATCGCCGGACCGGATCGGCGCGGCACGGCGCTCGCAATCGTGAATGGCGGAATCACGATTGCCGTGGCGTTCGGCGTGCCGTTGGGCGCGGTGATTGGTGACCGGCTCGGCTGGCGCATGACGTTCGCGGGCGTCGCGGCGCTTTCCGCTGCCGCGAGCGCCGGGCTGTTGTTCGGACTGCCGCGTTCAATCGGCGCAGGATTGCCGACGGCTACCTTGCGTGAACGTATCGATACCGCGCGCCAACCCGTGGTCCTGATGACCTTGCTCGTCACCACGCTGTGGGCCACGGGCGCCTATACGATCTATACGTATCTCGCGCTCTTTATTGCCAGGACGACGCAGCTGCATGGCGCGCAGATCGGGTACGTGCTCTTCACATGGGGCGTCGCGGCGGCGGTAGGGGTGTTTATCGGCGGGAAGGCGGTGGATCGGCTCGGCTCGCGGCGCGTGATCATTCCTTGTCTGACGGTATCGATTTTCGCTTTCGCGCTGATGTCGGCGAGTGCGCACTGGTTGCCCGCTTCGCTTGCGCTGGTTCCCGTGCTCGTGGGTGTGGTGGCGTGGGGAATCGCGCACTGGTGCTTCTATCCGGCGCAGCAGGCGGGACTGATTGGCATCGCCGGATTGCGCGGCACGCCGATCGCACTGTCGCTGAATGCTTCGTTCATGTACCTTGGTTTCTCGCTTGGCGCTGCGCTCGGTTCACTCACCTTGAGTGTCGCGTCCGTGAGCGACCTTGGCTGGGTCGCCGCGTTATGCGAGGTAGGGGCGCTGGTGCTGACCGTGAGTATCGGCCGGCATGTGGTCAAAGTCCGGTGCGCATCGACCGCCTGCCCCGCATGACCATTCTTCGCTCGACGTTCAGGATTGGTGGCGAAACCGACATCCGGCGACTCGGTTTCGGCGCCATGCGCATTACCGGTCCGGGCGTCTGGGGCATGCCCGCCGATCACGCTGAAGCTATCCGCGTATTGCAGCGTCTGCCGGAACTCGGGGTGGATTTCATCGATACTGCCGATTCATACGGGCCCGGTATTTCAGAGGAACTGATCCGCGAAGCGCTGCATCCGTATGACGCCCGGTTGCTCGTCGCGACGAAGGCCGGTCTCGTGCGCTCGGGACCCGGCCGATGGGAATCGCATGGCCGCCCCGAGTATCTGATCGAGCAGGCTCATGGCAGCTTGCGGAGATTGGGTGTCGAACAGATTGGTTTATGGCAGTTGCATCGGATCGATCCCGCCGTGCCGCGCGATGAACAGTTTGGGGCGGTAAAGCACCTCATCGATACCGGCGTGATCCGCCACGCAGGCCTGAGCGAAGTCTGCGTGCCTGACATCAAGGCCGCGTCCAAATACTTCAAGGTGGCTACGGTGCAGAACCGCTTCAACCTGGGCGATCGCAGGAGTGAAGACGTGCTGGATTACTGCACGGCGCATGGCATCGGCTTCATTCCGTGGTACCCGTTGGCGGCCGGGGAACTGACCCGGCCGGGATCGTTGCTCGATATCATCGCCCGTCGTCATGACGCTCGCGTCGGCCAGATTGCGCTTGCATGGCTACTGCAGCGCAGTCCGGTCATGCTGCCGATACCGGGAACCTCCAGGCTCGCACATCTCGTCGAGAATGTGGCCTCCAGCGCGATCACGCTTTCCGATCACGAGTTCTGCGAACTTGATCGCGCAACCGCGGGACGCGGGCACGAGTCATGACCCGGCGCGCGGCGGCGCAACCGACGCGCGTTCGATCAGGCGCACCGGCAGGCGATGTATGGCAGGGTCGGACGTCACGTTGCCCGTGAGCATCGATACCAGCAGCGCCACGCTCGTTCGCCCGAGTTCGGCGGCCGACTGGCGCACCGTGGTGATGGCGGGCATGAGGAGGTTGGCGAACTCCATGTCGTCGAATCCGACTATCGACATGTAGTCCGGCACGCTCAGCGCGCGTTCGCGCAGCGCATCGAGCACGCCGACCGCAATGTAGTCGCTGGTCGCGAACAGCGCGGTCGGTGGCTTTGCGCTCGTGACGAGTTTCGTGCCGATTTCGCGCCCGAAGGCGCGATCGTACGAGCCGAAGTGGACGAGCTTCGGATCGAAGCGGACCTGTGCTTCGGCGAGTGCGCGCTTGTAACCCGCGAGCCGTTCCTGCACCGTGAAGAGCGCTTCGGGACCGGTCACGTGCGCGATCCGCTTGTGGCCGGCATCGAGCAGATGGCGGGTGGCCTGATAACCGCCCTCGATGTTATCGACGAAAACACGCGGCACGTCCGCGCCCGGCACGTCCTCGTCCACCAGCACGATGTTAGCGCGCTCGCCCATGAGCTTTCGCAATGACCCATCGTCCGGTCGGTTCGTCGCGAAGATCAGGCCGTCGAGATGACGCGTGTCGAGCCAGCTCAAATAAAGCGCCTCGCGTTCGAGCTTGTTGCGCGTGATGCAGAGCGCGAGGCCATAACCGCTGGCTGAGGCGGCTTCCTCGACGGCGTCGGCAAGTTCGGCGAAGAATGGATTGGCGACTTCCGGCATGGCGAGGCCGATGGTCTCGCTGCTTCCAAGGCTGAGCCGCCGGGCGAGACTGTTCTGGCGATAGTTGAGCGCGAGCACGGCGTCATCGACGCGTTTGGCCGTGTCAGGCGGCAGCACGAGGCTGCCGTTCAGGTAGCGCGAGACGGTCGCTTTCGACACATCCGCCAGTTCGGCAACATCGCGAATGGTAGAGACTTTTGCCACTTGGGGTTTCCACGCAGGTTGGGCGCCGGGTTCGGGCGTAGTGTAACGCGGGGATTTGCATGAGCGTTCGCTGGTTGGTAATGGCCGGGCACTTCGGCGGTGCGAGCGTGCATCGCGCGGGTGCGGTGTGCACGCCGGCATCGCTTGTCAGCGACGTTCGGGCCTTATAAAATCATTGGCATAAAATTCGCTTAGAAACATTGCAGAGTAGAAGCGGCTAGTGTCTGGTGTATTCGCAGTAACCAGCATGGGGCATTGCTCTTGGGGCGCATCGCGCGCCCACGTCGACCAGCGTCGGCGTTTGAACGGGATCGTCCGATCTCGCTCAACGAGGAGCGTGCGTGTAGTTGCCCCACCATCTCCCTTGTTGTGCGTATCGGCAATCCGGAACACGTTCAGGCGTTGTAGCTGGCTCCCCACGTTCACTCGCGGAGTCAAAAAACATGCGTGTTCTACGTCGCTTCTTTCATCTTTCAGTGCTTGTTTTAAGCGTTAAGTGTGCGGAGTAAACGAATTTCAGAATGGCGAGTCTGACAGGCAATCCCATCCTGATTACCTGCCTGCCGATGAAATGTGCTGTTGAACTGACCGAAGCGGAGACGAAGACCTTGCAACAACTCTCGCGCAAGCATCCTCATCAAGACTTTCGAACCCGAGGGCTGGGTCTGCTGGAGCTTGGCAGCGGCCGACGGGTTCATGAGATCGCCGTCGAGCTCGATGTGAGCGACAAGTCGGTGTACAACTGGGTGCATTCCTGGAACGACAGGGGCCTGTGTGGTTTGCTGACCGGGCATAAAGGCGGGCGGCCTCGCGCGTTGTCTGATGCCTTGATCGCCACTGCCATCGAAGCGGCCCGCACCGAATCGATGACGCTCAAGCAGATCGCGCTGCGCATTGAGGAGGTGCATGGCCAGCCTTTGCCATGCCGCCTGGAAACGCTGTCGGTGGCGCTCAAGCGCGCGGGGTTTTCCTACAAACGTGGCCGCTACTCGCTCAAAAAAAGCGCGACGAACTGGAGTTCGCCGTGAAAGCAGGCACGCTCTCAAAGTTGCAGCAGGCCGCTCGTGATGGGGCGTGCCGCCTGGTCTACTTTGACCAATCAGGGTTCTGCGCTTCACCGCCGGTGCAACGCGGCTGGTCGCCCATCGGCGAGCCACACCGTGTTGTTCCTCGGCCGCATTGCAGACGCTCGGTCCTCGGCGCATTTGATTTCGGCGCCAACCTTCTGAAGCATGAAGTCAGCAAGGCGACCATCAAACGCCCCGCCGTCGTTGAGTTTCTTGACCAGATCGCGAAGGACGGCTCGCCCGGTCTGATGACGGTGGTCGTCCTCGACAACGCCTCGATTCATCACAACATCGAGCAGGAAACGATCGACCGGTGGTTTCTCGAGCATCGCATGGTGCTCTTCCATCTGCCGCCCTACAGTCCCGAGCTGAACCTGATCGAAATCGTTTGGAAGCATGCAAAGTATCACTGGCGACGTTTCGTTACCTGGACCAAGGAAACCATCGATGCTGAGATCGGCAAACTGCTCGCCGCCTACGGCTCAGAATTTGAAATCCGTTTCGCCTGAACACTTATTCTTGTTTCCCCTGTTCACGCCGCCGATTCCGTCACCGTGCTCACAAGCTGGTACGCGCAAGCCGAGCACGGCGGTTTTTATCAGGCGCTGGCTACCGGGCTTTACAAACAGGCCGGCCTCGATGTCACGATCAAGATGGGCGGTCCGCAAGTGAACGGCATGCAATTGCTCGTTGGCGGACAGGCGGATTTCATCCTTGGCTATGACTTCCAGGTCCTGTCCAGCGTGGAGGCGGGGATTCCAGTCACGACCGTGGCGGCATCGTTTCAATTCGATCCGCAGGGCATGCTCGTTCACGATGATGTGAAGAACCTCGCCGATCTGAAGGGCAAGACGATCCTGGTCGCGGGCGCGGGCAGGACAAGCTGGTGGCCGTGGCTCAAGTCCAGATACGGATATACCGACAGCCAGACGCGCCCTTACACGTTCAACCTGCAACCGTTCTTTGTAGATCCGAATGTCGCGATGCAGGCGTATCCGTCATCGGAGACATTCCAGGCGGATCAGGCGCACGTGAAGACCCACTTCTTCCTCTTTGCCGACGACGGTTATCCGCCCTACAACACGACCATCGTCGGCTTGCGCAAGACGCTCGCCGACCGGCCCGACGTGACTGCGCGTTTCGTGAAGGCGTCGATGGAAGGCTGGAAAAGTTACCTGGCCAATCCGGCTCCGGGCAACGCGCTGATCAAGAAGGACAACCCCGAGATGACCGATGCGCAACTCGCGTTCGGCGTGGCGCAACTGAAGAAACTCAAGCTCGTGACAGGGGGCGACGCAGGCACGCTCGGCATAGGCGCGATGACCGATGCCCGCTGGAAGAAGACCTACGACTACATGGTCGGCGCGAAGCTTCTCAAGGCCAGTACCGACTACAAGAGCGCCTACACGCTGCAGTACATCCAGACCGCCAAGGTCATGCCGTAAGCGGCGCTGATAAAAAGGAATCGAATCATGCTGGTTACACGTCAAAAAGTCCTGCGCCGCTTCTGGTACGCAATCATGCCCGTGTCGGATCTCGACGATGGCCCCAAGCCGTTCACGCTGCTGGGCGTCGGCATCGTGCTGTGGAAGGGCGCGGGCGGCAAACCTCACGCGTTGCGCGACCGGTGCTGTCATAGAACCGCCAAGCTCTCGAAAGGCTTCGTTGACGCCGATGGCAACATCGCGTGCGGTTATCACGGATGGACCTACGACTGCACGGGGCAATGCGTGAAGATCCCGCAGAACGCGGGCGGCGAGATTCCGTCGCGGGCGATCGTGGAGTCGTTCAGGTGCGAGGAGCGTTACGGTTACGCGTGGGTTGCGCTCGAAGAGCCGCTGCAACCCATTCCCGAGTTTCCGGAGGAGTTCACGCCGGGCTACAGACGCATCATGCAATTCTACGAGCAGTGGAACACGAGCCCGCTGCGCATGATGGAAAACTCTTTCGACAATTCGCATTTCAGCTTCGTGCATAAATCGAACTTCGGTCTTTTCAATAGTCCGCAACCGTCGAAGTATGAATTTCGACCCAACGAATGGGGCTTCGAAGCGGAAACGCATGTGCCCATTCGCAATCCGCAGGCGAGTTTCCGCATCACGGGCACGACCGACGACGTCACCGAACGCCACCTCGTGAACCGGTGGTTCATGCCGTTTTCGCGGCGCTTCGGCTGCATGTATCCGGCAAGCGGCGTGCATCACATCATCTACAACTGCGCGACGCCTATCGACGATAAAACCATGATGCTCGTGCAATGGCTCTACCGCAACGACAGCGAGGAGGCGTGCTCGACACAGGAGCTGATCGACTGGGATCGTCCCATCACCGACGAAGACCGCGAGATTCTCGAGGCAACTGACTATGACGCGTGTATCGACATACGTCGTCAACAGGAGTGCCACATGGCGTCGGATCAACCTGGTCTGCTGATGCGCCGGATGTTGCTTAAGCTGCTCGAAGAGCACGGCGAGCGCGAAGTGTTTCGCATTGCAACGGAGGAGTGAAGCATGAACGCCAATTCCCCTGATGCCGCCGCTGCGCTTTCGGTGCAGCGCGTCGACAAGATCTATGCAAACGGCACGGTTGCACTGGAAGATGCGCGGCTGACGATTCCTCAAGGCGATTTCGTCTCGCTGCTCGGGCCGTCGGGCTGCGGCAAAAGCACGTTGCTGAAGATGTTCGCGGGTATCGAGACGCCGACGCACGGACACATGCGCTGGTGGGGCCAGCCTTTCGATACGGTCGGCTCAGCCGGTCGCCGCATGTCGATGGTCTTCCAGGAAGCGACATTGATGCCGTGGGCGAGCATTGCGGATAACGTGCGTTTGCCGCTGGATCTTGCGGGCGTTCCAAGGCGTGACGCCGATGCGCGTGTTGCCGACGCACTCGCGAACGTCGGCCTGGAAAATTTCGGCAAGGTGCGGCCGCGCGAGTTGTCCGGCGGCATGCAGATGCGTGCTTCGCTCGCGCGTGCGCTTGTGACCGAACCCGATTTGCTGCTCCTCGATGAACCCTTCGGCGCGCTCGATGAATTTACGCGCAACAAGCTCGACAGCGATCTGCGTACGTTGTGGAAAAAGCGCGGCATGACGGTCGTGTTCGTCACGCACAGCATTTACGAGTCGGTGTATTTGTCGGAGCGCGTGGTCGTGATGCAGGCGCGGCCGGGGAGGGTGATTGCGGAGGTGGCGATCGACGGGGCCGCGGAGCGCGACGATGCGTATCGCGTGTCCGCGCCTTTCATGCAGCATTGCAAGACGCTCTCCGATCTCATCAGCGATGCACATCACACCTCTCTAGGGGCGCACTGATGACCAGCCCGACACTTACGTCCCGCACGTCCGCCATGAAACGGTTATCGAAGGTCGAGAGGCGGCCGCTCTTGCATCGTCCCGGGGCAATGAAAGCCGCAGCGCCCTGGTTCGTCGGCATTGTGATGTTGCTGTTATGGGAAGGCTGGTGCGCGTTGTTCAAAGTGCCGGTTTATCTCGTACCCGCGCCGCACGACATTGCAATCCAGTTGCTGAAAGACGGCCCGATGCTGCTCGCGGCGCTGGCTGCAACGCTCAAGATCACGTTGCTCGCGTTCGCGCTTGCAACCGTGATTGGCGTGACGATTGCGTTGCTGTTCGTGCAGAGTCCATTGATCGAAGCGAGTTTTTTCCCGTACGCGATTCTTTTGCAAGTCACGCCGATCGTCGCGATTGCGCCGCTCATCATCATCTGGGTGAAGGACACCACCTTCGCACTCGTGATCTGCGCTACGCTCGTGGCCCTGTTCCCGATCATCTCGAACACGGCGCTCGGGTTGCGTAGCGTGAACCCGGGGCTGATCAACCTGTTTCGCATCAATCGCGCGACACGTTGGCAGACGCTCGTGCGCCTGCGCATTCCGAGTGCGCTGCCGTATTTCTTCGGTGGCTTGCGCATATCGAGCGGGTTGTCGCTGATCGGCGCGGTGGTGGCCGAGTTCGTGGCCGGCACGGGCGGCAGCGGCGCGGGGCTTGCTTATCAGATCCTGCAAGCGGGTTTTCAGTTGAACATTCCGCGGCTCTTTGCTGCGTTGTTCCTGATTACGGTAACAGGCGTGGTGCTGTTTGGCATCACCGCATGGGTGTCGCGCATCGGTTTGCGCGGCTGGCACGAAAGCGAACTGTGAGCGCGATTACATGAGTATCCTGATTCGAAATGCAGCGGCCATCATGACCGGTGGCGCAGGCAGCCCCGACGATCCGTCGCGTGCGGCAGGCCCCGATATCCGCATTGAAGGCGAGACTATCCAGGCAATCGGCGCGCTCGTGCCGCATGCCAGTGAGACGGTGATCGACGCTACCGATTGCGTGGTTTATCCGGCATGGGTCAACACCCATCATCATCTGTTTCAGTCCTTGCTCAAGGGTGATACGGCCGGGCTCAACGCATCGCTGACCCCGTGGCTTGCAGCAACGCCGTATCGCTTCCGTGCATCGTTCGACGAAAAACGGTTCCGTCTCGCGGCGCGCATCGGGATGATCGAGTTGATGCGCTCGGGCTGCACGACGGTCGCCGATCACAACTACGTGTATTACCCGGGCATGCCGTTCGACAGTTCCGCCATTCTCTTCGATGAAGCCGAAAAGCTCGGCTTGCGTTTCGTGCTGCTGCGCGGCGGCGCGACAAAAACGCGGCAACTGGAAGCCGAGTTGCCGAGCGCGTTGCGGCCTGAATCCATCGATTCGTATATTGCGGATATCGAGCGGCTTGCGGCGACTTATCACGATGCATCGCCGCGGGCGATGCGCCGCGTCGTGATGGCGCCGACCACGGTTTTGTATTCCATCTCCCCGGCCGAGATGCGGCAGACCGCGGCGGTTGCCCGGCGGCTCGGGTTGCGTTTGCACAGTCATCTATCGGAGACCGTGTCGTATCAGGACAGCGCGCATGCCATGCACGCATGTTCGCCGGTTGCGTTTTGCGGCGAGCACGATTGGCTTGGCAGCGATGTCTGGTACGCACATCTCGTGAAGCTCGATGCCGATGAAATCGCGATGCTCGCGCAAACGCGCACGGGCGTGGCGCATTGTCCGCAATCGAATGGACGTCTGGGCAGCGGCATCGCGCCGATCCGCGAGATGGCGGATGCAGGCGTGCCGGTGTCCATCGGCGTGGACGGTGCGGCATCGAATGAAGCTGCCGATATGATTTCAGAGGTCCACATGGCGTGGCTCGCGCAACGGGCGCGGCGCGGGATGGCGGCGCAGGCGGTTTATCGGGGTGGGAGTTTTGAGGGTGGCGCCGATGCCGCGACGGTGGATGAAGTGGTGCACTGGGGCACGGCGGGTGGAGCGAACGTGCTGGGTTTGCCGGAGGTCGGTCGGATTGCAGTGGGATTTTCGGCGGATGTGGCGGTGTATCGGCTGGACGATCCGCGTTACTTCGGCCTGCACGATCCGGCGATAGGGCCGGTTGCATCGGGCGGACGGCCGTCGTTGGCGGCGTTGTTTTCGGCGGGTATGCAGGTCGTTAGAGATGATGTTATCGAAGGCGTCGACTTGCAGGAATTGCGGCGGGAATCGATGAGCGCGGTCAAGGCGATGTTGGCGGAGGTGGGGTAAAGAGTTCATGAAAAGGGTTTAATGAAAATCCCGGCTAACACTGGCCAGCCCGCCCAGCATATGCGACATATCCACCAGCCGCTGTGCAACAAGGTGCTTCACCTCGCCTTCACATTGCCAGGTGCCATACACCGCAAGCAGCGTCGCGCCCAGCGCCTCGCGCCGCTGCCTTTCCAGCAAACTCGGCCACACGATCACATTCACATTTCCCGTTTCGTCTTCCAGCGTGACGAACATCACACCCTTCGCGGTCCCCGGCCGCTGCCTCACGGTCACCAAACCGCAACCACGCGCGAGCTTGCCATTGCGATAACTGTGCAACGTCGCCGCCGGCATCAATCGATGCGCAAGCAATTCCGCCCGCAGCAATTCAAGCGGATGGCGTCCAAGCGATAAACCGACCGTCTTGTAGTCGCTGATGATATCGTCGGCTTCCGATGGAGCGCCCAGCACAGGCGTTGCGTCTTCCATGCGTGCATCGTTCAGCATGTCCTTGTCGGGTACGGCGGCGACCGATTGCCAAAGCGCTTCCCGCCGGTTCCCCGCCAGCGATGTCAGCGCATTCGCTGCAGCCAGCACCTGCAGATCGTGCCGGTCGAGCTGCGCCCGTTGCGCGAGGTCCCCCACGCTCGTGAACTGACGCACCGAACGCGCCGTTTCGATGCGCTCCGCTGAGCCATCGCGCATTCCCTTGAGCAGCGATAAACCCATCCGCACCGCGGTCTTGTTTCCATCGGCATCACGCTCGAGCACCGCATCCCAGCCGCTGATGGTGACATCGACGGGAAGCACGACAACGCCATGACGCCGCGCATCTTGCACGAGCTGCGAAGGCGAATAAAAACCCATTGGCTGCGAGTTGAGCATGGCGGCAAGAAACGCCGCAGGCTCATGGCACTTCAACCAGCTGCTGACATACACGAGCAATGCAAAACTCGCCGCGTGGCTTTCAGGAAAACCGTATTCACCGAAGCCCTTGATCTGCTCGAATATGCCTTCTGCAAAGACTCTTTCATAACCGCGCTCGGTCATGCCGTTCACGATCCGGTCGTAGTATTTCCCGAGACCGCCTTTGCGTTTCCAGGCGGCCATCGCGCGACGCAAGGCATCGGCTTCGCCGGCTGTGAAACCGGCCGCGATCATCGCGATCTGCATCACTTGTTCCTGGAAGATCGGCACGCCGAGGGTTCTTTCGAGCGCGACCTTCAGGGCATCGTTGGGAAAAGTCACCGGCTCAAATCCCTGGCGCCGGCGCAAATAGGGATGCACGGCACCGCCTTGAATCGGACCCGGACGCACGATCGCAACCTCGATCACGAGATCATAAAATTTTTGCGGCTTGAGCCGCGGCAACATCGACATTTGCGCACGCGATTCGATCTGGAACACGCCGACGGTATCCGCCCGCGAGATCATCTCGTAAGTCGTTTTATCCTCACGTGGAATGTCCTGCATCTCAAAGTGCTCGCCGCGTTTCTCCGAAATGATATCGAGCGTGCGCCTGATTGCGGACAGCATGCCGAGCGCAAGCACATCGACTTTCAAAAGGCCGAGCGCTTCCAGATCGTCCTTGTCCCACTGAATGACGCTACGATCGGCCATCGCCGCGTTTTCGATGGGAACCAGCCGCGTGAGCTTGTCCCGGCTGATCACAAACCCGCCGGAATGCTGCGACAAATGCCGTGGAAAATTCAGTAATTGCGCCGCAAGCGATGCCCACGACTGAATCAGCGGATTCTCCGGATCGAGTCCGGATTCTATGAAGCGTTGCAGCAAGTCCTGACTGGTATCGAACCATTGATGCGACTTCGCGACGCGATCCACGATCTGCGGATCGACACCCAGCGCCTTGCCCGTCTCACGCAATGCGCCGCGCGGCCGGTATGTCGATACCGCCGCCGCAATCGCCGTCCGGTCCCGCCCATATTTCCTGTAGATGTACTGGATCACTTCTTCGCGCCGCTGATGCTCGAAGTCGACATCGATATCCGGCGGCTCACCGCGCTCCTTGCTGATGAAGCGCTCGAACAGCATGCTGCTGCTTGCGGGATCCACTTCGGTCACACCGAGGCAATAGCAGACGGCGGAATTCGCGGCCGATCCACGTCCCTGGCACAGAATGTTTTCACTGCGCGCAAAGCGCACGAGATCGTACACGGTAAGAAAATACGGCTCGTATTCCAGATCCACGATCAGATCGAGTTCGTGTTCTATCTGCGCCTGGACTTCATGCGGCACGCCTGAAGGAAAGCGGCGCTGCGCGCCAATATACGTTTCCTGCCTTAGATAGGAAGCCGATGTATAGCCTTTGGGCACGAGTTCATCGGGGTATTCATATTTGAGTTCTTGCAGTGAAAAAGTGCAGCGCGAAAGTACGGTGAGCGTTTCCCGCAGGGTTTGCTCAGGGTAAAGATTAGCAAGCCGCAGCCGTGACCGCAGATGCTGCTCGGCGTTCGGCGCGAGCTCGTAACCGCACTGGGACACAGGCTTGCCAATGCGGATCGCCGTCATGGTGTCCTGCAGCGGCTTGCGCGAACGCACGTGCATCACCACGTTGCCAGTTGCGACCACGGGTACTTTATAAAGCGATGCAATGTGTTCGACCGTCCCTCTGTGCATATCGTCGAGTGCACGCTGATGCAGCGTCAAGCCGACCCACGCGCGTTGAGCAAACGTGGTGTCGAGCCATTCGACCTGGGCATCGAGCGCGGCTTCTTTCGCTGGGAAATCGGGCACGAGGATCGCGAGGCAATCCGGCATGCCGCGCAGATGGGCGAATTCTTTATCCGGGCGCGCGAGATCGTTCGGCGTGAGCAGGTATTCGCCCTTTTTCGAGCGCATCCGCGCGATGGTGATCAACTCCGACAAATTGCCGTAACCCTCGCGGTTCTGCGCCAGCAAGACGAGCCCGAACGCCGGCGACCGGTCCGCATTGACGAGCCTGAAATACGAGCCGATCACAAGCGGAAAGTCGAGATGCTTCGCCTCCACATGCGCGCGCACGACGCCCGCAAGCGAGCATTCGTCGGTGATCGCGAGACCGGCGTATCCAAGCTGAGCCGCGCGCGCGACCAGCTCTTCTCCACGCGACGCACCGTGGAGAAATGTGAAATTGGAAAACGCAAATAGCTCCGCATACGCGGGCAGCGTGGAGAAGGTCGTATCCACGGCGCGTCATCCAAAGAGGCCGTGGAGAAACCAGCGTGGGTCGTCGGCCTCCGCGCTGCCCGGCCGCTCACGATAAATCCAGTAGCAGCTTTGATCGTTCGCCTGCGCGACGAAATAATCGCGGCTGGTCAGGTTGTTATCGAACCATCCGGCTTCTATGCGTTCCGCCGGTGACACCGTTTTCAGCGGCGAGCCATAAAACGGCCGATGGTTTTTCATCATCAACTGCAGTGGTTTTTCGAGCAGCCATGCGGGACGCGGCAGATCTGACGGCATGCCTTCGGGCTTGGCGGGAAGAGAGGTATCGGTGACGGAAATCCAGCGGTTCGCGCATTCCGGCCGATGATCCGACGACGGCGCCGCCCGCAGCACATTCTCGGCGCCAAGCCTTGCAACCAGCAATTCCAGCAGCCGGTTATGGTCCTCGGGCGAGCCGCCGGGTTCGGGGAAAAGCGTCTCGGTGGGCGGCTCGGCCGCCTGAATTTTTGCAGCGCTCAACCGCATGGCAATGACCGCCGCGACGAGTTCCGTGCGCCCGAGCCGCTCCTTGAACAGGCGCACGAGATGCTGTTCGTGCCAGGTCGGTTCGGCAAGCGCGATCTGGATGATCGTCGGGTCGATGGCGCTGCGCCCGCGCTCATGTTCCAGCGTGAGCGTGGCGTGCGTGAGCGCGAGTTGCTGCGTGCTCAGCCAGCCGCACATTTGCACGATCAGCCGGCGCGCGGAAAACAGCATGGCTTCCGCATTTTCGATGCGATCCGGCAACTCGATACGCGCACTGAACGCCGGCGGCACGGCCAGCCACTCGTACAACTCGGGCGCGATGCCGTAAGCGCGATCCAGTGAGTCGAGCAGCGCGACGCCGCAGCGTTTTTTCAGGCCTGCGCGCGGCAGGCGCCGGATGTCGTTCAGCGTCTTGCAGCCGAGCCCCGAAAACCAGTCGGCGAACGCGCGCACTTCCTGTACGGACTGAAACGGCAGCGCGCCGAGCTTGCGTTCGAGCGACGCCATTTTCAGCACGCGCCGCCTGATGTGGGCACGGCCCGCGCTTTTGGCAAGCAGCCAGGCGCCCTGACCCGTCGGCGATGTACTCACGCGCGCACTGAGACCGATTGCATCGACGATATCCCGCATCTGCTGGCACAACTTCACGATACCGCCAAACAGCCGCAAGCTCGCCGTTACATCCACAACGATGGTTTCCTCGTCGCACAACGCGACCATGGGCGAGAACTTCATCAACGAAAAAGCGGCCTCGCGCATCACGTCCTGTTCCTTGACCAGGTCGCGCTCGAACATCAGCGTGTCGGGCGCCAACGTGAGCACGCCGCCGCGCTTCATGCCGAGGCACACGCCGGCCTCGCGAGCACCCGGGTCCGCGATCAGGACCTTGTCGTGGTCGAGGACGACGCAGCCGTGTTCAGGCCTACGCGACCAGCGTGGACGGAACACTTCCAGCGACAACCGCGGTAGATGGATGCCGACGTACACGGGCATGGGGGCTCAACAAAATGGGAGAGGGTTGCAGGGTGACTGACAGTCTTTCGGTGCGGATCGGGCCTTTGCGCTTGATGACATCGACAACAATGCCGCTGCCCGCCGGACGCACCGCCAGCCGCAACGTAGCCGGCGACGAATCCGGCGCGCACGCAAGCGGGCGCACCACCATGAACAGTGTTTCTGACGACTGCGCGGCCAGGTGCAGACGCCGCAGCGACTCGGTGCGCATATGTTGCTGCCAGAAAACGAGTGCGCCGCAACTGCCGGCCTTGAGAATTTGCTCGGCTGACCAGAGGGCATCGGCCATTTTTGCCGCACGCAACCGGAGCAGTTTGTCGAGCGGCACGCCTAGGTAGGCGAACGCAAGCGAGTTCGGAATATGGGGCGGCTGCACGAGCGCGATCGGGCGTTTGCTCACGGCGGCGAGCGCCGGGCGCAGCAGCCTGACTTCGCCCACGCCCGGCTGCTGCACCAGCAACTCGATCAGCGTGCCCAGGGGCCAGCCGCCGCCGGGCAATTCAGCGGAAAGCACGGCATAGCCCGTGTCGACCGTCTGTCCGTGCGAGCGGGCAAGCTGCGACCCGCGCCACAAGGCGATTCCCCCCAAACCGGGATGCGTGGTCGAGTCGATCAGGGCGTCGAGACGGCACGACGCCTTGCTGGACTGCGGGAGTTTCTCTGGATTGCCGAAGGCGGAGTTCACGGGGGACCTCTTGCTGAGTACTGTACAAATATACAGTAATTCTAGCGCAGGAATTCTCCACCCGGGAAACCAATAGGACAGTTCTTAAGCGCGTGTGTCACGCCGGCAGACAGGTGAAAACTCCTGCTTGCGCTCTGTTTTTGCTCAACGTATATTGAATGTCACCCAACAACTATTGCGATGCGATAAAAAATGACTGAAGACATTTTGGTATCCCGCCATGAACGTGTAGCGATCATCACGCTCAATCGTCCGGAAAAACTCAATGCGTGGACCACGCCGATGCGCAACGCGATCATCGACGCACTGGAACGCTTCGACGCTGACGACAATGTCACGGCGATCATCATGACGGGCGCCGGCAACCGCGCCTTTTCTGCCGGGCAGGATCTCTCGGAGGCCCATGACTTCGACGGCGAACGTGCGGTCGCCTGGGTCAAGGAATGGCAGCGTTACTACGCTGCGCTGCGCGGCCTCAAGAAGCCGCTGGTGATGGCGCTGAACGGCACGGCAGCGGGCTCGGCGTTCCAGGTGGCGCTGCTTGGCGACATCCGCGTCGGTCATCCGGGCGTGCGCATGGGCCAGCCGGAAATCAACGCGGGTATCGCGAGCACGACCGGTCCGTGGATCATG
Organism: Burkholderia sp. PAMC 28687; assembly: GCF_001577465.1. Classification (NCBI taxonomy): domain Bacteria; kingdom Pseudomonadati; phylum Pseudomonadota; class Betaproteobacteria; order Burkholderiales; family Burkholderiaceae; genus Burkholderia; species Burkholderia sp. PAMC 28687. The sequence goes on from NZ_CP014506.1 coordinate 619,657, forward strand.
AACTCCATGCTCGGCATGTCGCGCACGATCGAACTGACGCTCACGGGCCGCCTGATGGACGCCGATGAATGCAAGCAGATCGGCCTGATTCACCACATCGTGGCCGAAGAAAAAGTACTGGAAAAAGCGCTCGAGATCGCGACCGACCTGGGCAACAAACCGCCGGTTGCAATGCGTCTGGATAAACAGCGATTCCGCGAAATGACCGAGCCGGGTTTTCAGGACTGCATAGAAGCGGGCGCTCGCATTCAGCGCGAAGCCTACGATTCGGGCGAACCCGCCCGCATGATGGAAGAGTTCTTCCGCAAGCGCGCCAAGTGAGCCGGTCGCGTTTCATCTACTGAACCATCGAGCGGGAGACCATGGCAATGACGCAACACTTCAACGAAAAGCGGCGCCGGCTGTTGCAGGGTGCAGGCGCACTTGCGCTCGCGGGTGCAATGCCGGTGCTGGTCCGCGCGGATGACAAGCAGATTGTCGTGTCGGACCCGGGCGGCCCTTATACGCTCGCGTATCGTCAGGCGTTCTACGATCCGTTCGAAAAAGCGACGGGCATCAAGGTGGTAAGCGTCGCACGCGAGTCGCAGCCGGTCGCGCAGTTCGAAGCGATGGTGAAGACGAAAAACTATGTGTGGGACGTGACCACACTCACGCTCTCCGCCGACATTCCATACCTCGAAGCGAAGGGCCTGATGGAGCCGATCGGCCTCAAGCCGTCCGACTTCCCGGATGTGATGCCCGAAGCGATCACGCCCAACTGGCTGGGCGTGGACGTCTATTCCACGGTGCTCGCGTACCGCACCGACAAATTCCAGGCGAACGGCCCGAAATCGTGGACAGACTTCTGGGACGTCAAGCGTTTTCCGGGCCGCCGCTGCCTGCGGCGCAGTCCGCTCGACACGCTGGAGCAAGCGTTGCTCGCCGACGGCGTGCCGCTCGACAAGCTCTATCCGCTCGACGTCGACCGCGCATTCAAGAGTCTCGACAAGATCAAACCGCATATTGCGATCTGGTGGACTTCGGGTGCGCAGTCCATGCAGGCAATCCAGAGTGGCGACGTCGACATGATTTCACTATGGAACGGCCGCGCGCAGTCCGCGATCGACGGCGGTGCGCCGGTCAGGATCGTCTGGAATCAGGGCCTGTATTCCATCGAAGGATGGGGTATTCCCAAAGGCACGCCGCGCGCCGAGATGGCGAAGCAGTTCGTGCGCTTCTGCGCGGACGCAAAGCGTCAGGCGCTCCTCACGCAGACACTTGCTTACGGACCCACCAACCGCAAGTCGTTCGAAACCATCCCGCCGCAGCGCGTTCCCTTGTTGCCGACTGCGCCGGACAACATCCGCGACATGAAGCTGCCAAGTCCGCAGTGGTGGCAGGAGAATCGCCAGAAGGTCACTGAACGCTTCAATTCGTGGATCATTTCGTAAAGGTGCAACGATGAGCGCAAAACTGGAAGCGATCGGACTGACCAAGCGTTACGGCGATACCGTCGCGCTGGAGCCGACCAGCATGACCGTGCAGGCCGGCGAATTCCTGACGCTGCTCGGTCCTTCCGGGTCGGGCAAGACCACGCTGCTCCAGATGATTTCGGGGCTGGTCGCGCCCAGCGCCGGGCGCATCGAGATAGACGGACGAGATGTGACGCACGTCGAACCGGGCAAGCGCGGCATCGGCATGGTGTTCCAAAGCTATGCGCTGTTTCCGCACATGAGCGTGTGGGACAACGTCGCTTACGGCTTGCGAATGCGCCGCAAGTCGCGCGAGGACGTGCGCGAGGCAGTGGAAGGCGCGCTCGAAATGGTGCGCATGAGCGAATACAAAGGGCGGTTTCCAAAGGAGCTGTCCGGCGGGCAGCAGCAGCGCATCGCACTCGCGCGCTGCTTCGCCTACCGTCCGTCGGTGATCCTGCTCGACGAGCCGCTCGGCGCACTCGATAAAAAGCTGCGTGAGCACATGCAGGCGGAAATACGCCGTCTCCACAAGGAGCTCGGTGCGACCTTCGTCTATGTGACGCACGATCAGGACGAAGCACTCACGCTTTCGGACCGCATCTGCCTGATGAACGATGCGCGCATCGAGCAGATCGGCACGCCCGCCGATTTGTACGATCGGCCCGCGACGCGCTTCGCGGCTGGTTTCATCGGCCATTCGAATCTGCTCGAAGGCGCGCTCGCGGACACGCCTGATGCAAGCGGCGAGCCCATCCTGCTCGTGGCCGGCGGCCGCATTCCGCTGCCGCGCACCGCGAAGCCCGGTCAAGCCGCACGCCATACCTTGCTGCTGCGGCCCGAGGCGCTGGAGTTCGTCGAGCCGAAGCGCGGTTTTGTCGATGGCCGTATCGACGACATTGTGTTCTTCGGCAGCGACACGCACGTGCAACTGTCGCTGCCCGATGGCAGCGAACTCACGGCGCGTTGCGCACGCACGCTCAGTCCGCGCATTGGAGACACGGTGGGCCTGACATGGGACCCATACCGCACCACGCTGCTTCATGCGTGACGCTTAGCGCCGCAAAGGAATTTTCATGACTCTCGCCATACGTGTGCCGCGTTCCACCGACACTGCGCGGCGGCGAAGCGCCTGGCTCGCCGCTTCGTTGCGCTTCGCACCGGTTGTGCCGACCTTGCTGTTCCTGCTGGTGTTCTTCATCTTGCCCGTGGGCGAGATCCTGCAAGGCGGCCTCGTCAACCGCGACGGCACGTACGGCTTCGGGCAGTTCGCCCGTATCGCCCGCACGCCTGTCTATGCCAAGGTGCTGTGGACCACATTCTCGATCTCACTGCTCACGGCGGCATTCTCGGTCGTGCTTGGATACCCGGTCGCTTATTTGCTGAGCCGCGTCTCGGACCGTGTGCGCGAGCGCTGGCTGCTGTGGATCATGCTGCCCTTCTGGACCAGCTATCTGGTCAAGACTTATGCGTGGATGCTGCTGCTGTCGAAGACCGGCGTTCTTTCCTCGATAGCACTTGCACTCGGCCTCGTTCATGAGACGACCGGCACGATTCCGTCGCTGACGGGCGTGCTGATCGGCATGGTGCATTCAATGCTGCCGCTGGCCGTCATGACGATGCTGCCAGTGATGCGCGGCATCGACGAGCGCCTTTCGCAGGCCGCCGAAACGCTCGGCGCCGAGCGCAGCACGAGCTTCTTCACGATGTTCCTGCCGCTCTCGTCACCGGGTGTGGCCGCGGCCGGACTGCTCGTGTTTGTCTCCAGTATCGGCTTTTTTATCGTGCCCGCGCTGCTCGGTTCGCCACGCGAGACGATGATCGCGCAACTGGTGATCTCGTCGGTACTCGAACTGTTCGACATGCATTTTGCCGGCGCGCTTTCGACGGTGCTGTTGATATGCTCGATTGCGATTTTCTTCCTGTATGACCGCATGGTCGGCCTGACGTCGCTGACGGGCGAGGTGCGCGAACGCCAGCGCACGTCACGCGCGCAAGGGCTCAAGCTCGCGCTGCTGATCTGGGTGGGACGTATCTGCGCGCCGCTCGCAAGGCGGCGCGAGACTTTCCGGCAAGGTGACGGTGTCCGTCTCGTCAGTCCGCTCGGCCTCTTCACTATCGCGGTCATGATCGTGCTGGTCGTGCCGGTGCTGTCGGTGATTCCGTATGCGTTCACGCGCGGCGACTTTATCGCCTTTCCCCCGAAGCTTTTCAGTGTGCGCTGGTTCGGCACTTTCCTCGGGTCGCCGGTCTGGCAGAGCGCGGTGATCCGCTCGTTCGTGGTGGGGTTTGGAACAGCGGTGCTGTCGGTCGTGCTCGGATTCGGCGCGACCCTCGCGATGACGCGCATGCCGCAGCGTGCCGTCAAACCCGTTTTCGCGTTGATGGTCGCGCCGTTGATCGTGCCGCGCATCGTCGTTGCGGTCGGGCTCCTGTATTTGCTGAGCCGGTTCGGGCTGACGGGAACCAATACCGGCCTGATCATCGGCCATACGGTGCTGGCGATTCCGTATGTGGTCGTGACGCTCGCGGCCGGTTTCCAGCGCTTCGACTGGCGTCTGGACGATGCGGCACGCGTCATGGGCGCGTCTTCATTCCAGCGAATCCGCACCGTGGTGCTGCCGCTTCTGATGGCGAGCGTGAGCGCCGCGTTCCTGTTCGCTTTCCTCGTGTCGTTCGATGATCTGACGATCGCCATCTTTGTGAGCGGTGGAATCAACACGACCCTGCCCAAGCAAATGTGGGACGACATTCAACTGGCGATCACGCCGACACTGGCTGCGGTTTCAACGACCCTTGTCGTACTGATTGCGCTGGTGATTTCCGTTTCTTCCTGGCTCAAGCGCCGCACGCGCTGACATTGCACAATCGACGACTTAAAAGACATGCATTGCTATTCCGATTATTTTCCACATCGTCATCCGCAAGACGAACTCGATTGCGTTGCGCTTCTGGCGGCGGGCCTCTTTGCAGACCCTGCGCGTATCTTCCTGCATTATGAAAACCGCACCATCCGCTGCGACGAAGCGGTGAGACATATCGGACAGCTGCAGGTGTGGTTCAAGCACACCGGAATCGAACAGGGCGACCGCGTCGCGGTGATGCTCGGAAACAGCCCGGAGCACATCTATCTGATCTATGCGCTGATCCTGAGCGGGGTCGTATGGGTGCCGGTCAATACCCGGCTGCGGGGAACGGGCCTTGAGTATCTGCTTCAGCATGCCGAGCCGAAGCTCTTCGTATTCGATCAGGAATTCGATGCCGTCACCGCGCAGATCGATTGCGGCGAAGCGCGGCGCGAGCGCTTGCCGGATGTCGCTGCACACGCCGCGACTGCCACACTGTACACGCCGGACATTGGCGTGCACGATCCGCTTTGCATCATCTACACGTCCGGCACGACGGGTGCGCCGAAGGGCGTCCTGTTCACGCACAGGATGATGCGTATCGCCAGCGAAGCCGCGTTGAAGGTCGCCGACGTGCGCGCCGGCGACCGTCTTTTCATGTGGGAGCCGCTGTGCCATATCGGCGGCGCACAGATGCTGCTGCTGCCGTTTCTCGCGTCCGTCACGTTGCATGTGGTGCCGCGCTTCTCCGCCTCGCAGTTCTGGCCACAGGTGACACGCGCGGGCGCGACGCAGTTGCATTACCTGGGCGGCATACTCGACATCCTGATGCAGTTGCCCCGCGATGCACAGCCGCGCGATCATGCACTGCGCGTGGCATGGGGCGCGGGTGTCGGCGCCGCCGCGTGGCACGCCACAGAAGAGCGCCTGGGCGTCCGGCTGCGGGAATGCTACGGCATGACCGAATGCTCGAGCTTTGCGACGCTCAATGCAACGGGCAAAGCGGGTTCGATCGGAAAGGCGCTGCCGTGGTTCGACCTCGAACTTCTGGACGAGCAGGGCCGCCCGGTTGCGAACGGCGAGCCCGGCGAAATCGTGCTGACAAGTAAAGTGGAGGGGGCGTTGTTGCCCGCGTATCTGAAGAACGACGAAGCAACCCGCGCCGCGTTGCGCGATGGCAAGCTGCACACCGGCGACCACGCGCGGCGCGACGCGGACGGCGATCTGTTTTTCATTGGACGGCGAACCGACAGCATGCGGGTGCGCGGCGAGAACGTTTCGGCGTGGGAGATCGAGCGGGTGTTTGCCGGGCATCCGGCGGTCAAGGCGAGCGCCGCAATTGGCGTGGCGACATTGGTGGGGGAGCAGGACATCCTTCTGGATGTGCAGTTCAAGGACGCAGCCATAGACTGGGAAGCGCTCCATGCATGGGCTTCCGAGCGCCTCGCAAGCTTTCAGCTGCCGCGATATTACCGGGCTGTCGAGCAGTTCGAACTCACCGCGAGCGAACGGATCCGCAAGCATCTGCTTTCGCGGGACGTGGGTAACGCATGGGACAGGCTGCGCCGCTGAAGCTCTATCAGAGCGGAGCAAGGCGCAGTCAGCCAGTTATCTCATTCTGATACCTGTACAGCGACATGCGATAATGCGAGCCCGTGCCTGACCGATGCTGAGAACAAGAACGTGAGATCCGCCCCGCCCACCAGCCGCCGCAAGTCCAATGCGCCACTCGCCGTTTCCGGCGAGGAAAAGGCGAGCGATCCGACGGAGTCATCGCTCTTCGTGCAATCGGTTGAAAAGGCCATGCGCGTGCTGACCGCGTTCGACGGCAGCAAGCGGCAATTATCGCTTTCCGAAATCTCCGCACTGACCGGTTTCGACACAAGCGCCACGCAACGCTTCACGTTCACGCTGTCGGCGCTTGGCTACCTGTTCAAGGACCCGGACAGCCGCAAGTACGAACTGTCGCCCAAGCTGCTCGATTTCACTTATCACTATCTGACTTCCAACGAGCTGGTAAGCCGGGCCACGCCGTATCTTCAGCAACTCGGCTCAGAGACGGAAGAGGCCACTAATCTGACCGTGCTCGACGACGTCGACATCGTGTTTGTGCTGCGGATTGTCAGTCGCAACGTGTTCAATGCGCACGTGATCACAGGCTCGCGGTTGCCGGCGTATTGCACGGCGCCCGGTCTCGCAATCCTTGCCACGCTGCCGGATGGAGAGGTCGACGATATCCTGGCGCGCACCAACCTTGTCCAATACACCGCATCCACCGTGCATCAGCCGCGCAAGATCAAGGAGCGCCTTGTGCAGATCCGCAAGCAGGGCTATGCGCATACGGAAGACGAATATTTCGTCGCCGATATCTCGACTGCCGCGGCCATCACCAACGCGCATGGCCGAGGCATCGGCGCGGTGAACATTGCCGTCGCGCGCTCACGCTGGCACGCCGATCGCGACGAACAGCGCTTTGCGGACCTGGTGGTGTCGACTGCATCCGCTATTTCGGCCCGTCGGCGCGCGGACTGACCGTCTCGTCACGTTTTCACCCAGGGGCCTGCTTTGGGTTCCACGTCCCGAGGCCGCCGCGAACGCGCTGATCAGACGAACCGCGCTTGGTTCAGATCCTCGATAAGCGTCGGCCCCGTCGGAATCCAGCCCAATCGAGCTTGCGTGAGGGCGCTGGATGCCGGCATATCGAGGCCGACGAACATTCCCATCCATCCGAAATGTGCCGCTGCTTCCTCCGCGGTGATCGAAGCGACCGGCAGATTCAGGCCCCGGCCGAGGGATTCTGCGATAGCCCGGCTCGTGATGCCTTCTTCGCCCACTGCGTGATAACGCGCCCCCTGATTGCCTGCCTCCACTGCGAGCCGGTAGAGACGTGCAACATCGGAAAGGTGACCGGCTGGCCAGCGGTTGAGGCCGTCGCCCACATAGGCCGAGACGCCTTTCTCGCGTGCGACTGCGACGAGCGGCGAAATCAGTCCCTGCTTGAATGGATTGTGGACCTGGGGCAGCCGCACGACGGACACATTGATGCCCGTCTCGAGAAGCGCATTCCCGGCTAGTTCCGACGCAATACGTGGATTGGGATGACTGGTATTGAAGACGTCTTCGAGCGCCGGTTCGCCGTGCTGACCGCTGCCCATTCCCGTTCCCGAGGTGATGACGAGGGGCCGGTCGGAGCCTGCGAGTGCGGAGCCAAGGGCGGCGATGGCGCACTTGTCCTTTTCACAGTTTTCGACGAATTTGGTGAAGTCGTGGTCGAACGCAGTATGAATGACCGCATCCGCTTGCGCTGCGCCGCTGCGCAGGCTTTCGGGATCCTCCAGCGTGCCGCGATGCACCCCGGCGCCGGCGGCTTCGAGTGCGCGCGCTCCATCGTCCGAACGGGTCATGCCGATAACATGATGACCTGCTTGAATGAGTTCCGGAACGAGAGCCGATCCGATGAATCCTGTCGCGCCCGTAAGAAAAATACGCATGGTCGTTGCCTCGCTGGATAGTAAGGAGCCTACTATCCGGCGATTTTCTATTCCTTTAAAGTAGTGAGATCATCATATTAAGATGACTAACAGGGTCCTCATGCCGATCAGCACGCCCAGTTCCTTAGGAGTCTTTCTACGCAACCGCCGAACGCGGCTGGACCCGGCCGCGTTCGGGTTTTCGGGACCCAGGCGCACGCCGGGGTTGCGCAGGGAAGAGGTTGCATTGCGGGCGCATATCAGCCCGACCTGGTACACGTGGCTGGAACAGGGACGTGGCGGCGCGCCATCGTCAGACGTATTGGACCGGATCGCCGGCGCGTTGATGCTGACGGAGCCGGAGCGCGAATATCTTTTCGTATTGGGGCTGGGACGGCCGCCGGAAGTCCGCTATACGTCTGTAGACGGTGTCAGTCCCCGGCTGCAGCGCCTGCTCGATTCGCTCGATGGAAGTCCCGCTCTGATCAAGACCGCTACCTGGGACGTCGTTGCGTGGAACCGTGCCGCGGCCATCGTGCTGACCGACTATGGCGCACTGCCGGCAGATCAGCGCAACATCTTGCGCTTCCTGTTTTGCAATCCCGCTATTCGCGCCAAGCAGCATGACTGGCAAAACATCGCCCGGTTTGTTGTCGGTGCGTTCAGGGCGGATGCCGCGCGGGCGGGCGCCGTGTCTGAGGTCAATGAACTCGTGGACGAGCTTTGCAGGGCCAGTCCGGAGTTCGAAGTCCTGTGGCGGGAGAACGAGGTGCACGGTCACGGAGACGGAACGAAGGAACTGATGCACCCGGAGCTCGGGACTGTTGAACTGGAATACTCATCGTTTTCAGTCGATGGCCGGCCGGATCTCGGATTGATCGTCTACACACCGGTCGATGCCGCGATCGCGGACCGCATCCGGAAGATGTCCGCGGCTGCGCAACCTGTCGAGAGCACGACTTGATGCTTAATCGGGTTTCGATGGCATCGTCGAAGCGACGCCCATTGATGCGTCATCGCTTCCGGATCACGTGTCGTCGGTGACGACCTGTTCCTCGCGCGCATATTGCGACGGCGGCCGCCCGACGTGCCGCGTGAAGGCGACGCTGAAAGTGCTCGCGGAGCTGTAGCCCACGCGCTGTGCGATCTCGGCGACACGGCCTTCACTTCGGCGCAGCAGGTCTTTCGCAAGCGCCATGCGCCAGGTGAGCAGATATTCCATTGGCGCCACGCCGACCGCCCGGTTGAAGCGTTCGAAGAAGGTCGATCGCGACAGCGCGGCCTCTTTTGCGAGCTCGGCAACCGTCCATGCTCGCGTCGGCTGTGCGTGCATACCGCGGATCGCGGCCGCAAGGCGCGCATCGGACAGTCCCCGCACCAAACCCGGCGATGCCGTCGTCTCAGCCGTGGACCGCAACGCCTCGATAAGCAGCACCTCGAGCAACCGCGACAGCACGACCTCGCGAGCGGGCCGCTGTCCGCGTGATTCATCTCTTACCAGTTGCACGAGAGTGGCAAGCCGCTGTTCGCCGCGGACATGCACGATTTGCGGCAGCAACGCGACCAGCAGGGACGCGTCCGGTGAACCGAAGCTGCAGTGACCCGCCATCAACCGCGTATCGATGGGGCTGTCAGCGTCCCCGATCCTGAATTCATTGTTGCCGAGCGCGGTGGGCGCCAGCGTCTCGACGCCCGGGGGTGGCGGCACGAGGCTGGACATTGCAACGCCATACGCGGCGGGAATCAGCATGAAGTCGCCGGAGATGAGCTCGATTGGCTCGTGTCCGTCAATCGCAACCCGGCACCCGCCCTCGAGCACCACGCAATAGGACGGCTGGCCGGCATCGGAGCGGTTCACGCGCCAGGGACTGGCGCCAAAAACCAGTTTGGAAAACCGGGCGCTCGGCTGCAGCAGCAGCACGACTTCGGCCAAAGGGTCGATCACAGCCGGACTCCTGCAGATGAAATTCGGACTTTTGATTGTAGCAAGTACTGGTTCGGCGGTCTATCGTGGGAGCCATACGCACACCACCCCAACAAAGGAGTTCACATGAAAACCGTACTGATCACGGGTTGCTCTTCCGGATTCGGCCTTGAAACAGCCCGCTATTTCCTGGCCCGCGACTGGCAAGTCATCGCCACGATGCGCACGCCCCGCGCCGATGTACTGCCGCCTTCAGAGCGGCTGCGCGTGCTGGCGCTCGACGTCACGGATCCGGAAAGCATCCGCAAGGCTATTGAGGCGGCCGGGCCTATCGACGTCCTTGTCAACAACGCGGGCATCGGTGCGGCATCTCCGGCGGAGTTCACCCCGATTGCGACCGTGCGCGGCATCTTCGAGACCAACACGTTTGGCACGATCGCGGTGACGCAGGCGGTGCTGCCGCAGTTCCGGGAACGCAAGGCCGGCGTCGTGGTAAATGTGACGTCGAGCGTCACGCTGAGGGCAATGCCTTTGATCTCCGCTTACCGCGCAAGCAAGGCGGCGGTAAACGCCTTCACCGAGGCAATGGCGCTGGAACTCGAGCCCTTCGGCGTGCGGGCGCGCCTGGTGCTGCCGGGCCGTGCGCCCGATACCCGGTTCGCCGACAACGCCCACGCGCACATGCATGGTCTCGACCACGAGGCTTACGCCGGTGTGGTCAAGCAAGTCTTCGCGCAGTTCCAGGACACGTCTGCACCGACCACCCGGTCACAGGACGTTGCCGAAGCCGTCTGGCGCGCGGCAACCGATCCGTCGTCTCCGATGCGCATCCCGGCCGGCGCCGACGCCGAAGCATGGGCGGCCGAGGTTGGCTGAGCGCCCGGAGCAAACACGAAAATCGCTTCTATGCGCTACGGCGCAACATGACAAGGAGATTGCCATGCATGACAAACGCGTTGCTCTTGTGACCGGGGCCAATCAGGGAATCGGTCTTCAGATCGCGAAGGAACTCGTGGCGCGCGGTCTGACGGTGCTGGTCGGATCGCGCAACCCTGAACGCGGTGAGGCGGCGGCCAGCGAAGTGGGTGCCGGCGCTGTCGCGCTACAACTCGACGTGACGGATCATGCTTCGATCGCATCCGCTGCCGAGCGGGTTCGGAATGAATTTGGCCGCCTCGATCTGCTCATCCAGAATGCGGCCGTTTCGAACACGAAGAAGCAGCCCGGGCAGACCGTCGAGGAGTATTCGAGCACGACACGACCGAGCAATGTATCTCTCGATGAAATGCGCGCAGTGTGGGACACCAATGTCTTCGGTGTGCTTGCCGTGTATCAGGCCATGCTGCCAATTTTGCGCAAGACGCCGGGTGCCCGCATCATCAACGTATCGAGCGGCGTCGGGTCGTTGACGACGAATCTGGACCCGGCTTTCCCGTATCGCGGGATCTTTGGGCCCGTCTACCCCGCGTCCAAGACGGCGCTCAATGCCTTGACGGTCGCCATGGCTATCGAACTGGAGCAGGAGGGCATCAAGGTCCACGCCGTTTCTCCAGGTTTTACCAAGACGAACCTGAACGGCTATGCGGGCACCGATACTGTCGAGGAAGGGGCGCGCGAGGTGGTCCGCGTTGCAATGCTGGATGCGGACAGCCCGACAGGAACGTTCACACGATGGAACGATGTGACGATCCCGTGGTGATTCATCGGGCGATAGCCCCTGGTTCGGGGAAGTACCTCGACTGAAAGTGGATCGAGATAAGCGGTTCAAGACAAACCACCCCGGACTCGCGTGCGGTAAATTGCTTTCCTGGCGGGTATGCACTCGCCACACGGAGAGAACCCGCATGCGATCTTCGGCCCGAAACCACCGTAACCTTGCGCCGGTCCTTGTGGTCCGGTTCTTTGTCGTTCTTTCGATCGTCACACACGCGGCATATGCCGTTGCGCAATCCAGCCGCGATCTCATCGGCGCTGCGCGTCTCGGGTCAGGTTATTCGCAAATCCTGAACTTGACCGCATCCCCGGACATCAGCTCCGCACACCTCGACATCTCGAATGGTGTCGCTCCCCATTCATTCACCATCACGCGAATTCCCTATGAGGGTAGTCTGCTTACCTTCTCCGATCAAAACAGTATTGGCTGGCGGGTTTCCGGCGGTTACTTTCGCGAAAAGGACGAACTCGCGATTGGCGGCCTGGACGGCGCGCCGGGCAGTGTCGCGAGCAAGTGGTCGGCCTTCAGCGCAACGGGCGGTCTGTTCCTGAAAAGCAAACTCGGATATGGATTCACATTCGAGCCCGGCCTGGACCTGAGCATGGCCAGGTTGCTCAATGACGCTTCGTATAAGGGTGCGGCCGCCGGCCTTAAACCTCTCACCGACGGGCCGTTGTTCAACTGGCACGAGAATGCGTGGCTGGTCACGCCGAACGCCGCGCTCGAATGGACGACGAACATAGCGTCAGCACAGACGCTGACGATTCGCGGGCATATTGCGTGGTCGTGGATCTCCAGCTTTGACGAGTCGGATCCCTTGTTGCGATTCAGGGAAACGGCCGGTTCATGGTCGATCCAGTCGGCTTACACAGGACCGACCGGCGCTCAGCTATTTGCCCGCCCGCTGAATTATGTCGTCAATGCGGGATACGGCGGATTCTTCGGGGCCAATCACAGCGCGCTCGGGTTTTCGACGTTGGCGAACATCGGCGGTGGATTCGACCTTCCCATCTCAAGAGACGACGCTCAGGCCAAACACGTGCGCGTGGGCGGGGCGTATCTGTTTGGTCCCCACGTCAGCGGCTGGACGGTGAGTCTCGGCCTGACTTATTGAATGGTGGAGCGGGCGGACACGCTACGCACGCTAATCGAAGCCGTTCCCTCCAGACCGAAGTGCTTGCCTTCGAGTTTTCCACAGACCAACTTGCCAATTGATACTGTATGGATGTACAGTATATTATTTGTATTCTGATTCCATCGGAAACAATTGGTGTTGGCGCCAACGCCAATATGCGATCAACAAATTAAAGAGGACACGTGCGGTGAGCATCCTGGTCGGCACGGCGTCATGGACGGATCCCACGCTCATCAAGTGCAAGCGTTTTTATCCGCCGGGGTGTTCGAGCGCGGAAGCGCGCTTGCGCCATTACGCGTCCATTTTTCCTATCGTGGAAGTGGATTCGAGTTACTACGCTATGCCAAACGCGACAAATTCGGTGCTATGGGCTGAGCGAACGTCGCCGGAATTCGTGTTCAACATCAAGGCGTTCCGGTTGTTCACCGGTCATCAGACTGCGCGCGACATGTTTCCCGCCGACATGCAGCCGCACCTGCCGCAGAATGGCAAAACGAGCTTGTACTACAAGGATTTATCGGCGGAAATGCAGCAGGAATTGTGGTGCCGGTATTTCGAAGCCATTGAACCACTACGTGCTTCGGGCAAGCTCGGCGCGGTGCACTTCCAGTTTGCGCCGTGGGTGATCTGCAATCCGCATGGCATCCGCCATGTCGAACATTGTGCGGACGTCATGAGCGCCATGGACGGCTGCACCATGGCGGTCGAATTCCGCAATCAGACATGGTTCGATGCAAAGCGCCGCGACTCCACGCTCGCCATGGAGCGCGAGCGCGGACTGGTGAACGTGGTGGTCGACGAACCGCAGGGATTCAGCAACAGCATTCCGGCCATCTGGGAAACAACACACCCAGGGCTCGCATTGATCCGTCTGCACGGGCGCAATCACGAGACGTGGAATATCAAGCGGGCGGTGGCGTCGTCGTCGAGATTTCACTACGAGTACAACGACGAAGAACTCGATCCCATCGCGAGCCAGATCATCGAGATCTCGAAAGCCGTGGATATGACCCACGTGATCTTCAACACCAATTACGAAGACCAGGGACAACGGAACGCGTTGAAGCTGATGGGGTTCCTCGACCACGCGTGACATTGAAAGCTTACTCGATGTGCACGCCGAAACCCGCTTGGCCCGGCGCCATATCGGCGCGTAATGTGAGTTCGGGAATGTCGTACGCCCCGGCGTTTTGCCGGCGATACGCAATCGGCTTGGCGGTCCAAAGGGCATCGAGACGTTGTCCGAGTGCATCGAGCGCTTTCGCGAATCGCGCCTCGTCCACTTTCCCCGTCCGATAAATCACGAAGGGCGGCAGCACATCGAAGCCCGGGTAATAGAGAATCCCATGCTGGATGGGGAACAGGAGGTCGTCTATCGGACCATTGATGCCGCGTGCCGCGTAGTGGGATTCCCAGCCGCCCGTAGTCACCATCAGCATTGCCCGTTTTCCGGCCAGCGTGCCTTCGCCATAACGGTCGCCCCAGTGCTTGTCCGAGTGCTCGCCTACGCCGTACGCAAAGCCGTAAGCGTAGACGCGTTCCACCCAGCCTTTCAGGATTGCCGGCATGGAGAACCACCACAGTGGAAACTGCAGGATGACGGCATCCGCCCAGCGCAACTTGTCTTGTTCCTCTGCGATGTCCCTGGTCTGGCGGCCGTTCTCGAATGCGAGCTTCGAGTCGAGCGCGGGGTCGAAACGTTCGGAGGCTTGCCCGTCCATGCTGTCGCTGGCGTCGAGCGATGCTTTCCATTTCATTGCATACAGGTCCGATACCTTCACTGCGTGACCTGCATTCTCCAAGCGTGTGACCGCGAAATCCTTCAGCGAACCATTCAGTGACTTTGGTTCGGGATGTGCATAGACAATAAGAACGTTCATGGTTCGACCCTTCAGTGCTGAAAGAAGCAGCGTAGACCGTCGTCCGGTATAGTGGAAATGAATATCCAACATGCCAGGTATTGCCATGAATGATCTCAGGCGTCTCGATCTGAACCTCTTGCTGACGCTCGACGTCCTGCTTTCGGAGCACAACGTGACGCGCACAGCAGAGCGCCTGAACTTTTCGCAGCCGTCGGTGAGCGTTCATCTCGCGAAGTTGCGCGATGTGTTCGGCGATCCGCTGTTGTTGCCGGGACCGCGAGGCATGCGGCCCACGACAAGAGCCGACGAGTTGCGCGAACCGTTGCGGCAGGCACTCGAAGCGCTCGGGCGCGCGGTATCGCCGGCGAGTCCTTTCAGTCCTGCCGAAGCAAGCAACACGTGGCGCGTGGCGGCTGCCGACTATGCCGAATCCACAGTGCTGTTACCCGCGATGGCCGGATTGCGGACGGCTGCGCCCGGCACACGGCTGGCAATCATGGAAATGTCACCGTCGCGGATTGCGCGGCAAGCGGAACGCGGAGAGATCGACCTCGCGTTTCATACCAGCGATGGCGCGCCGGAAGGCCTGCACAGGCGGGTGCTTTTCACCGAGCGATACGTGCTGGCCGGACGTGCGGGTCATCCGCGTTTGAAGCGCCGGCCGACGCTCGCGCAATTTTGCGCGCTCGAGCATGTGATCGTATCGACGGATGGCGGCGGGTTTCGCGGTATCACGGACGAGGCGCTTGCCGACGCCGGCCTGACGCGCCGGGTCGTGCTTTCCGCACCGCATTTCTTGTTCATGATGCAGGTGCTGGCGAGCACGGACCTTGTCGCGATGATGCCGTCGCGGCTGGTCCGCAACGTCAGCACGCTGCGCGTGGTCGAAGCACCCGTCGATGTTCCCGGCTACGACCTGGCCATGCTCTGGCATGAGCGGTCGCACAGGGACGCCGCGCATCGATGGTTGAGGGAGTTCATTGTGGCGGGGGTGAACCGGTGATGGCCGGGGCCGACAAGCCGCGCTCATAGTCCACGGCTTCCCAAACCAGCCACGCTTCAAACGCCTCGAGTTGCGGCGACTTCGCTCCAACCTGCGAGCACGCGAGGTAATACGCCCCTGGCGTGGAAACCTGCAGATCAAACGGTGAGACCAGCCGTCCGCTACGCAAGTCATCCTCTATCAACGCGCGCACCGCAATCATCACGCCCAGGTCATCTATGGCGCCCTGATATGCGAGCGCCGCGTTATCGAAATCAATGTGCCCCTCGCTTTCCAGCTCCGTCATCCCGGCTTCGATCATCCAGCGCGACCAGTCCATCGGACGATTCCTCGATGAAAGCAGCGTGTGATGCGCAAGATCCCTGGGGGTTCGCAACGCAGGTCCGCGTTCGAGCAAGGATGGACTGCACACCGGCATCAGCACTTCGCCCAGCAACCGGCGGTGACCCGCGCCCTCGGGAGGAAAAGGATGGGAATGCACGGAGACATCGATATCCTCACGCCGGAAATTCGCGGGCTCGTGAGAGGTGACGACCTGAATATCGATCTTCGGATGCAGCGACTTGAATCGCGTGAGGCGCGGGACCAGCCAGCGCATGGCGAAGGTGGGCGGCAACTTCAGCCGCAAGACCGAACCGTCCGCGTCGTCACGCGCTTCTCGCGTCGCGTAGTCGATCTGGTCGAACACGCTGCTCAGCGCACGGATATAGGTTTCGCCCTTACGGGTAAGTTGTATGCCCCGATGCGTGCGCAAGAAAAGCTTCACCCCGAGCCAGTCCTCCAGCAGCGACACATGGCGGCTGATCGCGCCTTGTGTCACGAGAAGTTCCTTCGCCGCGCCGGTGAAACTCAGGTAGCGCCCGGAGGCTTCGAAGGCGCGCAATGCATTGAGAGGAGGAAGTTTTCGTCGCATATTTCGCATGAGATTTTCTCATGCCGCCCATGATATATCGATCGTTGCACGGGAGACAGAACTGCCTATCATCGTCTCAACAGCGCTGAAGACAACGCTGGTAAAGACGGAGACAACGCAGTGAACCAAACTCCCCCGGCGCCAAGAACGCTATTCGACAAGATCTGGAGTCAGCATCACGTCCTCGAGCGTGAAGACGGCCAGAGCCTGCTTTACGTCGACAGTCATTTCCTTCAGGACGGATCGGCGCCCGCGTTCGAAATGCTGCGCCAGCGCGGCCTGAAAGCGCACGCGCCACAACGCGGATTCGCCACCCCCGATCATTACGTGCCCACCGGCAGCCGCGATCTTGCGAGCATAACCGACCCCGAGAAGCGCGCAATGGCCAACGCGCTGCGCGACGACACCAAAAGTCTCGGCATCACCTTCTTCGGCCTCGATGACGTGCGCCAGGGAATCGTCCATGTCGTCGCCCCCGAACAGGGCCTGAGCCGCCCCGGCATGCTGATCGTGTGCGGCGACAGTCATACGTCCACGCATGGCGCAGTCGGCGCACTGGCGTTCGGCATTGGCGCGACGGAGGTGGCGCATGTGCTCGCAACGCAGACCTTGTGGCAGCGCAAACCGAAGGCGCTGCGCATTGCGCTCGAGGGCACGCTGCCTGCGGGCGTGGGCGCGAAGGACGTGATTCTCGCGATCATCGCGAAGATCGGCGCGGGCGGCGCGACCGGCCATGTGATCGAATACGCGGGGCCGGTCATTGAAAGTTTGTCGATGGAAGGCCGCTTCACCATCTGCAACATGTCGATAGAAGCAGGCGGCCGCGCCGGCATGATGGCCCCCGACGACACCACGTTCCACTATCTCGCAGGCAAGCCGTTTGCGCCGCAAGGCGCGCGCTGGGACGAGGAGGTGGCGCGCTGGCGCGGGCTTGCATCGGACGCAGGGGCATCGTACGACAAGGAGATCACGCTCGATGTCAGCACCTTGCAACCCATGGTCACCTGGGGCAACAGTCCGGAAGACGCGCTGCCCATAGATGCCCGCGTGCCCGATCCCGCAGACGCGCCTAATGCCGAGAAGCGCGCCGCGATGCAGCGCACCATGGATTACGTGGGCCTTACTCCCGGTATGACGCTCGATGGCCTGACCATTGACCGCGCATTCATAGGCTCGTGTACGAATGGCCGCATCGAGGATCTGCAGGCGGCTGCCGCCGTGGTCAAGGGCCGCAAGGTCGCGCAATCGGTCGAAGCGTGGGTGGTGCCGGGCTCGGGCCTCGTCAAACAGGAAGCGGAAGCGCTGGGTCTCGACCGGATCTTCAAGGACGCCGGTTTCCAGTGGCGCGAAGCCGGTTGCTCGATGTGCCTCGGCACCAATGGCGACACCGTTGCGCCGGGGCAGCGCAGCGCCTCGACCACCAATCGCAATTTCGTCGGCCGGCAAGGTCCCGGTTCGCGCACTCACCTGATGAGCCCCGCGATGGTCGCCGCCGCCGCGTTGAGCGGGCGTCTCACCGACGTGCGGCCCATGCTTGCCGGGGAAATCTGATGGAAGCCTTCGATTATCTCGATGCGGTCGCACTGCCGGTTGCGCGCCCGAACTGCGACACCGATCAAATCGTGCCTGCACGATACCTGCAGAAACCGCGCTCGGACAATTTTGGCAATTACCTTTTCCGCGACCTTCGATACCACGCGGACGGTTCTGAAAAAGCCGGCTTCCTGCTCAATCTGCCCGCGTATCAGCCGGCGAGGATCGTGGTCGCGAAGGAGAACTTCGCGTGCGGCTCGTCGCGCGAGCACGCGGTCTGGGCGCTGTACGACTACGGCGTGCGCGCGGTGATTGCGCTTAGCGTGGGGGACATCTTTGCGTCGAATGCATCGAAGAGCGGACTGTTGATCGTGCTGCTCGCCGCTGATGTCGTCGACGAAATGATCGGCAAGATCGAGGCGAGCCCTGGCCTGCATGTAAGCGTCGATCTCGATGCGCAAACCGTGTCCACGCCGGACGGTGTATCGCATACATTCAGTATCGATGCCTATCAGAAGCGTTGCCTGAAGGAAGGTCTCGACGAACTCGGCTACACCCTCACTCAGCTCGACCGGATCGAGGCATTCGAGCGCAACTACGCGTACTGAGTGCCGCCGCGATATTCAATCACGTTCATGTAAAGGACCGGAAATGAAAGTTGCTGTACTGGCGGGCGATGGGATCGGCAAGGAAGTCACGGCGGAGGCGCTCAAGGTTCTGCAGGCGGTCGTGCCAAAAAGCGCGGCGCTTGAAATCAGCCATGCGCCCATAGGCGGCGCGGGCGTGGAAGCAGCGGGCGATCCGCTGCCGGCGGCGACGCTCGACATCGCGCGCAAGTCCGACGCGATCCTGTTCGGCGCCGCAGGCGAACCGGGCGACGAGAAGATTCCCTTCGACATGCGCCCGGGCGCGAGCCTTTTGCGTCTGCGAAAGGCGCTGGGTCTCTTTGCCAACTTTCGCCCCGCGTTTCTCTTCCCGGAACTCGCCGATGCCTCGAGCCTCAAGCGCGAGATTGTCGATGGCCTCGACATCATGATCCTGCGCGAGCTGACCGGCGACCTCTACTTTGGCGAACCGCGCGGCGTAACAATAGAGAACGGCGAACGGGTCGGCGTCAACACCATGCGATATACCGAATCCGAAGTGCGCCGTATCGGGCACGCAGCCTTTCGTGCGGCGCGAACGCGTAACGGCAAGGTCTGCTCCGTCGACAAGGCCAACGTTCTCGAAACCATGCAGCTCTGGCGCGAGGTCATGACGGAAGTCGGCCGGGAATATCCCGACGTGGAACTGACACACACTTTCGTGGATGCAGCCGCGATGATGCTGATGCGCAACCCGCGTCAGTTCGACGTGATCGTGACGGGCAACGTCTTTGGCGACATTCTCTCGGACGCGGCCGCCATGCTGACGGGTTCCATCGGCATGTTGCCTTCGGCTTCACTTGCAAGCGGGCGGCTTGGTTTGTACGAACCGGTACACGGCACGGCGCCTGACATTGCGGGGATGGACATCGCGAATCCGCTGGCCGCGATCCTCTCGGTCGAGATGATGATGCGTCTTTCGTTCGACCTGCCCGAAGCGGGCGACCGCATTCGCCGCGCTGTGAGTTCGGTTCTTGCCGATGGCTACCGTACCGCGGACATCCATCAGCCGGGCACGAAGAGAGTCGGCACGCGAGAGATGGGCGAAGCAGTACTGGCCGCGCTGGGCCGATGAACACGTAGTACACCGGCGCAGCCATGCCGGCGCCGCCTCAAAAAATAGATCATGGCGGCAAAATGCACGCCATGTGGAGACGAAGATGACAGATATCTATGCCGATACGACGATCGCCGTCGCGGACACGTACGCCGGCCAGGTGGCGGCGCGGCTCGACCGGCTGCCATTTACGCGCACCCTCTGGCGGCTGGTGTTCCTGATCTCGCTTGGCGGCGTCTTCGAGCTGTACGACCTCTTCATGACAGCCTACATTGCGCCGGGGCTCGTCAGGAGCGGCATGTTCAGCAGCGGCTCGGTGGGTTTTTTCGGCATCAACGGTATCGGTTTCTTTGTCTTCTGCACGTTTGCCGGCATGTGGCTTGGCTGCATGGTCTTCGGGTCGATAGCGGACCGGCTTGGACGCCGCTCGATGTTCACCTTCTCGCTCATCTGGTATTCGCTCGCGACCGCCGTGATGGCGTGCCAGACGCATGCCGCGGGCGTCGATATCTGCCGCTTTGTCGCGGCGATCGGCGTCGGGCTGGAACAGGTGACGATCGATACGTTCCTGACCGAGCTCGTGCCGCCGCAGGGACGCGGCAAGGCCTTTGCGTTCTACCAGTTCATCGAGTTCCTGATCGTGCCGGTGGTGGCGCTGCTCGGCTGGCTGCTGGTGCCGATCAGTCCGTTTGGTATCGATGGATGGCGCTGGGTTGCGGCGATCGCTTCGGTCGGCGCCATTGCCGCTTGGTGGCTGCGGCTCGGGCTGCCCGAAAGCCCGCGCTGGCTGTCGCTGCATGGACATGAGGGCGAGGCCGAACGCATCATGCGTGACCTGGAGACGAAGATTGCGCGCGAAGCCGGCATGGCGAAGCTGCCGCCCGCACAGCGCTCGGAGCCTGTCGTTGGCGACGGAAAATTCTCCGAACTGTTCAAGCCGCCTTATGGCAAACGCACGCTCGTCCTGTCTGTTTTCAACCTGACGCAGACCATTGCGTTCTACGGCTTTGGCGCGTGGGTGCCGACATTGCTGATATCGAAGGGCATTCACGTCACCGCGAGCCTTCAGTACGCATTCATCATTGCACTTGCCAATCCGGTGGGTCCGTTGCTCGGCATCTGGATCGCGGACAAGATGGAGCGCAAGTGGCAGATCGTCAGCGCGGGCGTGGGGATCGGCATCTTCATGATGTTCTTTGCGAAGCAGACCGATCCGCTCTGGATCATCGTGTTCGGCGTGCTGGTGACGCTCTTCAACAACTGGATCTCGTTTGTCTTCCATGGTTTCCAGGCGGAGCAATATCCCACTCGCATACGTGCCCGGGCGATCGGCTTTGTCTACTCATGGAGCCGCGTCAGCGCCGCGCTCGCAGGTTTGCTGATCGGCTTTTTCCTGCGCGAGGGCGGCACGATGGGCGTGGCGTTGTTTATCGGCGCGGCGATGCTCGTGATGATCACGGCGGTCGGCGTGTTTGGTCCGCGGACGCTCAACCGCAGCCTGGAAGAACTCTCGCAGTGAAACGGCTGCGCTTTACCCTTCAACCGTTTCCTTATGCCGGTCCTTGAGGCAGTACTCAATGAGACCGTCGATGGTTGCCGCGACGTTATTGTGAATGGCGGGGCCGTGCATGGGGAAGATCCATTCAATGTCGTATTTCTTGATCTTCTTCAACGCAGCATGCAAGTATTCGATGGACGGAAGGTATCCGGAGTTTTCTATCGACGCCACGATCTCCTGCACGGGGTCGCCCGGGCGTTCTTCCACGGGTCCGTACCGCATGAAGACGTCGGATGAGAAAAGCGCCTTGAGCCGAGGAACGTAGATGACCAGCGCGTCCCACTGGTGAACGTGCTTCGCGAAAATCGGAACGAGTACTTCACCGCTGATGGTGATCGGGACTTCGTCCTTCAAAGGTTTTGTCTTGACGGAGAAAATGTCCGCAAGCGCATGCGAGCAGATCGGATGAGCGTACGCAACCAGATTCTTGTTGCGTGAGATGAAGTCGGGCAGGGCGCCCATTTCATCGGCTTCGAAGTGAGGAACAATGACGCTGTTGACCGTTGCGACATCTATGCCGGCAGACAGCAAGTTCGACTTCATCAGCGGGAAGTCGCCTCGCATTCCGGTCTCGATACAGAGGGTATCGCCAGTCGGAGACTTCAGGAAAAACTGCGAGAAACCCAGGTCGAGCTTCTCGATAAAGATATTGTTTCTGTAGACATGGTCCGCAAAAACATCAACTTTCGACGACTTCATTTATGCGCCTCCATTGCAGTCTCGAATTGGCGAAGGGCGATGCTTCCGCGCCTTCCGAATTTTTCCAGGTATGCGCGCACGTAGTTTTCATCGTCGTATAGGAACGCAATATCCGTTGGCACCATGTTGCGGATGGCAATCAATGGAACCGGCGCTTGCAGCGGGCGAAATTCCTTGTTCCAAAGCCCAGGTTCCGCGCATTCCTGAAAGAACTGACCAATCATCAGGTGCCGTTCAACAAACGCCGGCTTCAGTTGCTTCTGGACATATTCTACTGCGCTTACGATGTCGTCGACTCCGCACGGCACGATGATCCGGCAACGGTAGACGTCCTGCGTCGAGCCGGCTTGCAGGAATTCCTCCATGTGCAATTCCAGGTCCGCCAGGAGATCCGGAACGCTGCTGGAACGATTTCTGTAGAACTCGACCGACCTTTTCAGCATGGCAGTCTTTGCAAACGGACATACGTCCCCGAGCCTTCCGAGCTCGGTGTTAGGGGCGCATAGAAAATGTTCGATCCAGCCGAGAATCCTGGAAAAGCCTTCGTCGGTTGAGGCTTCTTCAAGAGACAGACGTTCTGAATCTGACAGGCCTGTTGCCATGGTCCAACCTCATCGATGCTGAATTCGGATCACCAGATGGACGCGCGATTTATCAGGATTTATTTTTGCGATCGCCACGGTGTTTATGCCTGTCTCAAGGGCTCGTGTTTCATTCGTCACTTACGATGCCGGCATTTCCCTGATCAACCGGCCCCAGTCATAGTCGAGATCGTCGGGCGTAAAACGCGAGACGCCAGCGCCCGGCGTGAACGTCAGTTCGCCGAAGAATATTTCGTTGTCCGGCGCATAAAGATCCACGCGCACATAACCGAGTCCTTCTGACAAGACCGAGGCGATCCTGACGATCTCGTCCCAGTTCGGCAACGGCGGAGCGGGGACCGCGCTGCGCGGGTATCCACCCAGCTCGAAGTCGAGCCGGTTCCAGCGCGCGTCGTAGAAGTCATGTCTTGGACTGCCGAAGCGGTCGGAGACCACGCCCGTATAGATGAACGGCTCGCCTTGCTTGCGGCCGAAGATATTCATTTTCAAATCGGCGGGGACCATGCCGCTCTTGTCGAGCAACAACTTCTCGAAGTAGAGCCGGGGCTTGATCGGCCGATAATGCCGCTCGCGTGAAGCTTGATAAAAATCGGTCGCCAGCCATTCATCCGCGAGATGGCTAAGTTGCTCGAACGACACCGTGGACTTGTCCCGGACCACCTTCACGAATCCGCATCCGTGATTCGCTTTCATGACGAACGAAGCGGGAAGCGAGTCGAATACTTCCCGCGTGAAAACATCGGGCACTGCAATGAGGGGAATCAAATGCTTTTCGCCCACCTTGCTTGCCACGTAGTCACGAACGGCAAGCTTGTCGGTCAGCGTGGTCCACACCGGTTTGGGATGAAGGCAACGATCAAGAACGATTTCATTGAAGGTCGTGGGATTTCGCAGATTGGGGAAACGCCCGACTCTCTTGCGATGCGAGATCATGACGAACACATAATCGGGAAGAAAGCGCTTTACACCACGAACCAGGCGCTTGCGGATGGCGCCGCGCTTCTTCTCTGCGCGTGCCTCTACCGGAAAATGTGTTGCGTGCGCCAGCTCGTCGGGGGTGCTCATCGGCATAATCTCCTCGCTTACTACTTGAAATCAAATTACGGGTAGTCGGGCACAAGCGGAGACGACAACCGAAAGATGTGTCGTCCGGAAATCTGGTAAATGCTGCGGTGAATTTTTACGCGCGCGCCTTCAAACCGGCTTTATGCTGCAATGAAGCATAGGCGATCGACCGGCCCTGTAGACTGGCTTGGCCGAAAGTCTGGAACTCTTGGCGCATTCAGAAAACCGGATTTTTGTTGCAGCGCATTTTTTGCCGATCCTGCAGCCTATATGTGCTGCTGTATGAGCCTATTTAGTGTTGGCAGTTACTTGATTTCCCGCGTTCCAGTGATTACTAATTGCTTACGTCTCATGGCGTCGAGCAATCCTGCGCAAAGGGTTTTTTGTTCGACGCGAAATGTGGAAGACGGGGTGCGGCCGTCTCACACCTTGAACTGCGTCATCCCGACGTGCCGTGCCGCTGCAGCGTAACCAATCCGGTCCGCCGGCCCGACCGGATGCGTCGCGAGCGCACGATTCAGATGAAGCCGCAGAACATCGTCTCGTCCGGACTTCATGGCGGCATCAATGAACAGTTGCTCGAAGACATCGCGCTGGGCATGACTGCCGCCAAGCCGCTGCATTTGGCTGAGCGCAGGCAGCATCGCGTCGACACTTGCTGCGTACTCCTGCCGCCCGTGAAGCAACACGGCCTCACTCACCGGCAAGGCTGCTTCCCTGAGAATCTGCCGGCGTTCGCCACGCTGCACTGAATCCGCGTCGCGAATCCCCTGGAGCAAACGCTCGGCCGCCTCCCATCGCTCTGCACCGGCCAGCGCCAACATCCAGTGCGGAAGCGTCAGGGCCGCGAGCGTGTCGCCAATGCGGGCCTCGGCCAGATCCGCGAGTTCATCCCATCGGTTGCCTGCGTTTATGCCGTGGAGCTGCAGCCGGAACAGCATCGAGGTTGCGTTCAGCACATCGTTATACAAATCTGGGACGGCCTGCAGCAACGGTGATGAGAGGTCGCGAAAACGCTGGTCGTAGAGATCCAGGACCTGATCGAACTCGCGCCGTTCAAGATGAAACATCGCACGATGCCACCACAGGTGATGCTTGAAGTTGTTCGCGGTTTCCCAGTGCGGTTCGAGCTGGTTCAGGAACGCAATACCTTCGTCACGCCGTCCCTGCATCTCCATGACGTGAGTCAGCGCGTGTGTTGCCCAAAGATTGCCCGGGTCCGACTCGATTGCCGACCAGCCGGCTTTTTCGGCGGCATTGTATTGACCGCATTCCTCGTGGGCAAACGCATTGCAAGCCAGCACGGTTGTGTAGCCCGGAAGCTGATCGCTCCAGTACGGCATGACCTTGGTGATTTCGTGCAGCATGCGTTTCGGAAGCCCGTACCAGAACGCGGTGTTGTGGTGAACGCGCAAGGCGAGCAGGTCGCGCGGGTGAGCGGCCAGAATCTCTTCCCAGACCGAGAGGGCGTGATCGAGGTCACCGTCGATCCAGTGCGCCAGTGCCGCAACGTGCGAGCGCTCGCGATGGGTCGCGTGAACGGCGTACCGTTGTGCTTGTGCAAGCGCCTGCCGGGCGGTCCCGAGATGTGAAGCGTTGAGCGGCATCATCGCGAAGTAGCCCGTCAGCACGTGGGCCATCACGAACCCGGGGTCTTGCGCAAGCAGCTTGGCAAGACGCGCACCGAGGTCGGCTTTGTAGTACAGGTATCCATCGATGGCGAAACGGTATGCATCGCCCGCTTCATCACCGGTGGTTGTAGAGATCACGAGCCCTTGCGCGTCGTATGTCATGCAGTTTCCTTAAGCGCCGACATCCTTAGCGTACAGGAGCAGCCACGCCGGCATATCGCGAATCTCTGGGAACGAACGGGTGAAGGGGCTAGCCGCGGGCTGACCGCGAGATTACTTCGATACATTC
Source organism: Burkholderia sp. PAMC 28687 (assembly GCF_001577465.1). NCBI lineage: Bacteria > Pseudomonadati > Pseudomonadota > Betaproteobacteria > Burkholderiales > Burkholderiaceae > Burkholderia > Burkholderia sp. PAMC 28687. The sequence continues at coordinate 645,053 of NZ_CP014506.1, forward strand.
TTTCTTGCCAAAATACTTCTGCGATATCTGCGTGTAGGTGCCGTCCGCTCTGATATTGGCGAGTGCTTTGTCGATGGCGGCCAGAAGCGGCGGATTACCCTTCGGGATGACGACGCCGGAGTACTCACTGCCGGCCGAATTGCTGATCGCGGCGATCTCGACCTTCGCGTCCTGACATCGGCCAGGAGCAGGCACTGCAAAAGTTTTATGGCAGCGCCTCCTTGAAAGCTTGGTTATTGGATGTTTTTTGTTTGTCGATCTTTTCGCGATATGTCTTGCGATACCCGCTAAAACGCTAGACGCGACTGTATCAAGGAGCAGTTGTTCCACAAAGCACATCCATGCCGAACGTAATGTGCAAAACGTATAAAGCAACGCCTGCGCCGTTGGCCGCAGGAGGTTCTCGTGCGAGTCGGTTGCATCGCCAATGGTCATACCAAGGTTGTCTGAAAGTGACTGGATGTTGGCGCATCCACGCGCCAGCCGAGCGCGTAGTCAATGGATTAGGTTGCTCGTGGCAGGGCACCGGCGCACGGCAGGCCGGATCAACATCGCCTCTGTCAGCCTTTCCTGGGACCGTACATTGCTGCGGTCCGGCGGACGCGGATGTTCGCGCCATACAGGGCATACATCATGGTCACTCATCCAAAGAGGCTGGTCTTTGCAGGTGTTTTTGTCGTCGCGCTTGCGGTTACTTCATACCTGCCACGATTCGTCCAGAACGCGCTTCATCACGATCACTCCATAAGCGACGGCTACGACGACTCCGGGTCCGCGGGCGGCGTGCCTGATGGAGCGCCGGCGTCCGGAGCGGTGTCGAAGGAAGTGCGCCCCGATCCTTCGCCGGCGCGCATTCTTCAGGCGGTTCGCGACAGCCTGCAGCGCAACGATCTTCAATCGGCTGAAGTGCTGCTTCGCGCTGCGCGTGCGCTCGATATCAACAACCGGCAAGCGCTCGCGCTTCAGCACGAACTCGATGCACGCATGACGCAGAGCGCGTCGCCGTCGACAGCTGTCAAGGGTGCGGCAACGCCGCAGCGAGCGGATTCGCTCCCGGTCAAAAGAACCAGCCGCACGGCTACGCGGACCCCGGACAAACGCGAGCGTGCACCGATTCACACGCGCAAAGCCAGCAACTTTCATGAAGAGGTGAACACATCCAGGATCACACCTGTCGAGACCGCAGCTCCAATCACCGAGGCAGCCGAGAAACCAAAGTCCATGGTCGAGTCAGTGCCCGAAGCCGCACATGCGCCGGCACCTGTGATTGTGCCCCCGCCAGTTGTTCAGCCTACCGCGCAACCTGTTGTACGACCCGCGCCTGCGCCGGTAGTGGAATCGTCACCGGGGCCGAAGAGTCGCGAGGAGGTCCGGGCGGAACTGTACCGCGCTCGCACCGATGGCAGCCTTCCGCGCTTCGGCAATCCGGATCCTGCCGGTCCGGGCGTTGCGACGATCTCGAAGCCGCTTGCGGCGACGCCGGACCGCTAAGGCCACGATCAGTTCGTCCATCGATCGACCGGGAAAACGCAAGGAAATCTAACCTTCAAACCCGTTGATTTCCTGTCGTTACACAAAGCACGAGCCCAAGGGCTGGCAATCGGGCCTCGTGTGCTTCATGTGGTGAGCAAAGCGCCGAAGCGCATGGGGTGGCGAAGGCACGCAGATTTCAGTAATGATGCTACGAACGGCGATTTTCGAGATAATTTCTAATTCCAACGTTAATTGGAGCCTGCTTTCATGGGTTCCTCATCGAATGCATCGAACGAATGCATCGAATTTTCCCAGCCTCGTGCTTCAGAAAGGAAAGAGTATCGAACTAAGCGTTTAGGTCGGCAAAGGTAATCGTTTGCGCCTTGCATGCTTGCGTGAAAGCCGCGTCATAACTCGAAAAAAACACCACACGGCGTTCCGCCAGCATCCCGAACAGCTCAACCAGAACGCCGCGAGCGTTGGTGTCTAGCCCGGCGACGGGTTCATCCGCGATCACAACCTTTGCATCGCCGATAACCGCCGCGGTCAAGAAGACCTTCTTGCGCGTGCCGAACGACATTTGCTCGAAGCGTTTCTCCAGATGCGGCGTCAGCCCGAACCGCTCCGCCAGGTCGAGCACGTCACGCCCGACTGACGCCTTCCGCTCCAGCGCCACCTGCTCCAAGTAGGCGCGTCCGGTTTGCAATGAATCAGGCAGGCAGTCATCGGGAATGAAGGCCAGCGCGGATTTTGCTTCGGCCGGAGCATCTCGATGCAAATGTCCGTCGATCCACACATCGCCGCAACCTGCGGGAATCGTCCCGGCGAGCATGCCGAGCAGGGTGGTTTTGCCGCTGCCGCTATCATCGTTCAGTGCAATGCATCCCGGGCCGGCGCGATAGCTCAGTCCTTCGAAAATGACGCGGTCAGCATAGCGTTTGCCGAGGTTCTCAAATCTAAGCATGAGTAGATGTCTGGGTATTGCGATAAGTTATGGATGCCGCATCAGGAATGCCCACGCGCGGTGAATCCTGCTGATATTGCATAGTATCGGTCTGCGGCCGATCCTGAGTGCCGAGTCGGTGAGTATCTGTCAGTAACGTAATCCGTGTGTTCCGGCCGGAACGTGAGCAAATGGAGTTGAATCTTGACCAAGGTTTTGAGCCTCGATAGCCCCGATTTCCTGCAGGGAGGGGGTGAAGTCGGGGAGTTGATGCGGTCGTACCGGTGGGAAGATACGCCACATGGCACGCCGCAAACGTGGCCGCAAGCCCTGCGGCTGACCGTTGGCATGTGCATCAACTCGCCGCTTCTGAGCACGGTGCTGTGGGGACCGCAGTTGTGCATGTTCTACAACGATGCTTATTCGGCGTCGCTTGCCGACCGCCATCCGGCGGCGCTGGGAAAGCCAGTCGCCGAGGTATGGGATGCCGCGTGGGATGTCGTCGCGCCGGATTTCCACCAGGCAATGAAGGACGGCACGGGATTCGAAAACAGCAAGGTCCAGCTCCGGTTCGTGCGCAACGGAGTACTGGAAACGACCTACTGGGACTTCAGCGCCACGCCAATCCGCGATGAATCCGGCGCGATCGTCGGGCTGTACAACGTCGGCATTGAAACCACGGCGCAGGTGAGGCTGACCGAAACACTCGAGCAGCGGATGCTCGAACGCACGGCCGAGCGCGACCGGCTGTGGGAATTGACGGACGACCTGCTGGTCAGCGCGGACTACGAGGGCCGCATTCATCGTGCGAGCAATGCCTGGAGCCGCCTGCTCGGGTACACGGAAGAAGAGCTGAGGTCGCGCCCGTACTCCGGGTTCATGCATCCCGATGACGTTGGCGCGACCATGAACGCGGTGCTGGAGATGCGCGCGAGCGGTCGCCCGGTGCACTTTCAAAACCGGCTGATTGCATCGGATGGTACGCCGCGATGGATCGCGTGGAAGCTCGCGCCCGAGCCGAACAACGAACGCATGATCGGCACAGGCCGCGACGTCACCGAGGAACGAGAGCGCGAGATCGCGCTGCGCGATTCCATGGACTTTGCGCGCCTGGCGTTATCGGCGGTGAGCGGGGTCGGCGCGTGGACGTACGAAGTGGCGAGCGACCAGTTTTTCTGCGACGAGGCCATCTCCGAAGTCTATGGAATCGATGCAATCCAGGCAGCGAAAGGCATCAGGCGCGAGCTGTTCCTGGCCAACGTGCATCCGGACGATCTCAAGGCGCTCGGCGCCACCATGTCGGGCGGCTTGCTGCGCTCGGGCGACCTGGAACTCGAATACCGGATCAACCATCCCGATGGGTCGGTGCGCTCGGTGCTCTCCCGCGGCCACACGTACTTCGATCTGGAAGGCGTGCCGGTGCGGCGAACGGGCATTGGTATCGATATGACGCAACAGCGCCTGCTTGAACAGCAGCTTCGCCAGAGCCAGAAAATGGAAGCGGTCGGCCAGTTGACCGGCGGCCTCGCGCATGACTTCAACAACATGCTGCAGGGCATCCTGGGCCCGCTGGAACTCATCCAGCGGCTCGTGTCCATGCGGCGCACCGACGGGCTCGAGCGTTATTGTTCGATGGCGATGTCATCGGCGCAAAAAGCCGCGGCTTTGACGCATCGCCTGCTTGCGTTTTCACGGCGCCAGCCGCTCGATCCCATACCGGTCGATGCCAACGAACTGGTGGCATCGCTTGCAGACTTGTTGCGGCGTACGACCGGCGAGATGGTGGACATCGTGCTCAAGCTGGACGGTACGCCGTGCAAGACCGTTTGCGATGCCAACCAGCTTGAAAGCGCGCTGCTGAATCTCTCGATCAACGCGCGCGACGCCATGTCCAACGGCGGCACGCTGACCATTTCCACGTCGCACGAAAGCATCGATGAACACCACGCCGCGCAGCGCGAGTTGAAGCCGGGCCGTTTCATTTGTATCGCCGTGACCGACTCGGGCGAGGGCATGCCGCCCGATGTCGTCCGGCAAGCCTTCGAGCCGTTTTTCACGACGAAGCCGCTCGGGCAGGGGACGGGGCTGGGTTTGTCGATGGTGTATGGCTTTGCCGGGCAATCCGGCGGCTTTGCGTCCATTTCGAGCCAGCTCGGGCAAGGCACGACGATCCGTCTGTACCTCCCGGAAACCGATCGCGAGGACAGCCCGGATCACGCGCCGGTCACGCTCGCGCAGCTTCATGAAAGCTCGGGCGAGACCATCCTGGTCGTGGAGGACGAGAGCGACGTTCGGAGGTTGCTCGTCGAGGTGTTTTCGGACGCGGGTTATACCGTGCTGCAGGCGACCGATGGTCCGTCGGGGCTCGAGATCCTGAGGTCTCCGGTGCGCATCGATCTGCTGGTATCGGACGTTGGTTTGCCACGCATCAATGGCCGTCAGATGGCCGATGCCGCGAAGCTGTTGCGTCCTCATTTGCGGATTCTTTTCATGACGGGCTATGCGGAAATGGCGGTCGCGCCGGGCGGTTTTCTCGGCGAAGGCATGCAGATGATCACCAAGCCGTTCAGCATCGAGGCGATCGTGAACAGAGTGCAGGGGTTGCTCGGGGCGTGAGAGGCAGTGGCGCCTATGCAGTCGCCGGCGCCACCGATGCACCGGCAATTCCGTGCCGCTTCAATGCATCGGCGACAAACCCCAACGTCTTCATCTCTTCCACGAACGCCGCCAGGAATTTCGCGGCGTCCTCGCCACGGCTTTTCGGCGTGCCCATTGCCTGCTGTATCACCATGAAGCGTTCATCGAGCAAACGCAGGCCGGAAGTCTTTGCGGCATCGGCTTCGAGTTGCTGCTTGACGCCGGCCGCTACCTCGAGTTGCTGATCCATGAACGTCTGCACCACCGCGGGCGACGACAGCGCGCGCACAATCTGCGCGGCCTTCAGTTCGCGCGTGAGGAACAGGTCGTACGCGCTGCCTTTGCCGACCACCACGCGGTTTGCTGCCTCATCGACATCGGCATTCGCGCGAATCGGCGAAGCGTCTCGCACGAGGTAAAACCCTTCGATCAACACATAGGGCGCCGTGAAGGCGATGCTCGTGCCACGCACCGGATCGATCGCAAAGAAGCCGATATCGGCGCGTTCATCGGCGACGGCTTCGACGGATTTGCCGGCGGTATCGAAGACGATCAGCTCGACTTCCACGCCCAGCCGCTTGCCGAATTCGCGTGCGAGATCCACCGATACCCCGAACGGTTTTCCTGTCGATGAATCCGCGTTGGCGAGGATCGGATTGCCCAGATTGATGGATGCACGTAGGCGGCCGGTCGGGGTGAAGGCGTCAGTTGTCATGGGATAAGGCTCGAGAATGTTGCCAATAGGGAGACACGCAATAATCGATTGTCAGCGCTATGCTACCGGTTCCGTTCACCCGTTGAACTGTTTAACCGAGGACCCCGTCATGAAACAGACACCAGGATCAATGATCAGCTTTAAGCGCCCCGATGGGCAGGAGATACAAGGTTATCTGGCAAAGCCGCAAAAGCTCGAAGGCGCGCCCGCGATTGTCGTGATCCAGGAATGGTGGGGCTTGAACGACCAGATTCGCGGTGTCGCCGACCGGTACGCGCAGGCCGGGTATATCGCGCTGGTGCCTGATCTGTTTCGCGGCAAGACCACCGTCGAAGAGGCGGAGGCGAACCATCTGCTGACCGAACTCGATTTTGGCGATGCCGCCGGCCAGGACATTCGTGGCGCGGTGCAATATCTGAAGACGCAGTCCGAGCGCGTCGCTGTTACGGGGTACTGCATGGGCGGCGCGCTGACGCTGCTGGCGTTGAGCAATATTGCCGAGGTATCGGCAGGCGTGGTCTGGTATGGTTTCCCGCCGCTGGAATATGTCGATGCATCGAAGATCAAGGCGCCGGTGCTCGGACACTGGGCCGAGCAGGACGAATTTTTCCCGGCTGAAACGGTGGCTCAACTCGAAAAGCAACTGTCCGATGCGAACGTCGATTTCGAGTTTCATCGATACCTCGCGCATCACGCGTTCGCCAACGAAACAGCGGTGGGACCGGGCCGTATTTCGAGGACGCAATACGATCCGGTCTGGGCGCAAATGGCGTGGGATCGAACGCTGACGTTCTTCGGCAAGACAATGTGGGCGCAGAAGTAAGTCAGGTTCTTTCGGGTAGTACGCCTGACATCCCCGAAAGAGTCCTTCCAATCCCGTCGGTCAGCCCGGAATCTCGGGCTCGGCCAGCTTCGCCAGTTGCAGAAGCGACTCCTGCCAGCCGAGGTAGCACATCTCCACGGGGATCATTTCGGGGATGCCTGCCTGCACAACAGTGATTTCCGTTCCGCACGACACCTGCCGCAACGAAATAGTGATGTCCATCCGGCCGGGCAGGTACGAGTCATCGAATTTGTCCCAATAGCGGATCTTCTCGAACGGCACGAGTTCGACGTACTCGCCGCCGAACGAATGGCTGGTGCCGGAGCCGAAGTTGCGGAAGGACATCTTGAACGTGCCGCCTACGCGAGCGTCCATGTGGTGAACCTGACATGTGAAGCCGTAGGGAGGCAGCCATTTCGCGAGCGCATCGGCTTCGAGGAACGCTCTGTACACACGTTCGGGTGTTGCGCGAAAGACGCGATGCAGGTTGACGGTTCCGGTTGTCATGAAGTAATCGCCTTTCATTGGGAGTTGGACATACCCCTACGACGATCCGGCGACGCGAGTTTCGACATACATTCAGATCAGGGGAGACCCGTAGGTGCGAAAGGATTTTACCCGGCTCCCGGAGCGCGTCTTCAACGCGACGGTTGCAAAGCCAGTTGTCCGATGTACGCACACAGCATGTCGGCTATCTCGGCTGACCACCGGTTCACCTCGGCTTGTGATTGCGCTTTGATGGAGACCGCTTCCCCAACTTTCGACATGGTCGTAATCAAGACCTCGGCGGCCAGCGAGCGGCGGTCTGGTCCCAGATCGGGAAGCGCCTCGTCCATGAACGCGATCGCGATATTCATCGCCGCGTCTTTTTGCGCCTGCGCCTCGGGTGAATCGCGATAAAGCGGCGCCGCATCTTCCAGCGCCGTGCGAAACGCGGCTTCCTCGTATTCGGTATCGAAGAATGTGCGTACTGCGGCGCGCAGGCGATCGGGAGCCGGGTGGGTTTTATCGTTGAGGATGCCTCCGACGAGTGCCCGGGTCCTGGCCCACTCTTCAGTCTGCAATCGAAACAGCATCGCTTCCTTGTTCGGGAAGTATTGATAGAGCGAACCGACGCTGACGCCGGCCGCTTCCGCCACCCGAGCCGCCGTGAAACGCGGTGCGCCTTCACGCACCAAAACGCGAACTGCAGCCTCGAGAATGTCCGCAACGAGGCGTGTCGAACGTTCCTGCTGCGGACGCTTGCGGGCAGATACGACGGGGCTTTGCCGGCTCTTCATGGATGTGCCTTTCGAAACGCGATTAGTAAATGCGACGAATTGTTCGTATTCTAGACGTGTGCGCAGCATCGTCAATTTCCATTAAGAGGCTCATTCATGAACACACTGATTCAGGCGCCGGTCTCGACCGTGCTGGAACAACTATTCGCCGATGCCGACGCATCACAGGCCCATCTCATGCAGCAGATGGCAGGACTGTCACCGGAGGACCGCGCGACGTTGATGGCAAGCGCACGATCCACCGATTACCGGGCGTTTTATACGCGGGCGAAGGAGTTTCATCTCGCGGTCTCGCGCAAGACCGGAGCTTTGCTTTACATGTATGCACGCATGACGAAGGCGCGTTCCGTTGTCGAGTTCGGCACGTCATTTGGGGTATCGACTTTGCATCTCGCGGCGGCGCTGAGGGACAACGGCGGCGGCGCGCTGATCAGCGCCGAGTTCGAGCCGTCGAAGGTTGCGGCGGCGCGCAGGAATATCGAGTCGGCCGGTCTCAGCGATCTCGTTGAGGTACGCGAAGGCGACGCGCTGGAGACGCTTGCGGATGGATTGCCGGAGAGTATCGATCTGGTTCTGCTCGATGGCGCCAAGGCGTTATACCCGGGAGTTCTTGCGTTGCTTGAACCACGATTGCACGCGGGCTCGGTGCTCGTAGCCGATAACGCCGACTGGAGTCCCGAGTACCTCGAGATCGTGCGATCCGGCGGCCGATACGTCTCGCAAGCCTTGCACGAAGACTTGGAAGTATCGGTCAAGCTTTGAGCGCGGTTATTCGCGTGCGCCCCGCGCGTCGACATCGGCAACCGCGCTCGTATTCACTGGGCGCTTGCCGTTCAAATTCTGGGGCTGTTACGAGCCGGCGCCCATTCCGAGCAGGTAATCGCGATCGGCTTCATCCATCGACTTGAGCCAGTCTTCCTCCGCGCCGGGTTCGGGCAACACGCGCCCGTATTCAACCATCTGCGAAGGAGGCAGTTCCGAGATATAAGCCCACACGTACCTGCGTTCCAGCGCGGTGGCGCTGATGATCACCTCGACAATCGATTCAAGCAGTTGCCGCTTCTGCTCGGGCGTTCGTCCCGCACGAATATGACCATGAACAATGGCCTGTTCCGCCTTCAAAGGGCTTCCTCCAATGAAGTGGTTGCCCGCCGGGATTTCGTTGAAGATCACTTGCGCAAAGAAACCTTGCGCGCCAGTGGCGCGGCTATGCGCTTTGGTGATGCCATCGGCGATTCGGTGCTTGAGTTCGTCGTTGAACCGATCGGCCGCGGTTGACACAATGTAGGTCGGCATTATTTTAAGCTCCGGTTGGAAGTACGTCGTGCGGGAATCAGCAATGGCTTTGCCTTGTTTTGTCCAACAGCCTACGCCTGCAGCGGGATGCTTGCTGTGTGACGGGCGGATTGAGACGCGGGGGCATCGGCCACGCGCGACCGCGGAATATGAAAAATATTGCCGTTCCAGGTGACGGCGGCGGGTTATGGTTACGCCGTAAATCCATGGAGACACCCATGCCTCAAGTACGATGGAAGATGCAGTCCGGATCGGGTATCGAGCATCTCGTGCTTCAAAGCCAGCCGGACGGTTATTCGGTGGAGAGCGTGCTTACCGGGGAAAACAGCGATCGTCCCTATGCAATCCAGTACTCCCTCCGATGTGACAAAAGCTGGCGCACACGGTTCCTGTCGATTCAAGTCATCGGCGGAGCGACGCTGGTCATTCACGGAGATGGGGAGGGCCACTGGACGGACGAACAACTCGACGAGATTCCGGACATCGAGGGATGTGTCGATGTCGATATCGTTGCGACGCCGTTCACGAATACGCTGCCAATCCGCCGGTTGACGTGGCATAAAGGCATGCAGCAGCGCATTGCCGTTGCGTGGGTTTCCATACCTGATTTGCAAGTCGTTCGCGCAGACCAGATCTACACATGTATCGAGCCAGGCAGCCGGTTCCGATATGAAAGCGCTGACAGCGGATTTACAGCAGAGCTGGAAGTGGACAGCGACGGATTGGTCATCGATTATCCGGAACTGTTCGAGCGCTTGAGATAAAAGCCGTGGGCAAAAGAGAAAATAAAAAATGAGAGACTTAGGGACTCAGCGGCCTTTGAACGGGACCTTATTCCGATTTGGTCTTTCCACACCAACCTGGGTATTGATTCCTCTCGCGTTGCTGGCGACGGAGGTTTTGCCCTGGCCGATCGGCTATCTTGGCGACCTGTTCTATCCGCAAAAAGAGTTGGGAGGGCCGGATCTGAAATCGCATGGCATTGTTTATCTGATTTTTTTTGTCTGCGTATTCGCCCCGCTGATCGAAACGGCGTTTAACCAGTGGGGCTGCATTACGCTGCTTCGAAACCGGTTGGGCGCCGGCCCTTGGCTGGCTGTTTTGCTGTCTGCGGCCTTGTTTGCCGGATTGCATAACTACAACTGGAAATACGTGCTTACTACCTTTCCAATCGGTGTCGTGCTGGGTTTTGTGTTCGTGGTCGAGCAAACCCGGCGACGCCGGGGTTTTGTCGTAACGTCGCTCGTTCATTCGTTGAGAAACGGGATTTCACTCTTGCTCATTTTTTCTCCGATGTGAACCCGGTAAGAACCGAAGAAGCCAGACACCGGGATGGGCGATCTCTGGACAAGGGTAAGATCCCACTTTAAGTCCGTTCGATCCTGGCATGCTTACGCTCAAACTGACGCTTGTCCCGCTGTTCCTGCTTGTCGTTTCGATGTCAGGCAAATGGTGGGGGCCGGCAATCGCCGGCTGGCTGGCCGGATTGCCTGTAGTAGCGGGCCCGATTCTCTACCTTCTTGTGCTCGAGCATGGCCCAGCGTTCGGGGCGCATGCCGCGACGCTTTCACTGTCTGCGATCCTCGCATCGGAAGCATTCAATTTTGCCTACGCATGGACCTGCCGCTCGCGCTCGTGGCCAGTCGCCCTGGTTGCCGGACTGATCGCGTGGTTCGTATCGGCGTACGGCTTGTCGATGTTGCCAACTTCACCCTTGTGGGCCGCTACGGCTGCGTTCGCTGCGGTGTGCTTCGGCCAGTCCTTCTTGCCACGCAGCGAAGCGGTCGCGGCCGGCGCACCGCTTTCCCGGTCTGATCTCATAGGAAGAATGGCGGCCGGCGCGGTGCTGACGGTCCTGGTCACGTCGTTGTCTGGATGGGTCGGTGCTACCTGGAGCGGGTTGCTGGCAGTCTTTCCGCTGCTCGGGATTGTCCTGTCGGTTTCGTCTCACCGTGCTCATGGGCCGGCCTTCGTCATATCGCTCCTTCGGGGCATGGTCCTTGGCAGGTTTTCGTTCGCCGCATTTTGTTTGCTGCTTTCGTATTCGTTGCTCAACCAGCGCCCGGTCGTTGCGTTTGCCGAGGCGGCGGTAGTGGCAATGCTTGTCCAATGGGGCGTAAAGCAACTCACGATAACGCGGCATTCGAAGATTGCAGGGCGGAGCGGCGGTATTTTGGATTGATCTCATCGGGCTTCTGTTGCCAGATGAGCAAAGGTTCGGAACAGGAACGTAGGACAAAAAAGCAACTAACGGTCCACCCTTTCCACGTCATCCACAAGCACCGTCATTCCAATCAAACGCTCGCTTTAGTCTGCAACGAGAGGGCTCGATGTCGAGATCAGTCAGGGCAGGTGGCCGTGATCCGCATCGGCAACTACTTCCCCTTGCCAACGCATACGCCCCACACGCGACTTGCACCGCAAGCCTGTCGCCTACTCCGGTAGCGCGGCGAGGCCTCGCGCGGGAATAAATCCAGAGTCCGAACAGTCCTCACTATGGGCAGGCCAGATCCGTTGGCGCAGTCCCTCCCAACGGAGGGCCGCGCAATGAGACTGTGACCGTCCGAAGCAATCGACAACAATGAATTCACGGTCAGGCGATTCCATCGATGTCACTCGTGGAGGCTCGCCCACCGCATCCAGTCACGAGGAGCCGCGATGTCATCCTGCTTGTCATGCAGCTTTGCCAGAGTCTCACCGGCTCCCTTTATTTCGCGTGAGTACTGAAGTGCCGGCCGGAGCGTGGATCGCCTTCGCCACCGCGACGCTCGCAGCCACAGGCTCGCCCGGGCCGAACGCGTTGCTGATGGTTCGAAACACATCGCGATACGGCTTGTCATCGGCGGCGTTCACGCTTTCCGGGAACCTGAGCGCACGCGTTGCGATGGCGACGGCCATCATGCTAGGGCTCAGCGCGCTGCTCAGTACATCACCGCTATTGCTAATCGTGCTCAGGGCTGCCGGCGCGTCGTATCTGATCTATCTCGGCGCCAAGGCGTTTGTCGTGAGGCGCAAGCCGGGTGCATTGCCGCAACTTGTGGCAAGCCCGCGAAAGCGGCGTTCGGTGTTGTTCCTGGAAGCATCGGCGGTGTCGGCGGCGAATCCAAATACGCTCGGATTCTTCGCCGCCGTGATCCCGCAACTCGTCGATGTGCGCGCTGCATTGCTGCCGCAACTCGGCACGCTTCTCGCAATCGATGCGTCTGTGGTCGTGCTGGTCATGTCGGGTTACGCAGTCGCAACGCATTTGCTGCATCGGAGGATCTGCGCCAACGACCGCATGCTGTTGATCAAACGCTGCGGCGGCGTTGTACTGATCATTGTCGGTGTGACCATGTTGCCGCTGCGGTGAGCGGAACATCTTCTTATTGACTGGCGCGTTCCATTGAAGGAACGAGACTCATGCCCTGGCCGCCGAACGGCGAATGGACATGCGCGGCATCGCCGGCCAGCAGCACGCGGCCGCGCCGGTAGGTATCGTCAAGACGCGTGTTGTCCGTCCATCGGCTGCCGTCTTTGACGGATGTCACGCGGACGTCCGCGCCGCTGACCCGGCGCAGGACGACTTCCGTCTCAGGCACGACTTACGCCTGAGCACTCATCTCTTGTGACCAATGCTCGCAGGCGTGTGTTTGAAGCGGCTAAATGATTTTGGTGTGAGGCAATGAGATCGTGACATTCGACGGAGTGCTTTTCTCGCCGACAACGCGCAAAGGTTTGCGCCGGCCGCTTAGATACCCGCAGTACCAGTTCCAGAATTCGGCTTCCGGATAATCAGGACAAGCGTCTAGAGAAAGCCCTAGACGGCCGGCTCTGAATCCTTCTTTCCAGGGGATCTCGTCCATCACGTTGGTCCGAGAAAATGATCTCCACTCCTTAATGCTTTAGTCTTCGCTATATATCTGTTCGCTGTAACACATATGGGACCTTCAACGTCAAATGAGCGAGAAGTTCGTCTCGCTGTTCCCCTGAATCTGGGGCGCAGCACGCACTGCTGCGCGTTGTTCCTTCTTACGGTTGGCAGTGAAATACATCAGAAGTTCCAGCGAGCAGGCCCGCCGGTCAGAACCGCATGCCCACACCGATACCCACAATCAGCGGGTCGATCTTGAGCGAACCAAGCGACGCTCCGCCGGCGTAAGCATCGGTGCGCATCCAGATCTTCTTGATGTCGGCGTTCACAAACAGGTTGTGCGCCACCTGCACATCCACGCCGGCCTGGATCGCCGGACCGAAGCTCGAGTTCTTGATCGATACTGGCGTATCGCCGGCATGCAGTCCGTTGTTGTAGAACAGCGTGTAGTTCAGGCCGGCGCCCACATAAGGCCGAATCTTGCCCGCTGCATTGAAGTAATACTGCAGCAGCAGCGTGGGTGGAAGCACGTTCACGCCGCCAAGTGCGCCCGCATTCGATGTCACCTGGTGGCGCGAGGTCGCAAGAATGAGTTCCAGTCCAATGTTCGGACGCACCATGTACACGAAATCCAGCTCGGGAACCACTGCGTTCTTGACGCCTGTGCCAAGCGTGCCCAGTGTGCCGCCTGCCGATACGTCAGGCTGGATGCTGATCGCCCGGACACGCGCGAGGATATCGCCCTGGTCTGCCTGTGCGGACAGCGTGGTGACGAAAAGAATCGTGAAGACCAGCGGAATTTCGAGTAGCAGATGCTTGTTAATCTTGTTCAAAATGTGCCCGTTTCTTGTTGCGGCTTCGAATCGATTGCCGTAACAAGATTTTCGTCCGAGACGAAAAGGCAGCTATTGATTTCGATCATCTAAACGATCCATTCACTCAGTGCACTAGTCGTTGTCACCGGCAACGGCTGCGCCCTCGATCTGATGGCGCGCCAGGGCCGCGGCAACGAAACCGGACGACTTCATGTCGTCCACGAACTTCGCAAGGTACGCGGCTGCATCGGGACCTTTTGCTTTCGGCACGCCCATTGCCTGACGGATCACCATGAAGCGTTGATTGAGCACCCGCAGTCCGCCTGTTTTGGCTGCGTCCTTTTCGAGTTGTTGCTGCACGCCCGCGGCCACGTCCAGATGTTGGTCCAGAAATGCCTGCACGACCGCCGGCGAGGTCGGTATGCGCACGATCGTTGCGTTGTGCAGCTCTCGCGTCAGGAACAGATCGTAAGCGCTGCCCTTGCCGACCGCGACCGTCACGCCGGGTTGATCGACCTGCTGGTTGGTGGTGATGGCCGAGGTGTTGCGCACGAGATAGAAGCCCTCGATCAGTACATACGGCTTGGTGAAACTGATCTCCTGGCCGCGTTTTGGATCGACGGCAAAGAAGCCGATGTCCGCCTTTTCCTGGTTCACGTTTTCAACCGAGGCGCCGGCCGACGTCACCGTGACCAGTTGCAGCGGCACGCCGAGTCGCTTTGCAAATGCGGTAGCCAGATCGACGGAAACGCCTTGCGGTTTTCCGCCGGCATCGAGGCTCGCGAGGACCGGATTACCAAGGTTGATCGATACACGCAAGGTGCCACCCGGGGCAAAGACGCGTGCCATTGACGATTGCGAGGTATCAATAACCTGAGTTTGCGCGAAGGCCGGCAAAGGAAAAGTCATACGCATGATCGCAGCCAGCGTGAGCATGGCTGTCAATGAGCGCAAGCATGCGGTACACGTCGACGGCTTCGCCATACTGGATTGCCTCATGGATTTATCTATGACGGGTTCTCCCTTTCCACCTTCTCCGATCGACACATGGCGGTGCGCTCGCGCGTCACGACCCGCAAACGAGCGTGGGGTCCGCCCAATCGGCGACGTCGTTGGCAACGCCGTCCTGCGCACCGGTCACGACGAGGCGAAGGGTCTGGTAACCGTTCAGGCTCACACGCACCGTTTTTGTCGGCGATGATCCCGTTATCACGCCGCTATCGTAGAGCATGACGTTGTCGGCCCAAACCTGGAAGTCCACGGTTCCCACGCCCTTAGCTGCAGCGTCCAGGCCAATATCGCTCTGGAACGTGCTGCAGTTACCTCCTAGACGATAAACCATCTGCGCCGGCGCGTTCACGGCAAGCCCGTCGCGATACGACGTTCCATTGACGATGACCGAAGCCGCCGCCGTCGCGCCGACCGGCAATGCATCCTGGCTCGGCCAGACCTTGGCGGCGATTTTACCGGATTGCGTGCTCGCCCAGATCCAGTTCTGCAGCGCGAGTGGGGCTTTGAACGCGAGCGGATCGGTACCTGCGAGCTTCAGCAGCACCACGCCGGTTGCCGGCACGCTCGCACTGAAACTTCCCGTCGATAAAGCCGGGGACAACACCTCTCCAGTCACGAGATTTGTCACTTGTACAGGTCCGCTCAGCGCTAGGTTGGCGAAGTTGACGGTAGCAGTAGCGGCGGCCGATCCGCGATTGAGCATGGCGACAGCGCGCGTGCCGCTCGCCTGCAGCGGCTTGGTCCAGACTTGAAGGGTGGCCGAACTGTCGGCGGCATCGGGCACGGCTTGCAGCGCCAGCGCGTCCTGACTCACCGAGATCGCTCCCGCGTTGGTCAGCAATGCAAGTGTGCTCGCGCTCTGGCTGCGAACGTCGTTACCGGCATTCAGCGGGCTCGACATCATTGCCCACATTGCGAAGTGAGCGGTGTCCTGGTCCGGCGTCATGCCGCGGCCGACTTCCAGCATGTCCATGTCGTTGAAGTAGCCGGGAATGGCCCACGATGCATCTTGCGCGCTGATATCGATGATCGATGTGACCGACGCAAAGGTATTCGTGATGTCCTGCGAGATGCGCGAGGTATCGGCGTAGGCGGGCACGTACAACGTGCCATCGGAGGCGAAGTTTGTCGGCAGGGTTTGATTTGCGCTGTAAGGGTTGATACTGAGGTACATGGGCCGGCCAGTCGCCGCGATGCCCGCACGCATGGCCGGGAATGCGCTGAGGTTTCCGCCGCAATAGTCGAGCTTGATGTAGTCGACGCCCCAGCTTGCGAATGTGGCTGCGTCAACGCTTTCGTGGCCCAGGCTGCCGGCGCCCACCCCTTTCGGATAGGTCGGCGGTCGTGTGCCGTGCGCAAGCGCGGCGCAGGTGTTGGTGCCGCCCGATGTGTAGAGCCCGAATTTCAACCCCTTGCTATGGACGTAATCGGCAAGTGCCTTGATGCCGCTCGGGAATGTGCTCGGGTTAGCAAAGAGCTGACCGGTGGCGGGGTCTCGTCCGCCGACCCAGCAATCATCTTGCGTCACGTATTGATAGCCTGCCGCGGCCATGCCGCTTGCGGCGATGGTGTCTGCCACGGACTTGATGACGTTTTCGTTCACGTTGCAGGCGAACGTGTTCCACGAGTTCCAGCCCATGGGAGGCAACGCATAGCGTACGGCAGTTTTTGCGATTCCCGGATCGGGCGAGCCGGAAGAAACGGCGCCTCCGTCCGATCCATTGCCTCCGCAGCTTGCCAGCAAGCCGAGAACGAGTACAACCCGTATCAGGCCGAATACACGCGATGTCATGATCGTCTCCCACTATTTTGGCTACCTAAGTAGTGGTAACCAATTCGGACCTTTCCAGCTCCGATGTTGTGAGACGAGGTTAGGATCAGTAGTGCAAGCGCGGCAAGATGCGGCGCAGCGAAACCACATACTAGGATTCGCCGGCGGTCCTGATTGACAAATGCTGTCGAGAGTGGGAAACGCTTGCTTTCAAGCTTTCGGCTTGCATCGCCGGGGGCGTAAGCGCTTTTCCTCTCTTCCGACCTTCGCATATGGCGTAAAAAGGCTCTCGACTGCGGCGGCGTCGATTCACTGTTTCAACCAGCGCGCATTTTTTCAGTGCTCGCCGGTCCTTGGCTATTGACTACGATAGAACCGCTTGCTTCGTGACTATCTTGCGCGGAATCAGCTTCAGTTCGAAGAAGGTATCGGCAATCTTCTGTTGTTCGGCGAGCACGGTGTCATCGATTGGCTTATACACGTGAGCATAGTGGCGCAACCCCGCCTCGATGATTCCGGCCTCCAACCCCTGAATGGGCGCAAGCTGGGCTGCGGCGGCGGAGACGTTGCCCTTCACCCATTGCCCTTCCTTGCCTGCTTCTTCCAGCGCAATGGCAATCACATCCTTGCGCTTTTCGGCAAATTCGCGCTGACTCAGGAAGAACTGATGATGGCTTGCGACACCTTCCGCATCCGCAATGAGACGCGCCTGGCTTTGTCCTTGAACAGCGGCGAGAAAGGGGTCCCAGATCGCCCAGGCATCGACGGCATGCTGTTCCAGCGCAGCGCGGGCATCTGCCGGAGCAAGGTACACGGGCTGGATATCCGCGAAGTCGAGGCCGTGTTTGCGCAGCAACGCTACGATGAACCAGTGCACATCCGAGCCCTTGTTGAACGCGACTTTCTTCCCCTTCAAATCGGCAACTGTCTTGATCGGCGCGTCCTGTGCTACGACGACGCCTTCGGCATGCGGCGTGGGCAACTCGTAGGCGGTGTAGACAAAATCGGCACCGGCTGCCTGCGCGAACACGGGCGGGGCTTCTCCTACGTAGCCAAAGTCGATGGCGCCGACATTGAGTCCTTCAAGCAATTGCGGCCCTGCCGGGAATTCGTTCCACGACACCTTGATGCCGAGCGGTGCAAGACGCTTTTCCAGCGCGCCATGCGCCTTCAGGAGCACCAGCGTGCTGGCTGCCTTCTGATAGCCGATCCTGAATTGATCGGGCTGGTATTTGGCCCAGGACGGCAAGGCGATGCCTGCCATGGTTGCGCCCAATGCGGCGATAAAAGTCCTGCGTCCGTTTTTTCTCGATACGTTCATTGCCATGCGTCCGGTGGTGATTGCGCATCGCGTGCTTTGGCCGGGCGTGGCGTCAAAGCCGGCTGCGATGAGTCAGGTCAGGGATCGCGCAACAATAGAACGTCGAACCGGCAACTACAACGAAGCAATGGAGATATGCTTATAGCTACGCCCCCGCGCTGTCATCGACCGGACGAAAGACTTGACCTACGTGTGTCGCAAGCGGGCCTTTCAGAAAGCTCTCGCTCGCCAGGCGTTGCTGCGCACGAGCGCGTAATGGTTCTCCTGGTATCGCGGCGATGAACCAGCTG
Source organism: Burkholderia sp. PAMC 28687 (assembly GCF_001577465.1). Classification (NCBI taxonomy): domain Bacteria; kingdom Pseudomonadati; phylum Pseudomonadota; class Betaproteobacteria; order Burkholderiales; family Burkholderiaceae; genus Burkholderia; species Burkholderia sp. PAMC 28687. The sequence goes on from NZ_CP014506.1 coordinate 663,281, forward strand.
GTCCACTAGCGACCTTGCGATGGATCTGGACCGATGCAGTCCTGCCCCAAGCGCATGCCGCACCGATTCGGCCGACTCGCGACGAATGAGCTCGACAAGTCCGCGCTCACCACGATTGCGTCGAATGAAGCTCAGGAGACTCTAGCGCTCCTGGTGCAATCAGACGTAGATGCCAGTACGAAAAACAGCAGCCGCCCGAGTTGTTTGCGGCTCCTCAACGACTTGCCGCTTGCAGGCCGTATAAAAGTCCTTCATGTATCGATGGTCGATTTTGCCAGTCGGGATATGAGGCTCACCCAGTTTGCTATCGAGTGTTCGCTCGATTTCGTTTAAATGCCCGCTAGCCGGGATGCTCGACAGACGATCGGTGAGATTCAACCGTAGGGTCGACGGCGGTTTTGCAGGTGTCCAGGGCATTTGGCAACGTCTCGTGATTCTTGCAGTTTTGCGATCTTGAGTATCGCGGCGCTCAAGCGAGAACGATCATTCGACATATGCCAAGAAGCAGGCAATCGCTTTGGTCGAGGTTCACTTACTTGCCGTCAGACAGCGGCGATCCCTCGTCTTTCTTTTGCGCTGCACCCCGATTCGTTACACTTCATCGTTTGAACGCGTGCGCATCGGCAGGGCTGACGCGGGTATTACGCCCGGTGCCACGCAATCGGAGGCGAGCATGGCAAGTGAATGGGAATTGGTCGGAAGGTTGATGATCTCAGCGGCTTTGGGGAGCGTTATCGGTATTGAACGCGAACGCATGTCCTGGGCTGCGGGGCTTAGAACGCACATGCTGGTCTGCGTCGGGGCAACCCTGATCATGATCGTATCTGCCTATGGCTTCAGCGATGTACTGCGATCCGGCGTAGTCCTCGACCCATCGCGAATGGCGGCACAGGTTGTGTCGGGCATCGGCTTTCTGGGTGCCGGCGCAATCCTGGCGCGAGGGGAGGTGATCCGTGGCTTGACCACCGCCGCGAGCGTCTGGGCGGTTGCGGGCGTGGGCCTTGCGGTGGGTGGCGGCCTTTATACCGCGTCGATTGCAGCGACGATCATCATTCTGATCATCCTGGCTGGTATCAAGCCGCTCGAGAAGCGGTTTATCGGCAGCCGGCAGCGCCGGGAACTCGTTGTCCATACCAACAGGAATGCACTTTCCTTGGCTACGCTGCATGACACGTTGGGGGCGGGAACAGCACGCGTCAAGCAGTTCGTCATGCAACAAAAAGACGATTCGGATGAGATAGGCATTACCTTGTCGAGGGTGACACCCGTCCAGTTTGAAGCGATATGCAAGCGTCTTCGAGCGGTCCCGGGTGTTCGTGAAGTCAAGGAAAGCGGAGACGAATCCGCTTGAAGCGCGGCGATCGCTCAAGTCACATCTCGAAGGAATTGCGTAGCATGAAGGATAGAGCAACGACGGTTTGCTGGAAGGGCAACCAGATTCTCTTAGTCGCCAAAGCGCGCTCCAAATGGTCGTTGCCGGGCGGCAAGCCGGAGCGGCGCGAACAGATGGTCGATGCGGCAATCAGAGAGGTGCAGGAAGAAACGCGCCTCTTGATCGAGCGTCCACGGCTCGCGTGTCTGTTTGTCGATCCACGTGCTGCTCATCATGTCTTCGAAGTCGATGTCCACGTCAACGCAGTGGCAAAACCCAGCAATGAGATCAAGCATTGTCTCTGGGTCACGCCGGACCAGATCTCGACTCTGCGAACATCGAGCGGAACCCGAGAAATCATCGATCTCGTTGCTCGAAGCAGACGCTCAAGCCCGCCAGCGAGTTGACTGCACCAATTGTATAGCTTCTGCAAGCTTGAATCACTTGCGTGAACTGACCTGCGCCGCCTTGCCCGCCGCTGCGTAAAGATTCAACCTCGAATAAACGCCGAAGGCGGACCCATCGTCGAGAAAGCCACCGCCGGGACCTTCTGTCTCGGTCAGGATCTGATCGGCCTGGTCCAGCGTCAGCGACGGAAATGCGGTCGTCAGCAGGTAGCCCGCTTCGGGAGCGAGCTTCGCCACGTCCTCCAGACGGTTTGCGTTTTCGGGGTACACGACGGGCAGGTTGTAGGTCTGCGTAACCGCATAGAACGCTTCGTTCATTGCGGGATTGCTGAAACGGCCGATGTCTTCACCAGCACATACTGCCATCGAGTTGCCACATCCTCCCTGCAATGCGGAGGTCAGCTCAGAGCGAGCTCTTGAGAGCGCTACCCGATAGTCGCTTATCACGGGAGCGTGTTTCAACGTGCGGCCAACGTAGGCCGGATCATTTGCCAGGAGATGTGCCAGGTCGTAAGTGGCCAGGGTTCGTCCGCCGAGAACGTCCATGGCGTAGTGAGCACCCATCAGGATACGGTCATTCCCATACTCAGCCGCACGCGCAATCATCTGCTGGAATCGCTCCGGCACGAGTTCGGCCAGGATCAAGGACCCCATGTAGCCATACGTCGTGTGGCCGCTCGGGAAGGACGGGCTGTCGATGAGATTCATGACCGGCCCCTGGTTGTAGACGGTATTGTCAGCGGGGACATGGAAGTAATCGAATCCAACGATGTGCTCTTGACTATGCTCGGTCTGGAATGGCCGGGAGTCGCCATAAGCGTCGGCGTTGGCGCTCCCGGCGGGGCGGCCGTAATTCGTGCCAAACGGATCAGGTGTGCCACCCATGCTTTTCAGGACGTTCCTTGCGTCTGCGGATACCGGTGTCTTTCCATCCGTCGTCGCGTTGGCAAAAAAGTATTTTCCCGAATTCGAGTCGTCGCCAGTGGTGGCGTTGGTGTACTTGATAAGGTCAGCAATCCCCTGCGACACGTTCGTATAGGTCTTGCGATCGTCGTAGTGAGCCCGAGCCTGATAGGCCGCACCGAGGGTCGTACCAAGACCGTCTGCGAGTTCGGCAAGGTTGCCGTCTGTGATGAACGCGTCCCGCAGGGCCTGCTGCTGCTGATCATTGAACGGAAGCAACGTAGGCTGCCGGATCGCGCCTGTCTGGATGCCGCCGGTGACCGTGTAATTGGCGCCAAGCGCCGCCTTGCCAGCCGGGGTATTTTCCAACACGGTAACAGGCGCCAATCCCTTCAGCACCGCCATATTCGTCTCGGTTTGTGCTTCGACGCGTAAAGGAATCAAAGCGCACACTACGATTAAACCGCAACCCGTCTTCTCGAACATGTTAAGTCCTCCAGTCACCCGCAAGTTACGCGAAACCTCGGCTTTCTATCGTCGCAGGTGATGCGGATGTGCGCCAATACTTCGATGCAAACGCGCGAGCCACGCTGCGTGTGCTTGACCCTGAATCCGGCAACTGGGTGCCGATCATCCGGGCATTGACCGTAACGTCGTCATCGTTGGAGGCGGGCAGACTGGCACCGTCTTCGCGTTTGCGTTGCGTCGCGCGGGTGTGTGCAAGGTGACGGTCATCGACTCCGCAGCCGACAAAGCGAGCGCCGGTATCTGCGCCAAATTGTGCGCGCGTGAAAAAGTTGCGTAAACCGAAAACGCTGGTCTGCCCCGGGCTGGGGGTTTGCGAATGCCTTCGTTTATTGCGGCGAGGTGTAAGGGTTCAGGCGGCGCGTTCATCGATCGCCGGGAGCCCGCCTCTCGCGCGCCGAGCGCCATGGCGCCATCGCTTCAAACACCCCGTCGCGTCTCACCAGCGCGTGCAGAAGCGCAGCCGCCAGGTGCAATAGGATCAACGCAAAAAAGCATAACGCGAGCGCCCTGTGCGCATTCCACAGCAGCGAGTGCAACAGGTTGCTGTGCGGCAGGATGGGCGGCAAATGAATCCCGGCCACCACGACAGGATAGTCCGCGGCAGAGAGCATGCCCCATCCGATCAGCGGCAGCCCGATCATCAGCAAATAGAACGCGATATGCGAGAGATGGGCAGCGAGTTTCATGGGTTCCGGCATGGATGACGGCAGCGGCGGTGCGCCGCGCGTCAGCCTGACCGCGAGGCGGATCAGCGCCAGCACGAGGATCACGATACCCAACGGCTTGTGGATGGACACCAGCGAAAGATAATCGGGACGAATGGTGGACACCATCCCGACACCGATGAACAGCATCGCCAGGATGCAGATTGCCATGAGCCAGTGAAGCGCGCGTTGCATCGGTGTGAAGCGACCGTTGGTCGGGGTCATGGCGTGGCTCCTCCTGCCGGATGGCGCGGATAGTCCTTGTCCTCGGCGGTACGCCGATCGAACGATACGGCATAGGCGGCTGAGCGAGCTGCGGGAAACGGATCATCCGAGACGTGCATGCCGCTTGGGAGAACCGTCGGGTCGAAGTTCAGGTCGCGGCACGGGCCGTCGGGCTCGGGTTCGATCGCATTGACCACAAGGGTGCCGGCCTCCACCGTGCGTCGATCTTCCGGCCAGGCTTTGCTGGGATCGGCGGTCGGGTCGCCGGGGTTGGCGAGTGTGACGACCATCGTCCATTTCTGGGGCGCACTCTGCACGCGTTGCGTGATATCCGCGGCGAGAAAGTCGGCGTCACGTGCCTTCAACTGATCGGCGGATATTGCCTCGGGCCGAGCGGCGGGCACGAAGGACCAGCGCACCGTCTGGTCCTGTCCTGCGGCATTGGTGAAGACGAAGCTATTCAGGCTGTTATACCGCTCCTGTGCATAGGAACCCGTCCAGGGAGCGCTGCCGGCCCACTTGGCAAATACGCCGAATTCCGGGTGCGCCGCGATGAAGTTCTTCATGGCATCCGGGTCTTTCTTGTTGGCCGATGCCTTAAGCAGCCCGTAGAAGGCCTGGGGTGTTGCGACGGGAAAGAAAGGAAGGTCGATCATGGCCGAGCGCCATTCGCTTCCGCCCTGTGCGACCACACGCAGACTGAGGCCACGAACCCGAACCGTGGCATCGGGCGCTTTGGGATCTGGCGTACCGAGGTTGAAGCGGCCCGTGACCGGATACGAGCCGGCTGCGAACATCGGCGCTTTGGAGAGAGCGGCCGCCGCGCCATTCGATTCGAAGTTGCCGGTAAAGCAGATGCCCTTGGCATGATTGCGCCGGAAACCGAGCGCCGCGCCGTCCGGTGGCGCCAGACTGTCGACGATCTTCGCCGGTGTCAGGCGCCCGGGCGTGAGCCAGCCGGCCGTATAGGCGAAGGCCGCGATCAATGCAATCACGATGATCGCAATCAGCACCAGCGAACGGACTGCTGACGGACGGGAAGTCGGTGTCTCGGCCATCGATCTCTCCAAATCAATGATTCGGCTAGGCAGATATCAAGCAGGGTGGCGCTAATAGTGCCATTGATCGGAGGCGCGTGCCAAGCGCAACCGCGCGATGCGCCTTCATGACGCCAGCAGGTCTCGACCCGGGCTGGTATCGTTCGCGGACTGTTGCCGTCAATTACTCATATGCCTGAACTCACTGACAAGTCTCATCGCAGGCGCTCGTTTATTGCGGACACAACGGCTCTGATCCTGTTCTTCACCACGACGGGTTTTATCAACGAGCGGTTTATCGCGGGGATGAACTGGGATCAGGTCCTGCATGCACGGCTGCTGGGCGCCGCCTTGATGGTTCCCGTGGGGCGCCCGTATGGCGTCTGGCGGGACTACGTCATGCGACATGCCAGATCCGCTAACCGGCTGTCGCAGGTTCTTTGGGACAGCGTTGCGCTTGTGAGCTTCCAGGTCCCGATCTACGCCGCAATCATCGCGGTGAGCGGCGCTTCCGGGCGCGGTTTATGGTTCGGGATTCTGGGAGCAACTGTCATGATGCTCGTCCTGGGGCGTCCGTACGGCGCCTTTTTGAATGCGGTAAGAAAGCTTTTCGGCCTGCCTCCAGGGGGAGACAGGCCGATGAGCCTCGACAGCTAGTCTTGAGGTTGCTTCCGGTTCACGAGCCGCGGCCCCGCTTCAAACCTCAACCACGATCTTCCCAAACTGACCGTTGGTTTCCAGATAACGATGCGCGTCCACCATTTCATCGAACGTGAAAGTACGGTCGATGACCGGCTTGAACGCGCCGCTCTCGAAACCCTTCAGCACATACTCGACGGCCGCTTTCCTGCGGGTTTCGTCGCCGCTCGTCAGCCAGATGTTGTGCGCCTTCACCGTCAGCACCTTCGCGATCATCTCGAGCACGGGCAGCGGCGTGACGTCCTCGCTGAGCGCGCCATAGATGTAGGCGATACCCCCGAATGACAATGCCGATATCAGCTTCGCGAAGTTCGGACCGCCGACGGGATCGAAGGCCACGCGCGCGCCTTTGCCGTCAGTGATGCGCATGATTTCATCGAGCAGGCTGGTTTCGTCGGTGACGATCACGTGCGCCGCGCCTGCATCGAGCAATTGCTGTCTCTTCTCGGCGGTGCGCGTGAGCGCAATGGACGTCGCGCCGGCGTAGTTGGCAATCTGGATGGCGGCCAGTCCCACACTGCTCGACGCCGCAGGCACGATCACAAAATCACCCTTGGTCACTTTTGCATCTTCGACCAGCGCGCCGTACGCCGTGACGAACATCATCCAGACCGACGCAGCCTCGCCGAACGAAAGAGATTCCGGATGCTTCACGACCGCATAGTCCGGCGCGATGATCGTCTCGCCATAGGTGAAGTACTGGTTCATCGAAAACGATGGAATGACGTTCACCTTGTCGCCGGGCGCAAAGCCCATGACGCTGCTGCCGACCGCATCTACAATGCCGGCCGCCTCGTAGCCAAGACCCGCCGGAAACTTGACGGGCTCGATGTATGCGTCGAGGCGCCACATCGATTCCGCGCGATTGAGGCCAATCGCCTTTACGTTGATGCGGACTTCATCGGGGCCGGGGGTGGGGACGTCGGTATCGATGAATTCGAGCACTTCGGGACCACCGGCTTTCGCAAATTTGATTGTCCGTGACATGGAAATCTCCAGAAGAAATAGAGTGAAGCTACGCGTTATATACAGTAGAGCATCGAGCGAAATGCTGCTTTTTGTACTGCCCTAGGCTTGGGCTCCAGGCCTCGCCGATACCTCGTCGTACCATCGGCGCAAGGCTGCAAGCCCATCGGGGATCGGCATTTTGAATGCGTTGGCCGCGAAGTCGGTTGTCACGTTGATTGCAGCCTAGTTTTCAGCCAGATCGAAAGGGCGGCTTGCACTCGCGGAATTTCCAGCCGCTCAACCGCCTGGCAGCAGGCTGCGCGGCGGTTCGGGACCACGGTGAAAATGGAGAATAAGTAATATAATCAATAGGAAATTGCTGGTTCACGGTCTCGCGGGAAGCAATTCCCGGCAAGACGCGCAACACAGGTTTCATACAATCGGCACATTGTTCATGAGGGGCCTGTTTAATCCATGGGGAGTTCTTCCGGCGCTTACAACGACCGCGACGCGTATGACCATAGCGACGACGAGGCGTTGATATCAGTGACCATCGCGGAAAATCCAGTCGCGACGGGCCACGGGATCAAGCCGCCACGCAATGCTTCGGCCTCCTCTGTAGCGTGGATTGCTCCCGGACAAACCGTCGAGATCGGCGATACCTCCATCTCCGGCGGCATGTTCTATCTCGGCGATGTGCACCGCTCGACGCCCCGGTCAATCGAAGCGTGCGTGATCGACCCGCGCGCCGATGTGGCCGACATGGGCGCGAATCAGATCGCGGCGCTCGGTTCCAAGGAATTGAGTTACGGCACGCTGACGGCCGAGCAGCGGCGGACCTATCTGGAATGGCTCTGCTCGGACCGCAAGAAATCCGACATCCATACCGGCTACCTGTTTTTCTATCTATACGGTCTTGAGCGACGGGTGCTCGTGGATGGCGCGGCAGGAAAGGTCGGCGAAACCGAATTCGCCGATATTGCGCGCGAACTGCGCCGTCTGCGGAACATCGATGCAAATTATTCGTGGCAAAAGCATCTGCGCAATCTGCTTGAATCGGTCGGGCTGATGTCATCGCGCAACGGAAAGATGTACAACAAACCCGCACCGCGCGGCATGGCAATCGGCTATCAGGTTCCCATGGACGTGCGCGTCGCGTTCGCACAAGCCGCCGTCGATAAACACCCTGTCCCCGCCGGCTGGGCGCTCGCCTGGGCGAAGATGGACCCGTTGCTCGTGCGCCGCGCGGCCGTGACGCGTTGCCCCGAAGAGTTCGACAAGGTGTTCGTTCGCAAGTACGCCGAGCGTTTCAAGAACGGCATGCTGCTTTCGGTGAATCGCACGACGCTTGAAGTCCGGCCCGATCCTGCGTTCAGCGCGCTCAGGAACTTGCCGGTGCCGGGGTTCCTTGTCGGATTGCCGGATATCGGCGCGATCAACGGGCCGCGCGGCCGGCTGCAATCGCTGATGAATGAATCGGCGAGTGCGCTCGACTCATATAGCCGCTATCTGGGCAGGTTTCCGGGCGCGGCGGGAACGCTCGATGCGACGCTGATGTTGCCTATCGAATTGTGGCCGGACGCCATGCAGCACGCGCTCGATGCGCTCGCCGACGAAGTCCGGCACGGGCGAATCGGCGTGTCGACTTTCGGCGAACTTCTCGGGCGATTCAAATTCACGGGCAACGTGACGCGCGACAAGATGACTGCGTTTTGCACGGTGCTGTCAAAGGCCGGTATTGCGATCGAGCCCGATGTCAGGCTCGGCGCCCGCACGCCGAAACCGGGTGATGCGCTGGCGCTGTTTGCCACGACGGCCGGGGCCGACGTTTTGCTTGCCGATGACGCGTACTCAGTCGCAACCGTCATGATCGATCTCGCCGCAGCCGTGGCCATGGCCGACGGCACCGCGTCAGATGCCGGAACTTCAGCAATCGATAATCGGATCGGCACGTGGCCGGAGGCATCGGAAGAACTTAAGCTGCGGTTGAAAGCGCGAAGCCGTGTGCAGCTTGCGCAGGGTGCCTCGATTGCAGGATTCAGGAAGCGGCTGGAGCCGTTGGCTGCGAACCTTCGAAACGATCTTGCGGCATTGCTCGTGCAAGTGGCCAACGCGGATGACGTTGTATCGCGGGAAAAAGTGAAGGCGCTGGAGAAGGTGTACCGGATGATGGGTATCGATACACAGCGTCTTTACAGCGCCCTGCATCAGGACGCGGGCACTGCGAAACCTGCAGCGAGCTTTACGCTCGACCCCGCGCGGATCGCGGCGTTGAAGCACGAAACGGCAAGGGTATCGGCGATTCTTGCTGACGTATTCGTGGAAGAGCAGCACGCCCCGGTGGCTTCGAAAGCAGCCGAGCCGGAGCAACCGCCGCTTATCGGACTCGACGATGCCCACTCGACCTTCCTGCGCCTGCTCGTCACGCGTGTCTCGTGGACGAGAGCCGAGCTGGAGGACGCGGCATCGAAGCTCGACCTGATGCTCGATGGCGCTATGGAACAGGTCAACGAGGCGTCGCTCGATCACTGGGACGAGCCGCTGACAGACGGGGATGACCCGGTAGAAATCAATCAGGAATTAGCTCAAAGGCTGGCTGCATGACAACGATTCGCCCAAGGGACCGTGACGCGGTCCTGCAATCCCTTCGCGCCGGCGTGGTGCCGCGCATTGGGCAACATCTGATCCAGGTCGGCCGGGCGAGGGAACTCGACGCGCTGATGAAGGACATCGACCGCGTGGCCGATGGCGGCTCGAGTTTTCGTATCGTCGTGGGCGAGTATGGCGCGGGCAAGACGTTCTTCCTGAACCTCGTGCGCGCGATCGCGCTGGAAAAGAAACTCGTGACCGTGCATGCCGACCTGAATCCGGACCGCCGGCTGCATGCGTCTGGCGGCCAGGCACGTTCGCTCTACGCGGAGCTGGTCAAGAACATGTCCACACGCACGAAGCCCGAAGGCGGCGCGCTGGCGGGTGTGGTGGAGAAGTTCATCGGACAGGCGAAGACTGAAGCGAAGGCCTCGGGCAGGACCAGCGAAGAAGTGATCCGCGCCCAGTTGAGCCAGTTGACCGAGATGGTCAACGGCTACGATTTCTCGGATGTGATCGCAGCGTATTGCCGTGGCTTCGAAGATGGCAACGAACAACTCAAGAGCGACGCGGTCCGCTGGCTGCGCGGCGAATTCTCAACGCGCACCGACGCTCGCGCGGCGCTCGGTGTTCGCACTATCGTCGACGATGCAACCATCTACGACCAGTTGAAGCTGCTTGGCCGTTTCGTGCGCATGGCAGGGTATAGCGGCCTGATGGTCTGTCTCGACGAACTCGTGAACCTGTACAAGCTGTCCAACGTGTCGGCGCGCAATTCGAACTACGAACAGATACTGCGCATCCTGAACGACTCGCTGCAGGGCTCGGCTGTTGGTCTCGGTTTCGTGCTGGGCGGCACGCCCGAATTTCTGCTCGATACCAAACGCGGCCTCTACAGTTATCCCGCACTGCAATCGCGTCTTGCCGAGAACGCGTTTGCGACTAACGGCCTGGTCGATTACAGCGGACCTGTCATCAGGCTCGCAAGCCTCACGCCGGAAGACTTCTACGTGCTGCTCGACAAGATCCGGATGGTGTATGCCTTCGGGGACGCCAGCAAGGCGCTCGTACCCGAAGAAGCGATCCCGGCATTCATGAAGCACTGCGCGACGCGTCTTGGCGAGGCGTATTTCCGTACACCGCGAACCACGATCACGGCGTTCATCAATTTCCTCGCCGTCCTCGAGCAGAATCCGGGGCGCGACTGGCGCGAGCTGATCGATGCGTTGACCATCGAGCGCGACGACGGTGGCAGCGCGCCCAACGTTCCCGCTTCACCCACCGACGGTGACGATGAACTCGCCAGCTTCCGGCTCGACTGATTCCCGAAGTTTCGACCTGCTCGACGAACGCATCCGCCGATGGATCTGGCAGGAGGGCTGGACCGAGTTGCGCGACGCGCAGGAGCGCTCGGTTCCTGCGCTGATCGACGCGGATCGCGATGTGATCATTGCCGCAGCGACAGCCGCCGGTAAAACAGAAGCGGCGTTCTTCCCGATCCTTTCGAACCTGCTGCGCGATGAACCCGTCGCGTCCAGCGTGCTGTACATCAGCCCGCTGAAGGCATTGATCAACGATCAGTGGTCGCGGCTAGAGGGTTTGTGCGAGACGCTGGAGATTCCCGTAGTCGGGTGGCATGGCGATGTATCGGCGAGCCGTAAGCAGCGTTTCTTGAAGAAGCCATCGGGCATTTTGCTCATCACGCCCGAATCGCTCGAGGCCATGTTCGTCACGCGCGGATCTTCGCTTGCCAACACCTTCGGTTCCCTCCGATACATCGTCGTGGATGAGCTGCATGCGTTCATTGGCTCCGAGCGTGGCATGCAACTGCAGTCGCTGCTCAAACGCGTGGATCGCGTATGCGGCCGATTCGTGCCGCGCGTGGGGTTATCGGCGACGCTCGGCGACATGCAGCTTGCCGCGCATTTTTTGAGGCCGAAGGCGGAGAAGCCGGTTGAGATCATCGAGTCGAAAGGGAGCTCGCGGGAGATACGGCTCATCATCAAGGGCTTCGTGCAAACGCCGGCGCGTGTTGAAGCGCAACCCGATATCCGCAGTCCGCAACTCGAAGATGCCGTGCCTGGCAGCACGCTTGAAATCGCGAACCAGATGTACCTCGCGTTGCGTGGTGCAAACAACCTCGTGTTCCCGAACAGCCGGCGACAGGTCGAGCTTTATGCCGACCTGTTGCGCCGCGCATGCGAACGCGATGGTCATCCGAACGAGTTCTGGCCGCACCACGGCAGTCTTTCGAAGGAGCTGCGCGAAGACGCCGAAAACGCGCTGCGTTCGGGCGACCGGCCGGCGACGGCGGTGTGTACATCGACGCTTGAACTCGGTATCGACATTGGCGCGGTGAAAAGTGTCGCGCAAGTGGGGCCGCCGCCATCGGTGGCTGCGCTCATGCAGCGATTAGGACGCTCGGGACGCCGCAAAGACGAGCCGGCGATCCTGCGCAGCTACTGCGTGGAAGCCGAACTTCACGCGCATTCCGGTTTCTCCGATCGCATCCGTGAAGGGCTCGTCCAGTCGATAGCCGGCGTTTTCCTGCTGCAGAAAAAGTGGGTCGAACCGCCGAGGGCGCGTGGTCTGCATGCATCGACTTTTGTGCAGCAAGTGATGTCCGTGATCGCGGAACGCGGCGGCGCGACGGCGACAGGGTTGTGGGAGACGCTCGTCGAAAACGGTCCCTTCGACATGATCGATAAACCCACGTTCGCCGCCATCCTGCGCAGCCTCGGCAAAGCCGACCTGATCGTGCAGGAGAAAAGCGGCTTGCTGCTGCATGGCGTGCGCGGCGAGAAGTTGGTCAATCACTACGAATTCTATGCATCGTTTTCCAGCGATGACGAATTTCGTATCGTGGCCGGCAGCAAGCAGCTTGGGTCCTTGCCCGTCGCGCGTCCTTTGATCCCGGGGCAGGGCATCATCTTCGGCGGTCAGCGCTGGCGTGTGCTGGAAGTCGATCCTGAGCGCAAGACGGTGTTTGTATCGGCGGATCGTGGCGGCGCGCCGCCTGTCTTCGATGGCGCCAGCGCGATGGTCCACGACGAAGTTCGCCGCGAGATGAAGCGCGTTCTGGCGGATGACCAGCCGGTGGTTTTCATCGATACAAAAGCGGCAAAGCTTCTTGAAGAAGGGCGCAAGTACTTTGCCGCGGCCGATCTGGCAAACAAGTCGATATTTGGAGAAGGCAATCACGTCATGCTCGCGACGTGGGCAGGTGATTGGGTGAACGACGCGCTGGTCGTGCTGCTGCGCGCCGAAAATCTCGATGCCTGGAACCAGGGGGCGGTTGTGAGCATCACCGGGTCGAAGTTCGAGACGGTGATGAGCGTGCTGCAGAAGATCGGTACGCGCACGGCTTCGGATTTGACGCGCGCGTTGAGCGTGATCCAGAACGTCGAGAACGAAAAATGGGACTGGGCCCTTCCCGACGATGTCAAACGCGCGGCTTTTGCTTCATTGAGACTGGATATGCAGGGCGGGGTCGAGATGGCCCGGCGGCTGGTGGCGGAAAATCAGGGGCGGTTGTGAGAATTGGTCGAATGAGGTGACGGGCACTCGACGCACCGCTACTTGCGCAACAACCGCAGCCCGTTACCAACCACCAGCAAGCTCGCGCCGACATCGGCGAAAACGGCCATCCACATCGTTCCCAAACTGATGAGCGTCAGCGTCAGGAACACCGCCTTGATCCCGAGCGCCAGCACGATGTTCTGAATCAGGATGACGTGCGTCGCCTTTGACAAACGCACGAACGCCGGAATCTTGCGGAGGTCGTCGTCCATGAGCGCGACGTCCGCGGTCTCAATGGCTGTGTCGGTTCCCATGGCGCCCATCGCAAAGCCGATGTTCGCGCGTGCAAGCGCCGGGGCGTCGTTGATGCCGTCGCCCACCATCCCGACGACCGACCCATCGGCGCCGAGATCGACGATCGCCTTGAGTTTGTCTTCGGGAAGCTGATTGCCGCGTGCTTCATCGATACCGACTTCCTGCGCGATCGTCTTCGCTGTGTGCGGATTGTCGCCCGTCAGCATGGCGGTACGAATGCCGAGGCTATGCAGATCATCGATTGCTTCGCGGCTCGTGTCCTTGACCGTATCGGCGACGGCGTAGAGCGCCAGCACCTCGCGTTCGTTGCTCAACGCAACGACGGTCTTGCCTTCGCGCTCGAGTGCTTCGAGGCGCAGTTCAAGAGAAGGCGAGCACAAGCCGGATTCCTCCACCATCCGATGATTGCCGAGCGAATACGAGCGGCCTTCGATCACCCCGCGCACGCCGCGTCCGGCAATGGCCTCGAATTCATCGACCATGTGAAGCTCGACTAGATCCTCTTGCGCCGATCGCGCGATCGATTGCGACACCGGATGATCCGATCTTGCGGCAAGGCTTGCGGCGATCCGGCGGTTCTCTGCGGAACCCTCTCCGTCGATAAGTTCGGCATCGGTTTGTACGGGCTTGCCGTGCGTGATGGTGCCGGTCTTGTCGAGCGCGAGCCACGCGAGCTTGCGGCCTTCTTCCAGATACACGCCGCCCTTGACCAAGATGCCTTTGCGCGCCGCCGCGGCAAGGCCGCTCACGATCGTCACCGGAGTCGAAATGACGAGCGCGCAGGGGCACGCGATCACGAGCAGGACGAGTGCCTTATAGATCCAGTCGTGCCAGCTTCCGCCCGCGAGAAGCGGCGGGAGGATCGCCACAGCGAGTGCGATTGCGAACACGATCGGGGTATAGACCCGAGCGAACTGGTCGACAAACCTTTGCGTCGGCGCCTTTGCGCCTTGCGCTTCTTCGACCACATGAATGATGCGCGCGAGCGTCGTGTCGCCAGCGACGGCCGTCACCGCGAACTCGAGCGATCCTGCTTCGTTGATGGTGCCGGCGAAGACCGCGTCGCCCTCGGTTTTATCGACGGGAAGGCTTTCGCCGGTGATCGGCGCCTGATTGACCGTCGAACGGCCGGCAAGCACGGTGCCATCCAGACCGATACGCTCGCCGGGTTTGATCCGAACCACCGATCCGACAGATACTGTCTTTGCATCGATATCGGCCCACGTGCCGTCCGCCTGACGCACGGTCGCCGTTTCAGGCGTGAGTTGCATGAGTCCTTGAATGGCGTTGCGCGCGCGATCGAGCGATTTCGCTTCGATGAGCTCGGCAACCGTGAAGAGGACCATGACCATGGCCGCTTCGGGCCATTGCCTGAGAACCAGCGCGCCGGTCACGGCAATGCTCATCAGCGCGTTGATATTGAGGTTGCCGTTGGAAAGCGCAACCCAGCCCTTCTTGTAGGTTGTCACACCGCAGGCGAGCACGGCGATGATCGCCAGCGCCGCCGACAGCCACGTCGAGGCGCCAAGCCAGCTCGCCGCTTCCGAGCCGATGGCCGCAGCGCCGGCAAGCGCAAGCGGCCACCATGGTTTCGGAGTTTCGGCAATCGATGCATCGAGCTTGCCGGCCGAGTCCGGCATTTCCGGCGTGAAGCCGAGCGAGCGGATTGCGTCCGCGACGGTATCGAGGGAATCAGGGGTGTGCTCGACCGTCAAAACCCGTTGCATGAGATTGAACTCCATGCCCTTGACGGATTGCATACCACCGAGCTTCTTGCGGATGAGCGTCTCTTCGGTCGGGCAATCCATCTGCATGATCCGGATCGGCGTGCGGATGTTGCTGCCGACGCGTTGCAGTCCGGAAAGACTTGCCATGGTCGCGGAAGAGGCGGACGCGCAGCAGGAATCTGTATGGGCCTGACCGTGCCCTTCATGAGCATGGCTTGCGTGGTCGTGTTCTGCATGGTCGTGCCCGTGGTGCTCATGGTGGTCGTGCTCCGCATGTGCTGGGTCTTTGGTTGTATCGGACATCGTGGCTTCCTGACTGGATTTGTGTTCTAGTAGACACCTTGAAGCCACTTCAAGGTCAAGCACTAACACGGAGGTCGCATGAAAATCGGAGAACTCGCCAAAAGCGCACGTTGCACGACGGAAACGATCCGTTTTTATGAGAAAGAAGGCCTGATGCCCGATGCCGAACGCACGGGAGGGAATTATCGGGATTACTCGGCTGTCCACGTCGAGCGGCTGCGTTTTATCAGGAATTGCCGGGCGCTCGACATGGCGCATGACGAGATCAGGGCCCTGCTGGGACTGACGGACAAGCCGGCGCAGCAGTGCGGCGCCATCAACGCACTGGTCGATGAACACATCTCGCACGTCGATCATCGGATCGAGGAATTGCAGCAGTTGAAGGCGCAGCTGATCAGTTTGCGAAGCCGCTGCGCGGTGGAGCAAGCCGTGGGTGACTGCGGCATCGTCCAGGAACTGACGACCATGGAAGTCTCACCTGCGCGCGTGAAACATTCGCACATTGGATAAAGCGGGCGCACGGATCGTTCCGCCGCTCGGCCACCACCCCTCCGCCATACCATTCCTGGTATCGCAAATGCCAAATAACTGATTGGACCGCCATGCACCCCGGCGCTACGCTTCGTTCCGGTACGTCCTGCGTCCAATGACCGCCCATCCCGCATGAGCGGCAAAGAAGCGCGGCAGTACCGATTACAAACACAAATAAATCGGAGACCATGAGACATGCTCGACGCGCAGCCATTGGTGCGCTGCTTGGTTCTGCGCTATTGCTGGGCGCAAGCCTGAACGCCCAGGCCGACGACAAGAAAATCACCCTGGGCTTTTCGCAAGTGGGCGCCGAGAGCGCATGGCGCACCGCCAATACCGTATCGGTCAAAAGCGCGGCCAAGGATGCCGGCATCAATCTGAAATTCTCCGATGCCCAGCAGAAACAGGAAAACCAGATCAAGGCGATCCGTTCTTATATCGCCCAGAAAGTCGATGTGATCGCGTTTTCGCCGGTGGTCGAATCCGGCTGGGAACCGGTGCTCATCGAAGCGAAGACCGCGAAGATTCCGGTGATCCTCACTGACCGCAATATCGACGTGAAGGACAAGTCCCTGTACGTCACCATGATCGGTTCGGACTTCCTGGAAGAAGGCCGGCGCGCGGGCAAATGGCTCGAAGAGCGCTACAAGAACGAAGCCGGTCCGATCAACATTGCCGAGTTGCAGGGCACGGTCGGCTCCGCGCCCGCAAATGACCGTCGTGCCGGGCTGCTGGAAGTGATCAAGAACGATCCAAAGTTCAAGGTCATCGCTTCGCAAAGCGGCGACTTCACGCTGGCCGGCGGCAAGCAGGTCATGGAAGCTTTCATCAAGACTTACGGCAAGCAGATCAACGTGGTCTACGCGCATAACGACGACATGGCGCTCGGTGCGATCCAGGCCATGGAAGAAGCCGGCGTCAAGCCGGGCAAGGACGTGAGCGTGGTCTCGTTCGACGCCACCAAGGGCGGCTTCGAAGCCATGGTGGCCGGCAAGATCAATGTGGACGTCGAATGCAGTCCGCTGCTCGGCCCGCAACTCATGACCGCGGTGAAAGAAGTGGTGGCGGGCAAGGAGTTGCCCAAGCGCATCGTCACCGACGAAACCGTGTTCCCCATGAGCGTCGCGGCGCAGATCCTGCCGCAGCGTAAATACTGAGCGGCGAGACTCCATGATCGCTTCGCCCATCCTCGAAACCATCGGTATCTCGAAGTCGTTCCCGGGCGTCAAGGCGCTGCAGAACGTGGACTTCCGGTTGTTGCCCGGCGAGATCCATACGCTGATGGGTCAGAACGGCGCCGGCAAGTCGACCCTCATCAACGTACTCACCGGCGTCCACGCGCACGACGCCGGCGAGATCCGGCTGGGTGGCGAGGCGGTCAGTTTCGCAACGCCGCTCCATGCGGAAGCGGCTGGAATCAGGACGCTGTATCAGGAAGTGAACCTGTGTCCGAATCTGTCCGTCGCCGAAAACGTGTTTGCCGGACGGCAGCCGAAACGGCATGGCGCGATCGACTGGAAGACCATTCGTGCGCGTGCCGAGGCGGCGCTGGCCGACCTGAACGTATATCTCGATGTGACCAAGTCACTCGATACCTACCCGATCGCGGTGCAGCAGATGGTTGCGATCGCGCGAGCGGTATCGGTGGATGCGCGCGTGCTGATTCTCGATGAACCCACGTCGAGCCTCGACGAAGGAGAAGTCGCGCGGCTTTTCGGCGTGCTGCAGAAGCTCAAGCAATCGGGCATCGCAATCCTCTTTGTCACGCATTTTCTCGAGCAGACCTACGCGGTCTCGGACCGCATCACGGTCATGCGCAATGGCGAGCGTGAAGGCGAATATCTGGCCCGCGATCTGCCGGTGGAACTGCTGGTTTCGAAGATGGTGGGCCATGAACGCATGACCGAGCGCCTGAAACGCGCGGCTGACGAACCGCCGGCAAAGAAGAGTCTGGTGCCGCCGTTCTTCACCATGCGCGGCAGCGGCCGGCGTGGCGTAATGAATCCCATCGATATAGACGTGCAGCCCGGCCAGATCCTCGGCCTCGCGGGCCTGCTCGGGTCCGGCCGCACCGAGACCGCGCGCCTGCTTTTTGGCGCTGAGCGTTCGGACGCGGGCAGCATGTCCATTGGCGGGAAGGCAGTGAAACTTCGCTCGCCCCGCGATGCCGTGCGCCGCGGCGTGGGGTATTGCCCCGAGGACAGGAAGAAGGAAGGCATTGTTGCGGAGCTTTCCATACGGGAGAACATCGTGCTTGCGCTGCAGGTGCAACGCGGCTGGTGGCGCGTCATAGGGAAGGCGAAACAACGCGAAATAGCCGATGACTATATCGGGCGGCTTGGCATCAAGGCTCGCGACGCAGAGCAGCCAATCGGACTTCTCTCTGGCGGGAACCAGCAGAAGGTGCTGCTCGCGCGCTGGCTTGCGACCGAGCCGAAGATGCTGATTCTCGATGAACCCACGCGCGGTATCGACGTTGCAGCCAAATTCGAAATCATGGATCGTGTGCTGGCGCTGTGCGCGAAAGGCCTTGGCATTGTGTTCATCTCCTCGGAGGTGAACGAAGTGGTGCGCGTGAGCCATCGGATCGCGGTGCTGCGCGACCGGCGCAAGGTGGCGGAAGTCGAGGGGCACGCGACGTCGGAAGACCAGGTGTACCGGTTGATTGCAGGAGGCGGCCTGTGAACCCGATCAAGGCAACGTTGCAACATCCTCTCGTATGGCCGGCTCTCACGCTCGTGTTGCTGATTCTGCTCGACCTGAGCCAGAACGCGCATTTCCTCTCGATTTCCGTACTCGATGGCCACTGGTTCGGCGCGCCCATCGATATCCTCAATCGTGCGGCGCCGCTCGTGCTGGTGTCCCTCGGCATGACGCTCGTGATCGCGACACGCGGCATCGATATCTCCGTTGGCGCTGTCGTCGCCATCGCGGGCGCGGCGGCCGCGAGCATCCTCGCCGACAATCCCGCGAATGTGGCTGAAGCACTTGCCGCTGCGCTCGTCATGGGCGTGATTGCCGGCATGTGGAACGGCGTGCTCGTGGCGTTTGTCGGCATGCAGCCGATCATCGCGACGCTGATCCTGATGGTGGCCGGGCGGGGCGTCGCGCAGCTGCTCACGGGCGGCCAGATCATTCCCATCGGGGCGCCGGGGTATCTGGTGGTCGGCGGCGGTTATCTGGCGCGCATACCGTGCTCCGTGTGGGTTGCGGTGGCCGCGATTGCCGGGACCGCGCTGCTCATGAACCGCACGGCGCTCGGCATGTTCATCCGCGCGATCGGCATCAATCCGGTCGCGACGAAACTCGTTGGCTTGCGTTCGAGCGCGATCGTGTTCGGGGTCTATACGTTCTCCGGTCTCACGGCGGCTATTGCGGGAATCCTGATCAGCTCGAACGTGCGCAGCGCCGACGGCAACAATGCGGGCCTGTTGCTCGAACTCGATGCGATCCTCGCCGTCACGCTCGGCGGCACGTCGCTGCTCGGCGGCAAGTTCAGCCTTGCCGGCACTGTGCTCGGCGCATTGATCATCCAGACGCTCACATACACCACGTATTCGATAGGCGTGCCGCCTGAAGCTACGCTCGTTGTAAAGGCCGCGGTGGTGCTGGTCGTCAGCGTGATCCAGTCTGCGAGCGCTCGTACGGTGATCGTGCGACAACTCGGCCGCGCCTTTCCCCACGTTGCCAGGAAGCCCCTTGCAGAGGCCGCCAAATGAGGAATTTCCTTGATCGCCTGGTCGATCCGCGCACGTTGCCAATCGTCGTCACCGTCGTTCTGTTCGTTGCGCTGTTCGCTTTCGGCTCTGCGATGTACACCGGGTTTTTCTCGCTGCAAGTGCTGCTGGGCCTGCTCGTTGACAACGCCTTTCTCCTGATCGTCGCAATTGGCATGACCTTTGTGATCGTGTCGGGCGGCATCGACTTGTCGGTGGGATCGGTGGTGGCGTTGACGACGATCCTCTGCGCCGTCTTCGCCGAACGCCTGCATTGGTCCATATGGGTCATCGTGCCGCTCGTGCTTGTCTTCGGCGCGTTGTACGGAGCGGCCATGGGCGCGCTCATCCACTTCTTCAGGCTGCAGCCGTTCATCGTCACGCTGGCGGGCATGTTCCTCGCGCGCGGCGCGTGTTTCCTGATCACCACGCAATCGATCACCATCAACGACCCGAGCTTTCACGCGCTGTCGGGTTTTCACATCGATATACACGGTGCTTCGCTCACGGC
This sequence comes from Burkholderia sp. PAMC 28687, assembly GCF_001577465.1. Classification (NCBI taxonomy): domain Bacteria; kingdom Pseudomonadati; phylum Pseudomonadota; class Betaproteobacteria; order Burkholderiales; family Burkholderiaceae; genus Burkholderia; species Burkholderia sp. PAMC 28687. The sequence continues at coordinate 683,315 of NZ_CP014506.1, forward strand.
CGGCAGCCTGATCGCCATTGCAACGCTTGTGCTTGCCATCTTCGTCGCGCATTTCACACGTTTCGGGCGTAACGTCTATGCGGTCGGCGGCAACGAACGTTCGGCATTGCTGATGGGATTGCCCGTGGCACGCACGAAGGTCGGCGTGTATGCGCTGAGCGGATTTTGCTCGGCGCTCGGCGGCGTGGTGTTCACGCTGTACGTGCTCTCGGGATACGGCTTGCAAGGGCAGGGCATGGAGCTCGATGCGATTGCCGCCACGGTCATCGGCGGAACCTTGCTTACGGGCGGGGTGGGCTATGTGATTGGATCGGTGTTCGGCGTCGGCATTCTCGGAACCATCCAGACGCTGATCACGTTCGATGGCACGCTCAGTTCGTGGTGGACCCGCATTGTGATTGGCGCGCTTTTGTGTGCGTTCTGCCTGTTGCAGCGCCTGATAGAACGGCATGCGGCCCGGCGCAAGTCGGATGGAACGGCGTCGGGTGAACGGGCGGGATCAAAGCTGAAGCTCAGGTGGCGGGCAACACGGCAACACGACGACGCGACCAAAGCAGATCCCGCTGCGCTCGGGTCACGGAGCTGACTCAGCTATCGACATGAAAAACGGTTCCGGACGCGCGGTGCGTTCGGGCGAATGAAGCTTTGAATAGTAATAGAAACGGTCAAGGAAAAATCGATGTCAGACGCAAAACGCCCGCTGCGCTCCGCCCAATGGTTCGGCACGGCCGACAAGAATGGCTTCATGTACCGAAGCTGGATGAAAAACCAGGGCATTCCCGATCATGAATTCCAGGGCAAGCCGATCATCGGCATTTGCAACACGTGGTCCGAACTCACGCCGTGCAATGCGCATTTCAGGAAGCTCGCGGAGCATGTAAAGCGCGGCGTGTTCGAAGCGGGTGGTTTCCCGGTTGAGTTCCCGGTGTTCTCGAACGGCGAATCCAATCTGCGCCCGACCGCGATGTTCACGCGCAACCTCGCCAGCATGGACGTCGAGGAATCGATCCGCGGCAATCCGGTGGATGCTGTCGTGCTGCTCGTCGGCTGCGATAAAACCACGCCCGCGTTGCTGATGGGCGCGGCGAGTTGCGACGTGCCGGCCATCGCGGTAAGCGGCGGACCGATGCTCAACGGCAAGCATCATGGCCGCGACATCGGTTCGGGCACGGTCGTGTGGCAGCTCAGCGAGCAGGTCAAGGCGGGCAAGATCACGCTGCACGAATTCATGTCGGCGGAGGCGGGCATGTCGCGTTCGGCAGGCACGTGCAACACCATGGGGACGGCATCGACCATGGCATGCATGGCGGAGGCGCTCGGCGTCACGCTGCCGCACAACGCGGCAATTCCCGCCGTCGATGCCAGGCGCTATGTGCTTGCGCACATGTCGGGCATGCGCATTGTGGAGATGGCGTTGCAGGACGTGCGGTTGTCGAAGCTGCTGACCAAAGAAGCGTTCGAGAACGCGATCCGCGTGAATGCGGCGATCGGCGGATCGACGAATGCGGCGATTCATTTGAAGGCGATCGCGGGTCGCATTGGTGTGAATCTCGAACTCGATGACTGGACGCGCATCGGCCGCGGTACGCCGACGCTGGTCGATCTGCAGCCTTCCGGCCGCTTCCTGATGGAAGAGTTTTATTACGCGGGCGGCTTGCCGGGCGTGATCCGACGGCTTGGCGAAGCGGGCTTGCTGCCGCATCCCGATGCGCTCACCGCGAACGGCCAGTCGCTGTGGGAGAACACGAAAGAGGCGCCCATCTACGACGAAGGGGTCATCCGGCCGCTCGATAACCCGCTCGTCGCCGATGGTGGTTTGTGCATCCTGCGCGGCAACCTTGCGCCGAATGGCGCCGTGGTGAAGCCGTCGGCCGCGACGCCCGAATTGCTCAAGCATCGCGGCCGCGCGGTCGTGTTCGAGAACTTCGATCACTACAAGGCGCGCATTGGCGACCCCGAACTCGATGTCACGAAGGACTCTGTTCTCGTGCTGAAGAACTGCGGCCCGAAAGGTTATCCGGGCATGGCGGAAGTCGGCAACATGGGTTTGCCGCCGAAGCTGCTGGCACAAGGCGTGACCGATATGGTGCGCATCTCGGACGCACGCATGAGCGGCACGGCGTACGGCACCGTCGTGCTGCACGTGGCGCCCGAAGCGCGTGCGGGTGGCCCGCTTGCGGTGGTGAGGGACGGAGACTGGATCGAACTCGACTGCATGGGCGGCATATTGCACCTCGACGTCAGCGAGACTGAACTCATCGCGCGTCTCGCCGACTGGGCGGAAGCGCAGACCGTCACGCCGGCGGATACGAGCGGGTATCGGAAGCTTTACGTCGATCATGTTCTGCAAGCCGATCAGGGCTGCGATTTCGATTTTCTCGTAGGATGTCGGGGTGCCGATGTGCCGCGGCATTCGCATTAAGCCTGGACTGGCGGCGCGTTGCACGCACCAGATCAACGACGATATCTTTAAGGTCCATCCATGACAGAGCAAGTTGCACAGGTCGCCATAGGCATTGCCGGCGTCGGCAAGATCGCTCGCGATCAGCATTTACCTGCTATAGCCGGGAATCCGGGGTACAGGCTCATTGCCGGCGCGAGCAGGAATGCGCGGATCGACGGGGTCAACAACTATCAGAATGTCGGGGAGATGCTGAAGGCCGAACCGCAATTGCAGGCCGTGTCGCTGTGCGCGCCGCCGCAAGTGCGGTTTGCGCAGGCACGCGCGGCGCTCGAAGCGGGCAAGCACGTGATGCTCGAAAAACCGCCGGGTGCAAGCGTGACCGAAGTTCAGGTGCTGGCTGCCCTGGCGCGGGAAAAGCAATGCACGCTGTTCGCGACCTGGCATTCCCGTCATGCGCCGGCCGTTGAAACTGCGCGTGCATGGCTTGCGGACAAGACGATCACATCGGTCAACGTCTTGTGGAAAGAGGACGTGCGCCGCTGGCATCCGGGGCAGGACTGGATCTGGCAGCCGGGTGGACTGGGCGTGTTCGATCCCGGCATCAACGCGTTGTCCATCGTCACGCGCATCTTGCCGCATGCGTTCTTCTTGAAGTCGGCGGAGTTGTTCGTTCCGGCCAACAGGGACAATCCGATCGCCGCAAACCTCGATTTCAGCGATGCGCTCGGCACGCCGATCCGCGCCGAATTCGACTGGCGGTTTGGTCCGGAAGAGTTGTGGCAGATCGAGGTGACGACCCGCAGTGGCGTCTTGCACCTGGCGCAGGGCGGGAAGTTCTTGAAGATCGATGAAGAGGTGAAGGATCTCGGCAAGGAGCGGGAATATCCGAGCCTCTATGACCGGTTCTTCGAGTTGATCTCGACGGGTTCAAGCGATGTCGATGTCAGCCCGTTGCAGCATGTCGCAGACGCCATGTTGCTCGGCAAGCGGCATGAGGTTGAAGCCTTCGAAGATTGAACGTTGAAACGGCCGGGCTTCTGCTAGCGCCCGGCCGTCCACTACTGCCCGCCCGATGCCTGATCGTCCGGCGCGGCGTGATGCAGTTCAGGCTCGGCCATCGAGAACCCTTCCGCGCTCACCGGCTGCGCAGTCTTTCGGATCTTTGCGACGTCTGCCGCCGTCGCCTTGCCGCCTGAATTTCCCCAGCTCGTCTGCACGAACGACACCACGTCCGCTATTTGCTGGTCGTTGAGCACATCGGCATACGGCGCCATGGTCATCCTCGAAGGCGCGGTTCGCGTGGCTGGCATCGCGCCGCCCGAGAGCACGATGTGTATCGCCGACGTCGGGTTCGATGTCTGCAGCACGGCGTTGCCCGCCAGCGCCGGAAACGCCTTGCCATTGCCCTTGCCGTTCGACTTGTGGCATCCCGCACACCGGTCGAGGTAAATCTGCGCGCCGGGCATGGGCGGCACTTCGCCCGCATACAGCACGCGCGAGATCGCGGGGTCGTACGCGTAGGGTTTCGCCTGCGTCCTGCGCGCAGGCATCGACTTCAAATACCGGGCGATGCTCTCGAGATCCTGGCCGGTCATGTACTGCGTCGAATCGACTATGACATCGTTCATGGCGCCGAAAGATGCCGTCATGGGCGTGCGGCCGCTGCGCAGGAACTCGACAATATCCGCTTCGCTCCAGTCCGCCAGGCCGCCGCCGTGTTCGTTGCGCAGCGACGGCGCAATCCATCCGTCGATGGCGCCGCCGCCCGCAAGATAGATTGAAGAGTCGTTGCCGGTCAGCGCTTTTTCCTGCAAGCCGACGCCGCGCGGCGTGTGGCAACTGCCGCAATGACCCAGCCCTTCCACCAGATACGCCCCGCGTGCAACGGAGACGCTGTCGCTCGCGGTGTCGGCGTAGGGCGCGGGCGTGGGTGCAAACGCGGCGCGCCAGATCTTCAGTGGCCATCGCATGGAAAGCGGCCAGGGAATATCGTTCTTGCGATTGGCCTGCTCGACGGGTGCAACGCCATGCTGAAAGTAGGCGTAGAGCGCGTGCATCTCGGTATCGTTCACGCGTGAATACGACGGATACGGCATTGCCGGATAAACGGCGTACCCGGACTTCGTCTCGCCGTGACGCATCAGCGCGGCAAAATCGTCGTAGCTCCATGTACCGATACCAGTCTTCGCATCCGGCGTGATGTTGGTCGAATAGATCTTGCCGAGCGGCGTCTGGATCGGCAGACCGCCGGCAAACGGCTTGCCGTTATGCCCGGTATGGCACGCGATACAGTCGCCTGCATGCGCCAGATACTCGCCGCGCGCAACCTGCTGCTGATCGGCAGTGAGAGGCGCGGCTTGCGCCGCATGTGCCGCGAAAGAGAAGGAAACAGCAAGCGCGAGCCCGCTCAAAACCCGGGTGAATGATGTCATCGTGTTCGCCTCAGGCATCGACCAGCGGACGCGGGTCTTTCAGATATTGTTCGCGGATCGCCTTCGCCGACCAGTAGGCAAGCGCTGTCGCGAGTCCCGTCGGGTTATAGCCGATACCCACAGGAAACACGCCCGAGCCTACCGCAAAGACGTTGTGCACGTCCCAGCTCTGCAGGTAGCGGTTCAGCACACTCGTGTTGCGGTCGGTTCCCATCGCGACGCCGCCTGCCCAGTGCGTGGTCTGGTACGGACGCAGGTCGAGGTGATCGCCGATGTTCATCACGCTCGTCTGGATGGACTTGGGGTTCATCGCGTGGGCGACTTTCTGCATCTGACCGGTGACGTACTGGCTCATGCGGATATCGTTTTCTTTCCAGTCGAAGGTGAAGCGCAACAGCGGCTGGCCGAAGCTGTCGGTGTAGGTCGGGTCGAGATCGAGATAGTTGTCGGCGTAGACCATGTTCGCGCCGTGAACATCGAACGAGACGGTATTGGTGTAGTTGTCCTTCACCGCCGTCTTCCATTGCGCGCCCCACTTGGGCGTGCCGGTCGGAACAGGAATGCCGGAGATCGGCTTTACGCCGGCCGGGTTGCACCAGACGGGCGCGCCGCCCACGAAGCCGAGCGGACCATGATCGAAGTTGTCGGCATTGAAATCGTCCAATGCCACGCCGTTGCCACCGGCACCAATAAACCCGTTCGTGTTCTTTCCTGGCCCGAAGAACATGCGCACGGTGGACATCGTCTGATAGGCGACGTTCTTGCCGACTGCGCCCTGGCCTGTTTTCGGGTCATAGGGCTTGCCTATGCCCGAGAGCAGGAACAGCCGCGCGTTGTTGTACGCGAACGTGCTGGCAATCACGAGCGCTGCGGGCTGCTCGACGGTATTGCCCTTGATGTCCACATATGTCACGCCCGTCGCTTTCTTTTTGCTGCTGTCCAGGTTGATGCGCAGCACGTTGCAGTTCGATCGCAATTCGAACAGCGGCACCTGTTTCAGCGCAGGCAGGATGTTGACGTTCGGCGATGCCTTCGAGTAGTTGTAGCAGGCGAAGCCCGAACAAAAACCGCAGAAGTTGCACGGACCCATCTGGCAGCCGTACTGGTTCGTGTAGGGTTGCGCAACGTTCGCCGACGGTTCCTGAAACGGATGAAAACCCACTTCACGCGCGGCGAGTTCGAACAGGTGCGCGGTGTACGGCGTCTTTTGCGGCGGCAGCGGGAAGTTGTCCGAGCGGTTTGCTTCGAACGGATTACCCACGCCGTTCGCAACAATCTGACCTTTCACGCGATACGCCTGGCCCGACGTTCCCATCATCTTTTCGACGAAATCGAAGTGCGGTTCCAGCTCTTCGTAAGTTACGCCGAAGTCCTGCAGCGTCATGCCGTTTGGCACGAACTTGCGGCCGTACTTTTCCTCGTAGTGCGACTTGAGACGAAGTTCTTCCGGATACACGCGCCAATGCTGGCCGGACCAGTGCAGGCCCGCGCCGCCCACGCCTTCACCGGGTTTGAAGGCGCCAATCTGCCGATACGGCAACGCGGTGTCGTTCAGGGAATGGCGGAACGTGAAGCTCGTCTTCGACATGTCCTGGAACAGCTTCCAGCGCTGCAAATAGGTCAGCTCATCGAGCGTCTTCGGATACGCGCCGTCCGGGTAGGTGTCGCGATACGCGCCACGCTCCAGTGCAACCACGTGCAGGCCGGCTTCGGTCAGTTCCTTCGCCATGATGGCGCCGGTCCAGCCGAAGCCGACAATCACGGCGTCCCACGGGCTTCATCTTTAAATCGGCCATGCAATGTGTCCTTGTTTGTCAGCATCTGCGCTTATGGAACCGGTTCCAAAACCGGGCAACGATCAGGCGCCCCGTTCAGCCGATTGAAACCGGCGGCAGCGGATAACGCTTGCCGTATTGTTCGACCCAGTCGATGTAATCGCCGCGTGCGCCCGGGAAATTGATCATTCGCCACGCGTCCATGTGCTTGTTGCCGCCGTGCTTCGGATCGCAGAAATAGCCTTCGTGCGTGTTCTGCAGCAACTGCGCGAAGAAGTCGGCGGGCGGGACGTCGCCGATTGCCAGCTTGCCGTGTTCGAGTTCGCCGATGAGCGCATCTTTGCCGGCATCGTCGAGATCGTTGAAAGGCTTGTTGCGCCTGGCGATGACCGCCTTGTCGAAACCGGCGAGCGCCGAACGGTACAGCGTGCGCGGCGAGAATTCGAGCTGGTAGCCCATCAGCGGCGATGTGTCTCTTACGAACGGGCCGCGCATGTACCAGAGCGCCCCGAAGCCATACGGCTGGTTCATCTGCAAGTCGATGAACTCGGCCACGCCGGCCTCGACCGCGCCCGGGCCTTGCGCGTCGGCGGGAATCAGCCGGTCAACCAGCGCATTGAGCGTGGTCCATTCCTGGGCGGTGAAGTAGGCCGGCTTGTAAGGTTGGTCGTCGGCCGCCTTCACGAGCGTGGAACCGGCCACACCTGTTCCAACCGCGACGGCGGCGGGCGCCATGGCAAGTGCATCGCGGAGAAACGCGCGCCGGGCAGGGGAGATGCCGATGGTTTTCATTATCGAGTATCCAGAATGGCGAGCGGTCTTCAAGGGGTGGGATTATGACTGGCCACTTTGAAAGGCGCGCCGAAGCCGCCCGATAAACACCTTTGCAAGAATTGAAAATATAAAAGCAAACGTAAGATTCAAGTAATCATTTGGGAGGCTGGTGCTTGGCGGATCCTAAGATGATTCCGGTGGCCGATCACAAGCAGACAACAAACTTGACACTTACCCGTGATATTTGTTAATAATAATCATTTGCATTTGAGCTAGGGCTGGCTGGCGCGCCCGAGTGCGGTCACGGACCCGGTGACCACCGTCTGCAGCTTCGACGGCAAACAGCGCAACTGCAGCCTGGAACTCACGACCTACGGCGACGTGCTGAGCGGCCTGCGCCTGACGGCAAGCTTGACGTTTAACGACGCGGACGGCGTGCCGAAACGCGCGATCAACTTCGGCGTTGGCTGGGACCTGCCGTGGGTACCGGGCCTGAGCCTGAACGGGCGGGTCATCACCACCTCTTCGCCGTAATTCGATGCGGCCAACCGCATCGAGGTATCCGGCTGGACACGCACGGATGTCGGCGCGCGTTATCGGACGCGGATTGCGGGGAAGTCCGTGGTCTAGCGTGCCAACGTCGAGAACGTGTTCAACGATAACTATTGGCTCGTGAGCGGCGCGTATGCAAAGGTGGCCGCGCCGCGCCGCGCACGTTGCTGTTGTCGGCGCAGATCGACTTTCAATGGCTCCAGCATGACAACGCAAGACACTGCAAGCAAATGAACATCGTCATCACTCGATTCGCCCGCGTGGGGCCGCTGGTATCGCGCATCGTATGCGCCATCTTCGGCGGCTACGCGCTCGCTGCACTGACAAGCGTGGCGACCCTTGCATTGCCGATCAGCAAACCGCAAGCGGTCCTGACGGGCATGCTTGCCAGCTTTATCGTGTATGTCTGCGCTGTGATCTGGGTGTTTGCGGTGCGCAGCGCCTTGCGTGCGTGGACCGGATGTCTGGTCGCGGCGCTGCCGTTGTTGTGTGCAGCCTGGACCGTGTGGTCGGGAGGGCATGTCTGATGAAGGCATCTTCCACCCCGAAGCCGCAGGCCCGCGGCATCCGCCAGAGCATGTCCGACCTGCATACATGGGCGGGCTTGCTTGTCGGATGGATTCTCTACGCAATGTTCCTTACCGGCACGGTCAGCTACTTCAAGGAAGAAATAACGCAATGGATGCGGCCTGAAGTTGCGCACCGGACAGCGCCGCCCGACGCCGCGCTGACGGCCGAGCGCGTAGCCACGACGCTCGGTACGCTGGCCGCAGGCAGCGCGCAGTGGAGTTTCGATCTGCCCAATGAACGAAGCAGCGTGATCGGTTCGTTCTGGCGCACGCCGGGTATTGCGACCGGAAAACGTGCGTTCCAGGAAGCGAGCTTCGACGTCGACACCGGCCAGAAAGTGACGGCACGCGACACGCTTGGCGGCGATTTTTTTTATCGGTTCCACTTCCAGTTCTACTACATGCCTGCGTCATGGGGACGGTGGATCGCGGGCTTCTGCGCGATGTTCATGCTGGTCGCCATCATTAGCGGCGTGATCACGCACAAGAAGATCTTTGTCGACTTCTTTACGTTCCGATGGGGCAAGGGCCAACGTTCATGGCTCGATGCGCATAACGCGCTGTCGGTCTTCGGGCTGCCGTTCCACCTGATGATCACTTACACCGGCCTCGTCACCCTGATGGCGATGTACATGCCGTTCGGGTCCCAGGCCGCGTTCAGGACGCCGGCAGAGAGCCAGCAGATGACAACGCAGTTGAGCGCCTTCATCCAGCCGGGCAAGCCGAGCGGGCAGAAAGCGCCGCTTGCGCCAGTCGGCCCGATGGTGCGTGAAGCCGAGGCCCGCTGGGGACGCGGCAATGCCGGGCGCGTGACGATCACCCATCCCGGCGATAGCGCGGCGCGCGTTGCCGTTTCGCGCGGGGACGCAGCACGTGTTTCCATGAGCCCGCAATATCTGTTGTTCGACGGCGCGACCGGCAAGCTGATCGAAGTGAAAGGCGGCGTCGGCGCGGCGGCGGAAACGCGCGGGGTGCTGTATGCGTTGCACCTCGGCCGGTTCAGCGGCTTGCAGTTGCGCTGGCTGTATTTCATCGTGAGTCTTGCCGGCACGGCGATGGTAGGCACCGGCCTCGTCATGTGGACGGTCAAACGGCGTCAAAAGCTGCCCGATCCTGCGCGGCCTTATTTCGGCTTCTGGCTCGTCGAGCGTTTGAATATTGCGAGCATCGCGGGGCTTTCCATCGCGATGACGGGGTTCCTGTGGGCCAACCGGCTGCTGCCCGTGGCAATGCCCGAGCGCCCGAAAGCAGAGATCAACCTGTTCTTCACGATATGGGCGGCAACCTTGCTGTACACGCTTGCACGGCCTGCAAAGCGCGCCTGGATTGAATTGCTGTGGTTCGCGGCCGGCTTGCTGGCGTTCTTGCCCTTGCTCAATGCGCTCACCACGCAACGGCCGTTGTGGCGTTCCATCGCGCAAGGTGACTGGGTGTTCGTGGGCTTCGATCTGATGATGTGGGCTTTCGCGGCGCTGCATGCGGCGCTGGCGGTCCGCACGGGGCGTCATCGGCCACGTGTGAAGGCTGTGGCAAGAAGCGCGGCCGGACGCCGGGTTGCGGTGCGGGAAGCAGAAGAGGAGAGCACGTGATGCATGGATTGGCTTTGATCATTTGCGTACTGTCCTTTGCGTTTCTCGCCCTTGCCATGGAGCGGCATCAGGACACGGTATTCGGACGGAAATTGCGCGAAGGTCAGTCGCGCAGGTTCCGGATCGCAGGTTGGTGCGGGATTTTGCTGGCGCTCAGTTTCGTAGTCGGCGACGAAGGGTGGGCGATGGGACTCGTCAGTTTCGGCGGTTGCACGAGTCTCGCGGCCGGAATCGTTTATGGCGCGCTGATACTTCGGGACCGGCGGGGCGCACGCGGTTAGCGTTCCTTAAAAGAAGAAGCGCGAAGCACTCACGACTTGCCGCGCCAGGGCACGAGCCGTCGTTCGAGAGCCCGCATGCCGAGATCGAACGTCCACGCAATCAGGCCAATCAGCACGATGCCCATGACCACCACGTCGGTGCGCAGGAAACTCGATGCGTTGAGCACCATCTGTCCGAGTCCTGCTGTCGCTGCAACCATCTCGGCGGCGACAAGCGTGGTCCAGCCGAAGCCAATGGCGATCCTCAGCCCGGTCAGGATCTCGGGCAGCGCCGCGGGCAAGACAACGTGACGCACCACCTGGACAAAACTGCCGCCAAGCGAGTAGGCCGCGTTGATCTGCTCGGCGCTCGCGCTGCGTGCGCCGGCGCGCGCGGCCATTGCAACCGGCGCAAAACAGGCGAGATAGATCACGATCAGCTTCGCGGTTTCATCGATACCGAACCAGATCACGACCAGCGGCAAATACGCGAGCGGCGGCAAGGGCCTGTAGAACTCGAGCAGCGGATCGAGCAACCCCCGCGCGACGCGGCTTACTCCCATCAGGATGCCGACGGGCACGGCCGTGACAGCGGCCAGCGCAAACGCACCGAACACGCGGATGGCGCTCCACATCAGATGCTGGGACAGCGGCAGGCCGCCCTGGATGCGTCCGTTCCAGGCATCGATAAACGCGGCCCATACCGCTTGCGGCGAAGGCAGGAAAAGCGGCGCAACCCAATGAAACGATGTCGCCGCCCACCACAACGCGGCAATGGCGGCGACAGAGACAACACTCAACGCCGCGGTCGGTCCTTCGCCCGGCAATCCGCGCCGCGGTTTGCGACGGCGGCGGGCTCGCGTAGCCGGGGTAGTGTCCGCTGCCGTGGGTAACGAATCGACAGAGCTCATGACCGCGCCTCGCTCGTCGTTGAGTGCGGCTCCGCGTGCAGCCGTCTTACCAGCCGCTCACGCCACTCGATGAACGCCAGCGACGACTTGACCGCGCGTGCATCGCGGGAAGCCAGGAACTGGCGGGCGAACGGTACATCGTGACTCTCGGCGATCCGGCCGGGACCGGGCGTCATGAGTACGAGCCGCGTGGCAAGAAACAATGCTTCTTCCACGCTGTGAGTGATGAAGAAAATGGTCTTGCGCGTGCGGCCCCAGACATCGAGCACGAGTTCCTGCATGGTTTCACGCGTGAGTGCATCGAGCGCGCCCATGGGTTCGTCCATCAGCAGCACCTGCGGGTCACTTGCGAGCGCGCGAGCTATGCCCACCCGCTGCTGCATCCCGCCCGAAAGCGCATAGACGCGCGCGTCTGCATGTTTTTCAAGCCCGACGAGCGCCAGCGTTTCTCGCGCGATCTCGCGCCGGCGTGTGCGCCCGACACCCTGAAAACGCAGCCCGAGCGCGACGTTATCGATCACATTGAGCCAGGGCATGAGCGCGTACTTTTGAAACACCACACCGCGTTCGGCGCCCGGTCCGTCGATTGGCTCGTCATTCAGGCGCGCTTCGCCTGTGGTCGGATCGATGAACCCGGCGAGGCAGTTGAGCAAGGTCGTCTTGCCGCATCCCGAGGCGCCGAGCGCGACGACAAATTCGCCGCTCTCGATCTGCAGGTCGACGCCCTCAAGGGCAGGCGAGGCTGCGCCTTCATAGGTCACGCCGAGGCCACGGATATCGAGCGTGCTCATTTTGCCGCTTGCTGCACGAAGCGCGGATCTACGCCCTTTGAGTAGTCGGGCAGCACGTTCTGGATCGTGCCTTGCGTCTTGAGGAACTCGGCCGTCGCCGCGAGCGACTTCGCAGCACCGCCTTGTGCGCCGCCGCCAAGCCACGTCGGCGACGCCTGCTCTGTGGGTGTCGGGAATGCATAGAGCGCGAGGCTGGCGGGGACATCGGCTGCATTGGCGCCCGATTCCTTCGCCACGCCTTCGACTTCCTTCGAGTCCGGCGTCCATGCAGACGGATGATCACGATATTGCGCGTCGGTCGTGGCAAGCACCTTGACGAGGCTCGTGAGGAACGGCCCGTTATCCTGCGCGAACTTGCGGCTGACGGCGAAGCCATCGAAGGTAGCCTTGCCGGTTTCCTTCGCCACTTGTCCCGATGTGATCAGCACCTGCCCATTCTTCTTGACCTTCGCGAGAACCGGATCCCAGATGTAAGTCGCGTCGATATCGCCGCGCTCCCATGCCGCCGCTACTTCCGGCGGACGCAGGTTGACGATCTTCACCGTGGACGGATCGACGCCGGCGTGCTGCAGCGCGACCAGCGCATGGAAGTGCGAGGTCGACACGAAAGGCAGGCCGATCTTCTTGCCCTTCAGGTCAGTGAGCTTGGTGACGCCCGAACCGTTGCGCGCAACGAGTGCTTCCGCGTCGTTGATATTGTCGAGGATCCAGAAGAGGGAAATGTCCACGCCCTGCGACAAACCCGCCGCAATCGGGCTCGAACCGGCTTCACCAAGCTGGATTGAGCCGGACGCAAGCGCGCGGATCACGTCCGCGCCGCTGCCCAGTTTGCGATAGCTGACCTTGTATCCGGTCGCCTTTTCAACCGCGCCGCTCACTTGCGCATATCGCCAGGGCACGACCATGTCCTGGTAACCGATCACGACCTCGCGTGGTTCGGCTATGCGCGGCGCCGAGGGCAATGGAGAAGAGCGCAACGCCGGCGAATATCGACCGAAGCGAGGAGAAAGGGGGTTTCATCGGGAGCCCGTTATCTGACGGATGTTATGTAAGGCTCTCGACTATATGCAATCGACAACGCTTTGGTTCGAAGCATTCCTGCATTGCAAATGACATGGCATGCAGAACGCCATGCCTTCGCTAACCCTGATTCACAGCGACGTGACTCGCCGACGCTCGCGCCGAACGTGGAGCCGCACGAGCCGAGTCCGGGATCAGTGCTTCGAGCGCGGCGCGATCGCGCGCCTTGATCTAACAAGAAATTGACCGAACCTTATCGCGTGAACGGGGCTGCTTGTTTTCGCCTGTGCATATAAGCTCCCACTCCATGGCGAGATTGTGTGTGGCCTCGTTCTGGTGGTGCAGATCATCGTTGTGATTTTGCGGAGACGCCTTGAGACTCAAAGCGCTCCTCCATGCGAGTAATCGCGTGCCCCAGAAACTCCTGGAACATGCCCATGGCTGTCGTCGTGGTCAGGTCTGATCGCTGATAAAGGCAACTGAACGACTTGGCTCCCGCATCCGAGAGCGGAGTCCACACGAGTCGTCCCTGTTCGACGTCTTCCGCCACGTTCTCGGCAATCAGGAAGCCGATACCCAGGCCATTGGCCACCAGACGCCGAACCATCGAGACCGAACTGGTCTCGACGAGCGGGCGCGCCTTTCTCTGCTCCCGATGATCGATCTGATCGACCATTGCGCGCAATTCCGTGTCGGGTGTCATCAGGATCAGGGGATAGTCGAGACAGTCGCGCAACCGAGGCCGCCTGTCCAGCTCGCACAACGGATGACCGGGCGCTGCGACCAGCCCCAGACGCTGAGCGAACGCCCGCACTTCGACTACGCCTGGCGGCGGCTTGCGGCGCAGGCCATAGCCAATGTCAGCCTCGCCCGTCTCGACCCACTTCAGGATGCTCTCGCCATTGCCGGAGCGCACGCTGAAGGTGATCCCGGGATAACTCTTGATGGCCGCCTCGATGGCCTCCGGGACCATGTGTTCGGCCGAGGAAGGCGACACCGCGAGGTTGATATGACCGCGGCGCAGCGAGCGAAGATCTTCTATCTGCGTCATGGCGTTGTCGAAGTCACGTTGCCCGCGTCGTACGGCCGCGATCACGATCTCGCCGGCCGTGGTCAATTTCATGCCACGCGGCAGCCGGTCGAACAGCGGCGTGCCGACCTGTTCTTCAAGATTCATGATTTGCTGGTGCACGGCGGCCGCCGTCAAATGCAGCGCCTGAGCAGCTTTTCGGATGGAACCGCGGCGGACGACTTCGTCGAAGCATCGGAATGTCTGTGATATTGAGCGCATGGATCGGGTGTATGTTTTTTCCGAACGGGCCGTAAAGAATAATCATATTTTCCTGACGGCCAGTATCCCCTACATTGGGCTCCGTCATCAAAGGAGTTCAACGTGTCAACGTCCGTAGACCAGATTACCCAGCGACGCCGCGGCGTCGGTCTCATCGCCCATGATCCCGCGCTATCGGCGCATGGCTATACCCTGATCGCGCCGCAAACGGGCGGGGGTCATGTCTATCTCATCGATATGCAAGGTGAGGTCGTGCATCAATGGAAGATGCCCGTGCGCCCCGGACGTCACGCTGTGATCCTGCCTAACGGCAACCTCGGCTACAACGGCAGCCATGCACATTCGCCCGATCGCTATGCGCCCTGGTCGATGTGGCACGGCGGCGATTTCTCCGAAGTCACACCGCAGGGCGAAGTGGTCTGGCGTTACGAAGATCCCGCGCATCACCACGACGCGCAATGGCTTCCCAATGGCCACCTCCTGTATTCGGCCTGCGCGCCAGTTCCACCCGGCTTCGCTGGGCGAGTACCCGGTGGCACGGCACACGGACCCGACGAAGTCATGTATGGCGACGTCATCCGCGAAGTGAATCGCGCGGGTGAAGTCATATGGGAATGGAAAGCCTGGGAACATTTGAATCCCGAGGACTTCCCGATCGCCCCGGGCTTCGGCCGATACCACTGGCCGCTCGTGAACGGCATCGGTGTCAACGCACAGGGCCAGGTGCTCATGAGCTTGCGGACGACCTCCGGCATCATCGCAGTGGACAAGCAGACGGGCGCGCTCGCCATGCATATTCCGCCCAGCGTGGTGTCGCACCAGCACGCGCCGGTGGCGCTGCCGAACGGCAACATCCTCACCTTCGATAACGGCAACTTTCGCACTGGCGCGCACGTCGCGTTCTCGCGCGTGCTCGAGATCGATCCCTCGAACAACGCGGTCGTGTGGTCCTACGCTGACGACGTGGTGAACGTGTTCTACAGCCCGTTCATGGGCAACGCGCAGCGCCTGCCCAACGGCAATACGCACGTGACGGAGTCCGCGACAGGCCGCCTGTTCGAGGTCACGCCCGCAGGCGAAGTGGTTTGGGAATACATCATTCCGTGGTTCGATCAATACCCCGATGAAGCCGCACGCAAGACCGGTCCCGGCCAGTTGAACAGCGTGTTCCAGACCCTCCGGTACGGCCGCGAGCAATTGCCCTGGCTACCGGCCTGAACCATGCCCACGCGCCTGACTTCCGGAGGGGCCATGAGTCCTGATCCAGCAAGAGATCCCGTCGATGCACGCCTGCCCGCATGGCAACTCGTGCTGTTCGGCTTACAACATGTTTTATCGATGGCGGCATCGCCGATCACGGCCGTTTTCCTCGTCGCCAGGATGCTGTCGCTGCCCGCTGAACTCACGGTCCAGTTGATCGGTGCGACATTTCTTGCTTGCGGCATCGGCACGTTGCTGCAGTCGTTCGGCTGGGCGGCCATTGGCGCGCGACTCCCGTTCGTGATGGTTCCGGGCGGCGCGCCGGTGATGCTGTTCGCCCTCGTCGCGAGGCAGACCGACCTGCAGACCGCCGCCGGGTCGGTGATCCTCACGAGCCTGTTCTACTGGATCATCCTGCCGGTGTTCGCGCGTTGCCTGCGCTTTTTTCCTCGCGTGGTGATCGGCGCCATGTTGCTGCTGGTGTCGGTGAGCCTGATCAAGATCTATGCGGGCGTGATCGTCGGACAGCCCGGCACTCCGACATTCGCGCAGCCGCAGGCGCTCGGACTTGCGCTCCTGACCATTGCCTCCACGCTTCTGATTGCGCGTGCCCTGAAAGGAGCGGCGGGGCGGCTTGCGGTGCTGCTGGGCCTCGTCATCGGCGCGTTGGCAAGCTGGGCATTGGGCTACATGCCGCTCGCCACTGTCATGCAGGGTCCCGTTTTCACGCACCCGGTGCTGTTCCCGTTCGGCACGCCGCATTTCGATGTGATCGCCGCCCTGCCCATGCTGATTTTCAGCGTGATATCGATGGCCGAAGCAACGGCGCAGACGGTCGCAGTCGGCGAGATCACGGGCAGGGTCATCGATGCTTCGCGCGACGTTCCCCGCACCATTCGCGGCGACGCCGTGGCTTCACTGATCGGTGCGTTGCTCGGCACGTCGCTCATCATCACGAGCGCCGAAAACATTGGCGTGGTGCAGACGACCGGCGTGCGTTCACGCTATGTCACGGCTACCGCCGGCGTTATGTTGATCGTGATCGCACTGTTCGCGCCGCTCGCACGGCTTGCTTATTCGATCCCCGCGCCAGTGGTCGGGGGCACGGCTTTGATCGTCTTCGCGATGATCGGTGTCATGGGCATCAAGATGCTTGGACAGGTCGACCTGAATGCGCGCAGCAATCAGTACACGCTCGCCGTGGCGTTGATCGTCGGCCTGCTGCCGATACTGGTCCCCAATCTCTACGCCCGCTTTCCCGCGAACCTGCAACTCGTGCTCAGCAACGGCATGGCGGCAGGGACGGTGGCGGCGATCATCGTCAATCTTGTCTTTACTGCTGTGTGGGCGCGGCCCGGGAAAAAGATTCAGACAACCTGAACCCGCGCCGTTCCTTTCCCTTCCTTTCCTTCCACGCTTTTCCTCTCTTCCAATGAAAATTGCATCCGTCGTGTGCGCGGCCGGGGTCGCGTCTGCTGTCGCGCTCTCTGCGCCTTCAAGTGTTCATGCGCAAAGCAGCGTGACGTTGTACGGAAGTTTCGATGCGGGACTTGGCTATGTCAGCAACCTCCACGGGTCCCGGGCTTTTATCGCCGAGCAGGGCACATTGCAAGCCGACCGGTTCGGATTTCAAGGCGTTGAAGATCTCGGCGGCGGCCGCTCGGCGCTGTTCCGACTCGAAGGCGGATTCGTCACCACCACGGGCGCGGCCGCGAGCGCCGGCACTTTGTTCAACCGGCAGGCCTATGTGGGCCTCTCCGATCCCCGGTTCGGCACGGTCACATTGGGGCGGCAGACCGACTGGAATTTCGACTGGCTGGGCTCGGTATCCACAGGACAGTTGCTTGGGGATTTTTCCGCGTTTCATCCGGGCAACCTCGATGGTCTCGGCAGCACGTTGCCCGTGCAACTATCGAGCACGGTCAAATGGAAAAGTTCGAACTACAGCGGCTTGACGTTCGGTGCGCTCTACGGATTTCCTGGCGCAACGGGCAGCAATACCAACGGCCGGACGATCAGCTTTGGCAGCAATTACACGAATGGACCGGTGAAGCTCGTCGCAGTGTATTCGGAATATCGGGACCGCTTGCTGCCGCTCGCCGGCGGCCTCGGACTGAGCACATTCGAAGGTCAGGCCCTGGCCGCGGGCGCGACGTTCAACGCCCGGCAGGTCCGCGATGCGGGCATTGGCGGGTCGTACCGGTTCGAACGCGTGACGGTGCACGCGCTGGCCACGGATCTGCGTATCACGTCGGCCCGCACGGAACACTTTCGTACTTTCGATGGCGGCGCGAACCTGCGCCTGACGCCATCGGAAGAAGTATCGGCGGGCGCTTGGACGGCGACGCTCGAAGGGCACCGCTGGACCCAGTTCACGGTCGCCAACGTCTATTCGCTCTCCAAATCGACGCAGGTTTATGCGGACCTGATGTTCGAGACCGCGGGCGGCGGCGCGGTGGCGGATACGTTGGGGATCGGCGCGTCGTCGGGTGGCCGGCAGACGGTCTTGCTTACCGGGATTCATCATCTCTTCTGAGTCATGCACCAACAGGGCCCGTAGCTGCAAATCGGTCCTTGTGTGCGCAGTTGCTCCCGCCACTGCCAAGGGGCCAACGCTGCGCCACCGAAATAAAATGTTGCGATGCAGCATGTATCGGCCTATGCTGGATCAACGTAACGAGATGAGCAACGGCAATTGGCGTCGGCGACGGCCGGCCCGCAGTCGGCCCGTCGATAGCACTCACAGATCGTGAAGGAGCTTGGCTGATTAACTGGCTGTTTTGACCGCTTTGATACCGGGCTGGCCGCCAATCCGGCAAAAACGACGCCGAAACCAGAAGTCAAGAACGAAAGTCCGTGCCCACGCCTCGGACGACCGGATTATTTTCGGTTAGCAGCCCTTTCAGTACTGCGGCATCGCTCCAGGCAATTCCCTTCGCACCATCAGGCACATTTCTGACATATCAAATTTGCGATCTGACACGGTCCTTTATTTATTGATTGGGATCATTATCAGGTATCCCTCTCGGACGTCTTATTCTGGAGCGCTTCATGACTTCTTCCACCCTTTCACCGGCGCTCGGCGAGCTTTCGGCGAACTGGTTACGCCTCTTCACTGAAACCTGCGAAATGCTCACTGCGACGACGGAAGTCGTCAAAGTCCGCACCACTCGTCTTGTCATGGCCGGGCCGCTGCCCAACGAGCGCGACCGGACCGAATTCAGCCTGATGAGCCGGGAAAAAAGCGATGCGGCGAACGAATCGCTTCAGGCAATGGGTTCGGGGTTCATAGGCTTGAGCATGGGACTGGCGATGGCAACCAGCAAGCACATCTGGGCCACGTCGGCCGCCGCCGCGGACCTGGCTTCGAGCCGGTCAGCCGCGCAATTTCTCGAACGCCAGGCAGCGCTTGTAAAGGTCGCAGCAGCCTCTCCAGCCAACCCTTTGCAGTTGGCAAGTTCCGCGACGCGCGTGGTGCAGGAAAGCCTCGCACCCATTCACGGCCGTGCAACAGCAAATGCCAAACGGCTGGGTGCGCTTTGACAGCCGCCGTGCTGACGCCGCCCTCTCTTCGGCAAGAAGACCGGGCGGCGCGCAGCCACAAAGCCCAGGCACCGGCGAAGATCACTTCTACATTGCACGGCGTGTCTGAAACGATGCTATGGACGCTTTACGATCGGGCGTCCGAAGCACGTCGCGACGACGGCATTCTTAACGACCCTGACAGCGTCCGTATCTGCGATGCGATCGACTACGATTTCATCGGCCATTTCGGCGAACCCGTCGGTGCATTTGCGGCGCGTGCGGCAGAGATCGACCAGCTCCTGAAGCGATGGCTCGAACGTCATCCCGACGGCTTGATCATATCCTTGGGCGAAGGGCTGGAAACGCAGGCTCGCCGCGTGGACAACGGGCGGATGCGCTGGCTGACGGTCGATCTTCCTGCTGCCATCGAACTGCGCGAGCATTTTCTTCCATCGTCCACGCGCTTCGATCACATTACCGCGAGCGTGTTCGAGCCAGGATGGATCGACGGGATCGAATCCGGCCCCGATGTTTTCATCGTCGTTCAAGGCCTCTTCATGTATCTCGAACCCGAAACCGTGAGACGTCTGTTCATACAGATCGTGGAGCGTTTTCCGGGTGCTGAAATTGCGTTCGACATCATTCCGCGATGGTTTTCCCAGTTGACCCTGTGGGGCTTCATGCAGACGCCGCGCTATCGCCTGCCGCCCATGCCTTGGGGTATCGATAGTAACGAGATTGCGGGTCGCCTGCGCAACTGGTCGTCATCCATCGCTGCCATGAACGTGCTCGAGTACAGGATCCCGCGTGGCTGGCCGAAGGTGACCGAGGACCTTTTTCGCATGAATCCGCTGACAAGATGTCACTTGCCGTGCCTGGTCCATTTGAAGGTTCGCGAGCAGTAGTGACCGCGCCGCGCAGTTCAATGCCGCGCGCACGAAGGAAAGCGCCTGACACAGACATAACGCAATTCCAAGGCTGGGAAGCATCACGGCAACGGTCATAAAATCCACCCCTTCTTCGAGCCCCGCGTCATGAAAGACAAGATTGTCACCGCTGATGAAGCGATCGAGTTGATCCGCGATGGGGACGCTGTATGCTGCTCCGGCTTTGTCGGAATCGGTACTCCGGACGACTTGATCATGGCGCTGGAAAGACGGTTCACGGGCTCGGGTTCGCCACGCGATCTCACGCTCGTATTTGCCGCCGCGCCGGGGGACGGCAAGGATCAGGGCCTGAACCGGGTTGCACTGCCGGGGCTGGTAAAACGCGCCATTGGCGGACATTGGGCGCTATTGCCGAAGCTCGCGAAGATGGCGACCGACGATGCGATCGAGGCATACAACCTTCCGCTCGGAACGATCTCGCATTTGTATCGGGACATCGCCGCTCATCGGGCTGGCACGCTGACTCAGGTGGGACTGGGCACGTTCGTCGATCCCCGCCAGGGTGGCGGAAAGATCAACGCGAGAACGACCGAGGAACTGGTCAGCACCATCGAAATCGATGGCAAGACGTGGCTTTTCTACAAGGTCTTTCCCATCAACGTGACCCTGATCCGAGGCACCACGGCAGACCCCGAAGGCAACGTCACGATGGAGCGCGAGGCGCTCGTGCTCGACGCGATGGAGGCGGCAATGGCCGCCCATAACTCGAACGGACTCGTGATCGTCCAGGTGGAAAGGATCGCTGCGAGCGGGACGCTCGATCCTCGTGCAGTCGTCGTTCCCGGTATCTTCGTTGACCGTGTCGTGGTCGCATCCAATGGCGCGCACGCCCAGACTTACGGTATGGCATATAGCCCCGCTTTTTCCGGCGAAATGAAGGTGCCGTCGGGCACGACGCGAAGCCAGGTGCTCGACGAGCGAAAGGTGATCGCGCGTCGATGCGCCTTCGAGCTTCCCTTGGGTAGCGTGATCAACCTGGGTATTGGCGTCCCTGAAGTCGTAGGAGCCGTCGCCGCGGAAGAGCAACTGCTGAGCCACCTGACGTTGACCGCTGAACCCGGTGTGATCGGCGGCGCGCCCCAGGGCGGCTTGAATTTCGGCGCGGCAATCAATATCGATGCCCTGCTGCACCAGAACCAGCAGTTCGATTTCTACGATGGCGGAGGGCTGGACCTCGCGTGTCTCGGCATGGCGGAGATCGACCGGTGTGGAAACGTCAACGTCAGCCGCTTCGGGCCGCGCCTGGCCGGTGCCGGCGGATTCATCAACATCAGCCAGAACGCGCGGCGCGTGGTGTTCGCGGGAACGTTCACGGCCGGCGGACTCGAAGTCGCAGTCGAGGATGGACGTCTGCGTATCGTGTCGGAAGGGTCGAAGAGGAAACTCGTCGAGTCGGTCGAGCAGATCACGTTCAACGGGTCTCTCGCGGCCGAACGCGGCCAGCCTGTGACGTATGTGACTGAGCGGTGCGTCTTCCAGCGCGTGTCCGAAGGACTTGAGCTGACCGAAATTGCACCCGGCATCGATATGGAGCGCGACATTCTTGCCCACATGGACTTCATGCCTATAGTGCGCAACGTGCGTTCGATGGACCCCCGTATTTTCCTGCCGCAACTCATGGGGCTCGCAACGGTGCTCCTCGATCGGCAAATGAGCGAGCGGCTCAGCTATGACGTCGGGCGCAACACGCTCTTTGCGAACTTCGAGGGCATGGGCGTCCGCTCGACCAGCGACGTGGAAAGTGTGCGGCGCGTGCTCGAGGCATTCTGCGATGGAATCGCCCATAAGGTTTCACTGATAGTCAACTACGACGGATTCCGTCTGGATGATCCGGTTGCCGATACGTACTTCGCAATGGTCAGGCGTTTGCAGCTCAAGTACTACAGCTCGGCGACCCGTTTCTCCGCCAGTGCATTCATGCGCGTGAAACTGGGCGCCGCTTTTTGTGAAGTCGATGCGGAATCGCACGTATGCGAAACGCATGCGCAAGCCGCAAGCCATGTGGCGAGCCAACTCGAAGATGAAGTAGGGCGCCCGCTACGCTGAGTCTTGCTTCCAGCGTCAGGGACATTCAATGCGCAATCCCGCATCTTTTGGCATTCTGAATGCGCTGGCAGGGACAGTCCGCTGCAATACGCGGCGATTAGCCGTGATTGAAAGAGTCAAGGAGATTACGTATGAAAGCATCAGATCTGTTCGTCAAGGCGCTGGAGAACGAGGGCGTCGATCGCATTTTCGCGGTGCCGGGCGAAGAAAATCTCGACGTCGTCGAGTCGCTGCGACGCTCGAACATCGAGTTGATCGTCACCCGCCATGAGCAGTCGGCGGCATTCATGGCGGCCACCCACGGCCGCCTGACGGGAAGGCCGGGTGTCTGCATGGCAACCCTCGGTCCCGGCGCGCTGAATCTGGTCACAGGTGCAGCCTACGCCCATCTCGGCGCCATGCCGATGGTGCTTATCACCGGGCAAAAGGCCATCATGACAGCGCACCAGGCGCGCTTTCAGATAGTCGACATAGTCGCAACCATGAAGCCGCTGACGAAGGCGTCGCGGCAAATAGTCAGCGGGAGCAGCATCCCGAGCGTGGTGCGCGAAGCGTTCCGCCTCGCCGCGGAAGAGCGGCCCGGTCCGGTCCACCTCGAGTTGCCCGAAGACGTGGCCGCCCAAGAAGTAAGCGACGACGTGGCGCTTGTTCCGCCGCATCCGGTCGAGCTTCCGGTCGCGCAAGAGGCTGCCATCGAACGGGCCGCGGCCATGCTGATGAAGGCCGAGCGTCCGCTTGTCATGTTCGGCGCCGCGAGCAACCGTCCCCGGCTCGCGGGCCAGTTGACCGAATTCATTCGACGTACCGGCATCCCGTTTTTCAACACCCAGATGGGCAAGGGTACCGTGGCCGCAGTTGGCCATGACGAAGCCAGCGAACTCTGGATGGGAACCGCGGCGCTCAGCGAACGCGACTATCTTCACGAGGCAATAGACCGTGCTGACCTGATCCTGGCGATCGGCCATGACACGGTCGAAAAGCCGCCGTTCATCATGGGCCCGGACGGACCCAAGGTCGTTCATGTGAGCTACACGCCGGCCCACGTCGAACAAGTATTCTTCCCCCATGCGGAAGTGGTAGGTGATCTTGGCCTGAGTCTCGCGCGACTTGCCGATCACGTTCAGGGCAAGCTTCCGAACGCAGCGGCGCTGGCGCCGTTGCGCGAGGGCATCCTGAAGCGGACGATGGACCGCGCGGGGGAATCGCGCTTTCCGCTGACGCCGCAGCGCATCGTCCATGACGTACGCGAAGTCATGCCGGCCGACGGCATCGTCGCGCTCGATAACGGCATGTACAAGATCTGGTTTGCGCGCTGCTACCGGACCCGCAGCGCCAACACGCTGCTGCTCGACAACGCGTTGGCAACGATGGGCGCGGGTTTGCCGTCGGCCATGATGGCCGCGCTGCTTTACCCGGCGCGGCGTGTGATGGCGGTGTGCGGCGACGGCGGTTTCATGATGAACTCGCAGGAACTCGAGACCGCCGTGCGGCTGAAGCTCAACTTGGTTGTGCTGATCATTCAGGACGATGCCTACGGAATGATCCGGTGGAAACAGGCCGTAGACAACTTCACGGATTGGGGTCTCACGTTCGGCAACCCCGACTTCGTCAAGTACGCCGATGCCTACGGCGCAAAAGGACGGCGCGTCGAATCAGCCGAAGCACTGGCACCGACGCTGGAAGACGCGTTCCGCGAAGGCGGTGTGCAACTGGTCATTGTTCCGGTCGACTATTCGGAGAACAGCCGCGTACTCGTGGATGAACTCAAGAACCGTGTCAGGGAGGTCGCGCAATGAAGATCAAGGCCGCTGTCCTGCAAGCAATGGGCGCAACGCCGCCTTACGCCGTCTCGCGCCCCTTGCGTATTGAAGAGATCGACCTGGCGCCCCCCGGCGCCGATGAAGTCCTGATCAAGATTGCGGCCGCCGGCCTGTGCCATTCGGACCTCTCCGTCATCAACGGCGACCGTCCTCGTCCAATGCCGATGGCGCTCGGTCACGAGGCCTCCGGCGTCGTAGAGGAACTGGGGGCGGGCGTGACGGATCTCCAGGTGGGCGATCACGTCGTCGTGGTGTTCGTGCCGAGCTGTGGCCACTGTGCGCCCTGCGCCGAAGGACGTCCTGCATTATGCGAACCGGGCGCCGCAGCAAACGGCGCAGGCACCTTGCTGTCCGGCGCGCGCCGCCTAACGCGAGGCGGCGAGGCCTTGAACCATCATCTCGGGTGCTCGGTGTTTGCCGAATATGCGACCGTGTCGCGCCGCTCTGTCGTCAAGATTGATCCCGGTGTTCCACTGGAGGAGGCTGCGCTGTTCGGGTGTGCGGTGCTCACGGGTGTCGGCGCGGTGGTCAACACGGCCCAGGTCAGGGCCGGTGCATCGGTTGCCGTGGTGGGCCTCGGCGGCGTGGGGCTGGCGGCACTCATTGGCGCGCAGGCGGCGGGGGCCCGGCAGATCATCGCAATCGATCTGTCCGATGACAAGCTGGAACATGCGCTCGCCTTGGGCGCTACGCACACGGTCAACGCCGCTCGGGCCGATGCATCCGAGCACATCCGGGCGCTGAGTCATGGCGGCGTCGAATTCGCTTTTGAGTTCGCCGGCTCGATCCACGCGCTGGACCTGGCTTACCGCATTACACGACGCGGCGGTTCGACCGTGACAGCGGGACTGCCTCCGTCAACCGCACTCTGGCCGCTTCCCGCAGTCAGCCTTGTTGCGGAAGAGCGCACCCTGAAGGGGAGCTATATCGGCACGTGCGTGCCTTCGCGCGACATTCCGCGTTACATCGATCTCTATGTGCAAGGTCGTCTGCCCGTGAACAAGCTGCTTACCGGCCGCCTCAAGCTCGACGAGATCAATCGTGGCTTCGACTTGCTGCATGAGGGCAAGGCGATTCGCCAAGTGGTGGTATTCGAGTGATCAGGGGACAGCGACGCCTTGGGTAATTCGACCTAAGTCCGAGGCAGTGGAGTCACGAATGGTGTTCGAGGTCCAGTTGGGATGAAAGGTAGACGCCAGATCACACATCATGAGAGCCGCGCACTGGGTTTCACTCGTCGGGCTAGGATATCGACGAGCCAAAGAAGACTGCCGTGCCATGGACCATGAAGCCGCGCCTGGAACGTCCGGTACAGCATTGCGTGCCCTAACTGTGCGATGCGCCCCCGAATGAAGCCGCCCTTGAAGAAGCCGAAACGACCGAGCGAGCCGTAAGCATCGAAACCTCCAAGGGAAACGAGAGACCCGAAGTCATGATATGAAGCCGCTGGCGCCTGGCTGCCTGCAATCAGTTTTGGAAGATTGCGGCACATATATACGGCTTGCTGATGGGCGGCCTGCGCTGTTGTCGGAACCGCATTGTCACGGCCAGGCAGTTGCGGACTGGCACAGTCACCGACAGCGTAGATGTGCGGATCGTCCACGCTGCGCAGCGTGGGCCCGACCACCAGTTGCCCCGAGCGGGTTCGTTTCACGTCGCCCATGTTGTTCAAGAGATCGGGTGCTTTGACACCGGCCGCCCACACCTTGAGAACGGCCGGAATCGTTTCACCATCGACGAGATGGAAGCCGTTTTCGTCCACCGACGCCACGCGTGCGCTCACGCGCACCGTGACACCAAGTTCCGAGAGCTTGCGGTGGGCTGCGTCGGCCACGCGTTGGGGGAACGGCCCAAGAAGGCGAGGGCCGGATTCGATCAGCAGGACTTTGAGATGGCTCGACGCGCCGCGTGCGCCGTATTCTTCCGCAACGGCCGCGATCCGGATCAGTTCGGCAGCCAGTTCTACGCCGGTTGCCCCGCCACCGACTATCCCGATGGTCAGCAGCGTATTCGACACGACCGCCTGGATCAGCCGAAGCCGCAGTTCGTCATTGAAGGCGATGGCCTCAGACCGCGAATCGATGGTCGAGCAATGGTCTTTCACGCCGGGCGTACCGAAGTCGTTCGCACGGCTCCCGACCGCCAGCAGCAACGTGTCATAGGCGACAACGCGCGCGGGCACGACTTCGATCTCTCCATGGCGGAGCGGTCCAATATGGATCTCGCGCCGCGCGCGATCGACGCTGGTTGCACACCCGGGCTGATAGGTGAACCCATGAGTGCGCGCCTGGGCGGCGAACGCTGTCTCTTGCGCGCCGGCGTCGGAGGTCCCGGCCGCAATCATGTGTAGCATCGGCTTCCAGACGTAAGCCGGTTCCTTGTCTATCAGCGAAATCTGCAACGAGCCGTTGCCTGCTGTGTTTCCTGCGAGGTGGGTCGCGATGTCGAGCCCGGCAACGCCTCCGCCTACGATAACTAATCTGTGCGGTTGCTGATTTGTTCGCTGTGTCGATTCCATGCCCATCACGTCCGCATAGTCGGGACGCAACCTGAAGCAAGCAGCGGTCCTGCGCCACTCGATGGTCCTGGCCTCGATCGCTTCTGGTACGACGCATGTTCCCATGCGCTGCATATTCGGTGCGCCGGAAATGCCATGCCGGGAGCATTGCTTGCTGTCATGCAATGGTGCAAACCGCTCCCCGGTGGAGGAGGATTCAATGACAGATCAACATCGTTCCAGCACGCAGACAGACAAGCATGGACAACCGCCCGACGGCGACGCCGACGAAACCTTCAAGACGTTCAAGGATCTGGTCAACATGACGCCCGCTCAGATCGAGAAGTGGCTGCAAACCGATGAGTCCCGCGACGTCGGCCAGAAATCCGGCGGAAACGAATCGGTCGGTCATCAATCAGGCCGGCACATCATCGCCATTCTCGGCAAGAAGAAGGCCGACCTGTCGGAGGCGGATTATGCGCACATGCGCAAGGTTATCGGCTACATAAAACGACATCTCGCCCGACGTCCTAACGATGTCGAGCACTCGAACTGGCGCTATTCGCTGATGAATTGGGGCCATGATCCTGTGAAGTGACGTGCCGGGCATCAACGAAGCGCAACCCCTTCGCTTTTGGCACTGATCGCCGCGAACAACGCATCTCGCCCTCGGCCTTCCAGCCACCGGTCGAACGTCAGCAGACCGGGGAACGACTCGCGCAGAGATGCAAGGTCGGCGTTACCGGACAGTCGGCCGTCACCGACAAGCCTGGCCAACGTCCCGAGGAACGGGCTTTCGGCGAGCACGGTGTCCGGAAAGCGGCGATAGACCACGGGACGCCCGGTTATCAGGCTGAATTTGCGGGCCAGGGCCGGACCAGTTACTGCATCGCCCGCTATTTCGATAGTGCGGGACGAGAACACTTCAGGCGCCGAGAAGATCCGAGCCACGATCTTTCCGATATCTTCGGCGGCAATGAATTGCATCGGCTGGTCTGCATGCATGAAGAAGGTGAGCTCGCCTTTGTCGAGTCCCATGCCAGGCAGCATCAGGATTTCCATGAACGCGCTCGGGCGCACAATCGTCGAGGTCATGTCAAGGCGGCGGACGTAGGCTTCGATTTCGCTTTTGCTATCGAAATGTCCCATCCCGGTTTTGGTGGGACCCGCTGCGTTGGTCGAGCTGTAGACAAAGTGCTGGACGCCGCTTTTTAGAGCGATGTCAGCGACGGTCTTGCCGTAGCGGATCTCGTCTTCATCCGTGACCCCGTACGCAACGCCTTGACCGGAACTCGGCTGCACGCTGAACACGCCATAGACGCCTGCCATTGCATCCTGTATGGACTGCGGATCGGAGAAATCTCCCTTCACGGTTTCGACTCCCATCGCCGCAAGCGCCTTTGCACTGTCGCTCGCCGGGTTGCGCACGAGCGCCCGCACCTTCCATCCGTCAGAGCGCAATGCCTTCGCCACGAAGCCACCCTGTTGCCCGGTTGCCCCGAACACGAGGATTGGTTCATCAGTTCTGTTCATCGCGGTATCCGAAAGTAACTATTGACGGGGCGATTGTAGGCCGCTATATCTTTTCCGCAAGACGGCACGGGGGTGTGCTTTAGTTACATGGAGGTAACCTTGTCCCAGACAATTTTCGGCCGCCCGTTTGCCATGACGCACGAAGGTCCGGTTGTGACGCCATGTGCGCCGCACGATGTGCTGGCGCGTCTCGGGGACAAGTGGACGATCCTGATCATGTCGTTGTTGTCGCTCGCCCCGCATCACCGGTTGCGTTTTTCGGGCATCAAGCGCGGTGTGAACGGCATCTCCCAGCGCATGCTGACGGCGACGCTCAGAAACCTGGAACGTGACGGCTTGCTCGTGCGGCACTACTTCCCGGAAGTACCGCCGCGCGTCGAGTATGAACTGAGCGAAATGGGCATCAGCATGTTGCCGGCGCTGGAAGGGTTCACCGCGTGGATCCGGATGAACTGGCCCGCGATCGAAGCGTCCCGGCAACGATACGATTCGCAGGCCTGCGGCGACGCCTAGCGCGGATGGCATTCCCAATCGTTGTAAGCCGGCTTGTCGAGCGGAGTCAGCCCGGGGATCATGAATACGGAACAACCGAATCGACGTCCCTTCGTGGTGGTTGCGTCGTAGGTCACGGGCGTTCCCCCAAGTGAGTTGCGCTGGCCGTATTTGATGTTGGAAACGGTTATCTCGTCAGAAGAAGCCAGCCCGATAGTTCTGGACGTGGTTTTCTGAACTTCGATCATGTTCATCTGCGTCGTGCCGCAGGCCGACAAACCGGTCAACAACACGGCCGAGATTGCGGCGAGTATCAGTATTTTCTTGTTCAAGAGAATCCCCGTGAGTGTGATGTCTAAGTCCTGCCATCGGCCGCCCATAGCGCGCGGCCGATCCGTTGCATGCATGCCGCGGTTCAAACGCCGAACAGTGATACAGGCGTACAGAGCGCCCCTTTGCAGTTTCCCGGCGTGAAGTAGAGCGTCTGGATCTTGCCGCTGGGCAGCACGAACCCACCGATCAGGCCGTTACCCTTCGCGCCCTCGACGTTCGCCTGCTGAATGAACGTTGCGCTGGTGGTGGCCGGATCGAGGCCATAGAAGTTGAACGTGGCGGACTGCGACAGATCCTTCGCGAAGATTGCGCCGGTTCCATCGGAGAACACGAACTCTCCGCGGAAACGATAACCACGCGCACCTTCACTATTCAGTTGCGTCATGAAGGAGGTATCGTCGGTCGGCACGGCCGTGATCTCGTAGCCGTATGTCGCATTACCCTGCGAGCTCTTTTCGTAGATCGATGACGTGCTCGCATCGCCCAATAAGAACGCCGGTGCAACGTTGTAATAACCCTGCGCACCTTGCGCGTTGGCCTGTGCCACGAAATCGGCCTTGCTCGCGGGCTGGGTCAGGACCTGATAGGAATACGTAGCGATTGAACCATTGTCTTTCCTGTAGAGAAAGAACATGTCGGTACCCACGGCCAGTTCGCCCGCCCACCGGAAACCCCTGGCGCCTTCGCTATTCGCTTGCGTCAGGAATGCGGCGCTGCCCGACGTGACGTCCTGTACTTCGTAGCTATAGGTTGTCGCTTGATCCTTGACGAAGGCCGATGTCTGATCGAGCGTTGCGGTCGCAGTGAAAGCATAGTCGCTCAGATAGCGATAGCCCTGCGCGCCTTGCGTGTTGAGACTGGACAGGAACTGCGCGCGGCTTGTGTCGGGCGTGAGGCCTTCGTAGATGAAAGCGGTAATTGCCGGTGTCGAAGGCGTGGAAGGTGACGACGGCGTATCGGGCGCCGTGTTGGCCGGCGTGCCATTACCGGAATCAGGGGAGTTACTCGATGTCTTCGCATCATCTCCGCCACAAGCCGCCAGCGCAAAGGCGGCGTATATGACTGGCATCGACCATTTAAGCATCCAGACCCGTGAGCTACTCATTTGCAAACACCCCTTTGTTTTTAATACTCGCAATTGGTTTAGTACCGACGCAAACGGATTACCGGTCGGCCGACTGATCGGCAGACGCGAGACATGATGGAGAAGTCGTTGAACCCGCTGCACCATGGGTATCGAGCCGGTTGACTACCGGTTCCAGTGGCGCAGTGGTTTTCTCACCTGATGAATCAGGCGAAGGAATGGTAGCAGTTGACTAATCGATGAATTTGCCTGAACGTCCCGATTGCTTGCCTGCGCGTCTCAATTGAATGAGAGTGAGTCGGCACGACAATCAGAAGCTGACGAACGTCCTGCTGAGCATTTCAAGCCGGCCGCGGGCGTCGCAGCTCCATCAGCCAAGGTCATGCGCATCCGCTTGACGAGGCCGATGAAGCTGCTGCCTCAACGCATAAGCGGCCACGACAGCCGCTATAAACCCCGATGCAGCACCAACGCCTAGCGACCAGCGCGGGCCGGGATGGTCCGCAATCCAGCCAACGATGGGCGCGCCGATCGGCGTGCCCCCGAGCGCAATGCCAAGACGCAGCGCCATCACACGTCCGCGCATGGCGGGTTCGGTCGAGAGCTGCATCAGCGTGTTGGTGGCGTTGGTGAAGGTCAGGGCCGCTACGCCGATCACGACCAGCGCCGCCGCGAACAGCCAGTAATTCGGTGCGACGGCCGCGAGCGTGCAGCCGAACCCGAACGTCAGGGCGCCGATCAGCAGCGACGTGAATTGCGGTTTGCCGCGGCGGGCGGCGAGGAGAGCGCCCGCGACCGTGCCAACCGCCATGATCGATGACAGGAGACCATAGCCACGCGCATCGGTATGAAAGACGCCGACCGCCATGGTCGAGATGAAGATCGGGAAGTTCAGTCCGAACGTGCCGATCAGGAACAGCATGACCAGGATCGCCTTGAGGTCCGGCCGGGACCATACATAGCGAAACCCTTCGGTGAAGCTGCCCTTGGTGCGGCGAGCCCTCGCATTAGCACGCAACTCGGAGACGCGGAACAACGACAGGGAGGCCAGCACCGCGATAAAACTCACGCCGTTGATCATGAACGCCCAGCCGGTGCCGACCGAAGCGATGACCAGACCGGCAACCGCCGGCCCGATCATCCGCGCGGCGTTGAACGAAGTCGAATTGAGCGCGACCGCGTTCGACAGATCCTCGTCGCCGACCAGTTCCGCCACGAAGGTCTGGCGCACGGGTGCATCGAATGCTGCCGCGCAGCCGGACAGGAAGGCGAACACATAGACGTGCCAGAGCTGGACGACGCCCGTGACGGTGAGCAAACCCAGCGCCAGGGCGAGCGTGCCCATGGCTGCCTGCGTAGCAACCAGCAGCTTGCGCTGGTTGTAGTGATCGGCAGCGAAGCCCGTCCAGGGCAGCAACAGAAGCTGCGGCCCGAACTGGAGCGCCATGACCACGCCCACGGCCGACGCATTGTGATGCGTGAGCTGGGTGAGCACGAGCCAGTCCTGAGCCGTGCGCTGCATCCAGGTTCCGACATTGGAAACAAGCGCGCCGGCCGCCCACACCCGATAGTTGTAGCTCCTCAGCGACCGAAATGTGCCGGTTGACAAAGCGGTCATGAACGCTCTGGACTATCACCGCCGTGCAGGCGGCCAAAGAGCCGCGCGCACAGCAATCCCATGGCCAGGATGCCGAGCCCGAAAGCAAGGGCATCGCTCGTGATCTTCAGTGCGAAATCGCCGACGCGGCAGACGAGCACATACCCGAGGACGATATTGAAGAAGCCCCAGAGCACGTTCACGGTAGACGATGAAAGCCCTTGCCCCGGCGGTTTGGCGAACGGGCTCTGGAACGGCTCTCCTTTCACGCCGCTGACGAGATGCGGCACGGCGTTGGTGAGAAAAACCCCGCCAAAGAAGTAGGAGACAAGCTGCAGCCATTCCATGTTCAGTTCCTCGTTCCAAGCAGGTCGATGATGTCCTGGGCCGTGCCGGTTTCGCCCAGCCTCGGGAAGACGTTCCTGATGCTGTAGTCGTGCGCCTCGGAACGTGAATCCGTCATCGCGTCGATGGCGAGCGTCACGTTGAACCCGTGCTCATAAGCCTGGCGGGCGGTCGATTCGACGCCGGTCCCGGTAGCGACACCCGTGACGACGACCTGGGTCACGCCCAGCGCCTTCAGCCGCTCCCCGAGATCGGTGCTCGCGAACGCACCCCAGGTCCGCTTTGTCACGACGATGTCGCCGGGCTGCTGGCCGAGTTCATCGATCAGGTCGGTCCACCCGGCCGGAAACGTTCTGCTGTGGCGCGGCTGCTCGGTGCGCCCCGGCGCTCCACCCGCGACGTTGACCAGCACGACGGTCAGGCCGCGTTCACGAAACGCGTGGAGCAGGGCACACGAGCGCTCCACGACCTTGTCGATGGGATGGCTGAAAGGGGAGCCGACAAGACCTTTTTGCAGATCGACGACGATAAGGGCGGTGTTCGGATCGAGCGTGGTAACGGCCATGGTTTTCCTGAAAGGTCTGGGACTCGCTCAGAAGTCGGCGAGCCGCTGCAGCAGTTTCACTGCGGCCGCGAGTGCGTCCTGTTCCTGTGGCGAGAGTTGTGCCTGCAAAGCGCGGAGCAGCCAGTCTTCTCTGGCAGCACGGCTGGCCTTGATGGTTTTTCGGAAGGCGGGAGTCAGGTCGATCAGCGTTTTTCGTCCATCGGCTGGATCGGCCTTGCCACTGATGGCCCCGATGGCCTCCAGGCCGGCCACTGTGACGCGCATGGACTGCGGACGCACGCTTTCCGCACGGGCAAGAGCGGAGACGGTTGCGGGCCCGTCGCGATCCAGACGATGGAGGACCGATTTCTGGGCGGAGGTGAAGTCGCCCGGATGCGCTTGCTCACGCAACCGTCGAATGAGTTTTCCAACAGAAATGCGCAGTTCACCGGCAAGAGCGGCCGACCTGAGAGTCTCAGGCGTGGGTGATTGTTTGACCATGTGCAGACGATAACATACATACAGTCAAACTGTACAGTTTGACTGTATGTATCGCTTCATTGCCGACTGCTGGGCCCATGCGGTTCGTCGTGCAGCGAATGCTGGTGCCAGACTTTCCCGACCAGCCACTGAAATATCGATTGATGAGTTTCGTGGTCTTCGGGAATCGGTGTCGTCAATTTCCCGAGCCTGTCCTGACGGGAAGCCAGAAGCTGGCACATCTGCCTGGCAACCTCCGGATGGTCCTTGAGGAAAGCTGTCATGTCCTCCTTGCCCAACTGATACAGCACGGAGGGCGTGAGTGTGGAGACGGACACGCGCATGGGAAGTCCTGCAAGCAGACCTGCCTCTCCGAATGCTTCGCCTGGACCCACTCGCGCGATCTCGCGCTCGCCTGACGGTTCGGTGAATTTGACGGAGAGAACCCCCGACGCGACGATAGACAGACTATCGGGCACTGTATCGGGCGCGGATATCACCTGATGTTCCTGATATTCATGACGTGAAAGTCGTGTGGCGAGCCGCTTTACTTCATCCCCAGTCAGACTTTCGAACAGGCTCACGCGTTTGAGCAGCGCTTCTTTTGCGTCATGCGTGCTTTCGACCGGCGCAGGGACGCCGAGCGCGCGCATGGGAATGGCTGACGAAGCAAGATGCCGGTAGCAAAGGTCGAACAATTCGTTGGACGCGGCGAGTTTCTTGTCCATGTTGTCGACAAACGCAACCACCTCGTATTGCACCGAGTTCACTGTAGTGCGCTTCATGTGGGCATAAGGCGCAGGCGCGTTCAGGATGATGTCGCAGCCGGTGAGTGCGCGGCGCAGCGCTTCGAGCACTGTCTGTGGCCGCGCTTCGGGAGCGATTTCAAGCACAAGCGACAGCCCGTGGACATTGGCCGGCCTGCTGTTATTCGAAATCTTGCCCTTCGATGCAACCGCGTTCGGCACGATCAGCGTATTTCCCTGGCCTGTCAGCAAGTGAGTGGCGCGCCAGTTCATTTCGACAACCCTGCCTTCCACGTCATCGATCATGACCCAGTCGCCGACCGAGTACGGCTCCGTGGTGTTCAACACAATGCCCGCGAACACGTCGCTCAGCGTGCTCTGGATCGCCAGACCCAGGACGATGGCAAGCGCCCCGGATGTGGCGACCAGTCCACGCACCGGCAACGCGAGCACAAAACCGAGGGCGGCCACGACCGCGGCCAGAAAGACCACGGCGCCGAACACGTCCGAAAAGAGCCGCTGCTTTCGCCAGGTGCTTGGCAATAAAAGCGTGTCGAGGGAAAGGGTAAGCAGCCGTGCGCCCATCAGCCACCAGATTATTTCGACGATCTGGCCCAGCCAGTGGAGCTCGGGCGCGGCGGCATCCGGAGCTTGCGTGAAGGGGTTCAGGCCTGACGAGAAGAGCACCGCGCTCAGCGCGCTAAAGAGCGTGAGCCGTATGAACAGCCGTATGAGCTCGTTGGGAGGCACCCGCAGCCGCCATACGACGACATCAAGAGCGACGATACCGAATCCAAGGATCAACGGGTATTTCACAGGCGCTCCGCCAGGAGATAGCTTCAAGAGGACCGATATAGGCACGCGAATGGTATTTCGGCCGTGCGCAGCAGGACACCCGGCAGCCGGGTGCGCCAATTCTGCGGCTCCTGATGGGGCCGCGCAACTGTCCTTTTTTGCGCTGCGTGCGATTTCGAGCCGTAGCTCAGCGGAGAGGATAGTGCAGATGCCGCCCGCACTCGGCGGGACGGCGAAAGAATCATCGAACCGGTTTGGCGCGAGCGCTGAGGAAAGCGGTGGCGATGGAGAATGCTCCCGGACGGGAGACTCGTGAAATCAGCCTGTTTCGGGACCGGCCGGCGGCGGGCCGGAACGGCTTTCGCTGACCGCGCCCCGTGCCCTTAAAATCGCCGGCGCTCCGCTCACGCCACCCGCTTGCTTCTCCGATACTGATCGAACAACACTGCCAGCAGCAGAATCCCGCCGCGAATCAGGTACTGATAAAAGGTCGGCACATTCATGAGGCTCATTGCATCCTGCACCGAGCCCATGATCAGCACGCCGACCAGCACGCCGGAGATCGTGGCCACGCCACCGGTCAGCGACACGCCGCCAAGCACGCAGGCCGATATCACCCCGAGTTCCAGCCCGACCGACGTCTTGGGGTCTCCAAGACTCATCCGCGAAGCCAGCATGACACCGGCGAACCCTGTCACGAGTCCTTGCAGCACGAACACCGTAATCTTGATGCGCATGACCGGCAGACCTGCCAGCAGCGCCGCTTCGCTATTGCCGCCCACCGCCAGCACGTTCTTGCCGAACACGGTCTTTTTCAGCAGAAAACCAAACAGCAAGAAGCCGACGATGTTCGACCAGATCGGAAAGGAGATGCCGAGGAACGATCCGCCGCCGAGATCGAAGAAACGTTCTTCGGAGATCATCACGGCATCGCCGTTCGACGTGATGTAGGCGAGTCCGCGAACCACTTCCATCATTGCCAGCGTGACGATCAGCGAGTTGATCTTCCAGCGTGCAATCAGCACGCCGTTCACGAGTCCGACTGCACCGCCTGCGAGCACGCCGCCGGCGATCCCCAGCGTGACGCTATGCGTGGACGTGATCAGCGTGGACGCCACCACCCCGGCAAACGCCACGATCGAGGCCACCGACAAATCCACCTCGCCGAGCGCGAGCACGAACATCATGGTGACGGAGATCGAACCGATCAACGTGACCGACAACAGCAAGCCCTGGATATTGCGCGAGCTGATGAAACCCGGGACGGTGAAGGCCAGCGTCACGAACAGGATCACGAACACCATGACGATGCCCGACTTGTTGATGAGGTCCCAGGTCCGCGCGGCGCGAGCACGCGAGCCCGTGCTTTGAGCGGGATTCGACTGATTGGTGACGGGGGTAATTTCCATGATGTCTCTTTCGTTCGCAGCGCGTTGAACGTGCTGCGGGTGTTATCGGTGATGAAGGTGAATCAGCCGGGCAGGGCGAGCTTGATGAGTTGATCGGGCGTCGCCTGCGCCTTGGGCAGGTTGCCGACGATCTTTCCTTCGCGCATCACCATCACGCGATCCGCCACGCCAATGACCTCGGCCAGATCGCTCGATACCACGATGACCGTGCGCCCCGCTTCCGCAAGCCCGTACAACAGGCCGTAGATTTCGCTACGTGCGCCGACATCGATACCGCGTGTCGGCTCGTCCATCAGGAACACATCGATCTCTTCGGCGAGCCAGCGCGAAAGAATGACCTTCTGCTGATTGCCGCCGGAAAGCGTGCCAATAGGCGTGTTGCCGTTGCGCGTCTTGATGGCGAGCTTCGCGATGTAGTCGGTTGTCGTCGCGGCTTCCTTGCGGCTGTTCAGGATGTTGAACGGGCTGAAGTGCCGGCGGCAGCTCATGTTCATATTGTCGGAAACCGAAGCGATCGACACAATGCCTTCCTGCTTGCGATCTTCCGGACACAGCGCCACGCCCGCGCGCACGGCGTCGCGCGGCGATCTGAACTTGCGTTTCGATCCCTTGAGCACGATCTGCCCCGACACGGGTTTGACCGCACCGTAGATCAGCTTCATCAGCTCGGAACGGCCCGCGCCAACGAGCCCGAAGAAGCCGACTATTTCGCCCTTGCGCACGCTGAACGACGCCGGTTCCGCCAGACCCGGACCCATCAGCGCCTGCACATCGAGCTGCACATCGCCTATGTCGCGTGCACGGTAGCCGTACACGTCGTGAATGGAGCGTCCGACCATGCAACTGATCAGGCGATCGCGTTCGAGTCCGTCGACTTCCTCGAAGGTCTCGATGCGCCGGCCATCGCGAAACACCGTCACGCGATCGCAAAGCGCATAGACCTCGTCCATGCGGTGCGTCACGTAGATGATCGCGCGTCCCTCGCTTTTGAGCGCGCGAATGATCTTGAACAGTTGCTCCGTCTCGCGCGATGACAATGAACTCGTGGGTTCATCGAACGCGATCACGCGTGCGTTGCGCATCAGCGCCTTGCCGATCTCGATCATCTGGCGTTGCCCGATCGACAAGTGCTTGACTTGCATGTTCGGATCGATCTTTTCACCCAGCCGGTCCAGCTCGGAGATTGCGCGCTTGACCAGCGCCTTTTCGTCGAGCATGCCGAAGCGGTTCGGCATTGCGCCAAGCATCAGGTTCTCGGCCACGGTCAGTTCCGGGACGAGATGCAGCTCCTGATAGATGATCGCGATGCCCGCCTCAATGGCGGCCTTGGTGGTCGTGAACTGCTGCTCGACGCCGTCGAGCGACAAGCTTCCACCGCTTGTCGAATTCACGCCCGACAGCACTTTGAGCAACGTCGACTTGCCCGCGCCGTTCTCGCCCATCAGCCCGTGGACTTCGCCCGTGCGCACGCCGAGCGACACGGAGTCGAGCGCAAGCACGCCGGGAAAACGCACGGTGATGTTATCGAGCAGGAGATAAGGCGCGGCCGTGGCCACTGCGGTATCCATCATTGAGCGTTCCTTGGTTGAAAACTGAAGCGGGCGCCATGACGTGCATGACATGCACGACGCCCGCGGCCAAACGCTCAGATACCCAGTTCCTTGCGCACGTCCTGCCAGTTGCTGCGAACCATCAGCTTGCCGGTGGTCTGCGTATCGGCGGGCGGCTGCTTGCCGTTCTTGATCCAGTCGACGAGGTTCTGCGTGCTGTCCTTCCCATGGTTTGTCGAGCTCACGGCAATGGTGCCGTAGAAGCCCGTTTGTTCCTTCTTCTGGAATTCGGCGAACGCTTCACCCGCGCCGTTGATGCCCACGCCGATCACATCCGCCGACGCAATATGCAGTTGTTCGGTCGCGCGCACGGCGCCGAGCACGGTCTCTTCATTGATCGCGTAGATCACCCATTTCTTGATGTTCGGATGCTGCGACAAGACCGGCGATGCCGCGTTGAAACCGCCTTCGTCGTCCGTCGTCTTTTGCGGGGCATCGAAGATATTTTCTTTCTTGAAGCCGCTCGCCAGGAGCGTCTGCGTGGCGCCGTCGGTGCGTTGCTTCGCCGTCGGGAGTTCGTAATCCGTGATGCGCAGCGCGCCCACTTCCTCGGGCTTCCAGCCGCGCTTTTTCATTTCGTCCGAGATGGCGGTGCCGACCTGATTGCCGATCTTGAATGCGGACATGCCGAGGTGCGGGACGTTCGGCAGCGGCTTGCCGGTCGAGTCGACCAGTTGGTCATCGACCGTCACGAACTTCATGTTGTAGCGCTTCGCGCGGGCCTGGATGGCCGGTCCGAGACGCACGTCGGGCGCGCAGATCACGAAGCCTTGAGCGCCCTGCGCGCCAAGGTTATCGATGGCGGACAGCACCTTCTCGCCATCCGGCGTGCCGATGTTCACCACTGAGAATTTTTCCTTTTGTCCAAGCGCGGATGCCGCTTTCTGTTCGTTGATAAACCACGCCTGTTCGGGCATCTTGACGAGGAAACCGACCTTCAGCGGTTCGTCGGCATGAGCGGACATCTGCGGGGCGAACGTGATGCCGAGTGTGGCTGCGGCAATGGCGGACAAGGTCAAACGACGAAGCTTACGGTTCATGAGGGCGTCTCCTGGTTGAATTGAGGCTGCATGACTCAAGTGACATGCAGCGAAGCGCAGGCTTGCAGCCCGTTCGCCTCTTCTTGCGGTATTGCGGGTCAATCGTTGTTCCGGCAGGCAGGCGGGTTTGTTGTACGGTCGTAATGTGCGCGAGGCAGGCCGCGTCTTGTCGGGTTAGCCCTCATGCCCTCGCGAACTCGCTATCAGGCTTGCTGCAAACGCAAAGGGCGCAGTCTCAGGTTCTAAAAGTTTGACTGCATCTTAAGGAAGCGGCTGATTCCTTTCCAATCAGTTTTTTGACGATACCGATATCAAATCCGGTATGTCCGCGATGCTCCTACATTCTGGGATGGAAGCTTGCTCAAGCTGGCCTCAGCCGGTCAGGATCGGCTACGATTGGCGATCGTAAAACTTGCCGCAGGCGCATTGCATGGCCCAAAACTATTCGAACATCACCGTGCGCACGCGCCTCAAGACGCGGCAACTGCTTCTTCTCGCGGCAATGGAGGAGGAGGGCAACGTGCGCCGCGCAGCCGAGATCCTCGGCATGACGCAGCCGGCGGCATCGCGATTATTGAAGGAACTGGAGGATGTGCTGGAAGTGCGGCTCTTCGACCGCACGCCGCATGGCATGCACCCCACGCTGTACGGCGAAGTGATGATCCGGCACGCGCGCATGGTCCTGTCGAACCTGAGCCAGGCGCATGACGAAATCGCCGCATTGCGCGCGGGTCTCGTGGGGCAAGTCCAGATCGGCGCGATCGCCGCCGCCGCTGCGACGATGGTGCCGCTCGCAATCGCACGCGTGAAGGCGAGCTATCCGCAGTTGCAGATCTGGCTGCAAGTGGAGACATCGGACGTGATGTTGCCGCTCGTGGCCCAGGGACATCTCGACATCATGGTTGGCCGCGTGCTCGAGCGGCAAGGCCAGTTCAAGGATGCAGTGCGTTACGAGCCTATCGCCGAGGAACCGCTTTGTGTGGTCGTGCGTCCCGGGCATCCGTTGGCGAGCGCAAGCACGCTGACGATGGCTGACATTGTCAGCGAGGGCTGGGTCTTGCATCCCCCGGGCAGCGTCTTGCGTCATCGGTTCGACATGGTGTTTTCGCAGATCGGTCTCGCCGCGCCGGATAACGTGGTGAACACGAACAACATCGTCGCGATCTCGGGCATCCTGCTGCAAAGCGACATGCTTGCCGTGATGCCAGAAGAGGTCGCGCGGCAATACGAGGAGTTCGGCACGCTGAAGCGTCTTGCTATCGAATTGCCTTGCCGCATGGACGCGTTCGGAATCATCACCCGGCAAACGCGCTTGTTGTCGCCGGCGGCGACCGTCGTTTTGCGTGCATTGCACGATGCCGCGCTGGAGGTTTACGGCGCGCGGGTGGACGCTATCGCCTGACGCAAAACGCCTGAAATAAGGCCCTGGGCACGCCATCTGCTCTTGCAATCCCTAAACGGATTCTGGAGAGAAGATCATGTTCAGGTTTAGCGAAAGCATTTACCGCGGTTATCGGATCACGGCCTGGGCGCAAAGCGCCCTGGATCTCACCGATAGCGCCAAGCCCACGAGCTTCGTCGCACGTGCTGTCGTGGCCGGGACTGCGGCGGCGGTGATGGACTACCGCTTGCCGGTTCCTGGTCTCGACGCGGCAGCGTTCGCGCAACCGGCAGCGGCCCGGCATCGGGCTGAAGCAGCCGCACGGGCTTATATCGATGAACTGCGCCGCAACGAGGAAGCGGAGTCGGCCGGGCAGTATCGCCGGTCCCGTGCCGATGGAAACCGGGGCGTCAGCGCCGCCGCATAAGCGCCCGACCGGTAACGCATTGAACCAGCCGGGCGGCTGGTTCAGGCCGCGCGTCTAGCCAGGTTCAAGGCTGAAAGCAAGTAAAGACCTTAATTGTAAGCTGCATTTGAGAATGCTTCTCGTTTAGGTTATATTGAAATCCGACCTAGAAATGAGGGGCAACTCGATGACGGAAGTGCTCGACCGGCCGGCACAATCGCCCGCCACACCGCTGATACCTCCTTCGCTCGTTAGCGCCGGGAACGCATGGCGTCCCGTACATGACGCCCAACCGGCAACTGAATCGCCCGCGCAGAAAGCAGCGTGCCCTGCGCGCACGCTGCTCGACATCGCCATCTCCAACCGGCCGATGCTCGTGAACATGGCGCGTGGTTTTGTCGGTTGCGGCAGCCGGGCAGAAGACGTTGTCCACGACGTCTTCATCAAGCTCATCGATTTCCCCAATCAGGACGCGGTCCGCCAGCCCGCCGCGTATGTCGCGCGGATGGTGCGCAATGCATCGATCGATGCGTGCCGTTCGCAGACGCTCGAAAACACCTATCACGCCGACGAAGACGACGGCCTCGACGTGCCGTCGCCGCAATGCACGCCCGAGGTCATGGCCGAGACGCGCGACACGCTGCGTCAGGTTATGGCTGCGCTGGAACAATTGCCGGCGCGCTGCCGCGCGGCCTTCGAGATGGTGCGTTTGCGCGAGGAAACGCTGAAAAGCACGGCGAGCGCGCTCAACGTCTCGCAAACGCTGGTCCATTTCATGGTGCGTGACGCTGAAAAGCATTGTGTCGATAGCCTCGATGCCTGCCATCGCGGCGACGCGAATCCGCGCTATTTCGACGGCTGCGCACGTCGCCGGTAAAAATTCGCTTTCCCCAAGCGTCTATTCCATACAGATGGCGCCGTGAGCTCAAGGCTTCCGGCCGCCGACCTCCCAAGTTTTCCCCGACCAGGCCGCCGATCATGACGCAAGCCCAGCACACCCCGACCGCGTTCGCACGCGAAGCCGACGAACTCGAGTACACGGTCGTCATCAATGACGAGGAGCAGTATTCGCTCTGGCCGACCTTTCGCGCAGTGCCTGCGGGCTGGCGCACGGTCGGCGTGAGCGGCTCGAAGGACACGTGTCTCGCGCATATCGAAACCGTCTGGACCGACATGCGTCCGGCCAGTCTGCGCCGCCACATGGACGGCGTCGCGTCCTGAACATGCATGCCGGGTGATGTCATCCCGCGCCAGGAGAATTTCGCATGAACTCGCTTCCAGAAGCATGGCCGACGCTGGACGATCTGAACATCGAACCGGGATTGCCGACCGTGGTCTCGCCCAGACCCGGCGTCAGTATCTCGCTTGAAGAAGCCGCAGCGCCGCTGCGCACGATCATCGATAGTACGCTCGAGCGTTCAGGCGGGCTGCGCTTCACGGGCTTCGAGGTTGCATCGATAGAAGCATTCCAGCGCTTCGCCGCATCGTGCGGAGATCCGCTCATTGGGTATGAATTTGCATCGACGCCGCGCAGCCAGGTCGAGGGCGCCGTGTACACATCGACGGAATATCCGCCGCATCGCTCCATTCCGCTGCATAACGAACAGTCGTACACACGCGAGTGGCCGTTGCGCATCTGGTTCCATTGCGCGCTGGCGGCGCGATCGGGCGGCGCGACGCCGATTGCGGACAGCCGCGCGGTCTACCGGGCACTCGATCCCGCGCTGGTCGACCGTTTTGCAAAACGCGAGCTGCTGTACGTGCGCAACTTCGGGCAAGGACTCGATCTGCCATGGCAAAACGCATTCGGCTCAGATGACCCTGCAGTGGTCGAACGGATCTGCGCGACGCGCGGTATCGAATACGAGTGGCGCGATGGCGACGCTGACGAACTGCTCCTGCGTACCCGCGAACGCTGCCAGGCGGTCGCGCGCCATCCGCGCACGGGCGAGATGGTGTGGTTCAACCAGGCGAATCTGTTCCATCTCTCGACGCTCGATGAAGACATGCAGGAAGCACTCGTCGATGCCGTCGGCCTGGAAAACGTGCCACGCAACGTGTATTACGGCGACGGCGAACCGATAGAAGCTGAAGCGCTCGCGGAGATTCGCGGCGTGCTGGACGAGCAGCGCATCGTGTTTCCGTGGATGACCGGCGACGTGCTGATGCTCGACAACATGCTGACCGCGCACGCCCGCGATCCGTTCGAAGGACCGCGCAAGGTCGTGGTCGCGATGGCGCAAAGCTACAGCGAGCGGACGGATACACGATGACATTGCCCGCAGGACCCGCACTGGCCGCGCACTCGCTGACGGTTGGATACGGGGAACATATAGTGCTTGACCGGCTGGATGTGAGTATCCAGGCAGGGCGGGTTACCGCGCTGTGCGGCCCGAACGGGTGCGGCAAGAGCACGTTGCTGCGCACGCTTGCCGGATTGCAGCCGGCGCTTGGTGGACATGTCGAAGTGAACGGCGTGCCTATTGGTACATTGCGCCGGCGCGTGCTCGCCCGGACGCTGACCATGCTTGCGCAGTTCAACCAGATTCCGGCAGGGCTGACTGTGCGTGAACTGGTTGCATACGGGCGTTATGCGTATGGCGGCTGGCTGAAAGGACTGACACGCGCGGATCACGCAGCGATCGATGAAGCGCTCGAAGCAAGCGGCCTGGCCGATGATTCAGCACGCGATGTCGCCGCGCTCTCGGGCGGCGAACGTCAGCGGGTGTGGATCGCGATGGCGTTGGCGCAACAGGCGCCTATCGTGTTGCTCGACGAGCCGACAACCTATCTCGACATCCATCATCAACTCGATATTCTCCACGAACTGCGGCGGCTGAATCGCGAGCGCGGATTGACGATCGTATGGGTGCTGCACGACCTCAACCAGGCTGCCGCGTTCAGCGATGAAATCGTATTGATGCGCGCCGGCCGGATCGTCGCTCATGGCGCGCCCGATGCCATGCTCGACCCGCATCATCTCAACGATACGTTCGGCGTGCGGATGCTGAAGATCGCACATCCGCAGACGGGTGCGCCTATGTGCGTGCCGGCTTACGAAGCGGAATCGCTGGGAAGCCCGGCCAGGGATCTGGTCGCATGACCACGCTTGCCTCGTCTTCCGAGCGA
This sequence comes from Burkholderia sp. PAMC 28687, assembly GCF_001577465.1. Classification (NCBI taxonomy): domain Bacteria; kingdom Pseudomonadati; phylum Pseudomonadota; class Betaproteobacteria; order Burkholderiales; family Burkholderiaceae; genus Burkholderia; species Burkholderia sp. PAMC 28687. The sequence goes on from NZ_CP014506.1 coordinate 726,642, forward strand.
TGGCGCGCGCCGGTCAAAAGCCGCGTGGGTTTGCTGGTCGTCTTGCTCGTGCTCCTGATCGTCGCGGTTGCGCTGTTGCGCCTCGCGCCCGATGTCCGTGCGTGGCTTGAGGCCGCGCCCGGCAGCGACGCGGCTCAGCTCGCCGGTGTCTTTCTCTTCGACCTGAATGTGCCGCGCATTGCAGCGGCGCTCGTGGCGGGCGGCTGTCTTGCGGTCGCCGGCACGTTGTTCCAGGCACTGACGCGCAATCCGCTGGCATCGCCCGATCTGCTTGGGATCACGGGCGGCGCGCAACTCGGCTTGCTCGCCGCGATGATCCTGCCCGCCGTATTCGGCGCGGCCTCCGTGCCGTTGCTGTTTGCCTGCGGTCTCGCGGCCGCTGCATGTGTTGCGGCGGCCGCCGGCGGCTGGCGGGCGACCCCGCTTCGGCTGGTGCTGGCGGGCAGCGTCTGCATGCTGCTGTTCTCGGCCATATCGACACTGTTGCTGGCCTTCTTCGAGCAGACCGTGGTGGGCGCATCGCTATGGGCGAGCGGCAGTTTGTATCAGCCGGGCGCGGCCGGATTGAAGTCGGCGCTTGGGTGGCTCGTCGTGCCGCTCGTTGCGTTGCCGTTCGTCATGCGGCCGCTCGATCCGCTGTCTCTTGGCGACGATGCCGCCGCTGCGCTCGGCGTTCGTATCGACGCCACGCGGCTCGCGGCGCTGACCGTCGCGGTCGCTTTTGCGAGCGTCGCGGTGAGCATTGCGGGACCGCTCTCCTACGTTGGATTGATCGCGCCGAATCTGCTGCGGCAGATTCGCGGCGCGAAGGCATCGAAGCTGGGCGCGCTCGTGCCGTTATCGGCGCTGGTGGGCGGCGCGCTCGTGCTCGTCACCGACAGCGCCGTACTCGCACTCGATCTCGACTCGACGCTTTCCACAGGCGTCGCCATTGCGTTCGCCGGCACGCCGCTGATGCTCGCGATGATCCGCAGCGGCGCCGCGTGGGCAGGCGTGCTGCATGGGGGCCAGGAACGTGCGGTGGAAGCACGCGGCACGCGCTTCGTCCGCGCGATGAGCGCGTTGCCGTGGCCGGCGGTCGCGGCGATCCTGGCGGCGACGTGCGCGGTGATCCTGGTAATCGGTGCATCGTCTGGCCCGACGTGGCTGGGTCCCGAGCGATGGCTCGGCGTCCTTGCTCATCGTGACGATGTGGCGCGCATGCTGCTCGATCTGCGCGTGCCACGCCTCGTGTGCGCGTTGCTTGCGGGCGCGTTGCTGGCATCGAGCGGCGTGTTGATGCAGAGCATCGTGAGAAATCCGCTGGCGGGTCCCGAGGTGCTCGGCGTCACGCAAGGGGCGGGGCTGACGACGCTCGTCGCGCTGATGATCTGGCCGCTCGCCGGTCACGCGATCGTTTCGGGCGCCGCGTTGACTGGCGGTGGCATAACCCTTCTGCTTACCTTGTTGCTCAATCGGCGGCATCATTACGCGCCACTCGCGGTGGCGTTGACGGGCATTGTCATTGGTACGTTATGGACTACGTTGTCGCAATGGCTGATCACGCAGCAAAGTGTGCAGCCGGCGCGGTTCGTGGTGTGGCTCGTAGGTGGCACATATGGGCGCAGTTGGGGCGAAGTCGCGGCGCTGCTGCCGTGGTGCGTCGTTGCCCTACCGGTACTTGCGTTGCTCGCGCGTCCACTCGACCTGCTCGCACTCGGCGATGATCAGGCGGTCGCGCTTGGCGTGCCAATCAGCGTGCTGAGGCCGCTCGTGCTCACCATTGCCACGCTCGCTGCATGCGCGGCGGTGGCGGCGGTCGGGCCGGTGGGGTTTATCGGATTGATGGCGCCGCATCTGGCGAACATGCTCGGCGCGCGGGCACATCGGACCCGGCTCTGGCTCGCGGCCGCGATCGGTGCGCTGGTGCTCGCCGCCGCCGATATCGCCGCACGCACGCTGCTCGCGCCACGTGAGATTCCGGCGGGCGTGCTGACGGCGTTGATCGGCGCGCCTTATCTGCTTGCGCTTCTGGTGCTGCAGGTATGGCGCGAAAAGCGGAGCGGACGATGAGTCCGGACGCCGCGTCGAATGCTTCGCAATGTCTTGCATCGTTCGCGCCGGCATCGATCGCGCCGTATCTGCAGAACGTGTGGCTCGGTGCGCCCGATCATGCTTTGGAAACGAACGACATCAGCATCCCTTTGTCGTCGCTGGGCGCGCATCGGAACGCGTTGCTCGATGCAATGGTCCATCACTATGGCGGCGATGCCGAGCTTCACGCGCGTGCGTTGTTATCGCAATGGAGCAAGTACTATTTCGGGCTTGCTGCACCCGCGGGTATTCTGGCGGCGCGGCTGCTGCGACGTCCTCTGGACATGTCGCCATTGAGAGCGCAGCTTGTCCTGCGCGAAGGCATGCCGGTCGCGCTGCGTTTCGCAGCCGACGCGCTCAAACCGCATACCCACGATACCGTGCTCAACTACGCCGGCCTGCTCGAGCATCTCGATACAGTGATCGGGATGCTCGCCGGCATGACGCGCATCGCGCCACGCGTGTTGTGGAGCAACGCAGGCAATCTGCTCGACTACTTGCTGGAGCAATGCGCGCTGCTGCCGGGCGAGGAAGACGATCGTGGCGATGCTGCATGGCTCTTCGGACTTTCCCTCGGCGCGGATGGCGCACCCAATCCGCTGCGCGCCCCCATCCGCCAGATGAAGCCGCGCTCGGCGCTGCTGCCCGACCCGTTTCGCGCACGCCGCGTGTGTTGCGTGCGCTACGAGATCCCCGGAGAAACGCAACTTTGCACCAGCTGTCCCTTACTGCTGACAATGTCGGACGAACAACTCGCGCTACAAGAGGCAATCGCGTGAAGAAGCTTTTCTGTGCGTTTGCATGCATGGTGATGACGTCGGTGGCGTCGGTGGCGTCGGTGGCGTCGTCGACGTTCGCGTCGGAGCCGAACGCGCCCGTCTGCGGACCGCTTGCGGATAACGCGACCATATCGCAATTCAGCAAGACGATGCCTTTGAAACCCAAGCGCGTCGTCGTCCTCGAATTCGTGTTCGCGGAAGATCTGGCCGCACTCGATATCACGCCCGTCGGTCTCGTCGATAACGCTTACTACGCCGGCTGGATCGGCTACGACAGCGCGCGTTTCAACGGCGTGCCGGAAGTCGGCACGCGGCAGGAACCGAGCCTTGAAGCGATTGCATCGGTGCGTCCCGACCTGATCATTGGCGTGGGGTATCGACATGCGCCGATCTTCGCGGCGCTCGACCGGATCGCGCCCACGGTGCTCTTCCAGTTCAGTCCGGACATGGAACAAAGTGGCGTGCAGAAAACGCAACTGGACTGGACCCGCACGATCTTTCGCACGATAGGCTGTCTCACCGGACGCGAGGACAGGACGCAAGCAGTAGAAGCGAAACTCGATGCGGGCCTCGCCCACGATGCACAACGCCTCGCTTTCGCAGGCCGCAGCGGCGAGCAGGTGGCGTTGTTGCAGGAACTCGGCTTGCCGGATCGGTATTGGGCCTATACAGGAAACAGCACGGCGGCGGGGGTGGCGCGGGCGCTGGGTTTGTCGCTGTGGCCATCAAAGCCGACGCGTGAAGGCACCATCTACGTGACGTCGGCTGATTTGCTCAAGAAGCCCGACCTCGCGGTGTTGTTCGTGACCGCGTCGAGCGAGAACGTTCCCATCGAAACACAGCTCACGTCCCCCGTCTGGCGCTTCGTTCCGTCGAAGCGGGCAGGGCGCATCGCGCTGGTTGAGCCGAACATCTGGGGCTTCGGCGGCCCGATGTCGGCCTTACGTCTATCGAACGAAATCACCAACAAGTTGCTGGCATTGCCGCTGCCGCCGCGCTGATTACGCAGGCGCGTTCTATATGCGCGCTCCCGGTTTTTTGACGCGACGTTTACACGCGATCCGATACGCTTCGTTTGATCCAATCAAATGAACGCGAGGGGATGGTCATGACGTCCGAACAGGTTTTATCGAAAATTGAAAATGCCCTGGCCCGAGCGGCCATGCGGAGTTGAGCATGGTGTCCGGAATATGGTTGCCTATTGTCACGCCGTTCAAGGACGGACAAGTCGATACCGACGCACTCCAGCGTCTCGCCGAGCGATATCTGAGCCAGGAAATCAGCGGTTTTGTCGCACTGGGAACGACCGGCGAAGCGGCGCTGCTCGATCATTACGAACGGCTCAAGGTCTTGCGTTCATTGTTCGAAGTGATCGGTACGCGGCTGACGGTGGTGGTCGGTATTGGCGGCATGAACACACGCGACATGGTGCAGGAAATTCGCGAACTCGACCGCTGGGGTATTGGCGGCTATCTGGTGTCCGCGCCGGCGTATGTCTGCCCTGATCAAGACGGCATTCGCTGGCACTTCGACGAAGTCGCACGCGCCACGGAACGCCCCGTCATCCTCTACGACGTGCCGCATCGCACGGGTGTTTCCATCGATACGAACACGGTCGAGCGCCTTGCCGAGCATGCCAATATTGTCGCGATCAAGGCCTGTGTGCCGGCGACTTTCGAGAAGCTTTGCCAACTGCCGATCAGCGTTCTCTGCGGCAACGACGACGCCTACCTCGATTGCCTGATTGCCGGCGGATCGGGCGGCATCCTGACGAGCGCCCATCTTTTCGCCGATGTCCTGGCCGAGATCCACGAACGGGTTTTATCGGCGAGAACGGACGATGCCGCCGCGTTCTTCGAAGCCCTCAAGCCTGTCATCAAACTCTTGTTCAGCGCGCCGAATCCGTCCGGCGTGAAGGCGGCGCTTGCCCTCGACGGCGTGATTGGCAGCGAAACGCGCTTGCCGGTCATGGAAGCGTCGGCGACGCTCAAGGAGCAACTGCGGATCGCGCTCGACGCGTGTTTCCGGCAGCTTGCCATCGTGGCCTGAATCTTTTGGTTGAGAAAAAGAAACCGTTTCGGGGCCGCCTAAGTCAGCAAGACGGCCTTGGCGCCACTACTCGATTCGTAGGCCATGGCCATTTCGATCTGATCGAGCGGGAACGCCTTGCCAATCCGGGTCCTGTACATCGGGTCGTCAATTACACCCTCGAGCGCTTTGAGAGCGGAGACGAGCTTGTCATGATCCTTCACCGTGCGGCTTTCGAAATTGCTGAACCGTCGCAAGGTCAGGTTGTTCATCATGAAAAGCACGGACTGAATCGAAACTGGAACGGCGCCGCCTAAAAAGCCGTAGATGTAGACCGTCGAATTCACTGGCAGGACCGGTGCGATCTTCGACAGCAAGTCTCCGCCAACGCCGTCGAATACCGCCGTCGTTCCCAGTTCGGCGGACAACGTGCGGAGCGTATCGGTGAAACCTTCGGTGGTGACAATGACATGCTCCGCGCCGAAACGGCACAGCGTCTCGCGTGCTTCCCCGGTACGCACCAGGAAGATCGCGGGCAACTTTCGAATGCGGGCCAGGGCGGCAAGAGCATGACCGGTGCCCGAATTCCCGGCCGTGACGATGACGCCCTTGTGACCCGCTTCGGCGATCTCTTCGAGAAAGGCGTAGGCCGTCATCACGTTCACGAGCGAACCGCAATAGTCCCGGGCGCGAACATGCTCGGGCAGGATCAGGCACGCAGAGTAGGGCACGTGCGCCCGCTCGGACCAAAGTCCAACGCTTTCGGGACTTCTTCCAAGTGATCGGTAGATCGCCACCTGCTTGCCCACATATTCTGCAGGAACGCCGGCTCCCGCCGCCAACACCTGTCCTGCTCCCGACGCACCCCAGACGTCGTGCTGGCCCAGCGCGAGCGCTTTGCCGGCGGCTGTGGGGATTCGCAGGAAAGTCTTGTCGCCATGGTTGATCGCCGATGCTTCCATGTCGATCAGCAAATGGCCCGGTGCCGGCGCGGTCGGGGTCGGAATGTCGCGAACTTCAAGCTCGCGTTCGGGTGTCACACATATCGCTTTCATCGCTCAGCTCCTTTGTCGGGGTTGTTGCTTGCACAGCCCATAACATAAGCAACTTCATCCATTGCCGAAACGCTGCATCAGGGCATACCATCGATTCCATTCTGGAATTGATGCGGATGGCCGTATGGATAGAGTGAACGCGATCCGCCTGTTTGTACGTCTGGTCGAATGTGGGAGCTTTTCCGCCGTCGGGCGTGAAGAAGGGATTGGGCAGCCTGCAGTCAGCAAACAGATCGGCGCGCTGGAGCGGCACCTTGGCGCACAGCTTGTCTTGCGGACATCGCGGCGGGTCGTGATCACCGAAGCGGGACAGACGTTCTATGAGTCGGCGAGGCAACTCGTGGACGACTTCGACGCGCTCGAGTCGTCGGTGGGCGATCGCCAACAATCGCCGCGAGGCCTGGTCAGGGTCAACACTGCACCGGCTCACGGAAGGTTATGCATTACACCGCTACTCCCTGATTTCTTTCGCCAGTACCCCGACGTCACGGTCGAACTGTCGGTATCGGAGCGTCATGTCGACATGATTGGCGACGGTGTCGACCTGGCGGTTCGCCATGGGCGACTCGTAGACTCTTCGCTCACTGCCAGAAAGCTGTCCGAGACCGACTTCGTGCTGGTGGCGAGCCCCGCGTATCTGGCCGCGAGGGGCGTGCCGGCGCGGCTCGCGGATCTCGATCAGAACGCTTGCATCGTCTTTGCGAAGGGCCGTGAGCGATACCCCTGGGCGCTCAAGGTCGGGCGGGAGTCTGTTTCTTACGTTCCGCACGGCTCGCTGCTGACCGGTGATGCCGAGCACATCCGTGCGGCTGTGCTGAGCGGCCTTGGCATTGCTCAGGCTCCATACTGGCTGCTCGCGGAAGAGATCCGTAACGGGCAGGTCCAGGTCCTGTTGCCGGCGTTGCAGCCCGAGCGCGTGCCGATCCATCTTGTTTATCCGACTGGCCGGAGGGTACCGATGAGGGTGCGGGTGTTCATCGAGTATCTTGTGGAGGCCTTTGGGAGTTCCGGGGTTTGATACATCACTGAGACGAGTTCAGCTTGCGGGTTGGCGTGTCGGGGACTAAAGAAGATCGCCACGCTGTCGATAAACAACGTGCAGCGGCATTTTGGAGCATCCGGTCCGGATAGACAGCCTCGATCCGGCGAGTGGTCGCTTCCCCTGCACGCCATGTAGCAAAAGATCGATAACGCAAGATTCGAAAACGCACAACCTACGGGAAAAATCGAAGTGAGAAACAGGTACGCAGTATGGCTCGCGCTAGGCTTGGTGATTGTCCTCAATGGCACCGCAAACGCTCAGATGAGTCCCTTGCCGAATCTTGGATTCAAGCTCGGCGACGACATCCCTTCGGTCCAAACCGCATTGAATACGCAAATGCAGGTCGAACCGGAAATCCGCAATCCGGCATTGCCCAGTTTTGTCGCCGATCCGAACAAGGGCAAGACAGATCTGCACCTCCGAACGCGTGGCATCTGGGTATTCTTCAATCCGGCGGGCCATGTTGAGACGATACGGCTTGATGCTCCTTACACGGGAAGCGTACTCGGCATCAAGATCGGGGATAGCCTGAGTAAAATAACTTCGACCCTTGGCAAACCAGTGAAGAAGCCGCCGCTTGTAATGCCCGGGACACAAGCCTTGATATACGTTCTTGACGACGCAGCGTATGTTCGATTTGACGTCAACGACGACGGCGTTCAGACGATACTCATCATTCGTTGATATAGCTACGGCACGAACGACGGTTGACTATCCGGGGCGGACGCCTCTGCGCCTGGCTCCTCGCCCAAGCAGAGAACTTTCCATCCTCATCCCTTGACCAACCCTCCATCGACCACCAGGTTCTGCCCCGTCACCGCGCGCGCCCATGGCGAGAGGAAGAACAGCACTGCGTCGGCGAACTCGGCAGGCGTCGTGACCCGGCGCAGCGGCGTGAATCCCGCGACCATGTCGAACACGGCTTCGGGCGTCGCGCTGCTGGCGTCGGTGGTGCGCAGCAGGCCGCCAGACACCATGTTCACCGTGATGCCATCCGGTCCGAGATCGTTCGATGCGGTTCTCGTCAGCGCGAGCAACGCCGCTTTTGCCGCCGTGTAATCGTGATACGGCACAACAGGATTCTGGAACAGATTGGTCCCGACATTGACGATACGGCCAAAGCCAGCGGCGCGCATCGCAGGCAACGCGGCCTGAATCGTGTTCATCGCGCCCCTGAGCGCGCCATCGATCTGCTGCTGAAAGCGCGCCCATTCAATGTCGCCGATCTTTGGACGCGCGTCGCCATCGAAGCTGAAATTCGCGAGCGCGTTGTTCACCACGGCATGCACCGGGCGGCCCGTTTTCGCGTGAGCCTCGTCGAAGAGACGCGCGACCGACGCCTTGTCGGTGATATCGGCCTGGATTGCCACCACGCGCGGCCCGGGACGCTCCGCGAGCAGTTTCGCCTGAACTTCGCTACGACGATAGTTGATCACGACGCCGGCGCCCTCGCGCGCGAGCGCTTCGGTGATCGCCGCACCGAGCCCGCGTGCGCCACCGGTCACGAGTACGTTCTGTTCAGGCAGTAGCATCGATTTCTCCAAAGTTCGTTTGGGACTGGATTGGAGCATTATGCCGGAGGGTCTGGTCGTGCCGTCGGAGCGTCTTGTCGTCGCGCGGTTCGGCTATTCGCAACCGGCCAGATTCGGTAGCGGCGATGATCTCGCGCTGATCGACGCCCCCATTCGCTCAACGCGTGACATCAATCATTAGATGGATTGATCTGTCCTCCGTACTATTTCGCGATTAATATGACGCCTTTCGCCGGCAGCCATGTATTGACCGGCCGTCCCCTATGAGAACGACCGACCATGCCACACGAGACATCAAAATCACCGCATAGCGAGCAGCCGGCAGAGCATCATGCGGCGCCGCCGCATCGGCGGATCGTTCTAGATGACCGGCACCACGTGACAACGCACGGACTCAGGACTTACTTCTGGCATGACATCTATCACATCGCGCTAACCGCCAAGTGGCCGGTCTTCTTCGGTGTCGTCGCGTTGCTGTTCCTTGTGCTCAACCTGGGTTTCGCGCTGTTATTCCAGATGGGGCAGCACGCGATCGCGAATCAGGCGCCCGCCGGTTTGCTCGGCGCGTTCTTCTTCAGCGTCGAAACGCTCGCGACGGTGGGCTATGGCGACATGCATCCGGCGACGCTGTACGGTCATGCGATTGCGACGGGCGAGATCTTCGTGGGCATGTCGGGCATCGCGCTGACGACCGGCATGATCTTCGCGCGGTTCTCGCGGCCTCGCGCGCGCATTCTGTTCGCGAACAATGCTGTGGTTCGTCCTATCGATGGCCGTCTGACGCTGATGGTTCGCGCCGCGAATGCGCGGCAGAACGTCATTGTCGAGGCTAAGGCGCGGATGCGCGTGATACGTTCGGAGACTACCCCTGAAGGCTTTTTCTCGCGCAAGGTGCACGACCTGCCGCTCATCCGCGACCAGCATCCGGCATTTCTGCTGAGCTGGAGCCTGATTCATGTGATCGATGAAAACAGTCCGCTCCACGGAGAGACGCTCGAGTCGCTCGAAGCAAGCAACGCCGAATTGATGCTGATGGTGGAAGGTCTCGACGAAACCACCATGCAGCCCATGCAGGCGCGCCGCAGTTGGCCGCCTGAGTCAATTTTATACGGCCATCGATACGTCGATTTGCTCTCGGTGCAGAACGGCGAAACGCATATCGACTACGCGAAGTTCAACGAAGTCGTGCCGCTTTGAAGCGGCTCAGGCAAGTCGCGTAGCCGAGCGTCCGACGAACAGATAATGCAGCAAGGCGAGAAGCGGAAACACGCTGGCGACGCTCGCAATCAAGGTCCAGCCGCCGCGCTCGAACAACGTGCTCGCAACCGCCGATCCGCATGCACCGCCTATGAAAATGCTGGTCATATAAAGCGCATTCAAACGATTACGGCTTGCGGCATGAAGTCCATAAATCTCGCGCTGGCCGATCACCATGTTCATCTGCACGGCAAAGTCAAGCACGACTCCCGTCACCACGAGGCCGGCCACGCCCCACGCGGGATGGATGAGCAAAGGCATGAACGACAACGCGGCGAGGATCAAGGCAATCAGGGTGCCGAGCCGGGAATGACCGGCATCGGCGAGCCGCCCTGCAAGTGGCGCCGACGTCGCGCCCATTGCGCCGACCAGCGCAAACAGCGCGACGCCGTTCTGCGTCAGCCCGTGATGGCGGATCAGCTCGACGGGCACGGCGGTCCAGAACAAGCTGAACGTGGCGAACATCAGCCCTTGATACAACGCACGATGCCGGAGGACCGGCATGGTCGCGACGAGCGTGCCGAGCGAGCGGATCAGTTGCACATAGGTGGCCTTGTGATCGGGCTGGCGCGACGGAATGGTGAACGCAAGAAACGCTGTCACGATTGCCATGAGCACGGCGGCAGAACCGAACACCACGCGCCACCCGAAGTGACCCGCCACGAAACTCGATATGGGCCGCGACAGCATGATACCCAGCAGCAGGCCGCCCATGATCGTGCCGACGACCCGTCCGCGTGTTTCATCGGGCGCAAGGTGCGCGGCGAGCGGGATCAGGATCTGCACCGCGACCGAGCTGAAGCCGACGAGCAGCGAGATGGCAAGGAACGCGTGTGGCTGATGAACGAGCGCGGCCGCCGCGAGGCTGGCGATGGAAACCAGCGCCGTCGCGATCATCAGTTTGCGGTTTTCCAGCAGATCGCCGAGCGGCACGAGGAAGAATAACCCGAGCGCATAACCAATTTGCGTGAGCGAGACGATCAGGCTCGCCGCGCCGCTCGACAAGTGAACATCCGGCCCGATCATTTCGATGATCGGCTGCGCATAGTACAGGTTGGCGACAATGGCGCCGCAGCAGAAAGCGAACAACGCGATCAGGCCGCTGGTCATCTTGACCTGGGCTGGACCCGTGGCGGCCGACGGGGAATTCGGGGACATGCATGCTCCACAGATTGAATGACGGAATACTCGTGTTCGACGCGTACTGACAGCGGACTGCGGGAATTTGGCGAACGCAGATTGCGGCTGCGCCATCGCACTGCGCAAATGAAAGGCACGCGAACAAATGAAAAAACGTACGAATGGCCAAGGACGTCCGGATGCGGCACGATACCACCAGCAGCACGAGCCCGCTTGCGGACCAGCAGGCGCAATCCCGGTGTACAGGCTACCGGAGAGCCGCATTCAGAGCCGCATTCGGGCGTTTCATCCTGCCCTGAAACAAGCCCCGCGCGATGGCGATAAACTGGTGCGCCGTCACACTTTACCGATCAAAGGAGCTGACCATATGTATATCGCCATGAACCGTTTCAAAGTGGCCCTCGGGTCCGAGACCGCGTTCGAGGATCTCTGGACTAGCCGGGACACGCATCTCAAGGAGGTGCCGGGTTTTGTGGAATTCCACCTTTTGAAAGGTCCTCAAAAGGAAGATCACTTACTCTATTCCAGCCATACGATCTGGTCGAACTACGACGCTTTCGAAGGCTGGACCAAAAGCGATGCGTTTCGCGCGGCACACCGGAATGCCGGCAATGAAACGCGCTCGCTCTATCTGGGGCATCCGGAGTTCGAAGGTTTTGAAGTGATCCAGACGGTCAAATAGACGCATCAGCGTCAGCAATCGCGAGGTGACAGGAGACATGTGCGCTTTAGACAGGCGGACCTGGCTTAAAGGAGCGCTGGCCGCGCCGCTTGTTGGCGGCGTGCCGGTGAGGGCGGCAATGGCGGCAGTATTGGACGGGCCGACCATGCGGCGCGTGCGGCCGGATGAGCCCGGCTGGCCATCGAAGCAACAATGGGATGCACTCAACAACGCGGTCGGCGGCCATCTTCTCAAGGTCGAATCGCCGTTTGCCGCGTGCGCCCAATCGCCCGCGAGCACTGCATGCGCCGATATCTTCGGCCAGCTCAAGAACCCGTACTTCATAAGCGATTCCGCCGCGCTCACGCAAACATCCGGCTACCTCGACGCATGGACATCGTCGCCAAGCGTCTATGCGCTCAACGCAACCAGCGCACGCGATGTAGCCCGAGCGGTGAACTTCGCGCGCAGGCATCGGCTGCGGCTGGTCGTGAAGGGTGGCGGTCACAGTTATCAGGGGACATCGAACGCGGCCGACTCGCTGTTGATCTGGACGCACGCCATGCACGAGGTCACGCTGCATGATGCGTTCATCGGCGAGGGTTGCGAGGGGCGTCAGCCTGCGCAACCGGCTGTGACCGTGGAGGCGGGCGCGCTCTGGAGTCATGTCTACGATGCTGTCACCACCCGCGCCGGCCGCTATGTGCAAGGCGGCGGGTGCATTACTGTCGGCGTTGCGGGACTCGTTCAGGGCGGCGGCTTCGGCAACTTCTCGAAGCGGTTCGGCACGGCGGCGGCCTCGTTGCTGCAAGCGGAAGTCGTCACCGCCGACGGCGCCGTGCGGATCGCAAACCCGTGCTCCAATCCGGATCTTTTCTGGGGCCTGAAAGGTGGCGGAGGCGGGAGCCTCGGCGTGATAACGCGCCTCACACTCAAGACGCACGACCTTCCCGAGCAGTTCGGCGCGGTGTTTGGCGCGGTCGGAGCTTCATCCGACGCCGCGTTCAAGCGCTTGACCAGTGAGTTCATGCGCTTTTATGCAAGCAGGCTCTTCAATCCGCATTGGGGCGAGACGGTGAGCTTTCGCGGCAACAACACCCTCAATATATCGATGGTGTTCCAGGGTTTGAACGAGGATCAGGCCGCCGGCGTCTGGCAACCGTTCTTCGACTGGATCGCAAAGTCGCCGAGCGACTTCTACATGCCGAAGGCGGCGAAGATCATCGCAGTTCCCGCGCAGCGTTTCTGGGACCCGGCCTTCATGGAAGCTTTGCGCCGGGCGTGATGGCCGCGGACAACCGGACGGGCGCGTCGCCCGGCAACGTCTTCTGGAGCGCCGACGCGGCGGAAGCGGGGCAGTTTCTCTACGGGTATCACTCGACGTGGCTGCCTGCATCGTTGTTGGACGAGGGCGAGCGGGCGCGTTGTGTGAATGCGTTGTTTGCCAGCACGCGGGACTGGGGCGTGACGCTGCATTTCAACAAGGGACTCGCGGGGGCATCGGACGATGCGCGAACGGCCACCCGCGATACCGCCATGAACCCCGCCGTGCTCGATGCCTTCGCGCTTGCAATCATCTCTGGCGAAGGGCCGCCGGCATTGCCCGGTATCGCTGGACATGAACCTGATATCCGCGTTGCCCGCCATGCTGCCAGCCGCATCGCGAAAGCGACGGCGACACTGCGAACCGTGGTGCCGCGTGCGGGCTCGTATGTATCGGAGAGTGATTTCTTCGAGCGCGACTGGCAAGACGCATTCTGGGGCGTGCACTATCCGAGGCTGCTGGCGATCAAGCGGCGATACGATCCGGACGGTCTATTCTTCGTGCATCACGGCGTGAATTCAGAAGAATGGAGCGACGACGGCTTCACGCGGCTGCGGGCGTAGTTGCGTATTCGCCTGCGTAGTCGTTTGCATGAGCGCTTGCATCTTCACTGGCAGATTCGACCGGATACCCATTCACGCCCTCAACTGACTCGGCTGCGAGCAGATCGAGCACGACCAGCATCACCGGCTGATTCTCTTCGTTGATCGGGATGCCGACAATGTCGCTCAACCAGCAGCCGATCTTCGTTGCAGCGAAATCCGCGGGACGCGCCGTTTTCCGCAACGCCACGCCCAGTTTCACTGCACGATAGTGATAAGAAGGCACCTTGTGCTCGGCCGCGATTCGCGAGAGGCCGCCCTTGCGGCCCGAATCGCGGCCGAGCGTCCCCGCGAGCACCACACGCTCGTGCCGGTCAAGCGCGCTTATGAAGCAGCGCGCCATGTGCCGCACGCGGGATTCATCGAGTCCGTATTGCAGGAGCACCGACCTGACGGGATCTTCTATAGCCTGAGCATGTTCATCGACTTGCTGATCGATGCCGCTCACTTCCATCGATACATTGCGCTGATGGCTCGCGCTGCGCAGGCAATCGATCAGATAGCGTCTGAAATAGGCGCAAATGGCATAGTTGTTCGATGGCGCGCTTTCAGCGCAGGACTTCGCCGTGGAGTGACCCGGTTCCAGACGCAGCACCTTGGCGTAAATGAACTGCGCGACGAGCTCTTCCTTGTCTTCGCGAAGTGACTGGAGTTCGAGCGGGTGGTAAGCGCGCAACGCGCCGCGCACCAAATGGTACATCGACACCATTTCGTCATGCGACAGATGGGTGCGGCGGCGCCAGAGATCCGGAAGTATTGCGGTGTCAAGGTTCGCGATACGCGCGTGCGCGGTCATGGTGTCCATGTTGCTCTCCCTCGTATGTTTTATTGGATGTCGAGCGAAGTATGGTGACTGGATGCGAGTTGCGCCATATGGCTAAAGTAATAGCCGTCGGGTAAACTTGTGTAAGGTCTTAAGGCGGCTCGACGCCCCCACCGTTATGTCCAGTGTCGTTTTAGCAAGTCGTTCCCACGTGCGTCAGCCAGGCGCGCATCTTGTAAAAAAGGGGCTGACAGGATGCAGAACGATCCAATGCGGCGGGAAATAGACAAAGACCTCGCCAAGGTTCTTTATGCTCAGGACCCCATTGCATTCTTTACGCACTGGTTAGCCATTGCGGCTATAAGCGCAGTTTATTTCGGTTCAATTGCGCATCGAGGCCTGTTCACCGCCTGGATTGTCTTTTACAGCATCGCTAATTTTGGCGGAATAGCACTGTGGGCGTGGAACCGTCATTGGCCGGCGACATTCGCGCCACGCAAGTGGATCAACCTTCACGCGCTGCGAAGTATTGTGCTGTATAGCGCGCCCGGCTTGTCGATCTGGTTCGCGTTCCACAGCCAGCAAGCCGATCTTCCCGTCCTCCATACCGTGCTGCTGGTGACGCTGGCGGCGGGTGTTTTCATGTCGAGCGGCTTCGACCTCTTCAATTTTTCCAGCGCGATTCCGTTGCTCCTGATGCCCGCGGTGGTGCTGAACTTCACCTCGCCCACGCGCGACCGCATCGTAATTGGCTCGGTGCTCGTGGTGTTTTTCATCGCGATGAACTTCTACGCCGCGCGCTACCGGACACTCTTCCGGCGGGTCGTGGAGGCGCGGGTGAACCAGCAGCGGCTGGCTGAATCGCTCGCCATCCAGCAGCGGGTGACGGAAGAGGCGAGCCGCGCGAGGACGCGTTTTTTCGCAGCCGCCAGTCACGATCTGCGCCAGCCGTTGCATGCGATCGGCTTGCTTGCCGAATCGTTGAGGGACACGTTGGCCTCCGGTGCTCAACGCAGCGAAACGGCCGACGGCATCATTTCAAATGTCGAAGCACTGAACGGGCTCTTTAATCAGGTGCTCGATCTGGCGCGCCTTGAAAGCGGTGTCACGCAGGTGATCCCGCTGCACTTTCGCCTCGCGGAGATTTTCACTCGTATCGATAACCAATACCGTCCGCTCGCCGCCGCCAAGGGTCTCGCATTGCGCATCGCGCCGACGGATGCGGTCGCCTTCTCTGACCCTGTATTGCTCGAGCGCGTGCTGGGCAACCTGATATCGAACGCGATTCGATACACCGAGCGCGGCGCGATATGGATGGGATATCGAAGTGGACGGATCGAGGTACGTGATTCGGGGATTGGCATTGCGCCGGAAGAACACGAACTCGTGTTCGAAGAGTTTTATCAGGCGAGGCTGCCTGATGAAAAACCGCGGCAGGGACACGGGCTCGGCTTGCCTACTGTCAGACGATTGGTGAAACTGCTTGGCGGCGATGTCACGTTGCGCTCCTCACCGGGACGCGGCACGACAGTCGGCGTGCCGGTCAAGCGCGGCGACCCGGACCTGATCACGATCACCGCAAGGCTCAGTGATGTGGCGTTGACCGGGCCAACGGCTGCGGGAAGGCGGATTCTTTGCATCGACGATGATCCCGCCATTCTTGCCGCACTCGAACGCCTGCTTGGCCGCTGGGGTTGCACCGTGCGAAGCGTGCGGGACGAGCGCGCTGCGGTGCAAGCCGTTGAAGACGATTTCGTTCCCGATGCGCTGCTTTGCGATTACCAGCTCGGCAATCACCGAACCGGCGCGCAGGCTGTTCGCGCGGTGCGGCAGGCGTTGTGGGAGCGGGGCGATGGCGACATCGTCACGCTGATGATCACGGGCGACATGGCGTCGTCCGAGCTCAGCACGCTCGCCGCGCAAGGGATTCCCGTGCTGCACAAGCCGGTGACGCCGGCCCGCTTGCGCCGCACGCTCGACGCCCTCTGGCAGCAGGGCGAACGCAACGCGGCGCTGGAGCGCCAGCCGCCGGCATCGTAATCAGAGCGTACGGCCGGTTTCAAGCCAGCCGCCAATCAGTGCGATCGCCGCTGACCGGTTGTGCACGCATAGCGCCCGGAACATGACCGACAGATGCACCTTGACGGTTCCCTCGGCGACACCGAGTTCCCGCGCGATCATCTTGTTGGTCCAGCCGCGGTACACGAGCCGCATGATTTCCTGCTGGCGTGGCGACAGGTTTTCCATCAGATGCCGATGATGCGGCTGGATACCGACCGGCAACGCCTCCACGACAGCCGCCCCGGAACGTTCGGCAACGGGCGCAGGGGCCTGCCCGGGTCCGAGCAGACTCAGCGCTTCAATGGGAACGTAGGCGCCGCCGAGAAGCACGAGCTCGATTGCCTTGAGCATCACGCTTGCGGGTTCGCGTTTCGGCACGAAACCGAGTGCGCCGGCAGCAAGCACCGCACGCATTTCGTCGGCTGACTCCTCCGCCGACAACACCACCAGCGGCAGTGCCGGATTCGCCTTCAGCAGCGTTTGCAGCGACGCTGCACCTTCCATGCCGGCCATGTGCAGGTCGACTATCGCGAGGTCGTGGTTCGCTTCCGGCCTCGCAGCGGCAGCGAGCGTTTCCCAGCTATCGGCTTCGTCGAACTGGGCGTCGGGGTCGAGCCCGCGCAGCAGCGATTTCACGCCTTGCCGGATCAGTTCGTGGTCATCGGCCACCAGAAACCTCATGGCATCTCCATGTCGCGGGCCTGCTTTGTCGAGTGGCTTGGATGCGGTCTGACTGAAGCGGTCGTATTGGCGATTATGTGGCTTGAATTCGTTATGGCAACAGGATTATTTATGCGAAGTATCCACGTGCGCTACTTAAACGAACGAACGCCGGTTTTTTTTGAACCCGCGCGTCAGGCTTCAAAGCACGGCAAGCCACCCGCCATCGACGTAGATGATCTGCCCGTTCACATAACTCGACGCCGCCGACGACAGGAACACCGCCGTGCCGACAAGTTCCTCCGGCGTGCCCCAGCGCTGAGACGGGTTGCTGCTTTTCACCCATGCATCGAAGGTGGGATTCTCGACCAGCGGCTTGTTCATGTCGGTGAGGATGTACCCCGGGCCAATCGCGTTCGCCTGGATATTCGATGCCGCCCATTCCGCGCTCATCGCGCGCGTCAGCATCTTGATGCCACCCTTCGCGGCGGTGTAGGCGCCCACGGTCGCGCGCGCGCCTTCGCTCGTGAGCGATCCGATGTTCACGATCTTGCCGCCATTCCCGCGCGCGATCATGCGCTTCGCCGCTTCCTTGGACACGATGAACGCGCTCGTGAGGTTGGTGTCGATCACGCGTTGCCAGTCGCCCAGCTCAAGCTCGATAAGCGGCTTTCGAAATTGAATGCCTGCATTGTTGATGACGATATCGATCTGCACGCCATGTTCGTCCCAGTGCGTGAACGCATCCTTGACGGCTTGTTCGTTCGTGACATCGAACGCACGGCCTTGCGCTTTCAAGCCGTTGCTCACGAGGCGCGAGACCGCTTCGTCGACGGTATCGGGTCTCGTTCCGTTGATGATCACCGCAGCGCCCGCATTCGCGAGTCCTTCAGCGAGCGCGAAGCCAATGCCACGCGCCGAACCGGTGACAAGCGCGGTGCGGTTACTCAAATCGAAAAGCTGTGTCATGCGTTTGTCCTCGTACCTGTTTTGTCATATCGGCTTTAGGTGAGCCGAAGCGCAGGAAAACATTGTAGTGGGATGGCGCTAGGCGGCAGGCTGCGGGCAATGCGGAGCGGGTGACCAATCTAACGGTGCGATTTTTGTTAATTTCGTATCAAAAAGTAGTGTTGCTACGTGAACAACGCATTTTCCAACCGGTAATGCGTGTATTGATATCGTAATTTTTACGCTTTGAGTAAGTAAATCGCCGCGCCGCAGCAAATTTATTGCGCTGAAACAAGTATTTGAATCACGTAAACCCTAGATTGTGATCCACCGTTCAGTCCTTTACATTGCGTCGTAATACTACGGTTCAAATTGTTGTTCACTACAACTTCGGCGACCGACGCAGACTGTCGAAAAGCAGAAATCGCCTGTATTGCCATGAGAGGAGACAAACCATGGATGATGATTCAAAGGCCTTCGCATCAGAGTCAGCTTCACAATCTGCTTCAAAACCGGTTTCCCGCCGCAAGTTCTTGGTCGACATGGCCGCGACCGCAGGCGCGCTTTCCCTTTCGCCACTGGCGCTCGCGCAGCAAAAGCCGCTCGTGCCTTTCAGCAACAAGAGCCTCGATTACTACTTCTTCGCGACGCAACAGGAGGCGGTAAAGCGCGCGGTCGAGGCGAAGGGCTGGACGTTCCAGGCGGTCAACGCGAACTTCAGCACCACGACCCAGCTCGAGCAATGGCAGAGCCTGTTGCTCAAGAACCCGGCTGCCATCATCGCGGACCCGATCGACAGCCAGGCTATCGCGAGCGTGATCAAGAAGTACAACATGAAGAAGATTCCGGTCGGCATCATCGATACCCCCGCGCTCGCCGGCGATGTATCGATCACCGTCGACTTCGACAATTACGCCGGCGGCGTGATGGCGGCCGAAGCCATCGTCGCGGCGCTCAAGAAGAAGAACGGTTCGACCAAGGGCACGGTGCTCAACTGCTACGGCGCGCTGCAATCGGTGGCATGGCGTCTTCGCAAGGAAGGGCTCGAGGCGACCTTCAAGAAGTATCCGGACATCAAGCTGATCAGCCGCCCGACTGAAGGGCTGCTCAAGAACATGCTGTCAGTGACGCTCGCCACGCTCTCGGAATATCCTGATCTCGACGCCGTGCATGCGCCCAGCGATTCACCCGCGCGCGGCATTGTGACCGCGCTGCAGCAAAAGGGTAAGTGGAAGAAAGTCGGCGAGCAGGGCCACGTGATTTTCGTGAATATCGACGGTGAACCGGCTGCGCTCCAGTGGATCGGCGACGGTTACATGGACGCGGTCGTATCGCAGGATCCGATCGCCTATGCGCAGATCACGGTCGAGATGCTCGACAAGTATTCATTGAAGGGCCAACCCGTGCCGCTCGGGCCATATCAGAACAGCCAGTACTTCTGGGAGAAGGCGGAAATCACGAAGTCCGTGACAGGTCCGAGCCTCGTGATCCAGCCCTTCGTAGTCGATGGCAACTCGGTCAAGGACAAGCGCCAGTGGGGCAACATCGCTTACAACGAATGGGGCCTGCGCTACAGCTAGGCCGCCGCTTGGCGCACGTTGAGTCTTCCGGTCCGCGTCACGGCGCGGACCGGTAACAGCAACCGGATGGTCGGACATGGCAGATACCAGCAGCACGGAATATATTCTCAGGACCCGCGATATCGTCAAGCGCTACAAGGCGGTCGTCGCGCTCGATCACGTGTCGGTCAACATCCGGCGCGGCACGATTCACGGCCTGCTCGGCGAAAACGGCGCGGGGAAGTCCACGCTTGTCGGGCTGATTTCAGGCTTGATATCGCCGACGGAAGGCAGCATCGAATTTGCGGGTGAAGAGGTGCAGGGCTTTGACGTCAAGCAGATGGAAGCGCGCGGCGTGTTCCTCGTCACGCAGGAGCCGATGATCGTCGAGTCCATGTCGGTCGCCGACAACCTCATGCTTGGCCACTGGCCCGTGAAGCGCGGTTTCACGAAGACCGTCGATCAGCGCGCGCTGATGGCGAACGCGGTCAAGGCGCTGGAAGGCACGGGGCTCGACCCGCGCATGTCGGCGCGCGAACTCTCGGCAGTCGCCAAGCGCAAGCTGAACATCCTTCGTGCTCTGTACAGCGGCGGCAAGCTGCTGATCCTCGATGAACCGACCGCCGCGCTCACGCTCGCGGACCGCGATCATCTGTTCGGTTTCATGCAAAGCCTCAAGGCGCAGGGCGTGAGCTTTGTGTTCATCTCGCACTACAACGAAGAGATCCTGAGCATCTGCGACGGCGTGACCGTGCTGCGCAACGGGCGGCTTGCTGGGGAGATGGACAATCTTGACGGGATCGATTCGGATGCGTTGTCGGAGCTGGTAATCGGCCGCGATGTGCCGTTGTTCCACCGGGCGCACGGCGAAGGTGATGACGAACGTCATATTCAAGGCGAAGCCGCGTGGCAGGTCAGCGGACTTCAGGCACGCAACATCAATATAGAGTCATTCAGCATCAAGCCTGGGGAGATCGTGGGGTTTGCGGGCTTGCCGGGTTCAGGGGCGAAGGAGTTTGGCCTCGCGCTGTTCGGGCTCAATCGCGCGAGCCGCGGCCGCATCAGACATGGCAATCGGGAGATGGATTTCCCCGATCATCCGCAAGCGGCGTTCGCGAACGGCATCGCGTATCTGTCCGACGACCGGCATCGCGATGGACTCGTCGGCCTGCAAAGCATCGCGCAGAACATCACCATGTCGAGTCTTGCGAAAGTTTCCAAGGCTGGCGTCATCGATGCCCCCGCCGAGCGCTCGGTGGTCAAGCGCTACTTCGAACACCTCAGGGTCAAGGCGGCGACGCCAAAGGTGCTGCTCGGCACATTGAGCGGCGGCAACCAGCAGAAGGTGTGTCTGGGCCGCGTGCTCGCCACGGAACCCAAACTGCTGATCCTCGACGAACCCACGCGCGGCATTGACGTAGGCGTGAAGGAAGAGGTTCATCGCATCATCGATGCCCTTACGCGCGAGGGCCTGAGCGTGATCGTGATCACGAGCGACCTGGACGAAATGGTGCGGATGGTCGATCGCGTCTGCGTGTTCGTGGATGGCGAGGTGAGCCAGGAATACACCGGCGCGGACATCGATAAAGACTCCATCCTGCAGTCGGCATTCGGCGCCGCCAGCAGCGCACTTACACACTAAAACTCAGGAGACGGATCATGCAACCCAGGAGCAATATCTCCGCGAGCGTTCCGCCGGCGGCGCCCCCCGCCGCGGCAAAGCGGCCCGCAAAACACAGCGTGCAATGGCTGTTCCAGAACGTGGTGTGGCTGTGGCTTGCCGCGCTCGTGATTGTGTTCGGCGTGCTCAATCCGTTCTTCTTCACGGTCTCGAACCTGCAGAACGTGCTGGTGCAGGCGACCGTGCTCGGCCTTCTTGCGCTGGCGGTATCGCTGCCGCTGATGGTCGCCGAGATCGACCTGTCGATAGCGAGCAATATGGGATTTTCAGCGGCAATCGGCGCGATCATCAGCACGCGGCTCGGCATGTCGCCGGCGATCGGCGTCCCGCTCGGCATTGCGGCGGCGACGGCGATCGGCTTCTTCAATGGCCTGTGTGTCACGCGCTTGCGGATGGTCTCGCTGATCCAGACGCTCGCCGTGATGATCGTGCTGCAAGGCTCGCTCTTGGCGGTCACGCAAGGCAATACCATCTCGGACATGCCCAACAGCTTTATCTGGATCGGGCAGTACACCATTGGCAACTGGCCGGTGATGCCGGTTGTGTTTCTCGTCGCGCTGATCGGCATGGGCTTCCTGTTGCGCAAGACCGTGCTCGGCCGAAGCCTTTATGCGACCGGCGGGAATGCGCTCGCGGCAAACTCGGCCGGTATCCGCGTGAACCGGGTGAAGGTCATCGCGTTCACGTTGTCGGGATTTCTTTCCGGCGTCGCGGGTTAATTGCTGGCTGCGTGGCAAATGGCGATCACGTCCGATCAGGGCGAAGGATTCCTGCTCTATGCAATCGCGGCGCCGATCATCGGCGGGGTCAGCGTGTTCGGCGGACGCGGCGGCGCAGCGGGGATTCTTGGCGGCGTCTTGCTGCTGACGGTGATCCACGTCGGGCTTGCGATCACGTCGGTGCCGTCGTTTTATGTGCAGATGATCGGCGGCGTGCTGATCTTTATCGCCGTGGCGGTCGATGCCATTCGCGTGAACTTCGTCGCGCAATGAGCCGGCTCAAAGTACTTTTCAGGCATTCAAAGACATGACCGATCCAAGACAGTGCGAGATGTATATCGACGGCCGCTTCGGCAATGGCGGCGAGACCGAATGGCTCGACGTGATGAACCCGGGTACGGAACAGATCATTGCCCGCGCCCCGGACGCGCGTGCTCCGGTCGTCGATGCAGCCGTGGCCGCAGCCAAAGAAGCATGGCAAACATGGCGATGGACCAACCCGTTCGAGCGCTCGCAGTTGCTGCATGCCATCGGCGATAAAGTCACGCTGGCCGAGCGCCTTATCGCCACTGCGATTACCGAAGAGATGGGCAAGCCGCTCGGCGAGGCGCGCGGCGAAGCGAAGAAACTCGCGAAGGCGTTTCACTACTACGCGGAAGAAGCGGTACGCGTCTTCGGCAGCACGATTCCGAACGAAGACGACGGCTTCATCAGCATCGTAGAGAAGGAACCCGTGGGCGTGGTCGGGGCGATCGCGCCGTGGAATTATCCGGTCGAGCTGATCGGATGGAAACTCGCAGCGGCACTGGCGGCGGGGTGCACGATTGTCGTGAAACCGTCGGAATACACACCGTCGAGCGCGCAGGAATTGTTTCGATGCCTGGACGAGGCGGGTCTGCCGCCGGGCGTGGCGAACCTTGTCATGGGCGCCCGCGAGACGGGGCGTTTGCTGGTCGGCCATCCTGACATCGATAAAGTCGCGTTCACCGGTTCGCAAGCTGCAGGAGAAGACATCTACCGGACGGTGCGTGGGATCACGCCGCTTTCGCTGGAACTGGGCGGGAGCTGTCCGCTGATCGTGACGGGGAACGCTGATATAGAACGTGCGGTTGCGGGCACCTTGCGCCGCGCGTTTCGCAACGCCGGGCAGATCTGCATTTCGATCAATCGTGCGTACGTGCATGAGTCGGTCTACGGACGCTTTGTCGATCAACTGGCGTCGGGCGCACGCAGCCTCGTGGTCGCAGACGGGCTCCTGCGTGAGAACGCCGATGTCGGTCCCATGACAACCCGCGCAGGCGTGGCCAAGGTCGAACGTCACGTCGCCGATGCGCGCGAGCATGGTGCGCAAATTCTCTGTGGCGGCGGACGTCCCGATGGCGCAACGCGCGGTTTGTACTACGCGCCCACGGTCATTGCCGACTGCACGCCCGGGATGCTCGTGATGCACGAGGAAACGTTCGGGCCGGTGATCGGCGTGGCGCAGTATCGTTCGCTCGATGACGCCATTGCCGAGGCTAACGGTACGCCGTCGGGTCTTGCGGCCTACGCATACACGGAAAACATCAAGGAAAGTTTCACGCTGAGCAAGCGGCTCGACTTCGGCAACGTGTCAATCAATCATGTCGATGCCGGCATCATGAACGCGCCTTACGGTGGCCGCAAGCAAAGCGGCACAGGCTACGAACACGGCCACGAAGGCATGGAAAGCTACTTGCATCTCAAGCACGTGCGGCTTCGGCACGGCGCATGACGGGGACGTCGATGGAACGCTATCTTCTCGGTATCGATATCGGCACCTCGGCGTGCAAGGTGATCGCAGTCGACAGCCGCGGGCAGGTGGCCGCGAAAGCGGTCGGCGATTACCCGGTAATGAGCCTGCGGCCCGGCTGGGCCGAGCAGGACCCCGAGTACTGGTGGCGCGCGGCGGACAAGGCCGTGACGGAAGTGCTCGCGCGCTTGCCTGACCGGCGCGCGGTGCAAGGCATCGGGTTGAGCGGCCAGATGCACGGCCTGATCGCGCTCGACAAACACGACCACGTGCTGCGTCCCGCGATCCTCTGGTGCGACCAGCGCGCGGCGCCCCATTGCGACGAAATCACCGCGAAGGCGGGCGGCCTGCAGGGCTTGCTCGAGCTCGTACAGAACCGCATGCTGCCAGGTTTCACGGCGGGCAAGCTGCTGTGGATGCGCGAGCACGAACCCGAGCTGTTCGCGCGCTTGCGTCGCATGTTGAACCCGAAGGATTACCTGCGCCTGCGGCTGACGGGCGAGCATGTAACGGATGTATCGGATGCATCGGGCACGGGACTTTTCGATGTCCGCAACCGCAGGTGGTCCAGGCCGCTGATGCGTTTGCTCGACTTGCCGGAAAGCATCTTGCCTGAGGTCGTGGAGTCGTCGGACAGGACCGGTGTCTTGTTGCCCGACCTTGCCGCGCGATGGGGCTTGCCGCCCGCGACGCCGGTCTTCGGCGGCGGCGGCGATTCGGTGATCCAGACCACGTCGATGGGCGTCATCGACAGCGGGCCGCTTGGCGTGACGCTCGGCACGGCAGGGATCGTCGCGGGCGGGATGCGCTCGTGCCCGGTCCCGACCGGCCAGTTGCAGATCTCGTGCGGCAACGCGCCGGGCCGATGGCATGTGATGGGCGTGACGTTAACTGCCGGCGGCGCGTTCGAATGGCTGAAACAGGCGCTGGCAAGCGTCTCGCCAGCAACCGGCGCATTGAGCTTCGAGCGCATGATATCGATGGCGCGTGAAGCGCCGGCCGGCTCCGGCGGCCTGTTGTTCCTGCCATACCTGCTCGGCGAGCGCTGCCCGCACGTCGCCGCTGACGGCCGCGCCGCCTGGATCGGTTTGACATCGATGCACGGCGGTCCGCACCTCGTGCGCAGCGTCATGGAAGGCGTGCTGCTGAACATCCGTACAATCGCTGCGCTGTGTGTATCGTCGGGACTGGCTTGCGATGAAATTCGCGCATCCGGTGGTGCGATGAGCGAGCCGTTCTGGTCGCAGCTTCTCGCCGACGTGCTGCAGCGCGAAGTGACGACCGTCACGGGCGCAGCCGAGGGCGGCGCATATGGCGCGGTGCTCGCGGCGGGCGTGGGCAGCGGCTGGTGGACAACGCTCGATGAAGCCGTCGCAACGCTCGAAGTGACGAGCCGCACGGCGCCCGATCGCGCGCTCGATCCGCTCTATGCGTCGCGCTTCAGCACGTTCCGCGGCCTCTACGACGCGCTGCAACCCGTCATGGCACAGATTGCGGCAGAGGCCGCCCCGACGAATAAAAATGTCCCCTTGCAACCGACTTCTCCGATCGAGGCAACATGACAACAACTGACGCCGCCATTTCTGCCGGCACGCGGGTCGCCGGCATCGTCTTCGATCTCGACGGCACGCTCGTCGATACCGCGCCGGACATCACGAGCGCCGTCAATCGCATGCTTGCGACGCGCGGCTTGCCGCCGCAAGAGGTTCACTTCGTCGAACAGTTCATTGGCGAAGGGTCGTATGGCCTGATCGACAAGCTTTATAAAGGGCTTGGACTGACGCTCGACCAGGCGCGAGTCGCCGCTGATGTCGAGACCTATCTCACGCTCTACAAGCAGCATCCGGTCGAATATTCGACGGTGTACCAGGACGCGCTGCACGCCATTCCCGCGCTTCATGCAGCGGGTATTGCGCTCGGCGTGTGCACGAACAAGGCGCAATTCCTGGCCGAAGCCGTGCTGAAGCATTTCGATCTTGAACGCTACTTCACGTCGATCGTCGGCGGCGATACCTTGCCCGAACGCAAGCCGCACCCGCAGCATTTGCTGACCACGCTGGAGCGCATGAACGTTGCGCCGGATCGGGCGCTTTACATCGGCGATACGACCATCGATGCGCAATGCGCGCGCGATGCCCACGTGCGGTGTTTCATCGTCGACTGGGGAACCGGGCCGGCGGTGGACGTGCCTGCTGCGTCGAGGCTCGCCGCGTTTGTAGATCTGCTCGCCATCAGCGCCGCGTCCGCCGGCGCGATCGTCCGGGAACCCAATGAGAAATGACCTCTTGCGCCGGATCGCGCTTGAACGTCCCGAACTGACGGGCGCGAGTTCGCGCATAGCCGACGTGCTGCTGAGCTCGCCCGAAGCCGTGCTCAAGATGAGCATGGCGGAGTTGTCGCTGGCGGCGCAAACGAGTGACCCGACGGTCGTGCGTTTTTTTCGCAGGCTCGATTGCGCCGATTACCAGGACTTCAAGGTGCAGCTCGGCCAGGGGCTGATTCCGCAAGCGCCGTTCGAATACGAGTCGATCACTGACGCCGATACCCCTGAAAGCGTCTGCAGCAAGATCATCACGAACTCCCTGCATGCAATCCAGCGCTTCAACTCGGATGTGCAGGCAGCAGCTATCGATGAAGCGGCGAGCCGTCTTATCGATGCAAAGGGGATCTTTCTCTTCGGCCTCGGCATCTCCGAAACCATTGCGTTCGATGCCGAGCACAAGTTCTTTCGGCTGGGGCTTCATTGCCGCGTGGTGCTCGATTCGCAGAAGCAATTGCTGCTTGCGCCTACGTTGCGAAACGATGAAGTCGCCGTGTTCTTCTCGCATTCCGGATCGACCAAGGCGCTCGTGATGGCCGCGGGCATGGCGCGCCGCAACGGCGCCGTCACCATTGCCATTTGCGCGCCCGGATCGCGTCTTGCGCAGACCTGTGACCTCGCCATCGGCGTGCCTGCTTACGAGAACACCGAGCTCTACACGCCGCTCACCGCGCGCATCAACCATTTGCTGGTGGTCAACATGCTCGTTGCAATGCTCGGCCTGCGCCAGGGCCGCAAGCTACCCGATAATCTCGCGGCGCTCGACCCGTGGTTCACCGACAAATTCATGGATTGATTGATAAAGGAGACACATATGGGCACGCATATCGAACCGGGTTACGCAACGATGAAACCGGCATCGGCACAGGACGAAGCGAAACTGGCTTCGGGCATCAAGGCGATCGATCATTATCTGCGTCCGGGCATGAAGGTCGGGCTTGGCTCGGGCACGACATCGCACTGGTTCGTGCGGGCGCTGGCTGCGCGCGTCGAGCGGGGCTTCGAGGTCGTGGGCGTGCCAACATCGAATGCAACGCGTGAACTCGCGCTTGAACTCGGCGTGCCGTTGACGGATCTCGGCACGATCGACCAGCTCGATGTCACCATCGACGGCGCCGATGAAATCGATCACCGGGGCAGCATGATCAAGGGTGGTGGCGCGTGCCTGTTGTGGGAGAAGATCGTGGCGGCGGCATCGAAGAAAATGGTCGCCGTCGTGGACGATAAAAAAGTCTTCGAGCGCCTCGGCCGCTTTCCATTGCCTATCGAAGTGATCCCGTTCGGATGGCAAAGCACGGAACGCCTGCTGCGCGAATTGTTCGTCAGCGCCGGTTTCGATAAAAGCGTGCGCATCACCACGCGCATGAAAAACGGCGAACGTCTCCTGACCGACAGCGGCAATCTGATCCTCGATTGCCACCTCGAAGCCATCGCCGATCCGATCTCGCTGGCGCCGCGCTTCAATGCCATTCCCGGCGTGGTCGAGAACGGTTTGTTCGTGGGTATCGCAAGCGAGATGATCGTCGGCCATGCCGATGGCAGCGCCGAAGTCGTCGTTATCCGGGCACTGCCATGACCTTGGCCACGGAAAACACGCTCGACGCATTCAAGCTCGACGGCAAGCTCTGCGTGGTGACGGGCGGCGCGCAGGGGATCGGCTTTGCGATCGCAAACGGTCTGCGCGATGCCGGCGCGCGTCTCGTGATCGCGGATCTGGACGCAGAACGTGGACAGGCCGCGGCGGATAAAGTCGGCGGCATGTTCGTGCAAATGGACGTGACGAACTCCGCTTCCGTCGACGACGCCTTCAACAAGGTCGTCGCCCGGTACGGCACGCTCGATGTACTGGTGAACAACGCGGGCATCGTGCGCAATACCTCCGCGCTCGATACCGATGACCATGCGTGGCGCACCGTCATGGCCGTCAACCTGGACGGGGTATTCTATTGCTGCCGCAGCGCCGCGCGGTTCATGACGGAAAAGCGTGCGGGGAGTATCGTGAATATTGCGAGCATGAGCGGGTCGATTGCAAACAAGCCGCAGCCCCAGGCGTCTTACAACGCATCGAAGGCAGGCGTGATTCATCTCACGCGTTCGCTCGCCGCCGAATGGGCGCCGTTTGGCGTGCGGGTCAATTCCATCTCGCCGGGGTATGTGGCGACTGAGCTGACCAAGCGCGGACTCGAAAACGAAGCGTGGCGCGATGCATGGATCGACGGCACACCGCTTGCGCGGCTCGCAAAGCCCGAGGAGATTGCGCCGGGCGTGATCTTCCTGGCATCGAATGCGAGCGCTTTCATGACAGGATCGGATCTCGTGATGGATGGCGGATATACGATCTGGTAGGCGTCAAAATCAATGGAGACAGAAATGGCGGCACAAGAAGCGGTTCACGCGCTGCGCGAGGCTTTGGGTTCGCAAGTGGTGCAATTGCCGGAGGAGTTCGGGGACCGGCGCGTGGTGGACTGGAGCGGACTGCCGGGCGGCGTGCCGCTTGCGGTGATCCGTCCGCGCGATACCGCCGAGGTCGCAAAAGCGCTGCATATCTGCTCGGAACATGGACAGCCGGTCGTGACGCAAGGCGGACTGACCGGGCTCGTGGGCGGCGCCAACGTGCAGGGCGGGGAAGTCGCGATCAGCCTCGACCGCATGAACAAGATCGTTGAAATCGATCCGGTTTCCAGCACGATGACCGTGGAGGCCGGCACGCCGCTGCAGGTCGTGCAGGAAGCCGCGACGGCTGCGGGGTTCTATTTTCCGCTGGATCTGGGCGCGCGGGGCAGTTGTTCCATCGGCGGGAATCTGGCGACGAACGCCGGTGGAAATCGCGTGATCAAGTACGGCATGATGCGCGATCAGGTTCTGGGGCTTGAAGCCGTGCTCGCAAGCGGCAAGGTGATCGGCGGCCTCAACAAGATGATCAAGGACAACAGCGGCTACGATTTGCGGCATCTGTTGATCGGCAGTGAAGGCACGCTTGCCATCATTACCCGTGTGGTTTTGAGACTGCGTCCGAAGCCGACTGCAACGGCCACGGCATGGTGCGGACTGCCGTCATACGAGGCCGTCACCACGCTGCTCTCGCGCGCTCAGGCCCGGCTGGCGCCGGGGGTATCGGCGTTCGAAGTCATGTGGAAGGGGTACTACGACGCGGTGCTCGCCAACCTCGACACACTGCGCGCGCCGCTCGATGAAGCGCATCCGTTCTATGTCCTGCTTGAGAGCGTCGGGACCGATCCGGTGCGCCACGCGGATGCCTTCGAAGAGTTCCTGGGCGAGATGCTGGAGGCGGGCGTGGTGAGCGACGCGGCGCTGGCATCGTCGGATTCGCAGGCTCTCGCGTTCTGGGCGATCCGCGATGCGCCGGGCGAATACCAGCGCTTCATTCCGAACCACGCGGCCTACGATGTCAGCTTTTCGATAGCGCAAGTCGGCGAGGCGGCGCAGCGTTGCGATGTGCGCTTGCGCGAACGCTGGCCTGACGCGATTGTGATGATCTACGGGCATCTCGGCGACGGCAACATCCATGTCGTGGTCGACGTGCCGGGCATGGGCAAGCACGATCACGATGAAATCGACGACGTCATCTACGATGTCACACGCGATCTCCAAGGATCGATATCGGCGGAACACGGGATCGGCACGAAGAAAAAACATTTCCTGCACTTCACGCGTTCGGACAACGATATCGAGTCGATGCGCGCGATCAAGTCTGCGCTGGATCCGCACGGACTGCTGAATCCGGGGAAGGTTTTTTAGGGTAGCTAGACGACGGGAATCCATCGGGCGAGTGGAAGTCCGCCGTGGCGGACTTCTGCTGCGCCATGGCGGCGGCCAATGCCTCTAAGCTCTTTCTTCAAGCGCCGTAACGAACGATACGCGTTCAAATTCACCGACGCCATGCGTCGATGCCCGCCATGCCGTTTGTAGGCGTCCAGTGCCGCGATCCGGTTGAGCGACTCAAAACGATGATGAGCCTCGCCGGCCATATATACGTCGTGCAGCCCGGGCGATAGCCACTTCAGCAACTCGAGCACCCGGTCATAGGCGATTTGTAAGCGCGTCAGTGCCTCTGCTGGATTTGCGGGCGCGAAGCGCTCCACCCGGATCTTTCGTTCAATCCGCGCGCGACCCTCGGTCATCAGAGGTCCCGCCTTCCAGACCGGTTCCAGGTGCGCAATCCGGTTTCGCAGATCTTTGCAAAAATCGATGCGCGCAAACAGCATGTCGCGGTTTTTCGGCCGGTTCCAGAAACCGACGGAATTGTTCCTATGGCCCGGCATGATTTCCGTGAGCATCTCTGCCCAGTCGAGCGGTCGATGCGCGCAATCGTGACTGATATCGAGCACGTGCGGCCAGAAGCCAAAACTTAATTTCGATACGACGTCGTCCGGCGAGGGTGCGGGTGAACGCGGGACCAATTGATAGACGCCACTCAATCGACGCCGTTCATGTGTAATTTTTCTTATCAAATCAGTGGACTTCGGATTGAGACGCAAGTGTGCGTACCAGTCGCGCGAGATAGTTCCGCCAACGCCATAACGCGCGCTCAACGCGGTATGGAATTGGTTGCGAAGCGCGACTTCGGTAAATCCAAGTGCGCGCGACAAGGCCGCCGAGATCGCGTCGTTCCAGCAATACAGGCCATAAGCGGCCCGGTCCTCGTCGACTCCAAAGAACGTGCGGTAGTTACTGAGGCGCGCCCGCGACAGTGCCTTCACTGCACTCACAACATGTATTTGCTTCAAACTACTCATCGCGGTATAGTTCCTATGTACGCGCTGGGAACAAGTCTTGTTGCGCTCTCGGTTACCCGACAGACCTCAGGATCCCAAGACGCCAAAGAGACAGAAGGCCGCCATGTGCGGCCTTTTGCCTTTTCCAGACTTGAACATCGCGTAGCGTTGCACATTCTTGTCCATATCCGTCGCATGATCGTGGCCGTCAGCTTCACCACGTCCCATACCGCTGGCTCATGGACGGCTTATCGAGTGTAGGAACTTTCCGCTGCAGGGACGAGTCGGCCGAACGGCTAACCTGCAAGTCCGAAAGCCCGCATGTCGAATCGAACTGCCAGAAGACATGCGCACCGGCATTGCCGATGCGCAGTCGAATTGATTCAAGCCGTGATGTCCCGCACTGCGTTTCTCAAGCCACAACCTTCGCTGCCCCCTCGACGGTAAACAACCTCACCGCTTCATCGAGCACATCCGCGCGCTCCGCCAGCCGCAGCGCGGTCGCCGCCGCTTGCTCGACCAGCGCGGCATTCTCCTGCGTCGATCCATCCAGGTGCGCGACCGCCTGATTGACCTGGCGGATGCCCTCGGCCTGTTCGCTGCTTGCATTGGCCACTTCGGAAATGATCGCCGATACCCGATGCACAGCGGCATCGATTGCACGCATCTGGCTGGTCGTGCGCGAGACGAGATCCGTGCCTTCCGCGATCTGCGCAACGCTCGTCTCGACCACCACCTTGATCTCTCTCGCCGATGCGGCGCAGCGCTGCGCGAGGTTGCGCACTTCGGTCGCGACCACCGCGAACGAGCGGCCCGCCTCGCCCGCACGCGCCGCTTCGACGGCTGCGTTCAACGCGAGAATGTTGGTCTGAAACGCAATGCCATCGATCACGCCCGTAATGTCCGCGATCCGCTGCGACGCCGTGTTGATCCCGGCCATGGTTTCCTAAACACGCACCGCGATCTTGCCGCCATCGCTTGCTGCCGTCTGCGCTTCTTTCACAAGTTCGAGCGCGCGCACGCTGGCATCGGCGTTGCCGGTCACGGTGCTGGTCAACTGGTCCATGGTCGCGGCCGTTTGTTAGAGCGATGCCGCCTGCAACTCCGTGCGCCGCGACAAGTCCATGTTGCCGCTGGAGATTTCGCGCGCGGCGTCCATCATGCCGCCGATCTGTCCGCGTACATCGAGCACGATGGCCGAGATGTTAGCCTTCAACTGATTGAGCGCATGCTGGACTTCGCCGAGGTCGTCGCGTTTGCCGGCTTCCATCGACACGGTCAGGTCACCCGCCGCCATGCGCGATGCATAACCCGACATGGCGCTCACGCGCGTGCCGATCTGGCGTGCTACGCTCGCCCAGCCAAATGCGCCCACCAATGCGCTCACGCCAAACGCGATCCACAAGGGCAGCGGCGGCGCGCCCCTGTACGCGATCAGCCCGGTCACGAGCAACGCGAGCGGCGTGCTCGCATAACCCAGCGCCACGCGCGTCGTCACCGGCATGCGCATCAGCGAGCCGATCTTGCCCGCGATCCCACTGCGCACGAGCGTGCCATGTTCGAGACGCAGGGAGCCCATTGCGCCGGTGCGCATGCGCGCATACAGCGCTTCGGCACGTGCCACTTCATCGCGGCCGGGCTTCACGCGCACGCTCAGAAAACCCACTGCCGTGCCATGTTCGATCACCGGCGTGACGTTCGCACGAACCCAGTAGAAGTCGCCATTCTTGCGGCGATTCTTGACGAGCGCCGTCCATGGCCGGCCGCGGCGGATGGTCGTCCACATGTCGGCGAATGCATCGCGCGGCATGTCGGGATGGCGGATCAGATTGTGCGGCTGGCCGATGAGTTCTTCGCGCGGATAGCCGGAAACGTCGATAAAAGCCGGGTTGCAATATTTGATGTTGCCGGAGAGGTCGGTCGCGGAGACCAGCATTTCAGTTTGTGGGATTCATATTCGTGCTGCGTGACAGGCTGGTTGTTTCGCATTCAATGTCCTTTCTCTCTGCTGGAACGTATCCGCAGTTCTCTTTTTTACGTTACCCGTAGGTAATGGCATGTACCCACGAATGCTTCAGGGTTCTTATGCTTAAAAAATGAGAAAGAGCATCGGCGAGCACGGCGCATTGCACGCCGTGCCTTCGTAAATGCAAGCAGGTCAGCCGCTCAGAGCAGCACTGCCTGTTGCAGCATTTCCAGCGCCTTGGCTTCGTCGAGAAGACCGGCCCGCGCCTTGCCCGCCAGCGTCTTGAGCAGCGCTTCGGCTATCGGTTGAATGCCCTGCAGATGATCAAGGCGCGTGGTCGATGCTGGTGCCGGTTGCATCGGAGGAACGTCGACCGCCAATTCGGCCTGCACCGGCTCGTTGACCGGTTCGGCAGGCGTTACGTGTTGTACGCGTGCGGCATGCTTCGCCTCGTCGTGTTCTCCGGCGGAGCGACGCGACGGCAGCAGCAACGCCGTTACCGATGCCGGAATTTCCGCCGCCGTGCGCGCCACATCCAGCCAGCCCGCTGGCAATCCGAGCCGTTCGGTGAAGCGGTTGACCTCGTTGTCGTCAAGGCGTTTCTGGCCGTGCAGCCGATGCGCCATGTTCGATCCGCTCAACTCCATCAGCGCGCTCAGCCGCGCTTTCGATCCATTGCGCGATGTCAGCACATGAAGATTCGCGCGGCGGATCTTTTCGACCGAAGCGTCCTCGGCCGGCAGCAACGACTGTTGAAGGCCAGGCTTCGAGGGCGCCTGTGTTTTCTTGGGCGATGGGTTCATTGCGGGCTTCTCGCCAACTTTCCCGGCCTGCGCGTGAACAGGGTTCTTCTTTCGCATTTCTGCTTCCTTGGGCAAGTGCTCGCTCGATGTGTTTTCCGCATTGGCCTGCATGAAATCCAGCGGCGACTTCAACCGCGTGACGATCTCCGGGGCAAGCACAGGGTTCGGCTGATCGAAAAAACCATCGGGCAGACCAAGCGTTGTTTCGATATGAAAAGCAGTTTCGGGCGTGAACCCGACGCCGTTCACGAGTTCAGCCACGCGCGTGAGATTCGAGTCGAGGCCCAGCGCAATATTCTCGGCGCCGACGGCATCGACCAGCAACTTGAATGACCGCGTCTTGAAGATGGACGCGGTAACTTGCGCGTTTGCGGCATCGCGAGACGGCTGACCTTTCGCGAAGGGTTTGTTTTCGTGGCGGGACGTCGTTTTCGAAGGGCGGCGCGGTTGACGTGGACCGTTCTCTCGAGATCCCGAGTTTCGGCCATGCGCTTGACTCATGAGGTAAGGCTCTCCACCATAGATTCTGATCAGAGCCGGCATTATAGGCGAGGGCCGATCACGCTCCGCCTGATCGGTGCTTTGTTTTCGATTCGATTCAGTCTTCATCGTTGTGTTGTGTGGCGCCTCAACAATGCTGAAATTCCGGGTAAGAATTTCAGACTAGCTTAATGACCGCTTCCAAATTTAGTATCCGGAAGTCGCGTTATCACGCAAAGGTGGAAGTCACGCTGATCGATTCGGACGAGTCGCTGCACGACAGAATGCAAGCGGGCGCTGGGCCCCAATTCGATGTCTTCGCCGCCAACACCGCGGAGATCGAACGATACTCGCGCGAAAACCTGCTGGCGCCGCTCGATCTCGCAAGTATTCCCAACACGAAGCGGCAATTACCGCGCTTTCGCGATTTGGCATCCATTGGCGGTTTGATCCGCGATGGCAACGTGTACGCGATCCCGTTCACCTATTCGTCGATGGGACTCATCTACGATCGCAAGCAGATTCCCGTCGCGCCGCGCTCCATGAACGAGTTGTGGAACCCCCGTTAAGTGTTCAGGCGAAACGGATTTCAAATTCTGAGCCGTAGGCGGCGAGCAGTTTGCCGATCTCAGCATCGATGGTTTCCTTGGTCCAGGTAACGAAACGTCGCCAGTGATACTTTGCATGCTTCCAAACGATTTCGATCAGGTTCAGCTCGGGACTGTAGGGCGGCAGATGGAAGAGCACCATGCGATGCTCGAGAAACCACCGGTCGATCGTTTCCTGCTCGATGTTGTGATGAATCGAGGCGTTGTCGAGGACGACCACCGTCATCAGACCGGGCGAGCCGTCCTTCGCGATCTGGTCAAGAAACTCAACGACGGCGGGGCGTTTGATGGTCGCCTTGCTGACTTCATGCTTCAGAAGGTTGGCGCCGAAATCAAATGCGCCGAGGACCGAGCGTCTGCAATGCGGCCGAGGAACAACACGGTGTGGCTCGCCGATGGGCGACCAGCCGCGTTGCACCGGCGGTGAAGCGCAGAACCCTGATTGGTCAAAGTAGACCAGGCGGCACGCCCCATCACGAGCGGCCTGCTGCAACTTTGAGAGCGTGCCTGCTTTCACGGCGAACTCCAGTTCGTCGCGCTTTTTTTGAGCGAGTAGCGGCCACGTTTGTAGGAAAACCCCGCGCGCTTGAGCGCCACCGACAGCGTTTCCAGGCGGCATGGCAAAGGCTGGCCATGCACCTCCTCAATGCGCAGCGCGATCTGCTTGAGCGTCATCGATTCGGTGCGGGCCGCTTCGATGGCAGTGGCGATCAAGGCATCAGACAACGCGCGAGGCCGCCCGCCTTTATGCCCGGTCAGCAAACCACACAGGCCCCTGTCGTTCCAGGAATGCACCCAGTTGTACACCGACTTGTCGCTCACATCGAGCTCGACGGCGATCTCATGAACCCGTCGGCCGCTGCCAAGCTCCAGCAGACCCAGCCCTCGGGTTCGAAAGTCTTGATGAGGATGCTTGCGCGAGAGTTGTTGCAAGGTCTTCGTCTCCGCTTCGGTCAGTTCAACAGCACATTTCATCGGCAGGCAGGTAATCAGGATGGGATTGCCTGTCAGACTCGCCATTCTGAAATTCGTTTACTCCGCACACTTATCGCGGCAAGGTGCTCGATTTCAACAGCGGCCAGCATAACTATTCTTTCGCGGCACTGGCGCTGGGGTATGCCGATCCCTTCCAGCTCAATGCATCGCAAATGCGGACCATTACTCGCAAGCTGATCGATCTGCGCCGCAACCTGCTCGCTTATTACACGCTGCCGGAAGAGGCGGCTGCGGTTTTTATCGAACACAAGGCGGCGTTGATGTTCGGCAACTACGGGACGCAGCAGGTCGCGATGCTGCGTCGCGCGGGCGCGGATGTGGGTTACGTCATTCCCGACGAGGGCGCGCTCGCCTGGCTGGATTGCTGGGCGATGACGAAGTCGGCAGCCAATCAGCCGCTCGCGCTCGCATGGATCAACTACATGCTAGAGCCGCACGTGAGCGAACAGCTCACGCAGCGCCAGGGGCTCGCCAACACCTTGAACGCGGACCCGGAAAGCAGCGAACACGCGCACATTGTGTGGATCGAACCGGTCGAGGACGGCCGGCGGCGCGAAGCGCTGTGGAGCCGGATTGTCTCGGGCGACCGGCCGGAGCGATTTTGATGTGGCGCCCCGGGCTGACGTTCAAGCTGTCAGTCCTGCTGGCGTGCATCGGCGTGCTTACGTCGGGCGCGACGGGTTACTACGCGTATCGCGCGAACCGCACGTTGCTCGTGAGGGAAGCCGGGCGCAGCCTGATGACTTCGACGGAACTGCTTGCGCGGCGCTCATCGGTTGCCATCGACGATATTGCCGCCGACGCGCAGGTGCTCGCTTCGCTGCCGTCATCGGCGACGGTCGCCCAGGCCGACGACGGCTCCGGCAAGAACGCTGCCCGCGAGCGGCTGGCCCAGGTCTTCTTCAGTTTCATGACGCATCACCGGGAATATCTGCAGATCCGGCTGATCGCGCGCGAGCATCACGGCCTCGAGCTGATCCGTTTTGATCGTGACGCGAGCCACGCGGTGCGAGTGGAGCAAAGCGGACTGCAGGAGAAGGGCCAGTTAGCCTACGTGTTCGATACGCTGGCGCTTGCGCGCGGTCACATCTATGTATCGCCGATCACGATTAATCATGAGCAAGGCGCGCATTCGGCACAAGGGCGCCCGACCCTGCGCCTGGCAACGCCGGTCGCGGACAACCGCGGCACGGTGGTCGGCGTGGTTGTAATCGATGTCGACCTTGCGCGGCTGCTGGAACGTTTGCAGGTCGATCTGCCGGGCAATTACGAGGTGTTCCTTGCCAACGAATGGGGCGATTTCCTCGTGCATCCGGATGTATCGCAGACGTTCGGTTTCGATAAAGGCCGGCGGATATTCATGCAGGAAAACTTTCCCACGACGCGGCCGCTATTCGAAGACGGAAGATCAGCCGTGATGCTCAACGGTCTGACACAGCCCGACGAGGCGTCGTCGCGGATTCTCGCCTTCATACGCCGTCCGTTTGGCTCGTCCGAAGGCAACCGTTTTGTGGTGCTGGGCTTGTCCCGCCCACTTTCCGATGCCCTTAACGGCGCGAGCATGCTGGGCGGCAGTATCGTGCGAATCGTGCTGATTTCGAGCCTGCTCGCGATCATCCTGGCGGCCATGTTCGCCCGCGCGCTGGTCCAGCCACTGCAAACGCTCGCACATGCGGCGACGCATTTCTTCGCCGATCACACCATGGAAGCGCTGCCCGTCCGACGCACCGATGAAATCGGCGTGCTGGCGCGCTGCTTCGACCGCATGCGCCGCGAGATCCGCTCGCAGATCGACGGGCTGCATAGCAGGCAACACGAGTTGGTGCATCTTGCGCGCCACGATGCGCTGACGGGTCTCCCGAACCGGATGCTCTTCATGGAACGGCTGGAGGAAGCGATCCGCGACGCTGCATCGAGCGGCGAACCGCTTGCCGTATTGTTCGTCGATCTCGATCGCTTCAAGCAGATCAACGATCAGTTCGGGCACTCGGCCGGCGACGATGTACTCGTCGAGGTCGCGCGCCGCCTGCAGGAATTGTTGACCGGCGCCGACATGGTCGCGCGGCTCGGCGGCGACGAGTTCGTGGTGTTGATCAACGGCCCGCGCTCGGCCGGCCCGGCGCCGGGAATTGCCTCGCGTATCAAGCAGACGCTGGATGAGGTGCTGCTCGTCAACGAACGGCGCATGACGGTGGGCGCGAGCATCGGGATCAGCCAGTATCCGGTGGACGGCGATTCCGCCGGCGCGCTGTTGCTCAATGCCGACGCCGCCATGTACGCCGCGAAGTCCGACGGAAACTGCTCTTATCAGCGATACCAGGATTTGCCGGACTCCCAGCGCAACCGCACCGCCAAGGGCGTGGTACCGCAGGCGCAGGCCGACGACCTTGCCGCCGCGCAGGATGACGCCGACACGGTGTTCTGACCCAAAAAGCATGTACGTTCAGACAGCGGCGTGCGGCCTCATTAAGGTTTTTGGCTGGAAAGCCGTTATGCCGTTTACATCTTTCGACGAAACAGGGAGCGTCGGGCGTCGTCACGCTCTGTCCGGCTTTTCAGTGATGAAGGCTGGATAATGAAACGATGGTGCTTTTGCATTGATTAGACAAAATATAGTCTATTTTGGTGTAATGCCATTCGATTTACCATGTTGGGGTTTTGCAGCATTGCATCGTTATTTGTTTCGAAGTCGGGCGGTGATTCTGCAGTCCGCGTAAGATATGATCAAATAATTAAATTTAAGCGACTTACTGTTTGGGCCGGCACACGAAAGCCTGGAGCTTCGTGGTGCCGTGAAGCGGACTCGCAGGTTTGAGATTATCTCCAGCAGGGCGCATGACGCCGGCACTGGGTAGATCTGACGAGACGCGCTGACGGGGCGGCAGTCAGAGAATTTTTTCTGGAGTTGCTGATGATGGGTGAAGAAGACGGCCTAGACCTGTTTACGTGGTTTGGCACGACCAGCCCGTGCTGGCGGCTGTCGAGCGACAGTAATGCGCTCGAGCTTGCGACCGTGCGGGGACCCGCGAACGTCAGCATTCCGCTCGACGCGTCTCAGGCAGGGCAGATCCGGGCGCTGACGGGGGTGACGTCGCATCTGGCGCTCGACCTGAAGATATTCGGTTATCCCTACCGGCTCCACCTGGTCGGTAAAAAGATCAACATTCGCGAATGGGCCGGAACGGCATCGGATTACACGGACACCTCGTCGGTCGCCCGCGATCTCGTGCATGGTCTCGCATTTGCCGAACAAGTTGTTTCCGAAGTCAATTCGCTCGTCGTCATTCTCGACGGGCGTGGCCTTATTCAACGCTTCAATCGCATGTGCGAAGAAGTGACCGGCATGCGTGAGGAAGACGTCATTGGCAAAAGCGCCTATGTGCTTTTCATGTCGGATGACGAAGGCGCGGCGTCCAGGACCAACATCAACGGCTTCTTTGCAAGTGGCCAGCCGTACCAGGTCGAGCGTTACATCAATACGGTCACGGGACCGCGGCTCTTTCTGTTTCGCAACAAGTTCGTGCAGAGCGGCAGCGGCGTGGACGAGCGCTTCCTGATCTGCTCGGGCACCGACATTACCGAAGAGCGCAAGGCCCAGAAGCTGCTGCTCAAGCAGGCGACGACCGACGAGCTGACGGGGCTGCTGAACCGCAAGGCCATTCAGGAAGAAATCGAGAACGCGATCGCGGCCGAGAGAGAGGCGGGTGACAGCATTGGCGAAGAGCATCTCGGCATCCTGTTTCTAGACCTCGACAACTTCAAGAAGGTGAACGACCACTACGGACACGTGGTCGGCGACCGGCTGATCCGCGAGGTATCGGCGAAGATCAAGAGTTGTCTCGCTCCCGGTGACACGCTTGCGCGGCTCGGCGGTGACGAGTTCGTCGTGGTCGTCAGGAAGTCGACCATCCCGCTGCTGACCAAGACCGCTGAAACCATCCTGGGCAGCCTGCATCTGCCTTTTGACTTCGGACTGATCAAGCTTTACACCGGTTGCTCTATCGGTATAGCGCTGTATCCCGAGCATGGCGACAGGCTCGAAAGCCTGATTCGCAGCGCGGACACCGCCATGTACGTCGCTAAAGATGGCGGCAAGCATACGTATCGCGTGTTTACGCCGGAAATGAACCGCAAGGTTGCGGAATATGTGTGGCTCGACACGAACCTGCGCCGGGCGCTTGAAGAGAATCAGCTCGAGCTTTATTACCAGCCGAAGGTGAATCTCAGGAGCGGCGACGTCGACAGCGTCGAAGCGCTCGTGCGCTGGAATTCGCCGGAGCGCGGCGTTGTCTCGCCGCTCGACTTCATCCCCTATGCGGAGGAGTCCGGGTTGATCGGGCCGCTTGGACGATGGGTCATGCAAGCGGCTGCCACGCAGGCGTCGAACTGGCAGAAGCAGGGCCTCGACCTGCGCATATCCATCAACGTGTCGGCGCGCCAGTTGCGCGATACGGATATCGTCAAGCATTTCACCGAGGTGCTTGCAGAGACGCGCTCGCGTTCGTGCATGCTCGACGTGGAATTGACCGAAAGCTGTTTCATTGAAGACGAAGCGGCGGCGCTCGTGCTGATCACGCAATTCCGCAAGATGGGCGTGCGTGTGCATCTCGATGACTTTGGCACGGGTTATTCGTCGTTGTCGCAGTTGTCGCGTATTCCGCTCGACGCCATCAAGCTGGATCGAAGCTTCATCAAGGGAATCGATGTCAACAGCAAACCGCAAGCCCTCGTGCGCGCGATGGTCGCGATTGCGCATGAGCTGCGTTTGTCGGTGGTCGCCGAAGGCGTGGAAAGCGAAGCTGAAGCGGATTTCCTGCGCGGCCTGGGCGTGGATCTCGTGCAAGGCTTCCTTTACGCGCGGCCCATGCCTGCAAGAGCCTTCGAAGCGTGGCTCGCGGAGAAAAGAAAGCTCAGGCTCATCGCCTGAGCGTCTCCAGGTTAAGGAGTGTTGGTAAGGCTTAAAACTGCTTAGTGCTGGTCAAGGCTTGCCATCTTCAGTTTGGAGACACGGCGGTTCTGCAACATGACCAGCCGCTCCATGAAGGCCAGATCCTTCTCTTCAATCGTGAAGGCGGCCCGTACCCAGTCCTCCGTAATCTCGATCAGTTCAGCGCGCGGCAACGCCAATACACGTTGCCGCGCCTTGACCATCGCGCGAATGCCGTTGAGCTTGGGTCGAATGCCATCTATGAAAGTCCGCGTCGCAAGGAATGCATCGCCAGGCTGGAAAGTCTGGTCGACAATTCCCTTCTCTGCGTACCACTCGCCGGTATGCGCTTCTCCGGTGCTGATCAATTCTTCGGCGAGCCGCATGCCCGCCTTGCGTTCGACCAGTGAGTAACCGCCCATGCCTGGAAACAGGTTAAAGGCGATTTCGGGGAAACCCATTTTTGCGTCGTTCTGCGCGAGGAGAAAGTGATGTGCCAATGCGGACTCGAATCCACCCCCCAGCGCAGTGCCTTCTACCATTGCAATCGAAATGGCACCGGTACCAAATCCGCTATAGATTTCGTGCAGCCCGTCTATGCACGAACGCGCATAAGCCATGAGCAATTCACGCCGGCCTGATCGAATGGCATCGACAAAGAAGTCCAGATCACCACCTACGTTGAAGATGTCCGGTACGAGAGAACCCGTGACCCAGAAGTCAAAACGCAAGCCTGATTCTCTGGCTGCACGAGCGAGATCGATGATGTCATTCACGAGGTCCTGTGTGAAACACGGACGCGGACGTGAACGAAGCATCATCCACATTGTGTGGCGTTCTTCCTCGTAATAGGCGGAGATTTGCGAGAGGTCGCCGGCTTCGAGAAAGGGACGGCAAGCAGGGTTGTTTTTGAGGTTCATGGCGATGATCCAATTAAAAATAGGGTTGAACTTGGGTAAAGCCATGAGAGGGTAAAGCACAGAATTTCATATCGGCGGGGGTATACGAGGGGCAGCCCACACTCCCGCAAAGCATTTATGAAACACGTAAAACGGCTCAAAAAACGCGGTGAAATAACGTTGCTAAGCGAACCATCTGAGGTTGATAAAGTGTTCGCTTAGCAACGGCGAATCGTCGAGTTATAGTTCCTGTAGAGCGAGCACGAGCCGAGCGTCATTCACTCGGATGCGAGCCAACAAGTTGATGAGTTGGAGACAAGACATG
Source organism: Burkholderia sp. PAMC 28687 (assembly GCF_001577465.1). Lineage (NCBI taxonomy): Bacteria > Pseudomonadati > Pseudomonadota > Betaproteobacteria > Burkholderiales > Burkholderiaceae > Burkholderia > Burkholderia sp. PAMC 28687. The sequence goes on from NZ_CP014506.1 coordinate 768,357, forward strand.
GAAAGCTATTGCGGGCACATACAAGAATCAAAGGCAGCTCAGTTCGTTCAACCACACTTCGACCATCAGGCCCCACGATGACCAACTCACGATCCCCTTCCCAGCTTGGTGATTTTTCGCGTGTCGATTCTGTGGATGCGGACACTTTTGTCGCGCGGCTCGACGTCATGCAGGCGCTCGATTCGTTCCGGGTCTACAAGCAGGAGACGTTTGAATTAATGGGTCTCAAGCCCGGCATGCATATCGCCGACATAGGCTGCGGACCGGGCGACGATCTCGGCAAGCTGGCATTGCAGGTTGTTCCCGGTGGCAGCGCGGTGGGATTCGACTTGAGCGAAGCCATGCTGGAAGAAGCACGCCGTCGTCACGCGGATGTGCTGTCGCTGAGTTTCAGGAATGCGCCGGCTAACGAGCTGGGCGTCCCGGCGCGCAGCTTCGACGCGGTGCGCGCCGACCGCGTGCTGATCCACGTTCCAAGGCCGCAAGAAGCGCTCAAGGAGATGATTCGCGTGACGCGCCCGGGTGGGCGCATTGTGGTAAGCGAGCCTGATATGCCCGGCTGCTGGGTCGCAAGCAGCGACTATGTGTTGACCGGACGCATCATGCAGTCAATTGCGCAGTCATGCGTCAACCCTTACCTTGCTCGCGATCTGTACGCCATGTTCCACGATGCAGGCCTGCGCGACATCACGTTCAGCATGCGCAGCGTGAGCGCGTTCGATCCCCAGTCGGTCAACAAGATCCTCGATTTCAGGAGCGTCCTTGCCGGCATGCACGCGCGCAAACTGTTCACGGACGACGAGGTGACGCGATGGATTACGGAGTTCGAAGAACGCGGCCGGACCGGGCGTTTCGTCGCGGGTCTCCCCGTGATGATCGTGAGCGGCACCACCCAGGACTGAGTCTCGGGAACGGCAACCAAGATGCGTGATACTCAACTCAGTTGGCGCACACTTTACGGCTATGCGCGTGCCGTAAGCGCCTTTAGCAAGTCCGTGCTTCCGGACCTGACGCGCTCGAGCTTCGAGCGGCTTGCGTCAGCAGGAGGCGCTGCTACGCCCGGTGCAATGCAGGCCGCCTTGCCGCCGCACGAAGCGTTCGCGACGTCCGACAACTACCCGTTGGCTTATCGCCATTATGAATCGCGGAGCACGCACCGCGTTGTGATCCTGGTGCACGGTGCGGGATGCTTCGGCGACCAGTTGCACGCGCTGGCGCAGCACTTGTCGCAGCGTGATATTGCCGACGTGTACACGCTCGATATGCGTGGCCACGGACTCTCGCCGGGACGTCCCGGTCATGCAGTCGATGAACCGCGTCAGATGATCTCGGATGTCGCCGACTTCATTACGTTCGCTGCGCGCCGTCACAGAGGATCGTCGATCGTATTGGGCGGTCATTCTGCCGGAGGCGGTCTCGTTCTTGCCATCTCGCGCAGTCCGCTTCATCGGCTGGTGACGGGTTATTTGTTTCTTGCTCCGTTCCTCGGGCTCGGCTCGCCTGTGAATCGTCCTTACTTTGGAGGATGGGTGCGTCTTCGCGGTGTGCGCCTGCGGCTACTGAGCCTGCTTAGCGCATTAGGCATTACGCGTTTCAACGGGAGCACGGTAGTCGAGTTTGCGCCCGCGGCGCGTGCGATCGACAAGCGTTATATCCAAAGCTGGTCGTTCAATACGACGCTCGCATTCGGTCCCGGGCTTTGGGTCGAGAAAAAACCACCTATTGGTCCCGACGTGCCGGTACTGGTCTTGTCGGGAGACAACGACGAGTGTTTCCATGTATCGCTTTATCCTGCGGCATTCAAGATCGTCGCGCCGCACGCGGAGATTTGCAGCATGGGCGCAATCGGCCATTGGGACCTGCTTGCCGATCCCGCGATGCTTGGCGCCGTGGAACGCTGGTTAGGACGGCAAGACATGAAACCCATGGGCGTGCCCCAGGTTGTCAAGGCATCGACTTATTGAATTCGCCCGAAAATCTTTCCACGCTGCTTAATTCTGTAACATGTCGCCTGCAGCGAAACAGGCGGCTCCGGAAACAGCCGGGCGCCTGACGCTTAACTCCCATTCTGATTATTTTTGTTGATCAAAGAGATCCGCTTTTCTCCATTTATCGATGTGGGCTGGCGGACGCCTGTCAGCATTATCCAAGAACAATGAATAACAAGAGACTTACTCAGGCGCCGTCCTTGCATCATTCGCAATTCGTTGCGCATCGAACATCGGTCGTCATGGTTGCCGTTACCACGCTGTTTGGCATGCAGGCAGCATTTGCGCAGGCAGGATCGCCATCGCCAGCCGCGCCTGACGGCGTAGCGGTGCTTCCGGCGGTAAGCGTGACGGCCATGCATGACAATGACTATCGCGCGCGCTCCGCCTCTGTTGCCGGGTTCGACGAAACGCCGCTGCAGGACACGCCCGCGTCTGTGTCGGTCGTCACTCGCGCGCAACTCGATGACCAGCACGCAAAGTTGCTCAGCGACGTGGTGCGCAACGACGCATCGGTGAACAACGATTATGCGCCGGTAGGTTATTACCAGGGTTTCACGATTCGCGGTTTCCCGATCGACCTTGCCAGCGCCATCAAGATCAACGGTCTGACCATTTCCGGCGAGCAGAATGTCGCGCTGGAAAACAAGGACCGGGTCGAGATATTGAAGGGGCTTGCGGGCATAGAAAGCGGGGTGGTCGCGCCGGGCGGCATCATCAACTTCGTGACCAAGCGCCCGCGGAATGTCGCGAGCATCACGACAGATGTCGACAGCCGCGGGTCCACGTCCGCCGCCGTCGACCTGGGGCGGCGCTTTGGTGATCAGAATCAGTTCGGGTTGCGAATCAATGCGGCGAAAGAAAACATCCACTCTTATGTGGATGGCGCCGATGGCCGCCGCACATTCGGCTCGATTGCAGCCGACTGGATCATCAGCCCGCGCGCGAGCCTTCAATTCGATGCCGAGTTCCAGCAACTGATCCAGCGCTCGGCATCGGGGTATCAATTGCTGGGCGGGACGGCGGTGCCGTCGGCTGCGTCGGCATCGAAGCTGCTTGGCTTGCAGCCGTGGACCAAGCCCGTCACCACCGACGCGCTCAATCTCAACACGCGGTTCGACTACAGCTTCAACGACAAGTGGCAGGGTTACATAGCCGCCAGCCGCAGCCACACCATGATCGACGACAACGTCGCATTCGCCTATGGTTGCGGCTACGTCCCGAGTTGTGGCGCGGGCGGCACGTCGCCGTTTTTCTTTGCATCGAACGGAGATTTCGATGTCTACGACTACCGGAGTCCGGGGGAATATCGGCGAAACGATGAAGTTCGTGCCGTGCTCACTGGCAATTTTTCAACCGGCTGGCTCCAGCATGACGTGACCTTCGGCACCAGCGTGCAGCGGCGCGTGGTCGATTTGTCGAACGCGGTGTATGACTATGTTGGCAGCGAGAATATCTACGGGCCGAACCTGACATTCGATCCGTCGCCGAATTCGCCGAGCGCGTCTTTTCCGCAACTTGATTCTCGCCAGTATTCCGTATTCGGCACAGACCGGATCACGTTCAACGATCACTGGCAGGTTCTCGCCGGAGGGCGCGGCGTCCTGCTGCGTCAGCGAAGCTGGACCGAAATGGATGGCCCGGCTACCGACACGGACCGTTCCATCTTCCTGCCGCAAGTGGCGGTCGTGTACAAACCAGTCGCGCCACTTTCGTTTTATGCATCTTATAGCAAGGCACTTTCGCTTGGCGATCAGGCTCCCGTTCGTGCGAGCAATGCGTATGCATTCCTTCCGCCGGTCGTGTCCAATCAGGTTGAAGTGGGCGCCAAGTACGACTGGCTCGACCGGTTGAATCTCACGGCGGCAGTGTTCGCGATCAACAAGCCGTTCGAATACGCAAAGCCCGATTCCACCGATGCAGGCTACACGTTCACGCAACAGGGAACGGAGCGTCATCAGGGCATCGAGCTGAGCGCAGCGGGACGGGCGACGGACCGGCTGACGCTGACGGCCAGCATCGCGGCGATCAGGGCGCGTGCGTACGACTCAGGCACGCCCGCATACGAGGGTCATCAGGTGATCAACGTGCCGCGCTTGAGCGCCGCGCTTTATGCGGACTATGCCGTGCCGCATGTTGCGGGACTCGATCTGCTCGGCGGCGTCAACTACAGCGGCAGCAAGGCCGCAAACGAAGAGGGCACGGCAAGCGTCCCGTCTTATTTCGTCTTCAATCTCGGCGCGCGCTACACCACGAAGCTTGGCGGCCACAAGACGGTGGTGCGGCTCTCCGTCGATAACCTCTTCAACAAGTATTACTGGCAGGATAGCGGCGAGCTTCAGGGCGACGCATATCTCTTCCTTGGCGCGCCCCGCACTGCACGTTTGTCGTTGACTTATGATTTCTAGAAACGTCTTCCACGCATCCTTGGACCGAGGCCAACACAATGTCCGTGCTTGAAATCATCGGTGTGATTGTGAGCGCGCTTGCAATCTGGCTGACTGCGCGACGCCGGATGCTTTGCTGGCCGGTGGGACTGGCGTCGGTGGCGCTGTACGGCTGGATTTTTTTCGATGCAAAGCTTTACTCCGACATGCTTCTGCAAGGCGCTTTCGCGGTCCTGCAGGTCTATGGGTGGTGGGTCTGGCTCGAGCAGGGAAAACGGAACACGCAAGTGGATTCCGGCGAGGTGCGCGTGCAGGCGGTTACGCCAAAGGCGCTACTGATGGGCCTGCTGCTTGCGGTCATTGGAAGCGCGGTGCTCGGGTCGTTGATGGCGCGGTTCACGGACGCCGCGTTGCCGTACGTGGATGCGTCGTTGACGGCGTTCAGCCTCGTCGCACAATACTGGACGGCGCGGCGTTATATCGCGTCATGGTGGCTCTGGATCGCAGTGGACGTTGTGTACGTCGGGATGTTTCTTTTCAAGGGTCTTTATCCGACCTCAGGTCTCTATGCACTGTTCGTCGCATTGGCCGTGATCGGGTTGCGCGACTGGAGCCGTGCGGCGGCGCGTGTCGAACCGGCGCAGACGCCGCACGCAGCCTGAGCCGGTCATGTCGACAGGAAAGCCGTTGAAATCAATCGCTTCGGATGCACCATCCGCCGATATCGCGCCCCTGCAATTCGGTGTCGATGGCGAGCAGGCCGAGCGCGACTGGCCGTTGATCACGCGCGAAGAAGTCGAGGCGGTGCTTGGCAGGTTTCCTTCGATTGGTCCCTTGGCCGGCTTAACGTGGCACAGCCCCCGGCCGTTCTCGGCGGCCGTGCTGATCACGACGGCGAACGGCAACGAGTTTTTCGTGAAACGGCATCATGTGAAAATCCGCGACGTGGAAGGGCTCGCCGAAGAGCATGCTTTCATCGCACATCTCGCGTCACGTGGGCTGCCCGTTGCCGACATCATCGCGATGCCTGACGGCGCCACGGCAGTGACTCAAGGCGAATGGACATACGAGGTTCATCGTGCGGCGGGTGGGGCGGATGTGTATCGGAAAGCGATGTCATGGACGCCCTTCGCCGATACTTCCCATGCGTTTGCGGCGGGCCATATGCTCGCGCGCTTGCACATTGCTGCGCGCGATTACGCCGCACCGGCGCGCGCCATTCGTCCGCTGCTCTCGAGTTTTCGGGCGCTCAATGAATCCGATCTGATCGGCGCACTCGACAGGTGGATCGACGCACAGCCCTTGCTGGTTCGCGCCCTGGGAGCGCGTGACTGGCGTTCGGACGTGTCAGAGGTTATCTTGCCCTGGCATGCGCGGCTGGCGCCTTTCCTGCCCGGATTGCGCCCGCTGTGGACACATGGCGACTGGCACGCTTCTAACCTTCTCTGGACCGGTAGCACACCCGGCGCGCAAGTCAGCACCATCCTGGATTTTGGTCTATCCGACCGGACGTGCGCGGTCTACGATCTCGCGGTTGCGATCGAGCGAAATGCCATCGAGTGGTTATCCGCGCAAGACACACGGCGCGTGCATCTCGATCATATCGACGCGTTGCTGAACGGGTATGAGTCGATCACGCCCTTGTCCGGTGATGAATACGCGGCGCTGGTGGCTTTATTGCCAATCGTACATGCGGAGTTCGCGCTTTCCGAGGTTGCTTATTTTCACGCTACGCTAGGGTCGCCGGAGAACGCGGAGGTTGCGTACGATGGTTATCTGCTCGGACACGCGCGATGGTTCTCCGAGCCGGCGGGAAGGGCGTTGCTCGATCATCTTGAGAGCCGCGGGCGCGTCTCCAGATCGCCGGATTAAAGGTTCCGGTCGCTTGCGATGGCCGACCATCGCAAGCGAAAGCTACATCACACCCTTCACGTGTGGCGTTCCTCGACAAACGTCCCGCGCGGCGCGTTCTCCAGGGCGGTATCGTGTTTAAGTAGCAACACGGCCGCAACACCGACCAGCCCCGCGCCCGACAGACACAACAAGCCGGCGGCGAAGCTGCCAGTACTGTCCTTGATCCAGCCCATCGCATAAGGCCCGAAGAATCCCGCCAGGTTGCCCAGCGAGTTCACCGCTGCAATACCACCGGCGGCCGCCGCTCCTGAGAGAAACGCGGCAGGCAAGGTCCAGATCACCGGCAGGCAACCGAAGATGCCGAACCCGGCAATGGAAAGCGCAAGCATCTTCAGCACCGGATTATCCAGCGCAGTGGATGCCGCAATCCCGCCCGCCGCGACCAGCAGCGCAATCGCCACATGCCATTTGCGTTCGAGCTTGCGATCCGAGTGACGGCCCCAGTACACCATGCTGATTGCGCCGACAATGTAGGGCAGCGACGTGACGAATCCCGTCTGCACATTCGTCAGGCCGAAGCCTTTCACGATCTGCGGCAGGAAAAAGCTCAGGCCGTAGTTCGTTGCGTTTGCACCGAAGTAAATCAGCGCCACCGCGAGCACGCGCGGATTGAACAAGGCTTCCTTCACGCTGAAGCTGCGCACGGCTTCACGTTGGCGGCGCTCTTCGGCCTGCCGGTTGACGAGCCAGTTACGCTGGTCGTCGGTGAGCCACTTTGCGTCGGCGGGTTTGTCGGTGAGATAGAAAAACACTACGAACGCGAGGAAGAGCGCCGGCAATGCCTCGATCAGGTAAACCCACTGCCAGCCCGCGAGGCCCCCGAGTTTGTCGAGATTCAGCAGCGCACCGGAGATAGGCGCGCCGATGACCGTTGAGAGCGGGATCGCGACCATGAAATAACCGACCACACGCCCGCGATACGCCGCCGGAAACCAGAGCGTCAGCAAGAAGATGATGCCGGGGAAGAAGCCCGCTTCAGCAATCCCGAGCAGCACTCGCAGCGTATAAAAGACGTGCGCGGACGACATCCCGGTGTATTGCGCGATATGCGGAATGAAAGCCATCGCGGCCGCGAGGATGCCCCACGTGAACATGATCCGCGCGATCCATTTGCGTGCACCGAATTTTTCCAGCAACAAATTGGACGGCACTTCGAAAAAGAAATAGGCGATGAAGAAAATCCCCGCGCCAAAGCCGAACGCGCTGGGCGAAAAACCGAGGTCCTTGTTCATCTGCAACGCGGCAAAACCCACGTTCACGCGGTCCAGATAAGCGATGAAATAACAAAGCATCAGGAAGGGGACTAGCCGCGCCGTCACGCGCGTCAGTGTGCTTTTTTCGAGGTCCATTTGCCATGTCTCCTGTTTTCAAGTTGTGATTCGTCTGAAACGTTTCATCCGGTTACGGCTGTTTCGGCTGATACATACGTTGTGCTTTCACGCACCAGCAATTCGGCTTTGAAGCGCAAGTGAACAAATTCGTCTTGCTCGCCGTTCAACAGCTTGAGCATCAATTGCCAGATTGCATGGCCGATAGCCTCCACGGGCTGACTTATCGATGTCAGATACGGGCGCAGCACGGACATCCAGGGGGCGTCATCGAAGGAAAGCAGCGACACGTCTAATGGGATTTGCAAGTCGGCATCGCGGATGGCGCGCAGCGCGCCGAGCGTCGTGACGTTGCAACCCGTGAAGAGGGCGGTCGGGCGCGTGGAACCGCTCAATACCTTGAGCGTGGTGGCATGGCTTTGCATGGCCGTCATGCCGCATTCGATCACTGCAATGTGCCGGGCGAGATGCGCTTCGCGCATTGCATCCATATAAGCTTCCGCGCGTTCTCGCGAGTTCACCAGTTCCAGGGTGTTGACGAGGAACGCGATGCGCTGATGGCCGAGCGCGATCAAGTGGGCGGTTCCGTCGGTGGATGCGCTGCGACTGTTGGTCGTCACCGTGTTCGCCGGGAAGGTATCGTCTACGCGATCGGCCATGACAAGCGGCACATTGCATTCCCGCGCCTCGGCTATTGCATGCTGGTACCCGCGGCATGGAATGATGATCATGCCCGCGACCTGACGCGACATCACAAAGCGGATACGCTCGGTTTCACGTTCGGGGTTTTCGTTGGCATGGGCGAGGATGAGCTGATAACCATGCTGCAGCGCATGGTTTTCGAGGGCGCGCGCAATGTCGACGAAGAACTGGTTGGTGAGGTCGGGAAGAACCAGACCAATGGAAGTCGGACGGCCGCGGCGCAGGTCGGCGGCGATCTCGTTGCGCCGGTATCCGATCAGACGTGCCGCATCCCAGACGCGTCGCGCCCGCTCGGCGCTGACTCCGGAAGCACCGGACAACACCTTCGACGCTGTGCCGACAGACACCTTCGCCGTAATCGCGACATCGCGCAGCGTAGGGCGAGTTCTGTCAGGCATGCTCATGGATCATCCATTCGCCATCGACTGAAACGTTTCAGAGGATAGGCGATGAATGGAGCGGTTACAAGAATTCCCCGCTCAGGGTTTACGGCGGGACGGGTTAATGCGGAGGCATGCGGGGTCGCGCTTGTCAGTGACAGTACAAGTCGTTCTCAGCGATAAACATGTCGAATGCAAGTTGCTTGGCGACCGTCTCGCGCGCGGTTGTGAGCCATCGGCTCCGGCGCCAGTCGCGGATGGTGGTATCCACAAAACGCATGCTTGCGGCATCGGCGCCGGGCGTCGCGATAAATGACGGCGCGGGTGCGATTTCGCCCGGCAGGACGCTGTAGTAGCTCCAGTCGGGTTGCTTCAGTAACGCTTTGATGACGAGTTCGTCGTCGACCAGCGCGGTACATTCGCCGGCCTGGAAAGCCAGCAGCGCGTCAAGCGGACGGTCGAACGTCAGCAGGTGCGCACCGTATTGCTTCGCTGCGCGCGTGCCGTACGCATTGCCTGTCGATGTGCAGATCGATCCTGCGCGCAAGCCTTCCCAGTCGCGAACCTGTCCATGGCGAAGCACCAGTCCCTGGCCCCGGCCACTCGCATACGAGGCGGGCGAGAAAGACACGGCCGGATTCGGGCTGAAGGGCAAACCGTCGATTGCTACATCCGCCTTGCCGCTTGCCACGGCCGTTGCCGCCGCCCCGGGCTCGCTGAGCAACAACTCCACTGGCAGTCCCAGACGTTCTCCCAGGTCTGCAGCCAATGCCGCTGAAAAAGAGTCGGGCGAGCGCAGCGCGCGATCCACATGGCCGACGGTCAGCACGGGCGCAGGGCGGGGCGGCACTGCGACGATCAGCTTGCCGCGCAGAGCGGCAGCGGCGAATGGCTTCTCAAGGCTGACGAACTGACTCAACATCACGCCCATGAATACGAGCGCCAGCAGAAAGAGGGAACCCGAGTGCGTATGCTCAGCCCTCGCGAGGAAGCGGAGACGCCAACACCGTGGCTAGCCATTTTGTGCGATGCCGACACGCCAGCGCAGCAGTTTGCGCTCAAGCAAAGACAGGCCGTAATTGATCAGCAAACCAAACAATGCAAGCAGCACGATGCCTGCGTACATATCGGGAATCTGAAATGTTTCCTGCGAGTTGAGCGTATAAAAGCCGAGCCCTGAGCGCGCGCCGATCATTTCTGCGGCGACCAGTGCAGTGATGCTGTACGCGCCGGCGAGCCGGACGCCTGTCAGGATTTGCGGCAAGGCGGCCGGCAAGATGACTTTCGCGAAAATAAAGCCTTGTGTTGCGCCCATGGAGCGTGCGCAATCGATAAAGATTCGCTCGACCTGCTTCACGCCCGAAATGGTGTTGAGCAAGACGGGCCAGAAGGCGGCCCATACGATGATTGCGATCTTCGACGATTCCCCGATACCGAGGAACAGCATGAACACGGGGAACAACGCGAACGCGGAGACTTGCCGCAGCAATTGATACAGCGGATCGGCAATGCGTTCGGCGCGCCGGAACCAGCCAAGCAGGAAGCCGCCTATGATCCCGGCCGCCACGGCAAGCAACAAGCCCGCAAGAGAACGGAAGGCACTGGCGCCAATATGCTTCCAGACTTCGCCGCTGTCGAAAAGATGCGCAATTGCGACCATGACTGCGGATGGCGGGCTCAGATACGCCGAGCTGACAATGCCGAGGCGCGGCAGCAATTCCCACAACACGAGAAATCCGGCCAGTGCGATGCTGCGTTCGAATACGCGCACTGCGTGAGCGCGCCATCGCGAAGGCTCTTTCAGTGCCGCTGCCTTCGAATCGTCGGATGCGTGTTGTTCGCGGGCAGGAAAGAGGACGGTAGCGGTGAATCGATTACGCATCGACAGTCCTCGTTTGCTCTTGAGCAGGCACGTCGCGCGCTTCGGCGACTTCGGTCTTGAGCAGGGCCCAGGCGCGCTGCCGCAACGCAAGGAATTCCGTTGAGTTGCGCACGGAGTCGTCGCGCGGGCGCGGCAGCGGTATGTCGATGATTTCCTTCACACGGCCTGGACCACGCGTCATGATCGCCACGCGGTCGGACAAGAAGATCGCTTCATCGATGCTATGGGTGATGAAGACCACTGTCTTGGCGCTTTTCTCCCAAATGCCAAGTAGTTCGCTTTGCAAGGACTCGCGCGTTTGTGCGTCTAGCGCGCCGAAGGGTTCGTCCATCAACAGGACTTCGGGTCCGTAAGCCAGCGCGCGGGCAATGGCCACGCGCTGGCGCATGCCGCCAGAAAGCTGGTGCGGGTAATGATTGCCGTACGCCTGCAAGCCGACCAGCGCCAGGAAGCGCGTGGCTTCTGCACGGCGTTCGGCGCGCTTGACATCGCGGATCTCGAGACCGATTTCGATATTCTCGATGACCGTACGCCACGGAAACAGCGCGTATCCCTGGAACACGACACCGAGCTTGCGGCTGACGCCTGTCAGGATCTGCCCGTCGATGCGCACATCGCCTTTTGTCTGTGGAACGAGCCCGGCGAGTATGTTGAGAAAGCTCGACTTGCCACAACCGCTTGGTCCAAGCACTGAGAGGAATTCGCCTTCCCGCACCGACAGGCTGAAATCCTGAAGCACGGCGTTGCTGCGCGCGTGCCCCGGCGTCCCCTGATCGACGTAGGTCAGTCCAAGATGCTCGGCGACGATCTTGTCGCGAGATAGAGGCGTGCCGCTCACGATGCCGCTTCCGCCGCCGCGTTCTTTGCAGACTTTTGCTGCGCGTAAGGGTTGAATTCGTTGGTGTACACGTCTTCCACCTTCACCTTGCCCTTGGGAATCTTGCCTGCCTGTTCGAGGATATCGATGTAGTACTGGATTGGCGGCGTTGTCACCACGAGGTCCTTCACGTAGGCGTAACGCTCGACTACGTCCACGTCGATCCCCAGCCGCTCGGCGGTCAGCTTGCGTGCTTCATCCGGATGGGCATTGACCCAGTTCCCGGCTTTGGCGATCGCGGTCACGAAATCGCGCACCGCTTGTGGATGGGCGCGCGCGAATGCGCCGTTGACGCTATACGGCGCCATGCCGCCGAGGCCGTGATCTTCGTCCCAGTCGCTCCAGAGCTTGTGAAGCTGCGGGTCATGTTCCGCTGCGCCCGAAAACGGCGGATGAATGATCGCAACGTCGACGTTCTTCGTGACCAGCGCCTGTTGCGACTGGTTGTCGGGCACGACCAGCCAGTTCACCTTCGACACATCGACGCCATGCTGCGAGAGATATTTCTTCGTGACGAACTCCGCGCACGCGCCAAAACTATTGAATGCGACGGTCTTGCCTTCGAAGTCCTTGGGCTGCCTGATGCCGGAATCCTTGCGCGAGAAATATTTCATATGGGGCGCGTCGGGCAAGGTCTCGCCGCCGGCGGAAACGACCTTGATGTCGGCGCCGCTTGCGATCGCGGAAATGACCAGGGGCACCATGCGCGTGCCGAAGTCAATCTCGCCTGTGCCGACCAGAGGAATGATCTGCGGCGCCGATACCTTGCCTACATACCTCGGACGCGTGCTCGTACCATCGAAGTAGCCGAGCTTGTCCGCCAGATAAACGAGATCGAACGCAGGATTGTCGGGGTACTTGAAATAGGTGACTTTCGTCGCTTCTGCGGTGCTGGTCGACGCCGCGCTCGTGGCGGCGTTCGCGGCCGCGTCGCGGGAATTGCAACCGCTCTGCAGAAGCAGCAATGACGCCGCTATCGATGCTATGGCAACGTACAGTGTACGGCCGCGCAGACGGGACCGGGTCGGGGAGGTGGGCATCGGAATACCTGGCAGAAAGAAAGCGGAATTTTCAATGGCAGACGCGAAGACGGCCTGACATGGCAAGCGCGCGTTTGCAGCCTGACGCTAATGCGATTTTCGCGTTAGCCGGTCACGCGCTTAACCAATTAAAAATGCTTTCGATATCAGGAAAGTTGAAAGGAGACGTTGACTGAGCGGGAACTGAACGTTAGCGGGAAGGGGCGCGCCTATGAATGAGTCGGCCTGTTTTCGCCCTTCAGGCCAACTCACTTACGCGGTCAACTGGCGCTAGTGACAACATCCTCCCGACTCATGTTTTGGGTTGTCGTAACGATCGTGATGCCGCATCCAGTCCGTCATGCCATGTTCTTCATCGCGTCCCTTGGGCGTGATGTCGAGCAGGTCATACGCGCCGATCAGCGGTTCGACTCCGCGTCCATATGCGGAGAACGTGCGGAATACATCGCCGGCTTCGTCCTTGTAGAACACGCTGACGCCGGGCATTTCATCGCTATCGAAACCGGGCTCCTTTGTCTCGTGTATCTGGAAGTTGTAGTCGATCCTGCCCGTGGCACGCTGCTCGGGCGTGAACGATACATGATGGTCGAAATTGAAGTCGCTGCCGAACGACGATACCCATTTGAAGTGCCAGCCCATGCGTTTCTTGAAGGCTTCGATCTTGCCGAGCGGCGCACGCGATACCGCGACATAAGCAACGTCGCGTTGCTCGACATGCATCAACGCTCCGTCCATGTGATCCGATACGAACGAGCAGCCGATGCATCCCGCTTCCCAGTCCGGCCCCAGCATGAAGTGATACACGATCAACTGGCTGCGTCCGTTGAAGAGATCGGCGAGCGTCTTGCGGCCGTCTGGAGTATCGAACGAATAGCGCTTTTCGACTTTTACCCATGGCAGCGCGCGGCGCTTTTCGGCAAGCGCATCGCGTGCGTGCGTCAACGCCTTTTCCTCGGCCAGGTGCGCCTTTTGCGCAGCAAGCCATTCATCTTGCGAAACAATCCGATGCTGTTCCATCTTGCGTCCTCCTCCAGTGATCAGGCGAATTCCCGCATGAGTCCATCGAGGATTTCGTTCCAGCCGGACTCATGGTTATCGCGCGCGGTTTCATCGAAGAACTGCTCGTGCGTCAGCGTGAGCAGAGTGAGCTCGCCGTCGCGCCGCAGCGTGAACGTGACGAGCGATTCCCGTTCGGGCGTGCTGCGCCATGCCCAGGTGTAGACGAGTTTCTCGTCCTGCACGACCTCCGTGAATACGCCGCTTACGTCATGCTCCTCGCCGGCCGGCGTGCGCATGACGATCCGGAAGCGCCCGCCGACGCGCACGTCCATCTCCGCGTGAATCACGTCGTTTTTGTTCGGATGCATCCACTTCACGAGTTGCGACGGTTCCGTCCACGCGGCGAAGATTTTGGCGGGGCTTGCGTTGATTCGGCGCTGGAGCGTGAGACTGGGTTTGGCGGACATGGGTCTTCCTCCACAAAGGCGGCAAGGCGATCGAGTGTGTCGGTCCAGAAGCGCTCGTAACGGGCAAGCCATTGCATGGCTTCCTCCATCGGTCCGGCGGCAAGCCGGCATGCGACGGTGCGGCCCGTCTTGGTCCGCGTGATGAGACCGGCATCCGACAACACATCGAGATGCTTCATCACGGCGGGTAACGACATGGCAAACGGCTGCGCGAGTTCGCTGACGGACAGGTCCGCGCCGGCGGACAGGCGGGCGAGGAGAGCACGACGCGTCGGGTCGGCCAGGGCGGTGAATGTGCGGTTCAAGGCCGCTTCCTGATACTTAACCATAAAGTTAAGTTTATGCGACAGTCGAAGGAAGTCAAGCACGGCACAGCAATTTTTGTGGGTTTAAGCGTTAACACATAGCACGCGTTGTTTCAGTGGACGCGGCGGCAGGGCGGGTCGAGTTGCAGGGGTATCGACGGCTGGAAACCAGATGGTTTATCGCGTCGCGATGATCCACCGGTTCTGATCAGCGATCAACAAATGCAGCGGCGAGCCGCCGCTGCATCGGGCACGCTCATGCTCTGGCTTCGGTGCGCGTAACGGTTCGAAAACGCGTCTCGGGCATTCGGATATAAACGATAAGCGACACCGCCGCCCACGCACTCACATACCAGTAGAAATACTGTTCGTGTCCGCTCGCCTTGAAACGCAAGGCGACAAACTCGGTCGTGCCGCCGAGGATTGCTGTCGTCAGCGCATAAGGCAAGCCGACCGCGAGCGCACGGATGCGCGCCGGGAACAGTTCTGTCTTGGCAAGCATGTGAACCGATGTAAAGCCGCTCAACATGGCGAGCCCGGCGAACGACAGCAGGAATGCGACGAGCGGATCTTTCGTGTGACTCAGCGCAGTGAACAGCGGCACGGAGAAAAGCGTACAGCACACGCCGAAACAGATCAGCACCGGGCGGCGGCCGAACACGTCGGAGGCCAGACCGAACAGGGGCTGCAGCGGCATGTAAAGCAGCAACGCGAGGGAAGAGATGAACGTCGACGTTTCCTTGCTGAGTCCGACCGAATTGACCAGGTATTTCTGCATGTACACCGTGTATGTATAGAAGCCGACAGTGCCGCCTACGGTTATGCCAACGGCGAGCAGGAGTTGTCGCCAGTGCGCCAGCATCTCACGGCTGATCGGCGGCCCCGTTTTTTTTGCGCTCTCGGCGAACGCTTCTGATTCCATCACGTTGCGACGCATGTAGAGCGCAAACAGTGCAAGCAGGCCGCCGATCACGAACGGAATGCGCCAGCCCCAGCGGTCGATCTGCTCGGATGTAAGCAACAAGTGCTGCATGACAAGCAGAAGACCGAGCGCCAGCAACTGGCCAGCCACCACGCTCACTTGCAGGAAGCCGAGGTAAAAGCCACGCCGGTTTTCAGGCGCGATCTCGCTGAGATACGTGGCGCTCGTGCCGTATTCGCCTCCCATGCACAGGCCTTGCAGCAAACGCGCAAGGATCAGGATGATCGGTGCAAGCGCGCCGATCGTGGCATATCCCGGAGTCAAGGCGATCATCAGCGAGCCGACGCACATGCCCATGACCGACCACATGAGCGCAGCCTTGCGGCCACGTTTGTCGGCATACAGCCCGATCAGCCAACTACCCAGAGGCCGTGCGATGTACCCGACCGCCGCAATCGCCGCCGCGTTCATGAGCTGGACCGTCGGGTTATCGGCGGGAAAAAAAGCCTTGGCGAAGTAGATCGAAAAGATGCTGTAGGCGAGGAAGTCGTACCACTCGATCACATTGCCCATCAGGCCGCCGATGATCGAGCGAAGCCGCACCGGACTTGCGCGTACCTGCGGTTCGGTGTCGGGGAAGGACGCTGCACTGGTTTTCGTCACGCTGAAGTCTCCTTGTTTTCTTCGTACTGACGTGGCGGGGTTATTCGCTGTCCGCTGCGTATTGCTTGTCGAGACGGTCGTAGAGCGGCTTGTCGACCAGCCGCTGGCGTTCGTTGAACGGCGCGAGGAGCGTGGGATCTTCGTCGAGCTTGCCTGCATCGCGCAGTGCGCCGAGCGCCTTCTGCATGCCGAGCAGCGCTCCCTGCAGCGCAGCGTTCGCATACAGGACGATGCCAAAACCCATCGCCGCAAGCTCGCTCTGCGGGACGACCGGCGTCTTGCCGCCCACCACGATATTGATCAACTGGGGCGTGTCGAAAAGCGACGGCAGTCTTTTGATTTCATCGAACGTTTCGACTGCTTCAATGAAGAGGACGTCCGCGCCCGCCTCGGCAAAGCGGTGCGCGCGTTCGATGGCCGCCTCGAAACCATGCACGGCACACGCGTCAGTGCGGGCGATGATCTGGAAGTTGGCGTCCTCGCGTGCATCGACGGCGGCGTGCAGCTTGCCGACCATTTCGCTGGTGGAGATGACGGCCTTGCCTGCGAAGTGGCCGCATTTCTTCGGACTGACCTGATCTTCAAGCTGGATCGCATCGGCGCCTGCACGTTCGAGCGTGCGCACGGTATGGCGAACATTGAGGGCGTTGCCGAAACCGGTATCGGCATCGACGAGAAGCGGGAGATCCACGGCATCGCGAATGCGCGACGTGTGCTCCGCAATCTCGCTCAAGCCGACAAAACCGAGGTCGGGCAAGCCAAGCGACATGTTCGTCACGCCCGCGCCCGTGATGTAAAGCGCCTTGAACCCCGCGTCCGCGACGACGCGGGCGCTCATTGCGTTAAAGGCGCCGGGCATGAGCAAGGCCTGGCGTTGTTGAATGGCTGCGCGAAAGGCGGCGCGGCGTGCGGCTGATGACTGCGACATGGCTGTTTCCTTTTGAAAGTTTGCCAGTCTGTTTGCAGCATCCATGCCAGTCTTCTTGAAAGCCTGAATGCGCTTTCAAAACAACGACGTACGGAATCGAGGAATGAGCTGTCAGTGTTTCACCGTCTTATCACTGTGTTTCAATGAATTTAAATGAAACACACATGAAACGCTGTTGAAACGCGGGAGACGGGTCGTGGCCGCTGAACTCAGGCATCGATATCCCCGCTACCTTCATTACGCTTTTGCATTGCACAAAAGTTGACCTTTGAGGGCATCCGGGCTTACCCGAATGCAAAATAGTATCAGCCGACGGTCTCAATTTCGGTAGTGCGGGAGGCGCGAGAAGCATATTGTTCGTGCATGGCGGCGCTCAATGCACATCAACTGCATTTCGTGCAAACGTCCAAAAAGCGTCCAAAAAACAAAAGCGGTTCAGGAGGAAGACGATGCCCACCACTCCGAGTACGACGGCGTGCCAATGCGGAACCTGCGGCTATTGCCGTGCGGCGCGCCTGGGCGCTCGCCGTGGCAACATCGTCCAGCCGGATCTCGAACTGGTCGCCGTTCCGCGCGACGAGTCCTTCAAGGTCTGGTCGCATGGCTATCCGTATCGCACGGTACGCTGGCACTTTCACCCTGAGTACGAAATCCAGGTCATTACATCGACGACAGGAAAATACTTCGTCGGGGATTACATCGGCACATTCGAGCCGGGAAACCTTGTGATGACGGGCCCCAATCTCCCGCACAACTGGGTGAGCAGCGTGCCTGCCGGTGACCGCGTGGATGAGCGCTGCCTGATCCTGCAATTCGACGCAGGCCTGGTCGAACGGGGCATCGAAATATTCCCGGAACTCAGGCGCGTGCAGCCCTTGCTCAATGCAGCCCAGTGGGGCGTGCTTTTTACCCCGAAAACCGGCGCGGCAGCCGAACCGATCATGCGCGAAATGCTGGGCGCTCAAGGCATGCGACGCATCAACCTGTTCGTCGGCTTGCTCGACTTGCTCGTGCAAAGCCCTGAGCCGATCAAACTGGCGAGCGCTGCCTATTGCTCCGACCCTGCGCACTACGCGGAGACCCGCATCAATCATGTGCTGTCTTATATTGGCAAAAACCTGTCGCAAGAGTTGCGCGAGACGGAGTTGGCCGAACTCGCGGGGCAAAGCGCCAGCGCGTTCTCACGCTATTTCCGGCGGCACACAGGCGTGCCGTTCGTCCAGTATGTGAACCGGCTGCGCATCAACCTCGCGTGCCAGTTGCTGATGTCGGGCGAACTGAGCATCACCGATATCTGCTATCAGGTCGGCTTCAACAACATGTCGAACTTCAACCGGCAATTCCTGATGATCAAAGAGATGTCACCGTCTCGATGGCGCGCGTATCAACAGCTCAATGCGGCCAGCGCGATCGAAGAGCCTGAGCTCACGCACGCGCTGGAAGCGCTCAGGTAGCACATTTATTCCCGGCAGGACCCGGCACCGGATGCATGAAGGCATCGGGAGGGACACGTTGGTCTTCACGCTTTAGCGGTTTTTTCATGAGCTCGATCCGGCGACTGAAAACAACGCATGAATCCAGTTTTATCCGCAGCGCACTCACGGCGCCAACCGCGCCGGCTTTTTCTAATAAACGGAGACAATCGATGACCCGACTTTCGACAAAAACGATCGGCGCGAGCGCGCTGACCCTGAGCCTCGGCCTGAGCCTGATCTGCAGCACGGCGGCGCAGGCCGCGCCCAGCGGGACGGTGGCTTTCCTGATGCCGGACCAGGCATCGACGCGTTACGAACAGCACGACTTCCCCGGCTTCAAGGCGGAAATGGCCAAGCTTTGTCCCAACTGCAAGGTGCTTTACCAGAACGCCAACGCGGACGTGGCAACCCAGCAACAGCAATTCAACTCGGTGATCTCGCAGGGCGCAAAGGTCATCGTCCTGGATCCGGTCGATTCGACGGCCGCGGCGTCGCTCGTTCATATGGCGCAAAGCCAGGGTATCAAGGTGATCGCGTATGACCGGCCGGTCCCGTCGACGCCAGCCGACTATTACGTTTCGTTCGATAACGAAGGCATCGGCCGGGCTATTGCGCAGTCGCTCGTTGCGCACCTGAAGGAGAAGGGCGTTCCGACTAATAAAGGCGGCGTGCTGCAGGTCAACGGCTCGCCTACCGACGCCGCCGCCGGACTGATCAAGAACGGCATTCATTCCGGCTTGCAGGGCAGCGGCTACAAGACCCTCGCCGAGTACGACACGCCTGACTGGGCGCCGCCGAAGGCGCAGCAATGGGTCAGCGGCCAGGTCACGCGTTTCGGCTCGCAGATCGTGGGTGTGGTCGCCGCGAATGACGGCACGGGTGGCGGCGCCGTCGCGGCGTTCAAGGCGGCCGGCGTGAACCCGGTGCCGCCGGTAACCGGCAACGACGCGACACTTGCAGGCCTTCAACTGATCGTCGCGGGCGACGAGTACAACACGATCCTGAAGCCGAGCGAGATTGTCGCGGCGGCAGCGGCCAAAGTGGCTGTCGGCTTCCTCTCCGGCCAGGCTCCGAAGGCTCAGACGACGCTCTTCAATACCCCGTCGCAGCTCTTCACGCCGACCGTCATCACCGCGAAAAACATCAAGGCCGACGTGGTCGACAAGGGCATCGTCAGCGCCAAGGATCTGTGCACGGACCGCTATGCCGAAGGCTGCAAGGCCCTGGGCATCTCGAACTGACCGGCGCGTACAGGACGGGGTCCGGCTCGAACCGGATCCCTCCACCTAAATCGAGGTACCCGTTCCATGACTGACAATTCCACGACACGATCCAAGCCCGGCAAGCTGGTGCTCAGCCTGCGCGGCGTTTCGAAAAACTTCGGGGCGGTCTCCGCACTGACCGACATTGAACTCGATGTGCACGCGGGCGAAGTGGTCGCGCTGGTCGGCGACAACGGCGCCGGAAAATCGACGCTGGTGAAAGTGCTGGCGGGCGTCCATCAGCCGAGTTCCGGCACCATCACCTTCGATGGCCAGCCGGTCACGCTGCCCGATCCGGGCGCAGCGCTCGATCTCGGCATCGCGACGGTCTTCCAGGATCTCGCGCTGTGCGAGAACCTCGATGTCGTCGCCAACATCTACCTGGGGCGCGAACTGAACCCGCTGCGCCTTGACGAAGTGGCAATGGAAGTACGCGCGTGGACGCTCCTCAACGAACTCTCCGCGCGCATCCCCAGCGTGCGCGATGTGGTTGCGTCTCTTTCGGGCGGCCAGCGGCAGACGGTGGCGATTGCCCGATCGCTGCTGCTGGACCCGAAACTGATCATGCTCGATGAACCCACGGCTGCGCTGGGTGTCGCCCAGACAGCCGAAGTGCTGAACCTGATCGAGCGGGTGCGCGATCGCGGACACGCCGTGATCATGATCAGCCACAACATGGAGGATGTCCGCGCGGTGGCGGACCGGATCGTCGTGCTGCGTCTCGGGCGCAACAACGGGGTTTTCTACCCCGACTCGTCGAACCAGGAACTGGTGGCCGCGATCACGGGCGCCACTGAAAATGCCGTATCACGGCGCGCCGGCCGGCAACAGGCCGGGCAGAGCGTCTAAATCCAAGGAACGATCATGATTAACGAAACGCAAGGCGGTTCGACCCCGCCCACGCTGCTTGATCGCAGTGATGTTCGCGTCAAGCACGCCACCGGTGTCGGCGGCACGCTCAGCGCTTTTGTCGACCGGGTGCGCTCGGGCGACCTGGGATCGCTGCCCGTCGTTGCAGGGCTGATCATCATCTGGACGGTATTCACGAGCCTGAACCCGGTCTTCCTCTCCGCCGATAACCTCGTGAACCTGCTGTTCGACTGTTCGACGGTCGGCGTGATTTCGCTGGGTATTGTCTGTGTGCTGATGGTCGGCCAGATCGACTTGTCGGTTGGCTCGATGAGCGGTTTCGCTTCCGCGCTCGTCGGCACGCTCTGGGTCAATCACGGCTGGCCGGTGCTTCTGGCGATCGCGGCTGCGATAGTGGTGGGCGCTGCGGTCGGCGCGCTTTACGCGCTGCTGCTGAACCGTCTCGGCATGCCCAGTTTCGTCGCGACGCTGGCCGGGCTGCTCGCCATCCTCGGCATGCAGTTGTATGTGCTCGGCGCGACCGGCTCGATCAACCTGCCTTACGGCTCCGCGATGGTGAACCTCGGACAGTTGATCATCATCCCTGCGGTCATTTCCTACCTTCTTGCGCTGGTCCCGGGCGCGGTGATCCTGTTCATCGGCCTGCGCACGCGCGAGCGCCGCCGTGCATCGAATCTGTCGGCATCCTCGACAGGCAGCCTTCTCGTGCGCAGTGTGATCGTCACGGTGCTGCTTGAAGTCGTGGTCGCGTACCTCAATCAGGGACGCGGCGTGCCGCTGATGTTCGGCGTCTTCCTTGGCCTCGCGGTCGCCATGGACTACGCGCTCAAGCGCACCCAATGGGGCCGCTCGATGAACGCCGTCGGCGGCAATCACGAGGCGGCGCGGCGTGCCGGGATCAACGTCGGCCGGATCTATACCAGCGCCTTCGTACTGTGTGCCGGCTTAGCGGCGCTCGGCGGCGTGCTGACTGCCGCGCGGCTCGCCTCGGCCAGCCAGCAGGCCGGTACCGGCGACGTCAACCTGAACGCCATCGCAGCGGCGGTGATTGGTGGCACCAGCCTGTTCGGCGGCCGCGGCAGCGCTTACTCGGCGGTGCTCGGCATCATCGTGATCCAGTCGATCGCGAGCGGCCTGACATTGCTGAACCTGTCGTCCTCGCTGCGCTTCATGATCACCGGCGCGGTGCTGGCTATTGCAGTCGTCGTCGATTCGCTTGCACGGCAGTCCCGCGTTTCGCATGGACGCGCCTGAAGCACGAAGGAATCACGCAATTTAGGAGAGCAGTCAATGACTGACATGATGAAGGGAAAGGTTGCCGCCATCACCGGAGCGGCATCGGGTATTGGTCTGGAATGTGCGCGCGTGCTGCTCGCCGAAGGTGCGAAGGTCGTGTTGGTCGACCGTGCTGCCGACCGGCTCACACAACTCTGCGCAGAACTCGGGCCGAACGCGTTGCCCCTGCCGATGGACCTGCTGCGTCCGGCTGAGGTCTCTACGCTATTGCCGCAAATTCTCGAGCGCGCAGGCGGCCTCGATGTGTTCCATGCCAACGCGGGTGCGTATGTCGGCGGTGAAGTGGTGGACGGAGACCCCGACGAGTGGGACCGCATGCTCAACCTGAATATCAACGCGGCGTTCCGGTCGGTCCACGCGGTGCTGCCGCACATGGTTGCGCAGCAATCCGGCGACATCATTTTCACGAGCTCGATTGCGGGGATCGTTCCGGTCGTGTGGGAGCCCATCTACACGGCCTCCAAATTCGCGGTGCAGGCGTTCGTGCACACCATCCGGCGACAGCTTTCCAAACACGGCATACGCGTAGGCGCAGTAGCGCCGGGTCCGGTCGTTACGGCGCTCCTCGATGACTGGCCGAAGGCCAAGATGGACGACGCGCTGGCCTCAGGCAGCCTGATGCAGCCCAGGGAAGTCGCCGACGCCGTGCTGTTCATGCTGACACGGCCGCGCAACGTGACCATCCGCGATCTTGTTATCCTTCCGAACAGCGTCGATCTTTGACGCGCGAGTGACTTGTGAAGGACGCGGGCCGTGTACGGCTCGGGTCCGCCTGACCATCTGCAGCGCTTCCCAGACAGGCCGTAAGCTATGACTTCAGAAGACCCGAAATCCGGCGCAGCAGACAATGCGCGCTATGTCATTGGCGTGGATGTAGGTACGGGCAGTGCCCGCGCCGGCATCTTCGATCTTGCCGGGCGCATGGTTGCTTCTGCGAAGCACGACATCTCGTTGTTCCATGCAAGCGGTTCTATCGTCGAGCAGTCGAGCAGCGAGATCTGGCAGGCCGTCTGTACCTCCGTAAGAGAGGCGCTGTCGCAGTCGGCACTATCCGCCGATGAGATCGCCGGCATCGGCTTCGACGCCACGTGCTCGCTCGTCGTACTGGGAGAAGGCGGCCGGCCGCTGCCCGTGGGGCCATCGGAGCAGGCCGAGCGCGACATCATCGTGTGGATGGATCACCGTGCCCTGGATCAGGCGGAGCGCATCAACGCCGGCGGTCACGAGGTGCTGAAGTATGTCGGCGGAAAGATCTCGCCGGAAATGGAAACGCCGAAGCTGCTGTGGCTGCTCGAGAACAGGCCGCACATCTTTGCAGCGGCGTGGCAGTTCTTCGACCTGACCGACTTCCTGACCTGGCGCGCGACCGGAGATCTGTCGCGATCCACTTGCACGGTCACTTGCAAATGGACTTATCTGGCGCACGAGCGGCGCTGGGATGAAAATTATTTTCAAGCCGTGGGTCTGGGCGTGCTGGCCGACGAAGCGTTTGCGCGCATCGGCCAGACGGTGGTCGATCCGGGAACGCCGCTGGGAAGCGGGCTGACGGACGCCGCCGCGGCGGAGCTCGGCTTGCGCACAGGAACGCCGGTTGCGACCGGAGTGATCGATGCCCATGCCGGTGGAATTGGCACGGTCGGCGCCGAAGGTGAAATCGAGTCGTGCCTGGCCTACGTCTTCGGTACGTCGTCGTGCACGATGACCACGACCCGCGAGCCGGTCTTCGTGCCCGGCGTGTGGGGCCCCTATTTCTCGGCAATGGTGCCCGAAACGTGGCTCAACGAAGGCGGCCAGTCGGTAGCCGGGGCGGCCATCGAACAATTGCTGTCGATGCACCCCGCAACGCCCGACGCACGCAAGCGCGCGGAGCAGGCGGGCCAATCCTTGCCGGTCATGCTGGCAGGTCTTGCGGTGGCGGCATCGGCCAGTTCATCCGCTACGGTGATGCTGGCGACGGGGTTGCATATCGTTCCCGAGTTCCTGGGAAATCGGGCGCCCTTTGCCGACCCGAACGCCAGAGCGGTGATCGCGGGCCTCGGCATGGACCACGATCTGGACAGCCTGGTCGCGCTGTACATAGCAGGGATTTGCAGCATTGGATACGGTCTTCGCCAGATCATCGAAGTTCAGGCTGCGGCCGGTGCGCCGATCGAGCGAGTGACGATCAGCGGTGGCGCGGGGCGCCTCGACCTCGTCCGGCAACTGCTTGCTGACACCACCGGCAAGCCTGTGCTTGCCACGGAGGCGGACGAACCTGTTTTGCTGGGCGCCGCGATTCTGGGCGGTGTGGCTGGCGGCCAGTTCGCCAATGTGCGCTCGGCGATGAGAAGCATGTCGCAGATCAGCACGACCTATGAGCCGGCGGCGGGAGATCTCGCCGCCCTGCACGAGACCAGATTCCAGGCCTTCACGCAGTTGCAGACGGTGGCGCGGGCAATTCGATAGGGCGCGGTTTGTGCCGTTTCAGCGGACATCCGCGCTGCTGATCCGATCTGCGCTGAAGAGATTCGCGGATCCACGTTCGATCAACTTGCTGGGTACGATGACCGTGCAGGCGCGCCGCGATGGAGCTGCGAGCCGGAGCGCCAGCATGCGGACGGCCTCGCTCGCGAGTTGCCGAACGTCTTGACGAACCGTGGTCAGCATATAAGTGGGACGCGACGCATCGGGCACGTCGTCGAAGCCGACGATCGATATGTCCTTGGGAACACTCAGGCCGAGATCGAATCGGCATGCATCGAGCGCGCCGAGGGCAATCTGGTCGTTCGCGCAAAAGACCGCGTCGATGTTTCCATTCGCTCTTTTGAAAGCGGCGGCCGTCGCTGCGCTTCCCTCCTCATAAGAGAAGTCGGTATGCAGCGAAACGATCTGCCTTGCGCCCAGACGCTGTGCTTCTTCAACAAAAGCATCGATTCGCGCACGGCTCACGGGCGCATCTTCCGGACCGCCAATGCATAGAAAGCGGCTGTGTCCCGCTTTACGCAATGCTGCGGCGATGCGCTTCGACGCGTTCGCATTGTCTGTTGCGACACTATCCACGCGCCGCGCCGTGGAATGCCTGTTGAAGAGCACGACAGGCACGTCGTGTCGCTGGAAGGCCCTGATGTCGGCGGCCGAAAGGTCGGCGCAGGAGATGAGTCCATCGAGTGGAAAATCCAGCGCACGGCCGAGCGTGTCATGAACCGCCTGGTCGCTCTCGACCGTGATAAGCAGCAACTTCGAGTTTGCCGCAGCCAACGCCTCGCCTAGTGCAAACAAGACATCGGGGTTGTATCGCAGTGTGTATTTCGTGACGATGACGCCAACCGCCTCGGAGCGCCCGAGAATGAGCGATCGCGCCAGCGCGTTTGGCCGATAGTTGAGCTCTTCCGCGATAGCGAGCACGTGCGCACGTGTGTCCGGGGAGATAGGACTGTCTTTCTGGAAGCACCGCGATACGGTCGATTGCGCCACGCCCGCAGCGAGCGCAACGTCGTAGGACGTCGCGCGGGCAGGGCGGGGCAAGGCGGTGTCTATTGGCGGCATGGCGTGGGTGTTGGACGGAGCTGAATCACTGACCTGGCGAGATACCGAATGACTTCGCGGTCAAAAGTGCGATTCTAACCGGGCCGCCCCGCTCAGGCCGTCAGGCTGATTGCAGCGACAGCTTGCTGAGTCTCGTACGGTAACAGGCGCAGCGGCGCCACATAGCCGTTATGGTCGACGCCGAACCCCTCTTGGGCCGCCGCCGCGACGATCGCCGGAGACCATACGATGTGCTTCTTCTGGTCGCCCGTCGTCATGACCGCCACAAGCAGCGGTGTGTCGCCAACAGATCTGACGGAGCGCCAGACGTTCGCCGGCACCGAGTACAAGGCCTGGCGCGGCACGGTAACGGGCGTCTTGTCGGCGCCCTCGTTCAGGATCAATTCGGCTTCACCGTCGAATACGATCAGGACCTGCTTGGCATCCACGCGATGAGTCCCGATCTCCTGCCCCGGATCGATCCGCAACCAGTCGATGGAAAACCCGTGTGGATAGAGAATGTCGGCCTGCTGGTTGCGGTCCTGCGTGATGCCGAAGCCCACGATACTTGCGACCTCTGCGCGATGGCCCGGCAGCACACTGCCGAGAAGGGCATGCCGCGACCATTTCCGGTCGGCGACCGTGACCATGCGCTTGCGCATTTCATCGGGCGAATAGTGACGCAGGCTCTCGGCTGTCTCCTGGTCGATGGGCTCGAGCAGCGCATCGTCTGCAGGCTTCGCTGTGCCGTTGCTGGTGTCGACAAGGAGATTTTCCTTGGTCAGGTAAAGCCCGTGTCGCGCCGCCTGTTCGAGGATCGATGGATGCCAGATGATGCCTCCGGTGTCATCGCCGCCAAGCGCCGAAAAAATCCAGCCGTCGTCATTGCCAATATTGCTGAAGCCGCGAAAGATCCAGGTAGGGATGCTCAGTACGTCGCCGGGCTCGCCGATCACGGTGCCTTCGTCTCCATTCGCACCCCACCGGAATAGCCAGCGGCCGCTGAAAATCATGAAGACCTCTGCCGTGTAATGCACATGGAGATTGTTCACGACACCGGGCGGCATGGCCGCAACGCCAAGACTGAAGCCATGTGGTTCGCGCAGATTGACCACCTGGTCTTCGCTTTGCGACACACCTGCCCCGATCAGCGAATAATTTTCCTTGCGCTCGGACCCTTTCATCTTGCAGTCAATGAACGCGACCTTGCACGCCACCATGTTCGATCTGAGAACCAGCCGGCTCTTCGCCGCGGCCTGGTCGAGCGTCTTTGCTTCACTCATGTTCACTTCTCCATTCCTGTTCTTCGCGATTTTATGCATTCGAATGCATAGGCTAATGCATAACAGGCGGAAAGAGCAAGTTCATCGATGAATTGGCGTGCTGGCCCGAACGTCAGGAGATGTCGGTTTCGAGATATTGCGCAGCTTGCGCCACCGCAATGCCGATGAAATTCATCAACGCAGGATGATCGTCGTCGGATCGCCAGATCAGGTCCAGGACGGCGCTGACGGGTTTGTCGATATCGAGTGGCCGGAAGGCGACGCCCGGGAACCGCATGTGCCTCGCGGACGCCGGAACGATCGCAAGCCCCACGCCGCTCGATACCAGCGCCACGACCGTGTAGAGCTGGGTTGCGTCCTGCACGATCTCGGGCACGACCTCGGCTTCGTGAAGAATGTCCGAGACGATCTTGTGGAAGTAGAACGCGTCCTTGCGGCTGAAAAGAATGAACGGTTCGGCTGCCAGTGCTTCGACTGGCACGCGTTCGAGGTGCGCCAGCGGATGGTATTCGCCGAGCGCCAGCATCATGGGTTCGCGGATCAGCGTGCGCGTGGAGAGTTCGCCGCTGTCATTGCCGATCGGCCGCACGAACCCTATGTCCATCTCCCCCGCGAGGATCGCTTCGCGCTGCCTTTGCGTCACGCCTTCCCGCAGTTCGAGGCGTATGTCGGGATGCCGTGTGCGATAGGCGCCAATGCATTGAGGCAAGAGCTGAGGCAGTGCGCCTGCCACGAAAGCGATCCCGAGGCGGCCTCGTTCGCCCCGGCCGGCAAGCTTCGCATGCTCGATAACGACGTCTGCCTGAGCCAGCAGCCGGCGCGCGCCCGAGAGCAGCTCGACACCTGCGTGAGTCAGCCTGAGCGGGCGTTTGCCGCGAATGAAGAGCGCCGTATCCAGGCTCGCCTCCAACTGCATGATCTGCTGGCTGAGAGGCGGCTGCGTGATGTGGAGGCGCGCGGCCGCGCGCCCAAAATTGAGCTCTTCCGAGAGCACGACGAAATAACGAAGCTGGCGCAAGTCGATCATGTTTCATTCCTAAAACGTATGAAACTCCAATGAATAATATATTAGACAGAACAAATTGACCGGCGCAAATTTGTTCCCGTGCAAGAACGAGCAGTAAATCAAGGCCCGGTCAACGCCCGGCCAATGTCTGGTTAAGGCCCCGAACGCATCAATGGAGCGACGATCATGTTTCATCGATTTGCCTGTGCTGCCTTTTATGTCGCGATTACCGTCACCGGTGTCGTGACGACGGCCGCGGCAGCCGGTGAGCCCGCACCCTACGGACTAAAAGCCGGCAGACCGTACGCAGGGCAGTCGATCAAGGTCATGGCGGTATCGACTCCGCAGTTCACTGCGCTGCAAAAACGCACACAGGAATTCACCGACTTGACCGGCATAGAAGTGAAGTGGTCCTTCGTGCCGTTCAAGGCGCTGCAGGAAAAAGTCACGAGCGTGGGCGTAGCCGCGAACGGCAACTTCGACGTGGTGAACTATCTGGATCAGTGGGGCGCGTCCTACGCATACTGGTTGATGCCCCTCAACGATTACATTGCGCGCGACAAGCTCGACCTCAACGACTATCCGCCCGCATTTCTCGAAGCCCTCACCATCAACGGCAAACTCAACGGACTGCCGTTACGCAGCAACGTGCAAATGATGCTGTACCGCAAGGACATCTTTGCGAAGCTCGGGTTGAAGCCGCCAAAGACCTGGCAAGACCTGATCGATGCGGGCCCGAAGATTCGTGCAGCCTTCCCGGATGTTGCGCCGCTCGGTTGTTACTACGGCGCGGATGGCAACCGCCAGAACCTGTTTGCATGGGCCGATTTCGTGCGCGGCGCGGGTGGCCGGATTCTCGATGACAGGGGCTATCCGGCATGGACCTCGCCAAAAGCCATGGAAGCCACGCGCGAGTACGTCGGCCTGATGACCAAGAACAACCTGTGCGGGGCGGGCGCGACGTCGAATGTGGAACAAGACAGCCGCGTCGCCTTCCAGCAGGGCAGAAGCGCGGTGCTGCCAATCTGGCAATGGGCTTATTCAGCCGCCACCAATCCTAAAGACTCGACGCTCACGAAGGATCAGGTTGGCTTTGCGCCCATGCCGGCCTACAAGGCGGGCGATCCGCCGAGCACAGTGATCAACGTGATGCCGGTTTCCATCTCGGCTTACTCGAAGCACAAGGACGCGTCGTGGGAGTTCCTCAAATGGGTCACGAATTCCGATCTGGACAAACGCAATGCGATCGAGCGCAACGTCAATGGATTTGCCGTTGTGAACAGTGTGGTGAACCGCTGGTCGAGCATGGGCGACCCCCAGGTCAATGCAGCAAACGACCACATCTTGCTGGCGGCCAAAGCGGCGCTCGAAGGCAATGCCGCGCCGATGCCCGAAGTCGTCTACTGGCCGGAGGTCGCAGATCTTGCTTCGGTGGCGATCAACCAGGCGGCGTCCGGAGGCGACGTCGATGCACTCATGAATACGGCAGCGCAGCGCGCGAATCATGTCGTGCAGCGCGCGCTTCGTTAGATCTCGAGCAGAACGGGTCCACTTGAGGAACATGTGTCATGTCTGAACGTATCGCCAAGTATGGAATGGTTGCGCCGGGATTGCTGATCGTGCTCGGCACGGCGCTTTATCCGCTGGTCACGACCTTCTATCTCAGCTTTCGCGACTGGAATCTAGGCCGCGCGAATGAATCGAAGTCCTTATGGTTGCCCTCCGACGGCTTCTCGCAAATTGGTTATCTCTTTGATAACTACACGCGTGCTCTCACCGACCCGTCAATGTGGAATTCGGCGTGGGTCACCGCGCGTTTCACGGTGGCCTCCGTGGTGCTGACCGTCGGGTTCGCGCTCGCAATCGCCGTACTGCTGTTTCGCGGCGGTCTGGTTCGCGCGGTCTTGCGCTCCATGCTGATCCTGCCGTTCGCCATGAGCCCCGCGTTGATCGGCGCGCTCTGGCGTTTCATGGCAAACGCCGACTTCGGCGTGGCCGGCGCAATCAGCCGCGCATTGCATCTGAAGGATATCGACATTCTTGGCAACGCAACCGCGGCGTTCTGGCTGGTTTTATCCAGCGATGTGTGGCACTGGACGCCTTACTTTGCGCTCATCTTCATTGGCGCGCTCGCGTCGGTGCCGAAGGAAAGCCAGGAAGCGGCCGAGATAGACGGCGCAACCCCGCTTCAAGTGTTTTTCTCGATTACGCTGCCGCAGTTGTGGCCGGTTCTGGCCGTTGCCATGGTCCTCAAGGCCATCTTCGCAATGAAAGTATTCGACCAGGTCGTGATGATCACGAATGGCGGTCCCGGGCAGGCAACGCAGACACTCACGCACTTCATCTATTTCCAGGGCTTCAAGTACCTGAACATGGGTTATGCGTCGGCGCTCGGCTGGCTCCTCGTCATACCGATGATGGCGTTGACCGTGCTGTATGTCCGTCTTTCACAGCGTGGGAAATAAGGAACGACATGAACTCGAAATCCATTCCCGACATGTTGCCGCATACGCAATCCGCATCCCCCGCCGGCTACACCGCACCGCACAGATTTCGCGCTTCGCTGGGCTGGTTTGGACGCGGCGTTGCAATGGCCCTGCTGTTCGTGGTGATCGTGTTGCCGCTGCTCTGGATCTTGTCCGCCGCGTTCAAGCACTACGTGGATATCTACAAGTTGCGCGTGACGTTCACGCCGACCATCGGCAATTTCTTCGAGATCATGCGCGAGCCGTTTCGCGTGCAGGACAAACTGATCAACTCGATCATTGTTTCCATGAGCACGGTCGTCATCACGCTGCCGATCGCGACTGCCGCCGCGTACTCGTTCTCGCGCTTCAGGCTCTTCGCGCACAAGTCGATGCTGGTTGCCGTGCTCGCCACGCAGTTCCTGCCGCCAGTGGTGATCGTGTTGCCGTTCTTCCTCATGTTCCGCGATCTCGGACTCTACGACACGCGCTTGGCGTTGATCGTGGTGCAAACCGCGCTCGTCATGCCGTTCGCAATCTGGATGATCAAGGGTTTCATCGATCAGATTCCGATCGATATTGAAGAGTCCGCGCTGATAGACGGTGCGACCCGTCTTCAGGTCCTCTACCAGATGATCATGCCGATCGCGCTGCCGGGCATTGTCACAGCGGGCATCTTCTGCTTCATCTTGTCGTGGAACGATTTCATCATCGCCGTGATCCTGACTTCGGAAGATGCAGTCACGCTGCCAGTCGCCATGAGCCTGTTCAACCGCGAAGAGGGCGATCTGTGGCAGCTGCTTTCCGCCACCGGCATTCTGATCATGCTGCCGATGTTCCTGTTCGCTTCGTTCATGCAGCGCTATCTGATTCGCGGTACGACGGCCGGCGCTGTCCGCTGATCCGTGCTCCAACTCTTTATTTAAGGCGACGTTCATGACTACGGTCACATTGAATCGCATCAACAAGAACTGGGGTGGCTTTCACGCCGTCAAGGACTTGAACCTGAGTATTGCCGAAGGGGAGTTCCTCGTGCTGCTCGGACCGTCCGGCTGCGGCAAGACCACGACCATGCGCATGATCGCGGGCCTCGAAGATCCCACCGGCGGCGACCTGATGTTCGACGGCGAGCGCATGAACGGCGTGCCGCCACGGCAACGCGATGTATCGATGGTATTTCAGAACTACGGTCTGTATCCGCACATGAGCGTGTACGACAATATTGGGTATCCGCTCAAGCTGCGGGGTGTGACCGGCGAGCAGCGCGATCGCGAAGTCAGGCGTGCGGCGGACCGGGTCGAACTCGGCCAGTTGCTCACGCGCCGTCCGGTGGCGTTATCCGGCGGTCAGCGTCAACGTGTGGCGCTTGCGCGTTCCATCGTGCGGCGGCCGCGCGTTTTCCTGATGGACGAACCGCTGTCGAATCTGGATGCCAAGCTGCGCGGGTCGATGCGCGCGGAGCTCAAGCACCTCGCCCGCGAGCTTGCCGTCACGACGGTGTACGTCACGCACGATCAGGTTGAAGCGATGACACTCGCCTCGCGCGTCGCGATCATGAAGGAGGGCGTGCTTCAGCAGATCGACGCGCCCGAGAAAATCTACAACGAACCGGCCAATGCGTTCGTCGCGGGTTTTATCGGCTCGCCGGCCATGAATTTGCTCCGCGGGGAAGGCAGGGGTGGTCAGTTTGTCATGTCGGACGGGCTTGCTTTTCCCATCGCGCCTCCACGCAACGGGCCGCTTTATCTGGGCGTGCGCCCGGAAGACGTGATGGTCGGCACGGGCGATCAGCCAGGCGCTCTTTCAGCAGATATCTTCGCGTTCGAACTGCTCGGCGACGTCACCCTCATCACGCTGAAACTTGCCGGCCAGCACTTTGTGGTCAAAGGCGACAAATCCATTCGATACACCGACGGCGACCGGATCATCGTGCGGCCAGAGCCATCGAAGATGTTCTGGTTCGACGGCACGACCGGCGAGCGCATCAAAACCGGCTGACGGTCGGGGCTGCCCCCAATTCAGTTGCACAAGCTTGAAGCTTGAACCAGGAGAACGAGTCACCATGCGTCCCAACTTAGTCAAACAGAAGTTCCTCGCAGGCGAACCCATCGTCAATGCATGGCTTTCCATCCCGAGCAGTTATGCGGCGGAAGTCGTGGCGTCCCAAGGATTCGATTCGGTGACAGTCGACCTGCAGCACGGGATGATGGGTTTCGAATCTGCGTTGACCATGTTGCAAGCGGTCAGCATCACGCCTGCAACACCTCTGGTCCGCTGTCCTTCGCTCAATCCGCCGGAGATCATGAAGCTGCTCGATGCAGGCGCCTACGGCGTGATCTGTCCTTCCATCGATACCCCGAGATGGCGCGCCAATTCGTTTCTGCATGCCGCTATCCGGACGTCGGGCAGCGCTCGTTTGGTCCGGCGCGCGGACTGCTTTATGGCGGACCTGATTATTTCAGTTGCGCTAACGACACTGTCCTGACGCTTGCCATGATCGAATCGCAGCAAGCGCTCGATCAACTCGATGCAATCCTCGATACACCCGGCCTCGACGGTATCTACATCGGCCCGAACGATCTTGCGTTGAGCCTTGGCATGAAACCCGGCATGCAAACGAACGCGAGGCTGGAAGAGGTGATCGGGCAGATCCTCCGCGGCGCTCGTGATCGCGGCCTGCTTGCCGGCATATTCTGCAGCGACGGCGCCGCGGCGCACAGCCGGCTGGAGGAGGGGTTTCATCTAGTGACACCTGGCAATGATGCCAACGCGCTTGCAGTCGCAAGCACGTCGCGCCTTCTGGCAGCGCGCGGCGCGGGCGGTGCGACAGCCCGCAGCGGCTACTGAAACTCGCCGAAGGAACAGGGCAATGGCCGCCATTCCGCTTGTCTTGCTACCGGGAACACTGTGCGACGCGCGTGTCTGGCGTGCACAGGTCGACGCGTTGTCGGTGCAGCGGCCAGTCGTCGTATGCGAGTTGGGCAGCGAGCGAACCATGGAGGCCGAGGTGGCCTCGTATCTTGCGATACTCCCGCCGCGGTTCGTGCTGGGCGGGTTCTCACTCGGTGGAATTGTTGCGCTGGAGCTTTACAGACAGGCGCCGGATCGTGTGGCCGGCTTGATCCTTGTGTCGGCCAATGCACGACCCGATCCGGAATCAAGCCGGGAGAAACGCCGGAAACTGGTTGAACGGGTCGATGCAGGCGAGCTGGAAAGTGTTCTGGATGAGTCTCTGTTGCCCGATTACTTTTCGCCTGAATGTGGGCACCGTGGTGAATTGACCGCTCTGATCAGGGCGATGGCGCATTCGAGCGCGGCGAACTTTGCGAACCAGTCGCGCTATGCAAGCGATCGTCCGGATTCAAGGCCGATGCTGAAATCGATAACCGTGCCCGTTCTATTGATTTGCGGTGATTCGGACGTGTTGACGCCGCGCGACCGGCAGGACGAGATGGCGCAAGAGCTTGCGCAAGCGAGCACGGTGTTCATTGCACGATGCGGCCATTTTGCAACGCTCGAGTCATCCGATGCATGTAATCAAGCCATGCAGCAATGGCTGCTGAGAATGATTCCCTAGCCGTTTGATGGAGATTGATCGCCGAGAGTAATAGATTACTTATTAGTTAGGAAACCGATATAAAAAATACGCTGAGAGATCAACTGTTGAGGCGTCAGTGTCTTTTTGGCGCCGATACCCGAACCCACGCAAGACATTCCGCACGTCAACACGACCTTTACGAGCCACGTGAAATGAAACCGACCCGCGCGCTTTTATCTATTGCCTGCTGTTGCGCTGCTATCAGCGCTCATGCACAAAGCAATGTGACGTTGTACGGCATTATCGACGAAGCCTTCCAGTACACGACGAACCAGGCGGGCGGCCACGCTTATCAACTGGCCAGCGGAACATTGAGCGCTTCGCGTTTTGGCTTCAGGGGGCGTGAGGACCTTGGCAGCGGATATGCGGCCATCTTCCAGCTGGAGAACGGCTTCAACGCAAACACCGGCAAGCTCGGGCAGAACGGCCGTCTGTTCGGCCGCCAGTCGTGGGTAGGCATTTCGACGCCTTACGGCGCAGTCACGCTGGGTCGTCAATATGATTTCGAAACGACCTTCGTGGGGCCGTTCGAATCGGGTTATGCATGGTCGGGCGGTCCCGGCACGCAGCCCGGCGACAACAACAACATGAACGCCAGCTTTCGCTTGAACAACGCCGTCAAGTTCGTCAGCAACCCGTATCACGGATTGACTGTCGGTGCGGTGTACTCATTCGGAGGCACGCCCGGGTCGGTCACCAACAACAGCACGTACGGCGCCGGCATCACTTACACAATCGGCGGTTTTGCGGCTGCGGCGTCGTATTCGCATATCGATCATCCAAATACATCTGTGTACGACGGAACGAACACCACTACCGGCGTGACCGTGTCGGGGTTGAGCTACTCCGGTTTCGTATCGGCGAAAAGCCTGCAAATCAGCGCGCTCGGCGCCTCATACACGTTCGGAAACTCGACGATTGGCGGGACTTTCAGCAACGTCGACTTTGGCAAGCTGGGCAGCGGTTCGGGGCCAAATCCCGAAGGGTATTCCGGTACCGGCGTCTTGAATACCGGCGAAATCAACTACCTTTACCATTTCACGCCGGCATTCAGTGCGGGCACTGCGTTTATCTACACACGTGTGAATTCGACGGGTGGTGCACCCGGCGCGATTTATCGCCAGATCGATATCGGAACGACATATAGTCTTTCGAAGCGCACGGATGTGTATGTGTGGGCGTATGGTCAGAACGCCAGTGGGACCAATTCCGTGGGTGGGCCGGCCGTTGCGCAGCTTGCCTTTACATCGGCTTCCTCCACCGACAAGCAGCTTGCCGTGGTAGCCGGCATCCGGCATCGTTTCTAAGCGTGGGCGAGCTTTTTGGGTTTTCAATTGAGAGGAGCATAAGGTGAGCTTTGACCTAGGGTCGTACAAGGATGTCCCGGACTTCATTTATGGAATCACGCGTGAAATCTGGGAGGACCGGGGAATCGGCGGGAAGCTCGACAAGCATTACGCGCCCGATATCCTGCTGCGCGCCGCGACCGGATTCACCGGAAGCAACAAAGGTGTCACGGCGCAGACGCTGCAGACGCTGCATCAGTTCCCTGACCGCCAGCTCGTTGGCGAGGATGTGATCTGGACGCCGTATGGCGACGGCACGTTTCTTTCGTCGCATAGGTTGACCTCCGTGATGCGTCATACCGGCGACGGCGTTCTCGGCCGCGCCGAGGGACGCATGGTTCGCAGCCGGATCATCGCGGATTGCTGGGTACGGGATCAAGTCGTGATCGAGGAGTGGCTCGTGCGGGACCAGGCTGCTTTCGCGCGGTGCCTGGGCACAAGTGCGCGCGCGCTCGCCCGCAGCATGACCGACCGGGAATTGCAGCAGGGCGTGCCGATTTCCTTCTTCACGCCTGAGCACGACAAGCCGAGCCGCTATAAGGCAACCGTGCAAAGCGACGACGAAACCGTTCACCGTTATCTCGGCGGCATGCAACGTCTTTGGCACGACAAGGAAACCGCCGTGATTCGCGACATGTATTTCCACGGCGCCGCGTTTCATGCACCCGGTGGGGACGTACTCTACGGGCATGGCGATATCGATACATTCGCGCTTGGTTATCTCGCATCATTTCCCGATGCGGTGCTCAAAGTAGAAAGCGCACGGGTGAACCGCAATCCTGAGCAGCCAGTAAGGGTTGCGGTGCGCTGGTCGCTCACGGGCACGCATTGCGGCTTCGGACATTTTGGAGAACCGACCGGCGCGCCTGTTTTCGTCATGGGCATGTCGCACGCGAATCTCACGAAAGACAAGGTAATGACAGAATTTGTCGTCACCGACGAGGTGTCGATCTGGAAGCAGATTTTTGCGCACATGGAAAGCAAGAATGGTGCGTAGCGTGCCGCTTATAAGCAATGCGCCGACCCGCTTCGTGCCGAATGGCAGTTAGCTCGGGCTTTCGATTTGCCTTTTTGAAAATCCACACAGGATCCAAAACTCAAAGGCTTTCCAAAAAATCTTTCTTGATCCAGTGGGAATAAGCTGAGCACGCGATCCATCGCGCACCAGTTGAACAATGGCCGCTACTGGGGGCAAATATGTGATGCGCGTGTGCTCGGGCTGTATATTCTCTTTGCGCGCGAGCCCAGGGACGATACTTTCCAGTGCCACCTTTGGTGCAGTTCCGCGGCCGAACATGATGATTGGCCTTTGCAGGACGCGTAGAGCAAGAACCCCCGGAGGGGGGCGGCAAAGCGTCTTAAGGCTTGCTGCTCATGGCACCTCAGGACCCGATCTGAGTCTGCGATTCATTGTTCAACTGATTCAACTCAAAGCGCGTGTGAAGCTGAGGGCGCGTTGGCCCGATCCTGCATTTCTAGCTGCCGTCGTTTTGCGAGCGGTGCAGCATCGCGGCCAAGCAACTCGGAATCAGCCACACGACGATGTGGCGGTTTTAGAAGGAGGCTTCGTAGCAGGAGTTGTTTTAGCGCGCCAGCCTGTGCGTCAGATGCGAGAGACCGTGAATGTCGTGCAGCCCGACGTGGCCTGCAATAAACCACGCTGCGGTCCACGACGCGCCGACCACCAGCAGGTCGCAGTGTCCGCTATTCCACCAGTTGAGCGAATGACGCGAGGCGATCCACGGAACGCCGAGCGGATTGGGCCAGTCGGCGAGCAGATGCGTCAGGCCGCCGCACGCGAATCCAAATGCCGGCGCGGCGAGCCGGTCATGCCCGAGCCAATGGTACGAGACCGCCAGCAGCGCAATCCAGCCGATACCCCAATGGGTCACAGTACGGTGCGTGATCCACAGGCGGCGCGTGCGTGACCACCACGCCACTTCCAGCCAGTCGGGGGCAGTGCCGCCCGCAACCGCAGCCATGAAACTCAGCAAGACCCACACGTGAAACGGCCCGACGGTGCCGCTGTGAGCGACGATACTCGCCGTCATGACGCCGGCCGCGAAGCCGGTGGCGTGATGTGCTTTGCTTGATGCCATTGGAACGATACTGCCTGGAAGACGGGCCGCCATGTTTGCAGAACCGTGGGGAAATTGACAGTCGCTGTTACTGTCTTTTTCACTTCCGTGAAGGGAGCGGGCGTCAGACCCGAGCGCCGCCTTTCAGCGTTTCAGCCGTTCAGCCATGCAGCGGATGCAGGATGGAAGCAATGCCCTTCGACGAAAGCGCGCTTTCGATTCCGAGCACAGTGCCGCCAATCGCTCCGGCATATTGATTCAGCGCCGTGTTCTGGATCAGCAGGCTGCGCGTGGCAAGCGGCAACGCTCTTCGGTAAACCACCGCACGCACCCCCGCGAGAAGATCGTCGCTGATCCTCGCCATGCGCCCTCCAAGCACGATGGCCGCAGGGTTGTACATATGCACGAGCATGGCGATGATCTCGCCGATTTCCTCTGCCGCCGCGCGTATCAAGCGCACCGCTTGCGGATCGCCCGAGCGAACGAGACGCACGAGGTCATCCACGGTTTGCGCGTCGGAGTCGGGCAGCGCCTGCAGGTTGGCGAGCACCGCATTGGTCGAAGCAACGGCTTCAACGCAACCGATATTGCCGCAACGGCAAACGACATCGTCGCGGCCCGGCACCCTGATATGCCCGATGTCACCTGCGGAACCATCGGCGCCGCGGTGCAGCATGCCTTCGGACGTGATGATGCCGCAGCCGATTCCGGTCGATACCTTCGCGAAGAGCAGCGGCGATTGATTGGCAGGCCGCGTGCGTGCTTCGCCCAGGGCCATCAGGTTCACATCGTTATCGACCAGCACCGGCGTCTTGAGGCGCGCCTGCAAATATTCCGATACCGGAAAGCCATCCCAACCCGGCATGATCGGCGGCCTCACGCAAACGCCGCGGCTGAAATCCACGGGACTCGGCAAGCCGACCACGACGCTGCGCACGGACTGATCGAGCAGCCTGTGCTCCTGCAGCAATTGATGGAATTGCTCGATGATCGATTCGAGGACCGGCTCCGGTCCAAGTGAAACATCGACGCCAAAGACCCGCTCGGCAAGCCGCCGTTGCGCGAGATCCGAGATCACGAGACGCCCGTGCGTCGCCCCCATGTCCGCCACTAGGATCACGCCGGCGCGCGGATTGAGCACGAGCATGGTTCCGGGACGTCCTCTCGCCGATGCGCTTTGCGCCTGCTCCTTCACGAGATCGCATTCGATCAGCGGCTGGATCAACTGAGAGACGGTCGAGCGCGCGAACCCGGTATTGCGCGCAAGGTCCGCGCGGCTCACGCCCTGCGACGACGCAATCAGCCTCGCGAGCTTGCTATGAACCTCGAACTCTTCGAGCCGGAAAGCGCGGTCGAACGTGGCGAGGCGAGAGGGAGCGGGTTGATTGCTTTGGGTGTGCATAGCGGCTGAGACCTCGGGGAACCGAGCTTACTTTAATCCGAGCATTGGCCACAAGCGAGATTCTCAAGTCGATAGGCAAAGTATTTATGTCGGAAATCGAATTAAATAATACAAAATGTCCGGTTAAGACGCGCCTCGGTATTGTCCCAGTCAACCAAATGGAGTTTAAAAAAATGGCTGAGACAAAACTGGCGGGCGCGCCGGGTGTGGCAATCGTCGGCGCCGGCATGATGGGCGCCGTTCATTCAAGGGCGAGCCGTCTGGCCGGCGCTCGGATCAAGGGCATTGCAACGTCGAGCCCGGAGCGCGCAAAGGAGGCTGCGGCGCAACTGGGAATCGAGCGCGCCTATTCGAGTGTCGAGGAAGCCATCGCTGATCCGTCGGTCGACGTGGTTCATATCTGTACGCCCAACTCCACGCATTACCCGATTGCCATGGCGGCGCTCGCTGCCGGCAAGCACGTGGTCTGCGAAAAGCCGCTTGCCACCAGTCTCGCCGATGCAAAAACATTGGCAGATGCTGCGCACTCGGCGCAGCGTGTGGCGGCGATCCCCTTCGTTTATCGATATCACCCTATGGTTCGAGAAGCACGCGCGCTCGTGCAGGACGGCACGGTTGGCGCGCTGCAACTGATGCACGGAAGTTATCTGCAGGACTGGTTGCTCGGCCGCGACGATACCAACTGGCGCGTCGACGCCACGCTGGGTGGCCCGTCGCGCGCATTCGCCGATATCGGCTCGCATTGGTGCGACCTGGTTGAATGGGTCAGCGGCGAGCGTTTTGAATCCGTTGTCGCGACGCTCCAGACCACGATGAAGGACCGGCCGGCGGGATCGGTCACGACCTTTTCAGCGGTGACGCCAGATGCATCGGCGCCGAGAACAGTGGTGACGACCGAGGACATAGCCGGTGCGTTGTTCCGCACGAGCACAGGCGTCCTGACAACGCTGACCGTAAGCCAGGTGTCGGCAGGTCGCAAGAACCGCTTGTGGTTTGAAATCGATGGCGCCGACGCAAGCCTCGTGTTCGACCAGGAAGAACCCGAAAAATTATGGCTCGGCGAGCGCGACTCGACGCGCCTGCTCGTGCGCGATCCATCGCGCGGCAGCGCCGAGCAAAGGCGTCTCGCGACCTTGCCGGCGGGTCACGCCCAAGGCTACGCGCAATGCTTCGAAGCCTTCGTTGCCGATACATATGCGGTGATTCGCGGCGAGACCCGCGAAGGCCTGCCGACTTTCGACGATGGTTATCGTTCGGCGCAGATCATCGATGCGGTGCTGGGTTCATCGAAAGCGGGTGCGTGGAAACAAATCTAGTGGGTGTGTCATCACATAAAAATCCGCTTGCGCGGAAAAACAGGAGACGAAGCATGAACGTACAAAACTGGCTCAAATCGACAACGGGCGTTGCAGCAGCGGCATTGATGCTGGCAGCGTGGACGCCGGCGCAAGCCGCAGACATCGCGATCGTCTTGAAGACGCTCGCCAACCCGTATTGGGTCGCAATGCGCGACGGCATCCAGAAAGAGGCGAAGGCGAAGGGCGTCACGGTCGACATCCTTGCGGGCAACAGCGAAGAAGATATCCAGGGGCAGCAACGTCTGGTGGAAGACGTGCTGAACAAGAACTACAAGGCGATCGGTGTTGCGCCGATCTCGCCCGTGAGCCTGATTCAAGCCGTGAGCGCGGCGACGAAGAAAGGCATCTACGTGGTCAACATCGATGAAAAAATCGATCAGGGCCAGTTGAAAGCGGCGGGCGGTGCGGTGATCGCTTTCATTTCGAGCGACAACGTGGCGCTTGGAAATAAAGCGGGCGATTTCATTGCGCAGAAACTTGGCAGCTCGGGCGGCAAGGTCGCGATCATCGAAGGAAAGGCGGGGAACGTGTCGGGCGATGCACGCCGCGATGGCGCAAAGCAGGCCTTCGCAAAGGTGCCGTCCATCAAGCTGGTTGCAAGCCAGCCCGGTGACTGGGATCGCTCGAAAGCACTCGACGTCACGACCAACATCTTGCAACGCAACCCCGATCTGAAAGCTATCTACGCGGCGAACGACACCATGGCGCTGGGCGCGGCACAGGCTGTGAAGAATGCGGACAAGCTCGGCAAAGTCGTTGTAGTCGGCACCGATGGCGTTCCCGAAGCGCTCGACTCCGTCAAGCGCGGTGAGCTGACCGCAACGGTTGCGCAGGACTCCGCAGCGATGGGCGCAAAGGCCGTCGACCTGTTGCTCGATGCGCTGAAAAACAAGCCTGCTATCGATCCGAACAAGACGCCGGAGTTCCTGCCGATCGAGTCGCATCTGATCACGAAGTAAACCGCCTCGCGAGGATCAGATGAACGAAGTACTGGTGGCCGTACGCGGCATCACGAAGCTGTTTCCCGGTACGACAGCGCTAAGCGACGTGAGCTTCGACGTCCGCGCCGGCGAGGTGCATGTCCTGCTCGGCGAGAACGGCGCCGGGAAATCGACGCTGATGAAAATCCTGAGCGGCATCTACGAGCCGACTTCGGGCGCGATCATCGCCGGCGGCAACGAGTACGCCAGGTTGTCGCCCTCGTTGTCCGCCCAGCTCGGCATCTGCCTGATCTATCAGGAGCTGAGTGTTATCGACTACTTGAGTATTGAAGAGAACCTGTTTGTCGGGCGCATTCCGACCATCAAGCGCTTTGGTATTCCCGTGGTCGATCGCCGGAAGATGAACGCGAAGGCGCGTGAGGTGCTTGCCCGGGTCGGCCTCGCGCGTGATCCGCGAACGCTGGTGGGCGATCTGGGCATCTCGGAGAAACAGCAGGTCGAGATTGCCAAGGCGCTCGCGAGCGAAGCGCGGCTCATCATCATGGACGAGCCGACTTCGTCACTGACCGATACCGAAGTTGCGAAGCTCTTCAACGTGATCGGCGATCTGAAGCGCGATGGCGTGGGCGTGGCTTATATCTCGCACAAGTTGAAGGAGATTGCGCTGATCGGCGACCGTGTCACGGTCCTGAAAGACGGCAAGTACGTAGGCACGTACGACGCCAGATCCACTTCGACGGATCGCCTCGTCGCGCTGATGGTTGGCCGGGAGATCGTTCACGGCAGGCCGAAAGGCGAGGATGCCACGCACGGAGACATCGTATTTTCCGTCGATCATCTTTCCTCCCGCGATGGCTGGGTGCGCGATGTTTCGTTCAACGTGTATCGCGGCGAGATCTTCGGCTTTGCGGGCCTGATGGGTTCCGGGCGCAGCGAACTGATGGAAACCATCTTCGGCGTGCGGCGAAAATCGGCGGGGCGCATGACGCTGAACGGGTGCGAGATCACGATCGACTCGCCGTATCAGGCGGTCAAGCAAGGGCTTGCATTCGTGACCGAAGACCGGCGCGCGACCGGCTTCTTCCAAAATTTGAACATAGAAGAAAACATCTTCGTGGCGCCTGCCTTGCGCAGCACGCGGCGCGCGTTGTCGCTGGGTTTGATCGACCGCGCACGCCAGCGCGAATTCGGCCTGCGCTACAAGGAGCGGCTGCGCATCCGCTGTGCTTCGTCGACTCAGAACATCACCGAACTGTCGGGCGGCAATCAGCAAAAAGCGATCATCGCAAAGTGGCTTGCGGCGCAAAGCGACCTCTTTATCTTCGATGAACCCACGCGCGGTATCGACATAGGCGCGAAGGCTGAAATCTATTCGATCATGCGTGGCCTCGCGAACGAGGGGAAGGCGATCCTGATGGTTTCATCGGAGTTGCCGGAACTCATTGCGGTGTGCGATCGCATTGCGGTGTACAAGGACGGCACGGTGGCAAGCACGCTTGCGAACGCCGACGCCACGGAAGAATCGATCATGCAAGTCGCCACCTCATGAGCGACCACGAAGGAGGCAAAATGAACCCATCGAATACTTCGGGCGCGCCGTTGCCGGCCGCACCGCGCCGCGATTTCGCCACGATCTGGCAGACGTATGGCACGTTTGGCATCCTGGTCGTGTTGCTGATCCTGTGCAGCATTGCATCGCCACAATATTTCCTCACCCGCGACAACCTCGTGCAGGTCCTGTTGCAAAGCTCCGTCATGGTGTTGCTCGCGTGCGGCGTGTTCTTCACCATTCTGATTGCAGGGATCGATTTGTCGATTGGTTCCGTGCTGGCGCTGTCCGGCATGGTCATGGCCAAGCTGATGATGGCGGGTTTGCCCGTCTGGCTCGCGGTGCTGATCGGCGGCGTGGGCATGGGCGCGTTGCTCGGCGCCATCAACGGCGCCCTGGTCAATCTCACGCAGTTGCATCCGTTCATCATCACGCTGGGAACGGCGGCGATTTATCGCGGCGTGACGCTCATCGTGTCGGATTCACGTTCGGTATTCGGCTTCGACCGTTCATTCACCGATGTCGTCGCCGGGCGTGTTTTCGGCGTACCTGTACCCATCATCATTGCGGTCGTCGTGGCGGGTTTCCTGTTGTTCCTGACCAAGTTCACGAAACTCGGGCGCAACATCTACGCGCTCGGCGGCAACGCGCAAGCCGCGTTCTACTCAGGCATCAGCGTGAAGCTGCATACCATGGTGGTGTTCATCATCGCGGGGACATGCGCGGGTATCGCGGGCATTGTCACGACCGCGCGGACCGCTGCGGCCGAGCCGAATGCGGGCGTCGGGTTCGAGACCTTCGCCATTGCGTCGGCGATCATCGGCGGGACGAGCTTCTTTGGCGGGCGAGGGCAGGTGACGGGCGTGGTCATTGGCGGACTGATCATCGGCGTGATCAACAACATCCTGAACATCATGAACGTCGAGACCTATTATCAGCAGATCGTGATGGGCGCGCTGATCATTGCGGCAGTCACGGCCGACAAGCTGTTCACCCGGAAGTCCCGCTAGGTTTCCAATCAATCAGATCTGCGGTGGACGCGTGTCGACGTTGACCGCGTTTCCCGCTTCAGCCATTCCCTTCCTGGAGCATCCCGTGTCCTCGATTCAAGCCGCAGAGAAAATCCGTCTTTTCATCGCGCCCTCCCCGCGTAACGTCGAAGACATTTTCAGCCCCGCCGATCTGGAACGTCTTCATGCGCTCGGCGAAGTGTTCATCCACGCAGATGGCCCAGTGAGCGATGAAATCTTCAACCAGCACGCAGCCGATGCGCACATCATCGTCGGGCAGCTCGACATGCCGTCCGAACGTCTGACGCGTGCCGTGAATCTTCGCGCGATCGTGAATGTGGAGGGCAACTTTCTTCCGAATGTGGACTATGCGCAGTGCTTCAGACAAGGCGTGCGCGTGCTGAACGTGAGCCCGGTGTTCGCGGAACCGGTGGCGGAAGCCGCGCTTGGCATGGCAATCGATCTGGCTCGCGGGATCAGCCATGCGGACCGGCGCTTTCGCAACGGCACCGAACAATATGGACTCGATGCCAACCGGGACGCGTTTTCGCTTTATGGCGCGCCCGTGGGCTTTATTGGCATGGGCGATCTCGGGCGTGCAATCCTGCCGCTCATCGCGCCGTTTCGTGGCGTGGTGAAGGCGTTCGATCCGTGGCTGCCGCCGGCGTACCTCGAGTCGCTCGGTTGCGAGGCGGCGCCGCTTGAGACTGTCTTGCGCGAGTCGCAGGTCGTGTTCGTGGTGGCGGGCGTGACGTCGCAGAACCAGGGATTCCTCACGCGCGATGAATTTGCATCAATGAAACAAGGCGCCGCGTTCGTGCTCGTGAGCCGTGCCGGCGTGGTCGATTTCGATGCGATGCTCGACGCAGCCGCGTCAGGGCATATTCGTGTGGCGACCGATGTCTTTCCCGAAGAGCCGCTCGCGCCGGGACATCGGGCGCGTTCCATCGATACCATATTGCTCTCGCCGCATCAGGCCGGCGCGCTGAGTGCCGTGCTGCGTGAAATCGGCCGTCGTGCACTGGCGGATATCGAACTGATCGCGCGCGGTTTGCCTCCCGTGATGTGCAAGATCGCACAGCCCGAGACAGTCGGCCTGATGCGCAGCAAACCGGTGGCGAAGAGCTGAGCGATGCTGAGCCGCATATCGCACTTTGCAGGAATCTCCGATACTGGCCGCGAGTTGAAATGGACCGCTTATCGTGGGTGGAACGCGTTATCGATGCGCCAGGGCGCGGTCGAGTTGACTGTTGTGCCCGCCATTGGCGGAAGGCTGATGAGCATCCGGCATGAGGGCGTCGAGCTGGCCTACGTCAACGACGCGCTTGCCGGCCACGTGCCCGACTGGAGTGCGGAGCAATGGCGCACGCTGTGCGGCGAATGGGATTTTCCACTATGGGGTGGCGGCAAGACCTGGGTTGCGCCGGAGTCGGACTGGCCCGAACGCGCGCCA
This sequence comes from Burkholderia sp. PAMC 28687, assembly GCF_001577465.1. Lineage (NCBI taxonomy): Bacteria > Pseudomonadati > Pseudomonadota > Betaproteobacteria > Burkholderiales > Burkholderiaceae > Burkholderia > Burkholderia sp. PAMC 28687. The sequence goes on from NZ_CP014506.1 coordinate 813,035, forward strand.
CAGCGCGATCTGGACAGCGGTTCTTACGAAGTCGTGAGCACGTGGTTCGACAGCCGGTCTATGGGCGTCGAGTTGCTGAGCCCTGTATGCCGGCAAAGCGGCTTGCAGGTCCGGCGCCGCATTGTGTTGTCAGCACGCGATGGCTCATGGACAACGTTGCATGAACTCAGCAACCGCAGCGAGGTGGCGAGGCCATGTGCAATCTGGGACGTGCTGATGTTGCGGCGGCCCGGCCGGGTTGACGTTGTCATCGAAAACGCGCAGCGGGACTGGCGGAAATCGGTGACGCCGTTTCTCGCTAAAGGCCCATTGGGCGATGTCCGTGAATCCGGCTTCGTGACGGGTTCGAGCAAACACGTCACGACACGGTGCACTGAGGCGATCGAGTTCAAACTGGGCATCGATAACTCGCCGGGTGTAGCGCACGTAGTGTTCGATCTGCCGGAGGGCAGGCATACGTTGAGCAGGCGCTTCCCGGTGTTCCCCGATGCAAGGTATGCTCATGGCTCGCCGCTAGAAGTCTTCAACGCACCGCGACTGCCCTACTTCGAGATCGAATCGCACGGACCGCTGGTCGTCTTGCAGCCGCGTGAGTCGACCACTTTGAGCGTGGTCGAAGCGGTCACGGGCGGCGTTGAGGAACATCGTTAGCGTTTGCCGGTTGGACATCATTCATCTTCCTCATGCTGCTCACTCAAGTCGAATTCCGCACCTCCTGTCTTCTCTTCGACATGGATGGAACCCTGATTAATTCACATGCGCCCGTGATTCGCGCGTACACCGACTGGGCGGCGCACCACGGGCTCGACGCCGCCATGGTCCTGCGCGAATGCCAGGGGCGGCGCGTGATCGATACGGTTCGCGCACTGGCGCCGCCGGGAACGGATGTGGAAGCCGATACCGCCGCGCTGAAGCAGCGTGAACTCGACGACGTGGACGGCATTGTCGAGATACCGGGCGCACTTGCTATGCTGGCATCGCTTCCGGACGATCGCTGGGCGGTCGTGACGTCCGCCGAACGGCCGCTTGCGATACGCCGCATGCAGGCAGCAGGACTGCCGATTCCCCGCTTCCTTTTTACGTCCGACGACATTGCGCGCGGCAAGCCTGCGCCGGATGGGTTTATTGCGGGTGCGAAGGCGCTGGGAGCCGAGCCCCAGCAAGCGCTCGTGTTCGAGGATTCGGCAGCCGGGATTGCATCGGGACTCGCGGCTGCGTCGAAGGTGATCGCGTTGACTTCTACGCTTGACGTGGCGCAGATCGATGCCCTCGGGCCTTCAGGTTATCTTCACGATTTCCTTGGCGTCAAAGTGTTCGAAGACCAGGGCAAGTTGCTGTTCCGGATAGCCTGAACGGGTCATTTATCCTTGCCGCTTCCGGCATGCTGGAAGACGCCGCGCGCCATTGCCGCCGCGCGGCCAACGCCCGGAAGCAGTCCGATCATGTCCGATCGAATCATCAGGCCGACCAGCATGACGGTGAGGGTGGCTTCCCCGATCACGCGCGCAACGGCCATGCCCATGGCGCCATATAAAGGCGCGAGAAACAGCGCTGCAGCCAGGTTGGCGAGACCCGACGTGATCCCGGCTATGGCAAGCAAGCGGTCTTTCTGGCGCGGCACGAACACATAGAACGCGACGAACTCGTTGAACGCGGCGAACGGAAACATCACGGCGAGACACTGCAAGACGTGTGCGCTTGGAGTGAAGGCCTTGCCGAGAATCAACGGCATGAGGAACGGCGACAGGCTCAATGCGGCCAGCAGCGCAAGCACGCCGTACCCCATCAACAACGTCGCGCCGCGCCGACTGCTGGCGCGGGCGCCATCGGTGTCGCCTTGTGCGAGTTGCCGCGAGATGGTCGGGATAAATACCTGGGCGGCCGGACCCATCAAGCTCAACCCAATGGTCGCAAAACGTTCGGCGGCGCCGAAATACCCCACCTGATCCGGCGAAGACAGCAACGTAAGCAAATAAGTCGACGACGCCGTCAGCACCGCCGACCCCGTTGAATAAGCGAACAACATGGTGGACCCGCGCATCAGGTCCATCACGCCGCTCATCCGGAATTTCGGCAAGCCCACATGTGCAAACGTCAGACCGTACGAAATCACTGATGAAATCACGCCCGCAATCAGCAGGCTCGCGACGACCCATACCGAGTCTTGCGGTCCTCTGACTATCGATAAAATGAGAACGAGGCTGATCGCAAAGCCGATGACTTCAATGATGATCGGCGTGCGAAAGCGCTGGCGTCCCTGAAAAAGCCAGCCCAGGTTCAATGCGGACACAAGCCCGAGCATGGTAGCCAAAAGCCCCATGAGAGGCCGCTCGGAGAGCGTAGGCGAGCACAGCGTGGCGATGACACCTACGGCCAGACCGACCGCGCCGGTCAATATCCGTGCGCTCGAATGCAGAGAGAACACATCGTTATGGTGGCTGCGCTCCGGAGACTTCGCGACATCGCGCATGCCGACAAAAGTGAACCCGTAGCTTGCAAGCATCCAGATCACGTTCATGAGTGACATGGCCGCAAGCACGCGCCCATATTCCGTCACGCCAAGCACCCGCCCATAAAACGGAATGACGATGATGAGATAGAGATACCTCATCACATAACCGCCGTACACGAACACTAGGATCTTGGCGTTTTCTTTTTTATCCATACTTCTTTGTTTAAGCCCGCTAGGCAGCGTAATTTATCGCCTTGTTGCGAAGCTTAGCGTGCTGCTGCGCGACGGCGACCTAGCGGGTTGGCAATATAACGGACCGCGAAATCCGACAAGGGTGAATAAGGTACGAGGCACATGCTCGACAACACGAGCGTCCCGATTTTCTTTTTAAGGCTCCAGAAAGGGTTTGCAATAATCGAATGCAAATAACTGCGCGACTCTCTCATCATCCAGCCCCAGCGAGTTGCGAGCGGCGCCTGATACACGCGGGAGCAAAAATGCGCCTTCTCGTGAGAGAAGTCGTGAAACGATACCGGTAAATCGACTTTCAGGCGCGAGCGTGCAATGTTCTGCAAGGTCGCCCATCGCATGCTGAGCGCGCTCGATCCCTTGACCATGCTCTCTGCGTTTGCAAACGACACGCTGGGCGCACTCGTATGATGCACCCGATATCCACCGAGCGACTTGGGAATCGTTGCGACGGAACCCAGCAACACGACACCGTATATGGCGTAGAAATCGGCGCCGTAGCGGTTGATGGCTGACTCGGGCACCGGAAAAATCTGCTTCAAGGCACTGACCCGATACGCATTGCCCGATGCCGGCGGCGACGGGTACAGCCATCCGCGCTTTAGCAACGTGCCGCAATCCGCCGGCGGCTCCGAATGCGGTACGTGTACTCCCATCAGACCGCCAGCGGAGTCGATCACGTCCAGGCGGAACTGGACCTTCGCATAGTCGCCGCTCTGGAAGACGCGCATCACGTCAGACACGGCACTGGGATAGAGAAGGTCATCTGAATCCAGCAGGATCGCGTGGTCCGTATCGATGATATCCACGGCGCGATTGTAGGCCGAGACCTGGCCTCCGTTCTCCTTGAAGACCGCTGAGATACGCGATCCATATCCATCGATAAGCGCCCGCGAGCCATCGGTCGAACCGTCGTCGACGACCACCACGCGCGTGGCCGGATAGTCCTGGGCAAGCGCCGACTCGATTGCCTGCGTGAGAAAGCGCTCGTAGTTGTAGTTGCAGATGACGATCGTGACGGGTTCCATAGGGCCTCGGTGCTGGCTAGAGATTCCATGCGGCAAACGAGAAAGTCTGTCAGGCCAATTCAACAAAATCGGCCCATGTGACGTCGCAATTTCGTCAGATCTCGAGAGTGCAGGTGATTGAAGGACTGTGGTTGGAAGTCAGGATCAAGACTTGAGACGCGATTTTGCGCGATGCGCCAAGCCTTGCAACAAGCCGACCTGGGACCCGAAATTCGTGCTTGGAGCGAACGACTATGCTGCAGTGAAGCATAAACCGTCGAGAACGTCAGACGCCTTTGCCCGGCGCAAAGTCCGGAGCTATTGGCCGATTAAGCTGAGGAATTAGCAGTGGATTTTCGCGTTCGGCTTCTTATCTTTTTCTGCAATAAGCTTGTAACGAAATGGTGGTATCCGCATATGCTCAGTAATTCTTAACAACTACATTATATTGCCTTACATTTTCATTATGTATCTTGACCAATACGGGTAATTCGTGACTTACTGTGCGCCTGCCGACGGAGGATTCCGGGTATGCTTGGGAAGAAGGGGGCGCCCGGGGTAGTATTGGCGTCCTAAATAAATCCATACAAAACTCTGGAAATGCACGATGCGCGTTGATGTTGAGACATTAGTCAGAAAATCCATTAAAAAAGCGGCACGCCACAAGTTCGACAAGGATCATGAGTCGCAGGCCCGAATCATATTCAAGACGCTTGAGAAGAAAAACGGCAAGACCGACCCGGTCAACTTGAGGCTGGCTGATGCTTACGCGCAGGAGGTACTCGGCAATGCCCGTTATGCACCTTGGCTCCGCGTCTATGCCGCGTTCACTGGAACGTTCAAGGAAGGCTGGATTCCCGATAATTATTATGGGAGCGTCGTCGTACCCCGAATGAAAGGACCGTACGGAAAGATATCCAGCCTCAAGCCCTTATCCGGCATTATTTTTAGCAGCGATACTTTTCCGGATATCGCTTACTTTGTTAATGGGCTGTTCTTTACCTCTGATCATGTTGCAGTTCCTGAAGCCGAGGTCGAAGCATTTGTTTTCCGAAACACGGAAAAAATCGTATTTAAAGTCGACAGCTCTTTCCAAGGAAAGGGCGTTTTCTTTTTCGACCGGGAAACCTTCAGTGTCGGCAGCATAAAGTCGTTGGGAAATGGCGTAATTCAGCGATTCATTGTTCAGCATCAATTGTTTAATGATTTCGCATCGAATGCTGTGGCGACTTTAAGGATTAAGTGTGCGGAGTAAACGAATTTCAGAATGGCGAGTCTGACAGGCAATCCCATCCTGATTACCTGCCTGCCGATGAAATGTGCTGTTGAACTGACCGAAGCGGAGACGAAGACCTTGCAACAACTCTCGCGCAAGCATCCTCATCAAGACTTTCGAACCCGAGGGCTGGGTCTGCTGGAGCTTGGCAGCGGCCGACGGGTTCATGAGATCGCCGTCGAGCTCGATGTGAGCGACAAGTCGGTGTACAACTGGGTGCATTCCTGGAACGACAGGGGCCTGTGTGGTTTGCTGACCGGGCATAAAGGCGGGCGGCCTCGCGCGTTGTCTGATGCCTTGATCGCCACTGCCATCGAAGCGGCCCGCACCGAATCGATGACGCTCAAGCAGATCGCGCTGCGCATTGAGGAGGTGCATGGCCAGCCTTTGCCATGCCGCCTGGAAACGCTGTCGGTGGCGCTCAAGCGCGCGGGGTTTTCCTACAAACGTGGCCGCTACTCGCTCAAAAAAAGCGCGACGAACTGGAGTTCGCCGTGAAAGCAGGCACGCTCTCAAAGTTGCAGCAGGCCGCTCGTGATGGGGCGTGCCGCCTGGTCTACTTTGACCAATCAGGGTTCTGCGCTTCACCGCCGGTGCAACGCGGCTGGTCGCCCATCGGCGAGCCACACCGTGTTGTTCCTCGGCCGCATTGCAGACGCTCGGTCCTCGGCGCATTTGATTTCGGCGCCAACCTTCTGAAGCATGAAGTCAGCAAGGCGACCATCAAACGCCCCGCCGTCGTTGAGTTTCTTGACCAGATCGCGAAGGACGGCTCGCCCGGTCTGATGACGGTGGTCGTCCTCGACAACGCCTCGATTCATCACAACATCGAGCAGGAAACGATCGACCGGTGGTTTCTCGAGCATCGCATGGTGCTCTTCCATCTGCCGCCCTACAGTCCCGAGCTGAACCTGATCGAAATCGTTTGGAAGCATGCAAAGTATCACTGGCGACGTTTCGTTACCTGGACCAAGGAAACCATCGATGCTGAGATCGGCAAACTGCTCGCCGCCTACGGCTCAGAATTTGAAATCCGTTTCGCCTGAACACTTACATCAGTCGTAGATGATGCCGGGCTGATTTCCATTCGTGCATGCTTTTTACGCCTTGGCCGGGTTGCAGATACTCACATTCAACCGGACAGCGAGATTTGCGTGCCCGTGGATCTGGCTGACGGCAAACTGTACGCGCAAGGTTACCTGGCGAACTGGATGGCGCTCGATGAGCATCCGGATTCCAGAATCAAGTTCGATGGCCTGAGCGTACCGGCCTTTTCGAAGTGCGTCAGCACCGTGCTTGAACTTCACAAGAAAATTCCCTTTGCCCGATGCGTCGGATGGGATTTGACCGTCGATATGAACGGCAATGTTCAGGTCATGGAATGGAACGCCGAACATAACGACGTCAAGTTCAGCGAGGCCACGCAAGGTCCCTGTTTCTCCGACTTGCGATGGGAGCGGTTGAAACCCTCTCGGAAGAGCTGAATCAAAGCACACGCTTTCAGGCTTCATCTTCCCTGTTGATCTTCGCGCTCCGCGCGGCGAAGATCATTGTTTAATTAGTTAGGATTGCTACCGTCGTGGGCAATTGGCCCGTTCTCCGGGCTCGCCTGCGAGGAGTGCAGGCAGATTACTCGCCCGCATCATCCTCTCCCAACCCTCTTCAACACGCCGCCCGCAGTTATTCATTCGCGCGTCCGTTCAAAAAAAAATTTAAGCAGGCGCTAAACATTCGGATGTCATTGCCGTTAATGCGGTTGAAGATGCGCGCGGATTATCGTCGTCATCCCGGCTGACCGCCCATGCAATTTATCAGCAGGCGAGCTCGTCGGTACCCCATCGAAGCCAAGCTGTGTCTGGCTCGTAATTCGTCATACAAAAACTTTTCGTCGACCACTCCGACGTTGGAGAAACTCGTCATGCTCAGTCGCCGTTCATTTTTGAGTCGTATTTGCGCCTTCGGCGGCAGCTATGCGCTCGCCGGTTGCGGAGGCGGCGGTGGCAGCTCGGACTCCTCAGCGGCCTCTAAAGGCGTAAGTGTTGCCGCAGCGCCCACCGGGAGTAGCGCGGTCACCGTTACACAGCCTCCGGCTGTTGCCGCCGCGCCCGCAGCCGCCAGCGGCGCTGCATCGGAAGTCGCCGTGCCGGAATCCGCAGCGTCGGAGCCGGTCGAAGTTCCTGATGATTCGGCGGTCAAAGCTGCATCGGGCATGTTCTATGGCATGAACGGGCACTACGACTACCTGTACACGCCGTCGCAAACTGTCGCGATCCTGCAAGCCCTGGGATGCACGTCGTATCGACTGACTTGCTTCGACACGAAGTCGCTGAACGCACTTGTGAATATGGCGAAGGCGTTTGTCGGCACTGGCATCAGCCTGTTTGTCTGTATCGATGAAAGCCTGACCGATGCATCCGGCGTGGTCTGGACCAGCGAGGCCGCCGCGTACAACCAGGGTTTTCAATCCGGATCGACCATTGCCGCCGCGCTCATGCCGTATGGCGTCACCATGTACGAATGCGGCAATGAACTGACACGCCGCTCACAGACCGTTATTGATTCATCGTCGGCGGGCAACAGGGTCACGGATTTCAATAACACGAACTGGCCGGCAATGCGCGGCGTGATGCGCGGCATGATGGATGGCGTCAGGTCGGTGCAACCGGGCGCGAAGTGCGGCATCAACTTTTGCGTGGCGGATATCGGCGCGTCCGATGCACTCTGGGACGGCACGCAGCCCGATGGCACCACGGGTCACCCGCAACTGCGCTGGGATATCACGACGTGGCACAACTACGAGGTCTACGGGGATATCTTCAACATCGGCGTGAACGGTGGGGGCCCGAATTTCGATCTTCCTGCGTACTGCAAGAAGCGCTACGGCGTGCCGTTCATGATCACGGAGTGGAACGCCAATCCCGAGGACAGCCAGGCATTTCGCGCGTCGTACATTACCGAGCGGCTGACCCGCTTCTACGCGGCGCGCAAGACGGACAACATCGAGTCGGTGATGTACTACGTCCTGGACAGTGGCAATACGTCGTGGGGCATCTTGATTGACGGCCGGATCGTCGACCCTGAGTACAGCGCCATGCGCAATTTCATCCTGGCGAATCCGGACACTTGATAGGGGCTTGCAAACACGCTTCCCATGTGACTGCGGATCGGTGCAGGAAGCTGCCCGTTATCATGGCGCCACCGCCACTCGGTTACGTCGTCCATGCGCATCGCTCCCTTACCCCCACTCCAATGCCTGATCGCGTTCGAAGCGGCCGTGCGGCACGCCAGTTTCACCAAGGCTGCCGCCGAGCTGCATCTGACACAAAGCGCGATAAGCCGGCAGATCGCGCAGCTTGAAGAGTTTCTGGGCCGCTCGCTCTTCGTGCGCGAGCACCGAGCCCTGCGCCTCACCATCGCGGGCGACCGGTACGCGAAGCACGTGCAGTGGCTGCTTGCGAATTGCTCTGAAGCAACGCTGGATGTGATGAAACGCTACGGCGATCAGGAACTGACGATCGCGTGTTCGTCGGGCGTTGCCGTGCTGTGGCTTACGCCGCGGCTCGGCGAATTCCGTGCGGCGCATCCGAACGTGCGCATCAGGATGATCGTGCGTGACGGGCTTGCGTCCCTGTCGCCGGCCGAGTTCGATGTCGGGCTGTACTACGTCCGACAACGCGCCGAGCCGCATTTCACCGCGCGCCGCATCTTCGACGAAGACGTCTACCCGGTTTGCTCGCCAAGCTACCTTGCCGGCCGCCTGCTGCAGCCCGCCGATCTCACGTGCGAAACACTGCTGATGCAGGAAGACGGTCAGCGCCAGTGGATGTCGTGGCCCGAGTGGTTCCGTCTCAATGAGGTCGCCATGCCGGACTCGCCGCAGTCTGTGATGGTGAACCACTATCCGCAACTCGTGCAGATGGCAATCCTCGGTCAGGGCGTCGTGCTCGCATGGCGTCATATGATCGACGCGTGCCTCAAGGAAGGACTGCTGGTGCGCGCTACGCATTCATCGGCGAGTCATGGCGGCGGGTATTACGTGCTGTCGCCGAACGACCGCTCGCAGAACCAGGCAGCGCGTCTCTTTACGCGCTGGCTATTCGATCAAGCGGAACAACAGGTTGCATCGGCGAAGCTCGCCTGACTGCACTCGAGCGTATGCATTGCACGCATGCGCTACACGCATGCGTGCATGCGAATCTTTCGTTTCGAAAACAAATCCGGTCTCTTTACGATTCGCTGTGTAAGCGAAAGCGCCGCTCAATTTCCGAGGTGGCGCATTGTGAACAGCGTCGGCCGTCAGGCCGTCTGATGAGGAAGAGACTATGCAGGGAACGCTTTCATCCAACGTCGCACTATCTGTCGACACGCTTGCGCGACAACGGCGCTGCGCAATCGTCGCCACCGTATTGGGCAACGGGCTCGAGTGGTTCGACTTCACGGTCTACAGCTTTTTCGCGGTGATCATCGCCAAGCTGTTTTTTCCGACTGGCAGCGAACTGACCTCGTTGCTGTTGGCGGTGGCGACGTTTGGCGTCGGCTTTTTCATGCGGCCGGTGGGCGGTATCGTGATCGGCGTCTATTCCGACAAGGTCGGCCGCAAGGCGGCGTTGTCATTGACCATCCTGCTGATGGCGGGCGGCACCGCACTGATCGGCCTCGCACCCACCTATGACCAGATCGGCTTGTGGGCACCAGCGCTGATTGTCATTGCGCGCTTGTTGCAGGGATTCTCGGCTGGCGGCGAAATGGGCAGCGCCACCGCGTTTCTGACCGAATACGCGCCGCCGGACAAGCGGGCGTTCTACTCGAGCTGGATCCAGTCGAGCATCGGCTTTGCGGTGCTGCTGGGCGCCGCAACAGGAACGTTCGTCACGGCGAACCTGAGCACCGAGGCGTTGCATTCGTGGGGCTGGAGAGTGCCGTTCCTCCTCGGCATCCTGATCGGGCCGGTGGGCTACTTCATTCGCAGCAAGATGGATGAAACGCCCGCGTTCGTTGCAGTCGCAGAAGAGGCGAAGGACGACTCGCCGCTCACCGAAGTATTTCGCAATTATCCCCGTGAGACGTTTGCGAGCTTTTCGATGGTGGTGCTCTGGACCGTCTGCACCTACGTGCTCCTGTTCTACATGCCGACCTATTCGGTGCGCACGCTGCATCTTCCGCAATCCACCGGCTTTCTCGCGGGCATGTTCGGCGGACTGATGATCATGTGTCTGTCGCCGGTCGTAGGCGCACTGGCTGACCGCTTCGGGCGACGCCGTTTTCTGTCGGGCGCTGCAGCGCTGATCCTCGTTCTCGCATGGCCGATGTTCGCGTATATCAATCGCGCGCCGGGCCTGGCGTCGTTGCTGGTTTTTCAGGGTGTCTTCGGCGTATTGATCGCCACCTACACGGGTCCGATTCTCGCCGCCTTCGCCGAACTGTTTCCGACCAAGGTGCTGTCGACGGGGTTGTCGGTGGCGTACAACTTCGCGGTCACCATCTTCGGCGGATTCGCGCCGTTCTTCATCACGTGGCTGATTGCATCGACCGGCAGCAACATGGCGCCGGCCATCTATGTGATCGTTGCCGCGGCAATCAGTCTGATTGGCACGCGCTTCGTGCGCGACCCGCAACGGATCTCGCGCTGATACAGCCGCGGTTTGCGGGCAAATCATTCAACGAGTCAGGAAAACAGCAATGAGCATTACGGTAATCAGCGGCGGCAACGTACTCGACCTGTCGCAAGGCATATTGCTGGAACATCAGTACGTGGTGATCGAGAACGGCCACGTTGTCGAAGTGACCGATCGCCCGGTGAACCTGAACGACGCTCGTACTATCGATGCACGCGGCAAGACGGTCATGCCGGGGTTGATCGATTGTCATGTGCACGTGCTGGCATCGCGCGCGAATCTGGGCGTCAACGCGGCGCAGCCGAACATACTTACGGCCATACGCGCATTGCCCATCCTCAAGGCGATGCTCGCGCGAGGCTTCACCAGCGTACGCGATGCCGGAGGCGCGGACTGGGGCCTGACGCAGGCGCTGGAGGGGGGGCTGATTCCGGGGCCGCGCATTTTCTCCTCGGGCAAGGCGCTGTCGCAAACGGGCGGCCATGGCGACTTCCGTGCACGCGGAGACATGCTTGAGCCGTGCTCGTGCTGTTTCCGCGCAGGCGCGATAGCGCGGGTCGTTGATGGCGTCGATGCGGTGCGGCTTGCCGTGCGCGAAGAGATCCAGAAGGGCGCGACGCAAATCAAGATCATGGCTTCCGGCGGCGTTGCTTCGCCGACTGATCCTATCGGCAATACGCAATACTCCGAGGATGAGATTCGCGCGATCGTCGCCGAAGCGCACGCAGCCAACACCTATGTAATGGCTCATGCCTACACGGGCCGCGCCATTTCTCGGGCTATCCGCTGCGGCGTACGTACGATCGAGCACGGCAACCTGGTCGACGAAGCGGCGGCGAAGCTGATGCGCGAGAACGGCGCGTTCGTCGTGCCCACGCTGGTCACCTACGATGCACTCGCCCAACATGGCGCGGACTACGGCCTCGGGGCCGATTCCATCGCGAAGATTGAAACTGTACGGCGCGCGGGCCGCGACTCGATTGCCATTTATGCGAACGCGGGGGTTCCCATGGGTTTTGGCTCGGACTTGCTCGGCGAGATGCACACGTTTCAGAGCGACGAATTGCGGATTCGCGCGGACTTACTGGGCAATCTGGAAGCGCTGCGTTCGGCAACGACGATCGCGGCGGACATTGTCGAGTTGACGGGAAAGCTGGGTGTGGTCAAGGCGGGCGCGATCGCAGACATACTCGTTGTGGACGGCAATCCACTTGCCGATATCGGCGTGCTCACCGGGCAAGGCGAGCGGATCGATTATGTGTTCCAGCGCGGCGAGATTGTCAGTGAACACGGGCGGGTTACGCAGCGCTGAGGTTGCTGCTTTCGTTCATGGTCAGTGTGCTTGCCCGGACGCATGCAGTCGATACATCTCGAGAGTCAGCGCTTGTTCATCGTGCGAGAGCTGGGTCGCCGCACTTCGGCGGCACCCTCCCGCGGATTCGATGACCCTATCGGCGCTCCGCGCGAAAAGTGCCGCGGGCGTTCGTCGACTTTGTTACGGAAGAGATCAGGAAGGCTTAACCGGGTTTTTTCTTTGCCTTCACGCCCGACACATTGAGGGCAATCGCCTCGCCAACAAGCGCCTTGAATGCAACCGAATCGATTTCCTCACCCTCGTGGATATCGATTGCGCGCCTTGTGTTTCCATCCAGGCTCGAGTTGAAAAGTTTCGCGGGGTCCTTCAGCGAAGCCCCTTTCGCAAAGGTCAGCTTCACCACTGACTTATACGACTCGCCAGTGCAAATGATTCCGTCGTGCGACCAGACGGGCGTGCCCATCCACTTCCATTGCTCGACGACCTCCGGGTCCGCGTCCCTGACCAGCTTGCGCATCCTGCTCAAAGTTTTGCCGCGCCAGCCGCCAAGCTCTGCGATTTTTTTATCGATGAGTTCAGGCGCCAGCGCATCATCTACCGCACTCGTTTTCTTCATCTTCTCCTCCTGAAACGTTCATGCTTCAAATGCCGAATTGCCTTTCGTACTCGGTCTTCAGACGCGGCCAATCGAACTTCATGGCCTCACCGCCGACAATGCGCCCGACCGGATCGCCAGCCACGAACTGCGCCAGCACATCGAGGCAGATATGCCAACCGGCCGCGCCCATCGATATGAAATTGCGGTCGATGTTGTGCCAGAGCGTAAGACGGGTTCCGTCGCCGAGCGGCTCGAGTTGCCACCGAAGGTCGTTGTCGCCCCAGCGGTATTCAAGCAACCTGGGCGCCTCGGCGCGCGTCACTTCAGTCTCCGAGATGACCGGCGTGGGCATTCCGACTGTCGAGAGCTTGACCGGGCCGACAGACGCGAGGCTCCGGTCGGCATCGAAGGGCGCCCATTCACGCAGGCTGACCGGGTCGGTCAACGCGGTCCAGACTTTCTCGGGCGCATGGCGCAGTTCGCGCACCAGAACGAGCGTCCACTTCTCCCCATCCTTCTGGATTTCGGCGCCCGCAGCGGGTCCCGGCCTGTATTCGTCGCGTTTGCTCATCGTTTTCTCTCCTTTTTGCCCGGCGCAGTTTCAGTTTGGTCGATGCGGTCGAGATGGGATTCGAGCGCATCGAGGTGGCCCGACCAGAAGCGCCGGAAGGGTTCGAGCCACGCGTCGATCTCCGCGAGCGGTTCCGGCCTGATCCGGTACACGCGCCGCTGTGCGTCCACGCGTGCCTCGACGAATCCGGCTTCCCGAAGCACTCGAAGGTGCTTCGAGACCGAGGGTTGCGAGAGCTTCAGCTTCTCCTCGATATCCCCCACGGTCTGCTCGGACGATGCCAGCAGACTCAGGATTGCGCGGCGGCTTGGCTCGGCGATAACGGCGAAGGTCGATTCCATGGTGTTTATATACCTGATGGGGAATATACGTGTCAAGCAGGGACGGCACGGCCTGGTCAGACCATGCACTCGCAGTGGGCATCGTGTCGATTTATGAGACGACAGGCACAATACGCGGCGATGCTGCCGCAGCCCCTTCCAGGCCTTCATGACCCAAACGACCTCTGATCCCTCTGTTCCCGCCGCGCTTGTACCGAATTCGCCGCGTTTCTTGCTGTTTGTGATCTGCCTGTTTGCATCGGCCGGACAGCTTGCAATCGATATCTACGTGCCCGCGCTGCCCGCAATGGCGACGTTTTTCGCAACGTCGCCCCAGGCGATCCAGTCGAGCGTGTCCGGCTACATGGTGGCCTACGCGCTCGGCCAGCTCGTCTTCGGTCCCGTAGCCGACGCTTACGGCCGCAAGCCCGTCCTGGCGTTCGGGCTGGTGATCTTCACGATAGGCTGCCTGCTGTCGCTCGCCGCGCCGAATCTCGAGACCTTTCTTCTCGCTCGATGCCTGCAGGGTTTCGGCATCGCCACGACCAATCTTCTTGCGAAGGCGATCATCACCGATTCGTTTTCGGGCCAGGCGCTGTTGCACGCGTTCACCTACATGTCGATTGCGTGGGGACTCGCGCCGATCGTGGCGCCAGTGATTGGCGCCCACTTGCAGACGTGGTTCGGCTGGAAGTCGTGCCTCGTGTTCCTGCTCATCTACTCGCTCGTGATGTGGACATTGTGGTGGCGGTATCGTGAAACGTTGCGGCGTCCGGTGCATCTGGAGCCGCGCACCCTGCTCACCAACGCGGGCAAGGTGCTGGCAAGCCCGGTGTTTCAAAGCTGCTTTCTCGCGCAAGGCTTGTGTTACAGCATCCTGCTTGTATTCAACATCGTCGGGCCGTTCATGGTGCAGAACACGCTGCACAAGCCGCCGACGTATTTCGGCTATCTGGCGCTGGGTATCGGGATGATGTATTTCCTCGGCGGCTTGTCGAACCGCATTCACGGCGCGCGTCTGCCGAGCGCGGAACAACGGCTGCTGCTGGGCGCGCGGGTGATGGCCGGGACATCGATTGCGATGCTCCTGCTCGCGCTGACCGTCGGCCTGCGCGTGTGGACGCTCGCGACGCCCGTGCTCGTGATGGGATTCTGCGCAGGCGCGATGTATCCGACCTTGATGGCAAAGGGCAACTCGCTGTTTCCGCATATCGCGGGGCTGACGAGCGCGATTCTTGGCTGTGCGCTGCTGCTGGTTTCATCGGCGACGATGGGGCTTGTCGGCTTCCTTTCCGTGCAGATCCTTGCACCGCTCGCGGTGTTTTTCGTGATCCTCGCGTTCGGTGTTGTCGCGATGGTGACGAAACTGTTGCGGCACCTGGCGCAACTTCCGCCTGTCGCGGCGTCGGCAGTTCGTTCATAACCGCTCGATACGTTCCAATGCCTCGACAGCCGAATCCGTCGCCGCTCAAACCGCGTAGGGCACCCAGCCAGCCTCGCTCGGCGCGCATGGTCGAGACCCTGCTCGAAGCCGCCGCGCAAGTGCTCGAAACGAAGGGGCTCGAAGGGTTCAATACGAACGCGGTCGCCGAGCGCGCGGGTGTCAGTATCGGTTCGCTTTATCAGTACTTTCCGAGCAAGGATGCGCTAACCATCGCGCTGATGGAACGCGAGAACGCGCGGTTTTACAAGGAGGCGCTCGCGTCCCTCGACCACGCGAGCGGACCGGCCGCGCTCGATCATCTGATTCGCGTCGCCGTGTGCCAGCAGTTTGCGCGGCCCACGCTCGCGCGGCTTCGACGTAGAAGAAAGCCGGCCTCAATTGCGCGCGGCGCTGCCGAGCACCGGATCGATGCGCAGCTTGCTTCTGGACATCCTCGCGCGGGAAGATTCGCCTCAGCAAGCAGACACGGATGTCGCCGCACGCGATGTGTTCGCGATGATCCGTGGTCTCGTCGATGCCGCCGGCGAGCGCGGCGAGACGGATACGGCCGGCCTCACTCGCCGCGTGTGTGCGGCCGTGCAGGGCTATCTGACGATGATGTCGGCCGCCACGCCCGCCGAAGAAGACCCGCACCCCGCCGATAAACGCGAGCAGCCTGCACGCAAGCCGGCGCCGCGCGGCCCGAAACGCCCGTAGTACGGGCCTCGGCGGCTCCTGAAGCCCGAGCGGCGACGCGAGTATAAAACGCGAGCTTTTACTCGTAACATTTCCGTACGGAACGCAAGGAGCGCTCCGCATCAACGGAGATCGACATGAGCACCATCACCACCAACGCAAATACCACCACCTCTGTCAGCACGGCAATGAGGCTCAATCACATGAGCTTTCCTTCGTCCGATGTCAGCGCCACGGCAACCTTCTTCGAAGCGCATCTGGGCTGCACTGTCGCCGGTCGCGGGGCGAGCTGGATCCTGAAACGCCCGGGCTTCGACATCGTGATCGATGACGCCGGCGACCATCCGGTCGAGTGGCCCCACAACTTTCACATCGGCTTCGAACTGGCGACGCTCGACGAAGTTCGCGCGCTTCACGACCGGATGATCGCAGCGGGCGTCGGGATGAAAACCGGCGTGTTCAAGCACGAACGCGGCTCGCGGTTTTTCTGCGAAGTGCCGGGCGGTGTGCTGGTCGAGATCAACACGCGCTCGGATGCCGACGAGCAGTATCGCGGGACGTTCGGCCTCTAGGCAGGATTGATACTTTTCACGACCTAATTTCGCCGAAAAAAGATATTGGACGTCTTACCGGTGGTCTCGCAAAATCCGGGTTTCCCTGCGGCCAACGAACCGGCCCGGGCGTAACACAGGTTCGGATAACCACAATACAGAGGTACAGATGCCCCACTATCGATCACGCACATCGACTCATGGCCGCAACATGGCCGGCGCCCGCGCCCTGTGGCGCGCCAC
Source organism: Burkholderia sp. PAMC 28687 (assembly GCF_001577465.1). Lineage (NCBI taxonomy): Bacteria > Pseudomonadati > Pseudomonadota > Betaproteobacteria > Burkholderiales > Burkholderiaceae > Burkholderia > Burkholderia sp. PAMC 28687. Next base: position 829,351 of record NZ_CP014506.1, read on the forward strand.
CGGCATGAAGGACGGCGACTTCGGCAAGCCCATCATTGCGGTCGTGAACTCGTTCACGCAGTTCGTGCCGGGCCATGTGCATCTGCGCGATCTCGGCGCGCTGGTCGCGAAGGAAATCGAAGCGGCCGGCGGCGTCGCGAAGGAATTCAACACCATCGCGGTGGACGACGGCATTGCCATGGGTCACGGCGGCATGCTGTATTCGCTGCCGTCGCGCGAACTGATCGCCGACTCGGTGGAGTACATGGTCAATGCGCACTGCGCCGACGCCATGGTCTGCATCTCCAATTGCGACAAGATCACGCCGGGCATGCTGATGGCCGCCATGCGCCTGAACATCCCGGTCGTGTTCGTCTCCGGCGGTCCGATGGAAGCCGGCAAGGTCAAATCGCCGACCGACGGTCAGGTGATCGCGAAGATCGACTTGATCGACGCAATGATCAAGGCCGCCGACTCGAAGGTGAGCGACGCCGAAGTGGCGGAGATCGAGCGCAACGCGTGCCCGACGTGCGGTTCGTGCTCGGGCATGTTCACCGCGAATTCGATGAACTGCCTGACCGAAGCAATCGGTCTGGCGTTGCCGGGCAACGGCACGATCGTCGCCACGCATGCATGGCGCAAGGGGCTGTTCGAACAGGCCGGGCGTCTCGTGGTGGACCTGTGCCGCCGTTATTACCAGGAAGAGGACGCATCGGTTTTGCCGCGCAGTATCGCGACCAAGCAGGCGTTCAAGAATGCCATGACGCTCGACGTCGCCATGGGCGGTTCGACCAACACCGTGCTGCATCTGCTGGCGGCCGCGCAGGAAGCCGGCGTCGATTTCACGATGTCCGATATCGACCGCATCTCGCGCAACGTGCCGTGTCTTTGCAAGGCGGCGCCCGCGACCGACAAGTACCACATCGAGGACGTGCATCGCGCGGGCGGGATTCCCGGCATTCTCGGCGAGCTTGCACGCGCCGGGCTGCTCGACCTCTCGTGCGGCAACGTGCATAGCGGGACGCTTGGCGACGCGATTGCGAAGTGGGACATCGCGGGCGGCGCGGGCGAAGAAGCGCAGAAGTTTTTCCGCGCGGCGCCTGGCGGCATTCCGACGACCGTAGCGTTCAGCCAGGAAGCGACCTTCGCCTCACTCGATACCGATCGCAAGACCGGCTGTATCCGCAGCAAGCAGGACGCGTATTCGAAGGACGGCGGCCTCGCCGTGCTGTACGGCAATCTGGCGGAGAAGGGGTGTATCGTCAAGACGGCGGGTGTCGATGAATCGCAATGGCTGTTCTCGGGCCGCGCACGCGTGTTCGAGAGCCAGGATGACGCCGTCGACGCCATCCTGGGCGACCAGGTCGTGGCGGGTGACGTAGTCGTGATCCGCTACGAAGGTCCGAAGGGCGGCCCGGGCATGCAGGAAATGCTCTACCCCACGTCGTACCTGAAGTCGAAGGGCCTGGGCAAGAGCTGCGCGCTCTTCACCGATGGCCGGTTCTCCGGCGGTTCGTCAGGGCTCGTGATTGGACACGCATCGCCGGAAGCGGCCGAAGGCGGCACGATCGGGCTGGTGGAAGAGGGCGATGTGATCGAGATCGATATCCCGAATCGCAAGATGCATCTGGCGGTACCGGATGCGGAACTGGCGCGCCGTCGCGAAGTCATGGAAGCACGCGGCGACAAGGCGTGGATGCCGGTGAATCGCGAGCGCGTGGTGTCGCTCGCGTTGCAGGCGTACGCGGCGCTTGCAACATCGGCCGATCGTGGCGCCGTGCGCGATCTGTCGCAACTCAAGCGTAAGTAAGCGCCGTCAGGGCTCCGTTGCGTGAAGACATTGGAGCCCGGCAATCGGAGCCCGAAGCCCGGTGCAAACATTCGAGGGCGGTTTAATTCACCCGCCGTCCTTCGACCGGATAGCCGGGATCGGTGTATCCCGGCGTCGATGTGTGTCCAGGCGGCACAAGACTGTCCACGAACGCCTCATCCCGGGCATCGAGCTTCAGGGTGAGCGCGTCCATGTAGCTGTCCCAGTGCGCTTCGGTGCGCGGTCCCGCGATCGTGGAACTGACGAACTTGTTGTTCAGCACCCAGGCGAGCGCGAAGGCGATCGAATTCGTGCCGCGCTCGGCCGCATGAGCAGCGAGTTTCTGCGCAATTTCCAGCGACTCCGGACGGAACTCGGTCTGGTGAATACGCTTGTCGCCGCGACCGGCACGGGAATCGTCCGGCGGCGTGGAACCCGCCTTGTACTTGCCGGTCAGCACACCGCGAGCGAGCGGGCTGTATGGCACGACACCCACCCCGTAATGCGCCGCGGCCGGAAATTGTTCGACCTCGGCCGTGCGATCCACCATGTTGTACAGCGGCTCGCTCGCGACCGGCCGGTCGATGCCGAGTTGATCCGCGAGACGAACGATCTCGGCGATCCGCCAGCCCTTGAAATTCGATAAAGCGAAATACCGCACTTTCCCCTGGCGGATCAGGTCGCCGATGGCGCGCACGCCTTCTTCCAGCGGCGCGTCGAGCAGGGCGCGATGAAAGTAAAGGATATCGATGTAGTCTGTGTCGAGACGCTTGAGGCTCGCCTCAACGGACTGGATGATCCACTTGCGCGACTGGCCTTGTTCGTTGGGACCTTGCTGTGTCGGGTAGCCGAACTTCGTCGCCACGACCCAATTGTCGCGCTTGCCGGCTATCGCGCGACCGACCACCTCTTCGGAGCGTCCGGCATGATAGACGTCGGCGGTATCGATGAAGTTGATGCCCTGGTCGAACGCTTTGCTGATGATGCGCTTGGACGCCGGTTCGTCAGTCTCGCCACCGAACATCATTGCTCCGAGGCAGAGCGGTGAAACTTTGAGGGCGCTTCGCCCCAGATAACGATAGTCCATGGATCTCTCCGAATGAGTGGTTCACTGAGGATGATAAAGAGAGACTGTTCATCGATAAAGGCCCATAAACCGCATGCCCTCATGAGCGTGGTTCATGAGTGGACGGTCGACGTTCATTCGCTATGACGCAGGGCGTCGATGATCAACGACATCGCACGCGAGGACTGGCGGCGGCTTGGGTAATAAGCGTGCAAGCCCGGGAACGTAGGACTCCAGTCTTCCAGCACCCATTGAAGACGGCCGGCCGAAATGTGGGGTTGCACGACATCGGCGGGAAGGTACGCCAGGCCGTAACCGGCCAACGCGGCGTCGAGCATCTGATACGTCCCGTTGAACGCCAGTTGACCTTCAACACGCACCTGGACCTCGCGCGCCCCTTTCTTAAGCTCCCATGCGTAGAACGAACCATGCGTCGGCAGACGCAGGTTGATGCAATCATGCGCGGTCAGGTCCTGGGGTTTCGCGGGCAGCTTGCGGTTCTTCAGGTATGCAGGAGAACCCACGATCCCCATGCGCATGTCGGGCGCAATGCGCACTGCAATCATGTCCTTGGCGACCTGATTGCCGTTACGGATACCGATGTCGTAACGATCCGCGACGATATCGGACAGACCGTAGTCGGTGATGATCTCGACCTTGATGTCCGGATACTTCTTGAGAACTTTCGACAGCTTCGGCCAAAGAACCGTGCGGGTCGAGTGATCGGTCGCCGTGATGCGGATGGTTCCTGCCGGCTTGTCTCTGAGTTCCGTGACCGCTTTCAGTTCGGTTTCGATTTCGTCGAATCGCGGCGCAACGGTGTTGAGCAGCCGCTCTCCCGATTCGGTCGGCGAAACGCTACGGGTAGTTCGAGTGAGCAGCCGCACGCCGAGCCGGGTTTCCAGCGCTCTGATCGTATGGCTGAGCGCCGATTGCGACACGCCCATTTGAGCCGCCGCTTTAGTGAAACTCTGCGCGCGTGCGACGGTGATGAAGGCGAGCAAGTCATTGAAATTTTCACGTGGCATTGATGAATCCGGCTCATGGGTGTTTGCGGATTCTACCGTCTAGTCATGATCGCCGGCGGTGGTTAGATTGACAGAATAAAGTAACTACGTTCGGTGGCATGAGATATTCGAAAGGAGAATTAAGCAATGTTGAATGGCGAAACTCGTCTGTTCCCGATCATTGGTGACCCGATCAAATTCGTGCAGTCACCGCGCACCTTGACCCGGGGTTTCGAGTCACGCGGTCACAACGGCCTGTGCCCGCCGATGCAAGTCCCGCAGGGCGATCTGGACGCTGTCATGCGCGGCCTGACAGCAACGGCTAACGTCGATGGCATTCTTGTCACCATGCCGCACAAGTCCGCAGCGTCCGCCTATTGCACGACCGGCTCGGAGACAACGCGCATGCTGGGCGGCGTGAGCGTGATGCGGCGCAACGCGGACAATACCTGGCACGGCGAAATGCTCGACGGCCTTGCGTTCGTGAAAGCCCAATCAGATGCGGGCGCGCAAGTGGAGGGCGCTCGGGCGTTGCTCGTCGGCGCCGGCGCGGCAGGCAGTGCGATAGCCGTTGCGCTGCTTCAATCGGGCGTACGCGAACTGGTCATCCACGACTCGGATGAAGCGCGTGTCGCCCGTTTGATCGAGTCCGTTGCGCATCTTGCCAAAGGCCGCGCGAGTGCTGGTCCGGCCGACCCGACAGGTTGCAACATCGTGAGCAACGCCACGCCGATGGGCATGGCCAAAGATGATCCGCTTCCCGTTCCTGCGGATTTGCTCGATTCGTCGATGTTCGTTGGCGATGTCATTGCCGGGCACGGCGAGACGCTATTTTTGCGGGCTGCCCGGTCCGCCGGCTGCAAGACCGCAGACGGCGTGCAAATGGTCGATGCGGTGCAGGAGATGATGCTGGATTTTTTTCTCGCAGCCTGAGTTGCGCTGCCAGAAATCGAGCAAGCGTGCGTCCGTAAAACTTGCCTCCAGCGCGGTTATGGAACCGGCCAATTCTTCGTGAAGCAAACGGACGGACCCGAATCCCGTAACCGGTCCGTTGTTTGCTGAGACTGTTGCTCGGAGGACATCACCATGATCCTGCGCATACGTATGGCACCGGTTGGCGACGACACACGATGGCAAGGTCTTCGTCAGCTATCCGCAAGCAGGCGGTCCCGGTATCCAGCCCGGTCCGACGCCATGTAGGTCGATGCGCAGGTTATTTGTGGATTCCCGCCACGCAACAGAACCTGACCAAGGGCTTCAACAACGGCCAGATGACAGTCAAGTTTCCAGTCTGGATCTACAAACTGCAGATCGGCCAGATGCCTAGCCCGATCGATCATTCTTGATAGTGGGAAAGCCAGGAGCGAGCCATGAGTACCGCCGATAAACCCGAGTCCCCGCAACGCCGTACGTTGTTGAGCGCGGCTGCGCTTGGCGGCGCGAGTCTGATTGCCGCCCGCGGGGTGAGTGCCCAAACCAGCGCTCCGGGCACCGCTTCGGGCCAGCCGCTGCATCGCGTGAATCAGCCTGAAGGCGGCGCGGCGGACACCGACACCACCGCCGATATCATCGTGAACACACTGCTCGCGTGGGATGTCGATCACGTGTTCGGCATGGTCGGCGACGGCATCAATCCGTTGATCGAAGCTTTGCGAAAACGTCACGACAAGATCCGCTTCATCGGCGTGCGGCATGAGGAGGCGGCGGCCTTCATGGCGTCGGGCTGGGCCAAGTCGACCGGGCGGCTCGGCGTCTGCATGGCGACCACCGGTCCGGGCGCAGTCCATTTGATGAACGGTCTCTACGACGCCCACTTCGACGGCGCGCCGGTTCTCGCCATCACCGGACTGACGTTCCACGACCTGATCGGGACGCGCTTCATGCAAAGCGTCAGCACGACCGCGCTGATGGAGGACGTGGCGCTCTACAACACGGTGGTGACCGGACCGCGCCATGCGCTGGTCGTGACCGACATTGCGTGCCGCTCGGCGCTTGGCGGGCGGGGCGTCGCGCATCTCACCATATCGAAGGACATTCAGGCGGAGCCGCTCGCAAGCGACAAGGCGTCGATGGAAAACCATGGCCTCCGGACATCGACAAACTGGAACCGTCCCGCCCCGACGCCTTCCACCGATGACCTGCAATCCGCCGCCGACCTGATCAACGTGGGCAAGCGCGTGGCGATCCTCGCCGGGCAGGGCGCGCTCGGCGCGACGCCTGAACTCGAACAACTGGCGAGTCGCCTCAACGCACCGGTGGCCAAAGCCTTGCTCGGCCGCGCCGCGCTGCCCGACGATTCGCCGTTCTCCACGGGCGGTATCGGCCATCTGGGCACGGTTCCCTCCGACGAAGCCATGCATGCCTGCGACACGCTCTTGATCATCGGCTCGACCATGCCCTGGGTCGATTCCTATCCGAAACCGGGCGCCGCGCGCTGCGTGCAGATCGACATGAAGGATGATCGCATCGGCTTGCGTTATCCAGCGGAGATCGGTCTTGTCGGCGATACGAAATCAACGCTGCGCGCGTTGTTGCCCATGCTGCGTCAGAAAGACGATGCGTTCCTGCGCGAAAGCCAGGCGCGCGTCACGCAATGGAACCGGCTGCTCGATCAGGTCGCGGCGACTCAACGCGTGCCGCTGCGGCCGCAAAGCGTGATCCGCACGATCAGCGACGCGCTCGCGCCCGACGCGATCATCTGTCTCGATTGCGGCGCGAACACGCACTTCGCCGCGCGTTTCCTGACGCTGCGGCGAGGTCAGCAACTGGTCGCAACCGGCATGCTCGCGACCATGGCGCCCGGTTTGCCTTTCGCAATCGCGGCGCAGCTGGCGAATCCGGGAAGGCAGGTGGTGGCGTTCGTCGGCGACGGCGGGTTTTCGATGTTGATGGCGGAGATGTCCACGGCCGTCAAGAACCAGTTGCCAATCAAGGTCTTCGTGCTGCGCAACGACGCGCTGGCCGAAGTCCTGTTCGAGCAGCGGGAACTGGGCAATCCGGCGTATGGGTGCGAGCTGGGTGGCATCGACTACGCACAGGTTGCAACGGCGTGCGGCGCGCAGGGCTTCCGATGCGCGGCGCCGGGTGAGGTCGCGCAGGCGGTTCAGGCGACGTTGCGCACGGCGGGGCCTGCGTTGCTCGAAGCACGCGTTGACGCGGAAGAACGTCCATCCATGCCGCATCAGTTGAAGGTTTGAATCGCAGACGCATCGGGTCAAAATACAGGCGTCAAAGTCCCAAACAAACCGCCCCGGCCGCGACGACCAGGCACGCCAGCCAGCGCTTCGCACTGACCGTTTCGCGCAGAAACACACGCCCGATCAGCACCGCGAACACCACGCTGGTCTCGCGCAACGCCGATACCGCGCCCATGGCGCCCGACTGCATCGCCCAGATCACGATGCCGTACGCCGCGATAGACACAAGGCCGCCCCCGATCGACGACACGACCGCCGCTGTCGCATCGCGTACTGGTGCCGAGAGTGCCGTGACCCCGCGCATCGCGATGAACAGCACGGGCATCAGCCAGTAGAACAGGAACATCCACACGGTGTAGGTGAGTGCCTCGCCGCTGGACGAGCGCACGCCGATACCATCGACCACCGTATAAAGCGCGATTGTTGCGCCGGTCATCAGCGCGTCCAGCACGCCCGCCCGCGAAACTTTCCCGCCTTCCAGCGCAAGCGCGATGATCCCGCTTGAGATCAACACGACCCCGAACACGTGCAGCGGCCCGATCGCCTCATGCGCGAACAGCGCCGCGCCGAGCGTTACGAGCAACGGCGACGAGCCGCGCGCAATCGGATACGCCTCGCCCAGGTCGCTGCGCCGGTACGCGCGCACGAGGCTCATGTTGTAGGCAACGTGCAGGAACCCCGACGTCGCGAGGTAGGGCCAAGCCGCCCGGACCGGCCAGGGCACGAACAGGATGACGACGCTTGAGACGACCGCGATCGAGATGCTCATCCATGTCATGGACAGGAAGCGGTCGTGGTTGCCGTGAAGCATCGCGTTCCAGCTCGCATGAAGCACGGCAGCAACGAGGACAAGACCACCGGTATAGCTGAGCATTGCGGACTGGACGCCAGAAAGGGTTCAGTAAGCAGGATATCTATCTTGTTGTCATCGAACAAACCAGATAAATTGGATCATCGCGTTAGATAAACTCTTTTGAATGAAGCGAACCCTTCCTCCGCTCAATGCTTTGCGAGCCTTCGAGGCCGCAGGCCGGCTTGGCAGCTTTAAAGATGCCGCCGCGCAATTGCACGTGACGCACGGCGCCGTGAGCCAGCACGTGCGTCTGCTGGAAGAGTGGCTTGGCGCGCCGCTGTTCGAACGGCACAACCGGCGTGTGGTGCTCACGCCGGCAGCCAGCATTTATCTGGAGGAGATTGGCCCGTTGTTCGAGCAGCTATCGCAGGCCACCACGCGATACGGCATCCCAGGCGCGGTTTCACCCACGCTGACAGTGAACGCGCCTGCTACGTTCACGTTGCGCTGGCTGGTGCCGAGGCTGGCCCGGTTTCACGCCGGGCATCAAGACGTGGACGTGAGCGTGGTGACATCGAACGAGTCGGTGGAGAGTCTCAAGGATGTCCATGACATCGTGATCCGCGGCGGTCCCGATACGTTCTATGGCTATTCCATGCAAGCGTTCCTGTCCGAGGAGCGGCTCCCCGTTTGCAGTCCGGCGCTGTTGCAGCGTCTGCCGCTTCGGGCGCCGGACGATCTGGCGCGGCATACGCTGCTGCATACGGCAAGCCTCCCGCGGCTCTGGCCGGACTGGCTGGCGAGGGCGCAGACTCCGGCGCTGCGGCCGGCTGCGGTCGTGACCTTCGATCACTTTTACCTGACGTTGCAGGCTGCCATCGACGGGATGGGGGTTGCAATGGGGCCGACGGCGCTTGTATCCGACGATCTTGCTTCGGGCCGGCTCGTGACGCCGTTTGCGGGGCCGCGTCTGCCATCGCGGAGTTATTGCACTTATGTGCCCGATGACAAATCCGCCGACGGTCTCGTCATGCTGTTTCGCTCATGGCTCGAGCGCGAAGGGGCGCGTCCGGATTCACAGCCGGCACCTTGAGCGGTCCCGGCAACATCTGCATGGGTTTGTTATTCTCGCTCCAATATTTCGAGACAAACATCCCAATAGCTGCAAGGAGCCTTGAACATGAGCGATTCGTCCGATTACGTGCCGCCAAAAGTCTGGACCTGGAATAAAGGCAATGGTGGCCACTTCGCGAATATCAACCGGCCGATTTCCGGGCCGACGCACGACAAGGACCTGCCGGTCGGCAAGCACCCGCTCCAGCTATATTCGCTGGGCACGCCGAACGGCGTGAAGGTCACCGTGATGCTGGAAGAACTGCTGGCGCTGGGTCACGGCGGCGCGGAGTATGACGCGTGGCTCATCAAGATCGGCGAAGGTGACCAGTTCGGCAGCGGCTTCGTGGCAGTGAACCCCAATTCGAAAATCCCCGCGCTGGTGGACCACAGCGGCGCCGAGCCGATTCGAGTATTCGAGTCCGGCTCGATCCTTCTGTACCTCGCCGAGAAATTCAAGGCATTCCTTCCAACAGAGCCGGCTGCGCGCGCCGAATGTTTGTCGTGGCTTTTCTGGCAGATGGGAAGCGCGCCGTATCTGGGCGGCGGTTTCGGCCATTTCTACGCTTACGCGCCCATGAAGATCGAATACGCGATCAACCGTTTCGCCATGGAAACCAAGCGTCAGCTCGACGTGCTCGACAAACGGCTGGCGGACAACGAGTACATGGCGGGCAGCGAATACACGATCGCCGATATCGCCATCTGGCCGTGGTACGGCGGACTGGTCAAGGGCTGGCAGTACGGCGCGGGCGAGTTTTTATCGGTGCAGGAATACACGCACGTGCAGCGATGGGCCAACGCCATAGGCGAACGTCCGACCGTGCAGCGCGGCCGGATGGTCAACCGGGTTTCCGGCGAACCATCGAGCCAACTTCACGAGCGTCACGACGCGAGCGACTTCGATACCAAGACGCAGGACAAGCTCGCCGCGAAGTAGGCGTCCCGCTCAACTCAGCTTCAGCTTCAGCTTCAGTTGGCAACTTGCCAGCGCAACACCGGATGCGTTGCGCCTGCTGGCAATGCCCACACGCCGATAGGACTGAAGTCATACGACACGAACGACGCCTCCGTGCTCATCTGCGCGGTGGTAAGTCCGTTCGATGCCGGCAGTTGCGTGCCGGCACGAACGCCTTGCGTTTGCGTTGTCGTCTCCGTGTTCCAGTACGAATCGGGCGCGATCGTTCCGTTGTTGACAAACGCAAAGCCGGCCGATCCCTGCGAGCCGAATCCCACTTTCCCGGTGGCGAACGACTGGCTGATCGTCCCTTCGTTGAAGCCGACGAATCCGCCGCCGGAACCGGTCGAGTACTGCGGCGTGACATCGCCGGTTGCATACGACTGGGTAATCGTCCCGGTGTTGTAGCCGACGAGTCCGCCGTTGATGCTGTCGCCGGAGACGCTCGCGCCACTCCAGGACCGTGCGATCAGACCTTCGTTCTTGCCAGCGAGTCCGCCGAACGTATTGCCGTCCTGAGACGGATCGAAGACGCTTCCGGTCGTGTACGAGTTGACGATCGTGCCTTGATTGTCACCGGCGAGCAGTCCGCTGCCGCCGTAAGAAATCCCCACCTTGCTCGTGACGACGCCGACATCACGCACGACGCCCGCCGGCCCGATGACACCGAACAGCCCCGCGTTCAGGTCGGTCGAAAAATCCATGACCTGCGGCGAGAGGTTGGCGATGGTGTGCCACATGCCATCGAACTGACCGGTGAACGGTGTGTTGTGATTGCCTATCGGCGCGGAGGCGACGCCGCCCGCATTGATATCCTTGCCGAGCGCATAAATACCCGCGAGATCGAGCGATACATTCTGCAGGTCGGCCATCGAATTGACGAGTTTGTACGCAGTGATCTGCGTGAGCAGGCCGCTGTATTGCGGCGCCTTCCATGCGGTATTGCTGCGCAGCGTGCCCGGCGTGAAGCTGCCGTTCATGTCGTAGAGCGCGCTGACAATGCCGGTGCTTCCCGACCAGTCGATGACCCCGCGGTTGATCACGCTGCCGCCGTTGTCGATTGCCGATGCATCGCTGCGCAGCGTCAGGTTGCCGCTGCCCTTGTTCTTCACGGTGGTGTTCTGCCCGATGGTCAACGTCCGGTAGGCGGCGAGCGTCAGCGACGCCGGACCTTGCCAGCGGATGTCCGAGTTCATGGTGATATCGCCGGCTGAACCTACGTTCACCGATGTCCCTTTGTTCAGGCTGCGCGACAGCGCGCCGGCGGCGGCATCGCCTGCGGTGAAGGCCGGCGTCGTGACATTCCACTGGGCCGCCACGACGGCCGGACTGCTCGAATCGGCATTGCCGAAGGACAACGTTTGCGCAGTTGTGTCGACTGTGCCGCCCGTGCCGTCTGCATTTGCCGCGCGAACGGTGCCGGTCTGGCGCACGCTGCCGGTATCGGCGACGAGCCATACGTGGCCATCGCGCGTGGCAGTGCCGGTCGCGCGGATCACGCTATGGTTGCCCGCGAGCGCATAGACGTTGCCGTCCGCCGCTTCCAGATTCACCTGGGCCGCGCGCACCGTGCCGCTGTTGATGACCGTGCCGCCGCTGCCCGTTTGCACGAACGTCTGCTTGCCAGTCGATGAATCCTGCAGCAGAACCTGCGCGCCGGCGGCGAGTTCAGCCGTGCCTTCCGGCGCGCTTATCGTGCCCTGGTTCGTCACGTCGCTTCGCGCGATCAGGAAGACATCGCCGCCGCTCGATGCAATCTTGCCCAGGTTGATCACGCTTGCGTTCGATGTGCCTGACAGCGTCAGCGCGCCGCCTTGCATGAACGCGGCGTTAGTCGTGTCCAGCGTCGACCCGACAAAGCGGCCGCCCGTACTGATCACGCCGTTCTGGCCCACAAGAATGCCTTGCGGGTTGATCAGGTACACGCTGCCGGTTGCGCTGAGCGTGCCGAGGATCACCGACTGGTTGCCGCCAGTCACGCGGTTCAGGGTCGCGCCGTTGCCGTTATCGAATTTGACCTTGTTGCCGTTGCCAATAGAAAAGCTGTTCCAGTCGATGACTGTGCGCGATCCGCCGGCCTGCGTGATCGTGACCGCATTTGCGCTGCTGCTGATCGTGCCGCTGCCCGCCACGAACTGGCCGCCGTTCGGCAGCGGTCCGGCCGCGTAGGCCACGGGAATATATAAAACGCTCAGTCCCGCGGATACACACAGCGCGAGCGGCAAAGGCCGCAAGCGCGCGGGAACGGTAGCCAGTTTCAAAGATAAAAGACGCGCCATGACGTCTCCGATTAGAGTGCCGGGAACACGCTGACCGCAACGCGGGACGCGTGGCTTATTCGATGTTTCAAACACGCGGACACACTCATCCGCCTGGCTGAAAAGCCCGGAGAACGCATCTGGTGTTGTGCTGCAAAAGGCGCTGTGTCGTGCGGGCGTCGGTAATCCACGGCTGCACGCTGCATTGGCTCGAATGATCGAAGTTTCACGGCTTGCGTGATGTTGATCTGCAGCCCTCGCGAAGAGTAAACGAAAGCTGGCTGACGATTTTGCAAGGGCCGAAAGTCTTGAAATCTTGACCGATTTGGTTGATCACCTGATTGTGATCGTCGTGAGGCGATTTATTGAGCCTCGACCCATTGTCCGGAATTGGGGCACAGCGCGACACGTGCTCCGTTCAGCCAGACTTGTTCTTCGTCGGGGTGCTTCGAAGTCGATGGAGCGATGTCGAATACCACGTTGAGAGCACGGGTCACGTGTTCGTCTTCAACAGGAAGCTCCCATGTCAGGAACAGTTGGGTGAAGTCGTGTTCTGCCGGGAAGTCGGCGTTGTCGAAACCGCTGCTGCGGCGCTGGATGACGCCGTGAGGCTGGCACGTATCGAAGATCACGACCGTGCCCTGGGTCAGCGGGATTCGAAGATTTACTGACGGGAAATGCAGATCCAGACCCTTGTCGTCGCTCACGAAAAGATTGCAGAAGACCGCGCTGCCATATTGCTCGCCATCGTGGTGGTAGCGTGCGCCGCGGCAGGCCATGAGGGCTACGTCGCTTGCAGCAAGCACCCCGGGCAGTCCTTGCACGCCGGTCCAGTCGGCGACTGCCTGCACGCACTGCCTGTACTCCGGCCACCTTGCGCGGGCCCGCGCTAACGGCATCTCCTCGACGTCCCCGGGTTCCAGGATCAGGCGCGTCGCTATCTCCCTTTCCCAATCGGCAACAAGGCGCGGAGGCGGCGCGGGTATCTCGACGGTGCTTGTCAGCACGACGTCACTCACATACCGGCTGCGGATGACCTCGTCGCTCCAGAACCAGGATGTGAGCCGCTGTTTTCGGGTGATGTGGTTCATCCGGGCATTGTAAATCCATTGATTTGTATCCCACTGCATCTGCCGCGCCGGGCGTTTCACAGCGTTTCACAAGCCGCAGTTGCTGGAATAATTGAAGATCATGAAAGTCATTCGATCGATGATCGTTGCTGCTGTTGTCAGCATCGCGGAAAGCGTTCGCTGCTCCGGTTATCGATGTCGCCTGTTCCTGAGTCTCTAAGCGGCATCTCCATCCGGCGAGTCCGCGAATAGTTTGTGATGCACGTGGCGAAGATGCGCGCGCATTGCGTTCTTCGCGGCGCGCGCATCGCGATTCAGGATTGCCTCGCCGATCTTCCTGTGATCCGCGTTCATGGCGGCGGGGATGTGCTTGTCGGCGTAGAAGGTTTCGAGGTGCGTGAACATGGGGCTGTAGCGTTTGTTCCAGAGAACAGTCATGACTTCTGTCAGCACCGCGTTGCCGGTCATCTCGCTGATGAGCAGGTGGAAACGCTTGTCTTCATCCAGGAACGCGGCGTTGTTGACTGACTGCGCTTCCAGCATGTTGATGTTTCGCGTCAGCGCCTCGCGTTGCACATCCGTGCCGTTCTTCGCCGCGAGCGCCGCGATCTCGCCTTCGATCACCGCGCGTGCCGCCAACAGGTCGGCCGCGCTGAACTCTGCATCGGCCGCCGCGGGTTCGGCACGGGTCGCATCGGGCTGGCGGACGAACACGCCGGTGCCCGTGCGGATCTCGACCCAGCCCGCTATCTCGAGCGCAATCAGTGCCTCGCGCACCGACGAGCGGCCAACGCCGAGCTGCTTTGCGAGTTCGCGCTCCGCTGGTAAGGCCACTCCTTGTGCGAATGTGCCGTCCTTGATCAGCCCGGTCAGCAGCGTCGAAATCTTCTGGTACAAGCGCTCCGCTTTGAGATTCGGCAGGTCCATCACGTCACTCCATCAATTGAATTGCGCGCTCAAAAGCGAGTCGCTATACTGCCTCGGCGGTCGAGTGGCCTGACCACCTGACCGCCTGACCAACGCACCGTCCGCGAGCATAGCATTTCGAGTGTTCATGTTGCATTCCCGGGAGACCAGACATGAAGATGACATTTCGGTGGTTCGGCCCTGACGATCCGGTGACGCTTGCCTATATCCGCCAGATCCCCGGCATGTACGGCATTGTTTCCGCCATCTACGACGTGCCCGTGGGCGAGACCTGGCCACTCGCGAAGATCACCGAGTTGCGTGACACCGTTCATGCTGCGGGCCTGGCGCTCGATGTGATCGAAAGCGTGCCGGTGCACGAGGACATCAAGCTCGGCAAGCCATCGCGCGACGCCTTGATAGCGAATTACGCGCAGACGCTGCGCCATCTCGGCGCGGCCGGCATCAAGGTCGTCTGCTACAACTTCATGCCGGTGTTCGACTGGACCCGGACCACGCTCGAAAAGCGTCTGCCCGATGGCTCGACCACGCTTGCTTTCGACGTCGATACAGTCGCGAACATCAATCCCGACGATGGCATCCAGTTGCCCGGCTGGGATACGAGCTACGACGCGGGCCAGCTGCGCGCACTGCTGGCCGAATACGCCTCGTGCGACGAAGCCCGTCTCTGGGAAAATCTCGAATACTTCTTGCAGCGCATCATTCCGGTGGCGGAAGAGGCGGGAATCCGGATGGCGATCCATCCTGATGATCCGCCTCGGCCCATCTTTGGCCTGCCGCGCATCGTCAAGAATCGGGAAGACCTGGAGCGCGTGCTCGCTATTGTCGATAGTCCCGCGAACGCGCTCACGTTATGCTCGGGCTCGCTTGGCGCGGACACCGCCAACGACGTCGCCGCGATGGTCCGGGAATTCACGGCGCGCGGCCGCATTCCGTTCGCGCACATGCGCAACGTCAAGGTGAACGACAAGGGCGACTTTCACGAGACGGCACATCGTTCAGCGGATGGTTCGCTCGACATGGCGGCGATCATGCAGGCTTATAGTGATGCCGATTACACCGGGTATATCCGCCCTGACCACGGCCGCATGATCTGGGGCGAGACGGGCAAGCCGGGTTACGGCCTCTACGACCGGGCGCTCGGCGCGGTTTATCTGAACGGACTGTGGGAAGGCATTCGCCGAGCGAAGGGAGTGGCTTAGCAGAAACACGCAAGACCGCAGTGCATGACGCACGCAGCATCAAAATCAAAAACGCTGTGATAACAGGAGACAAAATCGATGATCGGTTCAGGAAAACAGCGGTTCGGCGCGGTTGCGCTGGCGGTCGCGTCCGTTGCGACGTGCATGAGCTCGGCGGCGCACGCGCAAGTGGCGACCGGCGATACATCGCAGAAAAAGATTGCGCTGTCCAACAGCTTCGCGGGCAACGCCTGGCGGCAGTCGATGCTCAAGAGCTGGGGCGCGGTATCGACGGCGGCGGTGCAGGACAAGAAGGTTGCCGCCGCGCCGGCCTTCACCACCGCTGAGAACCAGGTCACCGAACAAGCCCAGCAGGTTCAGAACCTGATTCTCCAGGGATATAACGCGATCGTGATCGACGCGGTCTCGCCCACCGCGCTCAACGGAACCATCAAGAAAGCGTGCGCGGCCGGCGTGGTCGTGGTGTCGTTCGATGGCATTGTCGATGAACCTTGCGCTTATCGTGTCAACTTCGATTTCAAGGGCTGGGGTGAAGCGGGTGTCGACTATCTCGCGAAGCGGCTGAACGGCAAGGGCAATATCCTGGAAGTGCGGGGTGTGGCGGGTATATCCGTGGATAACCTCATGCACGAAGGCGTGCTCGCGGGCCTGAAGAAGTATCCGGGATTGAAGCTGGTCGGATCTGTGAACGGCGACTGGACACAATCCGTCGCGCAGAAAGCCGTGGCCGGCATTCTGCCTACACTGCCGCAAGTCGATGGCGTGGCGACCGAAGGTGAGATGTCGTTCGGCATTGCGCAGGCTTTCAAGGCCGCCAACCGTCCGGTTCCAGCGATGATCATCGGCAGCACGTATGCAGAGCTCAACTGGTGGAACGAACAGTCGAAAAACGGCTACCAGTCGCGTTCGCTGTCCAATCCGCCGGGCGCCGTATCGTTTGCATTCTGGGTGGCGCAGCAGGTGCTGGCCGGCAAGAAGATCCCGAAGGACGTGACCATCAACGTGCCGCTTCTCGAGATCTCCCAGGAACAGTTGCAGGCGAAGCTGCAGGCGACACCGCAAGGCGGCATCAGCGACGTGACCTACACGTTGCCGCAGACCGTCGCGCTGCTCGACAAGAAGTAAGCTGAACGCGCCTGCCTGCGGCGGGCGCGTCATGTCGTAACCAGACACGCGGAGCATGTGAATGGGCGAAATAAAAATGGCAGAGACAGGCGGCCAGGCACTAATCCGCTTTCACGGAATCAGCAAGACGTTTGGCCGCGTTCGCGCGCTGACCGACATCGATTTCAGCTTCTTGCAGGGCGAATGCGTGGGGATAGCGGGGCATAACGGCGCCGGAAAATCCACGCTCATGGCCGTGCTTGCGGGCGTATTCGAGCCGACGCAAGGCAAGATCGAAGTCGATGGCGCGCCATCGCCACGCTACGACGCCAACGTCGCGCGCCATGCGGGCGTGCGCTGCGTGTTCCAGGAGTTGTCGCTGTGCGCGAACCTGAGCATTGCGGAGAACATGTGCATCGTGCATCCGCAACTGCGTGGGCGAGGCTGGCGGCGTCGGGCGACTGCGCTCATGCGCGAGAAGCTCGAAGAGATCTTTCCCGGCAACGGTCTGATCGGCACAGAGCTCGTGTCCGATCTCACCCTGACGCAACGGCAGATGGTCGAGATTGCCCGCGCCTTTACCGTCACCGACGCCCCGGTGCGCCTCGTGATTCTCGACGAACCCACGTCCTCGCTCGACGCACACACCGCCGAACAGTTGCTCGCCTTCGTGCGCAAGGCGGCGGAGCGCGGCATCACGTGCCTGCTGATCACCCACATGCTCGGCGAAATACAGCGGGTTGCAGACCGCGTGATGGTGATGCGCGACGGCAGTATCGTAAGCGTGCTCGGGCGTGAGAATCTCAGCCGCGAAACGATCATCACCGCCATGGGCCAGCACCTCGAAGCCGATAAGACGCCCGACGCCTTGCGCGCACGCGTAGAACGCGCGGCCGGTCCGCAATATCAGTGGACGCTCGGTGTAGGAAGCCGCACGAAGATCGATGCGTCGCACGGCGAGGTGATTGGTTTTGCCGGGCTCGCGGGGCAGGGACAGACTGAAGCGCTGCTTGCCATCTACGAAGCGGCGACGAGCCGCGGAGCGGGCCGCGCGAAGGTGGCGTTCGTGGCCGGCGATCGAGGACGCGACGGCATATTCCCCGTTTGGTCGATCGCGCAGAATCTCGATTTGCGCTGGCTGAGCGGCGGCACGGCAACGGGAACCAGACGCCGGCCGGGTTTCGGGCTGGTCGACTTTGCCGCCGCTCGCGCGGTCGTGGAAGCGTGGCGCGTGAAGATCGGTATCCGGGGCGCATCCATGAACGCCGGCATTCTCTCGCTCTCGGGCGGCAACCAGCAAAAGGTGCTGTTCGCACGGGCGCTGGCGTCGGACGCCGACCTGATCCTGATGGACGATCCCACCCGGGGTGTCGATGTCGGCACCAAGCGCGACATCTACCAGCTCGTACGCGACGAAGCCGCGAAAGGCCGTACCTTCATCTGGTACACGACCGAGAACGAAGAACTGTCGCATTGCGACCGGACCTACGTGTTTCGCTCGGCATCCGTCACACGCGTGCTCCACGCCGACGAATGCACGGAAGAAGCGCTGCTGGCCGCTAGTTTCGAGGAGCAAGCCGCATGACGTTTGCGATCACCCAGGCGCGATTGCGCGCGCTGCTGCCGGCCATTTCGCTGGTCGCCGTGCTCGTGCCCATCCTGTTCCTGCAGCCGGCCACGCTGAGCTACTTCGGTTCGAGCCTGCTGCTGAATCTTGCCGTACCGATCGTTCTTGCGACGCTCGCGCAACTCGCGATCATCACGGTCAACGACCTGGATTTGTCGATAGGACCCTTCGTGAGTCTCGTCGCCTGCATCGGCGCGACGTTGCTGGTCAAGCAGCCATGGCTCGGCGTGCTGGCCCTGGCCGGTTGCGTGCTGGCTTATGCCGCGGTCGGCGCGTTGATCGAGTTGCGGCAGATTCCGTCGATCGTGGTGACGCTCGGGCTGGCGTTCGTCTGGAGCGGCCTCGCGATCGTGCTGCTGCCGTCGCCGGGCGGCACGAGCCCTGAGTGGATCGGCGCGGCGATGAACTACCAGACGCCGTGGATTGCGGCGCCCATCGTCTGGTCGGCGTTGATTGCGTTGATCGGACATCTGTTGCTGATGCGTTCGTCGGCGGGCGTGCGCATTCGTGGCGCAGGCGGCAATCCACGCGCAATGCGCCGGTTTGGCTGGTCGCTCGTGCGCAGCAAGGCGACGCTCTACGGCATTGCGGGTTTCTTCGGCGTGTTGTCTGGCTTGTCGCTCCTGGGCCTGACCACTTCCGCCGATGCCAATCTCGCTTTGCGATACACGCTGTTGTCCATAGCGGCTGTGATCCTCGGCGGCGGCGAATTCGTCGGCGGCCGCGTGTCGGTGGTCGGCGCGGTGCTGGGTGCCATCACGCTGACGCTTGCCGCATCATTCCTCGCATTCCTGAACATCTCCTCGGACTGGCAGGTCGGCATGCAGGGCGCGATCCTGATCGTGGTGCTGTCGCTGCGTGTGCTGCTGCAACGCGGAGACCGCCAATGAGCCTGCAAACACCCAGCGAAGCGCATAACGACAAGGAAACGCCGTCGGCTTCGACGGCGAACGCCAGTCTGCTGACTCGCCTCAGAAGCATCCAGGCGCCCTGGGTGTGGTCGTTCGCGGGCGCGATCCTCGTCTGGTTCGCGATCGTCACCATCTTCGGCTTCTCGATTGCAAGCAACGTCGCGCAGACGGCGCTGATCTACGGCGTGTTCATGGTGCTGGTCGGCCTCGGGCAGATGCTAGTCATTACCTCTGGTGTGGGCAACATCGACTTGTCGGTGCCATCGACCATCGCGCTTGCGGGCGTGGTCAGCATGCATGTCATGAACGGATCGAACAATCAGATTGCGCTTGGTCTGGCGGCGGTGGTCGGCGTGGGGATTGCCGTAGGGCTTGCCAACTACGCGCTGATCCGGCTGCTGCGCATTCCGCCGATCATCGCAACGTTGTCATCGAGCTTCATCATCCAGTCGCTCGCGATCACGCAAGGCCGACAGCTTCCGCCACCTCCCGCGGCGCTCGGCGCGTTTGCGAATGGGCGCTTCGCGCATGTTCCGTATATTGCGCTGGCGGCGCTGGTGTTGTCGCTTTTGCTTGGCGTGCTGCTGCATCGTTCCAATTACGGACGAAGGTTGTCTGCGATCGGGCAGAACTCACGCGCAGCCTGGCTCGCCGGTGTCGATGTGCATTGGACACGTTGTATTGCGTACGTGTTGTCATCGGTAATCGCGGCGTTCACGGCGCTGCTGCTTGCGGCGGTGTCCGGCGGCGCGTCGCTCGACATGGGCGTGGAGTACATGCTGATATCGATCGCCGTGGTCGTGATCGGCGGCACGCTTGTGACGGGCGGAAAACCGACGATCGCCGGCGTGTGGGGCGCGTCGATGTTCCTGTTCCTCACGAACGCAGTACTCAACGCGGTCGGCGCGGACGCGGGTGTCCGGTCGATCGTGTATGGAGTACTGATCATTGCCGTGACGGTCGCGGCGGGCGGCAAGGCGCTGCGCTAAGCGAACATTTCAATAAGGGACACGCAGATGAAACCTGACGAGCTTGAAGTACACGACCCGCGCTTTCGCACACTGGTCCAGCTCAACGCGCCGCTACAAAAGCTGACCAGCGAGTGCCTATGGGCCGAAGGGCCCGTGTATTTTCCGGCGACCGATTTGCTGATCTGGAGCGACATCCCGAACAATCGCATGATGCGATGGGCGCAGGGCATGGGCGTAGGGGTTTATCGCTCGAATTCGAACTACAGCAATGGCAATACACGTGACCGGGAAGGGCGGCTCGTGACCTGCGAACACGGCGGCCGTCAGGTCTCGCGCACGGAACATGATGGCAGCGTCGTGGTTCTCGCATCGCATTTCGAAGGCAAGCGGCTCAATTCGCCGAACGATGTGGTCGTGGATTCGCGCGGCGCGATCTGGTTCACGGACCCCGACTACGGGATCATGAGCGACTACGAAGGGTTCCGCGCGCCGAGCGATATTGGACGATGCAATGTCTACTGCATCTCCCCGGACGACGGCCACGTGCGGCTTGTCACCGATGATTTCGTCAAGCCCAACGGACTCGCGTTTTCGCCCGACGAGTCACGTCTGTACATAGCCGACTCCGGCGCGTCCCACGATGAGAACGGTCCACGCCACATCCGCGTCTTCGATGTCGCGAGTGACGGCGCATTGCGCAACGGAAGCATTTTCGTATCGATGGAAACCGGTGTGCCCGACGGCTTGAGAACCGACGAGCACGGCAATGTCTGGACCAGCGCGGACGACGGGGTGCATTGCTACGCGCCGGATGGCACCTTGCTCGGCAAGATCCTGATTCCCGAGGTCGTGGCGAACCTGACGTTCGGCGGCTTGCACAAGAACCGCTTGTTCATTACTGCGACTTCATCCGTTTATGCGCTGCACGTAGGCGTTCGGGGCGCTGCACGCTAAGCCTGCATGAGCGCCGGCCCGTCAAAGCCGGCGCTGCCGTTCACTACTTCCCGTCTACGACAGCCACCACTTCCTCGCGCGTGTATTCCTTGTTCGCAAGCGATCCTGGCGGCGTCTTTGCCAGCACGGCGTCAAGCTCTCCAGGCTTCACTTCGAGCACTGGCATGCGAATGTCATGCGGCATTTTCTTGCCGGCCAGCAATTGCTGCGTGACCCAGAATGCAAACGTGGATGCACCCGGCGGAATGGTGACGGACATCGTCTCGTAGCCGGTCTTCTTCTGTTGGGCCCACCACGCGAGTTCTTCCTGACGGTTGCCGAGGATGATGATCGGCGTCGGCCTGCCTGCGGCCTTCAGCGCCTGTGCCGTACCGAAGCCATCCCCGCCTTGCGTGAGCACGCCGTCGATTTGCGGCAAGGTAGGCAGGATGCCGGCGACCTGTTTTTGAGCGACGGTTTGTGTCCAGTCGCCATGTACCGAACCGACTATTTTCAGGTTCGGATATTTCTTCAGCTCGTCCACCATGCCGCGGTGAATTTCATCATCGACCGAGACGCCGGCGAGCCCGCGAATCTCGAGCAGGTTGCCCTTGCCGTTCAGACGCTTGGCCAAGTAGTCCACTTGCATCTTGCCCATGCCCTGGAAGTCGACGGCGATCCGGTATGCGCAAGGCTCGGTAGCGATGCCATCGAAGGACACGACCGTCACGCCCGCCGCGCATGCCTGCTTGATCACGCCGTTGAGCGCGGTAGGCGAGACGGCATCGACCGCGATCGCCTTGAAGCCCTGGAGGATCAGGTTCTGGATCTGCTGGACTTGTTCGGTTGCCTGACTTTCGGCCGTGGTGAAGGTGGGGGCGGCCGCGACGACCTTTTGCTTGACCGCTGCGTCTGCGACGTTGGACCAGCTCTTGAGCATCATCTGACGCCAGCTGTTGCCCGCATAGTTGTTCGATAACGCGATTTTTTGCGCGGATGTATCGCCCGTTGCCACTTGCGCCGATGCCGGCGACATTGCCGAGAATGCGAACGCCGCAAAAACCGCACCGCTGAGAACCCTCCAAGCTGGTCTGCCTGATTGCACGTGCTGTCTCCTATCGTTAGTGATGTGATTCGAGCGCGCCAATGGTTCGAGCTGCGCTCGCCACCGTGTCATTCTGCCGGAATTGAGTGCACAGCAGTGGCTTGTTGCAGGGCAATCGCCGATCTTTCAACGCGTGTTCGCCTGCACGACCGTATCCTAAGAAAACAACGGACGTTCAGTACCGGAAGATTTTTGGCGCTGGCAACATTTCCCCTTCACCAACACCTGGAGAAACCTATGTTCGAGGACGTGAGCGTACGACGCATCGGCGCCCATGAATCGATGTCCTGTGTGGAAGCATTGGCCGACGTGCTGATCGATTGCGTGGAAGGGGGCGCCTCGGTCAGTTTCATGCTGCCGCTGTCGCGCGAGAAGGCCGTTGCATTTTGGCGCGGCGTGGGCGAAGCCGTAGTGCGCGCAGAGCGAGCGCTGCTCGTCGCAGAAGATCGCGAGGGACGCATTCTCGGCACCGTGCAACTCATCATGGCGCAGCCGGACAATCAGCCGCATCGCGCGGATATTGCCAAGATGCTGGTGCATCGCATGGGTCGCCGCAGAGGCATTGCGCAACAGCTCATGACGGCTGTCGAAGAAACCGCGCGTGAGGAAGGCAAGTCGGTGCTCGTGCTCGATACGGTCACCGGCGGCGATGCCGAGCGGCTCTACGCGCGGGCAGGCTGGCAGCGCGTTGGCGTTGTGCCGAAGTACGCGCTGATGCCGGACGGCGCGTTTTGCAGCACGACCTTCTATTACAAGCACGTTTGAGCGAAGGGGCTCATTCGTCTCAACCGCCTGTCACCGACTGCCCATCCATCCCCGCTTTCTCCGCCAGCCAGGCCCGGAACGTCTTGACCTTCTCGACGTTCCTGTCGCTCGTCCTGAACGATACAAAATGCGTCTCGCGCATGAACGGCTTGAAGTACCCGGCGCCGAACTCCACCAGTTCTCCACGCGCAAATTCGCGCTCGGCGAGGCGCGTGGTTTCGAGCGCCATGCCCATGCCATCGACCGCTGCGGAAATCGCCAGCGCACCGCGATCGAACGATGGCCGCGGCTTGTTCGGAAACTCCACGCCGTTGAGCACGAACCAGTCGCGCCACGTGACCCGGCTCAATTGTGAATCGATCAGCGTAAAGGCCCTGGCCTGCTCCTCGAGCGATATGTCGTCGCGCAACATCGCGGGCGAGCACATCGGAACAATGCGTTCGGCCCCGAGCGCATCGACCTGCAATCCCGGACGCTCGATCGCCGCGCCGTAGGAGATCGCGACATCGACTTCATGCAGACGTGTGAGGTCCACCGGCTCCGCGCCCGAAGAAAGCCTGATCGTGATGTCCGTGTGCGCCTGCATGAACATGGGCAAGCGCGGACCCAGCCATTTCACAGCAAGACTCGGTGCGCAATGCACGGCGAGCACCTGCGCCTGGGGCGCGAGCGCAACTTCGCTGCAGGCGTTTTCAATGACATCGAACACGCGGCCGAGGCTGTCGAACAATCGCCGTCCTTCCGCCGTCGTCTCGACCCGGCGGTTACGCCGGTGAAACAGCGGCACGCCGAAATAGGCTTCCAGTTCCTTCACCTGATGGCTGATGGCCGATTGCGTGAGATGCAATTCCTCTGCAGCAAGCGTGAAGCTTTCAAGCCGTGCCGCTGCTTCGAACGCGCGCAACAGCACGAAATTGGGGATGCGTCGCATGCCTGGGCGTCTCCGTTTTTGTAATGGTTTTCATCGATACATGAATGGGGTTCATCTTTGTATGAACAGTCATCGTTTGTCAACAACCGCTGCAAAGCCGACAGTAGAACCCTGTAAAGCAACTTGATGATTCAACAGGAGAAAGCAAATGGCGGCAGTCATGGAAGCGGGTTCGGAAGTCGTGGAAAAGATCGTGAAGGACGGCAAGGTATCGATCTATCAGCCGGAACAAGAGGGTCTGATCTTCCCGGACTTGCCCGTGTTTTCGGACCCGGCGGCGCATCGGCAACATTTGAAGGAGCGACTTGTCGGCGCATGCAGGGCATTCGCGCTGCAGGGCTTCGACTATGGGTTCGCCGGGCATCTGACGGTGCGCGATCCGGAAAATCCAGGCCTGTACTGGACCAATCCGATGGCCATCCACTTCTCGCAAGTGAAGGTCTCGAACCTGATCTGCGCGGACCATGAAGGGCGCGTGGTGGAGGGCAATCATGCGATCAACCGCGCTGGCTTCGTCCTGCACGCAGCGGTGCACGAGATGCATCAGGACATCGTGGCAATGTGCCATGCGCACACGGTCTACGGCACGGCCTACGCCTCTCTCGGCAAGAAGCTCGAGCCGATCACGCAGGACGCGGCTGCGTTCTTCGAGGACCACGTTGTGATTGGCGATGAAGCCGGACAAGTCGCGGTGGAGAAAAAGGCGGGCCACAAGGTGGCAAATGCGTTCAAGGGCGTGAAGGCGGCGATTCACCAGAACCACGGGTTGCTGACGGCAAGCCGGCACAGCATAGAAGCTGCAGCCTTCTGGTTTATCGCGCTGGAACGCTGCTGCCAGCAACAGCTTCTCATCGATGCAACCGGCATCACGCCGAAGCTCGTCACGCCGGACCGGGCGCGCTATAGCCGCGAACACGTGGGCAGCGAGTACATCGGCTGGCTGCATTTCCAGACGATCTGGAACGACCTCGTGGCAACCCAGCCGGACATGTTCGACTGAAACGTTTCAACGCACAAGCACAAGAAGTGCAGGACGACACGGCCACCCAGAAAGGCCGGCGTCCCGCTCCAATCCGCCCCAGGAGACAAGCATGATTCCCGCCAGTACGGTTTCCCTCAGCAAACGCGACGAAGCCGCCACGTTTGCGAAGATCACGTGGCGACTATTGCCATTCCTGTTTCTCTGCTATCTCTGCGCGTATCTGGACCGCATCAACGTTGCCTTTGCAAAGCTGCAGATGCTCAAGGACCTGAATTTCAGCGACGCCGTCTACGGCGCCGGTGCGGGTGTTTTCTTCGTGGGTTATCTGCTGTTCGAGGTGCCGAGCAATCTGCTCTTGCTTCGCGTCGGCGCGCGCCGATGGATCGCACGGATCATGATCACGTGGGGCATCATCTCGGCGGGCATGATGTTCGTGACCACGCCCATGAGCTTCTACATCATGCGCTTTCTGCTGGGCGTGGCTGAAGCGGGGTTCATTCCGGCCATCCTGTTCTATCTGACCTACTGGTTTCCGGCATCGCGGCGCAGCAAGGTGACCGCGCTGTTCATGACCGGCATTCCGATGTCCGGCGTTGTCGGTGGTCCGCTTTCGGGCTGGATCATGACTCACATGGGCGGCGTCCACGCTCTTGCAGGCTGGCAATGGCTGTTCGTTCTCGAAGGCATCCCCACGGCCTTGCTTGGTCTCATCGCGCTCTTCTATCTCAACGATAAAGTCAGCGACGCCCGCTGGCTCAGCGCGCCGCAACGCGCATTTCTGGAACGCGCGCTCAATGAAGAACGCTCGCCTGATCTGCTGCATTCGGTGAAAGACGGCCTGATGCATCCGAAGGTCCTGCTGCTGAGCCTGATCTACTTCTTCTTCACGATGGGCCTCTACGGTGTGAGCTTCTGGTTGCCCACGCTGATCAAGGCGAGCGGCGTGCAGAACACGCTGGATATCGGATTGTTGAGCGCCATCCCCTATGCCGCGGCAGCAATCGCGATGGTGCTGGTCAGCCATTCATCCGACCTGCGCGGCGAGCGCCGCTGGCATCTTGCTTTGCCGGGGATCATCGGTGCGGCAGGTTTGTACTTCAGCGTGTCCTACGCCCATTCCACGC
Source organism: Burkholderia sp. PAMC 28687 (assembly GCF_001577465.1). NCBI lineage: Bacteria > Pseudomonadati > Pseudomonadota > Betaproteobacteria > Burkholderiales > Burkholderiaceae > Burkholderia > Burkholderia sp. PAMC 28687. Next base: position 855,184 of record NZ_CP014506.1, read on the forward strand.
CGATCGCGATGGTCGCGCTGACCATCGGGACCATGGGCGTCATGACCACGATCTCGCAATTCTGGGTACTGCCGCCGGCCATCCTCAGCGGAGCGGCAGCGGCGGCGGGACTTGCCGTTGCGAACTCGGTAGGCAGCATCTCGGGCGTCGTCAGTCCCTATGTGATCGGGCTGATCCAGACCGCGACGGGATCGACCGGCAATGGCGTGCTGGGACTCGCGGTAAGCCTCGTGATAGGCAGTGTGCTGGTCTTCACGGTGCCCGCAAAACTGGTGAACGTTCGCCGGCGGGAAACGCCGCCGAGCGCTCGACCGGTGCTCGATGCCAGTCCTCAGACGCGAACATGAGCGGACGCGTTGCCGGCGTCGTCGGCCAGCACTTCGCCCAGGCGCCTGACGAGGTTTTCGCGGGCGCGATGCGTGTGCAGATTGGTCAGTTCGACGGCGGCGGCTGCGTCGCCGGCGGTGATCGCGTCGAAGATCGCCGCGTGTTCGTCCCAGATGGATTTGCGTTGCGCCGACGACTGCAGCACCGCGCCCATCACGCGGCGCAAGTGAACCCAGTGGAGATGCGCGGTCTGTTCGATCAGCGGATTGCCCGAAGCGCGGTAGATGGCGGAGTGGAAGGCCCAGTCCGCATCGATCATTGCTTTGACGTCGTCACCTTTCGATGCACGCCGGCCCTTCGAGATCAGCGTCTTGTCGAGCACCGCGCCGCGTTGCGCCGCAAGGCTTGCCGCGAGCGAGTCGAGCGCGCCGCGGATCTCGTAGAGATGCGCGATCCAGGTGGCGTCTAGCGGCGCGACGAGCAGGCCGCGACCCGGTGCGTCCTGGACGAGACCGTCTTTTTTCAGCAGGCGCAGCGCCTGAAGCACCGGTGAACGCGATACCGCCAGTTGCTCCGCGATCTCTTCCTGTGTGATGCGTGCGCCGGGCGCGAGGGAGCCTTCGCTGATGGCGTCGAGCAGCACTTTGTAGACTTCATCGACATAGTCGGTGCGTGCCTGGAGCTTCAGAAGTTTGGCGGCCATGATTGCTCTCGTAATTTCTGGATACAGAGTTCAAGAGCGTACAGGCAGTGTCGGGCAGGTGCAAACGGAAAGGAAAATTCCGCGCCCAAGCGTTTACCTGTAGAGACATGGCCGCATTGCGAAACTAATCTTTGGATACAGAGTTCGGAGTTCAGAAACCGATCTTAAAAATATGACAAAAACGCAGTTCCCCTTATCGATACACCCAGCAGAGGCACACATGAACATCAAGTCAGAAAAGGCGGAAGGGCAGAAAAGCAGCGCTGGCGGCGCGGTCCAGAAGAAACTGGTGCCCTTCGGCGGTTACTACACCAACAAGGTTCCGGGTCACGATCCCGAACTGACCGAAACCGGCCCCGGCACGCCGATGGGCGAATACATGCGCGCGTTCTGGCATCCGGTGTGCATGGCCATCGAGCTCACCGATACCCCGCGCTTCCTGAAGATCCTCGGCGAAGAACTGGTCGCATTCCGAGATGGCAGCGGCGCCGTAGGCGTGCTGCATGCGCATTGTGTGCATCGCGGGGCATCGCTGGAATATGGCGCGATCCAGGAGCATGGCATCAAGTGCTGTTACCACGGCATGGTCTTCGACGTCGACGGCTCCTGTCTCCACGTGCCGTTTCCGAACGGCGAAGAAAAGGAAGCCGAGAAATACGCGTGCTCGATCCAGCAGGGCGCATATAAAGCCGTCGAGCGTCACGGACTCGTGTTTGCCTACATGGGACCACCCGACAAGGAGCCGCCGTTCCCTGAATGGGAAGGTGATTTCACGGTAGCCCCGACCGATGAACTCGTGCCCTACAGCAATTTCCAGCATTGCAACTGGCTGCAAGTTCAGGACAACGCCGCCGATAACTATCATCCGACCGCGCTGCACGCAGGCAAGAACGTGGTAAACGGCAAGTATCAGGGCACGACTTTCGACGAGGTCGGCGCCAAGTCCATGGAAGTTGCACCCGACATGCATTTCGCGCCGGTGCAACAGGGACGCAGCCTCGCGTGCGCGGGCGCTCGCCGCGTCGACAAGGACCGTATGTTCGTGCGCGTTCAGCATCAGGTATTGCCGAATCTGAGCCTGCATGCGTACACGTCGGAAGATGGCGCGAAGAAGAAGCTCTTCAGCCGCTTTCACATCATTCGCTGGACCGTTCCCGTCGATGATGAAAATTCGAAGATGATCGGCTGGCGCGTGATGGGTCCGGGAATCGATACACGCGGCATCGGCGATAAATCGCTGGTCGGTTACGAGTCGATCGACTTCCTCGAAGGACAGGTTGCGATGCGGCGTCCGGAGCGCTTCGGCAAATACAAGCTCGAAGAATTGCCGCCGATCCCGACGAATCATCGTGAACGCGAGCACTACAAGGACGCGCAATACGCGCCCGGCGATTACGAGGCCATCATCAGCCAGCGGCCGATCGCCGTGCATTCGCTCGAGAATCCGACCAAGTTCGACGCCGGTCTTTTCCTCTTCCGCAAGATGCTGCGCGATGCGGTTCGCGGGACGAACCCGGCAGCATCGGCCGAAAATTTCGCGGACTGGTTCAGAGCGAACGCGGGCTCGCCCAATAGCTACTGTTCGGGCAACGTATTCGATTTGCCGGAAGCGGAGACTGTCGAGCAGGAAGTCGCCAACCGGCGCGCGCTGACGAAGAAGCTGGTCGCGATCCTGACGGATAGCGAGGCGCTCAAGGGCGAGGAGCGTGCGCAATTCGTGCGCGAGAAGTTCGAGTCGCTCGAGGCGTCGATGAAGGCGTGAAGGCAAAGGGACCGCGCGTGCTCGATTAGCGTTTGTCTGCACGCGCGGCCCGAGAAAACAATAGGAAAGTTCATGGCAAGTCCAGACAGCACCCTTGACCTGATGGTGCGGCAGATTCGCTTCGAAGGCAAAGGCATCAACTCGTATGAGCTCGTCGATCCGGAGGGCGCCACGTTGCCGCCATTCACGGCAGGCGCCCATATCGATATCCATCTGAAAGGCGGTACCGTCCGCCAGTATTCGCTCAGCAATTCGCCGGGCGAGCGGCATCGCTACGTGATCGCCGTGCTGCGCGATGAAGCCGGGCGCGGCGGATCAAAAGCCGTACACGACACGCTGCGCGTTCAGGATCGCGTGAAGGTCAGCGCGCCGCGCAACAATTTCGAACTGGCCGCCGACGCCAAGAAGGTCGTGCTGCTGGCCGGTGGTATCGGCGTGACGCCTCTCAAAGCGATGGCGCACCGGCTGGAAGAAGCCGGTATCGACTACGAGATGCATTACTGCGCGAAGGACGCGCGCTGCACGGCATTCACCGATGAACTGGCAAGCATCAAGACCGCAGGCCGGTTGCATTTTCATTTCGACAACGGCGACCCATCGGCGGGAATGAACATCGGCGAACTGTTGCGCGAACCTGCCGCCGATACCCACTTGTATTACTGCGGCCCTGCCGGATTCATGAAGGCGTGCGCGGCCGCGGCGCAACATTGGCCGTCGGGCACGGTTCACTTCGAACACTTCAAGGCGCCCGAGCGGGACTTGAGTCAGGAGGTTGCGGGCGCGGTGGGCGAGTTCATCGTGAAGATTGCGAGCACCGGGCAGATGATTCCGGTCACAGCAGACCAAAGCATAGTCGACGCACTGGACGAAGCCGGCGTGCCGATAGAGACATCCTGCCGCGCGGGTTTGTGCGGCACGTGCAAGGTGCGGTACTTGTCGGGCGAAGTCGAGCACAACGACTGCATTCTCGGCGACGATGAAAAGCGCGAATACCTGACCGCGTGTGTATCGAGGGCAACGAGCAGGGAGCTTGTGCTCGATCTATAAAAACGAATTCGCCACGGCGGAGACATCATGTTCTTGAGCTGGATTCGCCGAGTGTTCAGACGAATGTCGTTCGGCAATGCCAAGTTGATTGGTGATTCCGGCTGGTCGCTTGTCAGGTCTGATGACGAGCATCGGGATCAGGCGTAGATGATTTCGATGCCGTTGCTGCTGCCTTGTCGTAAGAGTGACCGTGCCGAGAGGTGAGGGCTGGGCAAGGCTTATTTCGAATCCGAAACGTTGAACGGCTTTCCCGGCACCCACGCCCACGTCGCCAAAACCTTCGCGCCCGCAGGCCCTGCGGTCGTGACATGGGCGACATTCGCGGGCATTGCCCAGCTCTCACCGGCGCGGACGACGTGCGCCGGCTGAGCGTCAATCTGCACCGTGACTTCACCGTCCAGCACGTAAGCGAGTTCCGGTCCCGTGGCTTTATGTCTCGGCTTGGATGCGTTCGGCGGGAACTCCGAATTCCCCATGCCCATCTCGCGATCAGTGCCTGCAACAGGCACGCGTTGCAGAACGACCGTGTCTTTGGCGGCAGCCGCCGAGCCGGCTGCGAATGAAGGCACGCTAATCGCCGCGCTCACGACGACCGCCATGTATCGATGGAACATCATTGCGTCTGCGCCTTATCGGCCAGCGACTCGAGGATCCGGTACGCCGCCGTGACACGCGCGCCGTTCGGGATGTTCTTGTTCGTGAGAATCACGATCCCCAGACGTTTTTCCGGAATGAATGCCACATACGTGCCAAAGCCGTTGGTCGAGCCGGTCTTGTTGATCCAGACATCGTCGCGCGGCGGTTGCGCCGGTTTGAGCTGGGTGACCGGCGTCGCGTTCATGATCATTGCAGGCGCGTTGCCTTCCAGCAGATTTTCCAGCGCGACCGGATAGGGATATTGCTCCCAGATCAGGTCTTGCGTCATTGGCCCTGCGTCGAAATAGCCGGTGTGGGTATCGGTTATTGCGCGCTGAAGCTTCGGGTCGAGTTTGACCAGGTTCATGTTCGCCTGGAGGAAGCGCAGCATGTCGGCAGCGGTGGTCTTGATGCCGTAAGCCTCGGACGAGAGCACACCCGGTTTCATCCTGATGGGCGCGTCGTCCTTGGTGTAGCCCTGCGCGTAGTCCTTCATTCTTGCTGCGGGCACGTTGATGTAACTGTGCTGCAGACCCAGCGCGGGAAACAGGCCCTGCGTCATGAGCGTATCGAAATCCTGACCCATGCTTTTCGCGGTGATGAGGCCGAGCGTTCCAATGCCTGGGTTCGTGTACGTCCGATACGTCCCCGCCGCGTACGCAGGTTTCCACTGCCTGAAGTACTGCATCAGTTCGTCGATGCTGTTGACGTTGTCGGGCACTTGCAGTGGAAGGCCGCCGGGCGTGTGCGTGCCGAGATTGAGCAGGGTCACATCGCCGAACGGGGTGTTCTGCAAGGACGGGAGAAACTTGCTCGTGCGGTCGGACAAGGACAGGTCACCGTCGATTTGTGCCTTGGCGGCAAGCGTCGCGGTGAATGTCTTGCTGACCGATCCAAGCTCGAACAAGGTGTCGCCCGTCACCAGTTTCCTGGGCCGCACCGACGCAAGACCATAGTTGAATACATGAGGCTTGCCGTCGGCGATGACCCCGACCGCGACGCCGGCGATTGCGTATTGCTTCATCAGCGGCTGGATGACGCCGTCCACTTCGCTCTGGATGGTGTTATCGGCGGCTTGAACGACGCTCGAAACCGTGCACGAAAAAACGATTGCTGCAAACAGACGTCCTGCTCTCAATGTCATGTCCCTGGTCCTTGGCGGGTTTGGCTGGGTCAAGCTGTGAGGCAGGAGTATCCGTTTTTTATGAGTGACCGACCATCTACGATAAGTTATTAAAGGCAATAGAAAAACTATCGCTAAAGAATGCGCTAATCACGCCGATATGCATTGCAAGGACACCGTTGCTCAGCTTGTCACCGTGATTGCCATGATTCGGATATCGTGGCGCGGTCGGGGAGTGCGCACGTTTTCGAACTAGAGCAGACAGAAGTGATGATCAAGACAAAAGGCGCCTTTGTTCAGGCGCCTTTTTTTTGTCGGTCATTCGGCGGGCCGGCCGGCCAAACGCCTTCAATGCCCGGACTGAACCCCACCGAGCGTATTGAGTTCGGCGAGCACATCGTCCGGCAGCTTCAATTGCGATGCCTGCAGGTTTTCGCGCAGATGCGTGACCGACGACGTCCCCGGAATCAGCAAGATGTTCGGCGCGCGATGCAAGAGCCATGCAAGCGCGACTTGCATGGGCGTCGCTTTCAGGCCCTGCGCGATCGTGGAAAGCGCCGATGACTGGATCGGTGTGAAGCCGCCCAGCGGAAAGAAGGGTACGTACGCAATGCCTTGGGCTGCGAGGTCATCGACGAGTGCGTCGTCGCTGCGCTGGATCAGGTTGTAATGGTTCTGCACGCAGACAATCTCGGCAATCCCTTGCGCTTCCTCGATCTGCGTCGGCGTCACGTTGCTCAGGCCAATGTGGCGTACGAGCCCCTGGCGCTGAAGCTCGGCGAGCGTCTCGACCTGCTTCGCAATCGATCCCTCGGCCGGCGCGTGGATGTCGCCCATGTTGCGGATGTTCACAATCTCGAGCGCATCGAGCCCGAGGTTGCGAAGATTGTCATGAACGCCGCGTTTCAGGTCTTCCGGCTCGAGCGCCGCGTTCCATGAACCGTCCGCGCCGCGAACGGCGCCAAGCTTCGTGACGATCACGAGGCCGTCCGCATACGGATGTAGCGCCTCGCGAATGATCTCGTTGGTGACGTGGGGGCCGTAGAAATCGCTGGTATCGATGTGATTGACGCCTGACGCCACGGCCTCGCGAAGCACGGCCACGGCCGCATCGCGGTCCCTCGGCGGACCGAACACGCCAGGTCCGGCAAGTTGCATGGCGCCGTAGCCCATGCGCCGCACCGTATGGCCGGCGAGTGAAAAGGTATCGGTGGTATTGAGGTTCGACATGTTGATCTCCGTGGAAGGTATGACGCCAGTATGAGACCGATTGCGCTGTTCGATAATCGGGTCTAGATTGCACAGGTCGTGCACTATTTTGAACAATGGCCATGGAATTCAACGATCTTGCGGCGTTCGTATCGGTTGCGCGGGCCGGCGGCTTTCGGGACGCCGCCCGCATCAGCGGCGTATCGGCGTCGAGCCTTAGCATCGCCGTGCGGCGCCTCGAGGCCAAGCTCGGACTGCGCCTGCTCAACCGGACCACGCGCAGCGTGGCGCCGACGGAGGCGGGCGAGCGTCTTATCGAAAAACTGTCGCCGCTCTTCAGTGAGATGGAAGCGGCGCTGGACGTTCTGAACGGTTTTCGCGACAAACCCACGGGCACGCTCAAGCTGAACGTGCCGTCGAGCGCCGCGCGGATCGTGTTGCCGACGCTCATCGCGCGGTTTTTGAAGGCTTTATCCTGACATTCGGGTGGAAGTGGTGGTCGAGGATGGTTTCGTCGATGTGCTGTCGATTGGTTGCGACGCCGGCATTCGCTACGACGAACGTCTGGAACAGGACATGATCGCCATCCCGATCGGGCCGCGCGTGCAGCGTTTCGCGACGGCGGCAGCGCCGGAATATCTTGACACGCACGGCAGGCCCACGCATCCCCGCGAGCTGCTCGAGCACGCGTGTCTGCGCGGCCAGTTCGCGGGCGGCGCCATGCCAATGTGGTTCTTCGAACGCGACGGTGAGGTGGTGCGGCTGGACCCGTCAGGACCGCTTCTGGTCAGGCCAAGCGCCGCGGTCGAACTCGCCATCAGCACGCTGTAGCCGGTGTGGGTGTGGTCCATCTTTTCGAGGGGATGCTTCAGCCGTATCTGGATAGCGGCGCGCTGGAGCCGATCTTGCAGCCCTGGTGGCCACAATTTTCTGGACCGTTTCTTTATTATCCGGGGCGCAGGCACTTGCCGGCGCCGCTGCGGGCGTTTATCGACTTCGTGAAAGCCGAAGGTTCGCTGGCCGCTCCAGATTTCTGACCGTTTCCGGACGGCAGACAGGCACATTGCATCGCACAAGATCAAGCCCGCTGACCGTAGGTCAACCAGTCTCGTAACCGCATCCGCTCTCGCTTCGACCGCGCATGTTGCGCCACATGAATTGCGTTTTCCTTCTCGCGAGTGGGGTGCCTTCGACTCTGTGAAATCAGGGTAAATCCCAGAAAAAACATCAGACGTCTGATGTATATTGCAAAAAAGTTTGAGAAAAGGCTCCCATGCGCTTGAGCGTCGAACAATCGATGAGCGACAAGATCCAGGAATCGCTGCTGGCCATGATTCGCGAAAAAGGCCTTAAACCAGGGGATCAGATCCCGACAGAGATCGAGTTGTGCGAGTTGCTGGGCGTGGGGCGGTCGAGTTTGCGCGAAGCCGTGGCGCAAATGATCTCGCATGGATTGCTGTCGCGGGTCCAGGGGCGCGGGACCTTCATCAGACAAATTTCGCTGAAGCTTAAGGGCGGTCTGGATGATCTGATGTCCGTGACCGACATGATCAAGAGCGTCGGCGCAGTGCCCTCAACAAGCAGGCTGCAGATCGAGAATATCGAGGCATCGGAAAGCCTGGCGGAAAAGCTGGCGTTGGATGTGGGCCATCCGTGCGTGCGCATAGAACGGGTCCGGCGGGCGAACGACGCGATTGCGGCGTATTGCATCGATATTGTCTCGAAAGAGGTTTTCGATTCCGTCGGCAACGATCTCGGCGAATCGCTCTTCGCCATGCTGGGCAGGACCGGCCGCAGGCTGTCGCACACGCATACGTCCGTCCAGCCGACCATCCTGACGCCGCGCGACCTGCCTGAACTGGGCGATGGCTTCGGCCTGTTCCTGCTTCTGGATGAGGTCGATTTCGATCAGAGCGGCGATCCGCTTTGTTATAGCAACGACTACTACAACACGAGCATCTTCAAGTTCGACCTGGTTCGCAAACGTCATTGAGACGCGGGCAGAACCGGGGGACACGGAGGAGACATCATGGAATTCGAGGCGTTGAATGCTTCGGAACTGACGGCTTACCTGCGGGGCATTCCTGCTGTGCACGCGTTGCTGGGCGAGCCGGCGGAACTGGATATTGCGGAAGTGGGCGACGGCAATCTCAACTACGTCTACTTCGCGAGCAACGCAGGGGCTGCTGAAAAAAGCGTGGTGGTGAAGCAGGCACCGCCGTTTCTGCGGCTGGTCGGCAAGACATGGCCGCTTGGACGCGAGCGCATGGAGCGTGAAGTCGCCGCGCTCAGGCGCTTTAGATCGCTATGTCCGCAGCATGTGCCCAAGGTCTATCACGCGGACAGCCAGCTTTTCCTGATGGTGATGCAGCGGCTTGCCAGTCACCGGATCCTGCGGCAAGGGCTGACGGATGGCGTCGTGTATCCGAGGCTTGCGGATCACCTGTCCACGTACCTTGCGAACACGCTCTTCTTCGGCTCGGATCTTTTTCTTAACGCCGACATCAAGAAACAGGCGATGAGCGCAGCCGTGAACAGCGAGTTGTGCGGGATCACCGAGGCCCTGGTTTTCACGTATCCGTTCGAGGACCATCCATCGAACGTATATAGCGCTAAATTGCCAAGGGCGGCGCTGGAACGCCTCAGGCAGACGCCCGCATTGCGCGTGGCCGCGGCCGAAATGAAATGGGCGTTCATGAACCACGCCGAGACTTTGCTGCATGGCGACCTGCATACGGGTTCCATCATGGTCAACGCGGACGAGACCTATGTGATCGACCCCGAGTTCTCGTTCTACGGTCCCATGGCGTTTGACATTGGCGCGGTGCTCGCCAATCTTCTGCTGGCCTATTTCTCGCGCGACTGGCACGGCCGGCTTCACGACGGGCGGCCGGAAGCCTATCAGGCGTGGCTGCTGGAACAGGTCAGCACGATCTGGTCGGCGTTCGCCGCCAAGTTCCAGAAGCTATGGCGGGAACACGAAGGCCGCAGCAAGACTTCGTTCATTGGTGACGATCCGGACCGCGCCTGCGCCGATGCCTTCAAGGCGCGCTTCATGCAACGGCTTCTCGCCGATACCCTCGGCTTTGCTGGCTGCAAGATGATCCGCCGGATCGTGGGCATGGCGAAGGTCGCGGAGATCGCGCACATTCCAGACGACACGGCACGCGCGGCGATCGAAGTGCGTTGTCTGCAATGCGCCGAGACGCTGCTGGTCGAAAGGCAATCCCTGACCGATATCGAACAGGTCGTTCGGCTGGCGCGAGCGCTGCAGTCCACCCACAATCAATAACCAACCGGAGCACGCATGATATCGGCGCCGCTGTTTTCGAGCCTTCCAGCGACCATCACGTGGGAAAACGACAGCTTGTCGATCCTTGACCAGACCCGTTTGCCTCGCGAAACGGTCATCGAAAACGTGACGACGGCCGAACAGGTCTGGCGTGCAATCCATGAACTGAGGGTTCGCGGTGCACCGGCAATAGGCGTAGCCGCAGCGTACGGTTTATGCGTCGCGATGCGCGCGTCCCTTCATTTGCCGATACATGAATTCCGCGCGGCGCTTGCGCAGCAGGCGGCTTATATAGACAGCGCGCGTCCCACCGCGGTCAACCTGAGCTGGAGCCTCAAGCGGATGTTGCAGGCGGCGCAGGCGTGCGATGCCAATGATTCCGCCGCGCTTCTGAACGCATTGATCGCAGAGGCCGTTGCGATCCACGCGGAAGATCAGGCGCTGTGCGATGGCATCGGCGAGCATGGCCTGCCGCTGATCACGCCTGGCTGCGGAGTGCTGACGCATTGCAATGCGGGCGCGCTCGCGACCACCGGTCTTGGCACCGCAACCGCGCCCATATACAAGGCACATGGCGAGGGGCTGACATTCCGCGTCTACGCCGATGAAACCCGTCCGCTTCTGCAGGGCGCGCGCCTGACCGCCTACGAGTTGCAGCAGGCGGGCGTCGATGTCACGCTGATCACCGACAGCATGGCGGCGTCGATCATGGCGCAGGAACTGGTCGATGTGGTGATCGTCGGTACAGACCGGGTTGCGGCCAACGGCGACTTCGCGAACAAGATCGGCACACTCGGGCTTGCGATCGTCGCGCGGCACTTCAACATTCCGTTCTACGTGGCCTGTCCGTCGTCAACGCTCGACCTTCACACGGCGACGGGGCGTGACATCGTGATCGAAGAGCGTCACGACGACGAAATCACGCATCTGTACGGCGAACGGGTTGCGCCGGCCAACATGAAGGTCCGCAACCCCGCTTTCGATGTCACGCCTAATCATCTCGTCACGGGTTTCATCACGGAGCGGGGCATCGTGCAAAAACCTTTCGATACCAACCTGGCAGCGTTGTTCGCCATGGAAGGAGACGCAGCATGACCGAGGCCGCGCTGCGTTCGGGAATAGTGGCAACAGCGCGCGAGATGGAACGTCTCGGCATCAATCAGGGCACGTCGGGCAACGTGAGCGCACGGTTCAGCGATGGTTTCCTGATTACGCCAAGCGGCATCCCATCGGCACAACTGGACCCGGCCTCGATCGCGTTCCTGCCAATGAACGTGGACGCGTCGTCGCCGTTGTTTTCGCAGTTGCGGCCATCGTCGGAATGGCGCATTCACCGCGACATCTTGCAGGCGAGGCCGGAGATTGGCGCAGTGGTTCATACGCATTCCAGCGCGGCCACGGCGCTCGCCATTCACTCACACAGTATCCCCGCGCACCACTACATGGTGGCGGCCGCGGGCGGCAATTCCATCCGATGCGCGCCGTACGCGACCTTCGGCAGCAAGGAATTATCCGATTACGCGATGCAGGCGCTGAAGGACCGCACAGCGTGTCTGCTGGCGCATCACGGCGTGATCGCACTGGGCCGGGATCTCGCGCGTGCGCTATGGCTCGCACACGAAGTCGAGGTCTTGGCGAAGCAATATCTGCTGGCGTGCCAGTTGGGAACGCCGCCCGTTTTGTCGGATGAACAGATGGACGAGGTCGTGGAGAAATTCAGGAGCTACGGACCACGAAGGCCACAGGATAACTGAACAATCAATTGCTTCAAATGTTGTACCGCAGCGCGCAACAGAACCGCCTTTATAACTTGAAAAATGGAGACAGTCATGGCCTGGAATTCAGGAAGATTTGACGCATGGAGCAAGCTGGGTGCACGTACGGGAACAGCGGTCTTATGCGCGGCAGCCGCGCTCTCCGGCTGTTCGAAAAGCGAATCGCCTTCAACGACCACCGCCGCAAGCGACGCAAGCGCAAGTCCCGCTGCAGTCGCAAGCGCTGCACCCGCGGCACCGGCGGCATCGGGCGGGAAGACGAAGATCGGTTTCTCGGTGTCTACGCTGAACAACGCATTCTTCGTCGGCTTGAAACTCGGGGTGGAAAAGGGTTCGAAGGAACAAGGCTTCGATCTGGTCCAGACGAACGCAAACGGCGACGCACAACAGCAGGTCAATGACGCGATCAACCTGCTGAGCCAGGGCGTGACTGCGCTGGTGCTCAATCCTATCGACTCGAAGGCGATCATTCCGGCGGTCGAAAAGGCCAACAGCATGGGCATTCCCGTGTTCACGCTGGATCGCGGCTCCGATGGCGGCAAGGTGACGTCGTTCGTGGCGTCGGACAACGTGGCGCTTGGCACGACGGCGGCAAAGTGGATCGCGGATCAGTTGAAGACGCGTTATGGCTCGCCCAAGGGCAACGTGGTCGACCTGATCGGGTTGGTCGGGACGACGGCTGCCACCGACCGCGAGAAAGGCTTCTCCGATGAAATCGCGAAGTATCCGGACATCAAGGTCGTGGCCCGCCAGGAAGGCGCGTTCGACCAGGAAAAGTCACTCAACGCGATGACGAACATCCTGCAAAAGTACCCGCAGATCGATGCAGTTTTCGGTGCGAACGACGACAACACCGTGGGTGCGGAAAAGGCCATCGACAACGCCAACCGCTACAAGCCGCTCGGCGACAAGGAGCACATCATGGTGATCGGCGCCGACGGCACGGCGCAGGCATTGTCCGCGATTCGTGCCGGCAAGCAGGACGCAACCATTTCGCAGAACCCAATCGAAATGGCGGCGAAGGCGTTGAGTTTCATCAAGGACTACACGGCGAAGAAGGACGTGCCGGCGAACTACGCATGGCCGACCTTGTTGATCGACAAGTCGAACATCGACTCCGATACCACCAAGAAATACGGTCTCTGGTCGCTGCAGGTCAGCCAGTAATCGCCGTCATCGACCAAGCGCATGCGTTTCCGCAAGTGTCCGATGGCGCGGAGCGCATGCCTCGCAAGAGAGATCCGATCATGAGTGCCGAAACGAGTTCGCCCGACCTTTCCGGCGGCGTGCAAGAGGCGCCGGAGAGCGGCAACGTGCCGCTGCTGCGCATGGAGGGCATCGTCAAGAGTTTCCCCGGCGTGAAGGCGTTGCGGGGCGTCAGCCTGTCGTTGCAGGCGGGTCACGTGATGGCGATCGTCGGCGAGAACGGCGCAGGCAAGTCGTCGCTGATCAAGACCTTGTCGGGTGCGTATGAGCCCGACGAAGGCCGCATCGAGATCAACGGCGTGCCGCTTGCACGCGGAACCAATGCGGCGATCGATGCCGGCGTCGCCGTGATTTACCAGGAGCTGTCGCTGATCAACGACATGACCGTCGCGGAGAACCTGTTCCTCGGGCGCATGCCGTCGCGCGGCGGGTTCGTGATGCGGCGCGAAGCCAACGAGCAAGCGCGTCAGGCGCTTGCGCAGGTAGGACTGGATAACGTCTCGCCGTCCATGCGTCTCGGCGATCTGCCGTTGAACAAGCGGCAGCTCGTGGAAGTCGCAAAGGCGGTGGCACGCGACGCCCGCATCCTCGTCATGGATGAACCTACGGCGGCGCTGCAGCGTGGCGACATCGCCAATCTGTACGCCGTGGTCCGGCGGCTTCGCGCGGCAGGGATGGGGATAATCTTCATCTCGCATCATCTGGAAGAGGTATTCGAGCTGGCGGACTCGGCCGTCGTGATGCGCGATGGCGCAACCGTCAGTTCGCGGCCGATGAACCAGTGGACCGAGCAGGAGCTCGTGCAGGCCATGGTCGCGCGCAATCTCGATTCGTTCTATCCGTGGGAGCCGCGCGACTACGGGCCCGTCGTGCTCGAAGTGCGCGATCTGGCGAGCCCGCCAATCGTGCGGCATGCGAGCCTCAGCGTGAGGGCGGGTGAGATCGTGGGTATCGCGGGGATTGCGGGCGCGGGGCGCACGGAGTTGTTGAAAGCGATCTTCGGCGCGCTGCCCGTGACGAAGGGCGAGCTGCTGATACGCGGCAAGAAGGTCAGCATCAAGTCGCCAACCGATGGCATCCGGCACGGACTAGTCTATACCGCGGAGGACCGCAAGCTCGAAGGTCTCGTGCTCGAGGCGAGCATCGAGGAGAACGTCGCGCTTTCGAGCCTGAAGGCGCTTGCAACCGGCGGCTTCACCAGCAACGCAAGAAAACGCAAGCTCGCGCAGGAAGCGAGCACGCGCTTCGCGGTGCGTTCGCCATCGGTCATGCAGATCACGGGCAATCTCTCGGGCGGCAATCAGCAGAAGGTCATCCTGGGACGCGCCACGGCCACTCAACCGGCCGTGATCATGCTCGATGAACCCACGCGCGGTATCGACGTAGGCGCGAAGACCGAGATCTATGCGCACATGGTATCGATGGCGCGCGCCGGCGCGGCCGTCATCATGGTCAGCTCGGAATTGCCGGAGTTGCTCGGCATGTCCGACCGCGTGCTGGTGATGTACAGAGGCAGCATCGTCACGGAGATCGCACGCGACAAGGCGGACTCCGAGACGGTGATTCAATGGGCTACGACAGGAGTAGGCGCATGACGTCGACAGCAGCAAAGCAGGCGGATCAGGAGGCGCTCTCGCGCCGTTTCATCCGGCAGTTACGCAGCGGTATCGGACCTTTGTTCGCGGCGCTCATTCTCATATGCGTGGTGCTGTCGATCGCATCGCCCGAATTTCTCACGACGAGCACGCTCACCAACATCATGGTGCAGGTCTCCGTGGTGGGCATCGCGGCGGTCGGCGGTACGTTCGTCATCATCACGTCCGGGATCGACCTGTCGGTCGGCTCGCTGGTCGCGCTGAGCGGCATGGTCGCGGCGACGGTCATGGCGGGATCGGTGCCGGGGAACATCGGGCTGGGTATCGGTGGACTTGCGGTGGCGCTTGCCGTGGGCGCGTGCGTGGGCGCGTTGAACGGACTCTCGGTCGCGTGGTTCAGGCTGGTGCCGTTCATTGTCACGCTGGCCATGATGGCGATGGCGCGCGGCCTCACGCTCGCCATTTCCGATGGCCGCACCAAGTTCGACTTCCCGAACGCGTTCACCGCGTTCGGGGCAAAGACGGTTGCCGGGCTTCCCGCGCCGATGATCGTCATGCTGGTCGTTTTTATTGTCGGGCATGTGCTGTTGCGCAAGACGACCTTCGGGCATCAGGTCTTTGCGGTCGGCGGCAACAAGGAAGCCGCACGGCTCGCCGGTATTCCCGTGCGGCGCGTGATCTTCCTGACGTACACGCTTGCCGGTGTGACGGCGGCGATTGCAGGCATCGTGCTCGCGGGACGGCTGAATTCGGCGCTGCCCTCTGCGGCAAACGGACTCGAGCTTCAGGTCATCGCAGGCGTGGTGATCGGCGGTACGTCGCTTGCCGGCGGGCGCGGTTCGATCATTGGCACGTTCATTGGCGTGGTGCTGATCGGCGTGATCAACGTGGGCCTGTCGCTGCTCGGCGTCAATCCATTCTGGACGCAATTCATTCAGGGCGGCGTCATCTTCGCCGCCGTCATGCTCGACGCGCTCAGCCAGCGCCGCAAGGTGTGAGCCATCGCAGTTTCCTTTCAAGGAGCATCACGTGAAAAAGATCATCAACCAGCCGGATCAGTTCGTGGATGAAGTCATCGATGCGCTGTTGCTCGCGCATCCGGGCTGGATCAAATCCGCGACCGCTGACAACCGTGCGCTCGTGCGCGCCGATGCGCCGAAGCAGGGTCGCGTGGGCATCGTGACCGGCGGCGGGTCGGGGCATATGCCGGGCTTCCTGGGCTACGTGGGCGAGGGTTTGTGCAGCGGCGTGGCGGTGGGCAACGTGTTTTCATCGCCGTCGTCGGAACAGATTTTCGAAGCCACGAAAGCCGTCGATGGCGGCGCCGGCGTGCTGTACGTGTACGGCAATTATGGCGGCGATGTCTTCAACTTCGACCTCGCTGCGGATCTGGCGGAACCGGAAGGCATCGATATCAAGACAGTGCTGCTCACTGACGACGTGGCGTCGGCACCGAGCGCGCGCAGTGCTGAACGCCGGGGCGTGGCAGGGATGGTGTTTGCGTTCAAGTGCGCGGGGGCATCGGCGGAACGAGGCGATTCACTCGATGAAGTCGCCCGCATCACGGCGAAGGCGAACAACCAGTGCCGCACCATGGGCGTGGGCCTCTCGCCGACCATTCTGCCGGCTGCGGGCAAGCCTACGTTCACGCTGCCCGAAGGCGAGATGGAGATCGGCATCGGCATTCATGGTGAACCGGGCACGCATCGCGGCGCACTCGAAACCGCCGATCAGATTGCAACGCGCCTGACCGGCGAGATCCTTGCCGACCTGAATGCGCCCAAAGGATCGCGCGTCGCAGTGCTAATCAACGGGCTCGGTGCGACACCGCTCGAAGAGCTGTATTTGTTGTATCGGCGATCGGCTGCGATCATCGGCGAGCAGGGTTTGACGATCGCACGCTCGTATGTGGGCGAGTATGTGACGAGCCTCGAAATGGCGGGTGCGTCGATCACGATCATGCTTGTCGATGACGAACTCGAAGCGCTGCTTGCCGCACCGGCGCGTTCGCCTTTCTTTCGCGAATGGTCGCAGGCTTGAACGGGGGACGTCATGAGTATTTTTTCCACTGAACTGCGCGACGTGCTCGCGCGCACGCTCGCCACGCTGCCGGCCCATGCCGAAGAGTTGCGCGAACTCGATGCCGCACTCGGCGACGGCGACCTCGGCATTACCGTGCAAGCGGGATCGGCGGCGGTCGTGAAGGCGCTTGCCGGGTTGCCTGGCGAGGCGACCGTGGCCGAAGTGCTGCTCGCCGCGGGGAAGGCATTTTCGACCGCGAATCCATCCACGTTCGCGGCATTGATAGGCGGCGGATTGCTGGCGGCATCGAAGACCATGGCGGGGAAGGACACGGTCGGCAAGGACGAGGCGTTGACCATCGGGCGTGCGGTTGCGGGGCGCATCATCGAACGCGGGAAGAGCCAGGTCGGTGACAAGACCGTGCTCGACGCGCTCGTTCCAAGTCTCGATACGCTTGAAAAATCAGACGGCGATACCGATGCGTTGCTGGCCGCGATGATCGCGACATCGCAGGAACGCGTGGAGGCGACAGCGGGGTTGCAATCGCAAAAGGGACGTGCGGCATGGGTGCAGGAACGCAGCATTGGACATGCCGATCCGGGCGCTACCGCGTATTTAAGGTTTCTCGAAGCGTTGCGGGAAGGCGTGAAGGGTTAAGCCTTCAGCACGCCTGCCTTGCGTAGTATCTCCAGAAATACAGCCAGTGGACTGCCTTCCCCGAACGCAAAATAATTAAAAGCCAAAGCCTCGGGCACGTGATGTGCGTGACGCATGGGGCTCGTCCAACTGGAAAACGCTGCCTGCATGACCTGCGCCCAAGCTTCGGATCGTTCTGGATCCCAACGCTTGCAAAATCCTTTCGATGAAGGCGTGCCGCATCTCTGATGACCGCATGCCCTGCGGGGTTTGAGTTGCGTGACGCGATGCCCGAGCGGTACGAGCCGGGAAAACGATGCACCGTGGATTAGACCTTTGTCACCGGTGCATCGTTTATCGCATCTTTACCTTCAGTGAAGGATTTACCCATGACTCCAACCAGCCCGAGATATCGGTCAAGACTGGCGACATCACTCTTCGATCTTTTAAATCCCATCCCGTACGGACTTTTCGTCGGCACCCTGATCTTCGACATTATCTACGCGATAACAGAAAATGTTTTCTGGGCTAAAGGCGCTGCGTGGCTCGTAACCGTCGGACTCATTTTCGCGATCATTCCACGCTTCATCAATCTCGGCCACGTCTGGTTCGGATACCGCTACGCAGGCAAAAATCGCGAGAGGCTGGCCTTCTGGCTGAACCTGCTCGGCATCGTCGCGGCAATCGTGAACGCATTCGTTCATAGCCGCGATGCTTACGCCCAGGTTCCGCTGAGCGTCATTCTTTCAGTCATTACAGTCGCGTTGCTGATCCTTGCTCAAATCGCGCTCGCGTTCGACAAGTTCGATTTCAAGGAGACGGCTCGTGAATAGATCCATCTTGACCAGCGTGATCGCGGTGGCCGTCGCAGCTTCGTTCAGCGGATGCGACGAGAAAGCCAAATATGATTCCGCGCATCAGGCCGGCGCCAATCCGCCATTGCCGAGCGCTCAGAGTTTCTTCACGCCGCCCATGCAGGTACCCAAGCATGTTGGATGGCAGAACAACGAAACACCCAAGGTCGCGGACGGCCTGAAGATCGAGAAGATCGCGTCCGGGCTTGAACATCCACGGCAGGTGTATGGGCTTCCTAACGGCGACATCCTGGTAGCGGAATCCAGCAGCCCCGATGCCGAACCTGTAACCACGCCGAAGCAGTTGATTGCGGGCATGGTCCAGAGCCGTTCGGGCAAGGAAGCGAAGGGTGGCAACCGCATCACGTTGCTGCGAAAGCGCACCGATGGCAGCGGCGAATGGGACAAGCATGTGTTCATCGATCATCTGCATTCGCCGTTCGGCATGCAACTGGTCGGCGACACGCTGTACGTGGCCGATACCGACGCCATCCTCAAGTTCCCGTACAAGTCCGGCGATACGGCCATTACCACGACCGGTGTCGAACTGACCGACCTTCCGGACCGGGTCAACCATCACTGGACCAAGGCGCTGCTCGCGAGCCCGGACGGCAAGAAGCTTTTTGTCGGCGTCGGATCGAACAGCAATGCCAGCGAGAACGGACTCGACGTCGAATACCGCCGCGCTAACGTCCTCGAAGTGGATATCGCCACCGGCGGCAGCCGCATCTTCGCGGCCGGCATACGCAATCCGACCGGGCTGCAATGGGAACCGAAAACGGGACAACTCTGGGCAGTCGCCAATGAACGGGATGAAATCGGCGCCGACCTTGTTCCGGACTATTTGACCTCGGTGAAAGACGGCGCCTTCTATGGCTGGCCGTACAGCTACTATGGGCAGAATGTGGACCGGCGCGTGCAGCCGCAACGCCCCGATCTGGTCGCGAAGGCGATCCCGCCGGATTATGCGATCGGCTCGCACGTTGCGCCGCTCGGCTTGTTGTTTTATACCGGCGATAACCTTCCGGCACAGTTCAAGGGCGGGGCTTTTATCGGCGAGCATGGCAGTTGGGATCGTTCGCCGCTGAGCGGTTACGCGGTCGCGTATGTGGCGTTTGAGAACGGCAAACCGGTCGGCACGCCGAAACCTGTTGTGACGGGCTTTGTGACCGCTGACGAGAAGGAACTGCGCGGTGCGCCGGTCGGGCTCGCGCAGGGTCAGGACGGCGCGCTCATCATCGCCGACGATGCCGGCAACACCGTCTGGCGCGTGACGAAAGCAGGAGGTTGAACGTCACGTCGCAAGAGAAAGAACAGCACTTCTTACGTCTTGCGGGCGGCGCGCGGTCTCTGTTGCGGATCGCCTGCCGCCCGTTTTCGTGGCCGGCCGGTTGTGTCGAAAATTTGGAGTTGCCGCATAATCCAAGCGGGCAACATCCATTGCCACGCATTTGATGATGTAAGGAGCCGATATGCCTTTGGTCAGAATCAACGTTTCGAAAGAAGCCTCCGCTGATAGCGTCCAAGCCATCAGCGATGTCATTTATGAAGCCATGCTCGCCGTTGCGAATGTTCCGGCGAACGACCGGTTTCAGATCATCACGCGCCACGCACCCGGCGAGCTCGTGTATCCCACGGAGGGATACCTGGGCATCGATTATTCGCCGGGCATCGTTTTTATACAGGTGACGTGGAATGCAGGGCGCTCGGTCGATGTAAAGAAAGCCTTCTACAAAGCGGTTGCAGAAGGCGTTCATCAAAAAGCGGGGGTGCGGATCGAGGACGTGTGGATCAGTCTGATCGATGTCCAGCGCGAGAACTGGTCGTTCGGGAACGGTGAAATGCAGTACGCGCCAGCCGATTAAGACTCGCTCGGCTCGGAAGCCGCTGCCGGCGCTGATTCGGCAGGCGCGGCTTCGGCGGGTGCTGCAGGCGTCGCCTGCGCCTTGGCCGCAACGCGGGCTACCCGCGCTTCCTCGAGCTTCTGCGCGCGAACCGCATCTTCCGGCGACACGCGGCCGGCTTCTGCGCCCGAAAGATCGACGCGAATCGCGTCGACGCTCATTGCGCTCCAGTAGCGGCTGCCGCGGCACCACACCTTGATGGCGTCGCGCAGTTCCGGCTGTGTCACCTTCAACTCCGCGATATGCGCAATCAGATCCTCGAAAATGCCGATCTTGAGCGGAACCTTGGGTGCCGGATTTTTCGGGAACGCTTCCGGGAAACGCTTTTGCAGCCGGCCGATATGCACCACGACCGGATCTACCGGTTTGGCATTGACCGGCGGTTTCGGCTGCGGCGGAGCCTTCGATACCGGTTTCGCGGGTCTCGGATGGGGCTTGCGATCGGACCTGACGTCGGGTTTGCCATCCGCAGCCGGTTTCGCTTTCGAAACGGCGGACGGCGCCCGGTTGCGGTCTGCGCGCGCGGGGGCCTTCGTCTTAGCCGATTTTGAAAGCTGATCCCTGAGTTTTGCTAGCTGTTCGAATCCCATTACGTCCGTCCGGGCAAAAAGAACAGGAATTGTAGCAGTCCCGCGACCAGCAAGCGCTGACGTCAGTCACACATAAGCTGCGGGCGGGGTGCGGTATCCTTGCCTGTTCCTCGGACCACCACTCTTATCCCCCATGTCCAAGCTTCCTTTCGATGCCGTACTGTTTGACTGCGACGGCGTGCTCGTCGATTCCGAACTCATCACCAATCGCGTACTCAGCGAAATGCTGGGCGAACTCGGATGGCGTCTGAGCGTCGAGGAAACCATGCGGATTTTCGTCGGCAAGGCCGTAAAAGACGAGGCGCCGCTGATCGAAGCCAATACCGGCGTGCCGCTTACGGAGGAGTGGCTCGTGCAGTTCCGGGAGCGGCGCAATGTGGCGCTCGAGCGCGGGCTGGTCGCTATCGATGGAGCGCTTTCAGCCGTCGAAACGCTGCACCGGGCGCTCGATGGACGCATCGCAGTGGCCTCCGGCGCCGACCGCTTCAAGGTCGAGATGCAACTGACGAAGGTCGGCATGATCGATTATTTCAATGGCCGTGTTTTTAGCGGCCATGAAATGGCGCACACCAAACCGTTTCCAGACGTATATCTGGCGGCGGCCAGGGCGCTGGGTGTCGATCCGGCGCGCTGTGCCATTGTGGAAGATACGGTCACGGGTGCGACTGCCGGCGTTGCTGCGGGCGCCACGGTGTTTGGCTACAGCCCGCATGAGGAAGGTCATAGCGAGCCGCGAGCGCTTCGCGAAACGGGTGTGGTCCAGGTATTTCGGAACATGGCCGAGTTACCCGCTGTGCTTGCTCAATGGCAAGGCCGCGCCGCGTGATGTCGGCCTGAACGTTTTGTTCAGCGCGAGTCATTGCTGGCGGTCCGCGAAAGCATATCGACCCATTCGAGTCGTGCGGGATTCGGGCGCGCGGACATCAAGTCCGCACAAACCCCGGTCTAACGATTTGTCCAACAATGACGCTCAAGGCAAGTGATTGCCGCCCGTCACGCCATAGACCTCGCCTGTCGTAAAGCTCGATTCCTGCGACGCCAGCAACACATAAACCGGCGCCAGTTCCGCCGGTTGGCCGGGCCGTTTCATGGGTACTTCGGAACCGAAGGTGACGATTTTTTCCTGGGGCTGTCCGCCGCTTGGCTGCAGCGGTGTCCACACCGGTCCCGGTGCAACGGCGTTCACACGAATGCCCTTGCCAATGACTTGCTTCGCCAGTGCATGCGTGAATGCGGTGATGGCAGCTTTGGAAGGCGCATAGTCGAGCAGGCTCGGGCTTGGCTGGTAGCTTTGAATGGAGGTCGTGTTGATGATCGTCGCGCCGGGCGGCATGTGCGGCAGCGCTGCCTTGCAGAGCCAGAACATGGCAAGAACGTTGGTGCGCAGCGTGGCTTCGAACTGCTCGGTGCTCAGATCGGCGATGTCTTCGACCGCCGTCTGCTTGCCCGCCACATTGACCAGGATATCGATCCCGCCCAATTGCTCGATCGTCTGGGATACGAGCGACTTGCAAAACGACTCGTCGCCGATATCGCCCGGAAGTGCGACCGCCTTGCGGCCGGCTTGCTCGACAAGGCTCACGACTTCGCGCGCATCTTGCTCTTCGCTTTGCAGGTAGTTGAGCACGACATCCGCGCCTTCGCGTGCGAACGCGATCGCGACGGCCCGGCCAATGCCGCTGTCCGCACCGGTGATGAGCGCGCGCCGGCCGGCCAGTCTGCCAAAACCCTTGTAGCTGGTTTCGCCGTGATCGGGCCTGGGGTTCATGTCGGCGGTGAGTCCGGGAGCAGACTGCGGCTGCTTATCGAATTCGGGTTGGGGATATTGCTTGGTGGGGTCCTGCATTGCGTACTGGTTTTCGGTGCTCATGCGTGCTCCTCGGCTAATTGAATAAAACGATTGGTCGTCGGCCAAGTACGCAGCAATGCACGTTCCATACAAAAAAGGCCGAAGCGATTTGCTTCGGCCCGCTTGAGGTTGGCCCAAAGACTTACAACGTTCCGGTTCCTGGACGCACTACGCGGCTGCGTGCGGAAATTGCATCGTTGCCTACAGCCGTTCCGCCCACATCCTCGTACGGAGGCTGATGACGGAACCCCGCGCCGCCCGAAACAATGGCGATGATCGCTCCAACAAGGAGGGCGGCAAACGAGAACCAGCTTGCACGAGCGACACCGCGTGCGGCGGTATTGGCGGTCTGCCTTGCATCCTGTTCGGCGTCGGGGCTCGACGCGGCGGACGCAGCCGATGCAACCGCAGCCTGCAATTGCTGCTTCGCGGAATTCATCATGGATGGATCTGCGTTAGCCTGGTTTGCGGCCGTCGCGCCGACTTGCGCGCTCGTGGCGGCGACACTGCCAACCGTGCTCACGGCGCTTCCGATCAGCGAAGTCATGCCGAAGACAATCAAAAGCGTCATGACGGCCCATGAAAGGAGACCGTGCAGCCAGCCAAGGACGGGTGCGCACCGGCCGGCAAAATAAGAGCCGATGAAAACAGCGAGCACCGTTGTAACGATCACCCAGACGCCTGATCCAAAGCCGAATCCGTGCATGGGATTGGGCTGGGACAACGGAGACAGCAGTGAGGCGCCTATGGCGGCACCAAGCACGCTCATGATGAGATAGACGATGGACGAGAGAATCACGCCAGCGATCACGGAACCCCATGAAAGGCGCGGCAGACCGTCTTGAGTATTGAGCAGTTTCATAAGTTTTCCTGATTGAACGGAAGCCGAAGGGGTTAAGAATGTGTCCTGGTATATGCGCGCAGTGGCGTGCCCCATTGTGGAGCAAACGCCGTGCCGCGGGTATCGGCCAGGAGGCATCTTCGCTAATGGAACGGGGAAAGCTGGGTTAACGCGGTTATGCGCCGCTTTCCCCGAGAGCCATGTCCGCCAGCATGTCGGCAGCCAGCGATTCGAGCAGGGCGCGCAGGGCGTCGACTGACATGTTTTCGGGCACAGCAAGCACTGCCTTGACCGCGAACTGATGCGCCCGCGCGGGTCCGGACGCGAGTTCCGTGGTGAGTTTCTCGATGCTGACGTCGTGCGCCGACAAACTCGCCGACAGATCCTGCACGATGCCGGGACGGTCGGGTGCCGTCAGCTCCAGCGACACGCGCCGCCGGCCGCTCTCGAGCGGCGGCAGGTCGCCGCGTGCGATCACGACGCGCAGTCCCGCGCTTTCGAGATCGCGTAATGCGGTAGTCAGCGCATCGGCGTGACGCTCTGCAACTTCGAACTGCACCATGCCGGCAAACTGGCTGCCGATGCTCGCCATGCGGCTGCCGGTCCAGTTGGCGCCGAAAGCCCGCGCGCGCTCGGAGAGCAGATTCACGATACCCGGACGATCCGCGCCGATCGCCGTGACGACGAGCGTTGCAAGCGGTCCGGCCGGCTCCTCGCTGATGTCGATGCGTCGGCGAATGATCGGCGCACGCGTGGCGAACTGCGCGTCCTGCACGCTCGCCGGCAGCTCGCCATGTTCACGAGCGTGATGGGCGACGCGCAGCAAAAGCTCAAGCCCCATTGGCGCGAGCGCGCGTTCCCAGAGTTCCCGTGCGGTTTCGCCCTTCTTGACGAAGCACCAGTCCTGCGCGGCAATCGCGCCCGCATCCCAGCCGTGCGAGAGATGGTAGATGGAGCCACCGGCGATCGGGTCGCCTTCCAGGATGGTCCACTCGACCGCCGCAATGCCGCGGTGACGAGGCAGCAGCGAAGGGTGATAACCCACGCCGCCCAGGCGCGAGCGCGCCAACGCCTCGTCGCTTACGCGCGCATGAGTGTGCGCGGCGACGATCAGACCAGTGTCTTCGGGAATGGCGCTGCCGTCGATGAACTTCGGATCCTCGTGGATGAAGGTCGGCAAGTTGGCCGCCCGGGCAGCCACGGCGAGGCGGTCGTCGGCGGCGGGCGCCACCACGCCGGCGATCTCGATTCCATCGGCCAGAAACGCTTCCAGCACCAAGGCGCCGAAATACCGCGATCCTACGATCGTGCATTTCATCAAGCTGTCTCCCATGCAACAGGGTTGACTGTGCGCGTGCAGCCGGCCAGGGCCGGCGCCGCTTTATTGAATCGAGCCCACATTGTCATATGAACAGCCGTCCGAATCTACACGGGGTGGCTTGCCTGCCCTCAGGGTTTGAGGACGACCTTGATGCACTCGTCTTCCTTGTCGCGGAACGTCTTGTACATCGCAGGACCGTCTTCCAGCGAAACCGTGTGGGTAATGACGAAAGACGGATCGATCTGGCCTTCCTGAATGCGGTTCAGCAAATCGTCCGTCCAGCGTTTCACATGAGTCTGGCCCATCTTCCAGGTCAGTCCCTTGTTCATCGATGCACCGAACGGGATCTTGTCGATCAGGCCGCCATACACCCCTGGCACGGAGAGGATGCCTGCCGGACGGCACACGTAGATCATTTCGCGCAGTACATGCGGACGGTCCGACTCCAGCATCACGGCCTGCTTGACGCGGTCGTAGACGGCATCGACAGAACGGGTTGCATGGGATTCCATGCCAACCGCGTCGATACACTTTTCCGGGCCCTTGCCATTGGTCAGCTCCTTTAGCCGGTCGAGGACGCTTTCTTCGTCGAAGTTGATGGTGATTGCGCCACCAGCCTTCGCCATGGCAAGGCGTTCGGGCACCCGGTCGATCACGACGACCTGCTTTGCGCCCAGCAGCACGGCGCTGCGTATCGCCATCTGGCCGACCGGGCCCGCGCCCCAGATTGCGACCGTATCGTCGGGCTGGATGTCGCAATTGACCGCCGCTTGCCAGCCAGTCGGAAAGATATCGCCCAGAAACAGGACTTGTTCGTCGGTCAGGCCGTCCGGAATCTTGACGTGGGTGGTGTCGGCCATGGGCACGCGGACGTACTCAGCCTGGCCGCCCGCATAACCGCCGGTCAGGTGCGAGTAGCCGAACAGTCCGGCCGTGGCATGGCCGAACACCTTGTCGGCCTTGTCCTTGTTACGGTTGCTGCGTTCGCAAACCGAAAAATTGCCGCGTTTGCACTGGTCGCAATCACCGCAGAAGATGGTGAAGGGAACCACGACCCGGTCGCCAACCTTGAGCGCCTTGTTGTCCTTGCCTACTTCGACCACTTCGCCCATGAACTCGTGGCCCATGATGTCGCCGCTTTCCATCGTCGGCATGAAGCCGTCGAACAGATGCAGGTCGGAGCCGCAGATCGCGCAAGTCGACACCTTGATGATCGCGTCGCGCCCCTCTTCTATGACCGGGTCGGGCACCGTGTCACATCGAATGTCGTGTTTTCCATGCCAGCGCAGGGCTCTCATTTGCAACTCCTGAATGTTCGTTAGCCGGGATCCGTGAGCACCCTTCAGACGTCTCACTGTCGGCCACGACAATTCAGCAATACCCATTCCAAGCGAACCAACGCGACTTCAGCGAGCCGCGCACACATTCGTCAAATCGACGTCACCCCCATGGCGACCGAAATCACCAGCATGACGGCCGTCGCAATCCAGCCGAGCGCGCGCAGCCAGCCCCGAGCGGCGAATCTCCCCATGATGTCCGGGCGGCACGCGATTTTCATCATCACGAACATCACGGGCACCGCGACCACGCCATTGAGCACCGCGCTCCAGTAGAGCGCCTTGATTGGATTGACGGAAGTGAAGTTGATGACCATGCCGATCAGCGTGGCAATCGCGATAGTCGCGTAAAACGCCTTCGCTTCCTGCATCTTGCGGGTGAAACCCACCGGCCAGTCGCGCGCCTCGCCGATCGCATAAGCCGCCGATCCGGCCAGCACCGGCACGGCCAGGAAGCCGGTCCCGATCAGCCCGACCGTGAAAAACAGCGCAGCGAACGGGCCGGCAATCGGCCGCAGCGCCTGGGCTGCCTGCGCGGAGGTTTCAATATCGACAATGCCGCCCGCGTGCAGCGTCGCCGCCGTGGTCGCGAGGATCGCCAGGGCGACCATGTTGGATAGCCCCATGCCGGCCATCGTATCGACTTCTATTCGATGCAGCGCCGCCGGACCCTGCTCGGGTGCATCGAAGAGATCCACGCGCCGCGGATGCACGCGCATGTCCTCGACTTCTTCGCCGGACTGCCAGAAAAACAGATAGGGGCTGATCGTGGTTCCGAACACGGCAACAACAGCAGTCAGATATGCCGATGTCCAGAGCGGACGCGGAATAAACAGGCTGCTTGCGAGCCGGGACCAGTCGACATGCGCCACGGCCAGCACGGCGAAATAAGCAAACAGGGAGAGCGTGAACCACTTGAGCACGGCCACGTAGCGTGTGTATTGCAGCAACAACTGCATGGCGACGCAGATCACTGAGAACAGCAGCACATACAGCCATTTGGGACCCGGCAGTAAAAGCGAGAGTGCATCGGCCATGGCGCCCAGATCGGCGCCCACGTTGACGATGTTCGCAATCAGCAGCAGCACGACGATCCATTGCAGCAGCCATGCCGGATAGTGCCGGCGCAGGACGCCTGCAATGCCGTGGCCGGTAGTGCGGCCGATGCGGGCGCTGATCATCTGGATGGCGACCATCAACGGATAGCTGAAGAGCAGCGTCCACGACAGCCCATAGCCGAAGGCCGCGCCCACCTGGCTATACGTGGCGATGCCGCTGGGGTCGTCGTCGGAGGCGCCTGTAATGAGGCCGGGGCCGAGCACGCCCAGCAGATGCGGTTTGGTCGGGCCTATGACGGGGTCGGGACCTTCTGCATCGTAGTCCGGCAAGGGCTTGTTCATGATGGCCTAGTGCCTGGTTTTTCGTTTGTATCGAACGTTCGGCCCGCGCGTCTGAAGTCACGCCACCGTCAATCGATGAAACAAGACTTGTTTGACTGAATCGAGTACGACGGCGAGCACCGCCGCGGCGCCCAGCAAGCCGAAAATGACGACGAACGGCACGGCATCCATCAGAACGCCGTTGATTGCCAGGACGCTGATGAACGTCAGATCCACCATGGACGACAGAATCAGCCATTTCCCCGGCACCGAACTCCATAGATGTTCCCGTTCCCGCGCGACATAAAAGACCGCCTGACCGCTGAATACGAGCGTCACGACTGCCACGGTGCGCAGCATGCCGGTGTCGAAGCCCAGTGCAAATTTCGCCGTTGCGAGGCATGCAACGCAGAACAGCAGATCCACGATTCCCAACACGATACCCGCGATGGTCAGGTTGCGGATGCGCCAGATGTTCGGGCGTGGCGAGGGGCGCACGTTATCGGTGGAAGACGACATGGCCAGGAAGTCGCCGGTCACCATCATCAGCACCATGAGCGCCGGCGTGAGGATCGCGTGACCCGTCAGAATCAGGCCGACGGCAAGGAACAGGACCTGCACGATCTTGTGGATGATCGAGCGCAGCGTGTAGGTCAGGATGCGCTGGAACGTGGTCCGGCCTTCCTTGACCAGCGCGACGATACCGCCAAGGCCCGCTTCCGTGAGCACGACGCCCGCGGCCGATTTCGCTACATCCGTGGCCGTCGATACCGCAATGCCCATCTGCGCCTGCCTTAACGCGGGCGCGTCGTTCGCGCCATCGCCGCACATCCCTACAATGTGTCCGCGCTGCTGCAGCGACTTGACGAGCTGGTACTTGTCCTCCGGCAGCACGCCTGCGAAGACCGCGTAGCTTTCCGCATTCATGTCGGCGGGAATCGGGCTCTTGTCCCAGACAGCGCCCTTGATGCCAACCGATGTCGCCACCGTTTCCGCCGTCTTGCGCGCGTCGCCCGTCACCATGACCGTGCGCACGCCGAGCCCGTCGAGTTCGGTAACCAGCGCAGCGGAGTCGTCGCGGGGCGGATCGCTCAGGGCGATGAACCCGGCTATCGTCAGGGCACCGGACGTTCCGGCCGCGACGGCCAGTACGCGTAATCCCTTGGCCTCGAATTCATCCACGATCGGCGCCGCATCTGCGTTCGGCTGCGCGAGTGCCGCAATGGTCGAGAATGCGCCTTTCAAAACGCGTTGTTGCGCGCCGTCTGCACGGCGCACTGTGGCTTCAGAGCGTTTCAGGGCGGGATCGAACGGAATGAACGTGATCAGCGCCGGTGTGTCCTTGACCGGCTGGCTCGCCGATGCGCGGCGGATGGCGGTATCGACGGGATCCTGGCCGCCGTCCGAACTCGCGGCTGCGGCCAGTACCAGGACGTGGGCTTCGTCGTAGGGCGGCAGCGCGCGAACAGCCATTACCGCGAGTTCGTTGCGCGTCAGCGTGCCGGTCTTGTCGGAACAAAGAATGTCGATGCCCGCGGCTTCATCGACGGCTGAGAGGCTTGTCGGCAAGACGCCGCGGCTTGCGAGCGAGCGTGCGCCGACCGCGGCGGCGAGCGTGAACATGGAAGGCAACGCCACGGGAATCGACGATAAAAGCGCCACGAGCAGCAGCGGCACGACCTCGCCGATCGGCATGGCAACCGAAAACGCATAAATGCCAAGAAACAGGGTCACCGCGCCGTTGAACAACACCAGATTGCGCACGACACGCAAGACCGTCTTCTGTTGCGAGCTTTCGACCTTGGCCGTGCGCACCAGTTCCGCCGTGCGGCCGAACTTCGTGCGCTCGCTGGTTGCGATCACTTCCGCCACGGCTTCGCCGCGACGCACCAGCGCGCCGGCAAACGCCAGCGATCCCGCGCCGGATTCGGTGGCGGCGGATTCGCCGGTGAGCATCGACTGGTCGAGGAGGACCGAGCCGGCGCTCAGCCGGACATCGGCGGCGACGACGGTGCCAAGCGACAGCTTGACGATATCGCCCGCCACAAGCGCGGCCGCCGGGACGGTAGTCCACTGGCCGTCGCGACGCACGGCCGCAATCAGCGCGAGGCGTGACTTGAGGGTATCGACGGTGGCTTGCGCCTGACCTTCCTGGAATAGCCCTAGCCCCGCGTTGAAGAGCAGCAACAACAGGACGATACCCGCGCCGACATAATCGCCCAGTCCCAGTTGCAGCACGATGGCCGCTTCGAGCATCCACGGAACCGGCGCCCATAATTTCCTGACTGCGCGCCATAGCGGGTGAGGCGTGATATCGGCAACGGCGTTCGCACCGTTTTGTTTGAGCCGTAGCGCGGCTTCCGCCGTGCTGAGGCCGGCGGCATCGGTTGTCGTGAGTTTCGGCGCACCCGCTTGCGGGACCGAAAGGGCGATGGTGTCATCGCCCGGGCCGGGCGACGAGACGGTCAAGAGATGCTCCACGCGTCAGTCGTGCCCAGGGCCCTGCTCGAGCTTGCGGCGAGTTTCGATGGAACGGCGTGTAGCCGTTCTGTATGGTTGCCTGGCATGATTTTCCGATTCCGAGAGGAGGAGGTCGATCACGCGCTGGATCATGACCGGCGATGAACGAGTAAGGACCATCCTTGAAGGTAGTCCACATCGCGACGCCCTGGTTGACCCAGGTCAACAAGCAGCCCTTATAGAGCGACCTGAGCGGCCGGGTCCATCTCTTTGTCGACGGGCGCGATGCCGCGTTCGGCAAGTACGTCGTCCAATGAAGAACGCAACAGGTCGATGGCGCGCATCAGCCGGCCTGGAACGGAACCATGGACGAACCAGACATCGACGCCGGTGCGGAAATCGGTGGTATCGATGATCTGCAGCGCCGCCCGGTGCGAACTTCGCTCCAGTATGTCCGGCGTGACAAGCCCGATACCCAGCCCGCGTGCGACAAGGGACAGTTGCAGCTCGGAGCCGAATGCTTCGACCGCGACGTTCAACGGCAGGCCGGCTGCCTGCAGTGTGCGCCTCAACACCGAGCGCATTCCGCAGCCGTCCTGATTGAGCACCCACTCGTGGCGGCTCAGCTCTGCGAGCGTTGCCGGCGCGTCAGGAAGCCCGAGCGAACGCGCCGCGACAATCACCGTCGGCACGAATGCGAGGCGCGCTGCGTGCAATGCCTCCGGCGGCGCGAAGCCGGGCGGCATCAATACGATTGCTGCATCGAGCGATCCGCGTTCGACGCCTTGCACGAGTGATGGCGACCAGCCCGCCGTGACACGCAGCGTCAGTCGCGCAAACATGCAGCGCAGACGGTCAACGGGCTTCTCCAGCGCCACTTCGCCGAGAAAGGGCGGCATGCCGATCCGCATTTCGCCGGACGGTTCGCTGTCGAGCGATGCAACCGACAACAATTCGTCCACCGCGCGCAGCACGGTTCGCGCGAGCGCATACACCTCGTTGCCGGCAGCCGATGGCTTGAGCGGCTTGCTCTGACGCTCGAGCAGTTCCACGCCAAGCATGGTCTCGAGGTTTTGCACGCGCCGCGTCAAACCCGGCTGCGTGAGATGGAGCTTTTCCGCGGCACGAACCATCGAACCGCTTTCTACGACTGCGACAAACGCCTGCAAGTCCCGGGTGTTCACAATTAACTCGCATAATCATTATCAACATTTTTCAATTGTCGCATAATGTTCGCATCGTTAGGATGCTTCTCTGATCCAGTCCAGAGAAAACATTCGATGCGTCCCACCGCAGAAACCACCCCCGTCGTCAGTACGGCGCCGGAAGCCGACGCCACCCCTACGCTCACTGTCCCGCTGACCGTTTTCTTCGCAACCGCAGTCGGCGTGATGGTGATGAACCTGTTTGCCGCTCAAACGCTGACCGGCGCGATCGGCTTGAGCCTGCACCTTGCACCGCAGTTCGCCGGCCTCGCTGCCATGCTGCCGCAACTTGGCTACGCAATCGGACTGGTGCTGCTCGTGCCGCTGTGCGATCTGCTGGAGAACCGTCGGCTTATTGTGTGGACGCTTGCGTGCGGCGCCGTCTTTCTCGCAATCGCGATGGTCGCCGACTCGCGCGTCTTGTTTCTCGTCGCTGTATTGCTGGCAGGCGTTGCGTCCAGCGCCATCCAGATGCTCGTCCCGATGGCCGCTTCAATGGCGCCGGAAATTCATCGCGGACGCGCGGTCGGCAATGTGATGAGCGGCTTGATGCTCGGGATCCTGTTGTCGCGTCCGGCCGCGAGCCTGATAGCGGGGACAGTCGGCTGGCGTGCTTTCTACGGTCTCGCCGCGCTTACCGATGCGCTGGTCGCCGTCGTGCTGTATCTGAAGCTTCCCGTGCGCACGCCGGGCAACCGGTCATCGTATTCCGCTCTCCTGTATTCGCTTTGGACATTGGTGGCAACCAAGCCTGTGCTGCAACGCAATGCTGCATCGGCGGCACTGGTCATGGGTGCGTTCAGCGCGTTCTGGACCGCGATCGGCCTGCGGCTCGTTCAACCGCCGTTCGGCTTCGGCATGAATGGCATTGCGTTGTTTGCGCTCGCCGGTGCGGCAGGAGCGATCGTGACACCGCTCGCCGGCCGTGCGGGCGACCGGGGATGGAGCCGCAAGATGCTGCTGGCCGGCCATCTGACGATGCTCGTTGCGCTCCTGGTAATCGGCGTGGCCGGTGCCGGCTGGGGAGGCTTTTCGGCGCAGGCCCATCCGATATTGGCTGTCGCGATGCTGGTCGTAGGCGCGGGCGCGCTCGATGCCGGTGTTGTCACCGACCAGACGCTCGGCCGGCGGGCAATCAACCTGATGGACCCGACTGCGCGCGGGCGACTGAATGGCTTGTTCGTCGGGATATTCTTTGTTGGCGGCGCGCTCGGCGCCGCATTGTCAGGCGCTGCCTGGGCGCTGTCCGGATGGTCCGGCGTCTGTGCGGTTGGGTTCGTGTTCACCGCCTTCGCTTTCGTCTTGCGGGCCGCGGGGGAGAGGAGCAAATCGCGCTTTGCCGCTCAGCAGAAGCAGTGACGATAAACATCCGGATCCTGTTCCGCTTCACGCGCCGATCATCCCGCCCAGGCATTGACCTCAAGAATCGCGTCGGCGAACGCATCCGGCGCCTCCTGCGGAAGATTGTGACCGGCATTCGGAACCACGCGGTTCTCATGACGGCCCGTGAACCGCTTCAAGCCGGCCTGACTGCCGCCTGGAGGACTGACGCCATCGGCATCGCCTTGCAGCGTGATGGCCGGCACCGTGATGGATGGCATGACCGCCAAGCGGCGCTCTATGTCGTCGAATTGCGGATCGCCGTCGACGAGTCCATAGCGATGCCGGTACGAATGGATGACGACATCGACGAAATCCGGATTGTCGAATGCAGCGGCTGAACGCGCGTACGTGTCGTCGTTGAAATGCCAGGTCGGCGACCACAATGACCATAACAGCCGGCAGAACTCACGACGATTCTCGGTCAGTCCGGCCCGGCCGCGTTCGCCGTGGAAATAGTACTGGTACCAGAGACGGTATTCCTTCTCCGGGCTTTCAGGCTGTGAAGCGGTGGCCAGGTTCTGGATGTTGTAGCCGTTCACCGAGACCAGGCCTCGCGCTCTTGCAGGGTAGAGCGCTGCCACGATGCACGACGCGCGGCCGCCCCAGTCGTATCCGCCGAGCACGGCTTGTTCGATCTGAAGTGCGTCGAGCAGCGCCAGCAGGTCCGCCCCGAGCGCTGCCTGCTGACCTGACCGGGGTGTCGTCGGTGCAAGAAAGCGCGTGGGTCCGTACCCCCGCAGATAGGGCGTCAGGACCCGGGCGCCCTGGGCCGTCAGGCGCGGTGTGACGTCGTCGTAGGCGTGAATATCGTATGGAAAGCCGTGCGACAGGATCACCGGCCATCCGTTGGGATCGCCTTGTTCTTCGTAAGCGATGTCAAGCAAACCGGTTGCAATGTTCTTGAGCATGACGCCGTCCTCAGGGTGAATTGTTCCGGCCGGAGCGTGGCGGATTTCGAGTGAATGCGCCACGGAAGGATATCGATCGCGTGGCTCGCAAGCAATCTAGATTTATTCGGGGTTCGTGTTAGTTCAACTTTCGTGATGGAGATCCTTGGGCTTGTTGACGGAGGGCGGCCCCAGCTGAGACTACGCCGAAACGGCCTTGTCATGACGCCCAACGCGAACGGAAGCGTAGCTACCGTTCGCGTTGACCCTTTTGCATGTTCCACGTCACTTCGCAGTGTCGTGAAGGTCCGCTTGCGACGGCACTCGCTCACCCGGATGTTTTGTTACAGCATGGACGTCCTGATTGCGCGCAACGGTGGCCGCGCTGGGCGGATAGTCGTTCTTCGTAGTCGGAATGATGCCATCGTGCCGCGCTTGTACCAGTTCCTGCTGCACTTGCTGGCGAGTTTTTCCGCTTGGCGGCGTTTGAGCAAACGCAACCACTGACGCGCATGTCAAAACCAGAACTGCGGGAATATTTTTCGACGCTTTCATAATTTGGTTTCTCTCGATTAAGGACCGCCGATGTGGCGGCTTGGAGAGAAGTTTGTACGGCCGACGGTGCACGACCATGATCGCGCCATGATAATTTTGTCATATAGAAAAAACTTATAGACCATTCAATACAGTTCGGACTTCTAAATCCGGATGACAAAAAAATCATCTGGTCGTCATGTTCACATGGGAAGCAACGCCTCAGACTGGGATCAATTGAAGACCGCTTCGGTCCGCATTGTCTGGAGGTATTTCTCATGAAGCCAGCTCTCATTCTGATCGCCGTTTTTGCGGTAACCCTTTCCTCGAATAGCTTCGCGGATGGTGGGCACGACTATCCGCCACGTATCCTCGACAGACCGAGTTATCCCGCGCAGACGCCCGATGCCGGCCGAACGGACCCCTCCACCGAAAAGCTGCCTTCACAAGCGATGCCTGACGATGCACTTCAGGAAAAGGTCGATGGTGCTAGTGCCGATCCCTCTGTCAGCAAGTTGATTCACAGGGTCGGGCCTTGATACCAGGGGCCGAAACGCGTTCCCCGCCAAAGACTTCACACGCCCTGCACGATCGTTACTAGGTTGAGGCCACCGCCCGCGTCCAAGAAAATCGATCGGCCACGGGCGTTTGGGGAATCGCGCGTCCGCACTTGCCGCGTCATGCGTTCATCAACTCGTTGCACTATTAACCAAAGGTGCTGATCGTGAAATCAATCAAGCCGAATCCGGACCGTAAAGACAGTGCTGCAGCGTCTGCGCGTCCATTGCGATCGATCCGCGCCTTGAGCGTCTCCATCGTCTTGGCCGCGGTCGTCATGTTGACGGGTTGCTCGTCTTTCGATGCAGATGGTCACAAGAACAGCGGCTCGTCAGCGACCCCTGCAGTCAAAAAGCGCACGCCTCAACTGAGGCCGGACTATCCGTGTCAGAACCTGCACGTTCGCTTGCCGTCGTGTCCCCCGCGCTGAGTTTCGCGCGGAAATTATCGTTTAAAGAGACCACCCGGGGATCAATCACGAACATGACAAAAATCTCATGTTCATCTCATCTTGGCAGCGTAGCCGGTTCGTATGATGACCCCACATATTCAAGAGTTAATCGAGTAAAGAAAATGCGTATACGCCTATTAGGAGTGGCCGTATCGGCCACGCTTGCCGGCACGGTCGCAGCACAAACCACGGCGACAGAAAGTTCTCCGCCGCTGCGCTTTGATGCAGTCACGCAAACCGCAGGTAACACGGTTCAGACAGTGCCGTTGACGCTGGACGAAGCGCAGCGTATCGCGCTCGACAATAATCCGCTGCTGCTAAGCGCTCGCTCGGAAGCAGACGCAACGGCAGGATCATATATGCAGGCCGGTGCTCGCCCGAATCCGGAAGTGTCATTCCTGCAAGAGGGATTCAAGAGTGCCGAACGGACTTCGACAGGGCTCTTGAGCCAGCGCATCGAACTTGCGGGTCAACGGTCCTACCGCCTGGATGCTGCCTCATACGCGCGGCAGGGTGCTCTCGCATCACTCGATGGACGGGTCGCCATATTGCACGCCGATGTGAGCACAGCGTTTTACGGGGTGTTGTTCGCGCAAAAGACAGTCGAACTCGCCCGGGACTCGGCCGACATCGCAACCCGCTCGGCGCAATTGGTCCAGCGACGTGCGACAGCGGGCAAAGTCTCCCCGGTTGAAGCAACCCGGGCGCAGGTCGCGGCAACCGAAGCTCAGATTGCCCTGACAAGCGCGAACGCGTTCGTTTCGGCTACGCGAGTAAAGCTTGCGTCGACCATGGGAATCCCTGATTTGACGAATCGAGTCGTGACTGGGGACGCCGAAGCGCTGCAGGTGCCTATCGGCTTGTCGGCGCTGCAACAGAGGATCGAAGATTCGCCGGCGGCCCGTCGAGCATTCGCAGAGATAGGCCGTTCCAACGCGATCCTGTCCCTCGAGCGCGCGAGGCGCACGCCGGACATCACCGTGAGCGCCGGCATGAAACGCATCGTCGCAGGCGGGATATCAAGCAATCAGGCTGTGGTCGGTATCTCGATCCCGTTGCCCATCTTCGATACCAATAGAGGCGCGGTGCTCGAGGCCAGGCATCGTGCGGAAAAAGCCAGCTCGGATCGTGACGGGGCGCTCGCGCAAATGCGCATGGACATCGCTCAAGCCTACGCGAGCTATGACGCGGCGAGCTCAGAGGCGCGGCGCTTGAAGAGCGAAGTGCTCCCAGCCGCTCGGCAGGCGCTGGACGCCACGTCACGCGGATTCGACCTGGGCAAGTTCGGTTTCATAGATGTCCTCGATGCACAACGCACGCTCTTCCAGACACGATCGCAGTACCTCAAGGCCTTGATCGCGGCGCGACAGGCTTACGCCGACCTCGAGCGCCTCGTTGGAAATATCGAACTGGCATCGTCATTATCCCCCTCTGCACAACCCTAAGGCACGTCATGGCAAGCAAAAAAAGTCTGGTTCTGGCTGCCGGCGGATCTGCCGTCGTAGTTGCATTCCTGTTGTTGTCAGCGAACTACTTCGGCGCGGACATCAACGGCACAAGCGCAGCGAATGCCGCACCTGCGACCGACCCGTCCGCGGGTCCCCGGGGAGGCACAGTGCTGACAAGCGGGACGCAGTCCATAGAGGTCGTGTTTGTGGAGCAGGGTGACGCCGTGCAGCTTGAGGTATATCCCCTTTCCCAAGGCAAGCCCATCGGTCCCGCCGGTGTTTCCATATCGGGCGTTATAAAGCGCTATGACGGCAGCCAGCAACTGGTCGATTTGGTTGTATCCGGACAAAAATTTGTTTTGCCCGGACCGATTGCGAAGCCTCATGTATTCGACGTCTCGTTGAATGTCCGTGTCGCCGGCGCGAATGCGAGCTATGAGGTGTCTCGCGCAGACGGTGCAATTCGAGTGTCGCCGGACCAGTTGAAGGCGTCCGGCATCGCGATGAAAAACTCGGGGCCGGCGTCGGTCGCCAGTTCGTTTGTTCTCCCGGGCGAAATCAGATTCAACGAAGATGCCACCGCGCATATCGTGCCTCGCGTCGCCGGAATCGTTGAGAAGGTCTCCGTGTCATTGGGTCAGCGTGTCGAGAAAGGCCAGGTGCTGGCGCTCATCGCGAGCACTGACCTTGCAGATCGCCGCAGCGAATTGCTGACAGCCGAGCGCAGGCTATGGGCCGCACAGGCCACGTATGCGCGGGAAAAAACGTTGTGGCTGGAAAAAATATCGGCTGAGCAGGACTATCTGCTGGCCGAGACACAGTTGCGCGAAGCGGAGATCGCGACTGCGAGTGCTCGCCAGAAGTTACTGGCGCTCAATGCTTCTGCTGCCACTGGCGCGCTGAGTCGCTATGAATTGCGGGCGCCATTTACGGGCACGATCGTTGAAAAGCACGTCACTGTTGGCGAAGCGGTTGCGGCTGACGCGAATGTATTGGTCCTGTCCGACCTCAACACGGTATGGGCCGAGATGGCTGTGCCCGCACAACGGCTGAACGATGTCCAGGTTGGCCGGGAAACCACCATCAGTGCGGCGGCGTTCGAGTCGAAAGCCTCGGGGAAAATCGCGTATGTCGGGTCGCTGCTTGGTGAGCAGACCCGAACCGCACCCGCGCGGGTCGTGCTCGCCAATCCAGACGGATCATGGCGCCCCGGCATGTTCGTGAATGTCTCGGTAACTGCAGGTTCAAAGGACGCGCCTGTTGCAGTCGCCACCGACGCGTTGCAGGACATCGACGGCAAGCCTGCGGTCTTCGTTCAGACCTCGAAAGGATTCGTGGCGCAAGGCGTCGAACTGGGCCGCCGTGACGACCGTTTTGTCGAAATCACCAAGGGGCTGAAGGTGGGTCAGCAGTATGCCGCTGCGAACAGCTTCGTTTTAAAAGCCGAACTTGAAAAAGGCAGTGCAGAAGGGCATTGAGCCAATTCCCGCCTCACGGTCATCGACCCCGACAACACCTTGACGGCTCACGGCCTTCGGGAAGGACACGTACCATGTTTGAGCGTTTGATTCGTTTTGCCATCGTGCACCGCTGGCTGGTGATGATCGCGGTTTTTGGCGCCGCGGCGCTCGGCGTCTACAGTTATCAAAAGCTGCCGATCGATGCGGTCCCGGACATTACCAACGTCCAGGTCCAGATCAATACGGCCGCAC
Organism: Burkholderia sp. PAMC 28687; assembly: GCF_001577465.1. Lineage (NCBI taxonomy): Bacteria > Pseudomonadati > Pseudomonadota > Betaproteobacteria > Burkholderiales > Burkholderiaceae > Burkholderia > Burkholderia sp. PAMC 28687. The sequence continues at coordinate 893,230 of NZ_CP014506.1, forward strand.
CCGGTTATTCACCGCTCGAATCCGAACAGCGGATTACGTTTCCGGTCGAGACGGCCATGGCCGGACTTCCCAATCTCCAGCAGACGCGCTCGATTTCCCGCTATGGACTTTCGCAAGTCACCGTCATCTTCAAGGAAGGCACCGATATCTATTTCGCGCGGCAACTGGTGAATGAGCGGATGCAGGAGGCAAAAGACAAGCTCCCGCCCGGCGCAACACCTGCTATGGGTCCCACATCGACCGGCCTCGGCGAAATCTATCTCTGGACTGTCGAAGCAGATGCAAACGCGCGCAAGCCCGATGGAACCGCGTACACACCAACGGACCTGCGGGAATTGCAGGACTGGGTGATCAAGCCGCAGCTTCGCAATGTGACCGGCGTCACCGAGGTCAACTCGATTGGCGGCTTCGTCAAGGAATTCAGAGTCGCCCCTAACCCGACCAAGCTGATGTCATACGGCCTCTCACTTGGCGACGTGGTTCGCGCGCTGGAGCGCAACAATGCGAATGTGGGCGCCGGCTACATCGAAAAGCGAGGGGAACAATACCTTGTCCGTGTGCCGGGACAGACCAAGTCGATCGACGACATCGCCAACGTCATACTGACCAACGTGGGCGGGGTGCCGGTTCGTATCAAGGACGTGGGCCAGGTCGAAATTGGCCGCGAGCTGAGAACCGGGGCCGCAACGGCCAATGGCGAGGAAGTGGTCCTCGGCACGGTGTTCATGCTGATGGGGGAAAACAGCCGCAAGGTTGCAAAAGCAGTCGCGAAGAAGATGGAGGACGTCAATCGCTCGCTGCCTGCCGGAGTTCGTGCCATCACTGTCTACGATCGTACCGTCCTGGTCGAGAAAGCGGTCTCTACAGTCAAAAAGAACCTGTTTGAAGGCGCATTGCTGGTGATCGCGGTCCTGTTCCTGTTCCTCGGCAACATTCGGGCGGCGATCATCACGGCAGCCGTGATTCCGCTTTCGATGCTGATCACGTTCACAGGCATGGTGAACGGCAAGATCAGTGCAAACCTGATGAGTCTGGGTGCACTCGATTTCGGCATCATCGTCGACGGTGCGGTCGTGATCGTCGAGAATTGCATTCGACGGTTATCGCACGCGCAAACCAAAGCGGGCCGGCCACTCTCGCCTGAAGAACGATTCGCAGAGGTGTTCGCTGCCTCTCAGGAGGCGCGCCGGCCCCTGATCTTCGGCCAGTTGATCATCATGGTGGTCTATCTGCCAATCCTTGCCCTCACAGGTGTGGAGGGGAAGATGTTCCACCCGATGGCGATCACGGTCGTCATCGCTTTGGCGGCCGCCATGGTGTTGTCGGTGACGTTTATTCCGGCTGCGGTGGCGCTGTTCATCGGCCGCCGCGTCGCCGAGAAGGAAAGCCGCGTGATGGGCTGGGCCAAACGTGCATACGAGCCGGCGCTGCACGCATTCCTCGCGCGTCCCAAGCGGGTGTTGGGGGGAGCGGTCGTCATCGTCATGTTGACCTTGTTGCTCACGATGCGGCTTGGAAGCGAATTCATTCCCAGTCTGAACGAAGGCGACATGGCTCTTGCAGCGGTGCGCATCCCGAGTACCAGCTTGACTCAATCCGTCACGATGCAGAAAGCGGTCGAGAAGACGCTCAAGGAACGCTTCCCGGAGATCGAGCGCGTGTTTGCAAGAACCGGGACCGCGGAGATTGCCGCCGACCCGATGCCGCCGAACGTCTCCGACGGGTACATCATGTTGAAGCCGGCGGATCAATGGCCAGATCCGAAAAAATCGCGTGAGGCGCTGCTCGCGGAAATGCAAGAGGTGGTCGAGACGCTCCCTGGCAATAACTTCGAGTTCTCGCAGCCGATCCAGCTCAGGTTCAACGAGCTGATCTCGGGCGTGCGAAGCGACGTCGCGGTAAAGATATTCGGCGATGACATGGCCGTGTTGAACGCCACCGCCTCGAAGACTTCGGCGATATTGCAGACAGTGCCCGGTGCGTCCGAGGTGAAGGTCGAGCAGACCACGGGCCTCCCTGTGCTGACCGTCACGCTGGATCGCGAAAAGCTCGCGCGCTACGGCGTGAACATTGCCGATGTTCAGGACACGGTCGCAGCCGCAGTCGGCGGACAGACGGCCGGAACATTCTTTCAAGGTGACCGGCGTTTTGACATTGTCGTCAGGCTTCCTGATGACCTGCGTACGGATATTGAAGCGATCAAGCGATTGCCGATCGCCTTGCCAACCACCGCGGTCGGTTCGGGTGCAGGCGCGAGCGCAGTACCTGTACAAGCCCCGTATGTACCGCTTGCAGAGCTGGCTGACATCGACGTCTCGCCCGGACCGAACCAGATCAGCCGCGAGGACGGCAAGCGCCGGATCGTCATCAGCGCAAATGTCCGCGGACGGGATGTGGGATCATTCGTGGCTGAGGCGCAAGAGAAGTTGCAGCAGGGCGTTCAAATTCCCTCAGGCTACTGGGTGTCCTGGGGCGGCCAGTTCGAGCAGCTGCAAACGGCGACCGCACGGTTGAAGCTCGTGGTCCCGGTTGCGCTGTTGCTTGTTTTCTTGCTGCTCTTCATGATGTTTGATAACGTCAAAGACGGCCTGCTGGTATTCACCGGGATTCCGTTTGCATTGAGCGGTGGCGTGCTGTCGTTATGGATGCGCGGTATTCCGTTATCCATTTCCGCAGCGGTCGGGTTTATTGCACTGTCCGGTGTGGCCGTTCTGAACGGATTGGTGATGATTGCATTTATTCGTAGTTTGCGCGAAGAAGGACGAGACCTCGACACCGCGGTGACAGAGGGTGCGTTCACCCGGCTTCGACCGGTTCTGATGACCGCACTGGTCGCTTCGCTTGGTTTCCTGCCCATGGCTTTCGCCACAGGGACCGGGTCCGAAGTTCAGCGGCCGCTTGCGACTGTTGTGATCGGCGGCATTATCTCGTCTACCGCATTGACTTTGCTGGTGCTGCCTGTGTTGTATCGGGCGTGTCACTCCACGTCTTTCCGGGGGGCGGCAATCAACCTGCTTCGTCCGCTGGTTCCAGCGCGGTTGCGTCGCCGGTTTGGTCAGTCGGCTGGGGAAAGCATATGAGAATCCTGATCGTAGAGGACGAGGCCAAGACGGGAATCTACCTTCGCAAGGGCCTGAATGAAACAGGGTTCGTAGCGGACTGGGTCGCCGACGGCGTGAGCGGTCTGCATCAGGCCCAAACGGAAGACTACGACCTGATCATCCTGGACGTAATGCTTCCGGGGCAGGACGGGTGGTCCATTCTCCAAGAACTGCGCAAGACGCGTCTCACGCCGGTATTGTTTCTGACGGCGCGTGATGATGTGGGCGATCGAGTGAAAGGGCTGGAGCTGGGAGCGGACGACTATCTTGCGAAGCCGTTCGACTTTGTCGAACTGGTGGCGCGAGTGCGATCCATTTTGCGCCGTGGGCAAAGTCGCGACTCGTCCACATTGAAAGTGGCGGACCTGGAACTTGACGTGACCCGCCGAAAAGCGACGCGGCACGGCAAGACGATTCTGTTGACGGCGAAAGAGTTTGCGTTGCTTTGGCTGTTGATGCGGCGCCAGGGCGAGATCCTGCCGCGCTCCACCATTGCGTCGCAAGTCTGGGACATGAATTTCAATAGCGACACAAACGTGGTGGACGCCGTGATCCGCCGGGTGAGAGCCAAAGTCGACGACGACGTCGAGCCAAAGCTGATTCACACGGTTCGTGGCATGGGCTATGTCCTTGAAGAGCGAGCGCGGCCGTCCGAATGATGACAAGTCTGCTGCCTCGAACACTGCGTGCTCGCCTGACAATACTTTTTGCAGTCTCGACGTCGATGCTTCTGGCTGTCAGCGGGCTGTTGCTTTACCAGGCACTGAAGACCAACATCGCCTCGATGTCCGAACAGGAAATGACGACGACATTGACGGCAGCGCGCTCGCACCTGAGTGAAATCAGGACCATCGAGGAGGTTGCGTCAGAAGGTGCTCCACTGGCCGCGCCACTTCACGGCCATCAAAATGTGGATCTGGCGCTCTACGACATGCAAGGGCGAAGACTCACCGGTACCAGTGGATTTCTCGCGAACAGCGCTGTTCTCGCTGCGAAACCCGCCGCTGCACCCAAGGCAATTTCCATCCCGGGGACTACCCTCAGGTATCTTGTCGCGCTCGTGCCTCTGGACGGCGTGCAAGGGCCGGTCGTGCGCGTAGCGGTCCAGTACGACGGAAGAAGTGAGCGCGCGTTATTAAAAGCGTACGCGCTCAGTGTGCTGTTCGTGGTGGTGGTCGGCACCCTGGTTACGGCCGCGGTCGCCTACATGATTGCTTTAATCGGCCTTCGCCCGCTTGCCCGGCTGACGGCAAAAGCCGAAGCGGTTTCGAGCAGCCGGCTGGCGCAGCCTTTGGCCGAGGCAGGCATGGCAGGAGAGCTAAAGGAACTGAGTCAGGCGTTCAACCGCATGCTGGCAAGACTCGATGATTCCTTTGGCCGCCTCAACCGCTTTTCTTCCGATCTTGCACATGACATGCGAACGCCTCTGACCAATTTGCTGGCGGAAGCGCAAGTTGCCTTGACGCAGCCTCGTAGCGGCGACGAATATCGCATGGTCATTGAATCGAGCGTTGACGAGTGCCAGCGGCTGTCGCGCATGATCGATGACATGCTGTTCCTCGCCCGTTGCGACAACTCGCAGAAAAAGCTTGTCTTCGTCCGGATCGATGGCCGCAGGGAAGCGGATCGCATCGCCGGCTTCTATGAGATTTCGGCCGAGGATGCCGGCGTCAACATCGATGTGACCGGGGAAGTGCAGTTTCCTGGTGATCCACTGCTCGTTCAGCGGGCCATCAGCAATCTGGTCTCCAACGCAGTGGCTCATGCGCCCCATGGCACGACGGTAGAGATACGCTGCGAGGCTCGCGGAACGTCCAGCGAAGTCAGTGTCACCGACTTTGGCCGGGGCATTGGCGCCGAGCACATGGATCGTATCTTCGATCGTTTTTATCGGGTCGATCCATCCCGGCATGGCTCCGCGACGGGGACCGGACTTGGGCTTGCCATTGTGCGTTCAATCATGCAGGAGCACGGAGGCGAATGCACTGTCACGAGTATTCCGAATGTCCGGACAACGTTCACGCTCATCTTCCCGGACAACGGTGCTGTCCGATCGGGCGAGACATCGTTGACAGCGCGCGGCCAGCTCTGATCAGCATGCGCCATGCGGTTGTCAGCAGGCACCGGAATTGGATTCATCGGGTCTCAGGCGGCTTGCTCTCCACACCCACTACAAAACTTCGCGCCGGGAGGCAGTGCAACGCCGCACTTGGAGCAGGCAGAAGGTGCCATTGACGCTCCGCATTGCGAACAGAACTTCGCATTCGCCAGATTAGCGGCGCTGCATTTGGGGCACGTTACGCTTGGCGCTGTGTCCCGGCCCCATCCTTGACCTGGGTCGGGATTGTTCCGAACGCTGTCGGCCGGAGCCCGAGGGGCGTCACGATGCTCCGGACGGTTCCCTCCATCTCTTCCCCATCCTTGACCAGAGTCGTAGTGGCCGTCGCGATTGCGGCCGTGCCCTCCACCATGACCGCCCCCGCCGTGACCGGCGCGGTAGCCGCCCAAAAGCTTGTCCAGAAGTCCCATATCGTGCTCCATTCTCAGTTGTTACATCTCGCGTGCAGAAAATTGCCCGTGAGTCATTTGCGCAGCAGGCGCAAACCGTTGCTGACTACCAGCAGGCTTGCACCGACATCAGCAAACACCGCCATCCACATCGTTCCCAATCCCATCAGCGTCAGTGTGAGAAACACCGCTTTGACGCCGAGCGCGAGCGTGATGTTCTGCACAAGGATGCTATGAGTCGCTTTCGACAAACGCACGAAGGCAGGGATCTTGCGAAGGTCGTCATCCATGAGCGCGACGTCGGCCGTTTCGATCGCCGTGTCGGTTCCCATGGCGCCCATCGCGAAGCCGATGTCGGCGCGCGCAAGAGCAGGCGCGTCATTGATGCCGTCGCCGACCATCCCGACCACCGACCCGTCCGCGGACAGATCGACAATCGCCTTGAGCTTGTCTTCCGGCAACTGATTCCCGCGCGCTTCATCGATTCCGACCTGCTGTGCGATCGTGTTCGCGGTGTACGGGTTGTCGCCCGTCAGCATGGCGGTGCGGATGCCGAGCGCGTGCAGGTCTTCGACCGCTTCCCGGCTGCTTTCTTTCACCGTATCGGCGACTGCGAACAGAATGAGCACATGGGTCGGACTGCTCAACATGACGACAGTCTTGCCGTGTCGTTCCAGCGACCCCAGGGTTGCCTCGAGTGAAAGCGAGCATAGTCCGAGCTCTTCAACGAGCCGGTGATTGCCAAGCGTATAAGTTCTTCCCGCCACCACCCCACGCACTCCGCGTCCGGGAATCGCCTCGAAACTGTCGACCGGCATGCGAATGAACCCGGCAATACCTGCTGCCTTGGCGATCGACAGCGAGACCGGGTGATCGGACCGGCCGGCGAGACTGGATGCAATTCGCCGGCATTGTTCGAGATCGGCTTGGTCATCGATCAATTGAACGTCGGTCTGGACGGGCTTGCCGTGGGTGATGGTTCCTGTTTTGTCGAGTGCGAGCCACGTCAGTTTCCTGCCTTCTTCGAGATAAACGCCGCCCTTGACCAGAATGCCCTTGCGTGCCGCTGCGGCGAGGCCGCTCACGATCGTAACGGGGGTCGAGATGACGAGCGCGCACGGACACGCGATCACGAGTAATACAAGCGCCTTGTAAATCCAGTCTTGCCAGCTACCGCCGGAAATAAGCGGTGGCACGATTGCTATGGCGAGGGCGACCGCAAACACAATGGGCGTATAGACGCGCGCGAATTGATCGACAAAGCGTTGGGTCGGCGCTTTCGCACCCTGGGCCTCTTCCACTGCATGGATGATTCGCGCAAGGGTCGTATTGCCGGCGATCGCCGTGACCCGGAACTCGAACGAGCCCGCTTCGTTGATGGTCCCCGCAAATACGGAGTCACCCTCGGTCTTGTCGACAGGCAAGCTTTCGCCGGTGATCGGGGCTTGATTGACGGTTGACCGTCCGGATACAACCGTGCCATCCAGACCAATACGTTCGCCGGGCTTGATCCGAACGATCGCGCCTATGACGACCGCCTTGGCATCGACGTCCTCCCAGGTGCCGTCCGGCTGGCGCACCGTCGCTTTGGCCGGCGTGAGTTGCATCAAACCCTGTATGGCGTTGCGCGCGCGATCGAGCGCTTTCGCCTCGATGAGTTCGGCAATGGTGAAGAGCACCATCACCATCGCGGCCTCGGGCCATTGTCTGAGCACGAGCGCGCCGGTGACGGCGATGCTCATCAGCGCGTTGATGTTCAGGTTGCCGTTGGAGAGGGCGACCCAGCCCTTTTTATACGTGGTCAACCCGCAGGCAACGACAGCAAGAATTGCCAGGGCCGCGGATAACCACATCGACGCCCCCAGCCAGCCCACCGCTTCTGAGCCGATGGCAGCAACCCCGGCCAGCGCGAGAGGCCACCATGGTTTGCTGGTTGCGGCCACCGCGGTGTCGAGCCGGCCAGTCGAGTTCGGCAATTCAGGAATGAATCCAAGCGACCGGATCGCGTCCGCAATGGACTCGAGTGCGTCCGGGGCATGTTCGACCGTGATGACGCGCTGAATGAGATTGAACTCCATGCCTTCGACGGATTTCATTGTTCCGAGCTTCTTTCGAATCAATGCTTCTTCAGTCGGACAATCCATCTGCTTGATACGGATCGGAGTACGAACGTTCTTGCCGGCTTGCTGCGGACTGTCGAGCTTCTGCGTTGGGCGATCGGGCTTGAAACTTGTATCGGACATGGTGACTTCCTTGCTGGAATCGTGCATCCAGTAGACACCCTGCAGCCCCTATAAGGTCAAGTCAATCTTGGCGATAAGTGTGATATTTGGTGCGATCGTAAAAGCAGCCCGGTGCATAGGAAAGTCGATCTTGGCCAAGCGCGCGGAGGTTTTCAAAGCATTGCGCTACGGAAAAATAAGGAAAGCGAATCAATGGAACTTACCGGATTGATTCGTGTAGTGGGAAGAGATGATCATGCGCCGTTGATTCGACTTCAAGCGGTAGCGCATCTGCCACGCCAAAGCATCGAATCAAAAGCAATGGATTTGACGGCGACGGCGACGGCAACGGCGACGGCCACGCGCCAGGCGTGGCGACCGTGATCGATCAGGAAAGCTGCTGAGCGAGCGTCTTTGTAAGCGGCGTATCCACGTTACCCGTATGCAACGTCGTGACCGGCTCGATCAAGACGATCCAGCACTCCTCTTGCGCCACCGGGTTGTGCAGCACGCCACGCGGCACGACATGCATGCTGCCTTGCGCCAGCGGCACCACACGCCCGTCCTCGTACTCCATGCGCAGGTTGCCACGCACGATATAAAACAACTCGTCCTCGCCCTCGTGGCTATGCCATGCAAGTTCGCCGCGCACTTTCGCCACCTTGACGTATTGATCGTTGACCTGGGCCACGACTTTCGGCGACCAGAAGTCCTGAATTGCGTCGAAGGCGGACATCAGGTCGAAGGATTCGGCAAACAACATCGTGTTCATTTTTCATCTCCACATTGGAATGATCGATACCGCTAGCAAAAGGGCCATCGACCCGTTCAGAAGCCGCCATTGTCGCGGCGTCTTCAACAAGCGTGCAAACATCACGCCGGCGGCGCACCAGATAGACAAGGACACGCACGCGGCCAACGCGAAGGCGCCTCCAAGCAGCGCCGCGAGGTGCAGCGGACCGTCCGACAACATGGCGAAGGACGCCGCCGCGCCAAGCGCCATGGCCCAGCCTTTCGGGTTGAGCCACAGCAAACAGGCACCGCCGATAAACGTGGCGGGCACCGCGTTGCCTTTGCCCGCCGCCGGCGGCCCGCTGCGCGCAATTTTCACGGCCAGCCACAGCAGGTAAGCCGAGCCGATGACTTTCATGCCGGTCTGTAACGAGGGCGCGGCGAGCAGGATGCCCGCCAGACCCGCTGCGGCGGCAGCAGCAAGCGTACCGAGCCCGACTGCAATACCGGCCAAAAGCGGCGTTGACTGGATGAATCCGAAGCGCGCGCCCGATGCGGTCGCGAGCGTCGTTGCGCCGCCGGGCGATAGCGTGGCAATCGTGACAAACAACGCGAGTGGGGCGATCGAGTGGGCAGACATGGCCATCCTTGCAGGAGACCGGAGTGTAAGCACTTGCTGTCTATTAGTGAAACGACGAATCATGATGGCGTCCATTACGAGACATAATGCACCCATGAACCGAAATCTCGACATTACGCTCGTCCGCACATTCGTGGCGGTGGCCAACACCGGCAGTATGACCATTGCAGCTAATGCACTCCACCTGACGCAGGGCGCAGTCAGTCAGCAAATCAAGCGGCTTGAGGAAACTTTCGATTGCCTCCTGTTCGAGCGCGACGGCCGGCGGCTCGAACTGTCGCCCGTCGGCGAGCGTTTCCTCGGCAAGGCAAAGCTGCTGCTTGGCATGAACGACGAGATCTGGAACGACATGACGGCCCGCCCGCTCGAAGGCAAGCTGAAGGTCGGCGTGCCGTACGATCTGGTCGGGACCCATTTCCCGCCGGTGTTCAAGGCGTTCAGCGAGGCTTATCCGAACGTCGAGGTTTCGCTCATGTGCGCAACGTCACCGGAACTGATCGATGCGATCGGCGCCGGCTCGCTCGACCTCGCCGTGGTAGAGGAGACTGCCGACGCGGCGAGCGGCGAATGCCTGCGCATCGAGCAACTCGTTTGGGTCGGCGCGCGCGGCGGGAATGCGCATCTCAGGCGGCCGCTGCCTATATCGATGGTCGCCGATTCGTGTTGCTTCAGGCCCGTCGTGCTTGGAGCGCTGCGGGAACGGAGCATCGAATGGCGCACCGTGTTCGAGAGCGGCAACATCGAAGCGACGACCGCCACCGTGCGCAGCGACATGGCGGTCACCGCATGGCTTGCATCGACGATTCCCGGCGACCTCGCAATCCTGCGGGGCGAGGATGATCTCCCGGCCTTGCCAAACTTTGCGATCAGTCTGCGCTTGCCATCGGTCGCGCCCTTCATCGCGCAGGAGTTCGCCCGATATGTGCGCGAACGGTTGGTGCGGGTTTCGTGACAGGGGAGGCAGTTCCCGCTCCGGGGCCTTAGCGCCTGCCGCAGGCCTTTGGACAAGGCCTGCACCGCCTGCCGGCTTTATTCATCAACCGTCTCCGGCACGAACACGGGGCCGCAAGGGCTCGTGCGCATGCCACTCGCCAGACGCTTCCACGGCAGATCGGCGGGATCGGCGGTCATGGGTCCGGGCGCCTTCGCGACAAGCACCGCATGGGCGATGGGTTCGAAATCGGCACGAAAATGCACCGAACTCTTGTTGACAAGCACCTTCATGGATTCCGGCTCGATGCCGGCCACCCGGTACAGATTGCGATCGAGCATCTGCGCCTTGGACGAACTCACGGCGACCAGCACATCGTCGACTCGCAGGCACGCAACGGGACCGAGTTCGGCTAGCATGCCGTTCATCATTGGACCATCGTAGCGGCAACGTCCATCGGAGAGGAACATCACTTCGAAGTTGCCGTTGAACGGTGTATCGCCCGGTACGCCCGACCGGCCTCCGAGCGACAGATCGAGTCGCGCGCCCACGCCGGCCCGATGCGCCGCTGCCGCCGCTTCGGGATCGCAGATGAGGCCGAACGCTGCGCCTTGCGCGCGATGCCGCACGAGCGCGTGCAGCATCTCCATGGTGTTGGCGTCGCCACCGGCGCCGGGATTGTCCTGGGTATCGGCGATAACGACCGGACGGCTCGCCCCGGTGGCCAGATGCATTGCTTCCTGTACGGCTTCATCGGGCGACAAGAACGGCACACGCCATGCGGCTTCCTGATCGATCATGCGGTTAAAGAGTGCATCGACAGCCGCTTGCGCTGCGTGCTTCGTATGACCATAAGCCCAGATGACAGGCCCGCATTCGAAAAAGTCGGCCGCCGGAAAACCCGGCGCAAACGACACGGACACGACCTCGCCGGTTTCCAATGCACCGACATGCTCGTACATGCCGCGCGATGGTTCGAGCAACGTGCACATGCCGTTGATCGGAATCAGGAAGGGAAGGCGCCGCGATGCGCGGTGCAGGGTCTCGCCGGCCATCAGCCGCTCGAGCAGCGCGGCGGCGCGCGCGCCGGTATCGGCCATGTCCACATGCGGATATGTCCGATACGCAACGAGTGCATCGGCCGAGCGCAACATGCGCTCAGTCACGTTTGCATGCAGATCGAGCGACGCCACGATCGGTACGTGCTTGCCAGCCACCTTGTCGATCACAGTGCGGACCCGCTCGAGCAGTTCGCCTTCGCCATCATCGACATGCTCGGCCACCATCGCACCATGCAGGTCGAGATACACCGCGTCGAACTTGCGTGTGCGGGCCGCTTCGACGATCTCGCCGCTGATCCGCTCGAATGCGTCGACGGTCACATGCGCCGAGGGACTCGCGCCCGCCCAGATCACCGGCACGAGCGTATGGCCGGCCGCTTCGGCCGCGCGGATGAAACCGCCTGCGGGAATGTTGACGTCGCGCAGCCCGAGGACGTCTGCACCGCGCGACATCAGAGGGAATCCCTCGCCGCGCTCGAAGTTTTCGTAAGCCGCTTTCGATGGAGCGAAGGTATTGGTTTCGTGCTGGAAGCCTGCGAACAGGATGGTGCGTGCTTGATGAGACAAGATAAGACCTCTCGAAGAAAGTAGGCGTCAGCGCGATGCCGGCGCGGCCGCCGGGCGCATCATGATCAACACGAGCGCACCGAACGCGAGCAAGCCGGCCATCACGTACAGACCGGCCTGGAGACTGCCCGTCGCGGTGCGCGCCCAGCCGATGATCGTGGGACTGAGAAAGCCGCCAGTGAGGCCGATCGTGTTGATGAGGGCGATACCGCCCGAGGCCCCATCGCCCTTGAGGTAGTCCGGCGGCATCGCCCAGAACACCGTGTAGGCAACCCACATCATTGCGGTGGCGATGGTGATGCAGATGAGCGAAATCGCGAGTTGGCCGCCGTAGAACGTGGCGATCGCAAGCGTCACGGCACCGATCAGCGCAGGAATGGCGCTGTGATAACGGCGCTCGCCGCGGCGATCGGAACTGCGTCCGACAACCGTCATCGCAATCGCCGATGCAATGTACGGAATCGCGGAATACAGGCCGATCTGCATGGTGTCGGTGACGCCATCGGCTTTAAGGATCGTCGGCAACCAGAAGCTGACCGCGTAGATCCCGCAGATGAAGCAGAAGTACGGCACGGCCATCAGATAGACACGCGGGTCCTTCGCAACCTGCGCGAACGAATGATGAGTGCTCGACGATTCGACTTCCGATGCAAGCAGACGCTTCTCTGCGTCGTTCAGCCAGCGGGCATCGGCGGGGCGATCGTCGAGGACGAACAGCGCGAGAATGCCGAAGATCACGCAGGGCAAGCCTTCGACGAGGAACATCCACTGCCAGCCGTCGAGACCGTGCGCGCCGGAAAACGACGTCATGATCCAGGTGGAAAGCGGGCCGCCGAACATGCCGCCCAAGGGGCCGGCGAGCATCACGATCGCCATCACCTGCGCCATGCGTGCGCGGCTGTACCAGTAGGTCAGGTAGAAGATCATGCCGGGTGCGAAGCCCGCTTCGAAGACGCCGAGCAGGAAACGCATTGCATAGAACATCGGCTCGTTGCGCACGAACAGCATGGCCGCCGATGTCAGCCCCCATAGCACCATGATCCGGCTGATGGTCTTGCGCGCGCCGATCTTCGGCAACAGCAGGTTGCTCGGCACTTCGAACAGCACGTAGCCGAGGAAGAAGATTCCTGCGCCGAGTCCATAGACTGCATCGGAGATACCGAGATCGATCTGCATCTGCAGTTTGGCAAAGCCAATGTTGACCCGATCCAGATACGCGAAGGTATAGCAGAGCAGCAGGAACGGAAGTAGTCGCCAGTTCAGTTTGCGATACAAGGCGGCATGCCGGTCGTCGGTCAGCGTGGAAGGGATGGCGGACAAGGCAGTCTCCGGAAGACATGGGGCGCGCACGGCGCGAAAACGTTGCAAAACCAATCGTCGGCATCCAAAATTAGGCGAGCAAGAGCAACCGAAGTTGGCTATCGTTGCCTTGCGGGCAACACCGAACCGACACCGGGCATCTGATCGACGAGGAGCGAATGCGAGAACTGAATCAACGGCGGTTGCGCTATTTCTACGAGGTGCTTACCTGTGGCTCGATCCGTGCGGCAGCCGACAGTCTAAACACGGCCCCGTCTGTCATCACGCGGCAGATCCGGTTGCTCGAGGAAGAGATCGGCGCGGTGCTCTTCGAGCGTCAGGCCCGAGGGGTTCAGCCGACCGACGCAGCGTCGCATCTGCTTGAATACTGGCGCGGCTGCCAGTCGCAGCAGGAACAACTCGAAGACCATCTCCAGGAACTGCGTGGCCTGCAGCGCGGGCAGATCAGGCTCGCGATCAGCGAGGGGTACATAGACGGATTGATGGAGCAGGTGCTCACGGACTTCTGCATTCAATACCCGAACCTGGATGTGGCCGTCGACATCTTGCCGGTCAACAACGTGCAGGTCGAGGTGGCGGAGAGTCGCGCGCACATCGGCCTCGCTTATAACCCGCCCGCGCATGCGGAGATCGAATACCGGGCAACTGCGTCGCAACCCGTCGTGCTGCTCGTCCATGCACAGCATCCGCTCGCACAGCGCGGCGGTCCCGTGACTGTCGATGAGATGCTGCAGTGTCCACTCGCCCTGATGCCGCCGGCCTTCGGTCTCGGTCAAGTGGTCGAACTGCTTGCGTATGCAGAGAATCTGCGAATTCGCCCGACACTCACGACGAATTCGCTGGCGGTGTTACGTCACTTCGTGAAGCGCGGCGAGGGCGCGACGTTGATTGGCGCGTTCTCGGTGTATCGGGAAATTGCCGCGGGCGAACTGGTGGCGCTGCCAATCAGGCATCCGGTCTTCGAGGCAGCGAAGGCGCGGGTGCTGGTGAAATCAGGGCGGCCGCTCGCCGCAGCCGCCAAAGAGTTGCTGAAGTGGATCCTGGAACGGATGACTGTCTTTCAAACGCCGCCTGAGCCCGCACCGCCAGCCACCGGGCCACGCCGCCGCGCTGTGGTCATAAGCAAGGAACGTCGTCGGTGAATACCCTCGATTGACGCTGCCCGACTTCAAGCCGATACTTTGTCCGTACAAACTAACAATTGAGACGGGAGCATCGAGCATGCAAGCCGAAGAAGTGGGAAAGCAGCGGTATCGCGCAAGCTATGGCCGGTATTTCGAGGAATTCACGGTCGGAGATATCTACGAACATCGTCCGGGCCGCACGATCACCGAGGCCGACAACATCCATTTCTCTTTGCTGACGATGAACTTTCATCCGATGCACTGCGACGCCGCTCACGCGGCTAAAAGCGAATTTGGCCAGTTGCTGGTGAATAGCGGCCTGACGGTTGCGATCGTGCTCGGCATGTCCGTCAACGATGTCAGCGGAAAAGCCATCGCCAACCTCGGCTGGAAAGAGATCAAGCTGACAGGTCCGGTGTTTTGCGGCGATACGCTGTATGCCGAGTCGGAAGTGCTGGAAAAGCGTGAATCGAAATCCCGTCCCACGCAAGGCATCGTCACGGTTCACACGCGTGCATTCAAGCAGGACGGCACCGCGGTCATGGACTTCGTGCGCACCGCGCTGATCGCGAAACGCGGTCACGGCACGGGGGATTAGAACACCGTTTCAACCCGCAGGAGATGTCGATTCGGCCCAAGAACGAACGGCGTTTCAACTCACTCTCACAGTAAGGAGACGACTGTGAATCAACTCGTAAGCTCAGGTGCGCGCCTGGACAGATTGCCGATGGCGCGCTTCCACTGGAAGATCCTCGGCCTCATCAGCGCGGGAGCGTGCCTCGATGCATTCGATGTGTATCTTGCCGGCGGCGTTGCCGCGGCGATGATGAAGCAGGGCTTCTCGACGCTTCAGTTGAATGCGCTGTTTGTATCGGCGGGATTTTTCGGGATGGTGATCGGTGCGGGCTTGTCCGGTTATCTCGGCGACCGGTTCGGACGCCGCTCTTCTTACCAGTTCAACCTCGCGCTGTTCGGCGTCATGTCGATTGCCGCCGCGTTCGCGCCGAGCATCTACTGGCTGATCGGCTGCCGTTTCCTGATGGGCATCGGGCTCGGTGCGGAACTCGTGGTTGCGGCCGGCACGCTGTGCGAATTCATTCCGCCGGCGTATCGCGGACGATGGATCTCGTTGCTCGGATTGATCGTCAACTCCGGGCTCGTGATCGCCACGAGTGTGGGCTATGTCGTGATTCCGATGTTCGGATGGCGCTGGATGTTCGGCATTGCGGGGATCGGCGCGATGATCGTCTGGGCCTTGCGCCACAGCATGCCGGAGTCGCCGCGCTGGCTCGAATCGGTCGGCCGCCTTGAAGAAGCGGAGCGTACTGTCAGCGCAATCGAAGCGGAGGTGGCGAAGCAGCGCGGGCCGTTGCCCGAATGCGCGCGCACGCAGAATCTCGAAGTCCCGCAACTGCCGTTCAGCGCACTGTTCCGGCGCGGCATGATCGGCCGCACGCTGACGGCGGCGCTTACCGCGGTCGCGGTGAATGTCGCGGTGTACGGCTTTGTTGCGTGGCTGCCGACCTTCTTCGTAAGGGAAGGCCGGGACGTCGTGACATCGCTGGGCTTCACCACGCTGATGTCGTTCGGCGCGCCGTTTGGCGCGGTGCTCGGCTTTCTCAGCGCCGACCGGCTGGGCCGCGCCAAGGGTCTCGTGTTTTTCTCGGCGATGACCATCGTGCTCGGTTTCATCTATCCGCAGATGGTTGCGAACGTGGCGATTGCGTGCGTTGGCTTCGTCCTGGTGAGTTGCATCTTCGCCATCGTCACGCTGGGCCTTTTCGGCTACGTGCCCGAGTTGTTCCCGACTGCCTTGCGCTTGCGGGGAACGGGTGCCGCGGGCGTATGCGGCCGGCTTGCGTCCATGACCACGTCGTATGCCGCCGTGCTGCTGTATCAGCAGTTCGGGTTATTCGGGGTGCTCGGCATGGTCTCGGGCGTGCTGGTGCTGCTGATCGTGGCGGTCATTTCACTGGGTGTCGATGCAAACCAGTATTCGCTCGAAGCGGCATCGCCCGACGAAGATGCGCTCGATACCCAACTGGATTTCAAGCAAGGAGGAATTGCACGGTGAGCTCAACTTCCATCTCCGCAGCGCTTGCCCGCTTCACGACGAACCTGCGGCTCGACGATGTGCCACAGGCCGTCCGCGAACGCGCCAAGCATTTGATACTCGACAGCATCGGTCTCGCATTTGCCACGACCATGTTCAACTATTCGCGTGCGACGCTTGCCGCCATGCAGGAACTCGATAGCGGCCACGCGTCGGTGTTCGCGCATTCGGAGCGGCTTGCGATGCGCGACGCAATGCTTTTCAACGGCCTTCTGATCCACGGCCTCGATTTCGACGATACCCACGCACGGGGCGTCATTCATTCGACCGCGAGCGCCTTGCCCTGCGTGTTCGGGCTTGGCGAGCGCGAGAACGCAAGCGGCGCCGATCTGCTCGCCGCCTATCTTTGTGCGATGGAAGTATCGACCCGGGTGGGCGCCGTTGCGCAAGGTGGTTTCCACAAGACGGGTTTTCATCCCACGGGACTGGCCGGCGCGTTCGGCTGCACGCTGGCGGCCGCACGTCTCCTCGGTCTCGACGAAGCCCGCGCGACGCATGCGCAGGGCATTGCGCTGTCCATGGCGTCGGGCAGCCTGGAATTCCTGCAGGACGGCGCGTGGACCAAGCGTCTGCATCCGGGCTGGGCCGCGGTCAGCGGCACGGTTGCGGCGTCGCTTGCAAAGCATGGATTCGTGGGCCCCGGTGCGCCTTATGAAGGCCGCTATGGGCTTTATTCGCTGCACCTGAATGACGATGCCACGCCGGATCTTTCCATTGCGACGAACGGGCTCGGCGAGCAATGGGAGATCGACCATGTTGCGCTCAAGCCGATTCCCGCATGCCATTTCACCCATGCATCGTCCGATGCCGCGGTCGAATTGCACAAGCAGCACGGCCTCAGCATCGATGAAATCGAAAACGTCGTCGTGCGCGTGCCGGGTGCGACCGTGAACGTGATCTGCGAGCCGGTCGCGAACAAGAAGCGTCCGGCGAACAGCTACGACGCGCAGTTCAGCATTCCGTACATCGTGGCGACAGGCTTGCTCAAGGGACGCTTCACGCTCGATGACCTCGACGACGCGGCGCTCGCCGATCCAGCCGTGCTGGCCCTGGCGCAACGCGTCAATTACGAAGTGGATCACGAGTCCACGTTCCCGCGCCATTACACCGGCGAAGTGATTGTCTTCACACGCGATGGCCGCCGTCTTGCGCATCGCGAGGCGATCAATCGCGGCTCGTCCGATCGGCCGCTGACCAACGACGACATCGTCGCCAAGTTCTTCGATAACGCGCAGCGCGTGGTCTCGCGCGAGCGCGCCGCGCAGGTGCGCGACGCCGTGCTAAATCTCGAACGGTCTTCCGTATCCACGCTCGCAGACGTGCTGCGCCGTCCCGGCTAATTGTTGCTGCATGCATTCAGGGCCCGTCAGGGCAGGAGATTTTCATGGCTACCATCGATGTAGAAACGATTGAAACAGCAGAAGAGGCGAAGGCTAACGAGGTGCTGATCCTCGACATGCTCGACCGTTTTCTCAAGACGGAAGTGAAGCCGTATGTCCACGCACTCGAAGCGGCCGACGAGTACCCGCACGAGATCGTCGAGAAAATGAAGGACATGGGATTGTTCGGATGCCTGATCAGTCAGGAATACGGCGGACTGGGTCTTTCCACATCGACGTACGCGAAGATTGTCGACCGGATCTCGGCGGTCTGGATGTCGGTGAGCGGCATCATCAACTCGCATCTGATCATGGCGATGACCGTGCAGCGCAACGGCACCGAGGAACAGAAGCGTGCCTACCTGCCGCGCATGGCGACCGGCGAATTGCGTGGCGGCATTGGGCTGACGGAGCCGGATTGCGGCACGGACCTTCAGGCGATCCGCACGGTGGCGCGGCGCGAGGGCGACGAGTATGTAGTCAATGGCAACAAGACCTGGATCACGAACAGCCTGCACGGGAACGTCCTGGCGTTGCTCGTGAAGACCGACCCGAAGGCGGAGCCGCGGCACAAGGGCATGACGCTCTTGCTCGTCGAAAAGGGTCCGGGCTTCGAAGTGAGCCGCAAGCTCGAAAAGCTCGGGTACAAGGGTATTGATACGTGCGAGCTGACCTTCACGGATTTCCGCGTGCCGGTGTCGCAGGTGATCGGCGGCGTAGAAGGACTGGGACTCAAGCAGATTCTGGGCGGCCTGGAACTGGGGCGCATCAACGTGGCCGCGCGTGGCGTGGGATTGGCGCAGGCAGCGCTCGATGAATCCGTGTCCTATTCGCAGCAGCGCAAGACTTTCGGCAAGCCGATTTGCGAACATCAGGCGATTGCGCTGAAGCTGGGCGAGATGGCGACACGCTTGCAGGCTGCGCGTCTTTTGACCGAAGCGGCGGCGGTTGCTTACGACCGCGGCGAACGCTGCGACATGGAAGCCGGCATGGCGAAATACTTCGCCACTGAAGCCGCGCTTGAGAACAGCATCGAGGCCATGCGAATTCATGGCGCCTATGGCTACTCGAAGGAGTTCAACGTCGAGCGCCTGTACCGCGATGCGCCGCTCTTGTGCATTGGCGAAGGCACCAACGAGATGCAGCGAATCATCATCGCCAAGAACCTTATTGCGAGGAACCCGGTATGACTTTGCCGCTCTCAGGCGTGCGTATTGTCGCGGTCGAACAGTACGGCGCGGGTCCGTTCGCGACGCAGCATCTGGCCGATCTCGGCGCGGAAATCATCAAGGTGGAGAATTTCCGCGAAGGCGGCGATGTCGGGCGCGCGGTCGGTCCATATTTTTTCGGCGAAGGCGACAGCCATTTTTTCGAGGCGTTCAACCGCAATAAGTGCAGCCTGACGCTCGATCTCAAGAAGCCGGAAGCACGCGGTGTCCTTCTCGACCTGGTGAAGAAAAGCGACGCGGTCTTCAACAACCTGCGCGGCGATCTGCCCGCAAAGCTCGGGCTGACTTACGACCAGCTGAAAGAGTCGAATCCGGCGATCGTCTGCGGTCACTTGTCGGCTTATGGGCGCACCGGAAGCCGTGCGTCGTGGCCGGGTTACGACTACCTGATGCAAGCGGAAGCAGGGTATCTGTCGGTCACGGGCGAGCCTGACAGTCCGCCGGCGCGCTTCGGGCTGTCTATCATCGACTTGATGACGGGCACGACCGCCGCCATGGCGCTGCTTGCCGGAATCGTGCAGGCGCGCGCTTCCGGCATCGGCCGCGACATGGACGTCAGTCTCTTCGATGTCGCCATGCACAATCTCGCTTATGTCGCCACGTGGTACCTGAACGGCGACGTGGTGACGGGGCGCGATCGCCGCTCGGCGCATCCTTCGCTCACGCCGAGCCAGTTGTACAAGACACAGGACGGCTGGATCTTCCTGATGTGCAACAAGGAGAAATTCTGGGGTGTGCTGGCCGAGGTCCTCGACAAACCGTCGTGGGTCACGGACGAACGCTTCAACAATTTCAAGGCGAGGCTGCTCAACCGGGACTTGCTTGAAAAGGAACTCGATGCCGCGCTTTCCACGGCAAAGACCGAAGAGTGGCTCAAGCGTTTCGGGGGCCGTGTGCCCGCGGCGCCGGTCTACGACGTCAGGCAGGCGCTCGACAATCCCTTCGTGGCGGAGCGCGAGGGCGTGGTCAATGCCGAGCATCCGCGCTTCGGGAAGATCCGCGGCGTGGCGGCGCCGGTGCGCGTGGATGAGGCGCTGCCACTGCGCGCAGCCCCGGATCTGGGCCAGGATACGGACAGGCTGCTCGCGGAACTCGGTTACGATGCTAAACGGATCGCCTCGCTTCGCGAGAAGGCCGTCGTGCAATGAGCTCCGAAGTCTTGCGTGACGGGTCCGAACGGGCGCATTCACCCCGTTTAATCCGTTCACCCTTACTCACGCAAGAGCCGATGGTCACAGTCCTGGGTCAGCAACCGCGTTATGTGCAATTGGCGCAGACGCTCGTCAACGAAATTCAGAGCGGCAGGTTTCCGGTGGGCTCGACAATACCAACCGAGTTCGAGCTATGCGAGCAGTTCGGCGCAAGCCGTTCCACTGTGCGCGAGGCCGTGAAGCAACTGGTGCAACTCGGCATGGTCGTGCGGCAGGCGGGGGTCGGCACGACTGTCAAGGCGGTTCGATCCGAAGGCGGGTATCGGCAGGTCATGCAGCAGTTGAGCGACCTGCATCGCTATACGGCGGACACCGTTCTCGAGATCCTGACAAAGGACACGACCGAGGTGCGCGACCCTGCCGTTTGCGAATTGCTGAAGGCTGGCCCCGGCGAGACGTGGCTGCGCATTGCAGGCTTGCGCCGTTCGGGCGACAGCCCCGATCCGATCTGCCATACCGAAGTATTCATTCAGCCGGCATTTCGTTCGCTCGTGGTGAGCGAACGCGAATCGCATGTGCCGATCTATACGCTTATCGAAAAACAGTTCGGCGAGCGGATAGTGGAAGTGCAGCAGGAGATCCGGGCGATCGCCTTGCCGGCGGCCATCGCCTCGTTGGTCAACGCAAAGGCGCGTTCACCCGCGCTCTGGTTGTGCCGCCGATATCTCAACCGGCGCGGCGAGATTGTCGAAGCCGCGTTCAGCATCCATCCGGCCGACCGTTTCAGTTATTCGGAAACATTCCAGCGCGACTGGACGTCCGGTTGATGCTCAAGTCAGGAGACATGCATGCCGCTTCATAGTTATCTCTTCGTACCGGGCGATCGTCCGGAGCGGTTTTCCAAGGCGCTTGCAACGGCCGCGCATCAGGTCGTGATCGATCTGGAAGATGCGGTCGCGCCCGAGGGCAAGATCCAGGCGCGCGAGGGTTTATCGGAGTGGCTGCGGGATGGCTTGCCGGATATCGACAAGGACCGCGTCGTGATTCGTGTCAACGCATACGGCACGCCCTGGCACGAGGACGATGTGAAAATGCTGCGCGAGTCAGCGGTCACGCGCATCATGGTCCCAAAGGCCGAAGCCGCGAGCGAACTGGCGGATATTGCGTCGCGTTGCGGCAAGGCGGTGTCGCTTATCGCGCTGATCGAGAGCGTGGCGGGCGTGGTGGAGATGCGGGCCATCGCGCATGAGAAGGCGGTGTCGCGACTTGCGTTTGGTTCGTTCGATTATTGCGTCGATGCAGGTGTGGAGGACAGCGGCCGCGAGCTCGACTACGTGCGCTCGCAATTCGTGATCGAGTCGCGTTATGCGGGGCTCGCGGCGCCGGTCGACGGCGTGACTTTATCGATTGACGATGCCGACCTGATCGCCGCCGATGCCGCCTCCGGCCGGCGCTTCGGCTTTGGTGCGAAGCTGTGCATTCATCCGAAGCAGGTCGAGGCAGTGAATCGCGGCTTCGCTCCGAGCGATGCGGACTTTGCCTGGGCCGAGCGCGTGCTGGCAAAGCTCGCCGAGAATCCGAGGGGCGCGATCGCCGTGGACGGCAAGCTCGTCGACAAACCTATCGTCGACAAGGCGAAACGCATTGTTGCGAGCTTCACGCGCTGAGCCCATGGAACGTCAACTCCTGCATGTGCGGCGTATCGAACTCAGCGGCTATCGGCGCGAAGACGGGCTGTATGACATCGAAGGTGTGCTGCGCGATACGAAAACCTACGATCGTCATTCGAGCGGTGTCGTGCGTCTGGCCGGTGAAGCGATCCACCAGATGCGCTTGCGGATCACGGTCAACACGGATTTCCTGATCGTCGATGCACACGCGGAATCCGAAGTCGTGCCGTATCCCGGTTTCTGCGATGTCATCGGGCCGGAGTACAAGAAGCTGATCGGCCTCAAGCTCGCGGCTGGCTTCACGCGCGAGACACGTGCGCTGTTCGGCGGCACGAAGGGCTGCACGCATCTGACCGAGCTGATCGGCGGCGTGGCGACGGCTGCGTTCCAGACAATGAGCGAGGAGATCAACGCGTCGAACAGCCAGCAACCATTCCAGCTCGACGGCTGCCATGCGTTGAGAACCGATGGCGATGCCGTCAGGGAGTTCTACCCCAAGTGGTATCGGGCGTGAGCGTTGCGGCGCGCGCCGTTTTGCCTATCGGGCGCCGCAACCCCTGCATCGACTGCCGATGCCCTACGCGGCGAGCCCGCCCGACTGATGCGCAACCAGTCTCGCATATGCGCCGCGCGCAGCGAGCAGTTCGGCATGGCTGCCGGCCTCGATGACCCGGCCGCCGTCCATCACGAGAATCGTGTCGGCATTCTGAATCGTCGACAGCCGATGCGCGATGATGATCGAGGTCCGTTGCTTCATCAGTTCACCAAGGGCCGTGCGGATCTGCTGCTCGCTGATGGTGTCGAGATGCGAAGTCGCTTCGTCCATGATCAGTATCGGCGCGTCCTTCAGGAACGCGCGGGCGATCGCCACCCGCTGACGCTGCCCGCCCGACAACTGCACGCCGCGCTCGCCCACCCGGGTCGCAAGGCCATCCGGCAACCGGTCGACGAAATCGCTCAGCGCGGCACGATCCAGCGCGCGGCGTACATCTGCGTCTGAGACATCCCGGCCGGCCAGACGGATGTTGGCCTCCAGCGTATCGTTGAAGAGATACGTGTCCTGCGCCACCAGCGCAATATGACTGCGCAAGTCAGCGAGACGAAGCCGGCGCAAGTCGACGCCACCCAGCGTGATGACGCCTTGCTGCGGATCCCAGAAGCGCAGCAGCAGATTGGCTACCGTCGACTTGCCCGCGCCCGAGGCGCCGACCAGCGCCACGGTGCTGCCGGGACGCACGGCAAAGCTCACACGGTCGAGCGCCGGTGCGCTGCGGCCCGGGTACGCAAAGCTCACCGACTCGAGCCGTACTTGCGGGTTTGCGGGGACCGGCAAATCGCCATCGGTGACCGGCTCCGTCTCTGCTTCGACGACATGCAGGCGGCGCGTGGACGCGATCGTATCGGCCAACTGGCGTGCAACCTGGCCGATCTCGGCAACGGGCATGAAGGCCGCCACGGAAACCAGCACGAGCAACGGCAGCCACTGGGGCGCAAACCAGCCGTTCGCGGCGAGCACGGCGCCCGTCAGGGCCACCGCCAGGCCGCCCAGTCCGGTTGCGATTTCCAGCGCGGCGCTCTGGCGCGAGAGATCGTCCAGCAGGGCGGACCGCTGCTGCTGGTATGCCTCAATGTCGGCGAGGAAAACGGCGCGTCGGCGGCCGGTCGCCTGGAAGGCTGCGAGTTCGGCGAGACCCTGGATCGTCTCCGTGAGATGCGCGCCGAGTTGTCCCAATGCTGCGCGCGCCCGGCTGCCGAGACGGTCGATCTTGCTGCGTGCGAATACCGGTGTCAGTCCGGCCCAGGCGAGAAAGGGCAGCAGGACGAGCGCGAGCGGCCAGGCCGCCCATGCCAGTAGCGCCAGCACGCTGGCCGGGATCACGATGGCGACAAAAGCCGGCGCCACGGTGTGGGCGTAGAAGTACTCGACCGTCTCGACGTCCTGGGTCGCCAGCGCCACGAGGTCGCCGGAGCGCCGGCGCAGCAGGTAGGCGGGAGCGAGGCGCTCCAGCTTGGCGAACAGTGCGATGCGCATTTCCGCCAGCAGCCGGTAAGCCATGTCGTGCGCAAGCCAGGATTCCAGCCAGTGCAGCGTTGCCGCGGCGGGCGCGGCGATCAGCAGCCCGACGGTCAGCCCGAAGACCGGCCGTCCGGACGCCACACCCGCAACCACGAGCGCGCCCAGCACGCCGACGCCAATGAAGCTCAGCACCCGCCCGATACCGCACAGCACGGTCAGCGCCAGTTTCGTTCTCCACGGCCGCACGAAGCGCAACAGGGTGCGCAAGGTATCGACCCAGCCGATTTCGGCGGCATCCTCGGCAAGCGCACGTTGTTGCGGACCTGAAGACGATGACGCAGGCGCCGCGACCAACCGTTCCACCGCAGCCGGACGCTGGCCGGCCGCGCCGACCTGCGGACCCATCAGGCGGCGATACGCCCCGGGACGGGCGATCAACTCGGCATGCGTGCCGCTCTCCACCACGCGCCCGTGATCGAGCACGAGAATCCGGTCGGCGCCGATCACGCTGGATAGCCGGTGCGCCAGGATCAACGTGGTGCGCCCGCGCATGAGCCGGTCGAGCGCCTGCTGGATGACCGCTTCGTTTTCGGCATCGACGGCGGAAAGTGCTTCGTCCAGCACGAGGATGGGCGCATCGCGCAACAGCGCCCGGGCAATGGCGATGCGCTGGCGTTGCCCGCCGGACAGCGTGGCGCCACGCTCGCCTATGCGTGTCTCGTAGCCTTCGGGCAAGCCGGCGATGAAGTCGTGAATGTTGGCGGCCGCAGCGGCTGCAATCATGTCGGCGTCGCTCGCATCATGCCGGCCGAGCCGCAAATTGTCGGCGATAGTGCCATCGAAGAGCGTGGTGTCCTGCGCCACGATCGCGATCATGCCTCGCACCTGGTCGGGGTCCAGGGTGCGAATGTCATGGCCGCCGATGCGGATCGCGCCTGCCTGCGCGTCGTGCTGGCGCAGCAGCAGGCGCAGGATGGTGGACTTGCCCGCACCGCTGGGTCCGACGATCCCGACCGTCTCGCCGGCAGCGATCTCGAAGCTCAGCGCGGCATGCGCATCGGCGCGACGGCCGGGATAAGCGAAACCGACGTTATCGAACGCGATGCCCGCAGCAAGGCCGGCCACATGTGGCGCGCCCGCAGCCGGTGCATCGCTGCGTGCTTCCAGCAGCGCATGGATGGCGTTCGCGGCAGACTGTCCGACCATGCCCTGATGCAGCACGGAACGCAGGTCGCGCAGGGGACGGAAGATCTCGGTGCCGGCCATCAGGATGATCAGCAGCGCTTCCAGGCTCATTTCGCCGTGGCTTACACGCCAGGCGCCGAGTGCGATGGCAGCCGCCGCGCCCAGGCCGGTGCCGAGGTCGGTGAAGAACCGCGTGAGCAGACCGAGCGCAAGTACCCAGAAGGTGCTGTCGGACAGCGCCCGCGCGCGACCGGCGAGCTTTTGCGCGAAGGCGCCGCTCTGGCCGAACGCCTTGAGCGTTGGCAGGCCCTGCACCGCGTCGAGGAACTCTTCGCCGAATGACTTGAACGCCGCGGCGCGGGCAATGGCCGCGTGCTTGTCGGCGTTGTGAATCAGCATGGGCAGCGCGAGTGTTGCAAGCGCGGCGACCAGCAGCACGGCCGCGGTCGGTACATCCCACCAGGCCAGGACGGCGAAGATCATCACCGGTGCGCAGGTGGCAATAATCAGTTGTGGCACGTAGGCGCCAAAGAAAGTCTGTAACTGCTCCACACCGTCGATGACAGCCAGCATCACGCCGCCGGTGCGCTCGGCGCCGAACCAGGCCGGGCCGAGTTCGGCAATACGGTCGAAGAGCCGGGCGCGCAGCACCGACTGGACCCGTCCGGCGGTGCCCTGCGCGAGCACGACCCGGCGATGGTCGAGCCAGGCTCGCAGGATCATGCAGGCGACCGTGCCGGTTGCAGCAAGGGCAATCTGTCGAAGCGGCGCGCTTTCCAGTGCGAGCGCGAGCACGCGGCCGAGAAAGACGAAGCGCAGGACGCCGAATCCCATGGCGAGCAAACCAAGGCCCACGGCGCCGGCCACACGCAGCCGCAGCCCTGCCATCATCATCCATAACTTGCCATCGAAATACATCCCTGCCTCCGGTTGGTCACTGCTTCAGTCGTCAGGACCTTACCTTGGGCCGCAGGGCGAGGCAAAAGATGGTTTTTCAAGGGGTGTTGAATATCCTACAATACCCCGATGTCCAATATTCCTTCTCTGACAGCGCTACGGGCCTTCGAGGCGGCGGTGCGGCTCGGCGGGTTCGCTCGCGCGGCGGCCGAGCTGAACGTATCGACCAGCGCGGTGAGTCATCAGATACGCGGCCTGGAAGATACGCTGGGTGCGCGGCTGCTCGAGCGCAGCACGGGTATAGGCGGGATTCGCCTGACGGCGGCGGGGGCGAGCCTGCTGCCTGCAGCGAGCGGCGCACTGTCACTGCTGGAAGACGCATGTTCGGAAATCAAGGGCGTCGCGAGGCGACTGACCGTCTCGGCCAACGCACCGTTCTCCGCCATGTGGCTCGCGCGCCGTCTTGCCGAGTTTTCGGGTTCCAATCCCGCGACGCCGCTCAACGCCATCATTCAGGATGGCGAGCCGGATTTTGCCCGATACGACATCGACCTCGCTGTCGTGCATGTCGCCGATCACGCGTTGCGTCCCGATGACATCGTCCTCTTGCAAGAGGACGTCTTTCCGGTATGCAGCCCCGAGTTGCATCCGTTTGCATCCACGGCGGTGTGTCGTTGCCGCCTGCTGCAGGAGGCGCACGAAAATTTCCCTGAACTCAACTGGCTGAACTGGTCGGCCGAGTTCGGGCTGCCTGACGATTTCGATACCAAGATCGTTCGCTACAGCAGCTTCAGTCAGGTGATCGGCGCGGCGGTGGGCGGCGCGGGACTCGCGCTTGGACGCTCGCCGCTGATCGAGCCGGAACTGCGCAGCGGCCGGCTGGTGCGCCTTTTTCCGGAGCTGTCACGTCCGGCTTCGTGGCGGTTTGTCCTGCGCCGTGGACCGACCCGCCGCCACAGGATGCTCGATACCCTGATCGATTTCCTTCGCGCGGAGGCGGAGGCGGGGACAGGTGTGGCGCTGGACCCGTCATCCTGACCGTGCTCAAGGCACCTGCCAAGACGGCGCACTACGCTAATCCACCAGCGCTGCAGCCGCGACCGGCCACACGAACGGCTGGCTGAGAAGCTGCTCCAGATCGTGCGATTTCAACGGCCTGCTGTAGTGATAACCCTGGATCTCGTTGCAGGCGTTGTCGCGAAGGAAGGCGAGTTGCGTTTCTGTTTCCACACCTTCCGCGATCACCTTGAGATTCAACTGGCGCCCAAGCGAAATCACGGCCATCGCGATCGCGCGGTCGTCGTCCTTGCCCGGCAGTTCGCGAACGAATGACTGGTCGATCTTGAGGCGCACGATCGGGAAGTGCTTCAACGCGCTGAGACTCGAATATCCCGTGCCGAAGTCGTCTATCGACAAACGCACGCCCATCTCCTGCAACTGCCGCATTGTCGCGATCGCGCCGTCGAGATCCTGCATGATCACGCTTTCGGTCAGCTCCAGCTCGAGATACTGAGGATCCAGGCCGCTTTCGCTGAGCGCATGCGCCACGCGCGACACGAGTTCCTTCTGCAGGAACTGCCGCGCGGACACGTTGACGGACACCGTCATGGGTGCGAAGCCCATGTCCTGCCACAGCTTGTTCTGCATGCAGGCCTTGTGCAGCACCCAGTCGCCGATGGAAATGATGAGGCCCGTCTCCTCCGCAACCGGAATGAACGTGGCGGGCGAGATGTTGCCGTCGGTCGGATGCTGCCAGCGCAGCAGCGCCTCTACCCCGAACACGCTTTCCGTGCGCAGGTCGACTTGCGGCTGATACTCGAGATGAAACTCCCCGTTCGATAACGCCACGCGCAACTGCTCCTGCAGCCGCAGTTTTTCGTGCACCTTGATGTTCATCTCGTGCGTGTACATCTGGTAGTTGTTGCGCCCGAGTTCCTTGGCGCGGTACATGGCGGCATCGGCGTTCATCAGCAGGCTTTCGGCGTTGGCGCCGTCGGCCGGATAGCTCGCCACGCCCATGCTGCACGTCACCCGATATTGCTCGCCGTTCAGTTCGACCGGTTCCATGATCCGTTCGCGGATCTTCTCGATGGTCTTGTGGATGCCGGGACCATTCTGATCGTCGTCAAACAGTACGATCACGAACTCATCGCCGCCGAGACGAACCACCGTATCCGTTGCGCGCAGGCAATCGGACATGCGTGCCGCGACCGTGCGCAGCAGATCGTCGCCCGCGCGATGCCCGAGGCTGTCATTGATGAGCTTGAAGTTATCAAGGTCGATGAACACCACCGAGACGCCGCGCTCGTATCGCCGTGCGTGCAGCAGCACCTGGTTCAGGCGGTCGGACAGCAATGTACGGTTGGGCAAGCCTGTCAGCGCGTCATGATTGGCCATGTGCCGGATACGCTCTTCGGCACGATGCCGTTCGATGGCAATGCCCGCAATGCGGGTTCCCATTGCGATGACTTGCGATTCGATCGCACTGGGCTCGTGCGCGTCCTGGGCGAACAATGTGAGCGCGCCCAAGGCGCTGCCGTCGTGCGCGAGGATGGGGATCGCCCAGCATGCCTGGAAGCCGCTCAAGCCATACGCCTGCATCTGCTCCATGAAAGCCGGGTCCTTGCTTGCGTCTGGGATGTAGACGGGTTGGCGTGTGTGAATTGCCCGGCCGCTCGGACCTGCATCGAGGCTCACGGGCGAGCCGTTGATCCGCTTCCGGTACAGCTCGGAAAGCCCCGGCGCGGCGCCCAGTTTCAGATGCAGGCCGTCGTCGTCACGCAGCAACGCGACGCACGCAACACGCGAGATCTGCGATTCGAGCAGGCTCGCAAGATAGGACAACACCTCTTCGAGCGGCGTGCTGGTCGCGATCATTTCCAGCACCCGATTGTGCTCGGCGCGGCGCACTTCCGCGCGCTTGCGCGAACTGATGTCGCGCATGATCGCCACCACGCCGTTGTCCACGCGCACTACCTGACGCTGGAGCCATACTTTCGTGTCGTCGGTACACAGGTGCATCCATTCGTGTTCGTGGACCGTTCCGGTTTCCGCTACGGCCGCAAATTCATCGAACATGCCGTTCTGGCGCGCATCCGGGAAGATCGCGTCGAGACTGCGGCCAACCAGCATCTCGCGGGGCAGTCCGAGCACGACGCTGCCACGCCGGTTGGCGTCGGTCATGACGAAGCCGAGAAGATTGCCGGCGCCATCGCGCTCGGAACGAAAGACGAAAAACGCGTCGAGGCTTCTTTCCGATGCGGCGTAATAGGTCTGCTGCGCCTGCCGTGCGCGGCGGCGGCTGACTGCAAGCTGCCAGCTCGACCGGCTGAGCGCAGCGGCAAGCACGATCAGCAAGGCGCTGGCAATGGCCGTCCACAGTACATAGTTGTGCCTGTGCTTGCGGAAAACCGATAACTGCTCGCCCTGGCTGAGACCGACCATCGCAATCAGCGGAAAGCCGTGGATTGCGCGGATGGTGGTGTAACGCCGCACGCCCTGGTCCCACGGGCCGACCCTCGCACCGCTCGCAAGCGCCTGCTGCGCGACTGCAATTGCCACGGTCGATATCGACCTGCCCCACGACGTGTACTCGCCCGTTTGCTGAGCGCGCACGACGCCGTCCGTCCCGGCGAGCAGCAGCATGCCCTTGTCGCCCATGCGGGCATATTCATAACCGCTCGTGAAATAGGCCGGGTCCATGGCGAGCATCACGCTGCCGTTGAAGCTGCCATCGGCGCGCTCCAGGCGCCGGCTGAAGGTGATCTCGGGCGTGTCAGTATCGTGATTGAGGCTGACGCGGCTCACGCAGGGCATCGATGCATCGATCTGCGCACGCAATGCCGCGAAGCACGGGTCCGTCGAGACATTCGAGGGCCCATGCGACCCGGACGCTGCAAACACGCTTCCGTCAGCCCCCGCGACCGATACTCGGAAAACGATGGACGGCGGCAGCAGGCCCTTCGCCTGCAGCTCGTCCATGGCCGTGCCGCCTTTGCTTTCGTAGGCGTACTTGACCGTCTTGAGCGTCTGGTCGATTGAACTGAGGTTGCGCACCAGTTGTGCTTCATAGGTGTCGGCGATCTCACGGCTCGACTGCGCAGCCGTATCTTCGGCAACATCGCCTTCAACCGAAATCAGATGGAACACCGCTGCCCACGCAATGCAAAGCAGCAGGCCCGTGAAAACGGGTATCAGGATGTAGGCCTCGGCAAGCCGTTTCACGATCGCACGCGTTCCCCGCACGACTAATTGCGTGCGTTTCGCGGCAGCATTGCCTGCATCGATGGCACTTTCCGGCTGTCGATCTGACGTACCGCGTTTCGCGGGTGACTCTCGGCGATTGAAGTTCATCGTGCCAATTCCGGTATCTCACTGCGCGATATGGAAAAAAATCGCATTCTGCATATATGGGGGACAAGGCGCCTTGTGAGCGCCTTTATCATGCCGTGCCGCCTTGCGCTAGTTGAGCGTCAGCAGCGGTTTCACACTTGCATCGATATCGCGGGAATCCATGTATCCAATGGCGTTCGGCGTCTCGGCAAGCGCTCGCTTGATTGCCGCAGGGTCCTGCACTTCGCGGGGCGGCTGGCCGCGGCCGGTGAAAATCAGCTTGGACCAGTAAGCCTTCATCTGCGAAGAGGACTTCCCCGTGATCCTGCGGTAGAACTCGCTGCGCGCGGCTGCATCCTCGGGCAGATCGACGGGTATGGCGCTGCCGCCACCCGGGAAGTAGGCCGCGCGGCCGAGGAAGATGTCCGCGATCTGCTGTTCGCTCAATGCCGTGAGCGTGCTCTTGGTGGATACGACCACGATGAGCTGGGCCATTGCCGACTCCCCGGACAACCCGAGAAGCATGGCGATCAATGCTGACCTGATGTATTGGTTGGCGTTTTTCACGGTGCACTCATCAAAAGACGAAGTCGAGCGCGGCGCTGATCACATTCGTGCCGCTGCCGAGTTGATAGTTCGGCTGGAAGTTGATGAATGAGCCGGTTGAGTTTGCGGGCAGCCAGACATGGTCGTACTGCACTTTGAGATCCACGTTCTTGACGACGTCCCAGCGCAACCCGAACGAAATGTCCTTCTGCCCCATGTTGTAGTTGTAGGCGAGAGTGGGGCGGTCAAGAGAATGTGCTTGCGAGTAGGTGGCGAACGGCGTGAACTTGCCCAGGCGATAACCGCCTGTCACATAGCCGCTCACGTAGCCCGGCGTGACCTGGTTCACGGTGACGCGTGCGAGTTCGCCCTGAACGAACCACGGGCCACTGTCGTAGGCCGCGGCGATGCTGTAGACATTCACCGGTTCTTTTTCAGGCAGGAAATCCAGTTTGACGTTGGCGTGAAGATATCCGGCGTGCAGCGTGAGGTTGCCGTATTCGACGGTATCGAACACACCGGTGATCGCGGTTCCATATGCCTTGAGCATGCCCGGGTTGACGTGGAACGAGCTGTAGCCGTAGAGCAGTTGAACCGTGTTCGCAACACCGCCCAGGCGCAACCGGTACGACATGTCCGCGCCGTCGCTATTGGTGATCGGCACAGTGTTGTACACCTCGATCGGCACCCGCACCCAGGGATTTGCATAACCCACGTTTCGGTAATCCGAGTTCAGGAAGGTGGGCAGTTCGATCCGCCCGGCGCGCACGCTCAGATCCGGCGTAATGGCGTACTTGACGTTGGCCCACTCGAGCGTTGGCACGAACGTGTTGTTGTAGCGATGCTCGGACACAACCTGGACAACAGCCGATAGCTTGTCGGTGAACTGGCCGGTGAGTTGCAGGCCGATCTTGCTGTCGTCGGCGAAGTCGTACTTGCGGCTATGGCCGGCACCGTTCGGCTCGAATGCGGTACTCGTGAAGTCGGCTGTGTCCAGGCTCGAATGGGTCATGCCGAGCGTTCCGAAGCCGCTCAGCGTGAACATGTGCGGTGCGTTGTCCGGAGCCGGGGTGTCCTCCGCCAAGGCAGAAGAGAC
This sequence comes from Burkholderia sp. PAMC 28687, assembly GCF_001577465.1. Lineage (NCBI taxonomy): Bacteria > Pseudomonadati > Pseudomonadota > Betaproteobacteria > Burkholderiales > Burkholderiaceae > Burkholderia > Burkholderia sp. PAMC 28687. The sequence goes on from NZ_CP014506.1 coordinate 925,051, forward strand.
GTACGAAGCGCAAAGCAGTCCCATCGCGGCGATGCTGGCGGTGCCGGTGATCCACTGATGCAAATGGCGGTTTCTACTCATCATCAAGACGTTACGTTGCGGGTTGTATGTGGCTTCTAACGGCCTGGCCAGAAGAATCTTGATAGTCAGATGAGGTCGTTGACGGGGTGTACGGCAGTTATTGAAATGGGATCCCGCACAAGCAGAAAAAGATGCCGATGGGTAAGCCTGTGTTTGTGCTCGAGGCAGAATAATTAACCGACAAGAAGCAGCGTGTTGAAACGAAAGAGAGTTCGCTGGTCAGATTGATATACATCAGGAAGCCTAACTACTACTTGAGTTTTTCGGGCAAACGGGCGACGCCTTGGCATCGCCCGCATGAAGCTCAGCGAGTCAGCCGCAGGATGCCGAGATTGCCGGCAATCTCCTGGAAGATCGAGGTGAGCGCCGCGTTGGTCGGCGCATGGTAGTAGTTACCGGGTGACGCGCAGCTTTGCATGGTCTGCTGCGCTTGCTTGCTTGCCGAGTCGGTCCCGTAGGTCCCGAACGTGATGGAATAAATGGTGATGCCTTCGTTCTTCATCGCGTTGCAGACAGAAAGCTGGAACGTGTTAATGTCCGACACGGATGTCATCGAACCGTTGGTCGGGCCGCCCGTTGGCGCTGTCAGCGTGCTGTTCCCGACGCCGGACAGACCGTTGAACGACGGGGAAGGCATGATGCCGTTTGCCGTGCCCGGGTCGTTCTCACCATCGGTCAGGACGATCACCACGCGTTGCAATCCCTGGGTGGTCGCTTCAGGGCGGGGCAGGTTGGCATCGGACGATATCCAGCCGTTTGAACCTGACACTTGCGGCGACCACGCCGAAGAGACCATGCGCCATCCCCACAGCAAGCCGGTAGGGATGATGGTCGAACCGTTGGCCTGCATCTGGTTGATCGCGCTGTTCAGTGTATTGATGTCCTGTGTAAGGAACTGCATTGGCTGGATCGAACACGGCCGCGATCCCGAGGTGCCGTTCTGATCCCACGTGGTCGTTGCGGGCAGCGTGCTGCCGGTGGCGACCGGCTGTCCCCACGCGTTGTAGACAGGGGTTGCACTTACCGTGCCGCAGTAGCTGGCCGAACCGTTGGTCTGGTAGGTCAGGGGTACATTAAGCACGCTGTTGACGCTGGTTACCGCGCACTTGGTTTTGCTGCTGTCGTAGTTGGTGATCTTGAAGCCCTGTGGCGGCACGTTGTAGTAGAACGGCGTGAAGCCTGGCGAATCGGCTGGTGCGTAGGCCTTCGGAAACAGTTGCTTCGCACTCCCGACCCGCGGTTCTACCGGGCATCCGGCCCAGCCCGATCCCGTTCCCGACGACTGATACTTCGACGAAATCCCCGCCGAGTTGTAGCTGTTTTTGTCGCTGGCCGCGGGGGTGAGCCAACTGCCGGATGCTGACAATGATGAACCGACGTTGACCATGGTCGTGAACGGAACAAGGCCCACATACGAGCGATTTCCGGACTGGCCGAGCACGCTTGCGACGAGCGTGTTTGCCGCAGAGCGCAATCCCGCGATCTTGGTTCCCTGGCTCTGGTCGGTGCTGGCGTAATCGGCCATCGACCCGGTGTTGTCGAGCACGAGCGCAAGTTCCAGCGTGCTTTGCGGCAAGCGAAACGCGGAGTTGGCGGCGGCGACTGTTGTGGTGTCCGGCGCGGCCGGCGATCCCGATCCTGAGCCGGTGCCGCCGCTTGGCAGATTGTTCCCGAAGAATAAGGGTGCAAGCAACGGGATCGAGCCCGATGCCGTGAGCTGGATGGTCTGCCCGGCCGCAGGCGAGCCACTGATCGTCGCCTTGAAATTTGCGTCGGGCATGGTGAGGCCCAGGTAGCCTGTCGGCATGTTGCCGCTGTAGAACGCGCGGGCGTCCGCTTTCCAGGCGGAAGAGTCCTTGCCGGCAGCATCAGCATAGTGCGCAAGATCGACGCCTGCGGAAATAGTCGCTACGTCAAGCGCCATCTGCATGCGCTCCTGTGTCATCTCGTAGTCGATCAGGTCGAGTGCCGTGCACATTGCGCCGAACATCAGGCTGGCGCAGACCGCGAACATCATTGTGACGACGCCGCTGTCTCCCGTCATCAAGGTCGTGACGGATCGCGAGGAAACAGTTGGTGCGCAGGATTCGTGCGTAGATTTCATCGGATATTTGCAGAGCGCATTGCTGCTAACCCGAAGTGGCTAGCGTGAGCGGCAAGCCCGAGCGCTGACGTACGTAAACCACTTTGTAGATGGTCTGCGTAAGTGGCGCATCGGCCCAGAAGGGGGCCGTCATTGCAAACGGCGTGTAGGTGTAAAACACCTCGACGGCGGTTGCGGAATCACCTCCATAGAACGGCCAGCCTTTCGGCAGAAGATTCGATGATGTGATCCGCGAGGACGGCGCGTTTTTGCCCATCCACGATGCCTTCTGCGTCCACGCAATAGCCGGCAAACCCTTTGTGGGTGGAATCATTTGCACGGCGTTCGCGCCGCAATTGTTGGTGGTGTCGCAAATCGACGTGAGGATCACGCCGCCACTGGTCTGGAGATCGACTGGCGAGGCGATCAGGTTCGCAGCCTGCCACACCGCGCCGAGATTGCTGGCGTTGGCAGTGGACTGGTCGTTGATAACCTGCGTCATCTGCCCCACGGAATTGGCGAGCGTGAAAGCCGTCCGCTCGACAATACTGACAGCGCGCATGTAGAGATAGATCTCGGTGAAACCGAGCAGCAGGAGCAGCATCAATGGAACGATAAGCACAAACTCGATTGCGACACTGCCGCCGTCTGCGCGAAGGACGTTATGCAGGTTTGAACGTGAACGCGGGGGAGAGGTTGGTCGCGGCTCCCGGCTCTGGAACGGACTATTCATTTTTCATTCTGAACGAGATAGTTGCGCTGGAAGGTCAGCGTGCTTACGCCAAATAACCGGGGGATGCCGGAGAAGCCCGGCATTGTCACGGTGATGTTGTACGAGACAACGTTGCCATACGTGCCGAGGTCGTTGGTGTAGCTTTTGGTGCCTACGTTGCCGTAAGTGCCGTAATTTAATGTCGCAATGGTGACGGTGGCGCCTACGCTTTTCCATCGTCCGAGATAGGCCATTACGATTGTCTTCGCTGTATCGGCTCCGGTTGTTTAGACACAGCGTTGCAGCTCAGGCGGCCTGCTTCAACAGGCGCGCCTGACGGGCTTCGAGGGGCGACATGAAGCCCAGTTTTTCGAGACGCCAATGGCGATTGTATCGGTCCTTGAACGCGATGGCGGCAGCCCGGACCTCCTCCACATTTTTGAATATGTGACCATGAATGGCCTGTTCCTTCAGCGTGCGGTTGAAGCGCTCGGCAACCCCGTTGGTCTGCGGTTCGGCAACGAAAGCGAAGCTCGCCGTGACGCCCCAGAATTTCAGTTGGTTGCGGAAATCGTCCGACGTGTATTGCGAGCCATGATCCATGCGCAACATCAGGCCCCGGCCAGCCTCGGCACCGATTGCGCCGAATTCGCTGCGCAGCCCCTGGCTAATCGGCTCCAGCGCAGCGAAGCGGTCGCCGATCTTGACCACATGGATGCCGGTGCACAGGGCATCGCAATGATCGACGGCCGCAAAAATCCAGACCATGCCGTCATCAACGGTTTCGATGCGGGTCCCGTCGGTGCCCCACATCTCGTTGGGATGGTCCGTCGTAATTCTGCCGTCGTGCAGCTGCGGATTGCCCTGAGGCCGCCGATGCGGCGAGAGCAAGCCATGCTCTCGCATCAATCGCAGCACGCGGGTCCGGGAAGCGCGAATATCGCGCAGGATGCGCAGCCGCGCCCAGACCTTGCGAGATCCTTCACCGGTGAACGGCGAGGCCGCCAGATCGGCCCTGATGGCCTGCAGAAGGTCGGCATCAGGCACCTTCGGCTTCGGACCACGCTTCAGGCCGGTGACCGGCACTACGCTGGCCGCCGCTCTGGCTCTCGCGGCATAGATCGTCGAGCGTGGCAATTCGAGCACCCGGCAAACCCGTTGCAATCCATAGCTCTTGCCCGTACTGGCGGAGGTCCCATTGCTCATTTCGAGGACCTCCGAACGCCCAAAGGGTGGCGGGCCTGCCTCTCACGTTCCTTGCGCAGGATCTCGACTTCCATGGACAACTCGCCGACACGCCGGACGGCTTCGTCGAGCTTCGCCTCCAGAGGATCACTCTCACGCGCCTTCAGGCCAGCCTCCATGGCGGCCAGAGCGAGCGCACGCCATTCTTCAAGCTGGGCGATCGTCACGGACACCTCGCGGGAAACGGCGTCCACGGACTCACCGCGTAGCAGTCTGAGCACCACACTGCGCTTGCGGCCCGACGACCAGCGCTTGACTTCGACGGTTGCACCGAAGGCGCTTCCAGTCGCGCTACGCGCCCCTTCCAGCGCCTCCGGTGCAACGGCATTCACATCCATTTGCTTCAGCATCAACAGATCCTTTTTCGAACACAGGTTTTACACCAAATCTGTGTCCAAAAGAATCAGAGCCGCCGCAACGATTGTCTTCGCCTGATCCGCGCGTGTTCCGGAAGAAGGATCTACGGTTGTCAGGCCAACGCGCGACGCGGCTTGGGCCGCGAGCTGCACGGATGCATCCACGAACATGTCGAGCGCCAGTTCCAGCGTCCCGAGGATCAGGATGAAAACGATCGGTCCGACAACCGCAAATTCAATCGCCGAAACGCCGCGACTGTCGCCGAGCATCCGCGCAAACAGCGCGCGCAGGCTACGCGGTCCAGGCGCTTTCATCGAACGCTCGCCGACTGGATTGCAACGGCCGGAACAGGCTGCACGTTGGCCGTCCCCGCGCTTCCCGCTTGCGACAGATGTGCACGCTGGATGTCGTAGAAACGCAGGTTGTCCTGCACCGACGCTTTCGGCAAGTCGTGCCCCAGAATTTCGGCGGCGGCATCGTTATTGCCCATCAGTCCATAGGCGAGTGCGAGGTCCTGGCGGGCCTGTGGTGGCGCGCTAGGATATCGTGTGACGTCGAGCAATACATTGGCGCCCTCGCGCGGATTGCCGCCAAGAATGAGCGACAAGCCGAGATTGACACACAACATCGGGTCGCCGGGATTCGCGGCGAGCGCCTGCTTGAGCACGGCCTGGGCGCCGGCATGGTCGTTGTTCAGGTCAAGTGCGGCACCAAGGCCGGCGGACGCCGTCGGGTCGTTCGGAACTCGCGCGAGCACTTCGCGGTATGTCTTGATCGCATCGTTGAAACGGCGCTGGTGGATCGCCACACGTGCTGATCCGATCATCGGCGTCACCGCAGCCGCATCAATCTTGATAGCGCGGTTGTAATAGACACCTGCCCGCGTGAAGTCGCCCACAGCATAAAGCGTGTTGCCGAGTCCGGTAATCCCCGCGACCGAATTCGGGTTAGTCTGTAGCACCTTGTTGAACAGCGTGGTCGCGAGTTCAATATTGCCCGAATCGAGTGCGGAGTCCGCGAGTCGCAACTCGCTCATGGTGCCCGGCGTGTTGTTTTGAAGGACGGGCCTTACCTCGGAAACCTGCCGTGTCGTAGTGGTGCAGGCGGCGCATGCCGCAAGTGTCAGAACGCCCAGCACCAGCGTATAAAAACGTCGGGCGGCGCTGCCAGCGGCGTACAAGCGCGTGGCGTCAGGACTTTTGTCGGTTTTCATTGAGTGGCCACGTAAGCAAGGAGTTGGATGACAGCCGGGCCGGCTGCAACCGCGACGACCGCTGGCAAGATGAAGAGCATCATGGGTACGACCATCTTTGGCGCGAGCTTCGCGGCTTTTTCTTCGAGCGAGACAATGTGCGCAAGCCGCTCGGTACGCGACAGGGTGCGCAATGCCGATGAGATCGGCGTGCCGTAGCGCAGCGATTGCGTGAGCGTGGAAATCAGTGCGCGAATCGAAGGCAGGTCAATACGTTCCGCCAGTTCCTGCAGTGCACGGGTGCTGTCGCCGGAGAGCTTAAGTTCGTCAGCGGTCAGGGCGAATTCGCCGGAAAGCGGCGGGCAGATCATTGCGAGTTCATCGGCTACGCGCCGGATGCTGACGCCCAGGCTATTGCCCGCGTTCGTGCAGATCACGAGCAGGTCGAGCGCATCAGGCAGGCATCCGGCCATTGTTTTGCGGCGCCGCGACGAACGCCACGCGACGAAATATTCCGGCACGATCATGCCGACTATGAACACCGCCAGCATCAGGATGCCGCGGAATGCCGGGAACGCACCGACCACAGGAATACTCGACCCCAGCATCACTGTGAGTGCTGCGCACACCAGACCGAATACGAATTTGATGGCCAGCAGGATAGAGACGGCACGGGGGCTGCGATAGCCGCTTTGCACCATGGTCTTTTTCAGCTTCAGCCTATATTTAGCGTCGAAGAGCGGCAGCTTGTCGCCAACCTTCGCAAGCCGTAGCAGCACCTTCACTCGCCTGGCCGGCGTCTGGTCCGGCTGGTCGCCACCGCTATGCTCGACGCGCAGATCAACCGAAGCGGTCCGCGCACGTTCCGCGATCCGGCCGCGTTTGCCGCCGTGTTTGCTTGCCCACCAGATCGCAAGGACGGCGAAGAGCGCGAGCAGCATCGTCAGGTTGATCAGCGTTTCAATGCTTTCGTTGCTCATCGAGATGTGTCCAGTTTCGCCATCTTGTTCACCACCATAAGTCCGATCGAGATCGAGATGGACGCGAACGTCATCAGTTTATGGCCCGCGGGTGTTCCGAACAGCACCAGCAAATAATCGCGATTGAGCGCATACATGCTTAGCATGATGATCACGGGAATAGCGGCGAGGATCTTGGTCGTAATGCGAGCTTCGCCCGTGAGTGCCTGGGTTTTCTGACGGATCTCGCGCCGGGTCCGGACGATGCCCGCCAGGTTTTCCAGCGTCTCGCCAAGCTGGCCGCCGGTTTCGCGTTGCAAGAGCAGACACACGCAGAAAAACGAGAAGTCCGCGATCTCGATACGCCTGACCGCAACCGCCAGCACTTCCTCGAGATCGAGGCCGACTTGAAGCGCGTCGCTCATCAGCTTGAATTCGCGCCGCAACGGTTCTGGGCATTCATCGGCCGCGGTGCCGATCACGTGCGTGACCGGCACGCCGGCACGCACAGCGCGCACAATCATGTCGATCACGTCGGGGAATGAATCGAGGAAGTGCTTGCGAAAGCGGTTGATCAAGAAGCGATACGCCTGCATGCCGCCGAGCACGGGCAATGCAATCATCAAAATAGGTGTTGCGATGTCCGGCAGCGGCATGAAAGTCGTCATGGCCAGCGCAAGCAGCTCGCCCGCGATCGCGGCACCGATCACGATGCGCAACCCCTTGGCCCCGGCCACCGTGTTCAGGCGCGCGAGTTTTGGCCGTGTCCATCGCGTCACGGCGTTATCGCTCTGGATGACGTTGAAGAGGTCGGTCTCGAACTTGCTGCGGATTTTCTTGTCAGTGGCGGTTACCGCGAATGCAAGGTGCATGCGCGTCTTGATGCGGGCGTCGGGCTGGTTCTTGCGAATGTCCTGCAGTACGAACACCATCACGCCCAGCAGCAGGGCGGCGGCGAACGAACACGTGGTCAGGAGGTCGACGGTGCTCATGGCTTCATTGCGTCAAGAAGCGCGTCTTCGAGCCCGTAATACGCGGCTCGCGCAATGAATGCCGGCCGCATGGCGCCAACTTCGAACACACCCTTGACCTCTTCGCTGTAGGCCGTCGCGTCGTAGCGGAAGGTGAAGAGGTCCTGCGTGATGATCACGTCGCCTTCCATGCCGACAAGCTCGGTAACGCGCGTGATCCGGCGCATGCCGTCGCGCATCCGCTCGATCTGTACGATCATGTGCACGGCACTCGAGATCTGGCGGCGGATCGACAAGAGTGGCAGGTTGCCGTTTGCCATCATGACCATGCTTTCCAGTCTCGTGATGCCGTCACGCGGCGTGTTTGCGTGGATGGTGGTCATCGACCCGTCATGGCCCGTGTTCATGGCCTGCAAGACGTCGAACGCTTCAGGTCCGCGTGTTTCGCCGAGGATGATCCGGTCCGGACGCATCCGCAGCGCATTACGCACGAGATCACGTTGCGCGACGCCGCCGAGCCCTTCGGCATTTTCGGGCCGGGTTTCGAGGCTGACCACGTGTGGCTGCACGAGTTGCAACTCGGCCGCATCTTCAATGGTGATGGTGCGTTCGCCTAAATCGATGAAATGCGAAAGCGCGTTGAGCAGGGTTGTCTTGCCAGAACCCGTGCCGCCCGACACGATGATGTTAAGCCGACACGTACTGGCCAGCTTGAGTACGTTCGCCATCTGCGGCGACATGTTGCCCTGCTGCGCCATCCGGTGCAGCGTGATGTTGCGCTTGGAAAATTTCCGTATCGAGATGGTGGCGCCGTGAATGGCGAGCGGGGGTAGGACGACGTTTACGCGGCTGCCGTCCGCGAGACGCGCGTCGACCATCGGACTGCTTTCATCCACACGGCGCCCCACGCCTGCCGCAATGCGCTGCGCCACGTTGACCACGTGCGCGTTGTCGCGAAACTTGTACGGCGTCAATTCAAGGCGGCCGTGGCGCTCCACATAGACCTGATCGGGACCGTTGACGAGCACGTCCGTAATGGTTTCATCGGCAAGCAGCGGTTCGATCGGACCGAGGCCGAACATGTCGTTGAGCAATTCGCCCACAATCTGCCCGCGCTCCGTAACCGTGATATTCAGGCGCTCGCGCTCGGCAATCTCACCGACCAGTTTCTCGACGCCCGGCTTCATTTGCTCTCGGCCTTTGCCGACCACGGCCGAGGCGTTCATCGACGCAAAGACGGCCGCGCGGATGGTCTTGAACAGCTCGGAGCGGACCAGCATCTCGTTGCCGTCGGTAACCGCCGGCGCGGACGCAACTGGACGCGGGGTCTCGACCGTCTGGGTGGCTGCGGCAATGACGGCTTCGAGCGATGCGAGCGGATCGGCAACGTCGCCGGCGGCCGAATTCGTATCGGAAGGGACAAGCTGCTTCGTGCCGAACATCAGCCTTTCCTCAACTTGAGTTTCTGGAAGAACGTGAGTTCCGGAGCGGAGTGCTGTCCGGTAAGGTCCCGTCCAATGCGCGCAATGGTTTGATTGAATCCCGCAGGGGCCTTCTCCATGACGGGTTCGCCCAGGTTCTCTGCGATCGATACCGCCTTTGTCTCGAACGGTACTTCGTAGAGCGTGGAGCGGCCTACCGCGTGCATGAAATCTGCAGGCTGCACCTTGCCGGCCGTCGCGGAGTTAGGGTTGTTCAGCAATATCGAAGTCGGCGGATTGTTGTCGCGATCTTCAATGAAGCGGAGCAGCCGGATGCTTTCACGCGTGCAGTGCACGGTGCGGTCCGCGACCAGATAGACACGCGCTGCATGGTCGAAGGCCTGCTGCGCGAGCGCTGTGGACGGGGTGTCGATATCCAGGATCACATAGTGAAAGCTGTCGCACAGCAAGTCCAGCACGCGCGGAAGCGCAGCCGCCTCGAACGGTGCCGCTGTACCCAGGTCGAGTTCCGAAGACAGGACGAACAGACGGCGGCTCTTCGGGACCAGTGTGCGCTCGACATACTGCGGGTCGAGCCGGTTCACGTTGTGCAGTACATCGGTGAGGCCGTTGTTGCTCTGAATGCCGAGCATGCTGTTCGCTGCGCCGCCGTGAATATTCAGGTCAACATAGGCGACCCGCCGGTGCGTCTCTTCGGCCAGATGCCGCGCCACATTGAGCGCGAGCGTAGTGACGCCCACACCGCCGCGTGCGCCCGCGAACGCAATGGTCTTGCCAGCGCGCGTGAGCGTCACGGGGTTGACCTTTCCATCCTGCATGCTGAAAGTGCGCTTGAGCAGTTCAACGGTCAGCGGCTTGACCAAGTAATCGCGCACACCGAGTTTCAGCAGGCTGCGGAACAGTCCTACGTCGTTGCGCTCGCCAAGCGCGACCACTTGTACCGACGGCTCGCAGACTTCAGAGAGCCGGCCGAGGTCGGACAGGGGCATGGTCGAGCCATGCAGATCGACTAGCAGGAATTGCGGTGAGCGTTCTATCTTCGACAAATAGGCAATGGCTTCATCAATGTTGCCCAGCACGATATGCACGTGCGGCATAGCCTCTTCGAGGACGAAACTCTTGAGGATCTGCTCGGTCGTCCGATCCGTCACGAACGCGATGAAGTCGGCAACCCGCGCGCCCGACTTCGCTTTCGATACCCTGAACTCTGTTGTGCTCATGTGTTCTTCTCGCAGGGGTCGCTGACCGTCGTCACTTGGAATCGCGCGACGTTGATGTGTCGAGCGGAATGACCCGGCCATTCTTGTAACGGTGAACGGCGCTCGCCGCTACGGCCGCATCGGCTGGTCCGAGTTTTTCGGGCGCGACGAGGTCCTTGGGGTTCGCGATCTGAGCGGCCAGATTCGTGTAGGTCGCGCAGCCCCATTGCATGCTTGGCCGGTGCCATCCGGCGTCCGTCAGCACGGAAGGGCGGGAGAGGGTGTCGCAGTCCGGCGGCAGCGCGGACTTGCCATCGAAACCGACGGTTGTCTGGTCCGGCATGCCGCGCGGCGGCTTGAAACAGCCGCTGAGTCCGACAGCGAAGGTGAACGCGAGAACAAGGGTGAGAAGGCGGGCGGATTTCATGGTGTCTGGCTCAGTAAACGTAGCCGGCTGCGCCGACAAGACGCGGTTGTGCGGCGTCGGCCGGTGCGCCGGCTTGACGGCTGAAGCTGTATTCGACGTCATTGCTCGGCGACGTCAGTGATTCCAGCGGCGAGCGCAGTTTCGACGGGTCCGTCGGCTCGACCAGATACGGCGTGACCATGATGACCAGTTCGGTCTTGTTGTTCTGATAGTTCGTCGATGAAAACAGTTTGCCCAGGATCGGAATCGAGCCCATGCCCGGGACCTGCGAAATAATGTCCGTGGTATTGCTCTGGAGCAGCCCGCCAATGGCGAAGCTTTGGCCGCTTCCGAGTTCCACGGTGGTATCGGCGCGACGCACGCTCAGTCCCGGCACGGTGATGCCGCCTGTGGTGACACTCACCGATGTATCGATCTGACTGACTTCAGGACGTACTTTGAGACTGATGCGGTGATCGTTCAAAACAGTCGGCGTGAAATCCAGCTTCACGCCGAACTGCTTGAATTCAACCGAAATCGCGCCGTTGGTCTGCGATACCGGAATCGGAAATTCGCCGCCTGCGAGGAAGCTCGCTGTCTGTCCCGAGAGTGCCACGAGATTCGGTTCTGCAAGTATCGTCAACAACCCTTCCTGGTTCAGGGCGTCGACCAGTGCGCGAATATCCACATTGTTCGTCTTGAATGCGCCAAACAACGAATACGCGTTGTTGGTCGGCAGGTTGAGAGGGTAGGTAGTGCCACCCGACGGTGTGGTGATCGGATTGTTCAGGTTGTAGATCGAGCGGCCGCTGAAAATACCGCCATAGATGTTGCCGACCGCATTGCCCATCGCTTGCCAGTTGATGCCGAGCTGCTGGGTCACATTACGATCCACTTCGGTGATCCGCACGCGCAGCTGGACCTGCAAAGGACGGTCGATCGTCATGCGGTTGACCAGCACCTCCTTGTCGGCGAGATAGGGGGTAAGGGAGTCAACGACGGCATCGGCATCGGTCGAAGTCGGGGCTTGTCCCGTCACCATCAGCGAGCCCTGACCGGTCGTCAATTGCACGTTCATGTTCGGGAAGCGCGCGGCGATCATGTTGCGCAACGAGTCCATGTCGCGTCCCACGTACACCGTGCGTTGCACCAGCGTCTTGTTGTTTGCGCCAAGCACATAGAGCGTCGTGGTGCCGGCCTTCTTACCCAGTACGAACACGGCTTTCGGAGATGGGACGTGCACGTCGGCCACGGTCGGATCGGCGACGAACACCGACACCGCGTCTTCACTGAGGCGAACCAGCACGCCCTTGCCCGCGCCCACTTCGAGCGTTCCCTGCGTCGGCGCCGAGAGCATGTTGGCGTTGGGGTTGGCCAGTGCTGCTACAGACCGTGGCGTGCCCGTCTGGGCGTGTTCCCGCACGGCTTTTGACGACGACACGGGCGACGCGGCGAACGTGGGCACAACGCATGACGCGCCACACGCCACGGCGAAAGCGGTCGTCCCAAGCTGCTTTCGAATCGAACCAAACTGCATTTTCATGACTCTCTATCCTGGCGAGTGGATACGATTCCACCGGTTTGCGCATGCATCAGCGCGGTGTAGATACGGCAGGCAGTGGCGGCACATCGCCGGGCGCCGGTGTGCCGGTGGCCTGAGCGACGCTCGTTGTTGCGTCTGCTTTTTCGGAACCTCTGTAGATCGTTACAGCGTGTGGCATTGGCGGCATTGACGCAGTGGACGAAGACGTAGGCTGGAACGTGTGCGCTCGCGGCAAATCACGCACCGCCCGCGAGATGTCGCCGGCCCAAACAGGCGCTGACATCGCAGCGCTTCCGGCAAAAGGCACCGCCGGGTCGCGCGTGACGGTGGCGAAGCTGCGCAACGCCAGCGACAGGCTGCCGAGCCGCGCGGCAACTGCGACGACTTCGCCCATGCGCGGTGTGACTTCCAGCGTGACCGTGCGGGCGCGGTTGTTGATGTCGGGTGTATCGCCTGTTTTGGGACGCTGGATCTCCGAGCCCACTGCCAGGACGCGCACGTGTTCGACCACCGTTTCACTCGACACTGCGAGGTCCGGCGAATCGGTGCGCCGCTCCATCTGTTGCGTGAGCAACAGGTCCACGTAGTCACCTGGCTGGATGAGACCGGCGTTGCCGGAGACGTCGTCCACGGCGACAGACACCGCGCGCATTTCCGGTTTGAGCGTCGCAGCGAGAAAGCCCGGCGCGTTCGGCAGAATCACGTCGTCGGAGACGAGGACGGTACCGATTGCTGCCGGGTGGCGCAGCAGCGCGCCTTTCAGGTCGGTTGCGCCTGGCGCTCCCGAGATGATCGCGTTGGGCGGAACGCTTTCGGCCGGAAGCTTCTTCCACGTCAGATCTTCATCGCGCAGCAACAGCCCCTGCGGCAGGTCTGCTGCGCTGACCAGGACTTTTTCAGTGCTGAGAGTCGGAGCCGCCGACTGAGAGGCGCTGGTCACAACCACACGCACAATCAACGCGATCAGGACCGCTCCAACCAGAAGCACGCTGAATTTGATGATGTTGGACATAGGGACGCCGTCCTATCGCGTCAATAATATTGGGAGCAAGACTGGCAGCACGATGACCGTACCGCCGCCTAGCGCGAGTGCAACGCCATACGGCACGCCACGCGTACCTGAAAACATCGCAAGTACTCGCATCTGCTGGGAGCGGTGCTCCGGGTTTATTCGTTTCGTGGCGAGACTGACAAGCGATACAACCGTCCCGATCACGGAAATCAAGGTCATCGCTGGTATCGACAAGCCCAGGCCAACCCATAGAAAAATCACTGCTGCAAGTTTTGCGTCGCCACCGCCGAGCAGGTTCGCCGCGAACAAGACAGCACAGAAAAGGAACACGCCCAACGCAAGCGCAACGTGTTTCAGCACGTCGCCGAACGGCATCCGGAGAAACAACGCATCGACAAAAAACAGTGCGCCTATCGCAAGTACGATCTTCGTGGGCAAACGCCGGAACCGGACGTCGAATACTGCAAGCCATAACAGCGCGCACAGGACAAACAAACGGATGGTCAGGGGCAGTAACACGATGAGCGCAATTCAGAGTTGGTTAAGAAGGAGATCTGGCCGCCAAGCAGCCGGATCTCCGGCGAGGCGATTAGTTCGCCTTGTTTTGCGACGCAGTGACTTTGGTGAACAAGTTGGTGAACATGGTGCCCGTGCTGGTCTTGAACGTAGCTGCCATGGCGCCAAGAGCGATCACGACGATGCCTGCCAACACTGCGTATTCCATGGCGCTCACGCCACGTTCGTCGCGAACAAATGCCTTAATGACTTTGCGCATCTTTTACATCCTTTTAACGGTAGGTAGTTGACTCGCCCATTCCGTGCGAGCCGGCCAAAAACATCCCCACCGTCCCTACCGATGAATCTCTTCGGATACGGTCGGCAGGTAGGTGGTGAGCCTATTTACGGCGTGCTTAAAACGAACTTGAGAGCGCGCAAAGGCGGAGGATTCAGCAGCGCACCTGTGTTTGGGTGGATAAAACGTGGACAAGCGCTAATAACTTTTAATTAAGGGACGCCGCGTGTTTTGCAATCGTTTGCGACGATCTTGCGAGCTACGAAATCAGTAATTAGTGCCGAACTCATCAGCGCGATATTTTTTCTCCACACGCGTTAAAAATTTTGTTTGGGAACCTAAATTTTCTTGCGCGATCGCTGAATCGTGAGCCAATCCAGGAACACGGCGTCTCATGCAACCTCCGTCGAGGCCATCGGGGCTGCAAGCACCAGGACTTCTCACGCAGATAAATTCGCCAGCAAACGTCTGCATTTCCTGCACAACATTTGTCGACACTAAAGTTGGGGTGGCAGGCCCCGTTAAGTAAAGCAATGTGCAGTACATTCGCTTTCGTTCTCTTGCACGACGAAGGCTCGCCATTAACGTCGCGAACAGGACTTGATTTCTCGTGACGCACCCAATACACGAAAAAATGAATCTCCAACGTATGCAAGTAAAAACGAAGCTGGCAACCGGCTTCGGCGCGCTCACCGGCGCAGTACTGATCGTTGCGGCATTATCGGTTCAATCGCTCAGTGCATCGAACCAGCGGTTCGAATCCTTTGTGAACGGGATCAACACCCGGGCGAACATTGCGGAAAGAATTCGTACCGCCGTCGACCGGCGAGCGATTGCCGCGCGCAATCTCGTGCTTGTCACCAAGCCTGCTGATCTCGAGATCGAAAAGGCCGCGGTCATCCAGGCTCACGAAGATGTCCAGCGCAATCTCCGAAACTTCGACAACCTGGTAGCGGGCGCGACGGACGTGACGCCCGAAGTGCGTGCACGCGTCGAAGAGATCAATCGGGTTGAATCGTTATATGGTCCCGTCGCACTTGCCATTGTCGATCTCGCGCTCAAGGGCAGGCATGATGAAGCGATTGCGAAGATGAACGACGAGTGCCGCCCGTTACTCGCAGCGCTTGTCAAGGCAACGCAGGACTATTCCGATATGACAAGTCAGCGCGAAGCAATGCTCGTGCGTGAGTCAGCTCAACACTACGCGATATCGCGCTTGTTGCTGATCGCTGCCTGTGTGGCAGCGGCCCTGTCGGCGGCGATTGCAGGTGCGGTCATCACACGCAGCATCCTGCGCGCTCTGGGTGCCGAGCCCGATACATTGAGCGAGGTGGTGCAGCGGGTTGCAAGCGGTGACCTGAGTGCCGTTGCGGGCGCGGACAAGGCGCCCCCGACAAGCGTGCTTGCTTCAATGAGCACGATGCAAACCAAGCTCGTCGAACTTATCGCCAACGTGCGGGCATCAGCCGACAGCATTGCCACTGGATCGAATCAGATCGCAGCAGGAAACGCGGATCTTTCGACTCGTACTGAAGAACAGGCCGCTTCGCTCGAAGAGACGGCATCGAACGTTGAGGAGCTCACGTCGACGGTTCGGCAGAACGCCGAGCATGCGCACCAGGCACGAGCGCTTTCGTCGACGGCCACTACTGTCGCGCACCAGAGCAATACGGCCGTGAACCGAATGGTTGCGACCATGTCGGAGATCAGCGTGCGCTCGGAAAAGATCGCGGATATTACCGGCATCATCGAAGGTATCGCATTCCAGACCAACATTCTTGCGTTGAATGCAGCCGTCGAAGCCGCCCGCGCTGGAGAAGAGGGGCGTGGTTTCGCCGTCGTGGCAGCGGAAGTACGTTCCTTGGCGCAACGCTCATCCAGCGCGGCAAAGGAGATCAAGGAATTGATCGAGGCGTCGGTGGGCTGCATCTCGGAAGGCTCGTCGCTTGCTGGAGAAGCGGGCATGACCGTGGCGCAGGTACTGGAAACGGTCTCGAAGGTCAGCGATATCGTGGGTGAAATCGCAACGGCATCGAACGAGCAAAGCAATGGTATCGAGCAATTGAGCCAGACGATTTCGCAAATGGATCAGGTGACGCAGCAGAACGCCGCCCTGGTCGAAGAAGCGGCGGCGGCATCGCAATCGCTCGATGCCCAAGGCCGTCGGTTGACACAAGCGGTTTCGCTGTTTCGTCTGACTCAGAACACGGCAACGGCGTAGCCCGGTCGGTGCATCGTTGCATGAAGAGTTCTAAAATCAAGACCATGCTGAGTTCTGAACTGTCTGCTAACGTACATCGAACCGTTTAGCGGGACCAAAGACCCACAATGCAATCACACACGAGCGAGCAAGATTCAAGGAACCATGTGGCCTGTCTTCAAGGCAGCCTCTTGAATGCCGGCGATGACGTCTACCGACGCCTGGTAGAAGGCATAACGGATTACGCAATCTACATGCTGGATGTGGACGGTATGGTCGTCACCTGGAACGCCGGCGCCCAGAAAGCCAAAGGCTACGCAGCGAGCGAAATCGTCGGACGGCACTTCTCCTGCTTTTATTCAGTCGACGAACGGCTCGACGATCTGCCGGGGCGCAATCTCGAAACCGCGCGCACCACAGGCAAGTATGAAGCCGAGGGATGGCGTGTGCGCAAGGACGGCGCCCGTTTCTGGGCGCATGTGGTTATCGACGCGCTGCGCGACCCCAATGGACGTCTGTTCGGTTTTGCGAAGATCACGCGCGACTTCACCGAACAGCGACGCATGCGTGACCACGCCATCGATCACGAACGGCGCTTCCGCTATCTCGTGCAAAGTGTGACCGACTATGCGATCTACATGCTGGATACGGACGGCATCGTGTCCAACTGGAACGCGGGTGCCAAGCGCACGAAGGGCTATTCGGCGGACGAGATCGTTGGCCAGCATTTCAGTTGTTTCTATACGCCCGAGGATCGTGATGCCGGGCTGCCGGCGCGCAGCCTCGCCAAGTCGCTTCACGACGGGCGGTTCGAGACTGAAGGTTGGCGAGTGCGCAAGGACGGCACGCGCTTTTGGGCGCACGTCGTGATCGACCCGATTTTTGACGATTATGGTGAGCTCTTCGGCTTCGCGAAGGTGACGCGCGATCGTACGGAAGCGCGTGCGCTTCAGGAGCAGACGCGCGATCACGAGCGGCGCTTTCGCTTGTTGATTGAAGGGGTGACCGACTACGCCATTTACATGCTGGATATCAATGGCATCGTCTCGAACTGGAACGCCGGGGCGCAGCGGGCAAAGGGTTACGTGGCGTCCGAAATCGTGTGCAAGCATTTCTCCTGCTTTTACGATCCGGCCGACCGCGAGCTGGGATTGCCGCAAGCCGGGCTGGAGACAGCGCGCACGCAGGGCAAGTTCGAGGCGCAAGGTTGGCGGGTCCGCAAGGACGGCACGAAGTTCTGGGCGCATGTCCTCATTCAAGCAATCTACGACGATGACGACCAGCTATTCGGCTTTGCCAAGATCACGCGCGACTGCACCGACCAGCGCGAGACAGCGCTCGCGCTTGAGCAAACGACCCGCAATCTGGACCTCGCACTCGACAACATGGTGCAGGGCCTCAGCCTCTTCGACAAGCGCGGACGGCTGGTGTTGTGCAACGGCCAGTTCGCCCGCATCCTGTCCATTCCAGCCGGCAGCCTGCCTGGCGGCATATCCTTGCGCACTTTGCTGCGCCGCGTTTGCGAGCATGGCCACGCGCCGATAGGCGAAACAGCGGCGACGATCACCGACTTGCGCCGCAAGCTGTTACGCGCCACGGAACCGGGGCAGACTCAGAAACACATCGAGTTCCAGCATCGGGGACGAAGTATCGGGGTGGTGACACGACTGCTTTCGCACGGTGGATGGGTCTCGACCATCGAGGATGTCACCGAGCGCAGGGTCGCGGAGCAACGAATCAGTTACCTTGCACATCACGACCATCTGACTGATCTGCCGAATCGCGTCACCTTCCAGGCACGGCTCCAGCAGCTAGCCGGCACGTGTTCGGAAGACCGTCCCTTTGCGCTGCTGTATCTCGATCTGGATCGCTTCAAGGTAGTCAACGACACGTTGGGTCATCACGCGGGCGATGAATTGCTGAAAGCGGTCTCTCAGCGCCTGTGTGCGTCGCTGCGAGCAAGCGACCAGCTTGCTCGTCTGAGCGGTGACGAATTCACCATCCTCCAGGCCGCCAGCCAATCTCCGGAAGACGCAGCGTCTCTCGCCGAGCGTTGCATTGCCAGACTGGCTGCGCCGTTCGATATAGCGGGCAACGAGATCAATGTTGGCGTGAGTATCGGCATAGTCCACTGCACGAACGCCGGCACCGATGCGAGTATCGTGTTGCAGCAAGCTGATCTTGCGCTCTACAAGGCCAAGCGTGAAGGCCGCAATTGTTATCGGCTATACGAACGGGGCATGAACGATCCGCTTCGTCTGCGCAACGAGCTCGAAGACGAGCTGCGCAGAAGCCTGCGTGCAGACGAACTGGCGGTGCACTATCAACCAATCGTCGACGCCCAGACAGGTCAGATCACCGCGTGCGAGGCGCTATTGCGCTGGAATCACGTGCGGCGCGGAAACATATCGCCAGTCGAATTCATTCCCATCGCTGAAGAGCGGGGGCTCATGCCCGAACTCGGCGCATGGGTTCTGATGAGAGCGTGCCGCGATGCATCGCAATGGCCGGCGCATATCCGGCTCAGCGTGAACGTCTCGCCGGCTCAGTTGCTGTACGAGGACTTCACGGGGACGGTCCAGCGCTCACTCAGCGTGTCGGGGCTGCAGCCGCATCGTCTGGAACTCGAGATCACCGAGACCGCTCTGCTGGAATCGGCGGCCGCGCCGCGTTGCATCCTCGACGAGATTCGCGCGCTGGGTGTCGGGGTTGCGATGGACGACTTCGGTACCGGATATTCTTCGCTCAGCATGCTACAGAGCTTTCCCTTTACGCGCGTCAAGATAGACCGTGGTTTCGTCAGCGGCCTGGGCCAGAACCCGAAATCGGCAGCGATCGTACGCGCGGTCAGCGGGCTGTGCAGAAGCTTGAGCATGCCGATCATTGCCGAAGGTGTCGAGACGGAAGAACAGAGGCAGGCGCTTTTGCATGAGCATTGCGCAGAGTTGCAAGGCTTCCTCATCGCGCGGCCAGCGCCGGTTCACGCTTTATTGCCCTGGTTCGAGGACTCGCCTCCAGGCGCCATGCGACGCAATCTCGTGGATCACCAGCTCTGAATCAGCGCGTCGGCTCGGCCGCGGATGCTCCGATGAGCACGGAACGCAGGATCTCGACTGCGAACCTTCATACGTCCTTGAGAATCGGCGCCTCGAGAAGGCAGCTGAACTCGCGAGCAAAATCGACAGAGACGCGGGCATGGACCGCACCCTGTTTGTCGAAAAATCGCTGTGTTCCTGCAAGAGCGAACACACCTTCGTGCCAGACGTTCGGGTGGATGTAGAGACCCTGCTGCCCGTCGAAGCGAAAGCAGACAAATTTCTCTGGTGCAATGTCGTCGCCCGGCAAGGCCAATGGAACGTAGAACGGACGATGGTCGAGAGGGAAAAACAGTTGGCCGCCGTCCGGGTGGTAGTTCGCGTGCCAGAGCAGCATCTCTCCCGGGGCATTGGCACTGTCGTCGCGAGCTTCTTCAGGTTCCGTCGCGTAGGCGAGGATGTAGTTGCCGCTTACAGCCTCGTTTCGACCATAGAGAATGTCTCCGCGCCATTCGCTGACGAACGTCCCTTCGATGGTGCCTGCTTCGTCCCCCGTTCCAGCGTCAATGGGCCGTGTCCCGGTTGCGGGCCACTGCACGATCTCGATCGAGCACTCGCCCGGGTCGTTCACAAGCTTGCCAAACCCATCGAGCGCGGCAGGGGTGGCGTCGACTACAGGCATCGACACGCGTCGCAGCCCTCGGGGAAGGGCGGGGTTGAGGTAATCGAACACATTAGGCATTGCGACAGCTTATCCGAGCAAAAAACCTGTTGCTGGTACTCGGACAAGAGAGCGTGCGCACATTTACTTTTGCATACAAATCTGTAATTTTCGGGTGTACCCAGATGGCAGGAGCTTTCGCATTCCGGACGTTCATCGAAATTTTATAAGGAGATTTTCCGACAAAATTCTTTCTAACAATATTGAGAATCATTATCGTTAACGATACCATGCCGCAAATTGTAAACGTTCGTTTAACGAGGAATGCATTCGATGAAGGCCGAGAAGCGCGACCATCTGCGCACCTGCTACAGACCCGTCGCGGTCGCGCTGACGCTGGTATTTGCATCGATCGGGCAGGCAATTGCGGATGAAACTGCAAACGCTGGAGCCCCCACCGCGGCCTCCGCCCCAGACGCGGAAGGTGCGCTTCCAGCAGTCAGGGTAACCGCAGGCCGTGTCAACGGAAGCGAGCCCGAGCGCGGTTACCAGGGACGGCGGGCATCGGTCGCGACGCGTACCGACACGCCCCTGGTCGACGTGCCGCAGGCTGTCAACGTGGTCACATCGCAGTCGATCCAGGATCGCGCGCCGGATAGCCTCGCGGAGGCGCTCGAAACCGTGCCGGGCGTGCGCATGGGCAACACGCTCGGCGGTACGCTCGACGCCCTCGTCAAGCGTGGTTTCGGGGACAATCGCGACAACTCGATTCTTCGCGATGGCCTGCAGTCCGTGCAGCCCCGCAACTTCACGCCGACGACCGAGCGCATTGAAGTGCTGAAAGGCCCGGCGTCGATGCTTTATGGTATTCAGGACCCGGGCGGTCTCATCAACGTCGTCACCAAGAAGCCGCAACTGGAACGCGCCAATTCGGTCTCCGGGTTTGCAAGCAGCTACGGCGGCGGTGGCGCGCAGGCGGATCTGACCGGGCCGATCGGCACCTCGGGCCTCGCGTACCGGTTCATTGCCGATCACCAGAACGTGGATTACTGGCGCAACTTCGGCTACAACCGGCAAGACACCATTGCGCCGTCGCTTGCATGGTATGGACGCGATACAAGCGTGCTCGTGCAGTACGAGCACATGAACTACTCTGTGCCGATCGACCGCGGGACGATCATCGATACGCGTACGGGCAACCCGGTGTCGGTATCGCCAAAAGAGCGGTTCGACGAAAACTACAACATCTCCGCGGGCCGCTCCGACGCGCTCAACGTACGGGTCGATCACAAGCTGACTCAGGACTGGACCGTGCACGCGGGGTACGGCTGGAACCGCACGTACTACAACGATCAGCAGGCGCGCGTGCTGACTCCGAATTTCACGACCGGCATTCTTACCCGACGGGTCGATTCCACGCAAAACGGTGTGCAGTCCACGCACAATTTCACGTTGAATCTCGAGGGCAAGGTCACATGGTTCGGATTGCGAAGCGATATCCTGACCGGCTTCGACTACATGCGCAATTACCGCGTGCTGGCGGATTTGTATCGTGGCAAGAACAACTCCACGTTCAACATGTACTCGCCGGTCTACGGCACGCTGCCGGCCTCTAACACGTTGTCTCCGGCTGACAGCGACCAGACCGACAAGCTGATTGAGCGCGGCGCATTCATCCAGGACGCGATACATTTCGGCGACCGGTGGATTCTCCTTGGCGGCGTGCGTTATGACGACTTCCAGGAACTGACAGGCAAGGGCAGGCCGTTTGTTGTCGGGTCCACGCAAAGCGACAGCAAGTTCGTGCCGCATGCCGGTCTTGTCTACAAGATCACGCCGGAATGGTCCACGTATGCGAGCTACAGCGAATCGTTCAGGCCGAATACGTCGATCGCGGCGCCTATCGGCACGTTGCCGCCTGAGCAGGGTCTTGCATACGAGATCGGCACAAAGCTCGAAACCAACCGCATCACCGGCACCGTTGCGCTCTTCGACATCCGCAAGAAAAACATCCAGACCACGCAGACCATCAACGGCGTCAACTTCGTGCGCAACGCAGGCCATGCGCGCTCGCGTGGCCTGGAAATCGATGTGAACGGTCAACTCACGGATCGCTGGAGCGTGATCGCGAGCTACGCGGCGACCGAAGCGCGCTACAAGGACGATCCGCTCGTGGGCGGCAACCCGTTGCCCAACACCCCCAAGCATGAAGGCGCGTTTTATCTCGCGCGCGATTTCAGCAACGTCGGGTTCGGACCTGCAAGCGGGCGCGTGCGCGCAGGGGCGGGCGTGCGCGTGTTCAGCAGCATGGCGGTCGGCGATGGCACCGGCAAGGTGTATCAGTTACCGTGGGGTCATGTCGCCGATGCGTTCGTATCATGGAATTCGCATATCTTCGGGCAGTACATCGACTGGCAACTCAACGCGCGCAACATCTTCAACTCCACGCATTACACGGGCAGTTGCTGCACGGGCACGCCGTTCATCAACATCGGCGAAAGCCGGCAAGTGATTGTCACGGCCAAGCTGGATTTTTGAGCATGAAGCGCATTGCGTTTGCGCCGCTGCTCACTTATGGCCGCGTGCAAAAGGGCTTCGCCCCGCTGTCCGCCGCCGATCCCGAACGCGAACGCGAGCGGCTTGCGGGTATGTGGACGCACTTCGTCACGGGTGCTAGAAGCGGTAGAGCACCGACGCCATGCCGTTGAGGTCGAGCCGGCGCTCTGTGATCGGACTGCCGGCGGCGTATCGCTCGAGGCGTCCCACAACTGCCGCGACGTTCGCCGACCAGTGCGGACTGATCTTGTACGTTGCGTTCACGTTGAAGTGAAAATCGCGCAAGCCGGAAGCAGTGTCGTAATGCGGCAATCCCGACGCCGCGCTTTCCTGCGGCGAGATGCCGAACAAGGTACGTGTATAGGTCGCATTCGCCCAGGTGAGGCCGGGGCCCATCGAAAGAAGCAAGTTGCCTATAGGCGCCGATATGAACAGATCGCCCATCGCGGTCAGGCCCTGTCCGGTTCCCGCAATGTCCTGATAGACCGCCGCCGCGCCGGTGAACGCCCACCACGTGTAATCGGCGAAGAGCCGCAGCTTCGGTCCGTAGTGCACATCGGGCAGGCCCCTGAGCCGCGCATCGTCGGAGGACGATCTTGACTGGAAGTCGAAGCTCATCGACATGCCGACATGATAATTCTCGCTTCGCAGCACATTGACACCAAGCACATCCGGACCCTGCGAAAACAAGCGGTCCCGCCACGAAATGTCCTGCACGAGGAAGGGCAGCGCCTGAAGCTGCGAGGAACCCGGAAACTTCGGGAACAGATACACGCCCGGTCCGACCGAGATCTTCCAGTCGCTGTCGGCCGGCGTTTCGTCGGCGTGCGCGAATCCCATCGTGCAACACGCAAGTGCCGCTGCGAGCGCGGTGCAATGGCGACTAATCGATGCGTTGCGGGTCCTCACGCTTTCCCCGCAACGGTCGCCAACTGCCTCAATCGCCGCGCAAGCGCGCGTGAAACGACGGGCGTCGGATTGTTGCTCGACACTGATGCCGCTGCGCTTTCGCGCAGAAAGAGCGCGCACTCCCGGGCGACGACCTCGCGTTCGTTGTCGGATGTGATCATATGGTACGAGTCATCGAGCCAGATGGTGCGAAGAAACGACGCCCCGACGTTCGCCGCGACAAAGCGCGCGTTATGCGGACTCGACGTCTCGTCGTCAATCGCGTGAATGATGAGGCAATCGGCATTGATGGTTTTCAGCTTCTTGCGCACCGAGCCCGCCAGCCGGCTTGCTTCGTGAAGCGCTGGCAGCGCTATGGATGCAGGCCCGACTTCGCTGATTTCGCCCCTTTGCATCGCCCGCGCGATCTTCGAGCGCAACGCTTCGTTGCGCAGGCCGTAGGGCTCATGCTCGCGATACCGATAGCGCGAGCGCATCGGGGTGTAATAGGCGTAGTCGAGCAGGAATCGATACCAGGGAATAGCCCAGCCGTCGTAATTGAGCGTGATCGACAGCAACAGCAAGGCGCGTGCGGCCGGGCGCTGCTGCGCCACGGCGGCGGCCAGTGTCGCGCCCATGGAGAGTCCGCAGACCGATACGTGCTGGTGCTGCACGGCGAGCGCATCGAATTCGGCAACCGCTGCACTGATCCACTGTTCCATTGGCACGTGTCCCGTGCCCGCACTGTAGCCAGGCAGTTCCGGCGTGTGCGTCACGAACCCTTCTTCGGTCAGAAGGCGTGCAAGAAACCGCAATTCAGACGCGGAACTCGACAGCCCGTGCAGCAGCAGCACTGCGTGATCGTTGCTCCGGGCGGGGAGATTTTGAGGCGCGTTCATGGTCAGTCTTCCGCCCGGAGGATAAGAAAATCGCCGGAGGGCGTGGTGAAGCGTTCGCACATGCATTCGACTGCCCGCCAATCCTCGGCTCCAGACAGAAAACGCATGCGGTGGTGACCCGGCACCAGCCGGTCGCTCACACGGGCAAGATCTTCCTGGTGCACTTGCGAATGCCTGGCGCCGTAGGCAATGCCTGCACGGAACGATGCGTCGTCGGTCGTGCCACCGGGAGTCGAGCTTACCGCCGCCGCCACGAAACTGCTGGGCGGTGCACTTGTTGCGGGATCGAGCGCCTTGATGAGTATGAGCGAACGGGTGTGCTGCGCGATGTGATGCAGCATGCGGTGCATTTCGTCCGTGGCGCGACGCACGAGCAGGCGTTCGTTATCTCCGCGCAGCAGCATCTCATAGCGGGAGTGCGCCACGGCTGCCAGCAGCTCGGCGCGATACTGTGCACGCCTCAGGCGCTCGACCAGCGTAATGAAGACCATGGTAATGAGCGGGTACGAGACCAGCAGCCGGATATCCGACGCGTCGATGATGTCAATGCGTCCGTACGGCGGTACGAACAGATAATCTGCGAGACACAGCCCCGCCAGCATCACGCAGATTGCAGGCGCGAGTCCACAGTAGTACTCGACGAGCACGGCAGTGATAAGAAAGGCGGTCCCGGGCATGATCGGGCCGAGCAGCGGGTGAAGAATCAATCGGACGACGGCTGCGGTACACAGTGCGGCTGCCGCGATCATCCATCGTTTGCGGCCGCGCGGAGCCCATCGTCGAGAATTCCTGACTTCCATTCGATTCTTTTTCCACTACGAGATGACGTTCGCCTTAATAACGGCTTGTGTGCAAAACACTTTAATCACGTGACCCGGTGCGTCTCCAAAATTGCGGTGGAACAGTCCCGCTGCACATGACGTGTGTTCGCAACCGGGGCATTGCGGATGGCGCATCGGGTAGGAGATTGTACTTATACTGGCAAGAAACTTCATGAAGCCTACCGAGCGAGACACGGCATGCGCCTGCTTGACTATACCCTACGCCTCGCTTTCGCCGCCTACCTGACGGCGGCGCTGGCGCTGTATCTGATGCAGGATCGCTTGCTGCTTCCCGCCACGCCTGACGCAGCCGATCTGCGCACGCTCACGCACGCGGGCGACGGCATCGACGTGTGGAGGGTGGGCGGCGAGTACGCGGGTTACGTGATCACGCCGGCGGGGCAAGAACCGCGCGGTACCTTTATCGTCTATCACGGCAACGAGGAGTCGGCGGAGACCAAGTTGCCGCTGGCCGACGTCTTCGTTCGCGCGGGGTATCGTGTTGTCATTGCAGAGTACCCGGGGCACGGCAGGCGACAAGGCGAGCGGACCATGAAAGCGGCGGTCGCGGCGTCCCGCGAAGTCTTCACGGCCGCGCTCGCGCAATGGCGCAAACCGCTCTACCTGGTGGGGGAATCGCTGGGCGCGGGCATGGCTTCGCAAGTGGTGAAGGGCAACGAGTCTTCAGTCGCGGGCGTGGTGCTGATCACGCCCTGGGATTCGCTTGCCGACGTGGCCGGGGAGAAGTATCCGATCTTCCCGGTGAAGTGGATGTTGCACGACAGGTTCGATTCTGTCGCCGCCGTATCGCGTTACGACGGGCCGCTTGTCATTGTCGGTGCGCAGCAGGACACGTTGATTCCGGTCGCGCACGCACAACGTTTCGCGGGCGAACACGACCATGCACGGCTCATGCTGTTGCCCACTGCCGATCACGACACCTGGATGGGCGCCATGACGCAACGGGACTGGCAACGCATTCTGGAATGGCTGGACGCCGCATGACGCTGCGTCTGAAGGCTATTGGGCTGGCGTGACGCTTACCAATGCGCGCCGAGTTCGCCACGCGCGACGAACTCTCCTCCACCGGAGCGGCCGACCCAGTCGTTGTCATCGATCAGCAGTTCGCCGCGCAGCAGCACTTTCTTCACACGACCGGTTACGCGATGGCCTTCGAACAGCGTGAAATCGCAATCGCTGTGCTGGGTATCGGCGCTGATGGTGTGCGACTCGTCGGGATCGAACAGGACAATATCGGCATCGCTGCCAACGGCGATCGTGCCTTTCTTCGGAAACAGCCCGAAGAGCTTTGCGGGCGCAGTCGACATCAACTCGACAAAGCGATTCAGGGAGATCCTGCCGGGACGCACGCCCCCGTTGTAGACCACTGTCATGCGGGTCTCGACGCCCGGCACGCCATTGGGAATCTTCGAGAAATCGTCGGCGCCGAAGGGCTTCTGGTTGACGCGTCCGAGATGCCCTTCCTTCATGCAGTAAGGGCAATGATCGGTGGAGATCAGTTGCAGGTCGTCGGTCTTGAGCGCGGTCCACAGGGCGTTTTGCGCATCCTTCGAGCGCAGCGGCGGACTCATCACGTAGCGCGCGATATCGAAGCTTTCGTCGGCGTAAGCGGACTCATCGAAGAAAAGGTAATGCGGGCACGTTTCCGCGAACACGGGAATGCCGAGATCGCGCGCCTCGATCACATGCTTCAACGCTTCCTTCGCCGACAAATGCACGAAGTACACTGGCGCCTCGGCCAGTTCGGCGAGCTTGATGCCGCGGTGCGTCGCCTCGCCTTCCATGATGGCAGGACGCGTGAGCGCGTGATACTTCGGCGCGGTATGACCTTGCGCGAGCGCCTCCTTGATCAGCAGGTCGATGATCGTGCCGTTCTCGGCGTGCAGCGCAATCATTCCGCCGTGCTGGCCGACCATGCGCATGGCCTGGAAGATGGCGGCGTCGTCGGACATGACGGTGCCGGGATACGCCATGAACATCTTGAAGCTCGACACGCCTTCGTGCCGGATTGCGTACTGCATGTCGCCGAGCACGCGCTCGTCGACCTGGGTGACGATCACGTGAAAACCGTAGTCGATGCTCGCCTTCGAATCCGCCTTGCCGCGTGCCCGCGCAATAGCATCGAGAGGACTCGTGCCGGCCGTCTGAAGCGCGAAGTCGATGATCGTGGTCGTCCCGCCGAACGCGGCGGACCGTGTCCCTGACGCAAAGTTGTCGGCGGTGACCGAAGGCCCGAAGGTGTTTTCCATATGCGTGTGGCAATCCACGCCGCCGGGGAACACGAGCAGGCCGGCTGCGTCGATCACGCGCGCGTCCTCGCCACCCTCCAGGTTCAGTCCAATACAGACCACGCGCTCGCATTCCACCAGGATGTCGGCCACGTAATCGTCCACCGCCGTGATGATGCGGCCGCCTTTGATCAGGGTTCGTGTCATGCGTGGCTCCTTGTCAGAATCGTTAAAGACGGGTTGCGATGCTCAGGGCGTCATCGAGACGCGCAAGTTCGAGTGCCGACAGCGGCGGAATGGGAGGACGCATCGCCGCGTTGGGAAAGCGGCCCAGCCGATGCAGGCAAGCCTTCAGGCGCGCGTTTGCATGCGCGCCGGGCGCCGTGCCGTAGATGGCTTTCGCAAGCGGATAAACGCGGTCGTGCAGGCGTTGAGCTTCGGCGAGATCCCCGTTCTTCACCGCCCGGTACAACGCCACGATGAGCTCCGGCACGACCGCAGCGAGGCTCACCAGACTGCCCTCGGTGCCCGTGACGAAGCAGGTGAAAAGGTGTTCGTCGCCGGAAGCCATCACGGCGACATGGGGCGCGACCGTTTTGACCAGCCGCCGGTTCGCCTCGTAGGCGGCGGTTTCCCAACTGCCTTCCTTGATCGCCACGACTTCCGGCAAGCCGGCCAGCGCGGTCAGCATCTCGGGCGTGTACGCCATGCCGCCCGTGCCGACGCCGGCCTGATACAGCATCATCGGCATGCGGGCTTCGGCGTTCACAATTCGGTGATGGGTGAGGACGGTATCGAGATCCGTCGACAATGCCCATGAGAACGGCGGGAACAGCAGCAGGGCATCGGCGCCGGCCCGTTTTGTATCATTGGCGTGTGACTGCGCCTCGTAGCTGTCCTCAGAATTTACGCCCGCCACGATGATCAGCCGGTCGCCGCATACATCGTGCGCAATCTCGACCACGCGGCGCTTGTCCGCCGCTGACAACATGAAATTCTCGCCGGCGTGGCCGTTCACGAGCAGTCCGGCAATGCCGTCCACTGCAGATACGTCCGCGATGTGCCGCTCGAGCGCGGCTTCGTCCACATGGCGCCCGTCGGTGTCGAGCGGACAAAGGGTGGCGGCGTAAATACCGTCATAGGGAGCGTCGTGCGTCGGGATCATTCTCGTGGTCTCGGGTTCAGGCAGGTTTGACAGTATTGGCGGTCGATGAACCGGGCGGCACGATCAGCCGCGCGGGATCGAAGAGCGGCATGGCGGGTTCTTCGCCAAGGATGGCCTGGCTCAGCAGCCGGCCCATGTAAGGGCCGCTCGTATAGCCCGAATGCACGCAGCCGATGACCCATGCGCCGGGCAAGCCGGGCAGCGCGCCAAGCATGGGCATGGCGTCGGCGGTTTCAGATTCGAGTCCGAGCCAGATACGGTTCACACGCGCACGGGCCAGGGCGGGGATCACGTGCTGCGTGAGCCGCAGATTGCCGATCAGGTTGTCCGGCACAGTCTCGACGCCGCCGCGTTCCCGATCGCCAATGCCCTGCCAGCCGCCGCCAATCAGCACGGTGCCGTTCGCGAACTGCTTCATGGAAAGCAGCCCGTTGGCGATGCTCAGCACCGAGCGCATGGCCGGCTCCATGCGCTCGGTGACGATCAACTGGTTGACGAGCGTCTTCACCGGAATGTCGATGCCGAGCATCGCAAGCAAGGGTTCGAGCCAGACGCCGCCGGCCATGACGAGACGGGTGGCTTCAATGCTGACGGTTTCATCGGCGGTGCGGATGCGAAAAACCCCCTTCACGCGCTCGACACCCGACACCGCAGTCTGCTCGATGATGCGAACGCCCGCGTCGCTCAACGCGGCGTGGTAAGCGCGGCCGGTCAGATAGGCGCTGGCAAAACCGTCGGTGGCGCAATACGCTGCCTCGAGCATGGCGGGATTCAGGCCCGGTTCAATGGCGAGCGCCGCGTGCCGGTCCAGCAGGTCGATCTGTGCGCCGAACTCGCGGCGGGCGGCGGCGCGTTGCTGCAACAGGCCACGCTCGGCTTCGGTGAATGCGAGCGACAAACCCGGCGCCGCCGTGGCAAGAACGCTTTGCCCGAGCCATGCGCCGGTGTTCATCCACATCTTCCAGGCTTCGATGGCATAGGGCACGAGCGCGGCGCGCGTCATGTGCAGCGTGAGCGTTCCGGCGTTCACTCCCGACGCTCCCCGACACAGCGCGCCGCGCTCGACAATCGCGACGCGCATTCCGGCGCGCGCGAGGAAAAGCGCTGTCGTACAGCCCATCACGCCGCCACCGACGACGGCGACGTCGAAGCGGCTTGCCGATGTGCGGTTCGCTTGAAGATTGCTCATAGCGGCGCCGCCTTCGGGATCGGGATATCCGCGTAGGTGAAGTCGCCCGTGAGCGCTTCCACGGTCATGGGGCGCAACGGGGTGCGCGCGGAGAAAGAGCCGGCTTGTTCGCGTGACCCTCCCGGGGTTCGCGCCGCCAGAATTTCTGCAGCGATGTCGCCACAGGTCCGTCCCTGGCACGGTCCCATGCCGCATCGTGTCCATGCCTTGAGCTGGTCCGCATCGCGAGCACCTGCGTCGCAGGCCGCATCGATCTCGCCGCGCGTCACGTCTTCGCATCGGCACACGATCACGTCCGGTCCAATGCTGTCGATGTGACCGTGGCGCAGTGCCATCATCCGCGACATCGAGCGGCCAAAGCGCGCGGATTTCGCATGGGCGCGGCGGGCGTTGTCGAGTTCTGAATCAGGCGGCTGCGTTTTTCCGGTGGCCAGGTCCAGCGCGCAGGCAAGTCCTGCCAGCGTACCGCGATGGATTGCCGCAGCCGCCCCGGCAATGCCCGCGCCATCGCCTGCAACATAAAGGCGATCCCGCGATGTCCGTCCATCCCGGTCCGCCTGCGCTATCCAGCCACCCGCATCCCGGGAATAGCGATGCTTCGCCCGCAACAGCCGTGTGATTTCGGTCGATGGCGTCAGCCCATGCCCCACCGTGACGCAATCGGCGCTTACCATGCGGCGCGGCCCGTCGACCGGACGTCCGGCGGCATCGCACGGTGCGAGCGTCGCCATCAGGT
The DNA here is from genome assembly GCF_001577465.1 of Burkholderia sp. PAMC 28687. Lineage (NCBI taxonomy): Bacteria > Pseudomonadati > Pseudomonadota > Betaproteobacteria > Burkholderiales > Burkholderiaceae > Burkholderia > Burkholderia sp. PAMC 28687. The sequence goes on from NZ_CP014506.1 coordinate 955,445, forward strand.
CGCTGCCGTCGCCGTTCACTTCGACAATCGTATGGCGCGAATATATCGGGACGCCCGCACGCCGGATGGTGCGCCACCAGTCGAAACCTTCACGCATGAGATCCGGCCGCGAGACCATGGCAGGCAGCGCACGCGCCCAGTCGAGCGGCCCCGCAATATCCACGATTGCTTCGACCTTGCCGCCAATGTCGATCGTCTTGGCGGCAACCGCGGCCAACAGAGGTCCGCATCCGGCGACCAGCGTGGTGCTGCCCGGGGCCATGCCTTGCGACTTGAGCAGGATCGTCGCGGCGGCGAGTCCGATCACGCCCGGCGTGGTCCAGCCTTTGAACGGCACGACACGCTCGGTGGTGCCGGACGCCACGATCAATGCGCGCCCCGTGCAATGAACAGGACCGGACGGACCTGACGCATCCACGCGGTAATCGCCCGTCACCGCCCACACGGTATGCCTGAAGAAAACGGTCACTGCGCTGTTGTTCAAGGCGTGGCGCAGGGCATCGCCGGCCCGGCTGTCATGTGTCTCCGCGTGATCGGCCACGCTCGGCGCGCGATACACCTGACCGCCGGCGGCGGCGTTTTCATCGAAGAGCGCGACCTCGAGTCCCGACGATGCCGCCGCCAGCGCAGCATGCACGCCAGCGGGACCACCGCCTATTACAAGTACGTCGAAGCTATTCATCCGCGCCGGCCTCCGGCACCAGCTCGACGCACATTCCTTCATCGACCGTGGTCTTGCATGCGAGCGAGCGCGTCGTGCTGATCATGACAAGGCATTCCTGGCACGAGCCCATTGCGCAGAACATGCCACGCGGTGCGCCGTTGCGCGGGCTGTTTCGCAGCGTCCTGATGCCCGCCGCAAAGAGCGCCGCCGCCACGCTCGCACCGGCGTGTGCGCTTACCGGCTGGCCGCAAAACGTCAACGTGACAGCCGCCGCGCTCATGCGTTCGTGCGTCTGAATGAGGGGAGGGGTTTCGTCGGTGCGCATTGCAGAGCCTTGCTTGACAACTAATTTCGTCGATGTTTTGATACTAACGTATACGATGCGTATACGCAAAACGACCAAAATAAAGCGGTCCGGAATTTTCCCGAACCACGCGCTGGTATTGCCCGGCAGTGTCCTTTCTGCCCTTCACCCACTTCGAACCGATGACGGAGTTACCGCATGAAATCCAGGATTGTCTTTAGCCGGGTATTTGCCGCGGGCCTTGCTGCCTTCGCGCTGCTTGGCTCGATCAACGCTTCGGCACGTTCGCTGGATGAGATCCTTGCGTCCAAGAAGATCGTGTTCGGCATCAACCCGAACCTGCCGCCGCTCGGCACCTATGACGCGAAGAACAACATCGACGGATTCGATGTGACGATTGCCCGGAAGATCGCGGATTCGCTCGGCGTGAAGCTGGAGATCGTCCCGGTCGGCTCGAACGACCGCGTGCCGTATCTGATGACCGACAAGATCGATGCTGTGATGGGCGGCATGACCCGCAACGCCGACCGGCTGAAGGTGATCGACTTCACCGATCCGGTGAACACCGAAGTGCTTGGCGTACTCACGACCGAAGGCAAGCCGTACAAGGACTGGACGCAGTTGAACGATCCGGCGGTGCGGCTGGTTCAGGTGCGCGGCACGACGCCGATCCAGTTGATCCAGGAGAAGTTGCCGAAGGCGCAATTGCTGATCCTCGACAACTATCCGGACGCCGTTCGCGCGATTGCCCAGGGCCGGGCCGATGCGCTGATCGACGTGCTCGACTTCATGTTGAGCTATACGAAGAACTATCCGACGAAATGGCGTGTCGTCGATGCACCCATTGAAGTGGACTACGACTGCATCGGCGTGCAGAAGGGCAATACCGCGCTGACGCAGCGGCTCAACACGGAAATCGGGACGCTGCAGAAGAACGGCTTTGTAGCCGCGAGCTGGAAGAAGTGGTTCGGTAGCGCCATGCTGCACGATCCGACCGCGGCACCCGCGGCCCAATGAATTGAGCCTGCTGCGCGAATGACCGGCGTTTGATCCACGGGTTTATCGGCAACCATACGCGCAGCCGCAATTCAACAAACGCTGGAGCAGTTCTTCGATGTCCCTGAATTTTGCACCCATTGTTCATCAATGGCCTTATCTGCTTGGCGGCGCGTGGCTGAGCCTGCAGATCGCCGTGCTCGCGTTCGCGATGGGCATGGCGATCGGCCTCGTCTGCGCCGCCATGCTGCGTTATGGCACGCCGTGGCTGCGCGGCATCGTTCGCGGGTATGTGATTTTTGCGACCAACACACCGCAGCTCGTCCAGATTTTCTTTTTGTTTTTCGCATTGCCGGAAATCGGCGTGACCTTGTCGCCGTTCACCGCCGTTCTGATTGGCGCGACCTTCAATGCCGGCGCATATCTCTGCGAGATCCAGCGTGCAGGCTTTGAATCGGTGAGGCACATGGAGGTGGAGGCGGCCGAAGTGCTCGGCTTTTCGACCGCGCAGATCGTGCGCTACGTCATCGGTCCTCACGTCATGAAGGTCATGTTTGCGCCGCTCTCAAATCAGTTCATCGTGATGACGCTCGGGACGTCCATGGCATCCGTCTTCGGTGTCGAGGAACTCACCGGGCGCACCTTCAACCTGAGTTCGCAGACGTATCTGTCAGTCGAGTCGTTCAGCGTCGCTGCGCTCTTGTACATCGTTATTACACTGATCGCCACTTTCGCCCTGGTGATGATCGGACGGCACCTGTGCCGCGCCAAAATCAAGGTCTTCTGATGTTCGCTTCTCCACAGGCCGAAATAGCGCAGCTTTTTTCCTATTACAACCTGCTCCTGCTGGCCCAGGGTCTGGCCGCGACCTTCGTGCTCTCGGCAATCGGGTGTCTGGCGGGATTTTCGGTCGGCTTCGTCGTCGCGGTCATTCGCGTGACGCGTGCGCGCGCGGCCGCCCCCTTGCGATGGATCGCCTTCGCCTACTGCTTCCTGTTTCGGCGCGTACCGTTTCTCGTGACCCTCATGCTGGTGTTCTACGCCAGCCAGTCTTCCGGTGCGAAGCTGTCCACGTTTGCCGTGGCGCTGGTGAGCGTGTGCCTGATTGCATCTGCGTATCTCGGCGAAATCATCCGCAGCGGGCTCGAGTCGGTACACAAAAACCAATGGGACGCGGCACTGACGCTGAACTTCTCGTTCTTCAAAACGTTGCGATTCGTGATCGTGCCGCAGGCATGGCGCGTCGTGGTGCCGCCAACCTTCGGTTTTTTTGTCATGTTCATCAAGGACACCGCGCTCGCGTCACAGATCAGCGTGATGGAGCTGACATCGGCGGGAAAAGTGCTTACGAACAAGGGCTTTTCTTCGTGGCTTGTGTATGGCACCGTCCTGATCCTTTATTTTGCACTGTCATATCCGCTTTCACGGATCGGCAAACGTCTGGAGAGAAAACTTGCCGCAACTCGAAATCGTTGATCTGAAGGCTTCGTACGGACCGCATACCGTGCTCGAGCGCATCAATCTCTCGGTGGAGAAAGGGGAGATCGTGAGCTTGATCGGGCCGTCGGGCTCGGGCAAGAGCACCTTGCTGCGAGTGCTGATGGGGTTGTTGCCGCCGGAGCACGGCACGGTTCGCATCAACGGGCAGCTCGTGAACTATGCCGACAAGACGACGGTGCGCGCGTTGCGGGCCGAGATCGCAATCGTGTTCCAGCAATACAACCTGTTTCAGAACATGACCGTGCTCGAGAACGTGATGATCACGCCGCTCAAGATCAAGCGCTGGCCGAAGCAGGAAGTCGAGGAAAACGCGGTCCGCCTGCTCACGCGCGTGGGGCTTGGCCACAGGCTCAAGGCCTATCCCGACGAGCTGTCGGGCGGGCAGCAACAGCGTGTCGCGATTGCGCGCGCGCTTGCGCTCAAACCCAACGTGTTGTTCCTCGACGAAGTCACCGCCGCGCTCGACCCCGAACTCGTCAACGAAGTGCTCGATACCATTCGCGCGCTGGCGCTGGAGGGCATCACGCTTTTCATCGTGTCGCATGAAATGAGTTTCGTGCGCGAGGTATCGTCGAAAGTCGTGTTCATGGCCGGTGGGCACGTGATAGAAACAGGATCCCCGAAGGAAATCTTCGATACACCACGAGAAACCCGCACGCGGGAATTCGTGAGCAAGATACTGCGCCATTGATAGTCATTGCGTCCCTTACCCATGCACCTTCGCCAGACAACATGAGCTCAGACACTCTCAACGCGGCGCTGCTTGCGCAGATCGACCAGCACTTCGACCATGAAGTTTCGTTTCTCTCTGCGCTCGTACGCAAGCCTTCCGACAACCCGCCCGGCGACTGCGCCGGACACGCCGAAATGGCCGCGCTCGCGCTGGAATCATTCGGCTTCGAGGTTGAACGTCACCCCGTACCGCAAGCCGATGTGACGCGCGCCGGCATGATCAGCGCGACGAATCTCGTGGTGCGGCATCGCTTTGGCGACGGCCCTGTGATCGCGCTGAATGCGCATGGCGATGTGGTGCCTCCCGGCGATGGCTGGAGCGCCGATCCATACGGCGCCGAAATCCGCGACGGCTGGATGATCGGGCGCGGCGCGGCGGTATCGAAGTCGGATTTCGCGACTTATGCGTTCGCGTTGAAGGCGTTGATCGACAGTCATGCGACGCTTGCCGGCACCGTCGAGTTGCACCTCACCTACGACGAAGAAAGCGGCGGCCTGATCGGTCCGGCATGGTTGCTTGCGCAAGGTATCGTCAAGCCTGATTATGCGATCTGCGCGGGATTCTCTTATGCGATCACGACCGCGCACAACGGCGCGATCCACCTGGAAGTGACCGTGCGCGGCAAGTCCGCGCACGCCGCGCGCCCCGACACCGGGCACGATGCCCTCGAAGCTGCAACGGCCGTGCTCAACGCGCTGTACAAACACCGGGAAGCGTTGAAACTGATCCGCTCGGCTACAGAGGGGATCGAGCATCCGACGCTCGTGGTCGGGCTGATAGAAGGGGGGATCAATACAAATGTCGTGCCCGACAAGGTGACGTTGCGCCTCGATCGCCGGGTGATTCCCGAGGAGACGTCGCGCGCTGTCGTGCCGCAGCTCACCGCGTTGATCGAGGCATCGGTTGCGGGATACGAGGGCATTTCAGTCGATGTCCGCGAAATCCTCGTCACGTCGCCGTTGCGGGCGATCGAGGGTGCCGAGCGCTTGTCGGCGGCGCTACAACGCGCCGCCCGGCAAACGCTTTCCCGCGATATCCCGACCGAGGGCGTGCCGCTTTATACCGACGCCCGGCTGTACTGCGAGGCCGGTGTTCCCACTGTCATCTACGGCGCGGGACCGCGCACGCTGCTCGAGGCGAACGGGCATCGCGCAGACGAGCGTGTGGCGCTCGAAGACCTTCGCGTGGCGACGAAGACCATCGCGCTCGCGCTTGCGGATCTTCTCGCGCCAGCATGATTGATCACGCGCCGCTGTCCTGACTCAAACGGTCGAGGACGTAGCGGCGCAGATTCTGCAAATGCGTGCGAACCGCTGCGCGAGCCGCTTCGGTGTTGTCGGCCAGATACGCTTCGAGGATCGCGAGATGTTCTGAGCGGTCTTCTTCAATGCGATTGAACGGCGTGGTCAGTTCGAACAGGCGGCTGTTCGTGCGCACGATTTCAATGGTACGGGCGAGCACGTCATTGCCGCTCGCCTGCGCCATCATGGTGTGGACCTGATCGTCGACTTGCCAGTGCTCCTGTTCCTGGTGACCGCTGCGCAGCGCCTTGACCTTCTTGATCAACTGCTGGATCAGTTTTTTCTCGATCTTGCCGATCGCAAGGCCGATTGCTTCCGCTTCCAGCAGCTCGCGCACTTTCATGGCCTGGAAATATTCCTGGGCACTGACGAACCGCACCGAATACGAGCGGGCTCCCGCTCTTGCCAGCAACCCTTCGCCTTCGAGACGCAGCAGTGCTTCGCGCATGGGCGTGCGGGAAATGTTGAGCTCTTCGGCAAGGCGTCCCTCGACGACTGCGCCGCCACTGCGCAAGGCTTTGTCGAGAATCATCCGGCGCAAAGTCTGGTACGCCAGTTCGCCCAGTTTCTCTGGATTCGTTTGTAATGACGATGTCAATTTTTTCAGCGCTCGAGAACGTATCGGTATACGTATTGTATGCGATACAAGCACGAGATTAAATCTAGCGGCATGCGCGGCTTTTCTCCAAGTAGACGGGATTGCTCGTCGTATTCTTCGCGGATTTCATGAGAAAGCTAGGTGTTTCCCCGAGCATGCCCAGAGGTGGGGGTCATGCCGGTTGGTAAGGTTTCGTCATTTCACCGAAGATGTGATTGGCCAGTGCGAAATGTTCTCAAGCCCCTACGGGAAAGCGTTACAGCGATCCAGAAATGCCGCCTGCGCCCTCCGAAAGCCACTCCGGGCATTTCGATGAATGCCATTTCGGAATCATGTCAGTACTAAACGTCGCTTGTTGCAGACCTCTGTAGATAGCCATAATTTTCGCAAGGTCCGAACGGATCGCTGCACATCCAATGGCATTTACAGGAGTCGAAGCATGGTTCAACGATATCAACTGTTCATCGACAACGAATGGGTCGACCCGGCGAGCGATACGTGGTTCGACTCGCTCGATCCATTTTCGGGTGAACCGTGGGCGGAGATTCCACGCGCGAATGAAGCCGATGTCAGCCGTGCGGTCGAGGCCGCCTCGGCCGCACTCGATGGTCCGTGGGGCCACATGTCGGCGACGGATCGCGGCCTGCTGCTGCACAAGCTCGGCGCGCTCATCGAACAGCATGCGGACACGCTGACCGAAGTCGAAAGCCGGGATAACGGCAAGCTGCGCAGCGAAGTGGGCGGGCAGGTCCGCTACATGGCGAAATACTTCTACTACTATGGCGGCCTCGCGGACAAGATCCAGGGCGCCGTCATCCCCATGGACAAGCCGAAGGTATTCAACTACACCCGCTATGAGCCGCTCGGCGTGGTGGCGACCATCACGCCGTGGAACTCCTCGCTGTTGCTCACCTCCTGGAAGCTGGCACCCGCTTTGTGCGCCGGGAATACGGTGATCGCGAAGCCGTCCGAATACACCTCGGCCTCGCTCTTCGAACTTGCAAAGCTCTTTGTGGAAGCCGGTTTCCCGCCAGGCGTGTTCAACGTGCTGACTGGCTTCGGCAAGGAAGTGGGTGAGCCGCTCGTGATTCACCCGAAGGTCGCACGCATTGCGTTCACCGGCGGCGATGCGGGAGGCAAGGCCGTCAACGTGCTCGGCGCACAGCACTTCAAGCGCGTCTCGCTCGAACTGGGCGGCAAGTCCCCCAACATCATCTTCGAGGACGCCGATCTCACCCGCGCGGCCAACGGCGTGATCACCGGCATTTTCTCCGCAGGCGGTCAGACCTGCATGGCGGGCTCGCGCCTGCTGCTTCAGGAAAGCATCCATGATGAATTCGTCGAGCGCCTGATAGCGATCAGCAGCAAGGCGAAGCTCGGCGATCCGTCGCTGCCCGACGTGCAGGTAGGACCGGTCGCGACCAGGCCGCAGTTCGACAAGGTCATGGAGTACATCGGCATTGCGAAAGCGGAGGGCGCGCGCTGCGTGTTCGGCGGCAATTCGCGTTCGGGCGAAGGTTTCGGCGCCGGCCAGTTCGTTGAGCCGACCATCTTCGTCGATGTGGACAACAGCATGCGCATCGCGCAGGAGGAAGTCTTCGGAGCGGTGCTCTCGGTGATCAAGTTCAAGGACGAGGAAGATGCAATCCGCATCGCCAACGATATTCGCTTCGGCCTTGCATCTGGTGTGTGGACAAAGAGCCTGCACCGCGCGATGTACATGTCCGAGCGCCTCAAGGCCGGCACCGTGTGGGTGAACAACTACCGGTCGACGAGTTTCACGACGCCGTTCGGCGGCTACAAGCATAGCGGTATTGGCCGGGAGGGCGGGATCGAGGCAGTGAAGGAATATCTCGAGACCAAGAGCGTATGGATCTCAACGGATCTCGACATGCCTGATCCGTTCGTCCGCAAGTATTGAGCGTTGGCGAAGTCGCACTGAGCAGGCCGGACCCCCAAGCGGGGACGTCTCGCACGAACGATGGAGAGGGAGACAGCGATGGATAAGACGATCGGGCAGCAACGCTTCGACGTAGTGGTGATCGGCAGCGGCATAGCGGGTTTGTCGGCGGCGGTGGCGGCAGCGAACGCGGGTGCGAAGGTGGCGATTGTCGAGCGCGCGAACGAAGAGGAATACGGCGGCAACACGCGCTGGACCGAGGCGTACTTCCGGATGAAGAGCGAAAGCGAAGTGAGCGATGACTTCGAAGAACGCCTCATCTCGAATGCGGGGGACAACCTCGATCCGAATATCGTCGAAGCAATGGGCGGAGAGTACGCAACATGGCCGCCCTATGTGAAGGCGCACGGCATGCCGGATCCAGAACTGGTGTTCGCATTGTCGAGCCATGCGGGCCCCACGGTAGCCTGGCTGCGCACGTTCGGCATTCGCTTCGATACCTTGCCGACTTACTTCGTCACAGCCGCAGCGCCGCGCCTGATGCCCGTCGGCGGAGGCCTTGCGATGATCGAGGCGCTGCTCGTGCAGGCGAAAAAACTCGGCGTGGAGGTGTTCTACCGCACCACGGCGCGCCATCTCGCGCGTGAAAACAGCCATGGTGACATGAGCCTCCAGGCGACCGGGCCCGAAGGGCAGGCGCTTGAGTTCGACGCGCGCTCCGTGATCGTTGCGTCGGGCGGTTTCCAGGGCAATCCGGAAATGATGACGCGTTATCTCGGACAAGCGGCCAGGTTCGTGCGGCCGGTTGCACGCGGCGGGTACTACAACAAGGGCGAGGGCATTCAGATGGCGCTTGCGGCTGGTGCAGCGCCCGCCGGAGATTTTGGCTCTTATCATGCGGAGCCGCTTGACCCGCGTTCAGGCGCGACCGAGGCGCTGGTCATGAATTTTTCCTACGGTATCCTGATCAACCTGCTTGGAAAGCGCTTCGTCGACGAAGCCCCTGGTCCTGTCGATGTTCACTACGACCACATCTCCCGGGCGTTCGGCGAGCAGCCGAAGGGCAAGGTGTATGTGGTGTTCGACAAGCGCATTGACGACGTGCCGAACTGGAAGCGCAGCATCCGGACCGACCAGCATGTGATCCAGGCCGAGTCTCTCGAAGCGTTGGCCGAAGGCTGCGAGCTGCCGGTGGACGCGTTCATGAAGACTGTCCGCGAGTACAACGCCGCCTGTCCTGAAGGCAGATTCTCGCCGCTCGAAGTCGACGGGCTCGCGACACAAGGCCTCGAGATTCCGAAGTCGAACTGGTCGCGTCCGATCGCCACGGGGCCATTCTTCGCGTACCCGATCATTCCGGGCATCTGCTTCACCTACGGCGGCGTGAAGACGAACACGAGCGCACAGGTCATCGACGCCGACGGCCGTCCAATCCCCGGTCTTTATGCAGCAGGTGAGGCGGCCGGACTTTACTACCAGGTGTACACCGGCGCGACGTCCGTCATGCGCGGCGCCGTGTTCGGCAAGATCGCGGGCGAACATGCTGCGGCGCGTTCTTCGTCACATGCGTCGGCGAACGGGACGTAGCGTCCAGGCGCCGGTTGAAAGCGTGGAACATCCGACATAAGAGCGCCCTGCGAGGCGAGCAAGAATCAACGGAGACTAAGATGAAAGCGGTAAGGAAACATTGCGTGATCGGGGCGGCGTTGAGTACGGCTGCACTTGGACTCTTCAGCGCGGCAGCCATTGCACAGCAGCCGGGAATTTCCGACGATGTCGTGCGCATTGGCGTGCTGACCGACATGAGCGGCACGTTTTCGGATTTCGCCGGCAAAGGCGCCGTGGAGGCGGTCAAGATGGCGGTGGAAGACTTCGGCGGCAAGGTCAACGGCAAGCCGATCGAGGTCATCTCGGCGGATCACCAGAACAAGGCCGACATTGCCGCGAGCACTGCGCGCGAATGGATCGACCAGAAGCACGTGGACATGCTCGCCGACAATTCCGGCTCGGCAACGGCGCTCGCGACCATCAAGATCGCCAACGATAAAAAACGCATCGCGATCGTCACGGGCGCGGGAACCACGCGCATCACCAACGAGGACTGCACGCCTTACAGCCTGCACTACAACCACGACACCGCGTCGCTTGCAAACGTCGCGGGCAAGTACATCGTCAAGCAGGGCGGCGACACCTGGTTTTTCCTCACGGCCGACTATTCGTTCGGTTATTCGCTGCAAAGCGATACCTCTGCCGTCATCACGGCGAACGGCGGCAAGGTCGTGGGCTCGGTCAAGCACCCGTTCAACGCGTCGGATTTCTCGTCGTTCATGGTGCAGGCGCAGGGGAGCCACGCGAAGATCATCGGCCTGGCGAATGCTGGCTCGGACACGATCAACGCAATCAAGTCGGCGCGCGAGTTCGGCCTGCTCGGCGCGGGCAAGCAGCAACTCGCCGGATTGCTCGTGCTGATCACGGACGTCCATGCGCTTGGCCTGAACACCGCTCAAGGCTTGTACATCACTGAGGGCTGGTACTGGGATCTCAACGACGAGACGCGCAAATGGTCTGCGCGCTTCTACAAGCGCATGGGCAAGATGCCTTCGGCGATCCAGGCAGCCGATTATTCGTCGACGCTGCACTACCTCGAAGCCATCAAGGCGACTGGAACCGATGACTCGGCCACTGTCATCAAGAAGATGGAAGAGACGCCCGTCAACGACATGTACACGAAAAACGGCGTGATCCGCAAGGACGGTCTGCTCGTGCACGACATGTACCTGATGCAGGTGAAGACGCCGGCCGAGTCGAAGAAACCCTGGGATTACTACAACGTGAGAGAGGTCGTTCCGGGTAACGAAGCGTATCCGTCGATAGCGAAGGGCAGTTGCACCTTCGCCAAGCAGTAGGCGAGATGCGTGCTCATCGCGCGAGCACAGCCATGCGTCGGTCCGAGACAGGCTCGGCGACTCAGGTAACCGGGTCGCCTCGCCGGCTGGTGTAAACTTGATCGGTACATTGGGCGACTCGGTCACCACCGTCACGGGGTTCGTCTTTATCGACTGCGTGCTTGCGCAACGGCCTTGTCGAAGAGACCATCCGGCAGGGAAGCAATGCGCAGAAAAATTCCGAGCACCAGCATGTTGATTGCGTTCGAATCCGCGGCGCGTCATCTGAGTTTTACCCGTGCAGCAGACGAATTGGCTGTGACCGAGAGCGCGGTCAGCAGAAAGATTGCACTGCTGGAGGAGTACCTCGCAGTTCAGCTCTTCAGTCGCGTCAAGCGCCGTCTTCAACTCACCGATGCAGGAAAGACCTACAGTGCTCTCGTGCAGCAAAGTCTCGACAAGCTCGAGATGGACACGACGCTCGCGATGGGCTACGACACGGGGCGTATCGCGCTCGAGCTGGCGGTGCTGCCAACGTTCGCGCTGAAGTGGCTGATGCCGCGTCTGGGGGAGTTTTCGGCCCTGCATCCAGATATCACCATCAACGTCACCGCGCGTGAAGAACCATTTCTTTTTTCCGAAGAGGCGTTCGACGCCACCATCCATTTCGACCACCCCGTCTGGGCGAATGCAACCACGACCTATCTTTTCACCGAAGAGCTGATTCCCGTGTGCAGTCCCGACCTGATCGGCGGACTGAAGTGCGGCGGCCCCTCTGATCTCTTCGATTTTGTGCTCATGCACAAGACGGGCAGGCCCGAAGCCTGGTCCCGATGGTTCGAGCTGGCGGGTGCGCCGAATTCGAAGGCGTTGCGCGGCCCGCGCTTCAGCATGTATGCATTGTTGATCGAAGCAGCTCGCGCAAGGGTTGGCGTCGCGCTGGTGCCGCGCACCTATGTTCAGGGGGAGCTTGCCGCTGGCGCCTTGACCGTGCCCTGGGAGATGCTGGTGCCGGGTGCCAAAGACTATTATTTCGTCGTGCCGGAGCAGAAGCAGGCATCGCCGGCAATTCGCGCCTTTCGGGACTGGCTGCTTGAAGCGTCAAAGCATTATCGCGATGAAGCCGACAATACCGGCAGCGCATGAGTGTTCGCCGCGCAACGCGCGGACCTAAGCAGGCTCGAACGGTCCGGCCTCCCGGCTGGCCATCAGCGTGATCCATTGCTCGAATGCCATGACGGCGTCATCGCCGACGCGATCGGCATTGACCACCAGCGTGTAGTCGGGGGCGCGCCACGTCGGCGCCGCAATCGGACACACGAGGCGCCCCGAGGCAATATCGCGCCCTATCAGCGGCAGCGACGCCAGCGTTACCCCCAAGCCCTCCACGGCGGCGGCAAGCTGGAGGTTCACGTGGTCGAACTCGGCATGACCGGCGGCCCGCAGGTCGGGCGCACCGGCTTCCCGAAGCCAGTGCGACCATGCTGTGCGTGTGCTGGCGGAATGCAGCAGGGTTTGATGGCGCAGGTCTGCCACGGCTTTTATCGGGCGCTGGCGCAGCAGTGCAGGGCTGCAGGCGGGCAGACGCAAGTCTGCCATCAGCGTGCGCGACACGACGCCGGCGCCTTGCTCGGGTCCGGAGCGAACCCCGATGTCGAAGGCACCGCCGACATAGCGCAACTTGCGCGACGTGGTCGACACCCGCACCTCGATGTCCGGGAAACGCGCCTGAAAGTCTGCGAGGCGCGGCAGCAGCCAGCACAGCGCGAAACTCGCCAGCACGTTCACACGCACGATGCCCGACACCCGGCGCGTAAATTCGTCGTGGCGCAGGCGCGCCGCCGCGCTGCCCAGGCGCTCGAACGCGGTGGTCACATCGTTCAGGAGCGCAGCGCCTTCGTCAGTAAGGACCACGCCGCGCGGACGGCGCTCGAACAGCGGCAAGCCGAACCAGTCCTCCAGCATCCTGATCTGCTTTCCGACGGCCCAGTGCGTGACGTGCAATTCAGTCGCGGCGCCGGCAAAGCTGCCGTGCCGGGCTACCGCTTCGAAGTTGCGCAACCCGTTGAGCGGCGGCAGCTTGTCCCGGTCCTTCGCAGGGTCTGTGTCTCTAGCCATGACGTGACTTTTTCTCTCCGTTGACGCGATATTAGCTCAATTGAATGCACGATTGTCCGGACATAAAATTGCCATATGGAGCCAGAACGCGCCACGGCACCTCGCCTTGGCGGGTCGCCTGGCAACAAGAGGATTGTTATGCGCTTGCCCGTTTTTTCCCCGTCGCCCGCACACCAAGTTGATTCAGCCGGCCAGCCGCTCGCGCCGCCAAAGTCGCGCGTGCTATGGCTCTCATGTGTCGCTCACGCCATGCACGATGGCTACACCGACATGATCTATGCGTTGCTCCCTGTCTGGCAGTCCGACTTTGGTCTTGATTTCGCCGCCCTCGCCATCCTGCGCGGTATCTATGCCGGCACGATGGCCACGCTCCAATTGCCGGCCGGACGCCTGGCGCAGTGGCTGGGCAGCCGGGCCACGCTGGCCCTCGGTACGTTGTTGGCCGCGCTTGGCTATGCGGTTGCCGGCATGTCGGGCGGCCTGCTCGGCCTGTGCGTGGCCTTGGCGATCTCGGGCAGCGGCTCGAGCACGCAACACCCGATCGCCTCGGGCGCCGTCTCGCGTACCTACGGTCGCAATGCCAGAGGAGCGCTTAGCATCTACAATTTCTCCGGAGACCTCGGCAAATCGGCGCTGCCGGCTGCCATTTCGCTGCTCGTGACCATGATGCCGTGGCGTCATGCGTTGTGGATCGTGTCCGCATTGGGCTGCGTGATTGCTGCAGTCATCGCGCTGTTTTTTCCGTCGATACCACGCGCCGCACCCGTGGACGCCGATGCGCCCGGCCACGGGCGCAACAACGCGGGAACGGGCTTTCCGATGCTGCTCGCGATTGGCGTGCTCGATACGGCCGTGCGCATGGGCCTGCTCACTTTCTTGCCGTTCTTGCTCAAGGCAAAAGGCGTCTCACCGTCGATGGTGGGGACCGCGCTGGCACTGGTCTTCATAGGTGGTGCTGCCGGCAAGTTCGCTTGCGGCTGGCTTGGCGCACGCATGGGTGTGATAGGTACGGTGCTGATCACCGAGGGCGGCACGGCGGCCTGCATCGTCGCGGTGATGTTTTTGCCACTGGCGCTCACCATGGTGCTGCTGCCGTTCCTGGGCATGATGCTCAACGGAACGTCTTCCGTGCTTTATGGAACAGTTCCGGAAATGGCGGCTCCCGAGCGCACTGAGCGCGCCTTCGCGTTGTTCTATACGGGAACGATAGCGTCCGGTACGATTTCACCGGTCATCTATGGTTTTCTTGGCGACAGGATCGGTGTACACGGCGCCACTTTCGCCACGGCTCTGACCGCGTTGGCGATCTTTCCGCTGGCGATCATGCTGCGCTCGCATCTGTCGCCTGAGGAAAGACCGTAAGCGCGCAGGCTGGCGCGGCGAACCTTATCGGGCATGTCCAATGCATGACAAGCATTCAATTCATCAAGCGGTTGTAAGTGTGCGGAGTAAACGAATTTCAGAATGGCGAGTCTGACAGGCAATCCCATCCTGATTACCTGCCTGCCGATGAAATGTGCTGTTGAACTGACCGAAGCGGAGACGAAGACCTTGCAACAACTCTCGCGCAAGCATCCTCATCAAGACTTTCGAACCCGAGGGCTGGGTCTGCTGGAGCTTGGCAGCGGCCGACGGGTTCATGAGATCGCCGTCGAGCTCGATGTGAGCGACAAGTCGGTGTACAACTGGGTGCATTCCTGGAACGACAGGGGCCTGTGTGGTTTGCTGACCGGGCATAAAGGCGGGCGGCCTCGCGCGTTGTCTGATGCCTTGATCGCCACTGCCATCGAAGCGGCCCGCACCGAATCGATGACGCTCAAGCAGATCGCGCTGCGCATTGAGGAGGTGCATGGCCAGCCTTTGCCATGCCGCCTGGAAACGCTGTCGGTGGCGCTCAAGCGCGCGGGGTTTTCCTACAAACGTGGCCGCTACTCGCTCAAAAAAAGCGCGACGAACTGGAGTTCGCCGTGAAAGCAGGCACGCTCTCAAAGTTGCAGCAGGCCGCTCGTGATGGGGCGTGCCGCCTGGTCTACTTTGACCAATCAGGGTTCTGCGCTTCACCGCCGGTGCAACGCGGCTGGTCGCCCATCGGCGAGCCACACCGTGTTGTTCCTCGGCCGCATTGCAGACGCTCGGTCCTCGGCGCATTTGATTTCGGCGCCAACCTTCTGAAGCATGAAGTCAGCAAGGCGACCATCAAACGCCCCGCCGTCGTTGAGTTTCTTGACCAGATCGCGAAGGACGGCTCGCCCGGTCTGATGACGGTGGTCGTCCTCGACAACGCCTCGATTCATCACAACATCGAGCAGGAAACGATCGACCGGTGGTTTCTCGAGCATCGCATGGTGCTCTTCCATCTGCCGCCCTACAGTCCCGAGCTGAACCTGATCGAAATCGTTTGGAAGCATGCAAAGTATCACTGGCGACGTTTCGTTACCTGGACCAAGGAAACCATCGATGCTGAGATCGGCAAACTGCTCGCCGCCTACGGCTCAGAATTTGAAATCCGTTTCGCCTGAACACTTATCGGCCGGCTTGAAGATAGAAAGATGCGTAACTCGGCGAACCGCGAGCAATCGGTTCCATTGGCATCCCGACTTCCAGTCAAGCCACCGACAACTTCCCCGCCGCGACCGGTGCTCCGTCATTTTCCGCGGGTGCAAGCTGTTCCCAGGTGCTATGTACGTGGCGCTGCAGGAATTCGCCCAGCTCTTTGCCGCGTCGCGCGGACAGCAGCTTGATGATGACCTCGTGCTCGTCGATGGCGGTATGCCAGGTCTCGGACGTCACGCTTCCCTGAAACCGGTATCGATACAACTGGCGGTTCAGCCGCTCGTGCATCTGCTGAAGCGTCTCGTTCTTCGCCGCAGCAATGATGCTCCTGTGTATCGCCTGATTCAGGTTGAAGTAGGTTAACCGGTCGCGCCGCTCGTAGGCCGCATGCATCTCATGGTGCAACGCGCGGATTTCCGCCAGTTCGTTTTCCGTTGCGAGACTGCAGGCCCGCTCGCCGCCGAACGCCTCGATCACGCCGAGGACATCGAGTTTCTCGCCGATCTGCTGCGCGCCGAGATCGGCCACCACGGCGCCGCGCTTGGGCAACACCACTACGAGTCCATCTCCCGCCAGTTCCTTCAATGCTTCCCGCAACGGCGTGCGCGACACCTGCAGCCGTTCCGCGAGCGTGCGCTCGCGCAGGCGCTCGCCCGGCTTGAGTTCGTCCGTCGCAATCAACGTGCGCAGGCGCTGCGCGATCTGCTGGGAGAGCAGTTCGTCGACCGGGTCGATGCCCGCGGGGATGTCGTTTTCGTCTTCCTGTTCCAGCGTCATGTTGTACCTGAATGCAAAGCGTCGAGCATGCGAGCAACCAGCCGTCATCTTAGCAGCGGGACGTTTCCGGAATCGCGGAGTGGACGAAAACACATCGTGTATGGTGTAACTTAAATGGTATACCAAAATAACGGGAAAGTTTCACGTCGTGGTCTATCCGCAAGTTAGACGTGGACATGACACCATGTTTTTCATGAGAAAATCGTTTCAAAAAATAATATAAATAATTGAATATGTTGATTACTTATTTATTAGACCGTACCTAAATCGGTTCAAATCGCTCCTGTGGCAATCACCTATGATAGGGTAAATACCATCTTATTTGGTATACCAAAATTTAGTTACTCTCTACCCATCATCTCAAAAACCGGCGATTTGCCTGACTCGGGACCCTCAATGCAGTCGATGTTTCACCCTCTGGTCGCACCCGTCATCACGCTCGTCCTGCTGATCCTGCTCATCACTCGCGTCAAGTTGCATCCCTTTCTGGCACTGATTCTTGCATCGGCGTTTCTGGGTGTATCGGCGGGACTGGCGCCGACGGCCGTAATCAGGAGCTTCGAGAAGGGCTTCGGCTCCATATTGAGTTCGGTCGGTCTCGTGGTGGGGCTCGGCACCATGCTCGGTGGCCTGCTGCTCGAGTCGGGCGGCGCGGACCGCATTGCAAATACGTTCATTGGCCTCGGCTCGAAACGCTGGATTCCAGCGGCAATTTGCGCGGCGTCGCTGCTGATCGGTCTGCCTCATCTCTTCGATGTCAGCTTCGTGATGCTCGTGCCGCTCGTCTACGCTATAGCCAACCGCACCAGGAGCCCGCTGCTCGCGATCGGCATTCCGATGGCCGCCGGCCTATATGTCTCGCACGGGCTCTTGCCACCGCATCCGTCGCCCACGCTGGCTTTGGCGGCGCTTCACGCCGACGCCGGCCGCACGATTTTCTACGGGCTGGTGATCGCGGTGCCGATGGCGATTCTCTCCGGGCCGGTCTTCACTTCGTTTGCGATGCGCTTTCTGCCCGTGACGCCTGGAGAGGGCATGTTCAACCCCGGCGCCGCCGCTGCGGACGTCAGCAGGGAAGCGCGTCCGGTTCCTCCATTCGGCCTCGTGCTGGCAACCGTCCTGCTGCCGCCCGTGCTGATGATGATCCGGACCTTCGGCCGAGGCTTCGCGCCCACCGGCACGTTCGCACGCGAAATGCTGGAAACGGTCGGCGACCCCATCGTCTCGTTGCTGATTGCCGTGCTGTTTGCCATCTGGTCGCTAGGTGTGCGCAGCGGGTTGTCGCTGGCTCAGATCCAGAAGCTGCTCGGCAAGAGCGTGGCGCCCGGTGCCGTTGTGATCCTGATCCTCGGAGCGGGCGGCGGCCTCAAGGAAATGCTGCTCGCAACCCATGTGGGCGATGCCATCGCGCACGGTGCGGCGCAGTGGTCCGTCTCTCCGCTGCTGCTTGGCTGGGGTGTTGCCGCGCTGATCCGCATAGCGATCGGTTCCGCGACGGTCGCGACCGCGACAGCGGCCGGGATTGTCGCGCCGATCGCGGCCGCGACACCCGGCGTCAATCTCGAACTGCTGGTGCTTGCAGTCAGCTCGGGCGGCCTGATGTTGTCGCACCTCAACGACTCGGGTTTCTGGCTGTTCAAAGAGTATTTCCGGCTGAGTGTTGGCGACACGCTCAAGACCTGGACGCTGCTGGTCTCTTTTCAGTCACTGCTTGCCCTCGCCATGATCATGCTGCTCAACGCCGTGGTCGGCTGACAGCGCAGTACTTTAATTCCACTACCTTCAACACCTCACAAGGCCCCACGATGAACTACGAACACCTCTTTGCCGATCTCGCCACGAAGACCATCCGCATGGCGCTGGTCGGCCCGAAAGGCGGTTTCGGCCGTTCGCTGCTGGTGCAATGCCGTGCGTTGCCTGCACTCGAAATCGCGGCGCTTTGCGACCTCGACCTGGACGGCACGCTCGCTACGCTGGCATCGCTTGGCTTTGCTGCCGACGCCGCGCAGGTCTGCAACAACGCAGCCGATGTCCGCGCTGCTCGCGAAGCCGGCCGCATTGCGCTGGTGGGCGACCATGCGTTGCTCGATGACATAGCGCTCGATATCGTCGTTGAAGCAACCGGCCAGCCGGAAGTCAGCATCAAGATTGCGCAAGCGGCGCTCAGACGGGGCGTGCATGTCGCGATGGCGACCAAGGAAACCGATTCGGTCGCAGGACCGTATCTGAACCAGCTGGCGCTCGAAAACAATGTGGTCTACACGACGCCTGACGGCGACC
Source organism: Burkholderia sp. PAMC 28687 (assembly GCF_001577465.1). NCBI lineage: Bacteria > Pseudomonadati > Pseudomonadota > Betaproteobacteria > Burkholderiales > Burkholderiaceae > Burkholderia > Burkholderia sp. PAMC 28687. The sequence goes on from NZ_CP014506.1 coordinate 974,054, forward strand.
AGCCGAGCAACCTGATTGGCCTCGTCACCTGGGCGCGCGTGCTTGGTTTCGAGGTCGTTGCAGCGGGAAAATCAAGCGAATACGACTTCATCTACGATCCCGATGAAAAGAGCATCGGGTATCTGGATCAGCGTCACGCGGCATCGCTCGCTTCATGCTGGACACTGGGCGACGACATTCCCGCCACGCTCGCGGCGCGCAGCAAGGCGCTCGCCATGTTGCCCCAGAGCGCGACGCCGGATTACTGCGAGCTCAACGTGGTCGCCAATTCCACGGGCCTTCTTCCCGCCGCCGATGCGCTCAACTATCCGCTCGCACGCCTGACCGAACTTGCGGACATCTTCGTGCCGAAGGAAGACGGCGGCATTCTGGAGCGCACGGGCGTGGTCGATGTCTTCAACTGTCTGCGCCGGCCCGACGACGTCAGCTTCGGCGGCGGCGTGTTCGTCATCGTCCGGTGCAAGGACGACGAAACCTGGGAGCTGCTGCGCCAGAAAGGACATCTGGTCAACAAGAACGGCGGGTATGCGTGCATCTACTTGCCGTATCACCTGATGGGTCTCGAAACGCCGGCAAGCCTCTTTTCCGCGGTGCTGACCGGCCGGCCGACCGGCAGCAGCAAGCAGTTGCCGCATGCCCGCATGGTTGCGCGCACGAGCCGCGATTTCAAGGCTGGAGAGACGCTCAGCATGGGGGGCCATCACCATACGATCGATGGCGCCGACGCGCTTCTGATCGACCAGGCGAAGGCCGGCAACGCCGCACCGTTCTATCTCGCGGCGAACAAGCGCCTGACGGCGGATATCGCGAAGGGCACGCTCGTGCCGCTCGATGCGCTCGATCTGCAGGGCTCGGCGCTGTACGACGCGTGGCAGCGCAATCCGTCGCTGTAAGGACCGCCATCGAACTGCTCGCCGCGTTGCGCGCGGCCCTCGGCGCGAACCGGTAGCAAATAAAGCGGTTCTTATATCAACAAGGAAGAGACATGCAGACCGACATACACGCAACCGGCGCCCGGCACTCGATCCGGACGCTCCTCGCTACCACGCGCTGGCGCATGGTCCTGCTGCTGTTCGTGCTGTACACGGTGAACTGCATCGACCGGATGTCGTTGTCGGTGGGCATGCCTTCCATCGTGCATGAGTTCCATCTCAGCGCGACCATGCAGGGCCTGATTCTCTCGGCGTTCTTCTGGACCTACAGCACCTTTCAGATTCCCGCCGGTTGGGCCGCCGACCGGTACGGCGCGCGCCGCATGATCGGCATCTCCGCCGCACTTTGGGGCGGCTTTCAGTGTCTTGCCGGCTTCGCGGTCAACGGCGTGACCTTGCTGTTGACGCGTATCGGGCTCGGCGTGTTCGAAGCGCCCTACATGCCGGCTGCTACCAAGCTCACGGCGTCGTGGCTGCCGCCGGCCGAACGCGCGCGCGGCGTCACGCTGATCGACAGCGGCGCGCCACTTGGCTCCGCCATCGGCGGTCTTGCAATCAGCGCGCTGATCTCGCTGTCGGGATCGTGGCGCTCGGCGTTCATCATCGTCGGGGTGGTGACGGTGGGGCTGGGACTGATCGTGTACCGGTTGCTGCGCGATACACCCGAGCAACATCCGCATATCGACGCCATCGAAAAAGAGCACATCCGCGCCCAAAAAGTCGCCGCCGGGGAAACGCCACGTGCGAAAAAAGCGCCGCTTTCGCGCGGCACGATAGCCGCGATGGTCGTCGGGCGCATCGGCTGGGCGATGGTATTTTTCGGTCTCGTCACGTGGGGGCCGAACTATCTGTCCGTGGGACGCGGGCTCGATATCCGCAGCATGGGCTTTGCAACTTTCCTGATCTTCCTGGCGGGCGCGATTGGAGAGGTGTTGTCGGGCATGACCGCCGACTGGCTGCAAAAGCGCTTTGCGCGCGGCACCGCGTTCAAGATCCTGTTCGGGCTGTCCGGCGGCATGTCGCTCGTGTGCCTGCTCGCGCTGCCGTTCGTCGATGATATTCGCCTCGCCGTTGCCGTCCTGGCGTTAGGCGTATTTTTCCATCTCTGGGGCGGGCTGTACTGGCTGATTCCCGCCATGCTCGCGCCTCAGGAACAGGTCGGACTGGTCGGCGGCGTGATGAACTTCGCCGGAACGGGCGGTGCGATCATCGTACCGATTGCAGTCGGCATGCTGGTCGACATGACTGGCGGCTACAACGCGGTCATCCTGTTCTTTGCTGCGGCCGCGCTTACCTATCTGATCGGGTCGCTGCTGATCGACTTCGGTCAGAAAGCGCCGGGAGGGCAGGCATGAGCACGCATCTGCATACGCTTTACGACGGTCCGATAATCGATGCGCACCAGCACTTCTGGGACCTCGGCGCAAATCATTACCCGTGGCTTGCGCCCGACACGCTCGTGCCGCATCGCTACGGCGATTATTCGCGGATCAAGCACGACTATCTGCCGGCCGATTATCTGCGCGATGCCGCCGGTCACGATGTCATCGGCAGCGTCTATGTCGAAGCTGAGTGGACGCCCGACGATCCGCTCGGCGAGACGGCCTATGTCTCGCAGCTTGCTGCGACAACCGGCCGCCCGAACGCGATGGTCGCCCAGGCGTGGCTCGACCACGACAACATTCAATCGCTGCTCGCCGGACAGGCGCGCTTCGCGCTCGTGCGCAGCGTGCGCCACAAACCGGGTGACCCCGATGCATCGGGCCGCACGCTGATGTCCAATACCAGATGGCGCGACGGTTACAGTCAGCTCGCGCGGCACGGCCTGCATTTCGATCTGCAGGCGCCGTGGCGGCAACTCGCCGAAGCTGCAAGGCTTGCCGGGGATTTCCCGGACACGCTGCTGATCGTGAATCACGCCGGCGTGCCGGGCGACCGATCGAGCGCCACGCTCGCGGGCTGGAGCAGCGCACTCGAAGCACTCGCGAACTGTCCCAACGTCGTGGTGAAGGTGTCCGGGCTTGGCCAGGCGGGCAAGCCGTGGAGCGTTGAAGCGAACGAGCCGGTGCTGCACACGCTCAACCGGACCTTCGGTGCCGATCGCCTGATGTTCGGCAGTAATTTTCCCGTCGATGAACTCTTTGGTTCGCTCGACATGCTCATCGGCGGCTTCAAACAGCTCGTAAGCGGCTGGCCGCCGTCGGAGCAACGTGCATTTTTCCACGGTACCGCCGCGCGGGTGTATCGCCCGAGCGGTCTGACGGAACCGAAAACAAGGAACGCCTCATGACCTCGCAGCCGCACAACGAACTGGGCTTCGACCTTCCCATCTTCGATGCTCATCATCATTTCTGGGACCTCTCCGACGGCACGTTCCCGTGGCTTACCGACGAATACGACACGATTCCAGCGACGACCTGAATCACTGCCCAATATGTTCAAGCCTCCTCTACAAACCGAGTGGAAGGGCAAGTGGTCCTTTACCTCGACGATCGGTATGGCGGGTATCGCAAGGGCGTGGTCGCGAGATTGGCAAACTTATCAGTACCGCCAGCACGGCCGCCATCGTTATGCGTTCGACAACACTTACTCCTCGACTCGATGGACGGTGCATGGCGACACCCGCGTTCGCGAAGCGGTGGCGCTGCGCGATTACTGAACTATATCGCCGGACACAGGCGATTCGGCCCGACTGATCAGGCCCGCGTACACGCGTGGCTGGATCAACGCTTCCGGCCGCAGCGCTTCGTCGAGCTGCGCCTTGGTAAGCAGTCTTCGACGCAAAACGACTTCACGAATTGTTGTTCCCAGTGCATTCGCTTCAGCTGCGACGGACGTCGAGTTCTTGTAACCGATGTACGGATTGAGCGCCGTCGCGAGAGCAAGCGATCGATCGAGCGTTTCACGCAGTTTCTCTGGATTCGCGGTGATGCCCTTGATGCATCGCTCAGCAAGCGTCGTGCATCCGTTAGTAAGATGTTTGAAACTACGAAACAAGCTGCTCGCGATGATCGGTTCGAACGCGTTCAATTGAAGCTGACCGCCTTCGGCGGCGAATGTCACGGTAATGTCGTTGCCAAATACTTCAAATGCGATCTGATTCATGACTTCCGGAATGACCGGATTGACTTTACCGGGCATGATGGATGAGCCGGCCTGCATAGGCGGCAGATTGATTTCGCCGAATCCCGCGCGCGGTCCGCTTGATAGCAGGCGGAGGTCATTGCAGATTTTCGAGAGCTTGACCGCAATCCGCTTGAGCACGCCGGATATCTGCACGAAGGCCCCGCAATCCTGGGTCGCTTCGATGAGATTAGGCGCTGTGCTAAGTTCGAGTCCCGTGATGCGATTCAACGCAACTAGCGCCTTTTGCGCATAGTCGGGATGGGCGGTGATCCCAGTGCCAATAGCAGTCGCGCCCAGGTTGATCTCACGAATCAGCACGGACGCTTCGCCAAGGCGAGCCATGTCTTCCTCCACCATGACCGCGTAGGTCGAGAACTCCTGGCCGAGGGTCATCGGCACTGCGTCCTGCAATTGCGTCCGGCCAAGTTTGAGCATGCCCGCGAACTCGAGCGCTTTCGCGGCGAACGCTGCATGAAGTATCGTCATTGCTTCGATCAGATGCTCGATCGCAAAGAGAGTAGCGATGCGAAGCGCGGTGGGATAAACGTCGTTCGTGCTTTGCGCGAGGTTGACATGCTCGTTCGGATGAAGAAAGCCATACTCGCCGCGTTGGTGGCCCATCAGTTCGAGCGCGCGATTGCAGATGACTTCGTTCGCATTCATGTTCGTCGATGTTCCTGCACCGCCTTGAATGATGTCGACGACAAATTGGTCGTGCAGCCGTCCGTCTCTGATCTCGATGCAGGCAGCGGAAATCGAGTCGTACAAGGCCGGCGAAAGCAGACCGAGTTCTGCGTTCGCCTCGGCAACCGCCTGCTTGACGGCGGCAAGAGCAACGATCAGTTCTGGATATGACGACACGGTGCTCCCCGATATCTGGAAGTTCTCTTTTGCCCGTAGTGTATGAACGCCGTAATAAGCATCCTGAGGGACTTCCCTTTCGCCTAACAGGTCGGATTCGATGCGAAATTTCTGTGCTGCCACGATGTGTTCCTTGAGTGCTTTGGTTTGAAGCGGTCATGTGTCAGACCACCAACAGCGTTCGTTGACTATTGCTAATTGCCAAGCGCGTTAGCGATCAGAACGCAGCGTTGTGCAAGGACGTTCGTAGGATCGACGATCGTCACTGACACTCCACCAACGTCAAAAGCGTCCGCTTGCCCGATGATCAATGGCAGTTCGGTGCAGCCGAGAATCATGACCTTCGCGCCGCGGTCGCTGAGATGCTTTATCGCAGCAATCAGGTCTTCCCTGCACTTCCCTTCGGTGAAGCCGGCTTTCACACCGCAAGGCCCGTAGATCGCGGCCATAACCTTTTCCTGGAACTCAGGTTCGGGCGTGAGAACGTCGAGTTCACGTTCCGAGACGTTGTGATAGATGCGGCTTGCGACGGTTCCAGACGTCGCGAGAAGTCCGACTGTGCATCCAGCACCAAATCGATCGACGATGTAGGAAACAGTCTCTCTGAGCATGTTGATGATCGGGACGCCGAGGTATGGCTGAATCCTTTCGACAAACGCGTGTGCGGTGTTGCAGGGCAGCGCAATGGCGCTTGCTCCACCCGCCTCCAGCCGCACGCAGGTTGCGTACAGCGCGAGCGTCGGGTCTTCTGCTTGATGCAAAAGATGCGCAGTTCGATCCGGAATCTGAGGGTTATGTTCGACAAGCATTTTGATGTGATCCTGGTCTCTGCGTGCGACCGTGTTGCGTACGACCTTGTCCATGAAATCGACGGTGGCAGCAGGGCCGATACCACCGACGATTCCTAGTTTGAAACGCACCTTCCTTTGGTCGTCACAGAAGCGGATCGCGAAGTCCGCGTAGACCCGGTGAACGTCCACGACCTCAACTCCTTGAGTGGATCCGGAGCCGGCTGCCACAAGTTCAGAGAAGGTCGCAACGATGATCGAAGCACCTTGTCGCTTAAATTCAGCGCAGACTTCATCGCTGAACGTCAACGCGCTTTTCGCAGTGCCAGATCCGCCTGATTTCTGCAGCGCGCCAAATGAAGAATGTATGACGCGATATGTGTCGGACAGATATCTCTCAAACAATTCCGATTGACGAACGCAATCTGACGTCGCAATGCCGATTGAATCTCCCGGCGCGGCGACTGTCGCGAGGTGTTCGCGGATGGCAACCATCATGTCAATGACCGGCACATCAAGTTCCGACGTCAACTGATCGAGGAACGTATAAGCCTCGAAATCAGGAATTAAAATTCTGTCGACGCTTCGCGCTTCGAGCGATTGACACACCTTTAGTAGGCGAAACTTCTGGGCCGCGACCTCGGCAACAGAAGATGCCTGCCTCGAAACATCAAGAAAGAGACTCTGCTCCGTGACAAATCGGAAATCGTCACTGTTCTCTCGTACAATCGGGTTGTCCAGGAGACATGACATCAAGTCAAGGCTCCGCGAACCGCTCGAGCTGCTCGCCACACCGAGCGTTTTTGGATTCATGCCGGACCTCGCTTCCATGACTTAATGAGCCGCTGGCTTCGCGCGCCACGTGAGCGATACAAGGAGCGCGGCCAATCCGGAAACAAGAAGCGCGGAATATGCCCATACATACGAGCCTGGCCTCAGATCGACCAGCATGCCCACTAGGGCCGGCGCGATGGCGGCGGCAACCTGGCCACCAAAGTTGATAAGGCCGGCAGCCGATCCAACCGACTCGTCTGGCATGTGCTTGAGCGGAATCGCAAAGACAGTTCCGTAAATGACGGTGTAGCCCACAAGGCACAGTGTCCACAGAACAAGTAGCGAAGGCAACGAATCGGCGAAGGCCATTAGTGCAAAAAAGACCACAACCGCGCATGCGCCGCACATCATGAAGAGTCGCTCGCGTCCTTGGCCTACCTTGTCCAGCATCCAACCAACGATGTTCAGGCAGACGAACGCGACCACGTATGGTCCGGCAGACGCGAGGCCGGCGTGCAAGATATCAATGTGACGAGTTTTGACCAGGAACGAAGGCATCCACGAGATCAACGCTACATAGACGACGTTGCTGAAGAAGAAGATCAACATCGTCTTTCGAAGCATCGGCGAGCGGAATACCGTGCGGAATGCAAGCTTGCCAGCGATTTTCTGACGAGGCGGCGCACGTTTGATGGCCAACCAGAGCACAACCGCGACGACAATCCCCACGAGACCAAACACGTGATACGCGTAACGCCAGCCATGGATATGAACCAATGCGGCGATTGCGCTGGATCCGACTGCGCTGCCAAGGAACGAAGCGCCGATAACGAGCGATTTCGCCCGAGCCCGTTCGCCACGCGGAAATGCTTCGGCAACCGTCACTGTACTGGCTGGTACAAACCCGCCTTCTCCGATGCCGAACAAAACTCGGATCACTATGAGGGAGGCGAACGTTGCGGCAAAACCCGTGAGTCCTGTGAAGACCGACCAGCAAGCAACAGAAAAAACAAGAACCGTTCTTGATCCGAAGCGGTCACTAAGTTGCCCCGCGATCAATTGCATGAGCGAAGCTCACGTAGAACGCACTCAACAGTAAACCCGCAGACTGAGCATCGAGGTTGAAGTCCTTCGAGATAGGGACAATCGAGATGCTCATTGCCATGCGATCGGCATTGGCCAATATCCACGAAATCAGAAGCATTACGAGCACGAACGCTTTTCTCTTGCCAGGGTAATTCGTGATTTTTGTTGAGTCAGAATCAGTCGCTGACGAAGAGGGCATCGCGTTTTGTTCAATTGGATGGTTCATGGGCCTGGTCTCGCGAGGGGGAATGATTGCGCCGTTTAAAAAAACCTGATCGAACGTTGATCTAGGCGCCGCGTCGCCGGATAACCTGGCCGGCATGCATGTCCATCGATATTCCGTTTTCGCAAGCAAGCTGCCCGTTGACGAACACGACGTCGATCCCCACGCTCACTTGCGTCGGATGCTCAAAAGACGCGCGGTCTTCGATGCGACTTTCGTCGAACACGACGAGATCAGCGTAATGCCCTTTAGCGATCAGTCCGCGGCCCTTCAAGCCAAAGCGGCGCGCGCTCAGCCCGGTCATCTTGTAGATCGCCGTCTCAAGGGAAAACAGGCGCCGGGTACGCACGTAGTGGCCAAGCACACGCGGAAACGTGCCCCATAGGCGTGGATGCGGGCTCTGGTCGTGCGCTAAGCCGTCTGAACCTACCATCGCCATCGGGTGCGAGAGAATGCGCTCTACGTCCTCATCGCTCATCGCGAAGTACACCGCTCCCGCAGGAGACAAAGCGTCTGCCAAGGATTCGGGATCAGTGCCTCGGGCTTTCGCAAGCTTGAACAGGGATTGCCCGGCCGCGGTCGGGTCTGCTTTCGACCACGTCACGAGTACCTCATCCGACTGTCGCACGCGAGACGCCAACAACATGGTTGACGACGCGTTGTACGGATAACAGTCAAAGCAAACGGGTTGATGCCGGGACGCTTGCTCGATCATGGCGAGCGTTTGAGCTGAGCGGCCGTGGTTATCACGACCCACGAGCTTGTGATGCGAGAGCACGGTATCGATGTTCAATGCACGGCCGATATGCATTGCTTCGCGCATGGCATCGTCGATCGCATCGCCTTCGTCGCGTAAGTGCATCGTCACGATACCGCCTGCACGAGTCAGTGGAGCACCTACAGCAATGACTTCGGCGGCCGTTGCGTGTCGAGCGGGCGGATAGTAAAGCCCAGTCGACATGCCGATTGCGCCCGCCGTGAGCGCATCCTCCAAATCTTTCGACATGCGCACGGCTTCATCATGAGTGGCTTCGCGATCCAGGCGGCTCATTTGACGAACGCGCAACGTGGAATGTCCGACCAGGCACGCGGCATTCAGCGCCGGCCGAGCGCGTTCCAATTCATCCAGGTAGTCGCTGAAACGTTCAAAACGCCATGCGTCGTTGCCTAAAAGATCCAACGGTGGCGGCGGCTTTTGAAATACGAGCGGGGCGAGACTGATGCCGCAATTTCCCGTGATAACCGTCGTCACTCCTTGTGATAGCTTTGGATGTGGGCCGTCGGCCACATCAAGCAGCAGGCGGTCGTCGTGGGTATGCACATCGATAAAACCAGGCGCAACGATGCGCCCGGTCGCGTCGTAACGTTTGTCGGCAAGGAGTCCACTGAGGTCGCCAAGTTGGACAATCTCACCGGCACGAATGCCGACGTCGCACCGCCTCCGAGCGTCTCCCGTGCCATCGATAACTGTTCCGCCTTCTATAACGAGATCAAACATTCAAGTATCCAAATTAGTTCGGTAAAGCATCTTGCGAGCATCATCGATTCACCAATTTTGATTGGCAAACCACTTTTCCTCCGGTTAACATGAGGAAACCTCATGCAACGCCGCGAGCTTCACTGAACGGACGCGAAAAAGCTCGCAACATTCCTGCTTTTTCTTCATGGATAATCATGTTTCATGCACCTTCGACGCAGTCGCTGCTTTGCTTCGAGGCAAGCGCGCGGCTGCGGTCTTTCACTGCTGCGGCGAAGGAACTACACCTGACCCAAGGCGCAATAAGCCGACAGATTCAAACACTGGAGGAACGCTTGGGCGTACCACTGTTTGTCGGACGCCGCGACGCCATGGCGCTCACTGACGCCGGGCGTGAGTACCTCGCTGAGATTGCACCGCTGCTACAGCGACTCGAACGAGCCACCGTGAACGTCATGGCGCTCAAGGGACGGGGCGGCTCGTTGTCGCTGTCCGTGGGGTCATCGGTGGGAAATTATTGGCTCATTCCTCGACTGCCTGAATTCACGCGTGAGCATGGTGAAATCACGCTGAATTTGAGGACGCGCGTGGGCGCTGTCGATTTTGGAGCGACGACCGTGGATGCGTCGCTGGAATTCGGCGATGGCCAGCGACAGGGGCTGCATAACGACTTCGTGGTGCCGTTGCAACTGTCGCCGTATGCGGCACCTTCGTGGATCGCGATGCACGGTGAAAGGGTCGATGCGCGGACGCCAAAGTCAGCACTGATCCAGCATCTGACGCTTCCAGAAGCGTGGGAAGGGTGGTTCGAGCGTGAAGGCATAGCCGGCGCTGCAGGTCGGGATGGTCCGAGGTATGAGGTCATGTCGATGGCACTGAACGCCGCAGTCGCCGGAATGGGGGTCGCGCTTTTACCGTCATATATGGCCGACGATTTGGTCTCGGCGGAAAAACTGGAACGCATGTCGGACCAGATCTGGTGCTACCCCAAAGGTTACTACCTCGTATATCCGAAGGTTTCAGCGCAAATGAAATCGTTGCAGATTTTTCGGCAGTGGCTGCTCGGACAACACGAAAAGGCTTAAGCGACGCGATTCTGCTTTAAATTTACAGCGACACGCGAAACCCATGACCCGAACTAGCAGGCACTTCCAAAGCAAGTAGGTCGATTCCCGGCCAAACTCGCGGATCCCTGCTGACTGTGGTTATCTGCATGTGACAGGACTGATGCACGCGTACGGGTTTGTTGATTCAGCACTGCAGAGATCACTCACTGAAAAGAGATTTCAATTGAAAAATAAATCGCGCAGCAGAGATGCGGCGGATTTTCAACGAATCTCGGCCGGCCCTCTTCCTGGTGGGCGATCCTCAAGCGCATGCGGCCGACCATTGCCGTCTACTTCTGCATGGTCGGTCAAACACGCTGTTTTTCAGCTGGATGCCGATTTTCTTCATGCAGTCGCAGCACCTCGACATCAAGAGCTCGGCTATCTATTCATCGGGCGTGTTTCTGGCCGGCGTGCTGGGCGATGTATCGGGCGGACTGATCAGCGACTTCATTCTCAAGCGCACTGGCCGCATCACGCTGGCTCGGCAGGGCGTGATTGCGGTCAGCCTGCTTGGCGGCCTTGCGTTCTTCGTGCCGGTCCTCATCAGCCACAATGTCATGACGATCACGCTGTGCCTGAGCGCAGCATTCTTTTTCCTCGAATTGACCATCGGGCCGATCTGGGCTGTTCCAATGGACGTTGCACCGCGAGAAGCGGGCACTGCGAGCGGCATGCTTAATTTTGGCGCGGCGATTGCGACCATCATTTCGCCGATCGTGTTCGGGGCGATCATCGACAGCACCGGAAGCTGGACCTTGCCCTTTGCCGGCGCGATTGGTTTTCTTCTGGTGGGCGCGATCATGACACTCTGGATTCGCCCGGACCGGAAGGTGGCGGACCTGCAGGCATTTCATACCGTGGCGACCATGCGCTGACGGGAGTTTTAGTGGCCTACACGGTGACAGCGCAAAACCGAACAAAGCGCGAATGCTTCATTTGGTGCCCGCCTAGCTGACGAGCAAGCGCATCGAGCGCGGCCACAATCCGGGCTTGCGCGGAATCACGCTCGATCGTTCCCCTCGCGGCAAGCCCGCCATGTCGCTGCATAAAAGGTGCGGGCTCCGCTGATAGGACGGGGGCTTGGTCTGCGTCAGCTGTCTACCTGGCCGTGCAGCATCGTCGACATCAGAAAAAGGGCCGAACAACGAGTTCAAGGCCGAGGACGACGAGGAGGATCAGGAACCAGCGGCGGAAGGTGGTGATGCTTATATGCTTGCGAATTGCGGTCCCGCCCCACATGCCTAGCAGCGCCGGGACGACAGCAACTGTGGACAGCGCAATATTTCCAGGATGGAATGCTCCGCCGCGGGCCAGTCCCGCGGTAAGCGCTATGGTCGAGATCGTGAAAGATAGTCCCAGTGCCTGAATCAGGTCGTCCTTACTGAAGCCGAGTGCCTGGAGATAAGGGACAGCGGGAATGACAAATACTCCCGTTCCTCCGGTGATCACGCCTGTCATCAGCCCAATGACTGGCGATAACCAGCGCTCCGTACGCGCCGGCACCGACAATGGTTTTGCCAAGAGACTGTGTACGGCGTAGAACACCAGGGCGGCGCCCAGTCCAACGCCTGTCCATCTAGTGCTGGCGCTCGTCAGAAGCGATGAGCCGGCGATGGTGCCCACCACTATGCCAAGCATCATGAGCCACAACCTTTTGATTAGCGAAACGAAGTCCGGCCCTGTGAAGAGCTGCCAGAAATTGGTAACGAAAGACGGGATGATCAAAAGCGACGCGGCGCTGACGGGCGACATGACCACGCCGAGGATACCCATGGCAACGGTAGGCAATCCCATTCCTGTCACCCCCTTGACGCCGCCGGCGAAGAAAAAGGTCAATGCGATGATCAGGACGGTCGGAGAAAAGTAATCATTCATTTGATTCCTTGGCTTGGAATATTTCGCGTGAACAGAATTTGGTTGGTCCGATGACACTGCCAAGGTTACGGGCGCGATCAGATACGCAAGAAGCGGCTTTGACCAAAGCGTTGGCCTGTGTCCGTCTTTCTTGCGCGATTACCTAACTAAAGAGTGGTCTTGCGTGAAGTATCCTAAGTGCCATTCATGCTCTTCACAATCGGGCATTTCCGATGGCAGACTTAGACAAAGCCGAAGGCAGACTATTGCGTTTCGACTCGATCGATATGCGGTTGTTTCTGGCGGAAAAAATGCGCCGTGATGAGAACCGGGACTGCATCTAAGCCTCGGGGTATTGCAGGACCGGTGTGAGGTAGTTACAGCCGTTCGCTTGGTTGTGCTTCCAGACGTCAGGTGGCAATTGCAAGCGAGCCCGTATCAACGCCGAGCTGTTCTTTAAGGCCATTCGATCCTTTCGACGTAACCTGAACAGCGCGCGATGATTCAGAGCGCCGCAGCCAGCCGCTGGAACATAGCAAGCTCATGAATTGCGCACCCAGCGGGCCGGCGAGGTGATGCTCCCGCTCGGTCCAGTCGAGGCACTGGCGCGCAAGGCCGCGGCGGCTCGGCTTGAGTCTCGTCACATCCAGACCCATGCGGAAAAACCATTCGATGCCATCTGGCGTCATGTCGTATCGCTTGTCTGCCGAAGCAATCAGGAAGCCGCGTGCTAGCAGGCCGTGAGTGATAGCGACACCGATGCGCCCCGCCAAGTGATCGTAGCAGCAGCGCGCGAACTGAAGCCTTTGCGCCTCCTTACTTGGGGGCTTGCGTCGCATGACTTCTGTCACGCCGATAGAGGCGAGATTTTCCAGCACTGAGGCGACGTGAGAGCCGCCCAACCGGTAATAGCGGTGCCGGCCCTCCGTTTCGACTACCAGCAGGCCGCCCGCAAGAAGCTTTCCCAAATGCGAACTGGCGGTCTGTGGTGTTACGCCGGCGGCAAAGGCCAGCTCGCCGGCAGGCCGGGCACGTCCGTCGAGCAGGCTCATGAGCATGGCAGCACGGGCCGGATCGGCGATCAAGAAGGCGGCGGAAGCGATATTCGGTTGCGGGTTCATCGGCGAACTCCATGGATGTCCGGTCAAGATAGCACCGACGCTGCTCGCATGTTTCGATACGTGTCGAAACATCTTGCATCGAACCCACCTTAGACTTTCGATCATGCTCACGATGGGAGTCAACAATGACCGAAAGCTACGATGCCGAAATCCTCCACGTCTACGAACGCTGGCACGAAACGATCCTCGGGCGCGATCTCGACGGCCTGATGGCGCTCTATGCCGAAGACGCGATCCTTGAAACCCCTCTGATCCTGGCGACCCTGAAAGACAAAGCGCAGGGCATCCTGAAGGGAAAATCCGAGATCGGGGCATTTTTCGAGGCCGGCCTGAATAAGTTGCAGAACGATCTGGGTCGCTGGTATCGAACGGGAACGTTCTTCTCCAATGGCCGGCAACTCACCTGGGAGTATCCACGCAATACGCCCCAAGGCGATCAGGTCGATCTTGTAGAGGTGATGGACATCACCCACGGGCTGATCGCCCATCATCGGGTCTACTGGGGCTGGGTCGGTTTCAAGGCGCTCGTTGCCGCCCTCGACGAGCCCGCCACGTGAACGCGCCGGATTCGGAGAGTAACGGCGCTCTCCAACGTTGGGTTCTGGCGGCAACCAGCGTCAGCTACGTTGTCGTCCTTTTGGACACGTCGATCGTCAATGTCGCCCTGGATCGCATTTCAGCGCCGATGGCGACCCAGATCGCGGGTCTGCAATGGGTAATGACGCCTATACGTTGGCATTCGCCAGCATGCTGCTGACGGGTGGCACGTTAGGCGATCGCTGGGGGGCGCGAAACGTCTACTTTGCCGGCCTGGTGATGTTTACGCTCGCCTCGTCGATCTGCGGGTTAGCGCCGGGTTTGCCGAGTCTCATTGCCGCCCGTGTCCTGCAGGGAGTGGGCGCAGCCATGCTGGTGCCGTGCTCGCTGAAGCTCATCAACCATGCCTGTCCAGATCCGGAGCAGCGGGCACGCGCAGTCGGCATATGGGTTGGTTGCGGCGGGGTTGCGATGGCGGCTGGTCCTCTGATCGGCGGTGTTCTGATCCATCTGTTCGATTGGCGCAGCATCTTCTACGTGAATGTACCGATCGGATTAGTCGGCTTATGGATGACATGGCACATTGCGAGTGACGAAAGGCCAGCCGAGGTCGGCCGTTTCGATCCTCTCGGACAAGTGACTGCGATCGTCGCGCTTGGCGCGCTCATCGGGGTGCTTATCAGTGGACGCTCGATCGGGGTCGTCGGTGACGACGATTGCCCCTCGCCCCACATACCCCCGTACCAGGTCCCAGGCCTTCAACTCTTGATAGGCGGCAGTGACGGTGGTACGGCTGACGCCCAGTTGCCCGGTGTAAGAGCGGTCTGATGGCAATTGCGACCCCACTCAGATGCGGCCGGTACGGATTGCGTCAGCGAGGGCCACAGTCAATTGAACGTAGAGTGGCTGGGAAGCGTCGGGATTGGGCTGGAAACCAAGATTGTCCAGCGTTGCAGTCACCGCCATGTCGGGTTCCGTTCGTAGGTCCAATTTTGAATTGGATATTAACATTGGCCGGCAAACCATATAGATTTGCCAGACCTCTACTGCGAATGGCCTTCTGCCTGGGATTGCCGCACGCCTGAATACGCTTTTTTGCGCCGGCCAAGCGTCGCTGCGCGAGTGAGCGACCGTACGCACGCTGATCGGTGAGTGCGTCCATATGGAAAGCGTCGGCATTTGCTGCGCGGAGGTACGATAGTCATTGAAGATGGGGCGGTTGCTTGCTGCTACGGCGGCTTATTGGCTCGGATGGATACGACGATGATCACAGAATTTGCCGCCTGCGATTGCTTGCGCTAAGCGCACGGAGACGCCGCTTTAAAGAAGGCTTGGGAACACACCTTTGACGGGTTCTTCCATGGCCTCAACATGGACGTGGATCGGCTTTCCTCCAAAGGCGTCGTGCCGCGCGACCCTCGGGTAGCGTTGATCGAAGGTCAGGCCGTCGTGCTCGGAGCAAATGCAATGTTGCTGCGCCGCTCGGCGGACGCGCTTACGGCATGCTGTCTCGCTTGACACATCAGGAACCAGGGAACAACGAATGAATGTCCTCAAGATTGCTGCATTCTCAGACGGGGACGCCGGGGGGAATCCCGCAGGCGTCGTCATTGCCGATGAACTTCCGACGAGTACCGAAATGCAGCGAATCGCAGCGGAAGTTGGATTCTCCGAGACGGTTTTTGCCGCTGAGGCTGGCAGTAGCTGGCGGGTTCGCTACTTTTCACCGGCATCAGAAGTGCCGTTCTGCGGACATGCAACCATCGCCCTCGGCGCGGCGATGGCACTGAGGCATGGCGACGGTGCATTCGCCCTCGTGCTCAACCACGCTGAGATAACCGTCGAGGCACGGCGCACCGGCAACCTCATCCTGGCCACCCTGCAATCTCCGCCCACGCGCAGCAGCCCGGCGCCGGCCCTGCTCGTCTCCGCGGCGCTGCGTCTGTTCGGGTTCACGGACGACGACCTGGACCCCAGGATCCCGCCCGCCCTCATTCATGCAGGTGCAGATCATCTCGTGCTGATGCTCGAGAGCCGCCGGACATTGGCGGCGATGAAGTACAACTTCGATGCTGGTCGCGAGCTAATGATCCAGGAAGGATGGACAACCGTCCTGCTGGGGCACGCTGAGACACAGCAGCGGTTCAACACGCGCAATGCGTTCGCCTATGGTGGCGTGTACGAAGATCCGGCAACCGGCGCAGCAACGGCTGCTTTCGCCGGGTACCTGCGCGACATCCGGTGGCCGCATGCGGGTGCCATCGAGGTCGTTCAAGGTGAAGACATGGGTATGCGTTCTTGCCTGCGAGCGGAAATCACTCCGGCCTTGGGCAGTTCGATCCGCGTCTCCGGTACCGCGCGGATCATTCCATCCTGAACGGCCATGTTAAAGAGGTGACTACCATGCTCAAAATCTTCGGTAAGTCCTTGTCCATCAACGTGCGCAAAGTGCTTTGGCTGTGTGCCGAGATGGAATTGACTTATGAGCACGAGCAATGGGGTTCAGGTTTCAGGTCGACTGAAGCGCCAGAATTCGTGGCGCTGAATCCCAATGCAATGGTGCCCGTGATCAAGGATGGGTCGTTCGTGCTGTGGGAGTCGAACAGCATCTGCAGATATCTCGCGAGCCGTAACGGCCGAAGCGACCTTCTGCCGACGGATCCTGAAGGTCGGGCGCGCGTCGAGCAATGGATGGACTGGCAGGCCACGGAGTTGAACAACGCGTGGCGCTTTGCCTTTATGGCGTTGGTTCGCAAAAGTCCTGCGCACACCGATCCGCACGTGCTTGCTGCGAGCGTCGCCAACTGGAATCGACACATGCGGATGCTCGACGCGCAGCTTGAAAAAACCGGCGCATTCGCAGCGGGTCATGGCTTTACGCTTGCCGACGTGGTGCTGGGACTGTCCACGAACCGGTGGTATATGACGCCAATGGAGCGTCCGGATCTGCCCGCTGTGCACGCCTATTTCGAACGCTTGAGCCAGCGTCCGGCGTTCCTGCTGCATGGGCGAAATGGCAACCCGTGACGTCTCGCGACATCGCATTTACGACGCTGCGAACGAATCGGTGATTTCACTTCACCGCGTCATACAACTGGTTGAAGCGGATATCTCCTTACGACTCGGCGTGAAAGGGATCCGGCGGGCACGGCAGCCACCCTATGGAAGGTTGGAGTTGGAGGAATGCCATCTCGGGTTCAGCGAGGGGACGTGATTCGCCTGTGACGCGGCGACCGAATCTGGTTGATTATTGACACGGATGGATCCGCCGAAATCCGCTTGACGAACGCTTTTGATCAGAAGCGATGGGCACGTCGTCGATCGCGCGGTGTCGTTTTGGCGCGTTCCCCTCGGGGCGTTGCTGTTGCGCGGAATCATGACTAACGTAACGAATCCGAAGGTACTTCTCTTTTATGTCGCGTTTTTACCCCAGTTTGTTGAAACGAGCAGCCCGCAAAAAACCGCCGCATTTTTTGTGCTCGGCAGCGTAATGGTATTGCTGGGCTTTCTCAATGATTCCGTCGTGGCATGCTGCGCGGCCATGGTGGCGCATTCCCTCAGAAGGCGATCGATCGTCAGCCGCTGGCTTAACCGCGTCATCGGAGCGACGTTCGTGGGAATGGGTATTCGCCTTGCCGCAGCAACACGTCAAACCATTGACTGCCGGGAAAAGCCAAAACGCCGGAGTTACAACCTTGCCGGAATTCGATCGGCTCAACACAACTAGCGATTGGCTATTAAGCAGAGCAGCATATTTGATCGAGCTATTTTCGTGAGGTCGAAGCGTGGGACGCTGGAGTTCATTCCAAGGCTGGACGGCAGATCTTTTCCAGCAATAAATTCACGACGCTCATATCTTGTGTCTTGGTATAGCGCACATGAAAAAGCGGAGATGAAATATTGACGGCTGAAGCAAGTGTTTTGCAACTGCGTGTTCTCGCTATGGTTGCATTGCGTCGTGACAACAAACGCAAATCTTGTTTCTGTCCGGGTCTCGAAAGTATGCGCCGTAGTAGTGCGGGTGATACTGGGGCCTCAAGCCGGGTGCGCCTTCACATGAGCCTCCAGTCGCGAGAGCACTGGCGTGCGCGTTATTGACTGCGCTGCGATCAGGAGCAAGCAACGCGATCATGTGGCCATTTCCACTGCGTGCCGAATTGCCGTCATACGGCCGGCCGATCAGGAACAGGGGACGGGGGGTGGACTCCGCCATCCATCCCGCCCATTGTTTATCTCTCTCACAAAACTTCAACTGGAGTCGCAGATCTCCCAGAACTGCTGAGTAAAACGTAAAGGCACGGTCAAAGTCGGTAATACCCACGAATACGTGTGAAATCATTGTCATGTTCCTTGCAACAGGCGTTGGTTCCCGGCTGCGATCTCCTTAGTCCAAGGTAGCTCTGCGGTGCAATATGCGTGACGTCATGCTGCGCATGCCGATACGAACGCGTTGACGATCGGTGCAGGCTGCTCCCTGAGCGCTGCGCGCTCGGGTTGAAAAAGTGTCGCAACGAAAAACGGATGTTGAACCATTTCGATAACACGTACGTCGCCTGCCGCATCGTCTCCGGCGACCCGTAACGGGCCTGAAACCAGCGACGTTCTGAACTCGGGGTTAAGTCCATAAGGACAACGGTAGCCCTCAGCTATTTCGCTGACTCCATAGGCGGCAGCGATGTGAGTGCCTGGAAACAAACGCACGAGATCCATGGTTTCAACCAAGGCGCATTCAAGTGGTGAAATCACTGCGCGCGCGGCGCCCGGCGCCGTTTCCGCATGTTCTGCATCCGCCCAGCCAAGCACGTTGCGAGCGTACTCAATGATGGCATGCTGAAATCCCCCGCAGGTACCAAGGAACGGAGTTGCGCTTTCTCGGGCGTGGCGAATGGCAAGGAGTGCGCCTTCCATGTTTTGGTAAGGGCTCGCGGGGACACACCAGATTCCATCGAACGAAGCGATACGCGAAACCGATGCGATTTCGACAGTCGGAATCCATTCAAAATCGACTTCGATCTGCATCGTGTCGGCCGCGCGCTTTAAAGCGTGCGGAATAGCCAAGTGAGCCGGCACCGAATCATCATAGTCACCGACCAGGGCGACAGTAACTTTTGTTTGCATCCTTTTTGCTCTCTTCATTGATCTGCAGTGTGCGAGTACAGCGTGGTCTGCCCTTCGCGCCCTGCTGTGACTTCGAATTTTTCGAGACCATGCCGACGCACACATTCTAGCGGACGGCCGACTTAGAGAGTTCCCTTGATGTTCATGGAGTCTGCGCGGATAGCTACCATTATTGATGCGTTACTTCCTGAAAGGCGTGAAGCGCCGACAAGCTGCAGTAAAGGCCTCGTCTCGGTCTGCATCGCGGTTTCGTTTTTGCTCTTGCAAAGAGCAAGTCATCGGGCGCCAGTCTTGACGATAAACCCCGCAAGGTCCGTACGCACCGAGCGGGCTTTCAGCCATTCGAGCGGGATCTGCCATAGCGAAGCTTCGAAGCGGCTATGGAAAAATGCAAAGTGGCCTATCTCGGGATACCCCATCGTTTCCGGGGCAATACGCAAATGGGTAATCGGGCTGTTCCGGAAGTAGGCGAGCAAACGTTCGATTGCCGAAGCCGTGCCGAATTCGTCATCGGTTACGCTGAGTGCGAGCATGGGTCCATGAAACGTCGCAAAGCCCTCGACAAGTTTCGCCCGCTCCTCCTCCGTCAACGCATGGGGACCATTCCGGAACGCATCCTCGAAACGGGGTTCGCGCGCAGTCCAGTCGCGTACCACCCCGCGCGGCGTGTCTTCCATCCAGCCGAGCATGCCACCGGGGAAATAGCCGAGAATGGCCGTGAATGCCGGCATGACTGCGTGCCATTTTATCAGCATGCCTAATCGTTTATGACTGGCATAGTCGCGCCAGTGAGCGAATTGGGCGCCCATGGTGAAAACGCGGTCGATCAGATGATTGGATGGGGCCAGTCCTACCAGAACGCCGCCTATGCTATGCGCGACGACTTGCACGGGCTGGTGAGGAAACGTGCTGAATGCCATCTGCAATACCGCTTCGAAATCAAGACGTCCCCAGTCCAGCCATCCTGCTTGCAAGCAGCGGAGGGACGCCGGGCGCGAACCGCCTATGCCTCGATAATCATAGGTAACGACGTTGAATCCGTGCTTACACAGGAACGCGGCGAAGCGTGAGTAATAGCTGCATCGGACCGATGTGGCGGGTTTGATGATGACCACGGGCCGGGGTCCGCCAGCATCAGGCGCGTCGTGATGGAGCCATATCTGGCCCTTCAGCGGGTAGCCGTCCTCCGCATGTATCGTGATCGGCGCAGGCTGGACCTCATTCATTTTTTTCTCTTCTGTGAGGGTTTAGCGGATAGCTCGAATACCTGTTCATCGATTCGCTCTTCCAGGTCAGGCGAGTCTCAATGAAGAACGAGCCGGGCCGCACACGGAAACGTAACTACGCTGGCAATGGTAGACAGGAGAATGGCCGCCGACACCCGTGGCGGATCGGCGTCATACCGTTGCGCGAGCACGTAGATATTTCCGGCTGAGGGCAAGGACGCGATCAGAACGCCTGCCTGTACCCAGAACGGTTCAAGCTTCAAAACGTACTTGAGAACAAGCCATGTCAACAGCGGATAAAAAAATAGTTTCACGAGACTGATCAGGCATGCGGCAACGGCGGTGTTCCGGTCCAGACGCTGCAAGGCGAGGGCGCCCCCGAGCGCGAAGAGCGCCGTCGGACCGGCTGCGCCGCCCAAAAACGCGAGGAAGCGCGCGATCGCATCAGGCAGTGCGACGGCCGTGCCTGCAAGTACGGCGCCCAACACGATTGCCGCAACGACCGGATTCAACATCGTGCCCCGGAGGATCAGCGAAACGATGCCATGCCTGGCGTTGCCATTCGCGCCCATGAGCACGCCGCCGAGCGAAAGAAGCACCATGATCTCTGCGAGGATCGCCATCGCCAGCGGGCCCGCCCCACGCTCGCCGAAGAGGGCGAGCATCAGAGGCGGCCCGAGGAAACCCAGGTTGCTGACGGTGGCAGTGGTCGCATGCGCGCCCGCCGCCGCGACCGTGCGCGCAGCGGCCAAACGAGATGCGAGCAGAACCAGCACGAAGACGATTACACCAGACGCAAGGTAGCCCGCATAAAAGCTCGGATTAAATGTCTGACGCAGCGGCTGCGCCGCGATGAGCCGCAGAACCAGCGCTGGAAGCGCAAAACGAAACGAGAATACGTTGAGCGCATCCAGTGCGCCCGAGGTCAGGAGATGCGCACGCGTGGCTGCCCATCCCACTCCGATGACTCCGAAGACCGGCAAGCTGAGCAGAAAGAAGCCGATCATTCTTGCAGGCCGCTGCGCGCTTCGATTGCCGTGAGCACAGCGACCATGTCGGCCTTTCCGAGACCAAGTGCCAGTGTTTCGCCATAGAGTGCGTGGCAGACGTCCAGCAGCGGCGAGGCAATACCGTTCTCACGCGCCGCCTCGGCGATCAGGCGGTTGTTTTCCAGCACGTTGGAGATCGCGGCCTGAACCGCGAAATTCCGGTCGATGAGTTTCGGCGCCTTTACACGAGATACATCGCTTGCCATCGGCCCGGCATTCAGTACGGCGAGGAACTGGCTGAGATCTAGGCCGTTGCGCTCGGCGAAATGCACGGCTTCGGCTAGCCCGGTGACGAGTGCGATCAGGAACAGGTTGACCGACAGCTTCATCAGAAGGGCGTTGGGAACAGGTCCGCACACCATGGTCTCGCGGCAAATGGGAGCGAGCAGCGGGCGGAGCGCTTCCACGGTAACCGCGTCGCCGGCAAGCATGGCGACAAGTTGCCCCGCTTCGGCAGGTTTGCGCGATCCCGAGACGGGCGCCTCGACGTAGCGCCCGCCGGCCGAGCGGATCTCGGCCTCCAGGCCACGTGAATAGGCCGGAGAGGTCGTGCCCATGTGGACGATCGTACGGTCGCGTACGCGGGATGCGAAGTCGAGACCGCCACGGTCGAGTACCGCGTCAATGGCGGCGCCATCGACCAGCATCAGAATGACTGTCGAGGCGCGCGTAAAAACCTCCGCCGCATCTCGTGCAACCCATGCGCCGGCAGCGGCAAGCGTCCCGGTCTTCGCCTGAGTGCGATTCCAGACCACGAGCGACGTGCCGACTGTAGCCAGGTTCAGCGCCATGGCCTCTCCCATTGCGCCGAGCCCGATGAAACCGACCGTCTGTATTGTCATGGTCTTCCGTCAATCACTTAGGTGCATCGCACTGTATTCCTCACTTTCGAATTAGAAAAACGATATTTTTTGATATCGCACATTACGATACATAATACGTCCGTTCCGCGGAATCCCGACGTCAACCTTCTTTGGACTTTCGTAAGGGGCGGTGAGCCATCAGACCAAGCGGCTTGAGCGATCGTCCGATTGGTATCAATGAGGTGGCCATTCAGTCGCCGACAATTCGCCGCCAGCTCGCGAAATTTCTCAACGTCCGGGACACAAAACGACGGCTGCTCGCTTTACCAACCCGGTTCGGCAGAGCCCAGGCGCGATGCCGGAAGCCGCCAGGCCAGAGCTACGCCGTTCACTGACACAGGCGATCTGCAGCGTTTCGCCGGTCCCCATTCTGTCTGCTCGAGCGAAGCGCAAAAGTCGCCGTTGCTTATAGTCAAACCCTCAGCCGCACTTGGCGTCCGAGGCAGGTCGATCAACGACTGCGCGGTTCGCGCAAGCGATAGCCTGGCCGTCGTTGCCCGATTTTCTGTGAGGCGCCAGATGAAAGACCGGACCACAGCCGCAGCCATCAGATAGCCAGTTGCCTGGTCGATCGCTTGAACGGGCAGCGGCACCGGACGATCCGCCTGTTTCCATTGCATGCCGCCATGCGCAATTCCTGAGCTCATCTGCACCAGGCTGTCAAAGCCTCGGCGGCCACTCCACGGACCGCTCCATCCATAGGCGTCGAGTGACACATCGATGAGTCCTGGGTTGATTGCGCGGCGCGCGGCTTCTGTGTAGCCCAGTTGATCGAGGGCGTCGGGCCGATAACCATGAACCAACACATCGGCCTTCGACAATGACTGCTCGAATATCTCCCGACCATGTGGCGTTTCAAGGTCCAGTCGTGCACAGCGCTTGCCGAGCGTGACCTCGGGTATCAAAGCCGGCTCGTCCCATCCCGGTGGATCGATTCTCAAGACGTCCGCACCATATCCCGCAAGAAAGCGGGTTGCGACCGGACCCGCAAGAACGCGGGTCAGGTCGAGCACTTTCATGCCTGCAAGCGGTCTCGCTTCTTCAGGCTGCCACGCTGGCGGGTCGGTCGCAGCGGCGACGGACGACAACGCAATCAGCGGCTCAGATGCCACTGCCTTGCCTTGAGGATGGGCCTTCCATGCGTCGCTGGTTCGCATCGCGGCGGCACAGCCTTGCTGCTCGACGACCGCAGTTTCGAGTTCTTCGGCGGACCAGCCTGCGACTGCGCCTGCCACGGCAGACTTGTTGTCGGCACATTGCAGCGCACTCAGCGCCGCCGCTTTGTGATGAGGCGCGTTGGTATGCAGTCTGATCCAGCCATCGCGGGTTCGATAGTCCCCGGCGATCGTGTCCCAGGCGGCGGGCAAGGTCCAGCCAACGGGTTGAACTGACCAGCCGAACCAGAGCGAAGCAAGTCTTCGGTCGATGACGACCTCGGGCGCGCGGTCAAGCTGCATCTTGAGCAATTCCCCGATCGCGACGCCGGCTGCCGCTATTGCTTCAGCGGCAAAGTCGGCGACAGGGAACGCAGAAGTGAGTTCGCCCGAGCCTTCCGAGGTGACACGCGTCAGCGCATCGGTGGGGAATTGAAGCGCCTGTAAGGCGGTCTCCAGAAATCTCATCGATAAATTCGTCACGCTGCCCTCCTAAAAAAAACCGATTGCCGCCGCAACGGTTGTCGTCAAGCTGCCGCGAATTCCGATATCGAAAGACTGCGCAGCTGTTTCGACGCCCAGCATAAACTTGATAAAGTTGACGTCAATCTTGATTTGAATCGTCAATGTCAACACGGTGATTACGATGGGCTGGATTACGGCAGCAGAAGCACTTGGCATGTTGGGCGTCCGTCCGCAGACGCTTTACGCAAACGTAAGCAGGGGGAAAATCCGCGCGCAACCGGACAAGGCTGATAGCCGCCGCAGCCTCTACCATCGCGAGGACGTACTGCGAATGGCGAAGCGTAGCAACGGTCGAAGGAAAGTCGAGACGGTCGCCGCCCAAGCCATTGAGTGGGGTGACCCTGTGCTGCCGTCGGCCATATCCACGGTGATCGATGGACGGCTCTGGTATCGCGGTCTGGACGCTGTTGCGCTTTCAGGAACGGCCTCGCTGGAAGACGTCGCCGCTTTGCTGTGGGACTGCCCGGAGGCGCCCCGTTTGCGACCCGCGACCAGGGGCGATCGTGTCATTCATGGCCGTGGCGGTTTCGGTGGCGCCTTGCGTGCGGGACTCATTGCGTTGTCGGAGCGAAGCGCAAACGACCTGCCGTCAATAGGCCGTGCGCTGCCAGTTCTCCGCGAAGAGGCGGCAAGCGTGCTCGTGACCTTAGCCCAGGCGATGCTTGGAAACGAAGAGTCAAGCGGCGACCGCCCGCTGAGCGAACATATCTCGACCTTATGGGCACGCAGGGACGCGGAGGACATGATTCGCCGTGCGCTTGTCCTGCTTGCAGACCATGAACTGAATGCATCCACGTTTGCCGCGCGCGTGACTATTTCGACGGGCGCTTCCCTGGCGGCAGGGATGCTTGCGGGGCTTGCGTCACTGACCGGTCCACTCCACGGGAGAGCGTCGCTGTCGCTCAATGCGCTGATCGCATCGACAGAGCGTCTTGGCGTTGAGCAAGCCGTACGCGAATGGCTGGCGCAGGGACGGACGTTACCGGGGTTCGGACACCCGCTTTATCCGGACGGCGACGTCCGGGCCGCCGCGTTGCTGGAGTTGCTGCCAACGCGTAGGGCTTATACGGAACTCCTGGGCTATGTGGCGCGTTCTGTTGGTGAAGCGCCTAATATCGACTTCGCGCTCGCCGTCATTGCCGAGACATTCGACTTGCCAGCCGAGGCGCCGTTTATCCTGTTCGCGCTTGGCCGGTGCGTCGGGTGGCTCGCACACGCGCTGGAGCAAGTGGAAGCGCATCGTCTGATCCGTCCGCGGGCACGTTATGTCGGCGTCGTGCCGGACGTTGAATAGATGCAGGTTGCGTATCCGACATCCGGCGATCGAGGAGACGGGATGTGGTGACCGCAAGAGGTGCAGGGATCGCTATGGCGTCGCACAATCAGCGCATAGCGTTTTTCGGGAATCCTGCGCTCTGCCTGTCAGATGCGATGACGTGGCTTGGGAAGGCGAATATCTGTTCCGATCAACCGCGTCAGCGCCATGTCTGGTCGTCAAGCAGCCCCGAGCGTTACGCGTGCTCTTGAGCAAGCGCTCGCGACTGCGTCAGACCACTTACCAAACCGAACACCACGATATTCACGGCGAGTGCAAGCAACCCAATATTCGCATCCTTGATCGAATCGGGAAGAGAAGGGAACATCGTTCCGATGCTTAGATGCATCGTAGTGGTAACGACGACCACCGCCACCCCCGCCACGATTCCGCTCATCGCGCCATATTTTGTCGCTCGTGTCTGATGCATGAGACTCGCGATCAGCGCGGGAAACAGTTGAGTGACGAAGCTGTAGCCCATCAAAAGAAGTGACACGATCGTCGATCCGCCTTGAAGTGTGAACCAGATTGCGACCAGGGCAACGACGGGGACCAACCATCTCGCGAGCTTGCCAACCTGCGTATCGGACGCCTGGCGATTTATTGCGCCGCGGTAAATATCGTTTGCAAGAAGCGTTGAGGCGGACGTGAGAATCATGGAGCCGGGAACGAGCGCCGTCAGTACACCGGCGGCTCCGATCACGCCGACAACCCAAGGATCAAATGTCTGGATCGACAGCCGGAAAAGAGACAGGTCAATGTCACCGCCCGTCAGACCCGGAACCTTGAGTGTCGCTGCAAATCCGACGAAGAATACGAACAGAAGGATGAGCTGATAGATCGGCAGAATGATGGCATTGCGCCGGAAGGTCCTCTCCTCCCGAGCGGTAAAAACGGAACCGAAGGTGTGTGGCCACATGAAAAAACCGAGCGCCGTAAGCAGCACAGTGGATTGAAACCACGAAACGCTCGATCCTTTGGCGGGAAACGTGAGAAAGCCCGGTTTCGCAATGTCGATGGCGTGAAACATCGCGCCTATGCCGCCATAGAGGTGGTACGGAAGGTATATCCCGAGCACCAGTACTACGGTGAGGATCAGGATGTCCTTCACCACGGAATTCCATGCCGAACCCCGCACGCCGGAAAGAATCACATACGCCGTGACTACCAGAGCGCCGATCCAGACCGCAGTGGTCGAAGAGATCGCCCCATAAGACGCGGTGGCCACAATGATGCCCAACCCCTTGAGTTGCAGCACGAGATACGGAATGAGAGCAACGACGCCCACGACCGCGACAAGTACGCCGAGGGCCGGGCTGTCGTATTTGCGGGCGAAGTAGTGAGGCTGCGAGACAAGTCGATGCTGTTTCGCGTAACGCCAGATCGGTGGGAGCATCCAGTAAGAAAGAATATAGGCGAGCGTCCCGTAGGCGAGAATGTAGTAGACGGGTGCGCCCTTGCCGTACGCGAAGCCGCTCCCGCCGAGAAAAGTGAAGGTCGTATAGATCTCGCCTGCCATGAGCAGAAAAACAAACGCGGTGCCAAAGCTGCGGCCTCCAACCGTCCATTGCTCAAGATCCATGTCATGTCCGCGACGCGCGCGGACTCCGAGATAAAGCGCAAACAGGGTCGCTGCGGCAATGATGAATAATGCGCTGCTCATGACCGCACCTCGCCTACGTGATCAATCGGCCCTCGGTTTGCCGGATCAAGGCGATAAATGATCCCCATGATGACCGCGCTCAATACGATCCAGATGACGATCCATGCGAGAACGAATGGCATGCCGAGAATCAGTGGCTCAACGTGGTTCGCGAATGGAACGCCTACCAGGATGCCGATAAACGGAAGTGCAGCCATGATTCGAAAAAGCATGATGGACGGCTCCTTGAGCAAGCGCGGCCGATGCCGGCGGGCACCGCAGCGTGGCTAACTGTATGCCTGCTTCATCCATGTCGTAAAGCTAATCAAAATTATGTAGGGCGATCGAAAGGCGGTAGTACGGTCGCTGGTAGAAGGTCAGGTGTCGGATTCAAAAGACGTATTTTCGACAACTGCTTTACGCGAATGACGCCGCGATGTTATGCCGCCCAAGTTTAAAAAATACCTGCCATGTTGCGTTGCGGCTAAATCGAAATGCCGGGATGCAGGCCAATCAGCAGAGCGGCATCCTCGTGCGATTGCAGGTGCATTCTTTCCAAAGCCACGCGCAGTCAACACATGTCATTTCGCACATAGAATTGTTGCTCTCCCAAGGATGGGTTGCGCGACCGGTTCCCGATATGGTCTGGTTGCGCAGTCCGAAAGGCTGTGACGACCCAAATCGATATGGGGGGACACGCATGACTTCCGCCAACGGATCGCCTCATGCCTGCACGCGAATGGCTGACGCGAAAATATCTGAAGCGTTGATGTCCGAACCCGAAGTCATGTTGCAGCGTTTTTCATGCACCGTTGGCGCCGACATAAGGAGATTCCCGGCGCGACCGAATGCGGCCGTTATCGCCCTGGCAATATAACGCGCATTTCCCCGTGGCTATGGGTTCTGCCTTTTGATGGTGGTACTTTTCGGAGCGTCACTGCGGCGCGGTTCAGACCGACTGGTAGAAGCCGTAGCAGCGATGCAGCGATAACGCTACAACGACCCCCAAAAAAAGCCGCAGCGCAAACCAACGCGAGCACAGAGACATGAGCCAGCCCATCCGCTTCTACCACCGCGACGCGATCCGCGAAGTCAGCGACGCGCCCGTCACCCAGACCGTCCTCCAGTATCTACGCGAAGACGCGCGTTGCACGGGCACGAAAGAAGGCTGCGCCGAAGGCGATTGCGGTGCGTGCACGGTGGTATTGGGCGAGCCCGACGCCGCGGGCGGCCTCAAGTTCAAAGCTGTCAATGCGTGCATCCAGTTTCTGCCGACACTCGACGGTAAAGCGTTGTTCACCGTAGAAGATCTGCGTCAGCCGGACGGATCGCTGCATCCGGTGCAAGAAACGATGGTCGAATGCCACGGCTCGCAGTGTGGCTTCTGCACGCCTGGTTTCGTGATGTCGATGTGGTCGTTATACGAAAAGCACGGCCACGAACATTCATGCCCAAAGAAATCTGTACCGTCGCGCGCCGACATCTCCAACGCGTTGACGGGCAATTTGTGCCGATGCACCGGCTACCGTCCCATCGTCGACGCGGCGGTGCGGATGTTTGAATTGCCTGCGCCAAAAGCGCCAGTGGATATCGCTGCAATCGCTCGTACCCTCGCAACGCTTGAACGCGAAGACACATTTAGCTACCAACATGCGGGCCAACGCTTTGACGCGCCAAGCACCGTCGACGAACTCGCCCGCATCAAGGCTGCGCAACCGTCGACGCGAATCCTCGCTGGCAGCACCGACATCGGCCTGTGGGTCACGAAACTGATGCGCGATCTCGGCGACATTGTCTACGTCGGACGGATAGGCGCACTGCAGAAGATCGAAACGTCGGACAACTGGATTGAAATCGGCGCAGGAGTCTCGGTAGAACGCGCGTATGAAGAGCTCGCGAAGCACTATCCCGAGCTGACGGAAATGTGGAAGCGCTTCGCTTCGCTGCCGATTCGCAACGCAGGTACGCTCGGCGGCAACATCGCGAACGGTTCACCCATTGGCGACTCGATGCCCGGCCTGATCGCGCTGGGCGCGCATGTGGTAGTTCGCGGAAACGACGTCGAGCGCGTCATGCCGCTTGAAGACCTGTACCTCGCGTATCAGAAGAAAGACATGGCGGAACACGAGTTCGTTCTCGGACTGAAAGTGCCGACGCGCACTGGGTCGCGCGCGAATCTGCAGTTTCGCACTTACAAGTTGTCGAAGCGATTCGACTCGGATATCTCAGCCGTTTGCGCGGCGCTTTCGTTTGTCGCCGACGGCAACATGATTCGCGATCCACGCATCGCGTTCGGCGGAATGGCTGCGACCCCAAAGCGCGCGACGCACGTCGAAGCGGTGATGCGCGATGCTGAGTGGCACGAGGCCACTGCACAGGCAGCGATGGCCGCGCTCGCGAACGACTACGCGCCGTTGTCCGACATGCGCGCGTCGAGCGACTACCGGCTCGAAGCCGCGAAGAACACGTTGCATCGTTTCTGGCTCGAGACGCGACCGGACAATCCGTTGCCAAAAGCCGCGATCGACGTGCGCGCGGTCATTGCTTCCTGAACGTCAAGGACACGGAGAACAATAGAATGAACCAGCAAGCAGAACCGTTTCTGAGGGACATGAAGGAAGCACAGGACCTTCTCGAAGGAAACTTTACACAGGTCCACGTTTCCCGGCCGCACGAATCCGCGCATCTGCATGTCAGCGGGCGCGCAACCTACACTGATGACATTCCGGTGGTCGCCGGCACGCTGCACGCAGCGCTCGGGTTGTCGGCAAAGGCGCATGCGAAGATCGTATCGATGTCGTTCGATGCCGTGCGGGCGACGCCCGGCGTTGTCGCCGTCTTCACTGCCGACGACATCCCCGGCGCGAATGACGTCGGCCCGATCATTCATGGTGACGATCCGATCCTTACCGATGGAGTCGTGCAATTCGTCGGCCAGCCCATGTTCATTGTCGTCGCGATGTCGCACGACATTGCCCGGCGCGCTGCACGCCGGGCGGAGGTCGTCTACGAGGAATTGCCGGCGATCCTCACGCCGCAACAGGCACGTGCGGCCGACTCCAAGGTGCTGCCCCCGATGAAACTCGCGCGTGGTGACGCCGCCGCGAAGATCGAGTGGGCCGCGCATCGCGAAACAGGCGAAATGTTGCTCGGCGGCCAGGAGCAGTTTTACCTGGAAGGTCAGATTTCGTACGCCGTGCCGAAGGACGACGATGGCATGCATGTGTGGTGCTCGACACAGCATCCGTCGGAAATGCAACATATGGTCGCCCACATGCTCGACGTCGCGTCGCATAACGTGCTGGTCGAATGCCGGCGGATGGGCGGCGGCTTCGGCGGCAAGGAGTCGCAATCGGGTCTCTTCGCATGCTGCGCGGCGCTCGCCGCATGGAAGCTCCAGTGCCCCGTGAAATTGAGGCCCGACCGGGATGACGACATGATGGTCACCGGCAAGCGCCACGATTTTCATTACACGTATGAAGTCGGTTATGACGACACCGGTTTGATCGACGGCGTGTCTGTTGACATGACGTCGCGTTGCGGTTTTTCAGCCGACCTTTCGGGCCCGGTAATGACGCGCGCGCTGTGTCACTTCGACAATGCGTACTGGCTTCCGCACGTGTCCATTGACGGCTTCTGCGGCAAGACGAACACGCAGTCGAACACTGCGTTTCGCGGCTTCGGCGGACCGCAGGGCGCGTTCGCGATCGAATATATCGTCGATAACGTCGCGCGCTCCTTGGGGCTGGATGCGCTCGACGTACGCCGCCGCAATCTTTACGGAAAGACCGAGCACAACGTAACGCCATACGGTCAGGCGGTCGAAGACAATGTGATCCACGAATTGCTTGACGAGCTGGAAGCCACGAGCAATTACCGCGCACGTCGGGAAGCCGTTCGGGAATTCAACGCGAACAATGACGTGCTTAAAAAGGGCCTCGCGCTGACGCCGGTGAAGTTCGGCATCGCGTTCAACGTAACTCATTTCAACCAGGCTGGCGCACTGGTGCACATCTATACCGACGGCTCGGTACTCGTGAACCACGGCGGTACGGAAATGGGTCAAGGGCTTAACACGAAGGTTGCGCAGGTAGTCGCGCACGAGCTTGGCATACGTTTCAATCGTGTACGCGTTACGGCGACTGATACGAGCAAAGTTGCGAACACGTCGGCGACTGCGGCATCGACAGGAAGCGATCTGAACGGAAAAGCTGCGCAAGACGCCGCCCGGCAATTGCGCGAACGGCTGGCCGCGCTGGCCGCGGAGCACTATGGCAAAGGACAAGTCGACGCGCGCGATGTGCGTTTCGTCGACGACCGGATTGTAGTTGGCGACGCGGCGATCCCTTTCGACGAGGTAATCATGCAGGCGTACCGCGCGCGGGTGCAGCTCTGGTCCGACGGCTTCTACAAGACGCCGAAGCTCTACTGGGACCAGACGAAAATGCAAGGCCGGCCGTTCTCTTACTACTCCTACGGTGCTGCGGTCTCCGAAGTGGTAATCGATACGCTAACCGGCGAAATGCGTGTGCTGCGCGCCGATGCGTTGCATGACGTAGGCGCGTCGCTGAATCCGGCACTGGATGTGGGGCAGGTGGAGGGTGGATTTATTCAGGGAATGGGCTGGCTGACGACCGAGGAATTGTGGTGGAACGCAGGCGGCAAACTGATGACCCATGCGCCGTCGACATACAAGATCCCGACCGTCAATGATTGCCCGCCTGTATTCGATGTCCGGTTGTTCAAGAACCGCAATGCGGAGGACAGCATCCACCGGTCGAAGGCTGTCGGCGAACCGCCTTTGCTGCTGCCGTTTTCGGTGTTCTTCGCGATCCGCGACGCGGTGGCGAGCGTCGGCAATTACTCAGTGAATCCGCCGATGAACGCGCCCGCGACCAGCGAGGAAATCTTGAAAGCGGTGGGTGCCGTTCGCGCGGCAGTTGCTGCAGCGGGTTGATTGCAGGCTCGCTATGGAAATCATTCCGAGACCCGAGGTTATCAGCGGTCGCCGCGCGTGGCCGTCCGTACCACCGACCCATATCGTCCTGTTTGGCGCGGGGCACGTCGGTCATGCGCTTGTTACCTTGCTCGGAATGCTGCCTTGCGTGGTGCAATGGGTCGATGCCCGCGACGAACTGTTCCCTGATCAAGTGCCCGCCAACGTGCAAATCGAGGCGACCGATACGCCGGATGCCATTGTGGATTCGGCGCCGCCCGGCGCCTATTTCCTGGTGATGACGCATGACCATTCGCTGGATTTTTCTTTGGCGTATCGGATCATGCGTCGCACCGATTTCGCTTACTTCGGCATGATCGGGTCGAACACGAAACGCGTGAAGTTCGAGCGGAGGTTGATTGATCGTGGTGTGGACGCCGAGCGATTGACGGAGATGATTTGCCCGATCGGCGTTGAAGGAATCGTCGATAAAGCGCCTGGGTCCATTGCGGTCTCGGTCTGTGCGCAGTTGATGCAGGTCAGGTCGGCGGTTA
Source organism: Burkholderia sp. PAMC 28687 (assembly GCF_001577465.1). Lineage (NCBI taxonomy): Bacteria > Pseudomonadati > Pseudomonadota > Betaproteobacteria > Burkholderiales > Burkholderiaceae > Burkholderia > Burkholderia sp. PAMC 28687. The sequence continues at coordinate 1,006,324 of NZ_CP014506.1, forward strand.
ATTCTTGTTCGGGGTCTTAGCGGTCACTTGAACCAATTCATCAGTTGGCGTTGAGGCCAAGCTGGCGCGACAGTGTGCTACCGACCTCGCCGAGCCGATCGGCGGCATCGAGATAGTGCTCGTCGCGCTGGCCGACAACGCGCGCATCAAGGCTGTAATTGTTCAGCCGTTGCGAATTCATATTGGAAGCGGGGCACGACCGATGCCCAAGCCCGCGACTTCCCCTGACTATTCGAGCCGGAGCCGTCGGACGGACATCCAGGTGTTAGGACACGGCCGCCTACCCTGACCACATTACCGTCATCAAACTAAGAAGCTGGCTGGGAGTTGATGCGCACTGTCCAATCTACATTTCAAATGTTCGACCAAGCCTTCTCCTGATTCGCAACCGTACGACTCCCAGCTTTCGGTTTGATCAGGGTCGTAATCTGCCCCTAAGTTACGGGGGCAATTGTTCGAGTATTCTGCATTCCACAATTCGCGCGTCCCTAGCCGGTGGCGCCGTGCTTGACCACCGGCTAGAAATCCAGTTTCGGTATCAAATGAAATACGTCCTGCTAAGCAGTTGGGGACGACGTCATTTTGACTGCTGCAAACACGCATATCATCGGCAAGTCCGGAGTGTTCATGAAAACACTTTTTCTGCAAGCGCCTTCGTACGATGGTTTCGATGGCGGAGCCGGATCGCGCTATCAGGCCAAGCGGGAAGTGCGATCATTCTGGTATCCCACGTGGCTTGCGCAGCCCGCGGCGCTGGTACCGGACAGCCGCGTACTCGATGCGCCCGCCGACGGTTTGTCGGTCGCAGACACGCTTGAAATTGCTGCCGGCTATGAACTCGTTGTCATCCATACCAGCACGCCCTCGTTCCCCACCGACGCGCTCTTTTCCGAAGACCTGAAAAGGAAGAACCCGACTGTCTTGATCGGCATGGTGGGTGCGAAGGTCGCAGTCGATCCGCACAACTCGCTGGCGGCGAGCGATGCTATCGACTTTGTGTGCCGGGAAGAATTCGATTTCACTTGCCGCGATGTTGCGCAGGGTATTCCCTTGGCCAATATCCAGGGCCTGAGCTATCGCGCAGCGGATGGTTCGCTTGAACACAACGAAGCGCGTCCAATCCTGGAAAACATGGACGAACTGCCATTCGTCGCGCCGATCTATAAACGCGATCTGAAGATCAAAAATTATTTCATCGGATATTTGAAACATCCGTATGTATCAATCTATACCGGTCGCGGCTGCCGGTCAAAATGCACGTTCTGCTTGTGGCCGCAGACCGTTGGCGGCCACCGGTACCGCACACGGTCGGTTGATAACGTGCTGGATGAAGTGAGGTGGATTCGCGACAACATGCCTGAAGTAAAGGAGATCATGTTCGACGACGACACTTTCACCGACTTCAAGCCGCGCGTTGAAGAGATCGCGCGGGGGCTCGGCAAGCTCGGCGTGACATGGTCGTGCAACGCAAAAGCGAACGTCCCTTTTTCCACGCTGAAGATCATGAAGGAAAATGGTCTTCGCCTCTTACTGGTGGGTTATGAATCAGGCGATGACCAGATTCTTCTCAACATCAAGAAAGGATTGCGCACGGATATCGCGAGGCGGTTCAGTGAGGACTGTCGCAAGCTCGGCATCAAGATCCACGGCACGTTCATCCTCGGCCTGCCAGGCGAGACGCGCGACACAATCGAAAAGACCATCGAATACGCAAAGCAAATCAATCCGCATACCATCCAGGTGTCGCTTGCCGCGCCATACCCGGGCACGACGCTTTATAGACAAGCCATAGAAAACGGCTGGATGCAGGAAAACAAGGTCATCAACCTCGTCAGTTCAAAGGGTGTGCAGCTGGCGGCGATTGGCTATCCGCATCTGTCGCGCGATGAGATTTATCACGGGCTTGAGACCTTTTATAAGCGCTTCTATTTCCGTCCATCGAAAATTTGGGAAATCGTGCGGGAAATGCTGGTGAGCTGGGAAATGATGTGTCGGCGCTTGCGCGAAGGCGTTGAATTCTTCAGCTTCCTCAGAGCCCACAAGGCATGAGGGTTCGTGTAACCCGGCGCGGCATTGGGCGATGAAGCATTCCCTCTGGATTGCCTGCGTTGTTGCGATCCTTTGTTCGACGGCATTGCTCGCCTATCTGCTTCCGGGCGATTTTGCGCAATGGGTGCAGGGCCCCGCTATGTGGATCACCGCGTCATGCGTGGTCTTCGGCGTTAGCTACACCGTAGTCGCTACCTTACTCGTGCGGCGCTTTTTCTCGCGGCCGGTGGTCGAGGCCACGACGTTTCCCGCAGTGACCATCGTAAAGCCGCTGCATGGCGCGGAACTCGCGCTGATGCAAAACCTCGTTTCGTTCTGTGAGCAAGACTACCCGGGGCCTATCCAGTTTCTGTTTGGCGTGCATGATTCGCGCGACGTTGCGCTCGACGTGGTCCGCCACGTACGCGGGCTTTTTCCGGATGCGGACATCACCGTAGTGTCCGACGCCCGCTTGTACGGGCCGAACCGCAAGATGAGCAACGTCCTCAACATGCTGCCCGAGGCCCGTCACGATATCCTTGTCTTCGCGGACAGCGACGTGGCTGTGGAGCAGAACTATCTGCGACGCGTGCTCGGGGAGCTGCATCAACCTGGGGTGGGTCTTGTAACGTGCTTGTACTGGGGGAAACCCGACGCCGGTTTCTGGGGCAGTCTTTCCGCCGATGCCAGCAATTATCAGTTTCTGCCGGGCGTTGTACTTGGCCTGGCGTCCGGTATGGCGCGGCCGTGTTTCGGACAGACGCTCGCCATGCGCCGCGCTACACTCGAGAAAATTGGCGGCTTTTCGCAGTTCGTCCGTCATCTTGCCGAAGACCATGCCATTGGCGAGGCGGTACGTCTTGCCGGGGAGAAAGTCGTCGTGCCTGCATTTGCGGTGACCCATGCGTGCGCGGAAAAAAACGCGGCCGAGTTTGTCGCGCACGAGTTGCGATGGAGCCGAACGATCCGCACTATCGATCCTGCCGGACACCTGGGTTCGGTGCTGACGCATCCGCTGGCCTTTGCCTTGCTGAGTGTGGTGGTGTCGGGCGGCGCAATGTGGGCGTGGACCACCGTCGGTACGGCAATCATCGCGCGGCTTGCGCTCAAGCTTCAGATGAACAAGGCGCTAGGACGACCGGCTGCGAGCATCGCGCTGTTGCCGATCTGGGATATTGTGCTGTTCGCGGTCTACCTGCTGAGTTTTGTCTCATCGCGTGTGGTTTGGCGCGGTTTCAATTTCACGGTGGGACGGGATGGCTTGCTGGTTCCGGTCACCGAGGAATGAATGTGGTGAAGCGTTATTTGGGAGGTGCGGCGGCGCTCGCCGGATTGATCACCGCGGTATGGCTGGTCGCGCACGAGAACCCCGGCGCGGTGGTCGCGCTCATGCGCACGGCCGGGTGGGGATTGTCTATCGCGGCGATGGCGCATGTGCTGTCCATGATCGCAAACTCGCGCGACTGGCAAACGCTGATTCGCGGGGCAAACCGGCCCACGCTGTGCCGCATGCTGCACCTGGTATGGATTCGCGAGTCGGTCAACAGCATGCTGCCCGTCGCGCGGATTGGCGGCGAAGTCGTGTCGTTCCGATTGATGGCGCGCCGTGGGCTGCGCCCAGCGACAGCAGCGGCGAGCATCATTGTCGATATGCAGTTGACCGTCATCAGCCAACTCGCGTTCACGCTTGGCAGCATCGGGTATCTGGCGGCGCAGTCGAGTTCGAGCATGCTGCGACTGTCCGCCGAACTCGCGCTTGGCGCGGCCGTGCTCGCGCCATTTCTCATTCTCTTCGCACTGGTTCAGCACGCGCGTCCGTTTGAACGCATGGCACGGTTCGTCAACCGCATGTGCGGCGGTCAGCTTGCCGAACTCGTTGGGCACTCTGGCCGTATCGATCAATCGATGAAACTGATTTGGCGCCGCCGCGGCGTCATACTCCGTTATGTCTTTTTCTGGCAGCCGGTTCAGTGCCTGCTGACTGCACTCGAGTTATGGCTTGCGCTGCATTTTCTCGGTGTCACGGCGGGTTTCGGGAAAGCGGTCGTGCTGGAACTGCTCATTCAGGCTGTGAGCAGCGCTGCGTTTTTCGTACCCGGCGCGCTCGGGGTGCAGGAAGGCGGGTTCGTGCTGATCGGTGGCGCATTGGGGTTCGATCCGGCAACAAGTCTCGCGCTTGCGGGCTCACGGCGCATCCGCGACCTCATCATGTTCCTGCCCGGACTGGTCGCGTGGCAAGTCGCCGAAGCAACCGGCGCATCCTATCCTCCCGAAAGCCGTCCCGCCGGCGCGCGCATCAGTCCCTGACTTACGACCTGTGCGCGACGCGTGCGGTATGTGCGAAGACATCGGCGAAACCGCCGCGCAAAGCGCCGGTGGTGCGCACCGCTGCCGCCACGCGCGGTGAGAGCAAAGCGGCGAGTTCATCGGCCGGGCGATAGCCGGCCATCGATGGCGTTACGGGCGCAGCGCTTTCGTCGGCGCTTGCGGGGTGCAAATAGATCTCTGTGACGCCATCGTGCAAGTGTTCCAGCGCCTCGATCAGCGCTGCTTCGTCCATCCGGCCGCTTTGGGTGATACCAATGACCCGATCGTTGTGCGCAATGCCGTGACGGTCGAGCCGTGCATTGACCAGCGATATCCATGGAACCAGCGCGGCGGGGATGTTATTTTCGCGAGGAAGCCGCATTGCACGCATGCCAAACTCGCGGCCAACCTTTAGGATGATCGTAAGCACTGTCGGATGGAGGTGAAAGTGCTTGTGGGTGTTCACGTGGTCGAGCGCAAGGCCGGTCGCAGCAAACGCCTCGAATTGCGCGCGAATCTCGCGTTCAAGCTGAGCGCGTACATGCGCCAGGAAGAAGAACCGTATGCCGTCCCGGACCATCGCGTCGCCGAAGCGCCCGTTGCGATTGACCAAGGAGGGTATCTCCGATGCCGCCAGGGTTGCCTGTCCGTCCGCCAGGACCAGATGCAAACCCACGCGCAGATCCGGCATCCGCCGCGCGCGCTCGATGGCGTCTGCCGCTGCATCTGCGCCGACCATGAGGCTTGCCGCGCTTAGCACGCCTTCTTTGTGCGCACGCTCCACGGCGACGTTGACGCGTTGGTGCAAGCCGAAGTCGTCGGCGGTGATGATAAGCGCACGGGATACGCGGCTCGTGTTTGCGAGGCGGGTGGCCAATGGCATGCGCAATATTTTCATGCGGACCTTTTTTTCGCGATGCTAGGTTCGATCAAAGGCTTCGGGACCATCCGGCTGGTTTTTGGCCGGAGCATTCTCGTCAATGCGAATCCGGCTCCCACGCCACATCACGTGCGATCCGAAGGCCGCGACTACCCACTCGGCCCAGAAGAGCAAGTCGCGCAGGGGAATCAGTGGCAAGTCGCGCAGAAACGCACGCCAGTCACGCGCCCGGCGCCAGTGCAACAAGACGCGCGCGCTGACGCCGAACGACGTGCAGAGGTCCGCCAGCATGTCTGCCATCCCTGCTGAGATCGAGCCGCCGTTTGCGTCATAACCGAGGCCGAGAATGAAACTCGTCAGCAGCCAAGGAGATGCAAACGAGATAAGAATAAATGCAAAGCCGAGTGGATGAACTGTTCGGATCGTGCGAAGCCAGCGGGTCTCGCGTTGCCAGAGCGAGACGAAATCGCGCTCGGTCACGTCGGTCGAAACAACGACTTCAGACAAATAAGTGCATAGCCCCTGTTGGCGGATTTCGTGAGCGATCGAATAGTCGTCGGCGACGCAGTTTTTCACCGCCGCCAGTCCGCCAATAGTATCCAGGGTCTCCCGGCGCATGGCGAGCGTCGCGCCGAAACCAAAGCGCTGCGAACCGGTGGCATGGGCGAGATAAACGGACGGCACAAACCATTCATCGATAAAAAGCGCACCCAGGCGCGTCCAGAAGTTTCCAACCCGGCGCGCGCGATACAGGCAGGTCACAATGCCGACGCCCGGTTGTTCAAGCGGCGCAGTGACTTTTACCAGGTAATCCGGCTGAACCGCGATGTCGCTGTCGGCCATGACAAACACTTCATGGCGCGCGTGCTGCTCCATGTTGATCAGGTTGCTGACCTTGTGGTTCGCTCCGTGGAGTGTTGCGTCCACAACCAGCATGATGTCGACGTCGGGATAGGTGGCCCGCAAGCGTTCCACCACTGCGACAGCAGGGTCGCTATGCGAAGACACACCGAAAATGAGCTGAAAGCAGGGATGGGTTTGTTCGCAGAAAGTTTCGAGGTTCGCGTAAAGGCGAGGCTCGAATCCACATAACGGTTTAAGCACGCTGACCGGTCGCGGCTTTGCCGGAACGGCGCTATTCACCATTGGAGGGGCGTATCCGTGTCGAACGAGTGCGACCACGGTGATGTAGCACGCCGAAAGACAGCATAGCGCAATCAGAATCCATTCCGTCGCGGGCAGCGGCGTCCAAGTCATCGCGATCCCCGTCAATCGTTGCGGCCCCCGCTCATTTGCACCGGCAGGCACGAATGACCGGGAATCCGGGATGTCATCAGGTCGTGAGGCGACTCGCCAACACCTCGATTGAACCTGGCTGCGTCCGATCATAGACAGACATTCAACGAATACAATTAGCGAGCGCTTACATAGGTTTGCATGAACGTAAGCATTGCTATGTGAAATGGATCGATGCCTGGATATTGCAAGCGGAACCTCAGAATCCCGTGCGCGCCACTATGCCTTCCCTAAGTATCCGGGCGCAGGCTTGCGGGTCCAGCCAGACCTTTAAGGACATACCGATATGCGGCAGAGCTCCTCGACCACCCCCTCTGCGTATGGCCGCCCCGCACGTTTTTTTCACTCGGCCACCGTGCTGCTTCTTACCGGCCAATTTGCGATTGCGTGGACCATGCCGGATGTTCATCGCGGCACCCAGCCGGTCGGGCTGATCGCTTGGCATTTGTCTGTGGGCATGTCCATCCTGCTGCTGGTGGCCGTGCGAATCGTTTGGCGCTTCACGCATCCGGCGCCCCGCGAATTGCCAGGCATTCCCCGTCCATTAGCGGTGGTTGCGCGCCTCACACACTGGATGCTTTATCTCCTACTGATAGCACTGCCGCTCATGGGATGGGCCAACGCCTCGTCCAGAGGGTGGCCGAGCTTCCTGGGCACTCTCTTGCCGTTGCCGGCGCTGTCACCGGAAGGCTCGCCATTCGGACACGTGCTTGGCGACTGGCATAAGGTTTTTGCCTGGGTTCTGCTCGCGCTTGTCGCATTGCACGCGGCCGCTGCGGTTTTCCATCATTTTGTTCTTCGCGACGCGACTCTTCGACGCATGTTCCCCACATCGCGTGATAGCGCATAGCAAGCCGCCGAGTGCGTGATGAGAAATACTTACATTCGCACTCAAGCGTGGTCAAAGGGTTATAGGGCCTCAATGCATACATGACCGTTATTCTGCGAATCTTTCAATCACGGAACTGCGGAGTTTCAGCATGGCATCGAAATCCGAGCTCAGACGATTTCGCAGCAACTTGTCCGGTGAACTCGATAGCGCCGCGCTCTATGAAACACTTGCCGGCGCTGAGCACGATAGCGAACGCAAGCAGGTTTATGCGGAACTTGCGGCATCGGAGCGCGACCATGCGCGCGTCTGGTCCGAGAAACTGCGCGCCAACGGCGTGAACGTGCGCACGCATCGGGCAAGCGTCAAGACGCAAATGATGCGTGCGCTCGTGCGGGTGTTCGGCCCGAACTTCGTGCTCAAGACGGTCGCAGCGTCGGAATACGCCGATCGGGACAAATACGCCGGTCAGCCGGATGCCGCGGGTATGTCGGAGGAAGAGCATCGTCATGCGGGCATCGTGCAGGAGGTCGCTAATCGCGGGGCGCCCGGACAGTCGCGTGGCAAACAGATCGCAGCGGCTGAGTCGTGGCACCGGGGGTATCGTCGGGAAACGATTTGCGTGCGGCCGTGCTTGGCGCGAACGACGGACTAGTGTCGAATTTTTGCCTGATCATGGGCGTTGCCGGGGCGGGCGCACCTGCCAGGACCATTTTGCTGACTGCGTTTGCCGGACTCGTGGCCGGCGCTTGTTCCATGGCGCTTGGGGAATGGCTGTCCGTCACGAACGCACGCGAACTCGCGCGTACCCAGATCGCGAAAGAAGCTGACGAACTCGAACACACGCCCGACGCCGAGCGACACGAACTCGCGCTGATCTATCAGTCGAAGGGGCTCGACGCAGCAGAGGCGCGTCGCGTCGCAGCGCAAATCATGCGCGACAAGGATAAGGCGCTCGATACATTGACCCGCGAAGAACTTGGACTCGACCCGGCTGAATTGGGCGGTAATCCGTGGACTGCCGGCCTTGTCTCGTTCTTTCTGTTTTCGATTGGTGCGGTGTTTCCCGCACTGCCGTTCGTCTGGGCGCATGGCGTGAGCGGGATTATTCAGTGCATCGTGCTCAGCAGCGTGGGACTGGCTGCCATCGGCGTGTTCACGTCGCTTTTCAATGGCCGCGGGGCGGTGTATTCAGCAGTAAGGCAAATTCTGATCGGCATGGTGGCGGCAGGGTTTACGTTCGGTGTTGGCAAGCTGCTGGGCGTGTCGATGTCCTGAGATCAACTTACCCAGGCCCGGCTGCTTTCGCATGCTATGTAAGCCTCTGCTAATTATTGTTTCGCCTTCTGAACCTATGATGAAGCGTGGGTCGGCTTCGAAGCGGGGAGGCCAACAAATGAATACAAACCCCGACTGTTAAGGTAAGACTGGCCGGCCCACCCATCTACGCCGACGCGTCTCGCGCCGGCGTGTTGCAAGCACAATGTTCCAACAGGTTCGAAGGTACGGCGTCATGTCAAACGGTTGGCTGGATGGGGTAGGGGCCGTTGCCGGGATTTTGCTCGGCGTCGCGATTCCTGCACAGGAGGCCATACGCGCGCGTAAAGCAATCGGCGCGCACCTGGCTGAGCGCATCCGCGAAACTACGGATGCTTTCGATGCTGCAGAAGCGCTCGCACGGCAAGCGTTGTACGCTATAAGCGGGCCGGCGCGCGAACGCGCCCGCTTCGCTGCGGCTTACAACCGTTCGTATATCGAGCATATCTTGAGACGCGTGGATGCCGCCGCCAATAACGCCGTGAAAAACATACCCGAAGACGCAACCGGTTTCATCATTGCGACGGCGCACGCTCGAGCCAGCATGCGCGATTTCTTCGACAACCTTTCGGCCGCGAATTTGACTACGTCCTCGCCGTCCGCGCTGCGCGCCTTGTTCGATCGCCTTGGCGGCGACCTGCGCGAGCTCCACACTGCAGGTGACCGTATGCTGAAGATGCGGCATGTCGGACTGGCGGCTATCGGCATGTGCCGCGCATTCTGGGATCCCCGATGAGAGTGCTGCTGGTTGAAGACGACTGGATGATCGGCGAGGTGGTCAGGGACGCGTTGAAGGACGCGTCATGCGGGGTGGACTGGGTGCGCGACGGACATCAGGCGCTAAGCGCGGTCAAGGTTCACTCCTACGAAGCCGTCCTGCTCGACCTTGGCTTGCCGAGGGCCGACGGCATGAGCGTCCTGAGTGCCATTCGCTCCAGCGACAATGCCACCCCAGTCCTGATCATCACGGCGCGTGACGGGGTCGCCGACCGCATTCGCGGGCTGGACAGCGGGGCCGACGATTACGTTCTCAAGCCGTTTGAAATGTCCGAAGTGCTCGCGCGCTTGCGTGCGATTGTGCGGCGGCGTGCGGGCGTCGCTGCGCCCGTGCTGACCAATGGCATCATGTCGCTGGATCCTGCCACCCATGAAGCGTGCTCGCCAGGGATAACGTTACGGCTTTCAGGACGCGAATTTGCGTTGCTGCATGCGTTGATGATTCGTCCCGGTGCGATCCTGTCGCGCACGGAACTCGAGGACCGCATCTACGGCTGGAACGAAGAGGTTGAAAGCAATGCAGTTGAATTTCTGATTCACTCGCTGCGACGAAAACTCGGCAGCGATACGATCAAAAATGTCAGGGGTGTCGGATGGATGGTATCGAAAGGCGGGTAGGGCAGTCGCTCCAGTTGCGCTTGTCCATGTGGCTCGCAATTGCCGTTCTTTTGAGTGCCGTCGCGGCAGGCATTTTTTCGTTCAAGGCCGCGTTCCACGAAGCCAACGAGATCCAGGATCAGCAGCTCAAGGAAGTGGCTACGCTCGTCACGGCGGAAAATGTGGACTCCATGGCGGAAGGCTCCGTGCATTATGTGCCGGAGTTCGAGCCGGAGGCGAAGGTCGTAGTGCAAAAGCTAGGCAACGTCAACACGCAGCGCCTGCTCAACTTGCCCCCTACGCTGTCTGATGGCATGAGGACGCTGACTCTCGGCAACCGCGAATGGCGCGTTGTGGTCCGCACACTGGCGCCGGGTACCCGCGTAGCCGTTGGCCAGCAGACTTCCGATAGAAATGAAATCGCCCGCAATAGTGCGGTCGCCACGTTAATTCCGTTTCTTGTACTGGCGCCGGTGTTGGTCGGGGTCGTGTTCCTGTTGGTCAGGCATATGTTCAAGCCCCTCGCGCGGCTTGCCGCAGAACTCGATGTCCGTCCTGATCACGATCTTTCAGAAATACGGGTTACCGGCGACCCGCAGCTTCCGGCCGAGATCGTGCCATTTCTTGTTGCCAATAACCGCATGCTCGCGCGCGTTGCCCAGTCGGTTGCGCTCCAGCGGCGTTTCATAGCCGACGCAGCGCATGAATTGCGCTCGCCGCTTACCGTGCTTTTGCTGCAGGCAGAGCGGCTGGATGTGTCGGAAATGTCCACGCAGGCGCGCGAACGCTTCACTGCCTTGAGCAATGGCCTCACGCGCACGCGCGCGCTCGTCGAGCAGTTGCTGACGCTCGCGCACGCGCAGGAGGGCAACGGCATTGAGGCGAATCTCAGCCCGGTCGCGCCGGCATTTCGCCGCGTGCTCGAAGACCTTATTCCGCTTGCGCAGGCGCGCCAGATCGATATTGGCGTGACCGGAGATTCAGACGTTTGGGTCCCCGCCAATGAAGCGGACCTGGGCACGGTGCTAAAGAACCTCGTCGATAACGCCATCCGCTATACGCCGGCGGGCGGGCGCGTGGACTTGTCGGTGCATACGAAGCACGGTCGTACGTCGATCGTTGTCGAAGACAACGGTCCGGGCATTCCCGAGGAAGAACGCGCGCGGGTGTTCGACCGGTTTTATCGTGTGCTTGGATCGGGGCAGAGCGGGTCAGGGCTTGGATTGTCAATCGTACAGACGATCGCGACCCGAATAGGCGCGTCACTCACACTAGGCGACGCGGTCTGGAGTGAGCGCGGCGGCCTTCGCGTCACATTGACTTTTCCGATAGTGGATCAGCCCAGTGCATCTCTTGAACCAGGTCACAAACGCCCAATGAGCCGGGAGCCTGTAGCGTAGTGTCAAACCGTCACCCTTGCGGGACAGGGCTGCAAGAGGATCGGTGACGTTTTGAGCGCCGCGCATTACGGGGTAGAGAACGGATGTCAATTTTCGATTGAGGGGCCAAAAGGAATGTCGACAAGGGAAAGAGGGCTTGTTCCTGTCAAGACGTTGGCTGACGCCATTCAGCGGAGATAGGCTGCATGCGCGAGAGGGTCGCTCCGGAAGGGGAGAAATTAAGCTTGTACCGTCGTGCCGTCCGCGGCCTTCATAGGCGTGAGTGTAAATTCGAAAAGTCGCTCGTCGCTGGAAAAGCTGAAAGCCGGATCCTTCCCGGGAGGTGAGTGGCCTTGTCGGGCAAGGAGCACAGGGGAAAGAATGAAAGCGGTGATAGAGTCGTATTGCTGTGTCCCCGACCTTCCAGATAATCGTGTGGAAGCATTCCATTATTGCTTGTATGGAGACTGTGGCATGTTGCACCGAGGTACGGTGACGATTCGTACCGCGAATGTCCTGGCAACGGAGATCCGCTCCGGTACCGCATTTTCAGCAATGATGCGCGCCATTTCGGAGGCGAACCCACGCAACCATGATTCGCTGGTTGGCGCGACGTTCTTTGATTAGCATCCCAAAGCAGTTCTCCGAAATCTGGCATGATGATGCTGGCTGGCTGGCCAAACGCAAATTTTCGCACTATCTGCCAAAGCGGTTGATTGAGATCGACTCAGGTCACGGTCATATGAGCGCTGCCCGACGGACTGATTGCAGCTTCGAGCCCAGGGACGTGCAAGTGGACCAGGGCTGGAACGGCTCCAACGTAAGATTTCCCGGCGGGCGTGTAGGGACGTAAGCGCCCCCTAAGTCTGAATCGCTAGACTTGGTGTCTCTCAGTTGTCCGTGCCCCTCGGTTCGGCCAACACTTTGCGGCGTGGAAATTTCACGCCGTTTTTTCTGTTCCTTCTGCTGCCGGTGGGTATATTTCCCGGCCCTAAGCATTCACTACGTCGAGTGTGCTTGATCGTCGAATCCTGCATGGGCAAGTCGAACAAGTAATGAGCAACTCGGAATCCGATGAATCACTTCAACGGACCTTCGGCGTTAAGGACTACGCGCGGTGTGCCACATCCGATACGTGAGAACTTGACTAGCATGGAATAACAAATGAGACATTGAGGTTCAAATGGTTTTGCGGTATTCGCGTGCCCGAGATGCAGCAATTTATACGCTCCCGATGTTTGGTGAAAGCCTTTTCGCGAAGGTGCCGTTTCCTCAATCCTGGAACATTGCTCCCGGAACGGTTCAACCCGTAATTTATTGCGGCGGACCGACGTCCGCCCGCTGGGGGTTCGTACCTGTCTTTGCAGGTACGAGACGACCTATGCTAACAAGCTCTCGTCTTGACGACAAAAACTCAGAGACATGGAAAACGATGTGTCGGATTGCACGTCTCATCGTTCCGGCAGATGGTTGGTACGAATGGTTGGCGACGGATGGTGTCGAACAGCCCTACTTCATAAAACCAAAAGATGGCGGCCCCGTGTTCTTGGCGGCGTTGAGTAGTTTTTCATTCGACGAAGAAGCCCAGGCGACCGACGGATTCGTAATGGTGTCGAGCAGTACGGACGTCGGGATTGTCAACAGTCGTTCGCATCGGCCCGTCGTCCTGAATGCATTCGATGCCGTCCGATGGTTGCATCCAAAGACTACGTTTGGCCTCGCGAAGAAGATAGCGGCTGATTCAATAATGCCAAGGCAAATGTTCCGGTCATTTCAGGTGAGCGTTGGCGTGAACAGTGTTCGCAACGATGAGCCTGCATTTAATGATCCGCTGCCCGATGGCATCGTTATGTCCCTTAAATAATATTTGAACGTGCAGGCCGAAGTACATCAAGCGTGATGGCGTTCGATGCCGCAACGCTGATTTAAAACTTTAAAAAATGAAGAATTCGACACTATTGGAATTGCGTTCGAGAGCGAGAGCGCTTCAGAACAGATCAAGAATAAGCGCGATGGATGACGTTGATTTTTTCGTTTCTGTGATGCGGCTTATCAATGACACGCAGCGAGCGTTCGAGGGGATTGAGCAGGCGACTTGTTTGTTATCTCAAGCCTCGTCGTATGCGACGAGTGCGCATGTGGAACTGGCACTCGCGGCGATTCAGGCTCTGTTCGTGACCATCGGTTGCTCAGGGGATGATCCGGAGGCGCATCTTTAGACTCGAGTCATGGCGCTGCGTCGAAGGTGGTGTGTGTAGCGTTACAACAAGAGAGCACGCGCCTCCATATCCCACTGGCGAAAGGCCGTGACGGGCATCGATGATGCAAGCGTCGACGTCGTGTGCTCACCGGGAATCAGGGACATCCGGTTACGTATGCGAGCCGCGTTCTTTCAGCTTGATTATTGCAACATTAACGCCCCGTATCGAGCTAAGCGTCCCTTAAGGCATTGCGTTATACACATCTCTGATCGGTGGTCGCTGAGCGCAGAGAAACATGTTTACTTTCAATGACATGGAGTGGGGGCTTGTAAACTTTCGGCAAATCGCGTTTACTTTCGCTTTTTGAGTGAACGTATTGGTCACCGAAACGACGCCCTGGACCCAGACGGAATTCGAGCAACTCGAGCTCGGCGATGCGCGCCTGAACAAGCGAGCGAGGCTTTTGATGCAACGATTGGCGGCCGACCCGATGGCCAGTGTCCCCAAGGCATGCCAGGGTTGGGGCGAGACGATGGCGGCGTACCGCTTCTTCGACAACGAGAACGTCGACTGGCACGCGATTCTCGAGCCCCATTGGCAGCACACGCAAAAGCGGATGGAAGCGCATCGTGTGGTGCTGTGCCTGCAAGACACCACGGAGCTGGACTTTAACGGTCAAGGCACGTTCGGACTCGGACCACTGAGCTATGAGGCCCAGCGCGGCATGTATCTGCATCCGACCTACGCGGTCACGCCGCAGCGCGAGCCCTTGGGTATTTTGGACGCGTGGATGTGGGCGCGCGAGAAGAAGGACGAATCGGGCAAGCGCGGCGGGCTGAAGGAAAGTCTGCGTTGGATCGAGGGGTATGAACGCATTGCCGAGATGGCACCGAGCCTGCCATCCACGCGCCTGGTGTACGTGGCGGACCGCGAAGCGGACCTGATGGCGCTCATGGAGCGCGCCCAAGCACTGGGTACGCCGGCCGACTGGCTGGTACGTGCCACGCATAACCGCTGCTTGCCGGAGGGAGACAAGCTGTGGGACCGCGCGACCCGTGGCGAATCCATCGGGCAGATCAGCTTCACAATGGCCTCGCGTCATGGTGTCAAGGCACGCACGGTGCGCCAGCACCTGTGGATGCAGCGCGTAGAGTTGCCCACAGGCCGAGGCAAGTGCGTGGCGGCCACCTGTCTGGTCGCGCGCGAGTTTGATGCGCCCGCGGGAGTCAAGCCGATCGAATGGCGCTTGCTGACCAACCGCGTGGCGACGACCTCGGAAGAGGCGATCGAATTGATCGACTGGTATCGAGCGCGCTGGGAAATTGAGATGTTGTTCAACATCTTGAAGAATGCTTGCCGCGTCGAGGCGCTTCAGCTCGGCTCGATCGAACAGCTCGAGCGCGCATTGGCGCTGTTCCTGGTAGTGGCTTGGCGCGTGGCCTATCTGATGCGGCTGGGACGCACTTGCCCCGATCTGGACGCGCATCTTTTCTTTGATCCAGACGAAATTCGCAGTGCCTACCTGTTCACGAAAGTACCCCGTCCGACCCAGCCCAAGCTCAATGAAGTATTGCGCCTGATCGCACGCCTGGGGGGATTCCTCGGACGCAAAAGCGACGGCGAACCCGGCGCGAAAACGATCTGGCTCGGACTCAGGGAAGTTCATATTGCCGCAAAAACACTGCGCCTATTACGCGAAGCCGACGGCGACGACACTTGTGTATAACGCGATGCCCTTAAGGGAGCCTCAAGCATCGTACGTCGGCGCACTGTCTATTGCGCTGCTTCAACATTCCCGATCCGATCAACTTGCGTGATTCCTATCAGATGGTCTTTCCGGACAACCAGGAGATTGTCCCGGATTTTTAATTGTCGGGTCTGATCGGCGATAAGCAATTGATGTATTAAACGCATTAACGTCGCGAAGTTTTTAAATAACCATGAGCATTTTTTCTGAGTGTTGATCCAATGCTTCCCGTTGATCGATTTGACGGCAGGCGCGCATGCCGGTCAGCTGGGAATACCCAATTGCCATTTCAGGAGACAAAAATGAAAAGACGGATAAAGCAATACGGCGCATTAGTCGCCGCCGGATCGATGGTCGCTCTGCTGCTCGCCGCGTGCGGTGGCTCGGACAACGGCGGCGGTTCGACGCCCCATCTGATAACCAACATTGCGGTGCCCAACTCAGCAAGCCCTGCTTTCAGTTTCGACATCAGCTACGCAGACCAAGGCAAATACTTCTTGGCGGACCGGAACAACAAGGCCATCGATGTCGTGGATACGACCACCAACAAGCTCATCGCACAGATACCGGGTGGTTTTGCCGGCAATGGCGCAACAACCACCGAGTCTGGGCCGGATGGCCTGATAGGCTTGCCAGGGACGAGCACGCTGTATGCGGGTGACGTCAATGGCGTCAAGGTTTTCAATACTTCTAGTCAGACTCTTACGAAGTCCATCCCGATCGCGACCACGGGTAATCGCACCGATGAAGGGTGCTTCGATCCGGACGACCACCTCGTTGCAGTGGCGAATCCGGCAGACACGCCACCATTCCTTACGTTCATCAACACGGACACGCAGGCTGTCGTGTCGAAGCTGAACTTCAACGGTTCGTCGGGCCTCGAGGCATGCGAGTACGACGCCAGCACGAAGAGCTTCCTGATCAACAACGACGGTACGGCAGTCGATCCGGACGGCGAGCTTGACCTCATCCCCGCGAGCTCGGTGACCGCGGGACAACCAGCTGTGACGAAAGCTTTTCCCCTCGGCGCGTGCGCACCAGCCGGACTTGCACTCGGACCGAATCAGGACGTCATGGTGGGCTGCGATCCTGGCGCCGGCGATCCGCTGATAACACTGATCCTCGACCGCACGAGTGGCGCTGTGCTGGCCAAATTACCGTTTGGCGGCGTCGACCAGATCGCCTATGACAAAACATCGAATCGCTATTTCCTGCCCGCGCGACATTGGGTGACGAGCGGCACGGCGGCGGCATCGGGATTCACCCCGGAGATGGCAATTGTAGATGGCACTAGTCGGACGATCGTCGCTCAGGTCGCTGTTGGCACAGGTGCACATTCGGTCGCGGTCGATGGTCCGTCAGGCCAGGTCTATGTGCCGTTCCAAGCGGGCAGCGCGGCGTTCCCGAACGGCGGTATCTCAGTGTTCTCTGTGCATTGAATGCAACGTGAGTGCGTCGCGTCGTGCTGCATGCCGGCGACGCACTTGACCGACCCGTCACCACACGGTCTTATCTCCAAACCAAGCGTCGGTGAATCCTGCGGCTGAACGACTCGGCTTCTTCCAGCTTTGAAAGATCCGTTCGACATCGCAGATTCACTTTAGAAGGCAGTCTTCTCTTTTAAAAACAGCTTCAGCAACGCCGGTAGCAGCAACAGCACAAGCGGCATCTGGATGATCAGCCCCGAGATGATCGCAATCGCGAGCGGCTGTTGCATGGCCGAGCCCTGGCCGAGTGCAAACGCAAGCGGCAGCAGCGCGAGGATTGCTGCGATCGTTGTCATGGCGATCGGGCGCAAACGGTTGCCGCCTGCCGTCACGATGGCGTAACTCAGGGGCATGCCTTCCTTGAGTAATCCCTCCAGCTCCGAGACATAAAAAATCGCAACCTCGGTCACGATGCCGATGATCATCGTCATCCCCATCATGGCCGAGATATTCAAGTCGATGCCTGTCAGCCACAAGCCGATGAACACCGCGCCCATCGCAAGCAGAGGCATGGCGAGCACGCAGAGCGCAATCACGAAACGCTCGTAGAGAAATAGAAGCAGGGCGAACACCAGCGCCACGGCAGCGCCGAACACGGTCATCAGACCCTTGAACGCGATCTGTTGCTGCTGATAAAGCCCGCCCAGTTCGTAATACACGCCAGCGGGCAATAGTTGTTTGCCATCGAGCAGCTTTTGCACGTCGGCGACGGTCGAGCCCAGATCACGTCCATCGATACGAGCCGTCACCGCGACCATGCGCTTGAGGTTGTCGCGGCTGATCTCGGGCTGACCCGTGACCACCACTTGCTCGGCCACGCGCGACAGCGCGAAGAGATGACCATCGGGCGCACGGATCTGTAGCTCGCCGAGCGCGGTATCGGTCATGTACAGAGCACCCGCCACGCGCACGCGGATACCAATGGTCTTCGGTCCAACCTGGTATCGCGTTGCCAGGTTCCCTTCCACCATGTCCGACACAGCCTGCGCAATGCTCTGGATGTCCATGCCCTCGGCGGCCGCAGCTTCGGGCAGGATATGCAATTCCAGCGCGTCCCCGGCCGGATTGATGCCGTCGTTGACGTCCACGATTCCCTGTACTTTGCCGATGGCCGCGGCGACCTTCGTGGCCGTGGCATCAAGCGTAGTCTGGTCATCGGAAAAGATCTTGATCTGCACTGGCTGAGGCACGGCGGTGAGGTCGCCGATCAGGTCGTCCATGAGTTGCGCCAGTTCAAACGAAACGCCGGGAACGTGTGATTCGATGGACGTACGAATTTCTTCCATGACCGTATCAATAGGCTCCCGCTTGCCCGGCTTCAGCTTTACGAAGAAATCGCCCTTGTTGGGTTCCTGCAGGTCGCCGCCAAGCCCGGCGCCGGTCCGGCGCGAGTAAGTTGCAACGTTGGGGTTCGCGCTGATGATTGCCTCGACCTGTTTTATCAGCCGGTCCGACTCGGTGATCGAGGTCCCGGGTTCGGTGTGATAGTCAAGCACGAATCCGCCTTCATCCATGGACGGCATAAAACCGCTGCCGACCCGCGTAAAGGCCAATACAGCCACGACCACAAGCGGGATCAATCCGGCGAGAACAAACAAAGGGCGCGTCGTCACGCGTTTCACGAGCTTGTCGTATCGCAGGTTTATCCATCGTGCAAAAGGGGTTTCGCGATGTTCTTTCGCGTCTTTTGCCGTGAGCCAGTGATCGCATAGTATCGGCACGGCAAGCCAAGTGACGAGGAAAGAAATGAACAGGGCGCTTGCCATGGTGACCGAGAGCGCCTTGAAAAATGCCCCGGTTACGCCCGACAAAAACGCGAGTGGAACAAAAATGACCAGCGTAGCCGACGACGATCCCGCGAGCGGGCGCGTGAACTCCGTCGCGGCGGCCATCACGCGGCCCTGGAACGGACGTCCGCCGCCTTCGCGCATCCGCCGCACGATATGCTCGATCATCACAATCGCGTCGTCGATCACAAGCCCGACCGCCGCAGCCATTCCACCGAGCGTCATGATGTTGAAGCCCATGCCGAAAACGTCGAGCAACAGGATGGTCGACGCCATCACGACCGGTACGAGGGCCACCGCGATGACCGTGATCTTCCAGTTGCGCAGGAAGGCGAATAGCGTGAGCGCCGCCAGCACCACACCGATCAGGATCGCGTCGCGCACGCTGGTTGCCGAGGCCACCACGAGTTCACTCTGGTCGTACCAGTTTGCCAGCTTGACACCGGGCGGCATCTGTTGCCGAAATGATCGAAGACGGGCGCGGACTGCGGCGGCCATCGCAACGCTGTTCGCCCCGGGTTGCTGATAGATGTTGAGCAGCACTGCATCATGGCCGTCCGCGGTCACGCGCAGCCATTGCGGCAACGTGCCCTGCGTGACGGATGCGATCTCACCGAGACGGATCTGGCTGGCGCCGGGGCTCGACACGACCACATTGCGCAACGCGGCCACGCTTGTGACGGTCGAGTTTGCAATGACGAGATATAGCTTGTCGTGGTCCTCGATACGGCCGGTCGCCATCAGCACGTTGCTCGCGCCAATCGCCCGGGCGACGTCCGCTGCAGATAACTTGTAGACCGCCAGCCGCGCCGGATCGATGGCGACTTCGAGTTCGTCTTGCGCACCACCTGTGACTTCCACGCGCGCGACGCCCGTAACCGACGACAACATGGGGCGCATCTGGAATTGCGCCACGTCGTGCAACACGGTCAGCGACTGCTGGGCCGAGGTCAGGCTGTATGCCAGCACCGGGAACACGGTCGGGTCCATCCTGCGAACCTGCATCGAAGTGCCTGGGGGCAGCGTCGCGAGGATTTCACTGATCGCCGATTGCGACTGCAGGGTCGCCTGGGCCATATCCGTCCCCCAGTCGAAGTTGATCGAGATTTCGGCTGCGCCGCGACTCGTTTTCGATGTGACATCGCGCACGTTGGGCACGCGTCGCAATGCTTCTTCTACCGGCGTGGTGACTAGCGTGGCCATCTGTTCGGCGGGACGGTCGCCGGCATCGAGTGAAACCACCGCGCGCGGAAACGCAACGTTGGGAAAGAGCGAGGTGGGCAACTGCAACCCCGTCAATGTGCCCGCAATAGCAAGGAGGGCGATCACGAACAGCAGCGAACGCCTATGAGCTTGCATCCAGGAGCCGAACGTCATTGGGCGGCGCCCCCGGCAGCGTGGACGGTCATACCGTCCTTCAACTCATAGTTGCCGCTGACAACGAGCGGCAGTGTGGCGTCGAGTGCGCCGTCAACGCCGTATCGATCGCCGTTTTCAATCACCGTCGCGACGTCGATCCGGTGCGCCTTGTTGTTTCTCGCGAGCTGGTAGACATACGCGTGTTTGTCGTCCTTCAGCACGGCAGCGCGCGGAACGATCCAGTGGACGCCCGTGCGAGTCGCGATATCGGCGGAAACCTTCGTGCCCGGGATCAGCGGCGTACCGCTGACCGGCACGGCCGCGCCGATATCGAGCAACTGCGTCTGGGTATCGATGGCCGCGCCAACCAGCACCACGCGGCCGGTCACGGCGGTGTCCGCGAGGGATGCTGACAGGGCATGCAGCGTCACGGCGTCGCCGGCACGGACCGACGTGGCGCCAGATGGCTCCACGCCGAGCGTAACGTTCAAACGCATTGCGTCCCGGCTATTCGATGCCGCCAGTTGCAAAACAGGCGCGCCCGCTGCAACCTGCTCGCCCTGCCCGGCGGTGACCTGGATGACCACACCGTCCACCGGCGACTTCACGGTCGCATTGCCATTGCCAATGCCCGTGCCCATCTGCGCGGCGAGCGCTTGCCGGGCGTCGTCCAACGCTTTTCTTGCCATGGCGAGTTGCGAGGTGGTGGCAAGCGATTGGTCGTACAACGCTTGCGTGCGCGCGAGCTCACCCTGGGCGAGTGTCGCTGCGCTTTTCGCCTGCGTGGCCGCAAGTGTGGCAGCAGGATCGGCGTGCACCACGAAAAGCGGATCGCCGCGTGTCACTTTTTGTCCTGCCTGGACGCGAAGCTGCACGATCCGCGCGACATAAGAAACGCTGACCGATGTCAGGTTCGCTGCCGTGGCGGCAACGACGCCGTAGCCGCGAACCGGCTGGGCAATCGAGCCACGCTGCACCGGGATGGTCTGCACCTGGACGGTGACGTCATCAGCGTGCGCGCCGAGCGAGACGCCAAGCGCGCAAATCAGGGCCCGCCGGACGGCGGAGGAAATTGTCTGCATGAGTGCGCTCACGAATGATCGTTTGAGAATGCGTCGGGAATGGCGCCGCCCAGCAGCGCCTGCAGGCCGATGCGCTGCTCGGTCAGGGACTCGCGCAAGGTGGCGATATCGACTTGCTTCGTTATGGCGGCGGCTTGCGCGTCGGTGTAGGCGCTCAGCGCCAGGTTGTGTTGGGCAAAGGCCGCGCTTGCGTGCCGCGCTGCGTGCTCGGCATCCGGCAATGCAGCTTCGGCCTCTGCGAGCTGGCGGGAAAGGATGACGCCGTCGGCGCGCAGGTGGTCCACGTCGGCGAACGCCTGGTTGAGGCGGACCTGGTATTCGTCCTTCATCCGTTGCCGGGTGCTTCGCTCGATCGCCACATTGCCGCGATTGCGATTGAAGATGGGCAGGCTCAGGTTGATCTGAAAGCCGGTCGTGTAGATGTTCGAGGTGTCGCGCGCCCGGTTGAAGCCGACCGTCAGCGTTGGAAACTGGCTCATGATCGCCGCACGGTACTTCTGTTCCTGCGCGTCGTAGCCCGCGCGCAGCGCAAGCAGATCGGGCCGGCGTTGTGGCAATGCCTCCAGCGCGTCGTCGAGGGTCGAGTCGGTGAGGGTGGTGTCGTTGAAATCTCCGACGAGCTGCAGTTGCACCGTCTGCGACAATCCCAGCAGCGCATTCAGGTCGTGGTGGGTCTGTTCGGCTGCACGTTCAGCGTTCGTAAAAAGTTTTCTTGCATCGGAGTAAGAGGTCAGCGCCGCCGTGAGCGTGTCCTCGGTCAGGTTACCTTCGCGTTGCGCGGCAGCCATGCGTTCGTAACGCATGCGGGAGAGGTCGCGTTGCTGCTGGAGAAGGGGGAGCGTGCTTTGTGCAAAACGTGCTTTGACAAATAACTGGCGTGCTTGCGCCACGACCTGCCACTCTTGCCATAGCAGGCCGAGATCCGTCTTCGCCACGGTTGCATCGGCGGACTGCTTGTTGGCGCTGCGCGTGAGGATCGCAAGCACATCCATGCTCAGCCCATAGTTGAATGCGCGGGTTGCACCTGCCGCGCCCGGATAATCGCTGGAAACAGCCAGTTGCGGGTCGGGCAGCAAGCCTGCAGAGAACGCTTGCGCCCGGGCAATTCCCAAGTCGTCGCGCGCAAGTTTCAGGTCAGGGTTGTTGGCGACTGCAAGCATTGCGACTTCGCCGATGTCGAGACCGTCCGATGGGTCAAAGGTATGCGCGGCAAGCTCCGGGAGCGGCATGCTGGCGGGATCGATACGGACCCGCTCGACGCTGTCCTGGCTGGTCGAGGTGTTGACAGGTTTGAGAGGATCCGCGTGATACCACGTACAAGCGGCGAATGACGCCACGACCACGGCAGATCCGCACAGGCGCAATGATCGAAGAACAAGCATGAAGATAGAATCGCCAAGTAGGATCCCGATGCAGAAGAACAACGCGCCGCAGTGGCGCGCCGACGAGTCAGACGGGGCGAGTCTACGAATCGCGTGCTTAAGGAACGCTTAAGTTAAAAGCCCGGACAATGCGTGCCTTAAAAGGAGAAATCCGATGCGTTTGCTACTGGTTGAGGACGACGACATGATTGCGGAGACGGTTGTCGACTTCATGCGCCGGGCGGGCTACGCCATCGATCACGCCGCTGACGGGCGGGCCGCTGACCTGTCCCTTGCCAATGGCGTGTATGACCTCGTCCTGCTCGACCTCGGCTTGCCCAAACGCGACGGCATCGAGGTGCTGAACACCTATCGCCGCGCCGGCGGGGCGGCGCCAGTGATCATCCTCACTGCGCGCGATGCTGTCGACGAACGCATCCGCGGCCTCGACGCAGGCGCGGACGATTACCTGATGAAACCGTTCGATATCGATGAACTCGCGGCACGGGTTCGTGCCTTGTTGCGCCGGCGCACAGGACAAAAGCAGCCGGTCTATACGCATGGCGACCTGGCGCTGGATCCGGCTGCGCACGAAGCCACGAAAGCAGGCGTGAAGCTGCCGCTCGTGCCGCGTGAATTTGCGTTGTTGCAGGCATTGATCGAAGAGCCGACGCGTGTGTTTCGCCGCCCGGAGCTCGAGGAAAAACTCTATGGATGGGGCGAGGAAGTCGGCAGCAACACCATCGAGGTACACGTCCATAGCCTGCGTAAAAAGATCGGCACGGACGAGATCATGACAATTCGCGGCGTGGGCTACCGCTTGAAGAGGCTTGGATGAAGTCCATCCGGCGATGGTTGCTCGGCTGGCTGATCTTCGGCCTCGCCGTCGCGTGTCTGATCGCAGGCTACGGCATCTTCCATTCCGCGCGTCATGAAGCGGGCGAGCTGTTCGACTATGAACTGCGAACGGTGGCGTTGTCGATGCCCGCGAACATCGCGACAACCAGCGGCGCCGAGCAGCGCGAGCACGATTTCAAGGACCTGGCCGACGACCGGATTGCCATCGATATCTGGGATGCGGCCGGCGCGCTCGTCTATCACTCGGCGAAGGAGCCGGTGCTGCCGAAGCTCTCTGAAGGATTCCGGACGATCGAGCGCAATGAATATCGCTGGCGTGTTTTTGGCGTGCAACAAGCGGGCCGCTATGTGCAGGTTGCACAACCTTATTCAGTGCGTGACAACCTCGCGGCGCGTCTTGCGCTACGCACGTTGTGGCCGCTCGCGTTGCTCGTGCCCGTCACCATTGCTCTCGTGCTTCTGATCGTGGCCCGCGGACTTGCGCCAATCGGTGGCTTGTCACGGGCGCTGGCCAATCGCTCGATCGAGTCGCTTGATCCGGTGGTGATCGACAACCGGGTGCCGGTCGAGATCCGACCGCTCGTCGACGCCCTGAATGATCTGCTTGAGCGGCTCAACGTGGCGTCGAAGGCGCAGCGCACCTTCGTGGCCGATGCCGCGCACGAGTTGCGCACGCCGCTGACCGCGCTCAAATTGCAGTTGCAGGCCGCGAAACGCGATGCACTCGCCAGCTCCGACGCGCGCGTGATCGAGCGTCTCGAGGGGCGCGTCAACCGCATCATTCACCTGGCGCAACAACTGCTGAGCATGGCGCGCGAGGACGCGTCGCATGAGAAGTCCATGGTCCCCGTGAGCCTGCGCTGTGTCGCCGAGCAATCGGTATCCGATCTGTCGTTGCTGGCCGAGGCCAAGCAGATTGACCTCGGTCTTGACGCGCATGGACCGGCAGGGCCGGACAGCGGGAATGATGCGTATTGCGTGCTTGGCGACGAACAGGCGCTGAGCATCCTTCTGAACAATCTCGTCGACAACGCCATCCGCTATACGCCGAGGGGCGGCCGGGTCGATGTCGTGCTAAAGCGCGACACGCAGACCGGAGGGGTGTCGCTGGAGGTGGCCGACACCGGCCCCGGCATTGCCGACGACGAAATCAAACGCGTCTTCGACCGGTTTTATCGCGGGGCTTCGGTGAAGGAGCAAGGCAGTGGTCTGGGGCTCGCAATTGCATCGAGCATCGCGGTGCGTCACCGCGCGGAGCTCTGCGTGAGCAACCGGACCGACGGATCAGGACTGAGCATCCGGCTGAGCCGGTTGCCGACATTGCCGGCCTGACGCGTCTGCGTCGTCCCGTCTTTTCTTTCGTCGACACGATCCGACCAATCATCACACGCGATCAACACATTTCCGACTTTCCAATGTTTTGCTTACTTAAGCGTTCCTTAAGCAACGCGACGCTATGCTCGTGCGGGACTTGATGGACTTCGTCAACAGCAGTTTCTTCCGTTTCACCGGTCGAGGTTCGTGAAAGCGCAACCCATACATCGCATCATGAGAATAAGAAATGCAAGGCGCTGGGCGCGGGGAGGTGTGCTGCCATGGCTCTACGCGGCGTTGTCGCTCGTGGTTGCCAGTGGCGTGCGCTGGCTGCTTCACCCGATCGTCGGCCCCATCATGCCCGGCACGGCGTTCTGTATCGCAGCAGCGTTGATTGGATATTATTTCGGCATTGCACCCGCATGCGTGGTCATGCTACTGGGGCTCGGCATCGCTGATTACCTGTTCGTACCGCCGTATGGACAGTTCGACGTACTCGATCAATCTGATCTTGCGCTGATCATTTCCTACCCGGTGGTCACCATCCTCGTCACTTGCCTGATCGAGCGCTTACGGCGAGCGCAATTTCAGGCGGAGCTGCTTGGGCAGGTTGCGCAGTCGCGCTACGAAATGCTGCTGCGTCTGGACAACGAGCGTGCCATCGCGATCCGCGGCAACGACGAAACGCACCGGCTGCTGCGGCATTTGCCGCATTATCACCATGACATTGTGCTGATCAAGGCGCTCGATCGCAAGCACAGCGCGGTGTTGGGCGATAACGGCGATGGCGCCGGCATCCCGGCGGCCGTTGCACCCGGCTTCCTGTACGAGAAGGTCGCAACTGAAGATCTCAGGCGACTGGCAGCAATCATGCATGCGGGCACATACCGCGTGCGTCTTGCCCTGGCAGGGGGCGCCGAAAAAGCGGTCGACTGCGCGTGCGAGCGTTTCAACACGCACGTTGGCGATTTCATCGTCTGCCGCGTCGGGGAGCCCGTTTGACTGAAGGCAAACCTGTCCATCTCGAAGCCGGCAATCACGCCGTTCTCCTGCTGCATGGCCTGTCGAGTTCACCGCTGGAAATGCGTTTCCTCGCCCGTGCACTGCATCGCGAAGGCTTCACCACGGTCGCGCCGGTGCTGCCGGGCTATAGCGCCGGCACGCGTGAACAGCGCATGGAAGCCTGGGTCGCCGCCGCTGTAAGTGAATTCGACGCGCTGAGTTGCCGGTACACGCACGTCTCTGTCTGCGGCTTGTCGATCGGAGCGGCGCTCGCAATGGCCCTGGTCAGCAAGCGGCCGTCGGCAAAGTCCGTTGCTCTGCTTTCGGTGACGCTTGACTACGACGGCTGGGCGATTCCCTGGTACCGGTTCTTGTTGGGCTGGGCCTATTTCACGCCGCTTCGAAACAGATGGCGGTATCGCGAGCAGGAGCCCTTCGGTCTTCGCAACGAGGCGTTACGCTCGAAAGTGGCTCGCGCAATGCTCAAAGGCGATCTCAGCGAAGTCGGTCCGGCGACCATCTCTTTGAATGCACTGCACGAAGCCAGCCGCCTCGCGCGGAGCGTTCGCCGGATCGTGCCGGGCGTGAGCACCGACTGCCTGATCGTCCATGCCATCGACGATGAAACCTCCAGTCCCGCTAATGCGAGATTTGTCAGTTCGCATCTGGCGTCGACGTTCATCCGCACGATCTATCTCGACGATTCGTATCACATGATTACATCGGACAACGAGCGGGAAACGGTGGCGCGTGAAGTAGTCATGTTCTTGCGCGAGAGTGAAGCGGCGGCTGAAGCGGGTGAGGGCGGCAAGGCGCCTGTGGTTTCAAAGGCGCTCGCCCGCCGGCTCAGGCAGATCGCAGCGTTAGCGAAGTAGACATGCAAAAAGGGATGTCGTACGGCCAACGTTGCCATCCGCTGCTTGAGGGGTGTCCGGGATCAGTGGCTGCTGCCGGCGCCGGATTGGCGGGTACCTCCCAGAGCGCGGATAAGGGACACGCTGGCATCGAGCCGGCGTGCGTCGATCTGTTCACGTGCGCGCTCGTTGTTCAACGCGATGGTATGCGCTGTGACGACATCCAGATAGCTGACGGTGCCCGCGTAGAAGCGGTTTGTCGTCAGCTTTAGTGCACGCGTGGCGGCGGATTAGGGCACCCAAGCGTTCGATAAGTTTCGGTCCGTACCATGCCACCGTTCCCCTTACTTCTTACATGCGATGAACACGTTGAATCTAGCGCTGTTTCACTTGCTTAACGCCTCGTCCCGTCCAATTCCATTTGTCGTTGGGATGGCGCACATATTTGCCGTATATGCCATATGGACGGCGCCGCTTGCATTGGTTGCGGGATGGCTTCGCGGAAACGACGTGTTGCGTCACCACATGGTGGAGGCTGCGTTGTCGACGGGTGTGGCGCTGGTGGCCGCACAAATCATCGGGATTGCGTGGCCGCAACAGAGGCCGTTCGTGCTTGGTCTCGGCACCAATTTGATGGCGCATTCGCCTGATGCGTCTTTCCCAAGCGATCATCTAACCTGTTTGTGGGGCGCAGCCTTCAGCCTCCTGGCATATAAACGCACGTGTCCAATTGGAACTGCGCTTGCATTGCTCGGAATACCGATGTCGTGGTCGCGGATCTATCTTGGCGTGCATTTCCCGATGGACATAGTCGGCGCGGCTGTCGTGTCGGGCTTGAGCGCCTGGGTTCTGGCAAACACAGGGCGGCGTCCTGTTCAATTCATCGTGGCGGTGACTTCTCATGTGTATCGACCGATGTTTAAAATTCTCATCCAGCGGGGCCGGGTATCGCCATAAGAGAAAATACGCAGCGCCCAGCTAGCAAGAATTCGACTCGATAAGCTCAAGGCTCACTTAGCATCATTCAGATTGATCCGGCTGGGAACGGGCGGGTTTCGAGCAGCACATGTCGTTGTACACGCCATTCAAAAGAACTTCGAGCCGAAGCGCTTGAATTAGAAAACCGACGCTTGATGACTTCAAAGCCGTTTCGAGCGCCATGCTGACAGTGAATCACAGCAAGTCCTGGCTCCGAACGCTAACTACCGGCTCCGGTCTCGCCGCATCAGTTCAATGGATCTGCGGCAACTACTGCTGCCGGCCAACCCCTGAAAAGTTCGTCACGCGTTGCATCAATTTGTTGCTCGTTCGCTTAACCTGATCAATGTCTGTGTGCGTCCGCACACACTACTGCTACTTAATCTTTTCGAGCTAGTGCAATCTCGGCGAGAGTAGAGTGTAATGAGCCGCGTAATTCAACTATTGGAGACAGATATTGGTGGTGCTTTCTTTCATCGGACACTGGTATTGGGTGTCGGTCAAGACGTTCTTTTGTGTTGCGAGCGTTATGTTCGTACTGCAACGATTTAGCTCGAATACTACACGGGCGATGCTTGTTCCGGTCCTGGGCTTCGTTCCAATATTGAATGTACTCGCCGCATTAATTCTCGTCGTGTACATGCCGCCGCCAACAATTGCGGAGTTATTTGGACACGAAGATTAGTCGGCGGTTACGGACGTGAAAGCGTTCAATGACTACCGCACGCTTGGCTTCGTGCTTCATCGGTCGAGGCCGTTAAACAAGAGAACGCGTTCACCTCGGATTCGAAGGCTTCCAAGAGGGCGCCGTTCAATCCTTCCAGTGTTAAAGGCAATTAAGCGCTGTGCAAAGGTTGTGACAATGCCGCCATCAAACGGTCAGTTAGGTGCTGTGCTTCACGTGACAGCGCAACAGGGGTAAGTCACCAACACCGCAGACAAAACGTCATGACACTTCGTTAGTTTGTGAACTTGGTCTCGGCTCTTCAACGCCGCTAATATCTGGCAGTTCCTGTCGCAACCCACACGTTGCCCGAAGCGCAAGTGACGTTGCAGATTGTCGACCCGCCGCCGACGTAGTTCGTCCCAAGACTACAAGACTCAGCATCCGAAACCGTTGCTGTCGCGTGGGCTGTAATGGAACTATTCAAGTTACATGCGGGCAAGGCGACGCCATTTGCAGAGAACGTGAGCGGTGAAAATGCGCTCTGCGGAGTGTAGTAATTGTCGCCTGTCACATGTAGACCGAGCATGCCGGCCACATTGTTGAAGATCTTATTGCTTTGTGATCCGATGTTGCCATCGGCTTCGAAATAGTTTGATGAAACCACACCACCAACAACGGTCCCCGTCGTGAAAACCTCCGCACCAGGCGCCATCACGTTGTTCCATTGAACCGTCGAATCCGACAACCGGAGGCCTTGAATGTTATCGCCGGCCAAGATGACGCCAGGTCCGCCATTTCCCTCGATGATGCAATAGACGCACTGAGTGTTTTCGATGTTGTAGACCGCGCGGGCGCTACCGACTTTAAGACCGCCACCACCGTTGTATGCCGCATAGAAATGTTTGAACAGCACGTTTTCGCTGTAGTCTCGATAGTCTTTCGCTGACAAAGCATCCACGTAGCCGCCGTATCGGACGAAGTTGAAAACAAAAACGTTGTCAACAACCGCGTTTTGCCAATTCAAAACATCGATTCCATCCTGGCCGCCCCCGTCAAGCGCAGTGCCGACGCCGCCAACGATGGAGAAGTTACTCAGCCTATCAGCTGCGGCCGTGCTCGTTACATGGAGGGATCCAGTGATTGAAACTGCAGGACCAGTCAGTGCCTGTGTAAGATAATGAAGCTGCGAACCGTTGTTCGCGTTGACGAGAACATTTCCGTTGATCAACGTGTTCGGGGTATTCGCAGCACTTGGTCCGACTCCAACAAGACTGATCGGGATATTGGCCGGTAGGATCAATTCTTCGGTCAGTATGTAATGCTTTGCCCCAAGTTCGATCCTGCAACCTTTAGTGCTACAAGGCGCGCTCGAAAGCATCGTTGTAAAAGCGGCGCTGTCATCTGTTCCGTAGGCAAATTGCAGATTGCCACCGGTTAGTTCAGTCGCAAAATCTACGGCAATCGAACTCTCGGTTTCGACGTTGATGATCTTGCCGCATTTTTGCTTGTTGAACGGTAAAGCCGCTTGTATGTTCGCAACGCAAATTTTTTTACCGACATCGTCAGAGGTGAAATGTGCCGTCGCCGAGTGCAGGGTGCTGCTCGTCTCGCCAAACTTAGTAGGATCAACTCCGCTAACATTGCGGTAATCAAGCATAAGCCCTGCGGCGCTACTCGAGCCGTTCCCGCTGAGGATGAAAGTGTAGGTCGATGGCTCATACTCACCGGTCACTTTGGTGAAGCAAGTCAAGCGATCTGCCGCATTTGAGCCAGTTGCAATGGGCTTGAATCCGATCGGGGGCGTTATGGTCCGAGTACCGTCGTGGTCAATGACAGTACAGGCTAATAAATAATCACCAGTGCGATGTCCGAGTGGCTTGGGGAGAGCGACATCGGCGGTACTCGCAGAGTAGTATGTCGTGCTGGCAATGAAGGAAGGCGTTCCGATCGATGCGAGCGCAATGGAAACTGTCTGCCATCCAGATGCAAACGGTGTGATTCCCGAGACTGCAGTTGTAAGAGCAGGCCTCGCAACAGTTTCATCCAGCGCCATGATGCCA
Source organism: Burkholderia sp. PAMC 28687 (assembly GCF_001577465.1). NCBI lineage: Bacteria > Pseudomonadati > Pseudomonadota > Betaproteobacteria > Burkholderiales > Burkholderiaceae > Burkholderia > Burkholderia sp. PAMC 28687. The sequence continues at coordinate 1,036,491 of NZ_CP014506.1, forward strand.
AGGCTGCCATTTTCTGAAGACTGGTTGGCCCGGACCACCCCGAGCGATGGCGTAACTGAGTAAGCCTGCGCATTCGCAATCACGTGCACAACCATGTCGTTCGATGCACCGGTCGAAACCGGTGGCGCCGTCGGGTTCGCGTCATTTGCCGCATGCGAAGTTGCAATTGTCGCTGTCCCGCCAACTTGCATGCTGCCGTCGAAGTAGGTATTACCGTCACCGACTGCTCCATATGTTTCCGGCAGCACAACTCCATTAGTTAAACCCGCTTTAGACTGATCGAAGGGGCCAGCGTCAGCCTGATCGCGTCGAACATGTGCTTGGGACTGTCCGAGATGTACAGTGCGGGCTCCGGGAGCGTTGGCCGAATGCCTTGTTTTTCGATTCACTGCATCTGCACATGCGACGTTCGACAGCATTACGCACGCCAGAACAATAAGGTTTTTCAGCATATTCTTCGTTGGCTTATAGTTCAGGTGCATTGACCGATTCTGCGCATGCCGATCTTCTCTCCGCTTGTTCACTTGCTCGGCGCACGTGACATTCCAGCATGACGGACCTAGCGGCCGTGATGGTCAAACCATCCGCTTTAGGAACAAGTTCATATCTATGAGGAAATAATTTACCTTCACTGCATCGTTGCGGTTTTGTTGGGCGTGTTCTCGAAGCGAGACCGGCAGTCACGAAGACTTTGTCGATCCGCTTCGGACAACAACAATAAGCTGAAGCCAAGCGTCTTCAGTTCACTTGGCCGCCTGCGCGTCCGGAGATCTTTGCCATGCCCGGTCGCTCACCCACCCAACCCAATCTTAACGGTGCAACCTTGCCTCCGCTTTGAGACTGTACAGTTCGGGAACCAACGCGAGCAGGAGACGTTTTGGCGCAAACAGGCGCGGCGAAACATGCCGCGCGACGTGCCACATGGCGGTGATGTTCCTTCTTCGGAGGTTGATGCTGGCGCCAACGAGGGAACTAACGAAGTGCAGATCTCCGAGCGCGTTGCCGACGATCTCTTCTTTGATTGCTGATCTCTCAGGCGGCTTGAGAGCGAAGAACGATAGCTTCGATAATTCCCGGACCATGCGATTCATGCTGTCGTAATGGTGTTTCGTCTTCGATGAAAACATGATTGAGCCCGACCTCAACCGTCGTTTGTAGAGTTTTTCATGAAGTATTGCCACCTTGCGCTTTTTCTCCAGTAAGAGCGAGACAAAAAAGTGGTTGTCCTCGAACAACATGCCTTCGATAAACCGGAGTTCTCCTATCGCTGATTTGCGCGCAACGAAGCAGCACGCCTGCACGCAGTAGTGTCCTTGACGAAGTGACTCAACGATAAAATCGTCAGACCATAAAGGCGACTTTCCTACCGGCCGTTTATAATAGTTTTCTTCGATCTTATAAACAGGCGAGTCAACCGGAAAAACTTCGGCCTCAAACATTACAACGTCGATCTCATTATTTTGGAACTCTCGGTAGCATGAAGCTAGCGCCTCCGCATCGATGACATCGTCACTATCAAAATAATAAATATACGTGCCAATCGCGACATCTGTGCCTGAGTTTCGTGCAGCCGAAAGACCTCCGTTTCGCTGATGAAGATATTTGAACCGTGTATCTGTCGAACAAAACTTCTTAGCAATATCCCCAGTGCCGTCGGTTGATCCGTCGTCCACAACGATAGCCTCGAAGTCAGCAAACGACTGTCTTGCAATGCTTTCCAGCGCTTCCTCAATAAAATCCTGCACATTGTAGGCCGGGACAATAATCGAAAAAACAGGCACGTGTAGTCCTTAAGATTTAGTAAGAAGGAAACGTGCGAACGTCATCGGGAGCAACTTGGATGGGAATCAAACGCAGACGGGGCAACCTGTTCCGAGCTTTTGCTGCCTTCGGAACTATCGGTCGCAGCCCCAGTAGCACGCACTCATATCCGACGTTACCGTATCCGCGCCCCAACTCAGCTAGCTAATTCAACTGAGGATTATGGAAGAGGTGTTCACTTACATATCGGATATTGCATTACCGCGCTTACTCAATTAAGGACAGCGGGAAGCTCCAGTAACCGCTCATTAATCACACAATTGATATTAAATGATGACTTCAGCTGAAGCTTACACTTATTGCAAGGTGGATTAGTGAAACGGCTAAAACTCGTGTGCTATTGGCCGAAAGCGTCGATCAGACGATATGCCGGATTTCACTCGCGACTTCGCATTGTTTGCGAAGAGCGTGCAACCGACATTATGTTAAAGCCTTAGTGTTCAAATCGGATTGGGCCGCTAGGTTGCTGGCACGTCGCTTCTTCTGAAATAAGTAACGATCAACACGTCACACGAATGATATAGGAATGAATAGTCAGTTACGACCACGCGACGCGCGTAGCTTCCAGCTAATTTTTCTAGGCTTCTTGATCGTCTGGGTTGTGAATCACATATGGTTTCTCACCCTGCCATTGCGCCCCTGGCGGGGCCAGGAAAATATCGCTCGCGGAGCAGGCGCGGTCTCGGTTGCCCATTCGCCCTGAAATGAGCTCTTCAAATTTTGCCAACTACTCAACGTCTTCAAACGCACGAGACTCGCCGATGCGCCGGGCATTCTGAACCAAGCATCGACGTGCGATCCGTTAATAACACGGTGCTGGCTGGACCGTCGCACAGATGTTCACTGCAGGTGACATGTGGACCTGAAGGCCGATCTGATCGAGAGCGAGTCGGGCCACGCAAATGCTTGGCGACAAGGATTTCTTTCCAGTTGACCTGCATGGTGGCCAGCAAGGCTGACGCCTTTAAGTCTTCTTTGGTTCCCGAGCAAGCGGGGGATTTGGCAACAGTTCTGCTGCATCTACAGTGAATTTGGGTGTGCCTCCTAAAGCTCACGGCCACGCTACGGATCTTTTCGCGATCAGATCAACGACCAGAATCGGTAATATATATTCGTAGTATAAATTAGGAGCGCGGACTTTACCCGCATTTCTGACTCATATTATTTGTCAGGGTAGAATCTACGACCGAATTTTTAATTAATTTATAGATTAAATATAATATTGACCGAAATCTTTCGATTAATGTCAGGCACCTTTGAGCAGTTCTTTTTGCATCGCAACAGCGCCTAGGGAAAATTTCACTATTTAACAGAATATTACTTATTCGTTTGTGGTCTACCGCACATTCCGGGTACATTTACACCCGTGGTCAGACGAAAAGGTAGACTTTGCCGAATCGCTGAAGTATGCGGCATTCTCGGTTAAACGTTTGCGTAATAGACGATAAGGCGACTGTCTCGGCAAGTCGCGATACCGGGGTCGGGGTTCGCACGCAAGCGTTCCGAATACACGACGAAGGCATGTGGTCGCTTCTGTGACCGCATCGGGAAGGTGTGCCTTCGCGTTCGTGTTCCCAGGTCGCACGCCGTCCCAATCGTTTAAAGCGCCATCCGGTACTGAGCACGGAATGGGTCAATAATTCATTGGGTTAGTTAGATATACGAAGTAAAGAAAAAGCGGTTCGGGTGCCCACGCTCCCAACAGCATTTCGTGTGTCGAAGACTAAAAATCATTTGCTTATTTTCTGTCGGGCTTTTCTCGACAGTGGACGAACTCGCCATGATCAAACGACGTCAATTTCTCGGTTGCCTTACCGCGTTCGGCGGTAGCTATCTTCTGACCGCCTGCGGCGGTGGCTCCAGCGATGGAATCGGCAATGCCGCCGGTGCAGTCGCAAATAGCGCAACAAACAATGCCGCAGTTGGAAATGCAGTTGTCAACGCCGCTACGACTGCGTCGGCCGATGGAACGAGTCTGCCTTCGTCTGCAAAGATCGTCGATAACTCAGGCAATGTCTGGACGCTTTCCGGGGGCGTGGTGTACAGGAACGGCGCAGTCGCAGGCGTGAACTACAACGTCGCCTTGGCGCTGTGGTACGCCGGCACCGTGTACCATCAGAATACCGGGGGCCAGTTCTACTCGTGGAATGGTTCTGGGTGGACGGCATGCCTCGATCCACGCACCGCAGGAATCTCTCCCGACGGCGCCACGATTCCGTCGGGTACTGTCCTCATCGACAAGCAGGGTCGTAAATGGACAGTGAATGCCGGTGTTATCTATAGAGACGGTGCCGTTGTCGGTGTCAACTACAACGTCGCCTTGTTGCTCTGGTACGGCGGCATGATGTGGCACAAAAACACAAGTGGTCAGTTCTACGTATGGGCCAACGCGGGGGGATGGCTTGCTTCCACCGATCCGCGTATCTCTGGTTCCGCTGCCGCAGGCAGTTTCTTCGGCGTCAACGGACATTGGGACTACACCTATACCCCGGCCCAGATCGTTTCAATTCTCAAAAGCATGGGTTGCACCAGCTACCGCGTGGGCTGCAGCTCCGATCCGTCGCAGATTGCTGCAGTGGCCAAGCTGGCCGCTGCTTTCCAGTCTGCCGGCATGACCCTCTTGGTGTTGATCAACCAGGGCATGAACGACAACAATGGCAACTTGCTGAGCAGCGAGGGCGTTGCCTATAATCAAGCATATTCGGTTGGATCGGCGGTCGCAAACGCACTTAAGCAGTACGGGGTCACGATGTACGAATGCGGCAATGAGCTGACTCGTCAGAGTTCGACCGTCGTAGACTCGACTCAGGCGGGCTGCAAGGTTGCAGACTTCAATAACGCAAACTGGCCAGCCATGCGCGGCGTGATGCGCGGAATGATCGATGGCGTGAAGTCGGTCCAGCCTGGCGCCAAGTGCGGCATCAATTTCTGCGTGGCAGATGTGGGCGCGTCAGATGCCTTATGGGACGGCATACAACCAGATGGATCGCAGGGGCATCCTAAGGTTCGCTGGGACATCACGACATGGCACAACTACGAAGTGTATGGCGACATCTTTAATATAGGCATCGACGGCGCCGGACCAGGCTTTGATTTGCCAACGTACTGCAAGGCTCGCTATGGAGTTCCGTTCATGATCACGGAATGGAACACGGGCCCTGAGCAGACGCAAGCGTACAGGGCAAACTACGTCACGACTCAGTTGTCCAATTTCTACGCAAACAGAAAGAGCCACAACATTCAGTCTGTGATGTACTACGTGCTCGATAGTGGAAACAGTACGTACGGCATCATGATCAACGGCGCTCCCTTAAGCGCTCCTTACGCAGCGTTCACGGGATTCACGGCGTCACATGCGGACGTCTGAATCTAAGCCTTGATGTGATAGAGAGCTGGAAAAGCGGGGGTAGCGTTTGCTACCCCGTTTGCTTATTAGCTGCGCGTAATGTGGTTAGACGCACCCGTACGGTAACGCTCATTGTATTGGCTTAGCGTCGATGATGCCGACAGGGGTGGTTGCATCGATGGTAAAACTATCTCCGTCGTGGAAATCATTCGATTTCTGCGATGTCTTGTCAGGCGTCTTCGTCTTTACTTGTTCGCGTCCCAAAACAAACCCGTTTGATTGAACCCGATCAGGCAAACTTGCCGATGCGGTAATTCTTTTGTGACGCTCGCAAAAGTTTTGCTGTCACACTGATGGGTGTTTACGGCGGGTTATTCATCATATGTATTGTTCGTTGATTGGCTAATCTGAAAACACGTATCACTGCCTTGCCCGATAGTCGACGATTCAAGCTAACCAGCCAGCGACCTACTTATTTGGACTAATGCATGAAGAGAGCGATTCTTAGAAGTTTGTCCAGCGTGAAGAGCGTCTTCATCCGAGTAGCTCTTACGGCAAAAAACGTACGCTTCGATGGTCCACCGGCCTTTTCGGGCAAGTGGCCGAGAATCAGCAACAAGGGGTACATCCACTTGGCTAAAAACTGTTCCTTCCGCTCTTACCGGACGCGCCCGTTCATCTGGGTTTCAGAGGGCGCGAGTTTAGAGATCGGGCAGAACGCGTTTTTTAACGATGGTGCGAATCTTTGCGCGACAACTTCAGTGAAAATAGGTAGCAATTGCAAGATTGGAGACATGACTTTTATTTTCGACACCGACTATCACCAAGTAACGCCCGAGCGCCCTACGAAGCAAGCGCCTGTAGAAATCGGCGACAACGTCTGGATTGGCGCGCGGTCGACGATCTTGGCGGGAGCTAAAATTGGCAGCCATTCTGTAATCGCTGCAGGGTCGACAGTTGTAGGAGAAATCCCTCCCAAGAGTTTAGCCGCAGGCTCACCGGCGCGGGTCATACGTCAGCTCAACGTACCTGACGACTGGGTCAGAGCTTAATCAAAGTCGCATGCGTCGCGACGCGGCCACAATGCCAGCAGATTTTTCTCAGTCGTTGCGCTACCTGCTTCCTTAAAGCATCCGTCTCCAAAGTCGAAGTTCCACAGTTAGAAAGCGCGTGCCTCTCATTCGGTCGTGATCTGGGCTGGCGCTGCAATACGGCAACTCAGTGCGCGGCCTGTATCCGCCTCGGAAAGACTGTTGAGTGTCGTCTGAGCGATTGAGGCCATGGCCTCGGCTGTGAAGAACGCCTGATGTCCGGTTACGAGGACGTTCGGGAACGTAAGAAGGCGCTGGAAAACGTCGTCTTGCACAACGTCCAGCGACAGGTCTTCGAAAAACAGCGCTTCTTCCTGCTCGTAGACGTCGAGCGCGACGCCGCCGAGCTGTCCTGACTTGAGCGCCGTGATCAACGCCGGCGTATCGACGAGCGCGCCGCGGCTCGTATTGATCAGCAGCATACCCGGCTTGCTTGCAGCGAGCGCCGCTGTGTCGATGAGATGCAGCGTGTCGCGTGTCAGGGGGCAGTGCAGGGAGATGACATCGGACGCTTCGACTAGCGCGCGCATCGTGACATAGCGCACGCCGATGTCCACGAGCGCAGCGTCCTCCACGACATCGCAGGCAAGCACGTCGCACCCAAATCCGAGTTTGAGTGCACGCGCGACGAGCATGCCGATACGCCCGGTACCCACCACACCGACCGTCTTGCCGTGCATGTCGTGTCCAAGCAAACCGTCGAGCGAGAAGTTGTCCTCGCGAACACGCGCATAAGCATGGTGGATCTTCCGGTTAAGAGAAAGGAGCAGGCCTATCGTGAACTCAGCCACTGCGTAAGGCGAATAAGCGGGCACGCGCACTACCTCGATACCCCGCTCTTCAGCCGCCGTCAGGTCGACGTTGTTGAAGCCCGCGCAGCGCAACGCAATCACGCGGGTGCCCCCATCGGCCAAGATCCGGATTGCTGCGGCATCGACTCGGTCGTTCACGAATACGCAGACCGCCGCGAACCCCTTCGCCAGACTTGCGGTGGTGGCGTCGAGTCGCGGCTCGAAGTAGGTCGGCGAATGCAGGCCGTGTGCATTGGCTGCGTCGAGCGCTGCACGGTCGTAAGGTTTGGTACTGAAGATTGCAACTCGCATGACGTGGTCTACCGGTTAGTTAGCTGGAACAGCGGTGCGCACGGCCGTACCCGTTTCACGCAGGAAAAACGATAGGACGACCGCGATTACCACACCGAACACGAGTGGAATGAAAGCATGCTGAAACGCCTGCAGGTTCATGGTTCTGCCTGGCTGTGCCACCATCAGGCGCGAAATGAACGGCGCAAGCAGGCCCGTTGTCAGGAACACGAGGAAGTTCATCACGCCCGCCGCGGTACCTTTCACCTCGTGCGGATTGACCTCCTTCATGGTCGAAAACGGAATCATTGCGGCACCGGATGCAATGCCGAATAACAGCGCCACTGAATATCGCGGGAAAGTGCCTGCTGGAATGAAGACCGCGACGAGTCCGAGCGCGAGTACTGCCAGTGCGCCGCCAATCAGCACTGGCTTCCTGCGTCCCGAGCGGTCCGAGAGATAACCGAGCAGAGGACACCCGATTACCCAGCCGATCGGCACCATGGATGCGTCGGCAGCGGCTTGCGCCATGTCCATATGCTGGCCATCGTGCAGGAATGAGGTCACCCAGACGAGGGCGCCGATGGTGGTCGGCGCGAACAAAAGGCCGCCGATCACACCGGCGAGCCAGCTCTGCGGGTTCGACAATACGATTCGGTATGGCCGCAGCACGTTGGCGATGCCAAGCGTGCCGTGATGACTGTCCGCTCCTTCATCGGGCATCGCGAACCATGTGCCCACCGCGAGCAGCGCGCCGATCACCGCAAAGGCGATCCACACGTGCTGCCAGGGCATCTGCAAGCTGCCGGCGGGATCGATCAGCATGTGCACGGGCTTTGAGCCAAACGCGGCACCCGCCATGCCGAGACACTGCGTAAGTCCGATGAACATTGCCAGCATGCCTGCCGGCAGGTAGCGCGCAGCGACGTAAGACGAGCCAATGAACGCGAAGATGGCGCCCACGCCCTGCAGGATGAAGCCGGCCATGCCTGCCGCGCGGCTACCCTGTGCAAACACGAGGCATCCGATCGCGACGATCGCGATGCCATATGGAATCGTCCGGCGCGCGCCGTACCGGTCGAGCAGGACGCCTGCGACCAGCGCCATTAGTGCGTACACCATGTAGTAGGCCGAAACGATCGATCCAATATGGTTTCCGCCCCAGGCTTGTGCCAGTTCATTCTGCATTACGCCGGGCGCGGAGCGGACCGCGTACTGGTAGAAGTAAAAGATTGCGCAAAGGAGCCAGGGCAACACGCCGGCTATGGCGAGTCGATTAGCTGCGGGGGCGGCCGGCAAGACGGTTGAGGTGGACATGATAGGTTCCAGGCGCGGGCGCGCCGCTTATGTCAGTGAGACAGCAGAATCGGCAGCGTGGCCGGAGGGAGGCTTTCGGCGAGATGTTCGCTCAAAAAGTTTCAGGGTTGTCGGGCTTGACTTGGCCGGTCACGAGCAATCGACGCAGCGCATTGGTCGTGAGCCGGGAAAAGTCTTCGTCCAATGCACATAGGGTCCATTCGTCCTCAACGTCCGGGGTGCAAGCTCGGACTCGAAATCCTCGCGCACGACGCGCGCTCGCTGCGAGCGCATCTTTCTGATGCATTGCGTAATATTCAGCCAAATCTGCCTACACTTAGAACGTTCGCGGGTACCGATAGAACGCGGCATAGACCGCGTCGAGATGCGCGCTGGATTGCCTGGCAAAGCTCATCTCAATAGAGGTTCTGGCACGGGACTATCAGGTTGTATCGACATATACGGCGATACTTTCCAGCTCATGATGAGCCCTTGGTAAAGAAGGACGAATCGATCGGAGTTCGAGGCAATCCGGGCAATGAGTCAACGAACATGACTAGGCTATCCGCTAGCGCTCTTCGTTGAGATGATCTAGATCATGCCGGGCCCCGACAGCCCTCCGATGCTGGCTTGTCATGCAAAGTAAGGAGAGACTCCGATGTCTGAAGATCAAATCGTCTACCGCGAACGGGGTAAGTTGAATACGCCCGGCGCACTGTTGAACCTTCTCGAGATAGATGCCACGGGCCTGCACAGCGTAGTCCTCGAAGGTGACAGCCGGTTGATCCGGTCACCGCACAAGCGAGTCGATGCCGTCAGCACTGTCCAACCTTTCATCGGCTCCGCATCTGCTGCTGTCCGGCATGCCCGTACCGGCAAAACTTCGTGATAGCAATTCCTCGATGCGATCAATGGATGATCAGCAGGGCGGCTGTGCACAGCACAGCTGCGGCTTCACGATGATCAGCTGAGTTTGATGCCACAACACCGGCTGGAGAAAGCCGGGCTTAGCTTGGGTAAGCTGCTCATGGCGAGGGCTTCCCACGCTTCGGTTTCTGAGCTGTCATCCGGGGAATCCAGGTCTTAGACGCATCGAACTCGGTGCCTCATCACTCGATATGCGTATTCCGCCATTGAAGGCTATCGTCGCCTTCGAAAGTCGCGGGAACGAAAGTGTAGGTATCGTGGCGCACTTAAGTTCAACCGCTGCCGAAGCGGTCCCCTATCAGGATTTCAGAGGGTCGCCAGCGATCGGCAGGTCCCTCACACGTCTGCCGGTAGCGTCGGCAACCGCGTTGGCAAGCGCTGCGGCGGCCGGGCCTTGTGACGCTTCGCCCACGCCGAGGAACGGTGTGCCGGGACGGTCGATCAGGTCGACATCAATGCGTCCCGGCAATGATGAAAACCGCAGGATTGGATAAGTGCTCCAGTCGAAGCTTGTGATGCCGTGAGGTTCAAAGGTCGTCTGCTCAAAAAGCGTCCAGCTCAGGGACTGCACGATTCCACCTTCAACCTGATTGCGTGCCCCGTCGGGATTCACGATCTGCCCGCAATCCACCGCGCACGCGACGCGGTCAACCCTCACGGCGCCGGAGTTGCGCTCCACCGTGACTTCCATGGCAATGGCGCAGTAGGCCATCAAATTCTTGTACTTCGCGAAAGCGAAGCCCACCCCGTGATCCGGCCTGCGAGCAACAGCTCGCGCCGCTGCCCAGCCGAAGCGGGTACTGGCTCTCTGGATGACATCGCGTGCACGCGGATCGTCCAGATGGCGCAAGCGAAACTCGACCGGGTCGAGCTGTGCCTCGGCCGCCAGTTCATCGATGAAACTTTCTATCGCGAATACATTCAGATACGCGCCGAGTGAGCGCATGGCGGAGCCACGGATCGGCATGTCGAGCAGGAAATGCTCGTGCACATGCAGGTTCGGCACGCGATAAATCGGCACGCTGTTGCGGTCGCCGCCGCCTTCCGGCATCGGAATTTCCTTCGACGGCGCGGGCGTCATCGGTGTGGCGAGCGACCACGTGGGCATCAGGCGACCGGCGTTCTCGATGCGCTGGTTATGCGAGTTGCTCCAGATCTCACAGGTCCAATCGACGATCTGGCCGCTTGCATCGAGCGATCCAGTCAGGTCGGTCGTCATCGCCGGGCCGAAAGGTTCCCACATGTGCTCCTGTTCGCGCATCCATTGAACCCGAACGGGCCGCCCGGGGACTGCACGGGCGATCAGCGCGGCGTCGGCGGCGACATCGTCCGCGCCGTTGTGACCGTAGCATCCCGAACCTTCCACGTGCACGCAACGGACGTTGTCCGGCGGCATCGACAGCATGTCGGCCAAACCGTGGCGCAGCGGAAAAACGCCCTGAGTGTGGGTCCAGACCGTCAGTCGATCGCCGTCCATCAGTCCCACCGCGCACGAAGGCCCGATAGAGCCGTGGGTGAGGAAAGGCTTCGTGAAGCGCCGCTGCAAAGTCTGCACGGCAGGCGCGGCAGGCGCCGAGCGGTCGGCAACCGCGATGTCCTGCGCGGGCAGCGCGCGCAAGGCCGCATGAATGGTTGCCTGCGCGGGCAGGGGCGGACCGGCGTTCCAGCGGGCCCCTGCCGATAACGCGCGCATGGCTAGGATCGCGCGCCATTCGTCGTCGGCGACAACAGCGAGATAGCTGCCGTCGCGCACGACCTTGACCACGCCGGGCATGGCCTGCACGGATGCAATGTCGACCGAGGCGAGGGTTGCGCCGTAAGCGGGCGGGCGCACAGCGCGTGCGTGAAGCATGCCCGGCAGATGCAGGTCCTGCACGTAGCTCGCGCCGCCGGTGACCTTGCCCGGAAGATCGACGCGCTGCATCGGACGACCGATGCTCTCATACGTGCGCGGATCTCGGCGCGGCAGTCCCGGCTGCGCCTGCTGATGCAGATTCACGCCGCTGACGGCTTCGCCAAATCCAAGGCGGCGGCCATCGGCGGCCATCACCGCACCATCCCGGACCGTCAGTGTCGCCGCATCTACGCCGAGCTTGGTCGCCGCCGATTGCAGCAGCAGAGCGCGCACTTGCGCTGCTGCGTTTGCAATCGCGGTGCCGCTGTCGGCGACCGAGTGGCTGCCAGCCGTGTAGCCTTCGTTCGGGGTGGCGGCGGTATCGGCGGTGATCAGTGTGAGCGACGACGGCGCAATGCCTAGTTCGTCGGCCGCGATCTGCATGAATGCGGTGCGGATGCCAGTGCCAAGCTCCGCTTTTCCGGTGAATGCCGTGATGTGACCCTGCTCGTCGATACGGATCCAGGCGTCGAGCATGGGCGAGGTCTTGAGGCTGCCAGGCAGATCCGGCGCGGCGGATGTGAACGTGCCTGCCTCCGTGGTCGAGGTCTGCGCCACCGCCCCGGTTCATCCTGTGGAAGGTCACGACATGGAGGCATTGACGCGTGCGCTCGACCGGCGTGCGATCCGCGCTTGCTGGTTCATGACCTCGTTTCAGAACCCTACAGGCGCGACGCTCTCCGACACGAAAAAGCAGGCCCTGGTCGAATTACTCGCGAAGTATGAAGTGCCGCTTATAGAAGACGACGTGTACAGCGAGCTGCGATTTGGATTGGCGCCGATACGCCCGGCAAAGTTTTTCGACCGGCAGGGACTGGTGCTGCATTGTGGTTCGTTCGCGAAGTGCCTCGCACCCGGTTACCGGATCGGCTGGGCGGCGGGGGGACGATTCACGGAACAACTGGAGCGAGCAAAGTGGATGACGACGCTATCGGCCAGCGCCCCGGCGCAACGCGCGATAGCTGATTACCTCGAACATGGCCGCTACGACCGGTTTCTGCGCAAGCTTCGCCGGGAGCTGGCGGCCCAGCAGGCGCACATGCTGAGCGCCATCGACCGGTATTTCCCCGCGCAAAGCACTGCGACGCGGCCAGACGGCGGTTACTTCACGTGGGTAGAGCTGCCACGCCACGTCGATTCACTACGCCTGTTCGAAGCGTCGCTCGAGCGGGGGATCAGCTTCGCGCCCGGCCCGATCTTTTCCGCCAGCGGCGAGTTCCGCCACCACATCCGGTTGAACTATGGATATCCGTGGACCCAGGAGACAGAGCGCGCAATGGCAACCCTTGGTGCGCTCGCTCGGGACGAATCGCTCGTCTCGGCTAATCTGGCAGGACCCATGCGGCCGTTCTAACGGGCAGACGCTGCGGCTTGGGGCGCCGTGTCGGGCGCGGGAATCTCATGCAAGACGAAACGTCCTTTACCTGCCTGCTTGGCGCGATACATCGCGTCGTCCGCGGCCTTCAACAGGACTTCGCTCGACAGCGGCGCGCCCGCTCCGGGCACCAGGACGCCAATGCTGGCTGACAATTGGATGACGGCCCCATCGATTCGCATCGGCTGGCTGAGTGTTTGCAAAATGACTTGTGCTATGCCCGCGACCGAGTGTTCTTCGAGCCCGCTGCCGCTCAGCAGGACGGTGAACTCATCGCCGGCAAGACGCGCGACGACATCGCTGTTACGCACGCAGTGGCGAATGCGCGCCGCGACTTCGACAAGCACATTGTCGCCGGAAAGGTGCCCGTAGGTGTCGTTGACCGCCTTGAAGCCGTCGAGGTCGATGAACATCACGGCGGCAAAACTGTCACGGGACTCGCGCAAGGCGGTATCGAGCTTCGACAGGAACGCACGCCGATTGGGTAGTCCGGTCAGCGCATCATGGAAGGCGAGATCCCGGAGGCGATCGATCAAGGCCTGGCGCTCGGTGACGTCCTGCACAAGCAAGTAATAGCCGCCGGCGGAGCGGCCGTGGATGTGGCTCGGGACCAGCAGTCCGCGCAACACGCGCCGGCCTGTTTTGATAGCAGCGCTGATTTCATACTCGACGCGTTCTCCCGCGAGCGCGCGCCGCACGTATGGCTCTACGGACGCCACATAGTCCGGATCGAGCACTTCATGCGTGAGGCGTCCGAGGATCGCCTCGGAATCCGGCCCGAACCAGTCGCGGTAGGTGGAGTTCGCAAACCGAAAGCGTCGCTCGCTGTCGACGTAGGCTACCAGCACCGGTAAATTAACAGCAATAGCGCGCAGGTCGACGCGGGTAGTGACAAGCTGATGCGCAGTTTCGGCGAGTTGCCCATAAGATTTGCGCAGATCTTCCGAGGCCGATTGCGCGGCCTGTTGAAGTTCAGCTTCACGCGCATCGCGCGCAGATTTTTCCTGTTGCTCAGCGTGGGTGTCGTGAAAGACGAATAGAAGCTCGTCGTCGCGGACTTGGCGTTCACGCTGCAGTGCGATCTGCACGCGCGCACCCTTCTGGCGCCCGTCAGGGAGCCGCAGCGTGATTTCCATCACAGTCGAGCCAGCGTGATACGGTTTTCCGAGGTCGTTCACAGCTTGCTGCAGCGCGTTGCGTTCCGTTTCATCGAGGAGCTCGGGCAACTTCGTCCTTGTCAGGCTTTCACGCGAGCTGCCAAACAGTCTGAGGCAGGCCGCGTTCATGCGCCTCCATGTCCAGTCGCGTCCAATATGAGCAATGGCGACCGGGGTCTGGTAAAACGTATCGAAATAGAGCGCGTGCTGGTTTTTGAGCCGCTCGATAGTCTGTTGGATTGGCAGCCCCGAAGGGGCTTCCAATTCCCGCAGCCGTAGTTCGTGTTCAATCATTCTGCCGAGATCCATTAATATCTCACGCTGTTCGAAAGAGAAGCGGCGCGGCACCCGGTCCATCACGCACAGCGTACCAATTGCGATGCCAGATAGCGTCCGTAACGGAATGCCCGCGTAAAAGCGGATTTGCGGCGCACCCGTCACCAGCGGATTGGCTGTAAAGTCCGGGTGAGCGGATGCGTCGCGAACGACCAGCAGGCGATCGAGGTCAAGCGCACGCTGGCAAAACGCGATATGACGCGGCGTGCTCTGAATGTCGAGTCCGACCGATGCCTTGAAGGTCTGCGTATGCTCGTGCAGAACCGACACTGCGGCAATCGGCATTTTCAGCGCGCGCGCTGCAATGCGCGTGATTCTGTCCAGGACCTCCTCCGCGCCACTCTCGAGCAGTCGCGTCGCATCGATGGCCGACTCACGATATCGTTCGTCGGCGGCGCTTGCGGTATCTTCCGACACGACGGGCGTGGCGTTCTGCTGCGTCGCCACGAGCTGACGCTGCATCCTTTCGACGGATGCAAACTCTCGCAGTTGTTCAATTGTCATTGGCATCCCATACCGATATCCTTGTGCCAGATCGATGCCCGATTGTTCTACGGAGCGATGTTGTTCGACGGTCTCCACGCCTTCCGCAACCACCTTTGCACCGAGTGCGTGGACGAGGGTAGCGACTGCCTTGAGAAAAACTGGGCGATTCTCGTCATCGGTCACGAGGAACCGGCGGTCCACCTTGACTAGATCGAAATCAAGATCGCCGAGCAGGTCCAGGTTACTAAAACCGGTCCCGAAATCGTCGAGAGACAGGAGTACACCGTCCTGCTTGAGACTGCGTAATGCCGCGCGAACTTGTGGCGTGCGCGCGGTACAACTGCGCTCGGTGATCTCCAGAACGGTGCGGTCAAGCATCGTTCCCGCTGCCTGCCGGATATCATCCACAAAACGCTTGCTCGTCAGATGTCGCGCGCAAATATTCACGGAAACATGCCAGTGATCAACGTCCGGCGTCTGCCTGATATCAATGCTTGCCTGGCGCAGTACAAACCGGGTCAACGGGCCTATCAGCGAGGTGCGCTCGAGATGCACGATGAAATAATCAGGGCCTTCTCCACCGAAGGTTTCGTTGCGCCATCGGACCAATGTCTCGACGCCAACGCATGCGGAGGTGCCGACATCGAAGATGGGCTGGTATACGACGCGGAACTCGCCGCGAAGAAGGCCTCTTCGTGCGGCCCGCAGGAGCTTTGCCCCCAAGACGAAATGGGCCGCCCGCGCGAGAGCGGAGTGGTACACGCCAGATCCTGCTGCGAGCGTCGCAATGAGGCGTCTCATGAACATGACGAAGATGTGTTCAAACGAAATCGAGCGTTCAGGACAATACGATCACCTAGCCGAGGCGGATTCCTCGCACCGGGCGCTTGGCGCTGTTGCCTTGTCCACGCAGCGCACGGGGCAAATGAACTGCGCAAGCCGATCAAGCCGTATGGAAGCGTTAGCGCGATCGTCGCCTCGGCTGATAGTGGGCAAGTCCCGTCGAACTGAATCTGGCGAACGACGACCGTGGCCGTGCTCGCGAGAATGACGGTAATCGTTCCGTTTGCTGGTTTGATGAACTTGCCGGTATCCGTGACTGGCCCGAACTGTCGTTGTGTCTCGGGGAACTGCTTAAAGCGCATATTTGTCCTGTTGCGGGAAACGAGCAGGAACGCGCCTGCGCTGCAGCGACTGTTTGCGGCCCAAGGTCATGCCGATGCAGCGCACGGTTCGCAGAGGGAGTGACTATGACTGAGATCTTGTCCAGAAACGAGTATCACATGCACCCAAAAAAAACCGGATCAGTGCGCGCCGTCGCTGAAATGTGCCCTCGTTGCTGCTCCCGGATGCTTTGACGCACGCTCCATTCGACAACCGCCCAGCCAGGGAAGTCTTACTGCGCAATCTTCGAGAAAAGAACGCTGAAACCGATCAGGCCATCCCGAAGGGACGGAGGATCAAGCGGAGTTTCGCCGTGACGGATCTCTCCGGTCATTCAGTGATTGGTCGGTTTGAGTCATTCACCGTTCACCCCGAAGGGACGGTTTTGGAAGAAAATCAATGCACGAAGATTCATTGCACAATCGACATAGCGGGTAAATATTTGACGTTTTTGCGGGGTCCGATCGGAAACCACGTATGCTGTAACCGGGCCAAATGAGCATTCCTATAGGACAAGGAATGATCAACCAATGGGGTGGTGAGATGACCGAACGACTAGTCGACATTCTGGATCGCAGCGGATCTGTGCTTCACACATATCCGATCACGCTTGAGGAGCTTGGAGATTCCGCGGATGACGCCGCTTACGAAAAAAAAGCGCTAGAAGCCGCGGCGAGCGGGCGACTCGTACCCAATGACGAACTCGGCGATCTGACTGCCCGGATCCACGTCAGTCGAGGCGGCCAGATGTCGTCTTATGGAGATGACTTGCAAGGCAACTCGGAGACCAAGCTCGGGCTCGAGCAGGCGGTCCGACTGCGCGCCTACGCACTTTGGGAACAGGACGGCGGTCCGGAAGGCCGCGAGGATGAATACTGGCATCAAGCTTTTGACCAGCACCTGCGCGAACGAGCCTATGTACTGTGGCAACAGGATGGGAGCCCCGAAGGACGTGCCGATGAATACTGGAACCGGGTAATCAAGTTTCAGGCGCAGTGAGCGAGTACTACGCGGCCCCGGTAGCGCCAACGCTGGTTAGGGCCTTGTCCGCCGTTTCGGCCGGGTTTGAAGTCCGGGACCAGCGCCTGCCCGGTGTGCGCACATCGGGCGGCGACGCTAGCCTGTTCGATCCGGCGGCTGCAAGAAAACTGCAACGCACCACTCCCATGGCGGAGATGACCGACGCCGCGCTGCTATTCGAATCTCAGCTCGTTGCAGGCCGTCCAGAGCGCTGGCGAGCGCCCGGCGATTTTCATAAAGATGATCGACACCAACATTGCAGACCCGAAATCAGCGTGGGCATCACGATGCCGCCACCGCGCGTTTGGCGTGCGCGGCGTCATTTCGCACGCCGCTTCACACACTTGCGATCCTAAGCATCTCCACGCGGCGCGGTAGCGCTCACTGGATGGGTGGCACGGAGCCGATCTTCTGTGCAAGCAGTCGTTCGTAAATACCAAAATTCAAGTCGACTTCTGCCTGTTCGACCGTGTTGACCGTCATCGTAATCTGCTCAGGCAGCAAGCCGAGCACCGTCGCGATTGCAACTTCCAATTGCGCCGCACAACGCCGGTCGTCGGGTACGGTGGTCCCAACGAAGACGTCGTATGCCTTGTCTTGGTCCCGACAAACGATCTCAACAAGCCGTGCACGCGCGCTCATGTTGTTCTCGATCGAAAGACGTGCGAGCTCAGCCACGGTGTGAAGCGTTTCGGTCGGAAACCCACGAGTCGCATGCAGGCGCACCCGGTGTTTGCCGAAGGTTTTCCAATCAGTCTCAAATTCCACAGGCTTCTCCCGATTCGTTGGGCGCTCGCTGTTGCTACTATCGCCGGCGAGCGCCCCCTCATGCTTATCCAACACTCACTTCTACCCGGCGCGGTTTCGCTTCCTCGCGGCGCGGGATGCTCAGCTTCAACACGCCGTCGTTCAGGTTGGCTTCAATTTTCGACGTGTCGAAATCGGTGCTCAACGAAAAGGCACGCGCGAACCGCGGTTCACGGATCTCTGCATGGTGCAGGCGGAGCCCGTCCGGCGTATCGATCAAAGCCTCGCCTTCGATGAAAAGCGTCCCGTCCTGCACATGCACGTTCAAACGATCACGCGACACCCCGGGAAGATCGGCCCACAGCGTAATGCCATGAGCGTCTTCATGGATATCGACGGCCGGGGCGATCGTGGGTCCCTTTCGAGCGTTTTCTTCGTTGGTCCGCGCAAGAGCGTTGAGCTTGCGCTCTGCGAGTTGAGTTTGCGTATTCATGTTTTCCTCCTCGAATGTTGTGACAGGCTGATTACTGAATCGCGATGGTGCGCGGCCGTGACGTTTCGCGTTTGCCCACGCTGATGGCAAGGCAGCCATTTACATAGCGCGCCTTCACTTTGTCGGGATCTGCATCGCGCGGCAACTCGATGGCCCGACGAAAACTTCCCGCGAAGCGCTCCTGCGCATAAGCGCGGCCTTCGGATGGAGATTCGACGCCTGCACGCTCACCGCTGATGGTGAGCAGCCCCTTGTCTACGGTCACTTCGATCTTTGCCGGATCGATGCCTGGGGCGAATGCAACGATCTCGACCGAATCGTCGGTGCTGCCGAGGTTGATCTGGGGAAAGGCGCTGAAACGCGATGCCCGGATGCTCGTTGGCAGGCCACCAAACACCGACGACATCTGGCGTTGCAGACGGTCGAACTCATCGAACAGGCTGGTATTGAAAAGAACATCACTCATGGCTGCAATCTCCTATAGGTGGCAGGAGACGAACCGGCATACGCGCTCCAGTTCGTCTGCCAAGTCTCTGACAAACCAATCGAAACACGCAGCGCGAAAACCGCGGCTGCTTTCGAATCCAAAATAGGAAACAGCCAAAAAATTTCAAGGGGGGATCGAGAGATTTTTTTTGTCATCGAACTGAAAAGATGCATGCGTCCGTGTTGCACGGCACAAATCAGTCTGTCCGTCCGATTGACATCCATCCATTCCCGACACTTGCCGCTCCAAGCTGCGTCGCGATCAAGTCACCCAGCTTTTTCGCGTCACCGGCGACGCCGTTGTGTTTTGCCTCGGACACGCCATGCAGGGACCCGCCGGTCGCGGCCGCCGTTGCAACATTGCCGGCAACCGCGCCAACCCCCACTGTTTCTGCGACACCTGGCATGTGGCCGCTGTCGGCTTCGAGGGTGAAACTTCGAAGTGGCATGAGTGCGCCATCGGCGGACTTGTAGAGGATCTGGATCGACGCACTCACTTCGCTTTTGCCTGCGCCAAGACCGATCAGGACGCGGCGGCGTCGCTTGCCTTCGTCGATGGTTTGAAAGTTGCCCTCCACAATTAGCGCGTTCTGACTGGGCGGTGCAGCGCAGTCTGCGCGTACTGCACGCAATCCTGTTGATTGCAGCTTGCGCACGATTTCGTCCGCGACCTGCTCACGTGTATCGGTTGCTGTTTGATCTTGTTCTTGAGCCAACGATCCGCCGCTGATGAGCGATTTGCCTTCGTGTGCCAGCCCGCTATCCATTTTCACCTGGCTGGACGTGGCGCCGAAAGAACATACGTATATAACGTCTGCGTGAACGTTCGGCGCGGGGTCGATCTTCATGGTCTCGGTGGCGGCCGAGGCGCACCCACCCAGGATTAGCGACCCCGTCACGAGCGCGGCGGCCGTCAAATGCTTGGCATTACGAATGAAAAATTTGAGTGTGATTTGCATGGTGGTGTGTTACGGCACTGTCGTGCCGAGATGTCGGAAGATAGGTGTGCCGTAGCACGCGAACGTGAGTA
This sequence comes from Burkholderia sp. PAMC 28687, assembly GCF_001577465.1. NCBI lineage: Bacteria > Pseudomonadati > Pseudomonadota > Betaproteobacteria > Burkholderiales > Burkholderiaceae > Burkholderia > Burkholderia sp. PAMC 28687. The sequence goes on from NZ_CP014506.1 coordinate 1,056,242, forward strand.
TGGAAGGAGGCGGCTGTGCGCGCCATTCAGGAATTATGTCGCGCGATGTCGCCGTGATCTGACACGTGCGAACGGCAGCGACCCGCGTCCTTATGAGGAATGCCGGTTCATTGACAAGGTCACGCACGCCTCGAGACCGCCGCCTTCACGCGCGCGAAACACCAGGGCGCCGCCGTGCAGACGCGCGATGCGCTCAACGATGGCAAGCCCCAGACCCGAGCCACCCGAATGCGTCCGGGCGTTCGTACCCCGGCTGAACGGCGTCTTCAGGTTTTCCATTTCCGAGGCGGCGACTCCCGTGCCGCGATCGCACACGGCGACGCACGCGGCGTTGCCTTCCGTCCATGTTCGGACGGCGAGACCGGCGCGCCCATAGACGATTGCGTTCTGCATCAGGTTCATGAGGAGCCGCATCAGGCTCACGGGCCGGTATGCGAACACGGGAACGTCTCCGAGCGACAATTCGAATTCGTGCCCCAGCCCGGCAAAATCCGCGGCGAGCTGGCCGATTAGCGCGTTGAGTTCACCGGCTTGCGGCAGCTCGCGTTCACCGCTGCCGGCGTAGTCCATGAACTGCTGAAGAATCGTGTCGATGTGGTCGATATAGCTCTCTGCCGACGCCACGAATGTATCGTCGGCACCGCGCGGAATCGCCATCGCCATTGCGAGACGAAGCTTGGTGAGTGGCGTGCGGATGTCGTGCGAAACGCCCGCCAGCATCAGCGCGCGTGTTGATTCGGCCTGCCTCAGCGCTTGGGTCATCTGGTTGAACGCGCTGCTGACCTGGGCGATTTCAGTTGGCCCGTCGGTTGGGAGCGTGACCGACGCTTCACCGGCGCTCACGTGGCGCGCGGCGCGCGCGAGATCCTTGAGGGGACGGTTGATGTGCAACTGGATCAGATATCCCGTCAGAGCGGCCAGCAAAGCGAGACCCGCGCAGAGCGCGAGTGTCGTCACGATGCCGCCTGCTTGCGCATCCTCGGTCATCGGCAACGCGATCCAGCGGGGCTCTCCTGCGACGTGCACACGAATCCAGAGCCGCTCGCCGTCGCTGGTCTGCCAGCGGACCTGCATGTCGGGCGGCAGGTGGCGCTGCAGCGCACCCACGAAGACATCGCGTTGCCAAGTGCGAAACAAGCGGACCGGGCTCGGCTGCGGTTCGCGTTCGAGATGTTCGGGCAAGTCAGTCTGGCCACCCAGGCGCGCGGCCGCGGCGCGGCCTTCTTCGGGCGGCATGGCGGACAGCACGCCATCGAGCGTCTTCACGTAATCGGAAAAGATGATCGCGGCGCGGTCAATGCGCGGGCGCTGCACGAAATTCAGCAGCACCGCGAACGAGCACGCCTGGGTCAGCGCGACAAGCGCCACCAGCAGTGTGATATTGCGGGCCAGCAGCGAACGTGGCAACCATCCGGCGAACCGGTTCGAGAGCGATGACGTGCTCACGGCTCGATGCCCGCAACGAGCATGTAGCCGACACCCCATACGGTCTTGATGAAGAGCGGTTTGGCCGGATCTTCTTCGACGATCTGGCGAAGCCGGAGGATTTGCACGTCAATGCTGCGACCGAGTGCTTCATGATCTCGGCCGCGCGCCCGCGCAAGCAAGTTTTCCCGGCTGACCGGCCGATTCGGCGACGAACCGAGCGCATGCAACAGCAACATCTGCGCCGAGTGAATCTCGACGGGCTCGCCGCGAAGCAACAAGGTCTGCTTTGAGACATCGAACTGGTACTCGCCGAAGCGCAGCGTCTGCGAGGTCACAGTCGGCACGCCGGCGGCCATTTTTTGGCGGCGCAAGAGCGCACGGATTCGCGCGATGAGTTCATCGGGGAGAAAGGGCTTGGCGAGGTAGTCGTCGGCGCCGGTTTCGAGGCCAACGACGCGGTCGACCGCATCGCCCTTCGCGGTCAGCATGAGAATGGGAAGCGTCTGTCCTTCGGCGCGCAACCGCGTGCACACCGTCAGCCCGTCTTCCGGTTCCATCATCAGGTCCAGCACCAGCACGTCATACGGTTCGCGCTGCAAGTAGCGGTCGAGTTGCTTGCCGTCGGCGACGACGCGCACGTAGAAGCCGTGGCTTGTCAGGAACCGTTGCAGCATGTTGCGCAGCTCGGCTTCGTCGTCCAGCACGATAACCCTGTTCACTTGCTCCATGACGCGTCTCCCACGGTCACTTACATTCAGCGTGCCATTGCTTTTTGCTTCATCAGGTCCTCGATCTGCGGCAGCGTGACATAGCCGACCCGCTGTGTATCGATTTCGTCGAAGTGCTTCGCCACCATTGGCATGCCGGCCGCTGCCTGGTCCCGAGTCAGCTTGCCGTCGCTTGTGGTGTTGGCGCTGGCAAAGCGAGCCTGCAATTGCTGCGTTGCACGCTCGCCGCGCGCGGGTTCGCCAAGCGGCAGCGCGACCTGGGCGGAAGCCGTTGCCGAAACAATACACAAGACAAGGACCGCGATCATCTTTTTCATCATTTGCTCCGTGGTGTAGCCGACGCTCATGGGCGGCAGGTTGATTCATTAATCTGACGTTTTCGCTACGCCCAGTGTGCCGGAACCCAGACTCGGCCGGCCCAGTGCCCCGGCACCATCACTGCGGCACGCGGGACGGGTGCGACATACACCGGACGCGGCGTGAGATACAGCGTTCGTACTTGTGGCGCGATGTACACAAGGCGCGGCGGAGGTGGCGGCGCGACGTAGACGACCTTGGGCGCGGGCGGCGCAATGTATACGGTCTTCGGCGGAGGAGGCGCGACGTAGACAGCAGGTGGCGGCGGGGCAACGTACGCGGCCGCCGGCGTCACCACCACCGGTACCGGCGCCGACACAACGGCAACCGGCGGCGCGACAACGACCGGTGCTGTGCCCACCGCAACCGTCGCGCCCACTGCGGTGACGGTGCCGCCCGTGGTCACCGCACCGCTGTGTACAACCGTCGTGCCGCTGCCGGTTGTCACCACGCCTGCGGCTACGCGCGTCGCGCTGCTGGAATGAGTAACGGTTCCGCCGTCGCTGCCCGTCACGGTGCCGGAACGCACGCAGGTCGAACCCACGCAGTCGGTCGATGCCGAGTGATTAGTCGTGTTGCCGTTCGCGCCGGTGATCGATCCCGAAGACGAGTATTGACCCGGCGCGTTGCGCGTCAAGCTGCCTGATGTGGTGGCGCTGTGGCCGTCGGAGCCGGTCAGGCTGCCAGTGTGGTCACACGTGCCGCCGGCGCAGCTCGTGTCGCCCGAGTGCTGGACCTGACGGCCGTTGGGACCCGTGGCCGTGCCGGAATTCGAGAACTGGCCGGGTGCGGTGCGGGTCACTGAGCCGGTGTTCGTGGCTATGCCGCCGTAGGGGTTCTGGACGCCGCCAGCGTGCGTGCACGTGCCGCTCGCGCAGGAGCCGTAGTGCGCTCCGTTATAGGTGCCGTGCGGCGTGTAGGCCGTGCCGTGGCCTGCCCATCCGGCGAAAGCGGGCGTGCTGACGGCAATGAGCAGCGAAGCGGTGGCTGAGGTGAGGTAGCGGAGTTTCATCAGTGATCCTTCAAGATTCGATTCAGTCACGCTCTGCGGCGTGGCAACGGGACGAACTATAAAAGGAGTCCGCGAAATAATCGCGCTCGGAAAGATGTCGCGGTGTTACACCGCCGTGGCAAGGTTCCCGCGCCTGGCGTGCGCCGGTGCGGGACGAATTTCGTGACATCCGGCGACATGGTTTTCGCATGGTTTTTTGCCGGACAGCCCACTACATTAGCTTCAGCCGAAGCGACAGCGGCCGTTACCCGCCGACCACGCGTCCCCTCTCACCCATAAGCTGACCATCATGCTTACCACTGAAAAAATCGCACTCTTTGTGTTGTTGTTCGTTGTTGGCGTCTCGTTGATCGAGGCGTGTGTGCTCACCCGCAAACAGCGCAATAGCGACACGCCATTCGACTGGTATGAAGTGTGGATTTCGCTGGCCGACGTGGCCGGCCGCAAACTGCTCGCACTCCTTCCGCTCTCGCTTGCAGCGCCGGTTTTCGCCCTTGCCTGGGATCACAGGATCTTTACCGTCACGCTCAACAGCGCGCTGATGGTGTTCCTGCTTTTTATCGGCCAGGAATTCTGCTACTACTGGTACCACCGCGCGTCGCACCGTATCCGCTTTTTCTGGGCAACGCACGCTGTTCATCACTCGCCGAACCAGTTGACGCTTTCGTCTGCTTATCGGCTTGGGCTGACAGGCAAGTTGACGGGCTCGGCAGTATTTTTCACGCCTCTCGTCTGGCTCGGCGTGCGTCCGGAAATCGTGCTCGCAACACTGAGCTTCAATCTGCTCTATCAGTTTTGGCTGCACAACACGTGGACGCCGAAATTGGGCTGGCTCGAATGGGTGTTCAATACGCCATCCGCGCACCGGGTGCACCACGCATCGAACGTCGATTATCTCGATGCGAACTTTGGTGGCGTGCTCGTCATATTCGACCGGCTGTTCGGCACGTATGTAGAAGAGCACGCAGATGAGCCGTGCCGCTACGGTCTCACCACTCCAACGCGCTCGCGCAATCCGCTTGTCGTCGAATTCGAGCACTGGATCAGTCTTGCACGCGACATTGCGTCGGCGGGCAACGTCTGGACTGCCATTCGCTACGTGATCCTGCCGCCGGGTTGGCGCGCGGATGGTTCAGGCGAGACCACCGAAGCGCTGCGTCAGCGCATCTGACCGCGGTGCGCGAATGACGCGATAGGCTTTCGGCGTAGCGTGAATAGCAACTGCCCGATCGCCACCGCTATCCGGGTCCACGAAAATCAGTCATGCGAGCCCAGCCCAGCCCAGCTCTACGCCGCGGGGTGCGTGTGCTGCCGGGAGGTCGTCGATTTCCGCAAAGCCGTCGCTGCAGTAGTAATTCCGCCCGTCCCACCGATTGCTAGCTCATCTAAATCCAGTGAACGAACTGTTTTTTCCACCACCTAAGACGATTCGGTGAATGTTATCTGGATACACCCAGTGGCGAGCTTGGCGCTCGATGAGGTCCATAAAAGCAGGAGGGCCACTGCAGTAGATCTGAGTGTTCGCATGTGCCGGGCTCATCGCGTGAGAAATTGTCTGCGCTACTTGGTCAGCATCCAAACCAAAATGGTGATTGACCTTGCCGTCGCTTCCAAGCGCTTCAAGTTCTTCCCGGAAGACTGCGCGTCCAGGTGATCTAGCAAAGTTGTGCAGCTCGAAAATTTGACCTGCCTTGGCGAGTTGATTCGCAATCCCCGCGATAGATGCAACCCCTACGCCATCAGAAAAAAGTATCGATCGTGTGCAACTGTTCAAAACAACAGTAGGGTTCCGTAACGCTCCAATAAACATCTCGTTTCCTTGGTTTAATAGAAGGTCCGCTGTTTTTGTGTTCGCGCCACAATCATCTTGTTTCACCGCGATTACATATGCACATGGCTGGGAGCGAAAACAGCACAGAGGATAAATCCTCTCCTTATAAGTGACGTTGTCGAGAACTATCGTGACGCAAGCTCCATCGTCAAACGAGGGAAGCTCCAATCGGGTCTTAGTCTGTAGTTCAACGGCATGGTAAATCTCAGCAAGTTGCCATTTTCGCGTAACGATGACGGAGAGGAGGTTGTCACGCATGTCTTCCCCAACGGAAGTTTGGTCTTCCGAAATCGGACTTTTGAGGAGTATGGATTGCATGAGATAGCCGGTACGGAAACTATTGGAAGGATAGCTGAACGTCAAATACAGGTTAGGGCGGAAGATATCCCCAGAGCAAGGCGTTCAAGGCGAATACTGCGTATATAACGACTCTGATAGTCCCCTGCACCACAGTGCAAACGCCTTAGCACTTGTCTCAATGACATTAACGGACTGATACACGCCAGTCGCTGCTAACGGACCATGAAAACAGGAAATTGGGCCTCTTAAATCTCTCCATGCATTTGTCCAGGCTGATTGCCGAGGCTGTACATCGCGCTGCCCGACAGGCCGCTGAAGTCGGGCGTCTTGTATCAAACGGATTTGTCCCGCCTTGAGTCACCTACTGCGCCCTGATTGTTGTCTATGTCAGGAACATGCTGTCGAGCCCGGCGGTCACTTCGGCTATCGCCAATGCCATTTATGGTCTGACGGGGCAACGCAAGCGTTCGACTCCGTTTGATTTGCGGAAAGAGAACACTAGCGCAAGAAGCACATAACGACGATTGGGGCGCTGCTTGCCTGGTGATACCACGCTCATTCTTTGTAGACAATGCGCCGGCTGCGATCGACCAGTTTAGAAGCGCCTGATCAACCCAACACTCCAACCTGGAATCTCACTTACATCAATGCAAAGCGCATTTTCGATGACCGAGTGCTACTCTCACTGTAAGGATCGCCTTCCTTTTTGGATCTTGTTTTTGCGATGCAGCGGTCGCTAATTCACGGAACCTGTTGAGACATGAGGTGTCCATGTTGACGCCATGTAACTGTAAGCGCAGTCGTTCCTGGCTTGTTCAATACCGAATCGACGTGTAACTGGAGCCGCTATACCCAGGCGCTGATGGAAGCGCGAAAGGCGGCAAGATTCCCGAACCGCCGCTTGAGCTGAAGTTGGTGGAGGCACTCACGCAGAAAACGCCGCTCGACGTGCACCGGATCGACCCGCAGATGTCGCCCTCGCCTACGCATACCTTGCAGCAGTGCTTTCCCAGCAGGGAAGTCATTCTGGAACGCCGTGACCCAGTCTTCGATCGAAGGCGGGGTCACGGCGTGTTTGTTTAGTGTCGGCGACGCCGTTCCTGTACGCTGCTTCGCCGGTCAACGAGGTGGCAATATTGCCTTGACGAGCGGTGAGGGGAGCGGGGCAACCGTCACCAATCAGGACCTGATAAAAGCGAGCAAGTCGGCGTTGATCTGCTCCGCATGGGTGGTCGGCATCCCGTGCGGCAATCCTGGATACGATTTAAGTGTCCCGTGCTTCAAAAGCTTTACCGACTTTGCGCCCGTGGTCGGAAACGGGCAGATCTGATCGTCCTCGCCGTGCATCACAAGTACTGGGACATTGATTATTGCCAGATCGTCGTAAAACTCGGTTTCCGACAGTACCTTGACGCAATCGTATTGAGCCTTGATACCGCCCATCATGCCCTGCCGCCACCAGTTCTCGCGGATTCCTTCGGACACCAAAGCGCCAGGCCGGTTGAAACCATAGAACGGAATCGTGATGTCCTGGTAAAACTGCGATCGATGATTCGCCGTGCCATTGCGTATCTCGTCGACAACTTGCCGTGGAACGCCATCAGGGTTCTTTTCCGATTGAATGAAAAGTGGCGGAATTGCGCTGATCAGCACCGCCTTCGCTACGCGACCGTTTCCGGTGCCGTGTCGGGCGACATCCCGTGTCACTTCGCCTCCGCCTGTTGAATGACCGATATGCACCGCGTTCTTAAGGTCGAGCGCCTTGGCAAGCTCGGCGACGTCTGCCGCGTAGGTGTCCATGTCGTTACCACGAATGGTTTGGGTGGACCGGCCATGACCTCGGCGATCGTGAGCGATTACCCGGTATCCATGGTCCAGGAAAAACATGAGCTGCGCGTCCCAATCATCTGCGGAAAGAGGCCATCCGTGATGAAAGACCAATGGATCGCCTGTGCCCCAGTCCTTGTAGAAGATTTGCGTTCCGTCTGCGGTCGTGATGTATGAACTTCCAGAATTCGCTTCCATTTCGTATCCTTGAAAAACGGTGTTGACGAAGAGATAACTGTTGTTCAAGCGCAGACGCTACTTCAAGAAGCTGGGTACTAAGCATTGAGTCGTAAAGTGGACGACAGCGTTGGCCCAAGCATCTGGGCGCACCAGCCGCGCTGCCCACGCCTCGCTTTTTGTTGAAATCTGGTCTGCCGTCGTCAGGGTATTCGGCGTGCCTCAACAACACAACGGACGAAAATGACAGAAAACATGGCAAAAACGGCACTGACTTCGAGTCCCTGGGTTGAGATTGGACTTGCTTGCGATGCGGGTACATCGAACACAGGTATCTATGGTCTGACAGACTTGTTCACCTATGCTGGCGAGTTCGCTGCGAAACGGCATGGCGGCTGTGCAGGGTCAGCTGTCCGCATTACGCACTGGCGGGCGGACGACGAGGACGCAACTGAGGTCCGCTGTGCATACGACAGTTGCCCGAGTTCAACTCATACGCTGTCACTGCTGGTGATTCCGGGAAACGTGCAAGCTCCGGAAAAGACCGGACGAATTAGCCCGCTGTTGCATTGGCTTCGTGAAAAACATGCTGAAGGGGTGGTCCTCGCAGCGGTATGTGGTGGTGTCTTCATCTTGGCAAGAACGGGGCTTCTTGCTGGCCGGCAAGCGACGACGCACTGGTCCTTCAATGAAGTATTTGCTGAGCAGTTTCCTGACGTCTTAACGGAAACCGATCACATGGTCATTGACAATGGAGACGTAGTCACGGCCGGAGGCGTGCTCGCCTGGGCGGACCTCGGGCTGAGACTCACTGAAAGATTCCTGGGTACAGCAGTCATGTTGGAGACAGCGCGTTTTATGCTCGTCGATCCTCCTGGACGCGAGCAACGTTTCTATTGCGAGTTCGATCCAAAAACGAAACATGGGGACAGAGCAATATTGAAGGCACAGCTATGGCTTCTCACTCAACGCGAGCGTCACGTCAGCGTTGCTGACCTGGCACGGCATGCAGAACTCGAGCAGCGGACATTTCTGCGTCGTTTCGCTGCAGCCACCGGTATGAAGCCAAATAAGTATCAGCAGCGGCTGCGGATTACTCGAGCCCGCGAAATGCTTGAGTTCTCGCAAGCTTCCGTTGAAGACATATCCTGGAGTCTTGGCTACGGTGACGCCACTGGGTTTCGTCGCGTGTTCCGCAAGGTCATGGGACTTACGCCATCCGATTATCGGAGACGGTTTTGCCAACCGGCGCCGCAGCGAGCCCTATCTCCACATAGTCGTCTCATGTCGACTTCACAGCCGTCGCCTGAAGAAGGGGCGCAATCGGCCGTGCAGGGGCGAACCCGCGACGAATGAAAGCGCAAGACGAAGCCGCCGGCGCTTGTTTGAACTGCCCTTCCCGACAAGAAGGAATGCCGACGTTGAGCGTCACATTGGCGCTGCTGCCTTCGTCAATGCGAGCGGTCAATGCGGTCCCGCCCGCGGCGTTGAATCCCGTGTATGCAGGGAGCTACGGCGCCCGACCGCCTTAAATTGGGGTCCGAGGAGATGTCCCATATAATCACATTCTGAAAAAATCCGCAAAACAAGATTAGGAGAGTGACTTGAGTAAGCACGCAGGGTTAGCAGGCATTTTCGAAAAAGACGAAGCAAAAATTCTTTCAAGCTGGGTAGCGGAGCAACTTTCCGGCGAAACGCGCCAGGGTGCGTTGTCAGAGGCAGACGTCAAGGAGGCATCGCGGGCATTCCTGTCGGTATTGGCAAATGCAGTAAAAAATGGATACGACGAGCAGCTTAGCGGTGCGCATTGGGACGACGTCAAAGCCCATCTTTCGAGATTTTCGCGAGAACGTGTGGTGCAAGGGTTTTCCCCGGAAGAAACCGCAACCTTCATTTTCTCGCTGAAAAAGCCGTTGTTTGACGGCTTGCGCGATTCGGGCGAGGACGTCGATCGTCTGAACGACGAGTTCTGGAAGCTGACGCAGATGATGGACAAGCTGGGTCTCGTCACGATCTCCGAATATCAGAAGAGCCGTCAACAGATCATCGAGCGGCAGCAGCAGGAATTGCTCGATCTCACTACGCCAGTCGTCAAGCTGTGGGATTCAATCGTTGCATTGCCGCTGATTGGCACGCTCGACAGCGAGCGCACCCAGGTCGTGATGGAGAGCCTGCTCGATTCGATCGTTGAGAACGAAGCCGCGATTGCGATCATCGACATCACGGGCGTACCGACCGTTGACACGCTGGTCGCGCAGCACCTGCTCAAGACCGTCGCCGCCGCGCGGCTGATGGGCGCAGAGTGCATCATCAGCGGCATTCGACCGCAGATCGCACAAACGATCGTGCACCTGGGTGTCGATCTTGGCGATGTCGTGACCAAGGCCACCTTGGCCGAAGCGCTCAAGATCGCGTTGCGCAGGGTAGGTTTGGTAGTCGGCAAGCTGGGCAGCGTCAAGACAGGCGAATAAGTATGGAGCAAATTCCGGTTCTCAAGCTCGGCGACTTCCTGCTGGTATCGATTCAGGTCGAGCTACACGACGAGTTGGTATTGAATCTGCAGGACGACCTGACCTCGCGCATCGAAAAGACGAGGGCGCGCGGTGTGCTGATCGACATCTCTGCGCTCGAGATCGTCGACTCCTTTATCGGACGGACGCTGGGGCATATTGCTGCCATGGCGCGCGTGCTGGACGCCACCACGGTCCTTGTCGGCATGCGCCCGGCCGTGGCGATCACGCTGGTCGAACTCGGCATGTCGTTAAAAGGAATTCGCACGGCGCTCGACGTTGACAAGGGCATGGCGCTGCTGCGGCGGGCGCTCGACGCGTCGGACGGGACGGGAGAATCCTCATAATTGCACTGAGCCCTGCCGTTCTTGAAATACGCACGTCCGACCAGGTCAACGGTGCGCGTAAATTCATACAGGAACTCGCAATAAAACTTGCTTTCGGGACGCTCGAACGAACCAAGTTCGTCACAGCGGCGAGCGAGCTTGCGCGCAATACGCTTGTACACGGCAAAGGGGGCACGGTCACGATCACCGAGGTCGAACGCGACGGGCGCACCGGAATCAAGCTCGTGTTTGCGGACGAGGGGCCAGGGATCCCGGATATCGAACGGGCGCTGGAAGACGGTTACAGCACGGCGAAAAGCATGGGGCTGGGACTAGGAGTCTGCGCGGCAGATAGAAATTGGGATGGTGAGCGACTGACATCGAATGCATACGTGTGAGCGCCGCCGATTTTCACCCGGGGACGGCGAGCGATGCGGCCGATTTGATCACGTTTCGATCCGAACGTTGAAGCAATCGCCGCTTTGGCACGCTTATGCAGCCATCATATTGGCCATTCTTCGCAGGTTGAGCGCAGCGCAGACGAGTTTCCATTCGGCCTGGGCCTTGGTCAGACCGCGCATGCTGAATTGTCGGAACCCCAGAACTTGTTTCACCCAACCGTTGGGCGGTTCGGACAACCATTTTCGCCGACGGTAAGCCTCCTGCGTGGCCATTGACTTAAATCGTTCTGCCATCGCGGCGCACAGCGGCCGTTTCTTCGGATCAATTGCTACGTTCTCCTTTCCTTCCTTTCCAAGAGCGACGATCAACTCGGCGGGGTGCTCGCGCAGCGCCTCAAACACGTCCTCCGAGCAATAGCCAGCATCGGCGAGAACCTGGCGCGGATCGGCTCCGGTGTTGTGCTTGAGCGCCGCGAGCACGCCCGGCAATTGACGGCTGTCGGCGGCGCTGTTGGTCAGTTCGGCCGCGACGATGATGTGCGCCGTGTCGTCCACCGCAGCCTGGGCGTTGTAGCTGTAGTCGAAGCCACCGCCGGCACGCGGCATAATCCGGCTGTCCGGATCCGTGAAATTCTCCTGCGCCGTCGGCTTCGGTTCGCCAAATTTGTATTTGAAGCGGGACTTCTTCTTTGGCTTGCCTGCGCCACCCGGCGGGGTGTCATCGTCGGATGAACGTCCGCGTGCAGTGTCCGCTTCGCGCTGGCGTTCTTCCAGCCGTGCGCGCGCAGCCGCAATCACGGCGAGCCGATCTTCGCGCCGCTTGATCTCGGCCGGAATGTCCAGCTCCAGCTCGTTCTTCTCGCGATCGTCGGTCGCCTGCGCCTGGGCCAGCAAGGCATCGATTTGCGCCTTCAGTTCCAATTGCGCCTTCTGCATGCGCTCAAAGCTCATCGCCTTGTGGCGCGAGGCGTTGGCCTTGATCTTAGTGCCATCGACGGCGATGGTCCCCAGCTTGACCAGTCCACATTCCTGCGCCAACTTCACCACCTGAACGAACAGATCGGACAATGCCTTCAGATGCAACGCACGGAAATCACAGAGGGTTCGGTGCGCCGGAAAATTGTTCGCCGCCAGAACACGAAACGCGACGTCCTCATGCAGTTTCCTGGCCAGTTTGCGCGACGAGAATACGCCCGTCGCATAGCCGTACATCAGCACCTTGACCATCATCAACGGATGAAACGGCTGATTGCGTGACCCGCCACCGGCATACCGAGCGTGAAATGCGCTCAGGTCCAGCGTATCAACCGTATCGCTAATGAAATAGGCAAGATGCCCTTCAGGAAGCCACTCCTGCAGGGCCTGAGGCAGAAGCATCTGCTGCTGCGGATTGTAGGGGAGATAGCTGGTCGTCATCATTCAACAACGTTTACCCCATCCATTTGGATGACATATCGTTCTGCCGCGCAGACTCCTAGGGGGCGCGCGCCGCCTGGTCAACGAATTCGAAATAACATCGACCGTCAATGGCGGCACTAGAGTGAGCATTACGCAATGGAAGAGGCGCTGAGTCTCACGGATCAAAGCGGGGTGGCGCAAGCGCGGCGCGCAACGATCAAGCTTGCGCAAAGCCTCGGATTTTCCGAGCGTTATCAGGCTGACGCCGCGCTGGTCGCAACCGAGGCCGCAACCAACATCATCAAGTACGCCGGGAGCGGTGAGATCCTGCTGCGGCGCTATGCAAGCGGCGACGTCCTGGGCCTCGAATTGCTCGCTCTCGACCGTGGGCCAGGTATCGCGAACCTCGACGCGGCCCGGCGTGACGGATTCTCGACAGGCGGTAGTCTGGGTGCGGGATTCGGCACAATGTCGCGTCACTCGCACTTGTTCGACATCTATTCCGTTGCAGGGGCCGGCACCGCCGTCCTGGCACGCATCCAGAACTCGAAATCGCATGCGGCCGACACGTCGTCACATGCCGTCGGGGCACGGTCGACTCCGAAGGCTGGCCAGGAAATTTGCGGTGACGCCTGGGGGGCCGACGAGCGGGGCGGTCTAATGCGCGCAGTACTTCTGGATGGCCTGGGTCATGGTCCCCTCGCGTCCGTTGCATCAAGTTGTGCAGTGGACATCTTCCGTCAGTCCGACCGGAACGACACTCCGGAAAGCATTCTCCGTCGCTCGCATGAAGCCCTCAAATCGACTCGCGGCGCTGTGATGGCGGTGGTGCAAATCGATACATCAGCCGGCTCGATCAAGTTTGCCGGAGTAGGCAATATCGTGGGGATCGTGGCTTCTGGCGAAAGCATTCAGCATCTGCTTTCCACCGATGGAACAGTAGGCTAGAACATGCGCCTTGTCCGCCAGTCTTCGATCGATTGGACGCCCCGAAGCGTCATCATCCTGACAACGGATGGCTTGTCGACCCGCTGGAACCTGAACCGCCATCCCGGTCTGATTCAACATCATCCAAGCCTGATTGCCGCAGTCCTGCATCGCGACTTCGCGCGCGACACGGACGATGCGACCGTTGTCGTCGTCAAGGCGGTTTGAGATGCTTCATCGAATTCTTTCCACGCCGATCAGCACCAATCTGAGCCTCGTCGCGATCCGCGACCGGTCGCGCCAGGTGGGCGAACTATTCGGGCTCGACAATCTGCAACGCACGCGGTTCATCACGGCTATCTCTGAAATCGCACGCAATGCCGTGCAGTTTGCTGGTGGAGGTACGCTGACATTCCTTGTCGGCGACGCCAGCGAAGCAATCAACATGCAGTGCGTGGTGGCGCAGATTTCGGACAAAGGGCCGGGTATTACGAACATCGACGAACTGCTTGCCGAGGGGGCACGCCCCGAAAGGACGTCGACCATCGGGATTCCGGGCAGCCGACGTATGGCCGATGGATTCTTTATCCATTCGCAACCGGGTCAGGGGACGACGGTATCGTTGGAAATGTTCCTTCCTCGCGATACGCCTCGACTTACCACCATCCAGTTGAATCGATTGGTCGAGCAGCTGATGCGCAGGAAGGCACAGACGCCTGTCGAGGAGCTCGAGCGGCAGAATCGTGAGATGCTCCTTGCGCTCGAGGAACTGCGCCGCAACAAGGCCGAGCTTGAAGATGCGGATGCTCGCAAGAACGAGTTTCTTGCCATGCTCGCGCACGAGTTGCGCAATCCGCTCTCGGCAATCTCGTTATCGCTTGAAGTCGCGCAGCGCAGCGCCGAGCCGCTCAGCGCGAATCAGACAAAGACCCTGGCGGTGATCGGCCGCCAGACGCAGCATCTTTCCCACATGGTCAACGACCTCCTTGATGTATCTCGGCTTACACGCGGCAAGGTCGAGTTGAGGACTGAAATTTCGCGTGTTGATACGCTGATCGATGGAGCAGTAGAAATGACTGCTGCTGAGGTGGCACGCCATGGACATCGCGTAATCACCGAGTATCCGCCTGAGCCTGTCATGGTCCGGGTCGATGTCGGCAGGTTGAAGCAAGTGTTCGGCAACATCATTCACAACGCTGCGCGCTATACGTCACAAGCGGATGCGATCACCATTCGAGTCGATTTCGACGACCATAGCGTGCGCGTGGAGATCGTTGACCGAGGAATCGGCATCGATGCCAACATGCTTCCGCGCGTGTTCGATTTGTTTGCTCAAGCGTCCATGGGCCTTGGGCGTCAGGAAGCCGGCCTCGGCATCGGGCTGACGGTCGTGCAGCGCCTGGTGAGCGATCATGGTGGCACCGTGCGGGTACATAGCGCGGGCATTGGGCAGGGCAGCGCCTTTGTAGTCGAGTTGCCGCGTGTTCACAACCTTGCGCCCGACGTACCGGACCACTTCGCATCAACATACGGAGGGCAACCGCAGAGAGTGCTGCTCGTGGATGACAACGAAGACTCGCTCAGTTCACTGGAAGCATTGTTGAACATGAATGGTCACGAATGTCGCATCGCCCTTAGTGGGAAAGCCGCGCTGAGCCTGGATGCGGGATTTCGACCAACATTTGCAATAGTCGATATCGGGTTGCCGGACATGTCTGGTTTCGATGTTGCGATCAGTTTGCGGGAACGATTCAATAACGAGCCGCTGACATTGATTGCCTTAAGCGGGTACACGACGGCTGAATTTCATAAGGAAGCGATCGAAGCCGGTTTCGACTACTATTTTGCAAAGCCGGTGCCGATCAGCAAGATATTTGAATTGATGGAGGCGTTACCGCCCAAGTGAATCGCGTGTTCGCACAAGTGGGTTTTTATCGTTGCTACATACGAACTCACGGCTGGGTGCATGGCGCCCTTGGATAGCCATCCGTGTCGGTAGCTTTTGATTCCCGTAACGCTGATAACGAAAAGCCGGTGAACCTTATATACGTCAGAATGATGACCCGATCCGCGCAGGTTCTAGCCGCGCTGACGCTGTTGGTCGTCTCAGCTGTCTTCATTGGGTATGTCACCCACTCTGCGCTGCTCATTACGTTCGCACCTTCGTTGCAGGGCATGTCGCTGTTGACGGCCCTCGGTATAGGATGCGCCGCCCTTGCGTTCTTCGTCCGGCACCGGGCAGCGTTGGTCGCCGGCTGGGCTGCACTCCTGGCCGCCATTGCCGCACTGGCTTCCCATGCGGCTTTCGGGCGAGACGTCATCAGTCCAAACCTGGCACACGCTGTTTTTGGCCTGCCGCCGGGGCAGAGTGGGCGTACATCGATCGCTACCGCGATCGCAATTGCGCTTGTCGGGCTCGCGCAAAATCAGCGGCTCCTGCGACGGCATCTCCTGGCCGATATGCTCGCGAGTGCAGCGTTGTTGCTCTCAGGCACGGCGCTGCTAGGCTACGCGTACGGCATTCGAGACCCGCACGGCGTTCGAGACCTCTACGCGCTCTTTCTTTTCAACACGATGGCGGTCCACACTGCCGCCGCGCTATTCGCGCTTGGACTCGCCACGGTGTTTGCGCAAGCAGACCACGGCTGGGCGCGGATGATTGCATCTTCGCGCACGGGCGGCGCGGCAACCCGGCATCAGCTTGCATTCACGCTGCTGCCGCCAGTCGTGGGCGGTGCGCTGCTAGAAGCCATGCACAGTGGCAGGCTAGGGACGGCCGTCGCGATGGCACTGCTTGTCATGATCACGATTGCCCCTTTGATTGCGCTGATCTTGCACGACGGCAAGACGCTTGACACGCTCGACCTCGAACGCGAGTTGTCAGATCGACTGAAGCAGCAGACTGCAGACAGTCTCACCGCCCGCCTTGCCGAGCAGGCGGCGGCACTCAATCATGAGAGCGCCGAGCGCGCAAAGGCCGAATCTGCAATGTACGGCGCGCAAAGGCTGGAGGCGGTGGGGCAATTAACCGGCGGTATCGCGCACGATTTCAACAACTTGCTCATGGCTGTCTCGGGCAACCTCCACCTTGCCAGAAGCCGGCTGGGTGCAGAGCATCCAGCACGTACCTACGTGGACAATGCTGTAGTCGCCACTCAGCGTGGAACGAAACTGACCGCCCAATTGCTCGCGTTTTCACGTACGCAGCGGCTCGACATGCGGCCAGTCGAACTCGACGCGGTCGTGCAAGATGCGCGAGGTTTGCTGGATCATGCGTTTGGACCAACAGTTGCGATCGACATCGAGTTGCTCGCGCCCGGTGCCTGGATCCGCGCCGATGCCGACCAGCTTCACCTCGCCATCTTGAATCTCGCGCTCAATGCGCGCGATGCCATGCCTGCCGGCGGCACGTTCAGCATCCTTACACTGGACAACACTTCGCCACGTCACGACCCAGGCGATGCAGGCTTTGCCATGATCCGCGTGAGCGACAGCGGCGTGGGCATGACGCCCGAGGTCATCGAGCGGGCGATCGACCCGTTTTTCACCACGAAAGAGCGTGGCAGGGGCACGGGCCTCGGCTTGGCGCAAGTGTACGGGGTGGTGAAGCAGTGTGGTGGCGATCTGCGCATTCGAAGCGCGCCGGGAGGGGGCACCACGATTGATCTGCTGTTGCCGCTCACTGCCGAGCGGGCAACAGCGGGGCCGCGTACTCTCGAACCGGGTGCGCCACCTGTTCTCGCAACATCGCGCCCTGGGCCACTTCTTGTGATCGACGACGACGACCATGTACGTATTGCGCTCGCGGAAATGTTCCGTAGCGCCGGTTACGACGTGACCGAAGCAGAAAACGGCGCGGACGGACTACGCGTGCTCGACGAGATCAAACCGGTGCTGGCTGTCATCGACTTCATCATGCCGGGGCTGAACGGGGTGCAAGTCGCGCGCCTTGCTCGCCTGAAGCAACCTTCGCTTCCGATCATATTCGTGAGCGGCTACGCAGATACGCTCGCGCTGGATGAAATTGGCAATGCCATCATTCTACGAAAGCCGGTCGGGCCGGAAGCGTTGCTCAACGCAGTCGATAATGCTTTGCGAGCGGCATAACCTATTGCGCATGGCGTGCGTCGGCTTAAGTCAGTGCAGACACCGTCGACCCAGCTCGGTGAAAAAATTCTTGCAGATGTCGACTTGTGCTGGCAAGTTCGCTTAGACCTTCGCAGCCCCAAAACGGGTTATGGCGAGTGCGGATGGTTCAGAATGTCGTCGCTACCTAGTTGCAATGGCACGAAGTTAGTCGAACGCACATAATCCGGGCGTGGCTTCTCCACGTCGGCGGGACGATTTGCGACCTGGTTGTACACGATATATGCCTGCCAGCGGTCGTCCCCCGAAAGATTATGGCCAGACGAATGCACGATATTGGCATCGAAAAATACGACCGTTCCCGGCGCGCCGATGATCGGTACCGCTTTCGGATGAGTTGATAAAACTTCGAGCATTTTCGGCTTTGGCACGACGTAAAAGCGGTATCCAGTCGCGTCGTCGAAAGCGGGTTGCAGCGAGCCGAGCTTGTGGCTTCCTGGAATGAAATACAGACAGCCCCCCATTTCAGTGGGTTCATCCAGCATGACTAGCGCGGTGGTCATCGCCGGGTTTGGCACACCGTCTATGTGCCATGTTCCGAAGTCCTGATGCCATTGCCATACAGACCCATCGATTGCGGTTTTCAGATTGCACTTCGTGTGATGAATGTAGAGCGCCGGATCATCCAACAACTGTTGTGCCGGTTCGAGCAGTCGCGGCGCGCGCGACACTGCATGAAACACGGGCGACGCCGTTGGACTCTCTGTTTCATGCACCTTGTAGATCGTCTTCGCAATGCCACCGGTTTTTTCGCGAACCAGATGGTCGGTATCGATTTGCTGGATGCGTTTCAGATCGCGCTTCATCTCCTGAACTTCAACGTCGGACAGCAACGACGGCAGCACGACAAAGCCGTCGCGCGCATACGCGGTCAGTTGTACATCACTGAGCTTCATGATGAATCTCTCCTGAGTTGGTCTCTTTCAAGCCGGATCGTAGCGGCATCGGGAAGTGTTGTAAAAGATATAATAAGTTCGTTTTCAGTACCTTAAAGGTATGACATGGAACTTCGTCATCTGCGCTATTTCCTGGCTGTCGCGCAAACCCTGAACTTCACCAAAGCCGCCGCGCATCTGCATATGGCGCAGCCGCCGCTGAGTCGGCAGATTCGTGAACTCGAAGATGAACTCGGCGTGGAACTATTCGACCGGCGGGGCAAGCGTGTGACATTGTCGTCGGCGGGAATGGTGTTTGCGGACCGCGCCCAGCGCATCCTGGCATCGGCAGATGCTGCCGTCATTGACTCACAACGCGCGGCGCGCGGTGAGATTGGGCGACTTGCGGTCGGCTTCTTCGAACACATCGCGTACACGCTGTTGCCTGCGCTCATTCGCGAGTTCCAGCAGAGCTTTCCTGATGTATCTGTTGAGTTGCGCTGGTTCACGGCCGCGGAGCAGTTCAACGCGCTTGCGCGCGGTGAAGTCGATGTCGCGTTCGTGCGCGCCGTGCCGCCCGACACGGAACTAAGATCCACGATGATCCTGCGTGAGCCGTTCGTCGTTGCCTTGGCGAAAGATAATCCGCTTGCCACTGAACGCACCATTTCGATCGTCGATTGCGCGAGCATGCGCGTGATCAACTACCGCAAGGATGTCGCGCCTGACTATCACGCGATCATCAATCAACTCTGCGCGCTGGGCGGCTTTTCGCCATCGCCGTTATTCGAAATGGGGCAGATCTATGCATCGCTCGGACTTGTCAGCTCGGGTTTCGGCATTGCGCTGGTGCCCGCCTCGGTGCAGCACGTGCACATGGATAACGTGGTGTACCGGCCGCTTCGCGAACGCCAGGCGGTGAGCGAGTTACAGCTCGCATGGACGAACCCATCGCCGCCTGCGGTGTTGAGCGCGTTCGTGGAACTCGCACGCGAAATCGCCGCGCGGCCGGGCAAGCGCGTCACTCATCATTGAGCAAATCCCATTCACAGCATGGATGCTGGCCCGCATGACACTGCGCGCCTACTCACCATAAAAGGCTTGAGGCTGTCGATGGTGCCCCATACCGCTCACACAATCATGCTGGATGCGCCGCGCGCCGCTTGGATTGAACGTGCGGCTAACCCGAAACGGTGATCATGCTGAAAATTCGCGATCGTCAGGCTTCAACTCTAGTTGCAAGTGGACAGAGAGCAACAACTTTGATTGGCGACTTGTCCATGTAAGACAAATTCGAGCGCTTTGAAGAGTAGAGATTGTTGGAGGATTAACTACAATCGGCTGCATATTCATCGCATAATCGAACGCCCGCGAACGTCCTGTCTTGTCAATGTCTCTCAATGAAGCGTCCACGAAACCCACGCCGCCTTTTTTGTACCAACGCCGTGCTGAGCGGCATGTTCCTCGCGACTCGGCACATTGCGCATGCGGCAACACGAACGCCGCAAACCGGAACGTTTTCCCACGAAGTGGCCGTGCGAAACGCTTCCATTGTCACGCCGATGAGTTTCGGCGCGAAAGGAGACGGTGTATCTGACGACACCGCCGCGTTGAATGCTATGTATGCGCACGTCCGGGGCACTTCGCTTCGCACGGTGTTCTTGCGTGGACGCACTTATCTTGTCAAGGGAAGCATCTACGCTCGCGATGTCACGACTGTCGGTGAAGGGGCGATCCTGACTTGTAAAGTCGACAGTGCGAAAGCGAGTTGCGCCTTTGAATGGGGTGGATCCGATACGTTTGTCACGGAGGTGGTCTTTGATCTCTCCAACATCGGCAAGGACACAATGCAGGGCGTGCTCAACGCGGTCAACGACGCTTCCAACCAGCGTTTCTTTCGAAACCGTGTCTTCTCGCGTACAACGGAAGCGTCGAAGTTACAGTCAAACATCTTTGGCCCGTGGTTCCTCGGCACCGGGCTCAACGGTCTGTATGTACAGGACAATCTGTTTGAAAAATGCTCATATGGGGTTCAAATCAACAATCAAGACGGCATGGAAAGGCGGGTCAGGGAGAACCCGCTGGGCAAACCATCCCGGCATCTGCACATCAGCGGCAACAGCTGCGTGGACGCGAGCATCGGCGTCAACACGCCTCATATCATGTGCTCCAACGTTGTCATTGAAGGAAATACGATCGCGCCTGGCAGCCTGCAGCTCGATCTGCCGCTCAATGTAGCGCACGTGACGGATCTCGTCATTCGCGGCAACACGGTCGCTTCGAACAGCGCGAGCGCGAATGGTACGCTTCATGTCGAAGATGCGAGCGGCGCGATCACCATAACCGGGAACGTGGTGACCGCGATGGGGGCGAACAATGGGATTCAATTCGGCGTGGATCCGAGCGTCAGTCACGACGTGCGGGCGGTCACCCGGGCGGTCATTGCCAATAATCATGTGCAAGGATCCACGACTCGCGGCGGTAACACTGGCATCCTGCTGCCTGACCCCGGGACCACCGACACGATCATTACCGGCAACTACATTTCAGGATTTGCACAAGGCATCAACGCAGTAGCGGAAAGCTCGGTTTCTGGAAATACGATTATTGATTGCCCAACGCCGCTGCGCCTCTCAAAGCGCAGCGCAGTCGGGCAGAACGTCGTCAAATAAATGGTGCGATCACTGATTAACCATCGTAGACGCCGGCAAAGGCAGTTCCAATGACGTTTGTTTAGCTGCAAGCGCCGCGGACATGCCAGGCTTCTTCAGGCGATGCACTACGCGACCCTTTCGATTGACGACGCGTGGAACAAACGCCATGCCGATCACAAGCATAACCGGCGCTCCTGCGATTGGCTGCGACACGAGCGCCGTGATCAACAATGGCGCGCAAGTCGCGACTTTCTTCCAGTTCAGACCAGGGCCCAGTCTCAATCCGGAGAGAAGCAGGACCTTGCACGCGAAACCAAACAGTCCGATCATTCCCAGCTCCGCGAGCAGGCAGATCCCATCGTTCTTGCCAAGGCTCGAATAAAGGCCATTGCCAAATGGATTGCGCCGCACATCCTGGAGACCCCGCTCGATTGAACTCGAGCGGTCGGAGAGTGAGGCGCCGTGCGTGAGTGCCTTGTCTTCCAGTCCGATATAAGGCGTGTACATCGACACTGGGTACACTAGCCCAATCATGACCGCTGTGATCACTACACGCCATGACGCGACTCGCGAACCCGAGAATAGAAAGATGGTTCCAATGCTCATTGCAAGCAGAGCGATCCCTAGAGACGAAAACGCACAGATCGTCCCGCCAACAAGCCCAAACATAACAAGTTTGGACCGTCGCGTGAACGCTTCATACGCAAGGCAAAAACATGCAACTGCCTGATAGATGCCCGCTTCGCGGAAGAAGGCACAATATCGGTCGAGCTTGACGGTGCCCGACACGTAATCGCCGTAGAGCATTGAAAAGGGAAAATAGATAGCGCCTGTCGATGTCTCCTGGTGCAGGGTGATCTCGGTATATCCTTTCACGTTCAACGAGAAAAGAAACAACGCATCCTTGCTACCGAGTATTGCCGTCAATACGACAGTAATGACACTGGAAAGACCGAGCACGGAAATAACCGTACACAAAGTCCTAAAGAATCTGCGGTTGGCTTCCACATCGATAAGAAACATGCCATAGACAAGCGCGATCATGAGAGTGGTGACGAACTCTTTTAATACCCAGTCGAGTTGCGACATTTCGAAAACTATCGAGATCGGACAAATGTACACCCAATACACACCTAGCAGGCTCAGCAGCGAGGCAATGTCCCATCGGATCACGGCATTCGAATAACGGGTCCGTTTTGTGTTGTGCCATATATGAAGGTATACAAGCGGAACCGCCAATACCATGCCCAGAGACGTATATGTTTCACCAAGCGCCATCGGGCGCATCAAGAATAAGTTGAGAACCAAGCCCAGGCTCACGACCCCGGTAAAGTCATTGCGTTATACACATCTCTGATCGGTGGTCGCTGAGCGCAGAGAAACATGTTTACTTTCAATGACATGGAGTGGGGGCTTGTAAACTTTCGGCAAATCGCGTTTACTTTCGCTTTTTGAGTGAACGTATTGGTCACCGAAACGACGCCCTGGACCCAGACGGAATTCGAGCAACTCGAGCTCGGCGATGCGCGCCTGAACAAGCGAGCGAGGCTTTTGATGCAACGATTGGCGGCCGACCCGATGGCCAGTGTCCCCAAGGCATGCCAGGGTTGGGGCGAGACGATGGCGGCGTACCGCTTCTTCGACAACGAGAACGTCGACTGGCACGCGATTCTCGAGCCCCATTGGCAGCACACGCAAAAGCGGATGGAAGCGCATCGTGTGGTGCTGTGCCTGCAAGACACCACGGAGCTGGACTTTAACGGTCAAGGCACGTTCGGACTCGGACCACTGAGCTATGAGGCCCAGCGCGGCATGTATCTGCATCCGACCTACGCGGTCACGCCGCAGCGCGAGCCCTTGGGTATTTTGGACGCGTGGATGTGGGCGCGCGAGAAGAAGGACGAATCGGGCAAGCGCGGCGGGCTGAAGGAAAGTCTGCGTTGGATCGAGGGGTATGAACGCATTGCCGAGATGGCACCGAGCCTGCCATCCACGCGCCTGGTGTACGTGGCGGACCGCGAAGCGGACCTGATGGCGCTCATGGAGCGCGCCCAAGCACTGGGTACGCCGGCCGACTGGCTGGTACGTGCCACGCATAACCGCTGCTTGCCGGAGGGAGACAAGCTGTGGGACCGCGCGACCCGTGGCGAATCCATCGGGCAGATCAGCTTCACAATGGCCTCGCGTCATGGTGTCAAGGCACGCACGGTGCGCCAGCACCTGTGGATGCAGCGCGTAGAGTTGCCCACAGGCCGAGGCAAGTGCGTGGCGGCCACCTGTCTGGTCGCGCGCGAGTTTGATGCGCCCGCGGGAGTCAAGCCGATCGAATGGCGCTTGCTGACCAACCGCGTGGCGACGACCTCGGAAGAGGCGATCGAATTGATCGACTGGTATCGAGCGCGCTGGGAAATTGAGATGTTGTTCAACATCTTGAAGAATGCTTGCCGCGTCGAGGCGCTTCAGCTCGGCTCGATCGAACAGCTCGAGCGCGCATTGGCGCTGTTCCTGGTAGTGGCTTGGCGCGTGGCCTATCTGATGCGGCTGGGACGCACTTGCCCCGATCTGGACGCGCATCTTTTCTTTGATCCAGACGAAATTCGCAGTGCCTACCTGTTCACGAAAGTACCCCGTCCGACCCAGCCCAAGCTCAATGAAGTATTGCGCCTGATCGCACGCCTGGGGGGATTCCTCGGACGCAAAAGCGACGGCGAACCCGGCGCGAAAACGATCTGGCTCGGACTCAGGGAAGTTCATATTGCCGCAAAAACACTGCGCCTATTACGCGAAGCCGACGGCGACGACACTTGTGTATAACGCGATGCGGTAAAGTCCGGGCCCTTCACTGAATATCTCCGCATCCACATTTTTATTATCACCAATGCCAGTTTTGAAGGATGAATGACGGCGGCCACCTGCACCGGTTGAATTCGGTAATGGTCGCGGGCGTCCTCCGCGCAGCAACTGGGGCCGCACGATGCACTTTTATAATATTAGTAAGCTTCCGACAGGATTACCGTATGCTTCCGTACATTGGAAATTGGAAGTGATTTGTTACCTGTATCGAGCAAGCGTCGCTCGACTGGCGCGCTGCTGGTCTCTCGGTCCTCCTAGACCGGCGGTAGGTTGGGGTAAGTCTGGTTCAAAACTGATAGCTTATTACAGGGATCGTGTTAATCCGTTCGAACGTAATCCGGGTGCAGACGGCAGTGTTGACTCGAGCGTTGATCGTTTGCGCGGCCGGTGGCTAGGCGGGTGTTGGTGAGTTGCCTTTTGGCGTTACACCGCGACGTCGGTCACCGAACATATGGGCTTCGCTTTTGCGGCGACGACGCCATCTACCTCGGCGTGTGCGTCAAATTTCCAAACTCCTCGCATGTTTCGACCCGCACTTACATAAAGAATCAACTGGTCGCCTGGTTCGACGACGCGTTTGAAGTGCGCGTTGTCAATACCCAAAAAGTAGTATTGCTTGCTCTCCGGATTGCGAGGCTCTCGCGCAATAGTGAGCAACGCGGCCGCCTGAGCAAGCGCCTCAAGGATCAAGACCGCGGGCATGATGGGATGTCGTGGGAATTGACCTGTCAAGAATGGATCGCTGATCGAGACATTCTTTAGCGCCTTGATCCTCTTTGCCGGAACGAGCTCAAGCACGCGGTCCACCAGCGAAAATGGATATCGATGGGGCATGAACGCGAGAATGTCGCGAATTTCCAAAGAAGCTGAGACGGTGTGCATTTTTTGACGCAAGGTGGCCGTTGTTAGGATCGTGTAGACGGCTTGAAAGGGCCGATACTAGTTGGTCGGCGCGTTGCCCGCATGCACCTGTATGACAGTACCGAAAGCATCGAAGCGAGGCTCTTCGTCATTCGGTCTTGCGATTAACGGCATGTCCAACGTGCCAATACGGGCGAGTTACATCAGAGGGCTGATGCGACTGGAACTTCGTTCGCAGGCGTGGCGCCTTCATGAAGATCTAACCGCGCTGGCTTATGCGCTTGCAGGATTGCACGGGCGCGCGCCATCTCTTCGGCAGGGCCGTTCGCCATGACGATAAAACCGTTTGCCTGCAGCGCTGTCTCGTAATGGATAACATGATCCTTCGGAACGCCCGCGTTGAAGAGCGCCGCGCTTAAGGCACTGACCCCGCCTACTACAACCGCGCCTTCGACAGCGGAGACCACGATGGATGCGAGATAACCCACCACGACGACCGGTCCGATGATCGGCAACGTCAGAAAAACACTACCGAACAGAGCGCCCCAAAGTGCTCCCCAGAACGCACCGTATTTGCCCCATATCTTCATGCGGTCGCCGATGTTGTAGAAACCGACTACTTTTTCTTCAGTGTGATAGCCCTTGCCGACCACACTGAAATGTTTCATATCGAAGCCGTTTTCAATGAGCTTTCGGACGGCCGCATCGGCTTCGGTGTGGTCATTGAAGGTGGCGATCAGAACGTCATTGCCAGTCATATGCTTCTCCTTTTAACGCGTTGAATAGGGAGCAGAAGGGGCGCGGCTGCAAACCCTTTTTGCTCCAGTGTGTTTCATGGTACCCACATAGACCGCGCACGCGCAGGCTCGGAAACTACTCAGCGCGTGCCGTGCGTAGTAGAGCAACAGGCGTGTTTCCCGATCTTTACAGGTCGTGCAAAGCCTCGAACGCCTTGAACAGGACACGCGGATTGAACTTTCCCTTATAGACGGCTGGCGGCGTTTTATCGATATCAAGTAGCTGATAGACCGCTGCCTGCGCCGAGCGAATCGAATACTCGACGGTGAAGACAACGTCATCCGGCAGTTCGCAAAACTGGCCGGTAAACGCAAGATTCACCGATCCCTGCGGCACGACTTCCGGCCGGTCGCCGTGTTCGCGCGGCATGAACTGGCTGGTAATGAAGGGCATCAGGCACGGGATACACACGGCGTGGTCGAGAACCGGAGCCGTATTGCCGGCCCGCAGATGCCCCAGTACCTCGGTCATGATCTCCCGACCTGAGCATTCTGCCATCGGTTTCTTTACGAAGTCGCCGGGCCGATCAATATGGAGGCCGTATCCCCAGAATACTTGCACGTCGCTTGGCTGATCGATGAAATGCGGTTGATGCGGAAGGACGATCGACATGAGCCAGTTCGAATCCGCGAAGGTGATGAGCCCACCTTCTCAAGGCACATTGCCGGTGAAATCCCGGACCAGGTTGAAGAATGCGGGATCATGCAAGGTGGTTGTGAACGACAGCCACTTCGATTCATCGATGTGGTCAGTGAACACGTTCGGGCGGCCGAAAGCTGGGCGGTTCACGGCGATCTTGTTCCAGAGCGCCCAGGAACCGGTGTTGGCGCCGCTGTCCAGTGCGACGGCGCGATCCATACCGCCGAGCGTCGAGCCTTCGGTCATCGATCCCAGCGTGACGATCACCGCATCGCAAGGCCCCACCGGGATCGATTCGCTGTGCCCCTCTCGCTCGCAGACGATTCCCTCCACGCGCGTTTCGCTGTCGGCTTCGTTAAACACCAGATCGCTCACACGTGTGCCGAACTGGAACTGGAAGCCGCGGTCGTCGAGCCATTTTCTCAGCGGTCGGACCATCGAGTCGTATTGGTTGTAGACCGTGCGCATGATCCCGTGCAACTGATTGAATCCCGATACCATGTGCACGAAGCGCAGCAGATAGCGCTTGAATTCAACCGCGCTATGCCATGGCTGGAACGCGAAGGTAGTGCACCACATCAGCCAGAAGTCGGTCTTGAAGAAGGCCGGGGCGAAGTGGTCCGCTATGCGGCTGCGGCCGAGCAGGCGCTCCGGTTCGATTGCGAGCCGTTCGAGCGTGAGGATGTCTTTTTCGGCGAGCCCGAACTCGGGTTTGTCGATCCGACGACCGATGCGTACCAGACGAGACTTCGACGAAGTCTTCATCGTTTCATTCCAGTCCAGGATTTCCTGCGTGACCGTCTTGCTTTCATCGAGCGTAGGGATCGATGAGAACAGGTCAAACGTACACACGTACTTGCTCTCGATCATGCGGCCGCCGCGCAGGACATAGCCGTCTTTCGCCGAGCCCGCTGCGTCCAGACTGCCTCCTGCTACATCAAGCGCTTCGAGGATCGTGATGTTGCGGCCAGGAACATCGGCATCGCGGATCAGGAAGGCGGCCGCGGCCAGCGACGCAATCCCACCACCCACCAGATAAAACTTGCTGTCTTCGGAGCAGAACGGCCCCGCAGGGCCCGGGTACGCACGATGCATGGAATCACCCTGGTTGGGATTGGGTTGAGCGGTGTTGACCAATGAACAGTGAACCACCGCTTTGAAAGGTATCGGTCCCACTTAAACCGGGGTTGATAAAGATCAACGAGCGAGCTGATGCAGTCCCTATGCTGGATCGGGTCAAACGCCGAAGGGCGCTTGCAACGGCACACCAGCAGCAGGGAGAAAACACCTTATGGACCAGACGCATAGCAGTTTGCCGCTCAAGCCCGCTGCCGCCGATACGGTCGTTGCTCAACCCGCCGCTCAACCCGGAGGCCGCAAGCTGAGCTTGCCCCTCCTCACGGGTGTTGTGATCGCCTCGATGATCGGCGGCGGCGCCTTCAATCTGCCGCAGAACATGGCACAGGGGGCAGGACTGGCGGCAATCGTGATTGCGTGGATGATCACGCTTGTCGGCATGTTCTTTCTGTCGAACACGTTCCGCACGCTGGCCGACAAACGCCCTGATCTGAAAGCGGGCATCTACTCGTATGCGAAAGAAGGCTTCGGCTCGTTCGCCGGCTTCGAGATGGCTTGGGGCTACTGGCTGTCCGCTGCTTTCGGCAATGTTGCATTCGCCGTGCTGATCATGAAGACGGTCGGCTATTTTTTTCCCGTGTTCGCGGCGGGCAACACCTGGCCGTCGATTGCCGGCGCGTCGCTGCTGATCTGGGTCATGCATTTTGTCGTGCTTTATGGTGTTAAGCGGGCAGCCATCCTGAGCGTCATCTCGAGCGTACTAAATATTGGCACCATCACTGTGGCCCTGTGCGCGATGGCGGTGGCGATCAAGGGCGGCATGTTCTCCTACGACTTCTGGGGCGCTCAGGAGCATTTGGGCAGCCTCCTGGCGCAAGTCAAGAGCACGATGCTTGTCACCTTATGGGTGTTCATTGGCATCGAGGGTGCGGTAGTGGTTTCGGACCGCGCCAGCAAAACCTCGCAAGTGGGGATCGCGACCTTTCTCGGCCTGACGGTCTGCACGATCCTCTATTTCCTGCTTTCGGCGCTGCCGTTCGGTGTGATGCATCAGGCGCAATTGGCGGGGCTCGCTTCACCGTCGGCAGCTTATGTGCTGAAGGCAGCGGTGGGCGACTGGGGTGCGGTGTTTATCGTTGTCTCGCTGCTGGTGTCGCTGCTGGTGTCGCTGCTGAGTTGCTGGCTTGCCTGGACCATCCTTGTTGCGGAGTTGCCGTTCGAAGGGGCGAAGGACGGTGTATTCCCCAAGTTCCTGGCCAAAGAAAACCGTCACCATGCCGCGGCGCCGTCGCTGTGGGTATCGAGCGCAATCATGCAGCTCGTGATCTTCGTGGTGCTGTTCGCCCACGACGCCTGGATGTGGCTGATCTCGATCACCGGGATCATGATTCTGCCGCCGTATCTGGCGAGCACGGTCTTCCTGTGGCGCTACGCGACGCAGTCGAAGTACGCACCGACCGCCGGCGAAACCTCGAAAGAATCGATCTGGACCGGCGTGTTGGCGACTGTCTATTCCCTCTGGCTCGTCTATGCCGCGGGACTGCAGTTCCTTCTGATGTCCACAATTCTGTTCGCACTCGGCTTCCCCGTCTTCTGGTGGGCACGGCGTGAACATGCAGCCGCCGAGCGTGTGTTCACGGGGCGTGAGGCATCGGTCGCGGGCGTGCTCGTGGTCGTGGCGAGTGTGGCTGTCGTCCTGTTCAGCAGGGGCTTGGTGAAGATCAGTTGAGGTCGTGAATGACGCAATACGATTGCCAATACAAGGATCAAGATGATGTACGACCAGATGTTCGGTTTCCTGTTTTGCTGTGCGTTGCCCTTGCCACCCGCGTTGCCGCCGTCACGCTTGCAGCGCCTTGTCGATGAACTCGGACGCCTGGGGTATGCCAGCACGGTCACCGTCACGGTGGCAGAAGCGTCCTCCGCCATCCGGAGCGAGGCCGCGGTTGGCTGTGTGATCGTGGAATGGTCGCTGACCGAATCTGAGACGGACGTTGAGGCTTTCGTGCGCTTTGTACGCGAGCGGGGTCTTGACGTACCCATCTTTATTTTGGTCGAGCGCCATCTGCTCGCGGAGATTCCGGTTGCGGTGCTGGGGCATGTGACGGGTTATGTGTTCATCGAAGAGGATACGCCTGAGTTCGTCGCCCGCAATCTGGTGAGCCATTTGCGGACATACGCGGACTCGCTCAAGACGCCGTTCTTTGGCGCGATGGTCGATTACGCGGAACAGGCGAACCAGATGTGGACCTGTCCGGGCCACAACGGCGGCGTGTTTTACCAGAAGAGTCCGATCGGCCGTGCGTTCGTCAAGCATCTGGGCGAAGCAGTATTTCGTAACGACCTGGATAACTCCGTCGTCGAACTAGGTGACCTGCTAGTTCATGAAGGCCCCGCGCTCGCTGCGCAAAAAGCGGCGGCGCGGATCTTCGGCGCGGAGCGGACTTACTTCGTGCTGAACGGTACGTCCACGTCCAACAAGATTGCATTGACTGCACTCGTGACACCGGGTGACCTGGTGCTTTTCGATCGCAACAATCACAAGGCGGCACATCACGGCGCGCTGCTGCTCGGCGGGGGCATCCCCGTCTATTTGCAGACGCAGCGCAATGCGCACGGGATGATCGGTCCGATCGACTTCGACGCGCTCGACGAAGACCGCATCCGCGACGGCATCCGTTACAACAAGCTCATCAACGATCCTAAGGCGTGGCAGCGCGAGCGGCCATTTCGTGTTGCGGTGATCGAGCAATGCACCTACGACGGCACGATCTATGACGCGCGAATGCTGATCGAGAAGATCGGGCACCTGTGCGAATACATTCTCTTCGACGAAGCCTGGGCGGGTTTCATGAAGTTCCATCCGCTATTCAAGGGACGTTTCGCGATGGGCATCGAGGGACTGGATGCCAACGCGCCGGGCATCCTTGCCACGCAGTCGACGCACAAGCAGCTCGCCGGCTTCTCGCAAGCGTCGCAGATTCACGTAAAGGACGCGCATCTTGACGGTCAGCGCCGTCAGGTAAGCCACCGGCGCTTCAACGAGACTTTCATGCAGCACTCATCCACGTCACCGTTCTATCCGTTGTTCGCCTCGCTCGATGTGGGCGCGCAAATGATGAAGGGCCGCTCCGGCGAAGTGCTGTGGGACGACACGATCAAGCTCGGGATCGAGATGCGCAAGAAGATCCGTGCGCTGAAACACGACTACGAAGCCACCGAGACGGACCCCGCACGGCAATGGTTCTTCGATCCGTTTGTTCCTGACAAGGTCACGGCCACGAGCGGCATGCAACGCTGGGAAGACCTGTCAACGGACGAACTCGCGAGCGATCCGCGTTACTGGGAGCTTGCGCCGGACGCGAAATGGCATGGCTTCGGCCACCTCGCGCCCGGCTACGCGATGACGGACCCGAACAAGCTGACGCTCATCACGCCCGGGTTCGATCGAAGCACCGGCGAATACGCGGAGCACGGTGTTCCGGCAGCGGTGCTCGCCGAGTTTCTGCGCGAACGGCGCATCGTGCCCGAGAAGAATGACCTCAATAGCATTCTGTTCCTGCTGACACCGGGGCTGGAGTCGAGCAAGGCGGGCACGCTCCTTTCGGCACTGGTGCGCTTCAAGCAATTGCACGACGAGAACGCGCTTCTCGACGATGTCATCCCGACCTTCGTCGCGGCGCATAGCGAGCGTTACGCGGGAATCGGCCTGCGCGATCTTTGCGCCGACATGCATGCGTTCTATCGTGAGCGCAATGCAAGCCGCCTGCAACGCGAGCAATTCCGCGCAGCTCACTTTCCCGAGATGGCGATGACCCCGCAAGCCGCCATGCACGAACTTGTGCGCAACAACGTGGAGCTGTTGCCGATCGACCAGATCGAGGGACGAATCGCGGCAACACTCGGGCTTGTTTATCCGCCGGGCATTGCGGTGGTGGTATCCGGCGAGCGCTACACCGAGCGCGCGATGCCTACGCTCGATTACTTCCGGATGTTCGAGGAAGGCGGCAACCGCTTTCCCGGTTTCGAGAACGAGATCCAGGGAATTTATCGAAAGAAGGCGACCGACGGCAGCGTGCGGCTCTATACCTACGTCGTTAGTTCATGAAGAGCGGGAAGACATTGAGGGGGAATCGCTGATGGCTCTGGGTGTTCATTCGGAAGCGGGGAAGCTGCGCACGGTGATGGTCTGCCGTCCGGGTCTTGCACACCGGCGGCTGACTCCCGCCAACGCGGCATCCCTTTTGTTCGACGATGTCATCTGGGTCGACAAGGCAATCGAAGACCACGATGTTTTCACGGCAGCGATGCGCGAGCGCGGTATCGAAGTACTGGAGTTTCACGACCTGCTTGCAACCATCTGCGGCGACCCGGTCGCGCGTGACTGGATTTTGGATCGACGGATTGTCGAGGAGGAAGTGGGCACCGGGATGCTCAAGGAATTGCGTGCGTGGCTCGAACAGATGCCGGCCGTACAACTGGCCGAGGTGCTGGTCGGCGGTGTGGCAAAGGCTGAAATGCCTTTCGACGCCCGTGGCCTTTTTGGCGGCTATCTGGAGCAATCTGACTTTGTGATCCAGCCGCTCGTCAACCTGATCTTCCAGCGCGACACAAGCGCGTGGATATACGGCGGTGTCACGGTTCACCCCATGTATTGGCCAGCGCGCCGCAAGGAAGCATTGCTGGTCGCGGCCGTTTATCGTTTCCATCCACGCTTTGCCGGAAAGGTGAACACGTGGTGGGGTGACCCGGATCGCAACTTCGGCGTGGAGACAATGGAAGGCGGTGACGTCATGTCCATCGGCAACGGTGTGGTGCTGATCGGCATGGGCGAGCGCTCGAGTCCGCAAGCGGTCACGCAGGTCGCGCGGCATTTGTTTGCGGGCGGCGGCGCCAAGCGGGTGATCGCGTGTGAGTTCCCGAAGCGGCGCGCCTCGATGCACCTGGACACGGTGTTTTCATTTCTCGATATCGACTTTGTCAGCATCTATCCCGAGGTTGCCGACGAGATCCGATGCACCAGCCTGTATCCGGGCGATGCACCCGGCGAAATTCACTATGAGCGCCATAACGCCAAGTTCCTGACGGTCGTGAGCAATGCCCTCGGGGTGGGGTCACTGCGTATCCTGACGACTGGCGGAGACGCATATGAAACCCAGCGTGAACAATGGGACGATGGCAACAACGTGCTGGCACTCGACCGGCGCGTGGTGGTCGCGTATGACCGCAACACTTACACCAATCGCAAGATGCGGCAGGCGGGCGTGGAGGTCATCGAGATCCCGGGCGGGGAACTCGGACGTGGACGGGGTGGCACGCATTGCCTCAGTTGCCCGATCGAGCGCGACGCTGTCGACGCCTAAAACACTCACCCGCCTTTCACCCATTCTCAACCGGATCTCATCGTGTTCAATGTACATAACCGCAGTTTCCTGACGCTGATCGAATACACGCCGCGTCAGATTCGGTACCTGCTGGATCTGTCGCGGGATCTTAAACGCGCCAAATATGCCGGCACGGAAATCGCGCGGCTGGTGGGCAAGAACATTGCGCTGATCTTCGAAAAGACCTCGACTCGTACGCGTTGCGCATTCGAAGTTGCGGCTCATGATCAGGGCGCCCATGTCACCTATATCGACCCAGGCGCTTCCCAGATCGGTCATAAGGAGTCGATGAAAGATACTGCCCGCGTACTCGGCCGCATGTACGACGCAATCGAATACCGGGGCTACGGGCAGGAGATCGTGGACGAACTCGCCAAGTACGCAGGGGTACCCGTGTATAACGGGCTCACTGATGAGTTCCACCCGACGCAGATGCTCGCCGACGTGCTGACCATGCACGAATTCAGCGACAAGCCCATTCACGAAATCAGCTATTGCTATATAGGCGATGCCCATAACAACACGGGCAATTCGTTGATGATCGTGGGCACGAAGCTTGGCATGGACGTACGCCTGTGTGCCCCGCGCCGGTTGTGGCCGCACGACGACCTGATCGCGCAGTGCCGCACGTTCGCGGCGGCTAGCGGAGGTCGTGTGACGCTGACGGAAACACCGGCGGAAGCGGTGAAGGGTGTCGATTTCATTTATACCGACGTCTGGGTATCGATGGGTGAGCCGTTCGAGAAATGGGGTGAACGGATTGAGGAGTTACTGCCTTTCCAGGTGAACGCTGCCTTACTTGCGGCCAGCGGCAATCCGCGTGTGAAGTTCATGCATTGCCTGCCCGCGCTTCACGACACCAAGACGGAGATCGGCAAGCAGATCAGCGATAAATACGGCTTGCTGAATGGCGTGGAAGTGACAGACGACGTATTCGAGTCGGACGCATCGATTGTCTTTGAACAGGCTGAAAACCGCCTTCATACGATCAAGGCTATTCTCGTCGCCACGCTGGCCGAGTGAGGAGAGCACAATGTTAATGGTAATCGCATTGGGCGGCAACGCGTTGCTCAAGCATGGCGAAGCGGTAAGCGCGGAAGCACAGCGCAACAACGTGCGGATCGCTGCGGCACAACTCGCGAAGGCAGCGGCCGGCAACGACCTCGTGATCGTGCACGGCAACGGACCACAGGTTGGCATGCTCGCGCTGCAGGCGGGCAGCTTCCCGCTCGATGTCCTCGATGCGGAAACGGAAGGCATGATCGGTTACATGATCGAGCAGGAAATGCGCAACCTGCTGCCTGCAGGACGGGCTTGCGTGACCTTGCTGACCATGGTTGAAGTGAGCGTGTCCGATCCGGCTTTCGAACACCCCGACAAACCGATCGGGTCCAGGTACACGGTGGCCGAAGCGGCGGTGGCGTCGCAGGGGAAAGGCTGGACCCTGGCGGCACAGGGAGACAAGTTACAGCGTGTCGTACCGAGTCCAAAGCCGGTGCGCATGCTCGAGATAGAGCCTGTACGCTGGTTGCTCGAACACAGTTGTGTGGTGATCTGCGCCGGAGGTGGTGGGATTCCGGTAGTCGCTGACGCACAAGGGCGGCATCGGGGTGTCGAGGCAGTGGTCGACAAAGACCGCAGCGCCGCGATGCTCGCGGCGGAACTCAAGGCAGATCTGTTCGTCATCGCGACAGACGTGCAAGGGGTTTATCTCGACTGGGGCAAGCCCTCGTTGCGCTTGGTCGCGCGTGCGAATCCAGCAGCGCTTGGCGAGCTGGCCTTCTCGGCAGGATCAATGGCGCCAAAGGTCGAAGCGGCGTGTGATTTTGCAAGCCGCACGGGTCGGCGCTCGGTCATTGGTGCGTTGAGCGACATCGAGGCAATGATCGCCGGCAATGCCGGGACATCTATCGATGCAACGGCGGCCGGCATTGAAGAGGCACTTGCTACGCAGCGGTCTTGATGAGCGGCTTGACTTCGGCGCCGGGCAGATCACGTCCGGCGATCGCAAGCGCGAGCGGCGGATTCAGACTGTCGACCATTGACGTTGGCATGAGGATGGTCGCCCCGCGCTCTTTGGTCGTTTCGTAAATGATGTTCATCGCGCGCAACTGCAGCGCTCCCTGTTGAGTCTCGTACACCTTTGCCGCCTCGACAAACTTCGCCGCAATTTCCGCTTCCGCCGAACCCAAAATTACGCGAGCTTGCTTTTCGCGCTCGGCTTGCGCCTGGCGCGACATGGCGTCCTGCAATGCCACCGGGATCGCCACATCACGAATCTCGACAGAGCCAACGGTCACGCCCCATGCAGCCGTCTTGGCGCCGATCTCGTCCCGCAACTGGGCATCCGCTGCTCGTCGGTCCGACAGAAGCGCCGACAGCATCGATGAACCGATCATTTCCCGTAGCGATGTCTGTGCTACCCGGTCGATCGCCTGCCGATAGTCGGTGATGGCCAATGCCGCCTTTTGCGCATCGTGGATGTGCCAGAAAATGATCGCGTCGACGTTCACCGGCACCGTGTCTTTCGTGAGCGCCTGCTCGGCATTAAACGAGGTGGTTTGGATACGCTCGTCAATGACGGCAACTACGGTATCGATTACCGGGATGATCATGAAGAACCCCGGTCCCCTGACGCCCTGCAATTTGCCAACGCGCAACACCACGAATTTTTCCCAGACGTTCGCGACCCTCACGGACAGGAAGATGAGCACGGCTGCGACAAAGAACAGCGGAGCCAGCCACACGCTTACAAATTCGCCGGTCGCCAGCCCGGCAAGTACCAGTACCAACGCAAGGAACAGGGTGATGGGATTCATGATGGTCACTTCCTGAAAGGCTGCCGGCCACGATTACTCAATCAGACCGGATGTTCGATGGATTTCGCAGCAGCAGGCGCTGCGGTGTCGAGGGCGCCCGGATGGGGGGCAGGAACGAGCAGGACTGGGCACGTTGCCATTCGGACGAAACGCTCGGCAACGCTTCCTAGCAAGAGCCGCTGGAAACCTCGGCGCCCGTGGGTACCCATGACAACAAGATCGGCTTTCAGTTCGTCCGCCGCGACCAGCAGGCGTTGTGCAATGCCGTCGCCATACAGATCGACCTCAGCGATCCGCGCGACGCCTCTGGTTTTTTGCAAATGCATCTTCTCGAGCGCCGCGTTCGTTACTCGTGTTCCATCTTTGGTCAACGCGTCACGCAGGATCGACGGGTCGTAGCCTGGGGCGTCGTAGGCCATCAAGGGTGCGTCGATGATGTAGACGGGCTGCAGTTCGGCATCGGCTTCCCGAGCGATCTGCAGGGCTGAGTCGAGCGCCAGGAGCGACGTCTCGCTTCCATCTATTGCGACCAGAATGCGCTTATACACGGTGTTCTCGCTTCGGTAATACACAACGCTTGCGGCCGCGGCGGTCGATGCATGCGGGCGTTGCGTGACGGTTTCCATAGACGAGCGTAGCGCTTGAACGCGCCGCAACGCCAGCCTCGGAAACTACTCAGGCAGCGGCCCGCGACGACTTGCGACCATGTCGCTCGCCGGCCGCAAATCGTGTGACGAAGTGAACCGCCGTCTGGTGGTTCCGGGAAAAACATGCCAATCCGCGGTGTACTAGCGCTTCACTGCCTTTTCGTAGTCTTCGCGGTATTCATTCAAGATCTGTCGGGTAAACTTCCCGATCGCGGCATATTCGATATCGGTCAAATTTGCGAGCGATACCCTGGCCGATGTATCGACAACTTCAAAGCCGTTCCCAGGTAATAAGACTACGCCTGTCTCTTCTGCGAGACGGAACAAGAAGTTAGTTCCGAGATTGCTCTTGATAAACCAGGCCTCGAAGGCGGGTCCGTAGAGCTTGCCGCCGATCTCCTGGAGGTCGATCAAGCTGTAATAATTGACGTCGTTAGCATCCCGTTCCACCTTCACTCCCATCTCGCGGTAAAGCGTTTGATGCCTCTTGCGTATGAGTTGTTTGGCCGAATTCTTGTAGTGATGGTCCCGGTCCATAAGTCCGTTCAGCGCGAACAGAGCCATCTGCAACTGTTGCGGCACAGAGAGCCCCGCTGTGTGGTTCAATGCGACGGCGCGACTGTCGGCGACCAGACGATCAATGAAACGCAGTGCCCGAGGTTCAGTCGTAAGCGTGGAATAACGCTTGTCGAGCAGTTGTTTCTGCGGTTCTGGCAGCTTTGCAAGCGATGCGTCGAAGACATTGTCGTCATGTACGCCAATGGTGCCCAGGCGCCAACCCGTCGCGCCAAAGAACTTGGAAAACGAGTACACACAAAGCGTGTTGTGTGGGCATTTGGCAAACAGGGAAACGAAGTCATCTGCAAACGTCCGTAGACGTCGTCGGTGATAATCATCAGATCCGGGCGATGACTGGCGACAAGCCCCGCTAACTGATCCAGCGAGGCATCCGATAGCTTTGTCGACGGTGGGTTGCTCGGATTGACGAGGCAGAAGAGCTTGACAGCCGGGTCCTTCAGTTTGGCGACCTCGGCTTCCGGGAATTGCCAGTCAGCGTGTTCGTCCATCCGGATGTCGACTACCTCTAGCTGGTAATCGCTTAAGACGGGAATCTCCAGGTACGGCGAGAAAATCGGCGTTGCGATAGCGATCTTGTCTCCAGCCTGAATCAGGCCATTCTCGTGAAGCGTCTGGAAGATATAGGCCATCGCGGCCGTTCCACCCTCTGTGGCGAACAGGGAGAAGTCCCCGCTCTTCGGCTGTGCACCGAACATTTCCTGAGTGAGATACGCCTTGACGATCTGTTCCGTGTGTTCAAGCA
The DNA here is from genome assembly GCF_001577465.1 of Burkholderia sp. PAMC 28687. Lineage (NCBI taxonomy): Bacteria > Pseudomonadati > Pseudomonadota > Betaproteobacteria > Burkholderiales > Burkholderiaceae > Burkholderia > Burkholderia sp. PAMC 28687. The sequence continues at coordinate 1,093,538 of NZ_CP014506.1, forward strand.
TGCGCGGCGGCGTGGGATAGTTGCAGCCGAGGAATGCACTCACCATTTCATAGAGAAACGAATCACGGTCGAGGCCGAGCTGATCTCTGACATAGGAAATTGCGGAGCGCAAGAAGATAACGCCGTCACTCTGTCGATGATCGTTAGCGTAGGCTTCGAACCTTTGCACGATACCGTCATGTTCGGGAAGACCGCCGAAGCCGCTGTTTAAATAGGAATATGACCGTTCCGATTCTCGCAGGGAAAAGTCACCCAGGCTCAGGAACGCCCAACGCGGCAATGTTGCGAGGAAATTCGGATTCCCCCGGCCCGCGTTCAGCATGATTCGCTGTGCATCGGATGAAGCAATTTCGATGAGCCGGTCCTTAAGTTCGAACGGGCTCAGACCAGAAAATTTACTATAGTCTTGCTCTGCCATGATGGTCTCGCTAAAAGTTTTAGCCTGCGTTTTTCGAAATAATGCCGACAATGACCGGTCCCCACAGCGTGAGGAAGACGTTGGCAACGGCGTAGGTGACGGTGAAGGAAACGACCGGCGTGGCATTGCCCGCCTTGGATAGCAATGCCGCAAACGCGGGATTCGCGCTGCGACCGCCTGCGACGCACGCCAGTGCTTCAATTGGATTCCGAATGCGTAGAACGAAGTAGGAGAAAAAGAACGTGACGATCTGAGGGATAAGGGTGACGGCGACGCCGAGCAGCAGCAGGGTCAAACCATATTGCCGAATCGCGACCAGTGCTTGGGGACCTGCCGCAATTCCGACAATTCCGACAAAGACGGCAAGCCCAAAGTCGCGTAAAAAGTTCGAGGCCCCGATTGGCAACGCCGCGAACTTCGGATGGACACTGCGAAGCCACCCGAAGAGCAAGCCTGACAGCAGGCAGCCGCCACCGCTTCCGATCGACACGGGCACGCTCCAGAGCTTGAACTGGATCAGTCCGATCAGCATTCCAAGTATCATGCCGAGGCCAAAGAATACGAAGTCGGTAACGGATGCAGCCGTAATTTTGTAGCCGATTTCGGCTGCACGCGGTTGAGATCGGCAGAGCTGCCGACGAAATGCAATTCATCGCCCGTTTTCAACTGAAGGTTGCTCAGCAAGGGCAGGTCGCGTCCCATGCGCTTGGCCGCGGTCAGGAAAACACCGTGACGGGTGGCGACATTTATGTCGTCATGCATTTTGCCCACTTCCGGCCAGTCATTTCACGATTGGTCAGGATGATCTCTCGCTCTCAAGCACGACGGTCATATCGGGGCGCGACGACTTCGGACCAAGCATGCTGGAAGCAGCGTCCATGACTCCCACCGCGCCGCTGATCGCGACGTTATCGCCAACCTGGACCAATGCCGTGTCGGTGACATCGAGCGCTTTGCCCCCGCGATAGATTGCTTCAACCGCTGCATCGAAAGCTCGGTATCGATCGTAGCGCAGTTTTCCCGACGCGGTACTTGCTTTGGAGATTGCAAAGAAGCGTGTATTACCGGGTAATAGCATTGAATTGCCCCGGGTCGAGTTCGGCCTTGCCGCCCGACAAGAGTTGGCGAGCTTCACCGCTCTTGCCGGATATCCCACTTCATCACCATGGCAAGAACCATGTCACCATGATGATTGGGCCAAGCGAGCCAAAAATGTAGCAGACGGCGTATCCGACCGCGACGTTGGTTTGCATGGTTTTTATCACTGCCGGCGCCAGTCCAGCCGGCTGATGGCGTCACCAGCTGTTCCAATGATTGCAGACTGCGTCAGGCCGCCGGCAGCCAGTCCCGCGGCCATTCCCCGGTCGAGCCCAAAAGCCCACGCTGCGACGAGAACGCAAAGGAGTCCTGTAACACACATGACGACTGCAGACGCCAACTGGTTCAACGACCGTCTGTTCAGCGCGTGAAAGAATTGAGGACCGCCCTGAAAGCCGACCGCATAGATGAACAATGCAAAGAAGATTGCCTTGATCCCTGGGTCAATCTGAATGTTCATTTGGCCGATGACCACGCCCACCAGAAGCGTTCCGGCGACACCGCCCAGCACGAAGCTTCCGATTTTGATCTTGCCGACCAGGTAGCCAAGCGCGATCGTCGCAAATAGCGCGAGAAGCGGCTCCTCTGTGAACAGGTGTTTTAGGATTTCCATTGATATTTTTCCGAAGGGTCGTAGCTGCCGTTGATCGTTTGGGGGAGGACGAGTCGCTATCGTGACTCGCCGCTGCGGCTGTCCGGCTGCCGCTGATGGTGCCCTGAGCAGGCGTTACCAGGTGGCTGAAAATCGCTGCTGCATTTGAGCGGCGGACGTTACCCCGTTAGCGATGAGAAGCTGCGTAAGAATGCGCGCCTTCTGAGGATTCAAGTCCAGTGAGACGATGAAACCGCTTTTGTCGTCGTCAACCTCGACATTGCGATTCACGAATCCGGATCCAACGCGCGTCGAGCGGACGACGACCACGCCCTTTTTGACTGCTCGTTCAAGTGCGGAAAGCGCTGCTATCGATGTGTTTCCATCGCCGACACCCGCTAAAACTATGCCCTTCGCGTTGTTGGCGACGGCGTCGTCTATCTGCATGCCGTCCATATTGCTATGCCCGTAGATGATCTCGACCCGTGGCAACGTTCCCGCTGCAGGCAGGGCTAGCCCGGCATAGTGAGGCGCATGCTGGCTGGTCATGAATCGCACACTCGCCGGGTCGACATAGCCTATCGATCCGCTGTCCGGAGACCGAAACGTTTGCACGCTCGTGGTGTTCGTCTTCGTTGCCCACCTTGCACCTTCGATCCTGTCGTTGAGGACAATCATGACGCCTCGACCGCTCGCCTTGTTGCAGGCGGCAACTTCGACGGCTTCATAGAGATTGTTTGGTCCATCGGCACTAATGGCGTTGGACGGGCGCATCGATCCGACAAGAATGACGGGCTTGTCAGTATGGAGAACCTTGTCGAGGAAGAAGGCAGTTTCCTCGAGTGTGTCGGTGCCGTGCGTGATGACCACCGCATCTGCCTCGTTCTTATCAGAAACCTGTTGAATGCGTCGTGCAAGCTGAAACCAGACCGTGTCGTTCATATCCTGCGAACCAATCGATGCGACTTGCTCGGTCGAGAGACGGGCTAACTTTTCAATCCCCGGAACAGCCTTGATGAGCTGTTGGGCGCCGACACTGCCTGCGTTGTATGCGTCGGCGGCGCGAGGGTCGGATTGGCCTGCGATCGTTCCTCCTGTTGCTAAAACGATGACGCGAGGCAATGTGGACAATCCACCTGAACCCACCTTGGCGTCGACCGGACACGTTGTGGCTGGTTCCTCTGCGTGGGCACAAGTCGAAAGAAGGGCCGCTGCTGTGCAACTCACCGCTACGAGCGCTTTCACTATGCGATGGTGCGCCTTCAATGTAAGGGGGCTTACTAACGAGCGCATTTTCCGGGATCCTAAAGAGCATAAAATTGGTGGTGCGCGATTCCGCATCTCGGGCAACTATGGGGTGGCCGTGTTCGGAATGATCACGCTTGGATAAAGAAAACGGTAGGTCGGAAAGTACTCAGAACCGTTAGCGGGAGCGCATTGTCATTGGCAGAATGGAAGCCCGTCGGTGTGGGCCCTTGAATGCCAGTGGCGCGGGGAGTTCGCGGTGGCGTCGCGAGCTTGGAGGCAGCGCGCCAGAGATAGGGCATCCGCAAATCTGTCGTCACATGTATGGCGACAAACGTTGGATCTGACCGATAAAAATGCGCCTGAGTAGTTTCCGACCCTTTCGACTCGACGGGACCGGATCATCATAGCTGCGGTATGGGAAGCGGCATTTCCGTCGTCAGATAGCGCTGAGAGATTGCGATACTTGCGGCACATTCGCGCGTCGATCTTGCGATCAGCTAATCTGTCGATCTTTTTGCTCCCAACGGGATATTTCTTCTAGAGCATTCTTCAATTGTGAATGAAGCACAAAAAAAATAGCATCTGTCGCATTGAGTTTAAGAGTGAACGAGCAGTCTGTTGATCGGCGCAAGAATGAAGCGGCGCACAGCCGCGTGATTTTCGACCCGTCACGCTAACCTGACCCTAAGCGACAGCAGTGAGATAGGCGAGTACGATGAATGAATTGAATGCAGGGGCTGCTCCGCGGGTACCCATCTGCATTCGCTCCTGAATCCGCAAACATACGCTGATGTAGCCTGGTTTATGCGTTACAATGGGAATCCCGATTGGTTTTTGCAATCGCGTGATTATTCTCCGATCCCGCATATCTGCGCATATCGACGTGTTTGTCACTGCAAGGTCGCTACGGCTTTCTGCCTGGGATGTTCGTCGAATGCCAGAGATCTGCACTTACGCCACTGACGGCTTGCATTTGTGAGTCTGAAGGCTCGAGGAGCGCAGGCCGCTTCGAAACAATTCTCTCCGGATGCACAAGATGCCTGCAAGTATCGTTCGTCAGGCTAGCCTCTCTCGACCCAGGTCGAAGCGCAAGCCACTTTCAAACGCTGGTCCTGCTGCTAGGAGCGACGAGCTTTTTGTCGTCGGGATCGGCGCATCGGCAGGCGGGCTCGACGCGTGCCGTAAGCTTGTCGAAGCGTTGCCGCCGAGAACCGCGACAGCGTGGATCTTTGTACAGCATCTGGATCCGGCTCACGAAAGCTTGTTGGTGAGCTTGCTTACCGGTCATACACGGATGACCGTCATGCAAGCGGCAGACGGTATGCTGGTTGAGCCGGAACACCTCTACATTATTGCCCCGGGTACGTATTATCCGTCGCCAACGGAGTGTTACGCAGTTCCATTCCACAAGCACGTCACGGCGCGCGGCTGCCCTTTGACTTCCTGCTGCATTCACTCGCGAAAGAGTATGGCCCACAGGCTGCGTGCGTTGTCCTGTCGGGAACCGGCGCGGATGGAAGTCTCGGCCTGAAGGCGATCAAGGAGCAAGGCGGAATGATCATTGCCCAGGATCCGCACGAAGCGGGATCCGACGGAATGCCACTGAGCGCGATTGCCACCGGGGCAGTGGACCGGGTGCTGCCGCTAGCAAAAATTCCGGAAGCGCTCATGGAATACCGGCGGCGAACTCCAGGCAGAGAGCGGGCTGACGAAGATTCAAACGAGGGCGCCGGGCCGGCTTGGCTGGCTCCGATAATTGAGTTGTTACGCACGAGAACCGATCACGATTTCACGCTCTACAAGCGCGGCACGCTGGAACGTCGAATAGAGCGCCGCCGCGCAATGGCGGCAGTCGAGACGCGCGACATGGCGGGCTACATTGAGGTTCTCGCTAACGACCCTGCCGAACTGGAACTTCTCGCCAAAGACATCCTGATTAACGTCACGCAATTTTTTCGCGATCCGAAGGTTTTTGATTTGCTGGCGAAAACCGTTGTGCCCGAGCTTGTCCGTAATCATGCGCCAGGTCAGGACATTCGCATCTGGATCGCAGGGTGCAGTACCGGAGAGGAAACCTATTCGCTCGCCATGCTTTTTCTCGAGGAGATCGCGGCATCGAGGCGAAGCATCAAGCTGCAGGTCTTTGCTTCAGATGCCGATCCGGATGTGCTTATCAAGGCCCGCGAAGGCCTGTATCCGGAAACCATTGAGACGAATGTATCTCCAACTCGACTGGCTAATTTTTTTATGAAGGAAGGTAACACCTATAGGGTGTTGGCCGAGCTGAGGTCGTTGGTGGTGTTCACCGCTCATGATGTGCTTGTGGATCCGCCATTTTCCCGGCTTGACATGGTCTCGTGCCGCAACCTGCTCATTTATCTGAATCCCGAGGCCCAGACGAAGGTCGTATCCCTTTTCCACTTCGCGTTGCGCGACGGCGGCGTTCTTCTCCTCGGCAGTGCAGAGACAGTCGGAAAACCTGACGGCCGTTTCGAGATTCTTTCAAAGTCAGAGCGAATTTATCGGCATACCGGTCGCGGCCGATCGCACGACGTCGGCTTTTCGATGAATTCTACCAATGCGGTCCGTATTGCCTCCCGGCAACAGCAGGGCCACGGTGTCTCGCGCCAATCCGCCATGGCAGAGCTGTGTCGACGACTGGTCATCCAGTCGCATGCACCTGCGACCGTCCTGATCAACGGGGACCATGAATGCATCCATTCTGTCGGACCCACCGACCGGTATCTGCATGTCGCGTCGGGCCCTCCCACGCAAGATATCTTGGCAATGGCGTCCCAGGACGTGCGAAGCAGGCTCCGGCTCGCCATCCAGCGCGCGAAGCAATCCAATGCGCGCGTGGTCATCACCGGGGGCACGACGGAGCGGAACGGCCAAGTTGTGGGCTTCAAACTCGACGTCGAGCCTGTCTCGAACGACGGAGAGGAAATGTTTCTGGTTTGCTTTGTCGACGAGCCGCATCATGACCATCATGACAGGAAGGCCGTCACTACGTCGCCGGAGGACGTGCCTCGAATTACAGAGCTTGAGAGCGAGCTTGAGGCAACCAAAGGGGAACTGGCGAGTGCAATCCACAGCCTTGAGATAATCAGCGAGGACCATAAGGTGGTCAACGAAGAGGCGTTGTCGGTCAACGAAGAATACCAATCGACCAACGAGGAGTTGCTGACCTCCAAAGAGGAATTGCAAGCGCTGAACGAAGAGCTGACTGCGCTCAACAGCCAGCTACAAGAGACGCTGGAGCGGCAGCGCACGACGTCCAACGATCTCCAGAACGTCCTGTATAGCACCGAGGTAGCGACGCTGTTCCTGGACGTGCAACTCAATATTCGTTTCTTCACGCCGGCGACGAGATCGCTGTTTAAGGTCCTCCCGGGTGACATAGGCCGGCCACTGGGAGATCTCAGGTCGTTGGCTCCGGATGACGATCTGCTAGCCGACACACGCACGGTACTGCGCACGTCGGTCCCCTCCGAACGTGAGATACAGACGCAAACCGGTGTCTGGTTTATTCGTCGGATCTTGCCGTATAGAACGGAGGACGGCCGGGTGGAGGGCGTCGTCATTACGTTTGCGGACATTACCGAACGTAAGTTGGTAAAGACCTCGTTGAGGGAAGCCAAACGGCTTGCAGACCAGGCCAATAATGCGAAGTCGCGATTCCTGGCTGCGGCGAGCCATGACCTGCGCCAGCCGCTGCAAGCGCTTGTCCTGCTGCAAGGTTCCCTCGCGAACGCAGTGCAAGGCGACGCCGCCAAGAAGATGGTCGAGCGTTTCGAGCATATCCTGAGCTCAATGTCCGGTATGTTGAACGCGTTGCTGGACATCAACCAGATCGAAGCCGGAACCGTTCATGCGGAGCTGGCCAGTTTTCCAATTGGCGAGCTTCTTGATCAAATGAAGGATGAGTTCAACGACCGCGCTCTCCCGTCGAACCTCACTTTCCGCGTTGCCCCATGTAGTCTTTTGATTCGAAGCGATCCGCATTTGCTGATGCAGGTGATTCGTAATCTGCTGTCCAACGCCTTCAAGTACACCAAGCGGGGGCGCGTGTTGTTAGGTTGCCGCCGCAAAGGCGATAGACTGCGCATCGAAATCTGGGATACAGGTATTGGTATTCCGAACGATGAGCTAAAGGCAATATTCGATGAATACCATCAGTTGGACAACGCGGCGCGTGAACGCAGCCGGGGTTTGGGTCTTGGCCTGTCTATAGCGAATCGTCTGGCTGATCTTCTCGGCGATCAAGTGACGGTGCGCTCTCAGCCTGGCAAGGGCTCCGTTTTCTCGATTGAAGTCGCGCTTGTGCCGCCCGAAACGAGCGGGCCTCCAAAGCACGATGGCGAGCCCGTTGCGGAGGTCGCAACCCCGGAGCCGAACGCGCACAATGGCTCGATACTCGTTATCGAGGACGACCCTGAAGTACGAGACCTAATAGGGTCGATGCTCAAGGCAGAGGGTTATAACGCGAGGACGGCATCCGACGGTGTCGAGGGTTTGGAACTCGTGTTACAGAACGTCATCCGACCCAACCTCATCCTGGCGGACTACAACCTGCCCGGAGGCATGAATGGGCTCCAGGTTGTTGCCAGCGTTCGCAAGATCGCCCGTTGGGAGATTCCGGCGATCATCTTGACGGGTGACATATCGCTGGAGACTCTGCGCGACATTGCTCAAGGGAAATGCCTGCACCTTAACAAGCCGGTGAAGGTAGGGGACCTCATCAAGGCGATCGAAGGTCTCATGGATACTTCGCGTCATTCAGTTCCGCTGCGGGCTTCAGAGCCTGTCGCGCGGTTGACGGGGCAGACATCGTCCGTCGTGTACATAGTCGATGACGACCAATATGTCCGCACGGAAATTCGGCAGGCGCTTGAAGACGACGACCGCACCGTCGAAGATTACGAGTCCTGTGAGGCGTTCCTGGAAGCCTACAAGCCGGGACGAGAGGCATGCCTGCTTGTGGATGCCTACTTGCCCGGTATGAAAGGTGTCGACCTGCTCAAGCTATTGCACGACCGGGGAGACCGGTTACCCGCAATCATGATCACGGGAAACAGCGACGTACGAGTGGCGGTGCAGGCCATGAAGGAAGGCGCTTCAGACTTCATTGAAAAGCCGATCGGCACTACCGAGTTACTCGAAAGCGTCGGGCGTGCGTTTGAACAGTCACTGAATTCGCAAAAGCTCTTTGCTTGGCGTGAAGCTGCGGCCAGTCACATCTCGGGCCTGACACCGAGACAACACCAGATAATGGATCTCGTGCTTGCGGGATGCCCTAGCAAAATCATCGCAGCGGACCTTGGCATCAGCCAGCGTACGGTCGAGAATCACCGGGCGTTGATCATGAAGAAAACCGGCTCGAGGTCTCTGCCGGCTTTGACTTGCCTGGCACTTGCGGCACAGTTGGTGCATGCCAATAGTGTCGACGACCCGTCTTCCAGTAGTTAGTAGGGGCCTGCGTCGCAGATAGCGGAGAGGGCGGTAGCGACTACGTTCTCTCAGTCTGCGCGGCATTGCTCAGCCGTTTCCCGAACGGTTGAGTACATCGAGCGACATTGACGAAGGAGGCTCGCGGACCATCCCCGGTACGAATTCCGCTTTGTAGATTGAGGGAATTTCATGCTCCGCATAGTCGGTCTTATTTTGTGCCGTTACGCTTGGACACCGCTCTGCGAGGTTCGAGCATTTTCTGCCCGCGCAAAAAAAGAGCCGAGAAGAATAATGCTGTCATACCACCCAAGATGCCCCAAATTGGTAGTGCCATGGTTGTACTCCTAGTTTTATGATTATAGGTTGACGCGTTTGCACTGTGCAGGACAGCGCCTCCCGCGACCAAACGATGAAGCCTTCGCGGTGCTATCTGACCAATGTAATCCCCAAAGAATTGCTTAGGCAGGATCGGAAACTACTTAGTTTGCCGAATCCGACGTGACGAAGTCATACGACCTCGCAACCGGAGACGGCCAGATCATCCGCTGTCTTGCAAAGATCCAGCAATCAAACCTGCGCTTATGTCGCAGGCCCCGAGCCGGGGAATCGCTCGTGCCGATGGTGCTGGAAAAGCTGTGAATCACGATGCTGTACGGTCTTACGCAGGCCGAAAACTGTTCATTCAAAAGTATTGTGGGACGGCGGCCTGAGTAGTTTCCGAATCTGCCTTTGTTGCGCACTCGGCGCTATTGTGAGGGCGAGTACAGAGACATTTATGAGCTCGTGTTCACACTGCGGCTTCGAGCGAGTGCAACGCTTACGGCAACACAGGCGATGTCTCGGTCGACCGTTTGTCGAGGACTGATACCTGATGCCCTATCCGATGCGTAACGTGAGGGGGCGTACCCGTCCGATGAAAACAATCAAACATGTTGCTGGAATTGTTGGCTACGTGCGGGCGAAGCTTCCATTGTCGTACCAAGACAGAAAACGAAGAATAGGGGATGGCGCGCCATGTCCAATGTTATTGAAAGGCTGATTACGGAACATTCGAGGCTCACACAAGTGGTGCGCCTGCTCAACGACCAATCAAATCTCCGGACTGATGCAACTGCGCCAAATATCGGATTGCTGGTCGATGCGCTTTGTTATCTGACGCGTTTTCCCGACGTGACCCATCACGTGCTGGAGGATCGTATGGTCGAGAGGTTGCTGGCAAAGAAGGCGCTCCCGGTCGAGTTCGGGCATGAGATCGAGGCACAACATACGAAGTTGATCCGGGATGGACTCGATTTGCTGAGGGATTTGGAGGCGGCAACCCGGGGAGAGAATATGTCGCAGGAGCTCGTCGACATCCGGGTCCGGCTTTATGCCGAGCGACTCCGGCACAACATGGCCATCGAGGAGTTGACGCTGTTCCCGGCAGCCAGAAAGAGCCTCGACGAAGAAGACTGGCACGCGATCGAAGACATTGGTCTGCAAGGGCAGGCGGACCCGCTTTTTGATGGCGAGGTGGACGAACAATTTTCTCAACTGTATCGGGTCATTACAGAGGAAGCGACGAGCGAGCACGCTGATCCCGCTTCTGGGCGGGGTTCTCGGCCCAATGCTTGAATCGGCTCCGTCTTACTCATTGCGTGAATCTCGGGAGACTGTCATGTCAAAGCAAGTTTTTACTGCCGAACAAATTCGAGAGGAAGTGCTCAGACGCTTGATTCAAGAGTCTCCCGCGCCCGGAGACGGTTCGCAGATTTTCGTCTCGTTGCCAACAGCTCATTCGCCCGACGCTGAAGCGCGGAACTGGGATATGAAGAATGAGGATCACGACCCTCAAGATACCTACGCGAGACGAGTGATTGAGGAGGCCCGACGAGACTTTTTGTTATCGGATTCCGCAGAACGAGACGAAATATTAGGCGACTCTTTCGCGCACAGCTGAGCGGGCAAGGATGGGCGATTTTTTGAATAAGCTCTACGGCTTAAATGGTACGGTGCCGCGCCCAAATTCACGTCGTTGCGCATTGCCGGTAAGCCCGCAATTGTACTGAGTAGTTTCCGAGGCTGGTTTCGGTGTCGACACAGCCTATGATTGATCATCAATTCAAAAGTCGACGTCGAAAGATGCCGCTTTGTTGAAGCGGCTACGCCGTGCGTAGCGTGGCTTCACTAAGCCCGGATTTAACATCCCAATAACTAATAATTAGTATTACGTATTTAATTATTAAAATTGTTTAAGCACACTTGATGTCATCTCCCTGACCTCCGGAACACTTCTACCTGAAGAGAGCAAGACATGGCCTACCAAAGCGTTAACCCGAGCAACGGTGAAGTCCTGAAGAGTTTTGACCAACTGAACAACTCGCAGCTGGAACAGTCGCTCGCTGCGGCCGAATCATGCTTCCAGACCTGGAAGCACACCACCTACGCGGAGCGCGCTGCGATCGTAGGGAAGGCCGCCGCACTGATGCGCGGCCACGTCGATGATTTCGCGAAGCTGGCGACGCTGGAGATGGGCAAGCGGATTGACGAAGCACGTGGTGAGGTGAAGTTCAGCGCCGACATCCTTGCTTACTACGCCGAGCATGCTGAAAAGTTCCTGGCACCAACCAAACTACATCCTAAAGTCGGCGCAGCCCACATGGAAAGCAGCCCGTTTGGTGTGCTCTTTTGCGTGGAGCCGTGGAACTTTCCGTTCTATCAGCTTGCACGTGTCGCCGGACCGCAACTAATGGCGGGCAACACGTTGGTGGTCAAGCACGCGGGCTGTGTGCCGCAATGCGCCATTGCGTTCGAAAAGCTCTGGATCGACGCAGGCGCACCTAAAGGCGCTTACACCAACCTGCTGATCTCGCATGAACAGTCCGAGAAAATTATCGACGATCCGCGGATCAAGGGTGTGGCGTTGACCGGCAGTGTCGCGGCAGGCAAAAGTATTGCGGCCCAAGCCGGACAGAACCTCAAGAAGACTTCGATGGAACTGGGCGGCAGCGACGCGTTTATCGTGCTCGACGATGCTGACCTCGAGAAGACCATTCCATGGGCGGTATGGGGGCGGATGTACAACGCCGGCCAAACCTGTTGCGCGGCAAAGCGATTCATTGTTCTCGATTCCATCGCCGACAAGTTCCTGGAGAGGTTCAAGCTCGCTCTCTCGGCCCTGACACCAGGCGATCCAATGGACGAGAAGACCACGCACGGTCCCTTGTCGACCGAAGCGGCGCTGGTACAACTGCTCAAGCAAGTTGACGACGCAGTGGCCAGCGGCGCGAAACTGGTGATGGGCGGCAAGCGCATCGACAGGCCCGGCTCGTTCATGGAAACGACGATCCTCACCGATATCAAGCCTGACAACCCGGCCTTTCGTGACGAGTTCTTCGGCCCGGTCGTCTCGTTCTTCCGCGTCAAAGACGAGGCCGCCGCGATTGCTCTTGCGAACGACTCCGACTTCGGATTGGGCGGCTCCGTCTTCACCAAGGACGAGGCGCGCGGTAAGCGTGTGGCCAGCCAGGTCGACACCGGGATGATGTTCATCAACAACATTGACTGGTCCGACGCCGAACTGCCGTTCGGAGGCATCAAGTATTCCGGCTACGGGCGGGAGCTTGGCAACATGGGAATTCAGGAGTTCGTCAATAAGAAGCTGGTTCGCACCGCTGATCTGAACGCTCCGGCCTGACCACGACTCGCCACGGGAAACTCCGACATGTACATCAACGTTGCCGTGCTAAAGGAAACACACGCACACGAGCGCCGGGTGGCGCTCGTTCCCGCCGTCATTCCTAAACTGATCAAGCTGGGTGCGAAACTGCACATGCAAACCGGCGCAGGGGCGGCCATCGACCTGGACGATGCGGCCTTCGAGAACGTGGTCTTCATGGCTGACCGGAGCGCATTGGTCAAGGATGCGGACGTTGTACTTGCCGTTCAACCACCCGCGCTTGAGGTGATCAATGCGATGAAGGAGGGCTCGATCCTGGTTTCCTTCATCTATGCGCACAACGAGCCTGCACTGGTGAAGCGTTTGATCGAGAAAAAGATCACCTGCTTCGCGATGGAGCGAGTGCCGCGCATTACCCGCGCGCAAGCAATGGACGCGCTCTCAAGCCAGGCGGCGCTCGCCGGATACTACGCGGTACAGCTTGGCTCCACACATCTGGCGCGCGTGCTGCCGAAAATCACGAGTGCGGCAGGTTCTCTCGGGCCTGCCCATGTACTCGTGATGGGAATGGGCGTGGCGGGACTTGAAGCCATCGCCACGGCTCACCGGCTAGGTGCGATCGTGGAAGGCTACGACGTGCGCCCCGAAACCGAAGAGCAGGCACTGTCATTAGGCGCCACGTTCGTGAACACCGGCGTCGATGCACGCGGAAAAGGCGGTTATGCGCGCGAGCTGAGTGCGGAGGAAAAGACCAAGGTCGCAGCAGTACTCACAAAACATATTCAGGCAGCGGACCTGATCATTACGACGGCGGCCATTCCAGGTAAGGCTTCGCCCAAGCTGATCAGCCACGAGCAGGTTGCTGGCATGAAGGCCGGCGCCGTGATTGTGGACCTGTCAGCCGAGGGCGGCGGTAATTGCGAAGACACGCGCCCCGGCGAGACGGTGAAATTGGGAGGGGTGACGATTGTCGCTCCGCTCAACGTGCCTTCAATGCTCGGTGAGGACGCGAGTGAACTGTATGCGAAGAATCAGTACAACCTCCTTGCGTTGATCATGAAAGACAACGTGATCGAAATCGACTGGAGCGACGAAATCCTCGCCAAGACGGTTCTCACGCATGCGGGCGAGAACAAAGCTTCCGCGAGCAAAAAAGAAGACAAAGGAGACAAAGCCGCAAGCCCGGACGCGCCGGCCGCACGGCCGACAAAATCGACACCGGCCACATCCAGGTAGACATCACGAGCCGACAGAGGACACACGCATGGACTTCCAGATCAGTATCTCAGGCTTCGTCGCCCTTTATATCTTCATGCTTGCCGCGTTCGCGGGCTGGGTGATCATCGGGCACGTGCCGGCTATCCTCCATACGCCCTTGATGTCGGGCTCGAACTTCGTGCACGGTATCGTGGTGGTGGGCGGGATCTATGCGCTGCTGAATGCATCAACGGTGCAGCAGCAGGTGATTGGTTTTTTCGCCGTGCTGCTGGGTGCGGGCAATGCCGCGGGTGGCTACGCCGTTACCGACCGCATGCTTGCGATGTTCAAGACAAGCGGCCCTCCCGCGAAGCATGCCGCCCACGGCAAGACCGCTCGCGTGAAGTCTATCCACGCAAAGAAGCAGTGAGGACGCCGCCATGCTAACTCTCATTGAACAACTCGGCATTGGTACGGCTGATCTGGCGGCGGCCTTCCTCTTCCTGTATGGCCTGCATCGTATGTCATCGCCAGTGACGGCGCCTTCGGGCATCTTCGTCGCCGGTATCGGCATGGCCGTGGCTGTGCTCGCGAGCTTTCTCTACGCCTTCGGCGTCGGCACTGCTGCGCGGTCGAACCTGCCGGTGAACATCGGCCTTGCTGTCGTCGCGCTGGGCCTTGGCGGAGGCGCGGCTTGGTGGAGCGGCCGTCAAGTCGCAATGACGGCCATGCCGCAGATGGTTGCGATCTACAACGGCATGGGCGGCGGTGCGGCCGGCGCTATTGCCGCTGTGGAGCTGTTCGGCATTAAGGCCCAAGGCAAGACTGAGCTCATCGTCACTTTGCTGGGAGCGTTAATTGGCGCCGTGTCGCTGTCGGGCTCGCTGATCGCATGGGCCAAACTAGACGGGGTGATCAACAAGCCGTTTCGTGTGAAGGGACAGCAAGCCTTCAACGCGCTGGTGATGCTCGCGACTGTCGCGGTCGGCGCATACATCGTCGTAGCGAGCGCGGACAAGGCTGTCCTGGTACTGGCCATGCCGACTACGATCTACCTGTTCTTCGGTTGTGCATTGGCGCTAGGCATCCTGATGACGTTGCCGATCGGTGGTGCCGACATGCCGGTCGTGATCTCCATCTTCAATGCCTTCACGGGCCTGGCGGTTGGGCTCGAGGGCTACGTGCTTCAGAACCCGGCGCTGATGATCGCGGGGATGGTGGTGGGCGCGGCCGGTATGCTGCTGACGCTGTTGATGGCGAAGGCGATGAACCGCTCCGTCAGCAACGTGGTCTTTACGAACTTCGGAGAAGTGGCGAAGCACAAGCAGGGGAAGATAAAAGGCAGTTTGAAGCCAATGCAGCCGGGCGACGCAGGCATCGCGATGCGCTATGCGGCGTCAGTCATCATCGTGCCGGGTTACGGCCTCGCAGTTTCGCAAGGCCAGGGCAAGCTCTTCGAGTTCGTCAAACTGCTGCAGGCAGGGGGCGTATTGGTCAAGTTCGCAATTCATCCGGTTGCCGGCCGGATGCCGGGCCAGATGGACGTGCTGCTGGCCGAGGCGGGTGTGCCCTACGACCTGATTGTTCAACTGGAGGACATCAATGACCAGTTCGCGAGCACCGATGTGGCGCTTGTGATCGGCGCGAATGACGTGGTGAATCCAGCAGCGCGTACTGATAAATCCTCCGCTATTTACGGCATGCCGATCCTCAATGCTGATCAGGCCAAGAAAGTATTCGTGATCAAGCGCGGAGAAGGCAAAGGCTATGCCGGGATTGTCAATGCCCTTTTCTATGCCGACAACTGCGACATGGTATATGGCGATGCGCAGACGGTGCTTATCAAGATGATCGAGGCGGTTAGAGGCCTGAATTTGCCCGCAGTGGCGTAAAGCGCCAGACACGTTTTAATTGAGGGAAAGATCATGAAAGGCAAGATGCAAGCCGCTTTTGTCGAAGCGTTCGGCAAGCCACTGGTACTGAAGGAAGTCGACATTCCAACGCCCGGGACGGGGCAGGTGCTGGTCAAGACCGAGGCCTGTGGCGTTTGCCATACCGATCTGCATGCGGCAAACGGAGACTGGCCCTTGAAACCCACGTTGCCATTCATCCCGGGCCATGAGGGTATCGGCATAGTCACCGCCATCGGCGCGGGTGTCACGGCCGTGAAAGAAGGGGACCGCGTTGGTGTGCCCTGGCTCTATTCCGCCTGTGGACATTGCGAATATTGCCTCGCGGCGCGCGAACCGGTGTGTGCGGAAGCGCAGTTCGGCGGCTATACGAAAAACGGTGGCTTCGCCGAGTACATCCTCGCGGACCCCAACTACGTAGCACACATACCGGCGCATCTGGCCGCCCGGGATGCGGCCCCGCTTATCTGCGCCGGCATCACGTCATACAAGGGCATCAAGGAGACGCAGGCCCGTCCGGGCGAATGGATTGTCATTTCAGGTGTCGGAGGCCTGGGTCATTTGGGTATCCAGTACGCCAAGGCCATGGGCTTGCACGTGTGCGCGGTTGACATCGACGATGGCAAGCTCGCACACGCTAAACGTCTGGGCGCGGACGCGATGGTCAACGCGAAGGACGAAGATCCGATCGCAGCTGTCAAGAAGGCCACCGGTGGCGGCGCTCATGGTGTGCTGATTACCGCACCATCGCTAGGAGCGTTCAAGCAGGGTGTAGGCATGACCCGCAAGCACGGAACCTGCGTTTTGGTGGGCTTGCCGCCGGGCGAATTTCCGACTCCCTTGTTCGACGTGGTAGCCAACTGCATCACGATCAAGGGCTCCTTCGTCGGCAATCGACGCGACATGGCCGAAGCGCTTGCCTTTGCCGCGGACGGCAAGGTGAAGGCGGATATCGAGTTGCAGCCGCTATCGGCGATCAACGACGTGTTCCATCGGCTGGCCCATGGCGACGTTCCTTCGCGCGTGGTGCTGGAGTTTGCAAGTCACTGAGTGCAGCGCTTCGGCGAGGTTCAGGCTTTGAATAGTCGTCAAACCTCGAAGCGGGCCACCTGCGCTCGAACTCATGCAAACGGAGAAATCGATGCATGCAATGGTGCTGAACAAGGTCGGCGGTGCGCTTGAATGGACCGAACTCGCCGACCGGGAACCTGGTCCGACCCAGATTCGGGTGAAGGTGGGCGCGTGCGGTGTCTGCCGCACGGACCTTCATGTTGTAGACGGTGAGCTCGAGCATCCGCAGGTACCCATCATTCCTGGCCACGAGATTGTTGGGCGCATCGACGCTCTCGGGGCGGACGTTAAAGGCCTGCAGTTGGGTGAGCGGGTCGGTATTCCATGGCTGGGTCACACCTGTGGCGTCTGCCCGTTTTGTGCCGCGCACCGGGAGAACCTGTGCGATCGGCCGCTATTCACCGGCTACACGCGCGACGGCGGTTTCGCCACCGCGACGATTGCAGATGCACGCTTTGCGTTTCCGCTAGGCGATTCCGGCACCGATGAGTCGCTCGCCCCCTTGCTCTGTGCGGGACTCATTGGCTGGCGCTCATTAACCATCGCGGGTGACGGCAAGCACTTGGGGCTTTACGGCTTCGGGGCGGCTGCGCACATTCTCGCCCAGGTCGCTAAATGGCAGGGCCGGTCGGTCTTTGCTTTCACCCGTCCGGGAGACCTGGCGACGCAAGCCTTCGCTCGTAGCCTTGGTGCAATCTGGGCAGGCGGCTCGGACGAAACGCCGCCACAAGCGCTCGACGCAGCCATCATCTTTGCACCCATAGGCAACCTGGTACCGAGCGCCCTGAAGGCGGTGCGCAAAGGCGGGCGCGTGGTGTGCGCGGGCATCCATATGAGTGACATTCCTGCGTTCCCCTATAAGTTGCTTTGGGAAGAGCGGCAGTTGCTGTCGGTTGCCAACCTGACGCGTCAGGACGGGGTCGATTTCCTGCGTTTGGCACCGCAGATCGGCATTGTCACGAAGACAACGCGCTATCGCCTGCAGGAGGCTAATCAGGCTTTAGCGGATCTACGTGCGGGCCGGTTTGAAGGTGCTGCGGTTCTCCTGCCGTGAGCAAGGGTCTCAGCCCAGGCTTTAAGAGGGTACATGTGGGAGAAGAGTCAGGATTGAAGTCTGGACCGCCTGGATATGAAAAGCGGAGTGCTCGATCTTTCGGCTTGTCGATTTCTTTCAAGTCCGAAGTAGGTCCATGAATGACCCGAAATATTTGATAGATGGACGCTTCTCTCGCTGAGCGGCGTAATCGACCAGATCTGAGTATTTTCCGAGGCTATCGTTACCCGCAGATGCGGGCTACTCTGTCAGCTCAAAACGAGCGATGAAAGAGGGTGCTTTACCGTTGGCTTGAACTCCACCGCCCGAAGCGATTAGCGCATCGGTCTAGACATGGGAGCGATCAATCGTGGCCACTGCACACGGTCTTCTGTCCAAACCCGCTGAAATCCAGAACGAGGCCATCGATTCGCTCGTCTCGCGCTACGCGTGTGATCCGCACGCACTGGTGCAGATCCTCCGCGAGGCACAGGCGCAGCATACCTGGCTGCCGCGCGACATGCTGTCATACGTGGCGAGTGCGCTGGGGCTGACGCTTGCCCATGTAGAAGGCGTCGCGACGTTCTACCGCTTCTTTCACACCCAGCCGGTGGGCGAGTACCGCGTACTCTTTAGCGACAACATCACCGACCGTATGCAAGGTAACGCGGCATTGATGGCCGACTTGTGCCAACGACTGGGTGTCGAACCGGGCCGCATGCGGGCCGACGCACGCGTCAGTGTGGATTTTTGTTCTTGTACCGGTCTGTGCGATCAAGGACCGTCCTTGCTGATTAATCACCATATAGTTGTCACTCGGCTCGACGCCGAGCGCGTAGGTGCGATCGCCGACTTGATCGAATCAAGGGTGCCTGTCACTGCGTGGCCGGCCCATTGGTCTCTCGTGGACGACCATATCCGACGCGCTGATGTCCTCCTCGGCACTCCCTTTCCGCCCGGCGCAGCCATCGCTGCTGCGCTGGCGCGCGGAGCCCATGACCTGGTGGACGAGATGACGATCTCGAACCTGCGTGGACGCGGTGGCGCGGGTTTTGTCACGGGCAAGAAATGGGAACTCTGCCGTGACGCGAAAGGCAGCGAGCACTACATGGTGTGTAACGCCGACGAAGGAGAACCCGGAACGTTCAAGGACCGCGTGCTGCTGACACGCCATCCAGATATGGTGTTTGAAGGGATGACGATCGGCGCACTCGCGATAGGAGCCCGGCATGGATTGATGTATTTGCGTGGTGAATACCGCTACCTGCTGGAGCCGTTGCGCAATGTCCTGCAGCGCCGCCGCGACGCTCACTTACTGGGGACCGCGATCCAAGGGCATTCGGGATTCGATTTCGACATCGATATTCACGTAGGCGCCGGCGCTTATGTATGCGGGGAGGAGTCGTCTTTGATCGAATCCCTCGAAGGCAAGCGCGGCACTCCGCGCATCCGTCCGCCGTTTCCCGCGGAGCACGGTTATCTTGATCAGCCGACTGCGGTGGACAACGTTGAAACCTTGTGCGCCGCGACGCATATCGCATTGCAAGGCGGCGCGTGGTGGGCGGTCATCGGCACGCCTAAATCAACGGGCACAAACATACATTCTGTATCGGGCGACTGCGATCGGCCGGGTATCTATGAATATCCGATGGGTACAAGCATCGATCGCATCCTGGAAGATTGCGGGGCGCACGACGCTCAGGCGGTGCAGGTCGGCGGACCATCGGGAAAGTGCTTATCGGCGATGGAGTTTGGTCGCCGCATCGGGTTCGAGGACGTACCCACGGCAGGCGCATTCATGGTGTTCAACCGGTCGCGCGACATGTTCGAAGTGGCACGCAACTATGCGGGGTTTTTCGCCGAGGAGAGTTGCGGTTTTTGCACGCCGTGCCGTGTGGGCACGGCGCTGGTAGTCAAGAGCATGGACAAACTCGCAGCCGGTCGAGGCTCGCGTCATGACGTCGATCTGCTCAGCGGCATCGACACGCTGATGCACGGCACCACCCATTGCGGGCTGGGCGGCTCGGCCTGCAACGCCCTTCACGATACCATCGTCAAGTTCAGGCCCGCCTACGAGCGACGTCTGAAGTCGCTGCATTTCGAGCCGGCATTCGATCTCGACGCAGAGCTTGCGGACGCACGCCGCGCGACCGGGCGAGACGATGCAGCCGCGCATTTGGAAAGTACCCCATGACTACGCTCGGCAAGACCGGCAATACCAGCGATATCGGCGCCACGTTCTCGCTCGACGGTGTAGACGTGCTCTTTGAGCCGGGAGAGACCATTCTGCAGGCAGCACGGCGGGCGGGGCGTTACATCCCGCACTTATGCTGGCATCCGGATTTTCATGCGCAGGGCTCCTGCCGCGTTTGCACCGTCAAGGTCAAGGGCCGGGCTGGCTCCGCATGCACCTTGCACGCCGCAGCGGGCGAGGTAGTCGAAAGCAACACGGACGAGCTGAACGCCGAGCGCAAGATGTTGCTTCAGATGCTGTTCGTCGAAGGCAATCACTTTTGCCCCTCATGCGAAAAGAGCGGCAACTGCCTGCTGCAGGCGACGGCCTACGAGATGAAGATGGAGGACGTGCTGTTCGAGGAGTTCTATCCACTACGCCCGATCGACGCGAGCCACGCCGACGTCATGATTGACTTCAACCGCTGCATCTTGTGCGAACTGTGCGTGAGGGCAGGTCACGATGTCGACGCCAAAGACGTTTTCGCTATCGCGGGACATGGGATCGGAACACATCTT
Source organism: Burkholderia sp. PAMC 28687 (assembly GCF_001577465.1). Lineage (NCBI taxonomy): Bacteria > Pseudomonadati > Pseudomonadota > Betaproteobacteria > Burkholderiales > Burkholderiaceae > Burkholderia > Burkholderia sp. PAMC 28687. Next base: position 1,113,965 of record NZ_CP014506.1, read on the forward strand.
GTGGTCAACAGCATGAGCGGAAAGCTGGTCGATACCGATATGGCGCTTGCCGACCGTGCTGCGAGCATTTGCCCGGTCGGCGCGATCCTGCCCAAGCGGCGCGGCTTCGTTATCCCGATTGGTGAGCGTCGGTACGACCCGCACACGGCGGCCGACCCGGACATGCAGGAGGCTTCATGAGCCCTGTCATGAATCCGGCAATGATCGTCGATGTGCCCCCCCGGGGCGCCAAGTTAAAGGTCGCTACCGTTTCGCTGGCGGGCTGTTTCGGCTGCCACACGTCCTTCCTCGACATCGACGAGCGTCTGCTGGAGTTGATCCAGCACATTGAGTTTGACCGCTCGCCGCTGACCGACATCAAGGAAGTCGGCCAGTGCGACATCGGACTGATCGAAGGCGGTGTATGCAATTCCGAGAACGTGCTGGTACTACGCGCGTTTCGTGCCCACTGCAAGACGCTGGTGGCCATGGGGGCTTGCGCCATCAATGGCGGCTTGCCGGCAGAGCGCAATCGGTTCGACGTAGGCGTCCTGCTCAACGAGGTTTATCACGATCGCCCGGGGTTGAGCGAAGGCAGCGAGATTCCGAACGACCCCGAATTGCCGCTGTTGCTTCGGCAGGTGCGTCCGATCCATGCGATCGTGCACGTCGACTACTTCTTGCCCGGATGCCCGCCGTCGGCGGATGCATTCTGGAGTTTCCTGAACGACCTGATGGCCGGGCGCACGCCGCAACTGGGCCACGCCTTGATGCACTACGACTGAGAGCGAGGACCCAAACGCGATGAGCTTCGATCTCGAAACCGCGGCAGATTCCAAAGGCCTGCGCCGCGTGGCTATCGACCCGGTGTCACGTGTTGAAGGGCACGGCAAGGTGACGATCCTGCTCGACGAGCAGAATCGCGTGAAACAGGTGCGTCTGCACATTGTCGAGTTCCGCGGCTTCGAGAAATTTATCGAAGGGCGTCCGTACTGGGAAGTCCCGGTGATGGTGCAGCGTTTGTGCGGTATCTGCCCGGTGTCGCATCAACTCGCGGCGGCCAAGGCGATGGATCTGGTTGTAGGTGCGCAGCCCGTCACGCGAACTGCGGAGAAGATCCGCCGGCTGATGCACTACGGCCAGGTCATGCAATCGCATGCGCTGCACTTCTTTTATCTCGCGTCACCGGATCTGCTTTTCGGCTTCGACTCTGAAGCTGACCTGCGCAACATTGTTGGTGTGGCGCAGGCGCATCCGGACATCGCGAAGAAGGGCATTCTGTTGCGCAAGTTTGGCCAGGAGATTATCCGCGTTACGTCGGGCAAGCGCATTCATGGCACGGGCGCGATACCGGGCGGAATGAACAAGCACGTGAGCCAGGTCGAACGTGATGCGCTCTATCAGGACGTGGACCAGATGATCGCCTGGGCCGCCGATGCCGTGGACATCGCCAAGCAGTTGCATGCGCAAAACCCTATCCTTTACGACGGCTTTGGGAGCTTTCCCTCCAACATGATGTCACTCGTTCGAGCCGATGGCGCGATGGATCTCTACGATGGCGTGCTGCGCGTGCGCGACGCCGACGGCAAGATTATTCTCGATGGCGCGAGCGACCAGCGCTACATGGACTTGATAGAAGAGGAGAGCAGGCCCTGGACGTATATGAAGTTTCCGCACCTGCGAAGCCTCGGCCGCGACGCGGGATGGTACCGGGTCGGACCGCTCGCACGCGTTCAAAATTGCGACTTTATTCCGAGTCCACTTGCGGAAGCGCAGCGCCAGGACTTCGTCGCCTGGGGCAAAGGCGCGCCGGTGCACGCGACCCTTGCATACCACTGGGCTCGGATGATCGAGGTGTTGCACACGGTAGAGGTCATCAAGGAACTGCTCGACGACCCGGACATCCTGCAAGGCGAATTGATGGCTGGCGGTGAGCGCCGGGGAGGGGGCGTTGGCGTCATCGAAGCGCCAAGGGGAACGCTCATTCACGATTACGAAGTGGGGGCGGACGACCTCGTCACACGGTGCAATCTGATTGTCTCCACTACGCACAACAACCAGGCGATGAACGAATCCGTGCGCTCGGTCGCGCGTCAGTATCTGGATGGGCATGAGTTGACCGAAGGGCTCCTCAACCGTATTGAAGTGGCCATCCGTGCATTCGACCCTTGCCTTTCCTGCGCCACGCACGCACTGGGCCAGATGCCGCTCGATGTCGTACTGCTTGGACCCGACGGTGGGCTGGTCGATCACGTAGTGAAGTCGCCGCACGGCGAAATAGTGCGCCACGGCAAAGCGTCGATGGAGCCGTTCGCATGACTGCGCCCTTGCTGATTTTCGGGTGGGGCAACCTGAGTCGTGGCGACGATGCACTAGGCCCGTTATTCGTGCAGCAATTGTCTGCGCTGGCCGGGTCGGCGAGTGGCCATCGCGTGGAGTTTCTCGAGGACTATCAACTTCAAATCGAGCACGCGCTTGACCTCGTGTGTCGCGAGCGCGTGCTATTCGTCGATACCAGCCTGAACTGCGCCACTCCGTTCGAGGTGACCACGCTAAGTCCGGCGCGTGATGTCAGTTTCACTACGCACGCCATGTCTGCACAGTCAGTCATGCAGGTCTATTGCGACTTGTACGGCGTTGATCCGCCGCCGTGCACGCTGCTGGCGATACGAGGCATGCAATTCGAACTCGGGGAGCCGCCTGCGCCAGTTGCGCTTATAAACCTCGCGCGAGCGCTAATTTGGGGGCAGTCCTGGATGCTCGATAAAGCTGCTCCGCCCGCCATCGTGCCCGAGGCTATGGATGCATGAAGTCAGCATGGCGGCCGGCATCCTGCGCATGATCGAAGAGGCTGCTGAACGCGAACACTTCGGGCGGGTTTCATTCATGCGGCTTGAAATTGGTGCGCTGGCCGGTGTCGAACTACAGGCCCTGAGTTTCGCGCTCACGGCCATGATGCCCGGCACCTGCATGGAAGGCAGCGAGCTCGCGATAGACGTGATTCCTGGCACGGCCCGCTGTCTGCACTGCGCGGCCGGCGTGGAGATCAAAAGCCATCTTGACGCCTGTCCGTCTTGCGGCAGCTACACCTTGCAGGCCACCGGAGGCTCCGAGGTACGAATAGTCGACCTTGTGGTGTTCGACGACTGAACTTTAAAGGAGAAGGCCATGTGTGTCATCTGCGGCTGCAATGCCGAGTCGGACCCCGGGCGCACCAATGCGCGGAAAACACCCTCCGGAGCCCACCCTATTCCTGCGGTGTCGGTCGGGGGCGATCTTCACTATGGCATTGGCGCCGCGCGGGTGTCGGTGCCCGGTATCAGTCAGGCGCGCGTCATCCAGATGGAAGCCGATGTACTGGGCGAAAACAAGCGGCTGGCGAGCCATAACCGGGCTCATTTCGCGGCGCATGGCGTGAGCGCGTTCAACCTTGTCTCCAGCCCCGGTTCGGGCAAGACGACACTGCTTTGCACGAGCATCAACGCACTCAAGATCCGTCATCCCGGGTTGGGCGTGGCGGTGATCGAGGGCGACCAGCAAACCAGTATGGACGCGGACCGCATTCGCGCTACGGGTGCCCCGGCGATCCAGGTCAACACGGGCCGCGGCTGCCACCTGGATGCGCAAATGGTGGGCGACGCTTTCTCGCGCCTCGATCTGCACGCAAGGGCGCATCACGGCGACGGTGGTGAAGCGCTCTTGTTTATCGAAAACGTCGGCAACCTGGTTTGTCCGGCTCTTTGGGATCTGGGGGAGGCCGCGAAGGTCGTGGTGTTGTCGGTGACCGAAGGCGAGGACAAGCCTCTCAAGTATCCGGATATGTTCGCCGCAGCCACCCTGATGGTGATCAACAAGATCGACCTCCTGCCTTATGTCAGTTTCGACCTGTCCAGATGTATTGGCTATGCCCGTCAAGTTAACCCGGGCATCGAAGTGCTGCTCTTGTCGGCCACGACGGGTGAAGGCATCGAACCCTGGCTGGACTGGCTGTTGCCGAAGCGCGGTGACCCGGAACATGGACCGGCGGCCAATCCATTGGAACACGGCACGGCTGCACCACGAATCGCAAAGTCACCGGCCGTGACGTCATGATCCGTTCAGCCGTCTTGCCGAAACCCGCCCCCGCGCGCGTGCTGGCCTGCGGTGCGTATCTTAAGAATACCGCCTGCCTGATAGAGGGCACGAGGGTACTGTGGTCCGACCCCCATGGAGATCTGATCGGCGCAGCCAACCGCGAGGCGCTGAACGTCTCGGTCGAGGAACTGCTTCGGGAGGCATCGGGGCCGGTGCAGGCGGTGGCACACGACCTGCATCCGGACTTTCACAGTACTCACATAGCTCAGGCGGTGGCGGACCGTCTGGGCGTGCCTGCGATCGGTGTCCAACACCATCATGCGCACATTGCAGTGGCCCAGGCCGAGCAAGGCGTGGCCGGTCCCGTCATCGGCCTCGCACTGGATGGCGTGGGCCTGGGCGACGACGGCAGCGCATGGGGTGGCGAAGTACTTTGGGTGGACTCGGCCGCCAACCAGTGGCGTCGACTGAATCATTTGGCGCCTTTGATGTTGCCTGGCGGCGACGTGGCTGCGCGCGAACCCTGGCGCATGGCCGCGGCCGTATTGCAGCGTCTGGGCCGTACCGACGAAATTGAAGCAAGGTTCGCTCCGTCGGTTGGCGTGTTCGCGGCACGCCTCGTGCGCAGCCTACTGGAGCGTCAGGTCAACAGTTTTCCCACGACCAGTGCTGGCCGCTGGTTCGACGCTGCCGCGGGCGGGCTCGGGCTGTGCGTTCACCAAACTTTTGAAGCCGAAGCGGCCATCGCTCTCGAGCAACAGGCGCGAACGTGGCTGCAAGCACACCCTGAATATGTCGTGCAATGGACGTCGCTCGACCTCGCGCCTCTCGTCGCCAAATTATTTGCGATGTCCGACGAGGGCGTCGCGTCGAGCGGCGAAGGAGCAGCGCTTTTTCATCTGGGCCTGGCCGGTGGTCTGGCGCATGCGGCCACTGAAGCTGCGCGCGCACATGGCACCCGCACCGTCATTCTGGGGGGCGGCTGCTTCCTCAATCAGGTCCTTAGCGAACGTGTGAGCGCAGCACTGCACGGTGCCAGCCTGGTGGTGTTGCGACCACAAGGCGTGTGTTGCGGCGATGCAGGCCTCGCGCTGGGTCAGGCGTGGGTGGCTGGCTGCACCCTGCATGCCGGTCAAGTCATGGCATCTTCAGCGGAGGTCGCATCATGTGCCTAGCGTTACCTGCTTGCGTCATTGCGCTCGAGGGACCCGACATGGCGGTCGTCGACCTTGGCGGTGTGCGCAAACGAATCTCGATTGCGCTGGTGCCCGAGGTTCAGGTCGGCGACTACGTGATTGTTCACGTGGGTTATGCCATCGGCATGCTTGACATAGAGGAAGCGCAAGCAACACTTAAACTGTTCGCGGAGCTGACCACATGAAATACATCGATGAATTTCGTGACGGCGCGCTCGCCCGTAACATCGCCACCAACATCGCGAGAGAAGTCAAAGCGACTCGGCGATACAGCTTCATGGAGTTCTGCGGCGGTCACACACACGCCCTGGCACGCTATGGCGTCGCGGATCTGCTGCCCCCAAATTTACGCATGATCCACGGCCCCGGCTGCCCTGTGTGCGTGCTTCCCATTGGCCGTGTCGACATGGGCTTACGCCTCGCGCTCGATGCCGGCGTGATCTTGTGTACCTACGGCGACGTGATGCGCGTGCCGGCGTCGGACGGCTTGTCCTTGATGCGCGCGAAGGCTCGCGGCGCCGATATCCGCATGGTGTATTCCCCGCTCGATGCGTTGAAGCTCGCCGTCGATAACCCACGGCGCGAAGTGGTATTTCTCGCCATCGGTTTCGAGACCACTACGCCGCCGACCGCGCTCGCTATCCAGCAAGCAGCGCGTGAAGGGCTGAAAAACTTTAGCGTGTTGTGCTGCCATGTGCTGACGCCGGCGGCCATTACTCACATCCTTGAATCCCCGGAAGTGCTTCAGTACGGCACGGTCGAGATCGACGGCTTTGTCGGGCCGGCCCACGTGAGCATCGTGATTGGATCGGGCCCGTATGAAGGGTTTGCAAAGACCCATCGCAAGCCGGTGGTGATCGCCGGGTTCGAGCCACTGGACGTGATGCAGGCTATCCTGATGTTGGTGCGCCAAGTCAATGACGGCCGCGCCGAGATCCAGAATGAATTTACGCGTGCGGTGAGCCGCGAAGGCAATGCTCGCGCCCAGGCGGTGATGGCGGACGTGCTCGAAGTGCGCGATACGTTCGAGTGGCGCGGACTGGGTGAGGTGCCGATGAGTGCGCTTCAAATTCGCCCGGAATATGCGCTCTTCGACGCCGAGCAGCGCTTCGATCTGAACTATCGTGCGGTGCCCGACCATAAGCAGTGCGAGTGCGGTGCAATCCTGCGCGGGGTGAAGAAGCCGATTGACTGCAAGCTCTTTGGCACCATCTGCACGCCCGACAATCCGATGGGATCGTGCATGGTGTCGAGCGAAGGCGCGTGCGCGGCGCACTACTCATACGGACGGTTCCGGGACATTCCCGTGGTGGCTGCATGAAGTTGCCGTGCCCAGCGTGATGTAGTTGCCAATGAGATCGCCCAATCCATGAATACACCAAAAAGACACTACACCCGTCCTCTGGATCTGAGGCATGGCTGCATCGACATGAACCACGGTGCGGGTGGGCGCCTGTCGGCGCAGTTGATCGAGGAAGTATTCGCGCGCGCTTTCGACAACGAATTTCTGCGGCAGGGCAATGACGGGGCTCTGTTGCCGGTACCTGTCGGACAGCAACTCGTCATGGCGACTGACGGGCACGTGATTTCACCTCTGTTCTTTCCCGGCGGGGACATCGGCTGCCTCGCGGTGAACGGGACGCTCAATGATGTCGCGATGCTGGGAGCGACGCCGCTCTACCTCAGCGCATGCTTCATCCTCGAAGAAGGCCTGCCGTTGGCGGAGCTAAAACGCATCGTGCAATCGATGGCCAAAGCCGCACTCGATGCTAGCGTTCCCATTGTCACTGGGGACACGAAGGTAGTGGAACGCGGCAAGGGGGATGCCGTTTTCATCACTACGACAGGGATCGGCATAGTGCCCGAGGGACGCATGATTGGCGGGGCGCAGGCGCGGCCTGGCGACGCGGTGCTGCTCTCTGGAACGATCGGTGAGCACGGCGTCGCGGTGTTGTCTCAACGCGCTTCACTCGAGTTTGAGACCACGATCAAATCCGACACGGCTGCATTGCACACGCTGGTTGCGGCGATGCTGGCGGTTGCAGCGGCTGGCGAGATTCGCGTGCTTCGCGACCCCACTCGCGGCGGCCTCGCGACGACGCTTAACGAGATCGCCGGGCAGTCCAACGTGGGAATGATGCTGCAGGAGTCTGCGATTCCTATACTGCCCCAGGTCGATGCGGCCTGCGAATTACTGGGCCTGGATCCGATGTATATCGCTAACGAAGGCAAGCTGGTGGCGATCGTCGCGCCGGAGGCTGCATCCGCGGTGTTGGCGGCGATGCATGCGCACTCTTTGGGCCACGCAGCCGCGTGTATAGGTAGCGTCACAGAAGACGCGAATCGTTTTATCCAGATGGACACACGCGTTGGTGGACGGCGCGTTGTCGACTGGCTGAGCGGCGAGCCGCTGCCGCGGATCTGCTGACTGCGCGCACATCGCTGCGCCCTGACATTTTGTTCTGCTACTTCAACATAGACACTAGCGATCAATGCGCGAAAGTCGCGTTCGGCACCGTAATCGAGATTGGCGTAACGATCGATGGCTTTCAACCTTCACGCCCGGCACTCGTCTCTGTTCATCCATCCCCCAGCGAACAGTCCAAATCTCGACGCGCAACATTCTGGGATTCCTCCTCACAGCACCTGTTTTCCGCCTTGCATTTTCGCTTGATTGGCTCCAGCCGATTTACATCCGACTTAGCAGGCAGTAGCGCCAACAGTCCAAAAATGAGTAGTTTCCGAGCCTGCACAGTCCAGCACGCGACGACTATCATCAAAATCGATGGTGGTGCGATAGCGTTTCAATTTGCGTCCATCGACAACACTTCGAGACGGAACCATGTGACACCCTCTCGTTTGCTTCAACAGACCTCCAAGGAGATTCACGATGCAAGTAGGAATGATTGGACTCGGGCGTATGGGCAGTAATATGGTTCGCCGGCTTCTGCAGAAAGATCAGCAGTGTGTCGTGTACGGCTCCCACCCAGACGTAGTGAAAGAGCTTCAGGATCTGGGCGCAGTCGGCGCTGATTCTCTGAAGAATTTTGTTTCCCGGTTGACCAAGCCACGCGCGATCTGGCTAATGGTACCCGCTGCAGTAGTCGACCAAGAGCTGGCGAAACTAACCCCGTTGCTCGATTCAGGCGACATTGTGATCGATGGAGGAAATTCGTACTATCGCGACGATATTCGGCGCAGCGCCGAGCTGAAATCCAGTGGAATTCATTACGTCGATGTCGGCACGAGCGGTGGTGTCTTTGGACTCAAGCGTGGCTACTGTCTCATGATTGGCGGCGAAACAAACGTCGTGAAACACCTCACCCCAATTTTTTCCGGACTTGCACCGGGAGCAGGCGATGTCTCTGTCACGCCCGGACGAAACAGTCACCGCAGCCCCGATCGCACCGCCGAGCAAGGCTATTTGCATTGCGGACCGCATGGCGCCGGGCATTTCGTCAAGATGGTTCACAACGGCATCGAATACGGGATCATGGCGGCCTATGCCGAGGGATTGAACATCCTGCATAACGCGAACGTTGGTAAGCGCTCGGGCGACGTCGATGCTGAAACGACACCGCTGCGAAACCCGGAGTATTACCAATACACGCTTGATTTGCCGGAAATTGCCGAAGTCTGGCGCCGAGGCAGCGTCATCGGTTCCTGGTTGCTGGACCTTACCGCTGCCGCTCTCCAGGACGATCCCGCGCTAGCGAAATATGAGGGCAGGGTTTCCGATTCCGGCGAAGGACGTTGGACGATCCTGGCCGCCATTGATGAAGCGGTGCCGGCTCCCGTGTTGAGCGCTGCGCTGTTTGAGCGTTTTAGCTCGCGTGGTGACGCAGATTTTGCTTCCAAGATATTGTCCGCCATGCGAAACGAATTCGGAGGTCATCTGGAAAGATCGGCCCCGAAAGGCGGGGTATGAGATGGTCGCACCTCGGTCGGATGCATTTGTTTTTTTCGGCGCTACCGGCGATCTGGCATACAAACAGATCTTCCCGGCGTTACAAGCCATGATCCGACATGGCCACTTCGACATGCCGATAATTGGTGTGGGCAGATCGCAGTGGGATGATGATCGTTTCATCGCGCGAGCGCGTGACAGCATCGAAAAGCATGGCACGCTGGATCGTGCGGCTTTCGCAAAACTCGCTCCCCGACTGCAATACGTTGTAGGCGATTGTCGCGACGAGCAGACATATCGGAGCTTGCGTGAGGCGTTAGGCAACGCCGAGCAGCCCTTGTACTATCTTGCCCTTCCCCCTGAGATCTTCGGGGACGTGGTAGATGGCTTGTCGAAGTCAGGCAGCGCCAAAAATGCCCGCGTGATGGTCGAGAAGCCATTTGGGAGCGATCTCGCTTCGGCACATGCCCTGAATGAGTTGCTCATGAAATCGTTCTCGCCATCGGCGGTGTTCCGTGTCGATCATTACTTGGGCAAGGAACCGGTCCAGAACCTGCAGTACTTCCGTTTTGCGAATGCACTTGTCGAACCGGTATGGAATCGTCGTTATGTGGCGAGCGTTCAGGTCACCATGGCGGAATCGTTCGGCGTACAGGGCCGCGGCGGTATGTACGAAGGCGTCGGCGCGATTCGGGATGTCGTGCAGAATCATTTGCTGCAAGTTGTCTCGTTACTGGCGAGCGAGGCCCCGGTGGATGGTCATCCTGATGCGATGCGCGATGCAAAACTGCGCGTATTCGAAGCGATGCAGCCAATTTCAGCGGACGAGACAGTGCGTGGACAGTTCAGTGGATACCGCAACGAGCCGGGCGTCGCCCCTGATTCCCAGGTTGAGACGTTCGTTGCGTTGCGTCTGCGTATCGAGAACGAACGGTGGGCCGGTGTGCCGTTCTATATCCGCGCCGGCAAACAGTTGCCGGTGACCGGTACCGAGATCATGGTGAGACTTAAATCGCCGTCGCACGCAGTCTTCGATACCGCAGCATCTGGCCAGTCAAACTACTTCCGCTTCCGGATCAGCCCCGATGTGTTGATCTCCGTGGGTGCGCGCGTCAAGGTCCCTGGCGAGGTCATGGCAGGCGAAACGGTCGAACTTGTCGCGCATCGTCATCCTCGCGATGAAATGTCGCCATACGAACGCCTGTTTGGCGACGCGATTCAGGGCGACGCCTCACTTTTCGCACGCTACGACAGTATTGAAGCCGCTTGGCGCACCGTCGCTCCCATTCTTAGGAACACCGTTCCCATCAAGTATTACGGACCATCGAGCTGGGGGCCCGACGAAAGCGATCAGCTTATCTCGCGTGATGGCGGCTGGCATGAGCCCGTCGCAATCGATGCCAAAGAGGGCGATGCTGGGTGACGTGGCCGTTTGCGCCCCCGACGAGACAATGCCGTAGTGATACGCCCGGCAACCTGAGGGCGGATCGCAGGTTTATCTATCGGATATGGACTATGAAATCTGCCGCCTCAGCAGTATCCGCGATGCCCGCCTATGCGCCAAAACCTGCAGCGGTGTACACCTGCGCCATGCATCCCCAGATAAGGTTGCCGAATCCGGGTGCATGCCCGATCTGTGGCATGACGCTGGAGTTGGTTGCCCCTGTCTTGACGGAGCAGCCTTCTACCGAGCTTAGGGATATGACTCGCCGCTTCTGGATGGCGGTGGTCTTTTCCGTGCCCCTGCTGTGGCTGACCATGGGACATGAGGTCGGGCTCCCAGACCCGAACGCAGTCATCAATCACATGGCGCAAGTGTTCAAACTTCCGCATCTCCTGTCAGGCTCGTGGTCGCAATGCCTCCAGGCGTTACTCGCGACGCCGGTCGTTCTGTGGGCAGGCTGGCCTTTTCTCGCGCGGGGAGGGAGATCGTTCGTGACCTGGCAACTGAACATGTTTAGCCTTGTCGCCATAGGGGTTGGAGCGGCGTATATCTTCAGTATTTATGTCCTGTTCTTCCCTGCCAGCGTTCCCGGGGCATTTCGGCACGGCGGTGAACTGCCTTCATATTTCGAAGCTTCATCCGTCATAGTGGCGCTTATATTGCTCGGGCAGGTGCTCGAACTTCGGGCGCGGTCGAGAACCACTAGCGCAATAAAAGACCTGTTGAAGCTGGCGCCGCAAACGGCAGTCAGATTGCGTGTCGACGGTACTGAAGAAGTTGTTGCGCTCGAGAAGGTGATTGCCGGCAATACGCTGCGCGTCAAGCCCGGCTCGAAAATCCCGGTCGACGGCGTGGTCACAGACGGGGAATCAAGCGTCGACGAATCCATGATCACGGGGGAACCGATTCCCGTCGAAAAGGTAGCCGGCAACAAAGTCACAGGAGCCACCGTGAATCAGACAGGGTCGTTTCTGATGAAGGCGGAGAAGGTCGGGTCAGAGACCTTGCTCGCAAGGATCGTGCAATTGGTCTCGGAGGCCGGGCGCTCTCGCGCGCCAATTCAGAAGCTTGCCGACGAGGTTTCAGGATGGTTCGTCTCAGCGGTGCTGGCGATCGCCATCGTCTCATTCGCGGTGTGGGCGATTTTCGGACCCCATCCCGCGCTGGGAAATGCGCTCATCGTGGCCATCAGCGTACTCATTATCGCGTGTCCATGTGCACTTGGGTTGGCAACGCCCGTATCGATTATCGTAGGTGTCGGACGCGGAGCAAAACAGGGTGTCCTTATCAAAGATGCGGAGGCGCTGGAGTTGATGGAAAAGGTGGATACCCTGGTGGTCGATAAAACCGGGACACTAACGGAAGGAAGGCCGCGGGTTCGAGTGGTCGCCGCGCTTGACGGATTCACCGACTCTGTCGTGCTCGGCTATTCAGGTGGCCTTGAGGGGCAGAGCGAACACCCGCTCGCGCAGGCTATCGTCAGCGAGGCGCGCGAGCGGAATGTCACTCTTCCATCTGTGTCCGCCTTCAATTCCGTGACCGGCAAAGGGATAAGCGGAACCATCGACGGCCATGTAGTCTTGCTTGGCAACGCCCGGCTGATGGAAGATGCGAAGGTTGACTATTCTGCCTCCAAAGTAGAAGTCGACCGTCTGCGTACAGACGCACAAACGGTTATGTACTTGTCTGTCGACGGGAGGCTGGCCGGTTACCTCGGCGTGTCCGACCCGGTCAAGGCCACGACACCGGAGGCTGTCAAGCTGCTTAGAAAGTCCGGGATCAGAATAATCATGCTGACGGGCGACAATCCGGTCACGGCCAACGCTGTTGCGAAGGCACTGGCTCTGGACGGCGTGATAGCGGGGGTGCTTCCGCAGGACAAGCATAAGTATGTGCAAGAGCTGCAGCAGCAAGGACATGTCGTCGCGATGGCTGGAGATGGCGTCAACGATGCACCGGCCCTGGCGCAAGCCAACGTCGGCATAGCGATGGGAACAGGGACGGATGTGGCGATGAATAGCGCGCGAATCGTCCTTGTCAAAGGTGACTTGAGGGGCATCGCGACCGCAAGGCAACTGAGCGTAGCTACCATGAAGAACATCCGGCAAAACCTGGTCTTTGCTTTCGCTTACAACCTGGTGGGGATTCCCGTCGCGGCAGGTGTTCTTTATCCGTGGTTGGGCATCCTGCTAAGCCCTGTCATCGCGAGTGCGGCAATGGCATTCAGTTCCGTGTCGGTAATTGGAAATGCCCTGCGCCTCAAGGCTGTCAGCTTCCGGGGCGCGCCAACCTGACTCCATATCGACGCATCGGGATACCTAGCGAGTGTGCTGCCACATCCAACACCTGTGAATTCAGAAAACTGAGTGCTGGCAACTTTTGCGAGCGGTGCCAGCCAGCGGGCGAGACCAATGTGACGCCTACACCGGTGCATTGATGTCGGCGACCCTGACCAGCTTCTTGTTCACGAACTCCTGAATGCCCATCTCGGACAGTTCGTGGCCGTAACCTGAGTTTTTGACGCCACCGAAGGGCAGCTCCGGCGTCGTCCAGGTCGGTTGGTTAACAAACATCATGCCGGTGTCGATACGGCTCGCCACGCGTTTGCCCCGTGCAATATTCCTCGTGAAGATCGAACCGCCAAGACCGAAGTCCGAGTCGTTAGCGAGCGCCACAGCTTCGTCTTCGTTTTTCACGGTGAAAAACAGGGCAACTGGTCCGAAGAATTCATCACGGAACGCGGGATTGTCCGGCCGGATATGGGTGAGAATCGTGGGCTGCATGAATGCGCCCGGACGATCAACGCGTCCGCCACCCGTGACGAGCTTCGCGCCGTGAGCAACCGCTTGTTCTACCTGAGCGAGGAGCTTGACGAGAGCCGATTCGGTCGATAGCGGACCCAGGGTCGTCAGGGGATCCATTGGATCGCCTGGCCTGAGCGCCTCAAGTGCCGTTTGAAACCTGTGCAGAAAGTGGCCCGCTACTTCCTCGACAACGATAAAGCGCTTTGCAGCTACGCAGCATTGGCCCATGTTGTTCATCTTGCCCCACACAGCCCATTTGACCGTCCTTTCCAGGTCTGCATCTTCGAGCACGACGAAGGCGTCGCTGCCGCCAAGTTCCATTGTCGACTTCTTAAGGTTCATTCCAGCCCTGGCGGCCACCACTCTTCCGGCGTCCACACTCCCGGTCAGCGCTACGCCCTTGATCCGCGGATCGTCGATCACCTGATTCACCTGGTCATAGGAAATGAGAAGGTTGGTGTAGGCGCCTGCCGGTGCACCTGCGTCAAGCCATAGTTGCTCGAAAGCGATGGCACACTGCGGCACGCAGCCAGCGTGTTTTACCATCACGACATTACCGGCCATCAGATTCGGTGCGGCAAAGCGTGCGAGCTGATAGTACGGAAAATTCCACGGTTGTACGCCGAAGAGCACGCCCAATGGGCTACTTTCGACTTGCGCTTCCCCAGTAAGCGGTTGCAGGACGCGAGGCGCAAGGAACGACTCAGCATTCCTAGCGTAGTAGTCGAGGATGTCTGCACTTAGCTCCACCTCACCTCGCGCCTGCGCGATTAGCTTACCCATCTCCAGGGTTATCGGCTGGGCAAACTCATAGACGCGCGTGCGCATCAGTGCTGCGGCTCTTGCAACAATTGCCGCTCGTTCGTAAAAGCTAGTGTGCCGCCAGGTTTCAAAGCAAGCTTGCGCATGCTCGATTGCCATCTGAAGCCGCTCATCGTCAAATTCTTCGAATGTTTTCAGAATCGTGCCGTCGTACGGGTTCACGCTTTGATAGGACATGATCGGTTCTCATTGGTAAGGGTTGGCTAGCGAGGTGAAAGCTCCTATCGCTCGACCTCGAAAACAGACTCCGACGCACGTTTGATCCGTATGGTCGAATGTTTCTTGACCATCAGGAAACTGATCGGACAGGACTCGATGTGCGGTCGAACCATAGGGTCGAACTTCCTGCTTCGCAGCGTGGGGAAGATAGTTGTCTCTAAGCATGCAATACGCGAGGGCGATGGTGGACGACGATATTTTTTCGATGCATCGGTCTCGCCCGCAATACTGGCATGCGCATCTCCATGGGAGATGCGCATGCATCCCCGCTGCTTACAAGAGCAAGCATGAGGCCGGCCGATCATGTGCGATAGAGTCGGAAACTACTCAGGGCGTCTGGGCATAGGAGGCGGACCGGGACCCATGCCCGGCGAAGTATTTCACACAGCCTTTCGGTCCACCGTATCGGGCGGAGCGGATGAACGTGCCTCTAGCCGTGTGTTCCTGCGGCGACGCGCCATTTCGCTCGCTCTCATCGAATCTTGAGCCGGCACGCTCGAAGAAAGACGCGCGAATTCTTGGTCCACCATGCTGGCGAGATCGCTTTCGCTCACTTCCACTCCGGGCCGAAGCGAAAGCAACGACTCGAGAAATGTTTGCGTTGTCATGGGAGACTCCTTTGCTGGCTACGGCCAACTTGGAACGACGTTAATGAAATGCAGCTCTTATCACCGGGCGATAGTTCACGATTCTTGCCGCGGTGGAAATTGAATGCTCGGCGCAAAAGTTGTGCGCAGTTAATCAGCGCCATGAGACGAGAGTCGGGTTTCGGTGCTAGCTTCGGGCCGCCATAGGCTTAGGCCGGTAGTCGCTCGACGTGCTTTAGCGTCAAGTTGAGAGGCAACCGCCATAAAAGCGCTTAGTTTGCCACCGAGTTCTATAGTCGAAAGAAAAGCAAGGGCACGGGAGTTCGCGTATTCCGACGACACTGCAACAGCGATCACGGCTACGCTTACCAAACACAGAAAAGCAAAAGCATATCTCGCCAGGGTAATTCCCTTAAAGGAAAGAACGGCGATCGCAACCAGCAAGAGCTTCGAAGTCAGTATTGCGGAAGACTCTTCAACGCTCATCCCTCGATCCATTTCCCATGGAAGTTCGACGAAAGACCACAGCACGACAAAGCAGATTGAAATTATGGCCCACCTTTCCACGCCAGCGGATAGGTGTCGAGCAGTTCGACCGTTATTCAGGTTCATATGGATCGGCTGTACATGAATTTTACTTCTTATAAGAGCTTGCCAGGCCCAGCACCTAAGTCGTGAACAACTTAAGAATTTGTAGGGCACATTCGTGAATGATGCCGCCAAACGACCGTTAACCCTCGAATCGAACATGCCATTGCATCTAAAAGAGAACGCGTAGAAACTCACCACAGGATAGCTTCCGAAGTAGTAAAGCGAAAGACTCGGAATCTACTCAGATCAACTTGACCCGAGTAAAAAGCGCCCAAGTCCGCCAGCCTTCACTAGTTGCGTGAATTAACCGTGATTGATCTTGATCTGGCGCAAACCATTCGCGGTTGTAGGGGATATTGTTATGCGCGCTGCCGGAAGGTAAGCAACCATGGGTGGCGATTGAAATGACCAACATCGGAGTGGTGTATGAACAGGCTTTATGGATACGTCCCCGTTTTCAAGGACTACGCGCCCGAATCGATGGCGGCAACCCCTGCCCACATCGTTGCCCGCAAACGGGCGCTCCGCGGTGGTCCGATTTCACTAAGCGCGGACACGTTCGATCAGTATGTGGGTGGGGCCAATTTGCCAGTGGTGGTTAATTTCTGGGCTCGATGGTGCAGCCTATCAAAGGCGATGGCACCTCACTTTGCCACTGGCGCACGCAAGCTCGCTGGGCGCGCGATGTTCGCAACAGTGGAAAAGGACGAAGAGGCGTCACTCGCACACGCTACGGAATTGAATGTGTCCCTACACTCATTGTGCTCCGCAATGGACAGGAGATAGAGCGCCACTGCGGAGCAATGACTGCGGGGCGGCTTGCTGTTTGGCTGGCACCGCTTCTCCGAAAGACAATTTAGCGCGACTACCCAGCCAAGCCTGAAAGGTTTCTGTCGCCGCGAGACCATTGCAGGTCAGCCGTGACGGCCGACTATCTTGTCATAAGCGCCCGATCCTACTCTGATCACCGCTATCAAGAAGAGGCGATCGCGAGGAGCGCCGGGTCAACGCATAGTCCTCGATATGCTTCAGCACGGAAGCTGTACTTGACTAACCTCGAGCGAAATTGAGATCTCCGACGCGAGATTGATCCGGCAATGGATGATAGGGATGAACCTTCAGGGTGGCTGCTGCGCGCCCCGTAGGGGCGTCGGTCTTGGACTAAAGCACCGTTACAGAATGCAAACCTCATTTTCTACTGAAGTGACCCCTTTCGCGCCCCACGCGGTCGCCGTAGCCACGTCTCGATCGTGGATCGAATGAACGGTGCCAGAAAGGCGGACCACACCTCCTTCGGCTTGGACGGTAATCGTCCCGCGATCGAACCATGACCGGTGTAGCGCTCGGACAATATTATTTTGTATGTCTGTCGCGTTGACTCTTGGCCTAATAGAAATTTCGTCGATTACACCGAGCACACCGAGAAGACGTCTCACGTCTTGGGACGCGGCCTCTTTCTGAAAATAATGGTCTACTACACCTGTCAAAGTAATCCACCCCTTTTCGACTTTCACCTCGATTGTTTCGGGGGCGATGAAAACGTCCCATGCGAGACGGCTTACCGCCTCATTTGCTATCTGATCGTCGCGCCAGCTAGCCGTTAGCGGTAGCCTAACCTCGATCTCCTCGGCTACCGCCTTGACGCCCTTCACCCGGCAAGTAGCTACCTCCGCCGCGCGCTTTTGTGCGAAATTTTCGACATGTCCAGTGAGCGTCACAACGCCTTCACTCGCGGTAACGCCGATATGGCCCGATTTTATGCTTGGCTCCCAATCCAACTCAGCCAAGACAGCTTGTTGCAAGTCTTTGTCGTTCTCCATGCTCTTCCTTCATTTGTGATTCAAACTGTTGCGGTCAAGAAAGTGGCCAGTGGCGCCGTTGCAGAAGTCAGTGGGTGTTGGGACGAAGCCGAGACATTGATGGGTTAGACCGATGCCGGCCGCTCATGGCCACTCGCGGAGTCGAGTTGATTGCGCTTCTCGGGCAGAGTGCCCTTTACAACAGTTTCGAATGACATGCGGTCTCCTTTAGGACTCTGACAACGTCGGATTCCTAATAATCTACGTGATTTCCTGATGGAGAGCGAGCGATCGATTCAATTCGTGCAGTGTATTCCAAAATCACATCCTCACTACCATTCCGAGGCAGCTAGCCTCGCGGTCCACGAAAACCTTGCCTCGGGGCTCGGGGAGGCATGGATGACGGCGCTTACGATGGATCGAACAATTGGTTACGTAGACGGACAAATCGAACTCGCGTGCGGTCAGCTGGAAGATCTATTTTGCGAGACTGCGTGGCGGAGATCGCGTTGATCACAATCGGCGGCGATCAGCAGATGTTGTGTTCTTGGCGCGAAACTGAGTAGTTTCCGACCCTATCGGGAAACATTTTATCGAGTCTATCCTGCACATGTCGCTTCTCGAAACAAGTGAATGGTGCAACAGGGACGTATACATCCCGACTTTATGCGATTTAGTGCATTTCGTTGCGCGCAGCGCGCGGTACGAGCGTTGTATCAACGTACGACTGGGTTTGTAACACGCTCGAAATTTGAGGGAGTATCGAACATGTTGAGAAGCATACAAAGCCTTAAAGGTAGCGCGGTCGCTGCGAGCGATGGATTATTGGGTAGCGTTGATGAAGTCTATTTCGACGACGAGGCGTGGGGTGTGCGTTACCTCGTCGTTGATACGGGAACTTGGCTCAAAGGGCATCGTGTATTGATTTCGCCCTATTCCGTAAAGCATACGGACCCGGGGGCGAGCACCGTGTCCGTGGATTTGACGCGCGACCAGGTGAGGAACAGCCCTAGTATAGACACGCGACAGCCCGTGTCCCGTCAACATGAGGTCGACTATCTCCGTTACTACGGCTATCCAGCGTACTGGGGCGGGCGGGACTCTTGGGGAATGGGCGGTTTCCCAATACTTGCTCCAATGCAGATAGGTCCGGGTATCCAGCCGGGACTATTCGAGCCGGTCGAGCCAGACGCGGATGCGTCACCAGAGGACGTGCATCTGCGAAGTACGGATGCCGTGACGGGTTACCACATCGAAGCACGTGATGGCAGCATAGGCCACGTGTCAGGCTTCATCTTCGACGATGAGGCATGGGTCATTTGTTATCTTACAGTCGACACCCGAAACTGGTGGCCTGGAGGGAAAACGGTGCTTTTAGCGACTGCGTGGGTTGACTCTGTCGACTGGTTCGGGTCCAGCGTTTTTACAGACCTCACACGTGAGGCGATCAAGAACTGCCCGGGCTACGATGATCTGGTGCCGCTAAGTCGTACCTACGAAACGGCGCTACACACGTTCCATAGCAAAGACGGATATTGGACGAAAGGCAACAGTGCAGCGAGGTGAGGAGACTCTTGACTGGACTCCCGATGAACGGCGCGCGAGACTCGATCTCATGGAAATATCTGGACGTCGTTTGTTTTTGGGTAGCACGTGTGGGCCCGGTGCGGCAGGGGGCTAATGTCTCGGTGAAGATGCCGGGACCGTTTGAAGTTTACGTCTTCGGATCATTATGATTTCTTATCCGGTCGTAACGCTGTCGCCGCGCGACTACGACGCAGTCTTGTTCGATCTGGATGGCGTACTGGCAAAGACAGCGAACCTGCACGCCTGCGCGCGCAAGAAACTGCTTGGGATTCTCCTTGAGCAGCATGATGTTCAGACCGGTACGCCATCGGTTCCGTCTAACATTGACGCGGACTATGCCCGCTATGCGGACGGAAAATCGCGCTACGACGGTGTTGCAGCGCTCCTTGCGGCGCACGGGATTCATTTGCCGGTCGGCTCGCGTGATGACGGGCCCGAAGTGCAAGGTCAACGCTCACTGGGCAAATTAGAAAGTGGATACTTTCTTCAGAACCTGAATGCAGACGGCGTCGAGCTCTATGACGCGTCGATTCAGTTGGTGCGTAAGCTCCGTGCGCTGAACATCAGGACGGGCGCCGTATCCTTTGTTGGCAATTGCGCGGAGGTGCTCGAAGCAGCTGGTATTGCAAAACTGTTCGACACAACGATGGACTGCCCCGACCTTGATGGCGGCAGCTCGGACGCGCAACCAGAATTCGACGTTTGGCGGGAGGCGCTGCAGCGCCTCGGTGCAGACATCTCAAGAGTGGCTGTAATAACCCAGTGGGTCGCAGGAATAGAAGCGGATCATGCAGGCCGATTCGGGTGCGTGATCGGGGTTGATCGAGGTGGGCGCACACAAGAACTGCGCGACGCCGGTGCTGACGTCGTTGTTACAGACTCATCCCAGGTGCAAGCGACGGCGGAACCGCCTCCCGAATGGTCATTGGTATTCACAGGCTTCGAGCCGGCTCATGAAGGCGTTAGGGAGACGTTGTGTACCTTGGGCAACGGTTACTTCGCGACTCGTGCGGCCGCGCCATGGTGTATTGCGGACGACGTGCATTACCCTGGGACGTACCTCGCGTGTGGGTATAACCGGCTGCACACCGACATAGCCGGAAGAGTGGTCGAAAATGAAGACCTCGTTAATCTTCCCAACTGGCTGCAACTGAAGTTTCGCATCGGCACTGAGGACTGGTTCGACATGCGAGCCGTGACGCTCTCGTCGTACCGCCAGGAGCTTGATCTTCGTCGCGGCATGCTCTTGAGGTCGATATCGTTTGAGGACGACAAGGGACGCCGCAGCACGCTTAACGAGCGCCGCTTTGTTTCGATGAGAGACACGCATCTGGGCGCGCTGGAGCTTACGTTGACCGCCCACGATTGGTCAGCGCCGGTCACCGTGCGCTCAAGCATCGACGCACGCATCGTCAACAGCGGCGCCAAGCTATACCGCAAGTTCAATAATAAGCACATCGAGCCGCTAGGGGCACAGGTCATCGGGACAGATGGCGTGGTGATGAACGTTCGCACAAGTCAGTCGCACGTGGACGTATCGCAGGCCTCGCGCACCCAGGCAACGCACAACGGGATGCTATTGGACCTACCGCGGGGTGTGATCGAAGAGCCGGGATACATTGGCCATGAGTTTTGCAAGGATCTGGTCCCGGGCGATTCGCTTGTCGTCAATAAAATTGCCGCACTCTATTCGTCGCGTGATCCGGCTATTTCGGAGTGCGGATTTGAAGCGCGCAAAGCTGTATCGCGTGCAGGATCTTTCGATGAGCTCGCAGCCGCCCACGCGTTGACCTGGAAGCACTTGTGGCGGCGTTTCGACGTGCGCATTGAGCCGGCGGACCCAAGCTTCAAGTTGAATGTGTCCATGTTATTGCGCTTGAACATGTTTCATCTCTTGCAAGCCGTGTCGCCTAATTCCATCGGTCTTGACATTGGCGTACCTGCTAGAGGTTGGACCGGAGAAGGGTACCAAGGGCATATCTTTTGGGACGAGTTATTTATCTTTCCTTTCTTCAACTATCGCTTGCCGGAAATCACGCGGTCTCTGCTGATGTACCGTTACCGGCGCCTTGGGGAAGCCCGTGCGGCGGCTGCGGCGGCGGGCTACGCGGGGGCCATGTTCCCTTGGCAGAGCGGAAGCGATGGCAGCGAAGAAACCCAGGCATTCAATCTTAACCCGCGCTCGCAACATTGGGTGCTTGACAACTCTTACTTGCAGCGTCACGTAGGCAGTGCGATTGCGTATAACGTCTGGCAATACTTTCAGGTGACGCACGACGTCGAATACCTGTACGCCTACGGCGCGGAACTGATCCTCGATATCGCCAGGTTTTGGTCGAGCATTTCGAAGTTCAACCCGGCGCGCGGACGCTTCGAGATCCACTGTGTGGTTGGACCCGATGAGTTCCACGACGGTTACCCCGGGTCCAAAACGCCCGGCGTTAATAACAATGCCTACACGAACGTCATGGCGGTCTGGGTGCTGCGCCGAGCCCAGGACGTGCTCGATCTTCTGCCCGAGATACGTCGCGCCGAGCTGATGATCGACCTTGACTTGACGGCGGCCGAGATAGCCCGTTGGGACGACATCAGCCGGAAAATGGTCATTCCATTTCACGATGAAGGAATCATTAGCCAGTTCGAGGGCTATGAAAAGTTACGCGAACTTGACTGGGATGGCTACCGTGCTCGTTATTCGAATATTCAGCGGCTCGACCTGATCCTCGAAGGCGAGGGTGACAGCGCGAACGGCTACAAGCTTTCGAAACAGCCTGATACGCTGATGTTGTTCTTCCTGTTTTCCGCCGAAGAACTTACTGAACTGTTCCTCCACCTTGGCTACCCGTTTCCGAGCACTACCATTCCGCGGAACGTTGACTACTATACGGACCGGTCATCGGATGGCTCTACGTTGAGCCGGGTGGTCAACGCGTGGGTCCTCGCACGATCGGACCGGCCACGGTCCATGCGATTCTTCGCTCAGGCGCTGCAAAGCGACGTGGCTGACATCCAGAATGGCACGACCGCCGAGGGTGTCCACCTCGGGGCAATGGCGGGGACTGTCGATATCGTGCAACGGGTCTGGACCGGTATCGAAATCAAGGATGACGTCTTGCGGTTCAAACCCCAATTGCCACATGACATCGACCACCTCGAGTTGCGCATTCGTTATCGCGGGCACTCGATCGAAGTGAGGCTCGATCACGACACGCTGACGCTACATGCCCATACAGGGGCTGCAGCGCCCATATCGCTTCTCGTTGGCGGGCAAACGTATGAACTGAAAAGCGGCTCGACTCGCGTTGTTCCGCTCACCACCCAGGCAACGGACTCCACCATGCAAGCGGATGGCGCCTAGACGCACAGTTAACGTGATGTTACCCAGGGCGACAAACCTGCAAACGCTTTAGGCATTTTCTTGTGAGTTGATCTGACTTCAACGACTTTCAAGACTTCACGGATGACCCCGGCGGCGTCGCCGATTCGGTTACACCCTCAGGTCGGAGTGGGGGAAACTGTCGCGCGTCCTGGCCTTGACGATTGCTTGGTCGCCTGCGTGGCGATTTGCCGGCAAGCTTACGTCGCAATCGATAGTTGACTCGATATGCGCCCCTCTGAGTAGTTTCCGATCCTTTCGAGGAAGGCACACTCGCCTCTATGATCAGCCCGTCCGTTTCGTAACAAGTCGCGACTCGGCACGGACACCGCACGAGATCGTCGTAATATTTTCGAGGCTTCGATTCTCGCGAAGCGTTTTCCAGTCACCCGTCGCTATCTCTGGCCTTACGCACCTTCGTCGGGATGTTCGTCACCGGAGGAGATTCTCTAGCCACTGGCGGAGTCAAATGGGAGTTGGTACTTAGAGTGCATCTGGCGATTGGCCCTCAAGCGCACCGCGAAGACTGACTACAAAAATGACTGAAGAAGAAAAGCATGAGGCGATTGTCGCCGCCGGTGTTACCAAATGGTTTGGGGAGGGTGCGACACGCACGACAGCAGTGAACGGCGTCGAGTTCGTTGCCCACTTCGGCGAGATGCTGTTTATCGTCGGCCCGTCCGGTAGCGGCAAGACCACGTTGCTCAGCATGATTTCCGGCATCCTGCGTCCCAACGCTGGCACGGTGACAATCAATGGCGCCGATATCTGGAAAATGAACAACGATCAACTGGCGGATTTCAGGCTGAATACTATCGGCTTCGTCTTCCAGGACTTTCATTTGTTTCCGCGGCTTACCAGCGCCGAGAATGTAGCGATTCCGTTGATTCTCAAGCATCACGACTGGGCGGAATCTATTGCCGCGGCGACGACGTGTCTTGAGATCGTCGGGCTTAAAGAGCGCAGCGAGATCCTGCCGGTGAAGCTATCGGGGGGAGAACAACAGCGCGTAGCGATTGCCCGCGCCATCATAAGTGGGCCGCAGATTCTGATCCTCGACGAACCCACCGCGTCGCTTGATGGCGACACCGGCAAGAAGGTCATCGCATTCGTCAAGGAGAAGATACTCAATCAAGACCGCTGCGTCATCATCGTGACCCACGATGCACGCATCAACGAATATGCTGATCGGATCATACACATGGAAGACGGACGCATCACTGGGTTGGACAAGGGTACAGAATGAGAAACAAGATCATCTTTGTCCTGTCGATAACCGGCATCCTGGCCGCGCTGGTGGGCGCCTATCTGTTCGGTATCACGCGCAAAGCCGAACCCCCTGTGTTCGCGCCGACAAGCAATCCGTATGCAACCGCAATCTACGCCGACGGCATTGTCGAGAGCGAGCAGGGCGGGGGCGAGAACATCAATATTTATCCAGAAGTCTCTGGTCCGATCACCCAGGTGCTGGTGCATGAAGGCCAGCAGGTGGCGGCCGGCACGCCGCTGATGAGCATCGACGATTCGGTGCAGCGAGCGACCACCCAACAACTGCGGGCGCAGTCCGAGGCGGCGCTGGTCGTCTTGCAGGAGCTCAAGGCGGAGCCTAGAAAAGAAACCCTTGCTGTTGTCACGGCCCAGGTCGATCAGGCTCAGTCCAACCTGAAAGCAGCCCGCGATCAGTATGACAAACGCCTTGCTTCCTACAACTTCGACCAGCGATCGATCAGCAAGGACGTCGTGGACACGGCGCAGGATGCGGTCGCGCAGGCACAAACCGCGCTGGAAGTTGCCCGCAAGCAATACGAGTTGACGCGGGCGGGCGCCTGGAGATATGACATCAGCAACCAGCAGAAGCAATATGAGGCGCTTACGCAGTCGTACAACGCTTCCTATGCCTTACTGAAAAAATATTCGATTCGGGCACAGGCCAACGGCATCGTACTGGCGATCAACGGCGGGACGGGAAGCTATGTGTCGTCGCAAGGTGTCTACGACGCCTACACACAGGGACTCGATCCGTTGGTGGTAATGGGCACGCCGCAGGACTATCTGTCCGTGCGCTGTTATATCGACGAGATACTGGTTTCGCGCCTGCCTGCGCCGGAGCATATCAAGGCCGAGCTATCGGTGCGCGGCACCAGTACCAAGGTGCCCTTGGAATTCGTTCGCGTGCAGCCTTACGTCTCGCCAAAAATCGAACTGTCCAATCAACGCGAGGAGAAAGTCGATCTGAGAGTCCTGCCGGTGATTTTTCGCTTCAAGAAGACAGACTTGCCCATGATTTATCCGGGCCTGCTGGTGGATGTCTTCATAGGGACAAAATGATGCTCGTGCTCAAACGAAGCCGAGTTAAACGGCATGCACATCACACCTTGCGAACACAGGTGCTTGGTGGCGTATCCGTCAGTGTAATCGCTGCTACGGTGCTTGGCGGCTGTGCGGTGGGCCCGGATTTCGTGCGCCCGGCGGCGCCCTTAGTCAGTCAATACACGAGAGAGCCGCTACCGGTGGCAACTGTCTCAGCCGACAGTAAAGAGCAGCGCTTCATATCCGGCGCTGAAATTCCGGCTGACTGGTGGCGACTTTTCCGATCAGACTCCCTGGACGCGATCGTCCAGCAGGCTATGGCGAATAACCCGACCCTTGAGGCATCCGAAGCCAGCCTGCGGCAAGGCCAGGCTAATCTTCAGGCCGGCTACGGCGTGTTCTTTCCGCAAGTCGGTGCTGAGGCAGAGGGTGGGCGACAGCGCGTCGCTCCGTTGGAAAACGGTTTGCAGACACCGGGTACGGACTTTAATCTAATTACAGTCAGCGGTACCGTCAGCTATGTGCTGGATGCGTTCGGCGGCAAGCGCCGGGCGGTGGAAGGACTGCGGTCCCAGGCAGACTACCAGCGCTATGCCACCAAAGCGGCCTATCTGACCTTATCCGCCAATGTTGTGAACGCCGTGATTGCACGGGCGGCCTATGCGGCGCAGGTTAATGCGACCGAGACGTTGATCGAACTGGAAACCGAGCAACTCGAGGCAACTGAAGCGCAAGTTCGCGCCGGTACCGCAGCCTACGCAAACGTCCTTAGTGTTCGAAGCCTGATCGCTGCCAACCGTGCGTTGCTAGCACCGCTGAAGCAGAGGATCAGCCAGGCGGAACACCTGCTTGCGACGCTGGAGGGCGTGCTTCCATCCGAGGCGGCGTTGCCCGACATCGACCTCGGTTCACTCTCATTGCCCGTCAATCTTCCCGTGAGCCTGCCGTCCGATCTTGTGCGAAAACGCCCGGACATCCTGTCGGCCGAAGCGCAATTGCACATAGCGAGCGCAAACATCGGTATAGCGACCGCCGCGATGTTTCCGAGCATCAGCCTGAGCGGCACCTATGGCGCCGGCGGCACGAGTTTTGGCAATCTGTCGGCGGACAGCTTCAGGTTCTGGAGTTTCGGCCCGTCGATTACGGTGCCGTTATTTCAGGGGGGCAGCTTGTGGTACGGCCGCAAGGCGGCAATTGACGCATATCAACAGTCACTCGCCACCTATCGCCAAACCGTCCTGAGCGCATTCCAGCAGGTCGCAGATTGCCTCAACGCGCTCGAACACGACGCCCAGTCGCTGCAGGCGCAGGTCGGAGCGCAGAGCGATGCCAGTGCGGCGCTGTCTTTATTGCAAGCTAATTACCGCGCCGGCATGGTCGGTTACCTGGACGTGCTGACTGCCGACGTGCAGTTCCACCAAACAACAATTGCGTATGTGCAAGCGGTTGCGCAGCGCCATCAGGACACTGTCGCACTGTTCGTTGCGTTGGGTGGAGGATGGTGGAACGAGCAAGCTGGACCCCATGGCGAGGGCCAATGACAATGAAGTACTCCGGAATCATGCGCATCGGCTTCAAGCTGCTGGTCAATGATAAGGCCAAGTTCTCCGCGCTGTTGATCGGCATCACTTTCGCCGTATTTCTAATGATGCAGATGACTGCGATGTTCGCCGGTATCCTGAACCGTGCATACTCGACCGTCACCAATATCGGCGCAACAATGTGGATTATGGATCCGGCTGTCAATACGCCCACTACGCCATTTCCACTGCCGGACTATCTGCTGGACGCGGTACTCAGTATGGACGGAGTTCGCTACGCGGTTCCGCTGTTTATGGGCGGAGCGCAGGTCAAGCTCGCCAATGGCACCTTCCAATCGGTCAACGTAGTCGGCCTGGACGATGCGAGCCTGTTTGGCCGCCCTCAAATGCAACAGGGCAACATTCTCGACATCTATGCTGACGACGCCTTCATCGTGGTCGACGACCCTGAATTCTCAAAGATGGAGAATCCGAAGATCGGCACCACATTTGAGATCAATGATTATCGTGGTGTCATTGTAGGCATTGCGTCGGTTGCCGCGAACGGATTGAACGGCGTACCGACGCTTTACACCACTTACAATCGCGCCATCCAGTACATCCCAGGAACGCGTTTCACCATCTCCTATGTTCTGGTGCAGGCGAAGAACGACGCTGCGATTGTGGGTATCAAGAAGCAGGTGGCGAAGCTCGGCTACCTAGCGCTGACTAAGGATGAATTCAACCAGCGTATCGCCGACTACTATACCTATCAAACGGGCATCGGCACCAACATTCTGTTGATGACGATCATCAGCTTTATCGTAGGATTATCGATTTCGGGCCAGACTTTTTACACCTTTATCCTGGAAAACCTGGATAAATTCGGTGCGCTGAAAGCGATCGGCGCAAAGGGCCGCGAACTGGTCTACATGATCCTGTTCATGGCAACCTTTACGGCGTTGACTGGTTACGGCCTAGGGGTTGGTCTCGTGACACTGACGATCTCGATTACTCGAAGCCTAAAGTGGACCCGTCCGTCAAGACAGTTTTTGTTTGAATTTAAGCTGTACTCAGATCCGCGCTTGCAGCGGAACAGCGCTGCCCTGTTTTTTCTTTTCCAGAGCCAAACTTGTCGACGATGAGAGCGCCGCCACCATGCCCGCTCGCGTACACGATGTTAGGTGTTTGGTAGTCCAGTGACTGGTGCGGTCGTTCGCTATTGTAAAAATCGAAGTAACGCGTCATGCCGAGCGTGAGCTCGCCCATCGTTTCATATCCGTTCAAATACACGTCCTCGTGCTTGACGTTGCGCCACAGTCGCTCGACAAAGATGTTGTCGAACGCTCGGCCGCGCCCGTCCATGCTGATTGCGATTTGTTCGCGTAGCAGCACCCCCGTAAAGGCCGCACTTGTGAATTGCGACCCTTGATCGCTGTTGAAAATCATCGGCTTGCCATGCAGAATAAGAGCTTCTTCCAGGCAGTCCACGCAAAACGACACATCCATGTTGTTGCTGATACGCCAGGACAGCACGCGACGCGAATACCAGTCGATCACTGCTACCAGATACGCGAAGCCACGTGCGAGCCTGATATACGTAATATCCGTGCTCCACACATGGTTGGACCGTACGATCGGCAAACCGCGCAGCAAGTACGGATAGACCTTGTGCCTCGGATGTTTGACGCTCGTCGCGGGGCCCGGCGCCATGCCTGTCAGACCCATTGTGCGCATTAGACGCTGCGCCCGTTTTCGGTTGACCAGATGGCCCTGCCTTAGCAAAAATACCACCATGCGTCGGCTGCCATAAAACGGATGCCGCGTATATTCCTCGTCAATCAGGGCACACAATTGCAAATCGGTTTGATCAGCTTCATGCACCATGCCCAGGCGATATGCGCTCGAGCGCGCGACGCCGGCCAGCTCGCACTGCCGGACAATCGGCAGGGTCTCGTCATGATCAATCCAGCCAAGTCGGACCAGACGACTTACAAGCCGGACTTTTTTTTAAGCCAGTCCAGCTCCATCTTCAGCCGCCCGATCTCGCCATACAAACGATCCTCGCCGTCTCGTGCCGCCTCCGGTTTCGGACCGCGCTTGTTCTCAAACAACGCGCCGGCGTTAGCGAGAATTTCCTTCTTCCATTGCCCAACCATCACTGGATGCACGTCATACAGCTGCGCTATCTCGTTGATCGTCTTCACGCCGCGCACCGCTTCCAAGCCCACCTTCGCCTTGAACTCTGCGCCGTGAATCTTCCTCTTTTTGCTTTCCACCATTCGCCTTCATCCACTTTCAGACCACAGCTTAAACCGTTGTCTCAAAAGCAGGGGCCACTTTAAATCTGTTGCCTAACTACGCTGCGATCACGACGTTCTGGAACCTGGCACTGGCATTCGGCATGGTCGTTCTGATAGCCGGTATCTCCAGTTACATCGGAGTGCGTAAGATACTTAAAATAGAGCCGTTCGACATCTTCAGGGGTTAGTCAGTATCCCGGCAATTTAAATCATCTTGCGAAAAACCTTGGATCTCGCTGGAGTCGTGACGCTCATGCGAGCCCGTTTCAAAGATTTCACAAATCACAGCCTGCCTTGCGCGAATCGATGTCACCGCATCGCCGGCTTGAGGAAGCTTGGCCGAGTTCGGGCCAAGACGGTTGGCCGCCCCCGACGCAAGGCGAATGGAGTACCAAATTTAGAGGATCGTTTCTTCGCCTGACGTGAGCGCCAGTCTGCGTAGTTTCCGAACCTACCGTTCATGCCACGTTTGCCACTATGATGGCATGCCAGTGCGAACCGAGGAATAGACACAGATGTGCCGGAGCTTAAAGTGAAAAAGGCAATTGTTTGGGCTCAGATTGGCGCTACTGTCTTAGCGGCAACAGCGATTCTCATGGGTGCCCAGAAAATCGACGGGGCAAGCAGTGGTTGGCGAGACAGTTACGGAGATCAGTCGTTCAACATACGTTACCGTGCAGTGACGGGAGCCCACGACACCGCGGTGACCCACGAGCTGTATGTGCGGCACAATACCGAACGTGCCCTAAAAGTCGGGGCGATGCCAACACCGTGGGTTTTGCGAGATTCGCGTGTCTCTTACGTGGCTGGTGATATCTATTCGTTGGAGAGTGACTTTACGTCCGGTCGGGATTCGCCCAATCCGTCTATGATCCACACTTCGCTACGCAATCCCATCGGCGTTGTGGGGGCATCGGAGCTTGCAGTTTCTGGGGCTGAAAATCCCGACGCGATTTCGCCCAATGTCGCACAGTCCGAAGAGCTTGATGCTACAGGTGCGTCTGAGATGGATAAGGCTTTCACGGACGAAGTACAGAGACGACTGACCGTGCCTCCGGCTGACCAATTGCTCTACGGCTCCAGGCTGCAACAAGCTTTGCAGGAAAAGTCTCTTGGCGCGATCGCGAACGAGTATGTAGTGCTGGTCGATCGCAACCAAAATGTGCAGGCGTTGTTTATCTACTTCCGGGCTAAAGCTGATGGCACTTGGCATATGGTTGGCGCCACACCTGTGTCAACTGGTCTTCCCGGAACCTACGACCATTTCACGACGCCGCTCGGTGTTTTCGAACATACGCCGCGCAACATGGACTTTCGCTCGGAAGGGACGCTCAACGAATTCAAGATCCGCGGCTACGGAGCGCGCGATATGCGTATCTACGATCTCGGTTGGGCTCAGGGTGAACGTGGCTGGGGAAAGGGCGGTATGTCTCAGATGCGCTTTCAGATGCATGCAACCGACCCAGACAAACTAGAGCCTGTCCTCGGTACTCGCCATTCAAAGGGTTGCGTTCGGATCCCCGCAGCGCTCAATGTATTCTTTGATCATCACGGCATCCTCGACGCGGACTATGAGGCTCGCGTGGCTGCGGGTGAATCGCTATGGATATTAAAGCCCAGGCGTGAGCCGACCCCATGGGCAGGACGCTATCTTGTGGTCATTGATTCCGCGCAGAATGTCCGCCCGGCATGGTCGCCGCTTCCCGACGGAAAAGCCCGCTCGCAATTTCCGGCGCACGGGGACTCGGCAGACTAAATCGAGCCCTCAGGATGTCACATATCGTCATGGTGAAAGCCGTTGCGTACGGCGTTGTGACTGTGCGGTGTTTTCTTCGATCCTCGGTAGCGCACCATGAGGAAGCCAAATTGCTGTTGATCACCAGGAACAGGTGCTCGACTTTGGTCCGGATGATTGCTTTAAGGTAGAGGTTGCAAGGGTGAAGTGCCACAGGGGGCTAATGTTTAGAGCTTGAATTCGGCGCACCCCGAATCCGCGATAGACGCATTGCTGCCAAAGTGTTCGAACGACCGGATTCTGCAACGAGTTTCGGGTCGTATGTCGTACTTGGCGGGCAGGCAGGCTTGTGGCGTGCAAGTTGCGCGGCTGGCAAAGAAACGACTGTCCGTTCATTTTTTTTCAAAACCTCGCGATCTCCAGGCCACGCTCTTTCTCATCAAGTTGACAAATGTCACGGTGTGAGTTTCTGCCGTGCCTATGCTCAGATATGCCTGTCTGAACAAGGCTTCGTGCAACTCGCCGTGGTCGCAGATCTGTCTTCTTACCTTGCAGATGCACGAATCTCATGAATTGGCAATTGTTCGGGGTCCGACGTCTTGCTGCCTTCGCATTCGACATAAATGATTGGAGCACCGACCTTATTAAAATCGCCCGTGAAAAAATTCAAGTGTGCTTTGGAGTGTTCGAAACCAAGTTATAAAGACAATGCAGATAAATCGTTGAGTGGATCACAATGAAGATCTCTTTCCCGCCTGAAAGTCCCGCTTACTGTGCAGTTGACCCTGCCTTGGCGTTTTCCGCCGTAGTCGACGGCGTCCGCCTCAAATGTACTATTACTGCCGAGGCACTCGAAGACCATTTTGGTGCGAGGTCGGTTCTTGAAGAGGATCTCAAAAAAGCATTCGGAGCGCATATCCATGCCATCCACGTAGCGGCAAGGCGGATTTTCACCGAGCTCGGCGTGATGCCCGTAGCGCTGCAC
The DNA here is from genome assembly GCF_001577465.1 of Burkholderia sp. PAMC 28687. Lineage (NCBI taxonomy): Bacteria > Pseudomonadati > Pseudomonadota > Betaproteobacteria > Burkholderiales > Burkholderiaceae > Burkholderia > Burkholderia sp. PAMC 28687. Next base: position 1,145,203 of record NZ_CP014506.1, read on the forward strand.
AGTGGTTATTTTAGATTCGTTGAATGAAGGTGGCCCGATATTCCGACCTGACTCGGTTGTCTCGAGGATGACTCTCACTTCGTTCGGACAGTTTCGTTTGGGCAGATCGGGATGCAAGCCTGGTTTGCGCGGGAAACCCTTGATGTCCCCACGGTCGGTCGCCGCGGGAGCGCCTAGAGTCGCTTGCAATAGAATTAAGGCGCTTTGCTAGTCAGACGCAGTCGCCCGATGATTGCAGCTTTCCGAGCAGCGCCAACGTTAGCGCTGCAGTCCAGATCACTTCCGTCTATGACCGCACTCCCGTCAAGTCACAAGCAACAATGCCGAGCATGCGAGAGCAACGTTGCCGGTCCTCGAGACATCCATGCTCCAAAATAGGCCGGTCTTGGCGCGATTAACTTAACAGCGGCAAGGCGCCAACCGATTCCAACGCTGTGCCATCAGTGTCAACTCGCTAAAACCGTTGCATGTTGCTCAGGTCGTTTCTGCCATAGCGGTTGTGGCGATCCAGGTTGCAGGGGTGCTCCGCGATGTGAGCGCCGGCATCGCCGCCGCGGCAGTTGCAAGCGGGCATAGATGGCACGATTTCTTCCTTATTCCTCGTGGTGCTGGCCGATGGCTATTCTGGTTGCAAACCCGGCGCTGCGGGCAACGCCGGGCGATCGCGAAAGCCTCTCGCGAAAGCCTCGTATTCGGCCAACAAAACAGCGGGCCTCGACAAACGGAGAGTCGTACATGGAACGCGAAATCAAGCTTCAGGCAAGTAAAGACCAACTCAATCAGATTCGTTTGCTGCCAGTGCTGGTCCCTTTACTGGATCGACCGCCTCGAACCGAGCACCTTGTCAGCACTTACTTTGATACCCAAGATCTGATCTTCCACGAACAAGGTCTTGCCCTACGCGTAAGAGCCATCAGCGATGCGTTTGTGCAGACGCTCAAGACAGAAGGCTCGACCAAAGCAGGCATGTATGTTCGAGAAGAGTACGAGACGCCCGTAGACGCGAATGCGCCCGAAATCAACGTGCTCCGAAACTGCATCCCAAAAAAATCACTTGTTGCCAGACTCCTGGCAATGACCGACGTAGGTACGGCTCTCGTTCCGCAATTCACGACCACGGTCAAGCGTACCGTCTTGTCCCTGCGATTCCCGGATGGAGATGAGGTCGAACTCGCGCTTGACGATGGCGTTATTGAAAGTGGTTCCTCGTCCGAGGTTTTGCAGGAAATCGAACTGGAGTTCAAGAATGGTAAGCCAGATCGTCTTTATCATCTCGCGTTGGACCTGTTAAGAGCGGTTCCGATGCGCATCGCTACTCTGAGCAAAGGCGAGCGCGGCTCAACTTGATCCGCCCAATGTCACACGCGGCGACGGGGGCCCAGCCAGTTGAGCTGAGAAAGAAAGATACAGCCGAGGCCGCCTTTGAATGCATCGTGCAGAATTGCCTTGCACAAATTCAGGGTAACGAACTCGGCGTCATAAAAAGCGCCGATGCCGAACCGGTTCATCAAATGCGCGTGGGCATTCGACGTCTGCGCTCAGCGCTTGACTCGGTCGAAACCCTCATAGTCTTTCCTGTTTCCCTTGAAGTGGAGCTTAAATGGATAGCTGGGAAGCTGGGCGCTGCACGTGATTGGGAAGTCCTGGTCACTTCATCGTTGTCCGGAACGTTTGGCGATGCGCACAGCGACTTTGATGCGCAATCAATGATCGGAATTGCCAGAGAAACCGCCCGGCAACATCGTACTGAGGTTGCAGCCGCGGTGGATTGCACCCGATATGCTTGTCTCATCATTGAAGTGACGCGCTGGTTTGAACAATCGCAATGGCGCGAAGGCATGGATGAAGAGCGACGTGATGCTCTGAGCCGACCCGTGAGCGAGTTCGCGGCCGAAGCGTTGCATGAACGGCACCGCAAACTAATGAAGCGGGGACGGCATCTTCCGGACCTTGACCCCAACACTCGCCATCGCGCACGGATAGCGGCGAAAAAACTCCGCTACGCGATGGAATTTTTCGCCACGCTTTATGAGAAAAAGACGCTTCGAAATTACGCCGCAACGCTCACGCAACTGCAGGATGATCTAGGGTGGCGCAATGACTTGGCGGTTGCCGACCGCTTACTTCGAGATCTGGCTGCGACCGCACCCCATGCCGTGGTTAGCGCGGCATATGCGAGGGGATTCCTAGCGTCGCGTATGGCAGAGGACTACGGCAATCTCAAGATGCTGTGGAGTGAGTTCAAGCGACTGTCTGCACCGAAATGACACTTTGACACTGGTTCGGTTCGATCGAGCAGACCCAATCTGTACCGGTCGCCGCCGGCTTTTGCTGAGCGGCTAGCTTCTCAATATTTCGGCGGTTTTAGGTTTAAAACTCAGCGAAACAGCTTCCCACGGCGGATTGAAAACCTTCAATAGTGCGGGTAGGAGAGTGATATCGGTCACATATGCGACAAGCATGCCTGTGCCAGCAATCTCGCCGAGCTCCGACACCCCCGATAGGCCGTCGGCAGAAACGAGAAGAAGCTAGCGGATACGGCCACCGCCGCAAGCGTGAGCGGCACGCCGATGCTGTGCGCGTTCTTGGCCAGCGAGGCTGCAAGCCGGTCGTCGGAATGCCGCTCCTCGCGATATTTGACGCAGAACTGTACACCGAAATCCACCCCGAGTCCGACAAACAGCACCATGAACGCGACTGAAATCATGTTCAATGAGCCGACTATCCTCAGTCCGAGTGTCGTCGTGACAGCGAGTCCGACGAACCGCGCAATGAACACCGCTGCGATCATGCTTCCCGAGCGCAACGCGAGCCACAGGATCACCAGCATGACGATAAGAGCGGCGACCCCGTGGAGTGCCGCGCCGTCCCTTACTGATGCGAACTCTTCGTCGGCGAGCGGCTGTTCGCCAGTCAATCGAGTTGTCGCGCCGTAGCGTGCAATGAGTTGCAGCGAAGCCGCGGTTGTGCGGATCGCTTGCGACGCGCGCGCCTGATTCAAGCGCGCCATAGTCGACTAGCGGCTGCACTGTGATGAACGCGCGGGCTGGTTGTATCGAGGCATCCTTGTCGACAGTGCACGCCAGGAAAACGCCGCTGGCTGGTCTGCCAGCACCCGATCGACCACAGCGGCGCTTTGCGACAACAGATAGCGCATGTCGCTGAGCTTCACCTGACCGGTCAGTAGTGGAAGCAACAGACTCGTTGTCAGCACGCCGGCCAGTCCGCTCACGCTCGAATCGTGCGCCAATGCGTTGACGAGCGGGCGCGCCTGGACGAGCTGTGTGGTGGTGGATCGGACCTCATCGAGTGGCAGGAAAAGCAGGCCGTTGCGCTCAAAGAACGGGCCACCCGCCGGCTGCATGGCGCTAACGAAGTCTTTGGGGTGCTTTTTAGTGCTGTGGTCACCAAACCCGCCGCAACATCCGCGATTTCAGGGGCTTGCGCTTCGACGACGACAAGGATGACTCGCCCCGCATGACGGACCGACCACGCTACAAGACCGACGATGGATGACTTCAGCATCTAGGCGAGGTGCGATCTGTCTCGGATAATCCATGAATATCTTCGAACATCGCTTTTCTCGTGTTGATAAGAGGGAGAAGGGATTCGCTCAGACCTGTTGGATGGTTTCGAGATTTGGGTGGTGTTGAATATGCATGGCGTCCCACAAGGTTGAACGCCTGTTTTCAGACCTGGGTGAACCTCCGGGCGGATTGCCGACGGCGCGACCGGCAGACCGCGAGCAGCCTGCAGTGAGATGCGATGAGAACCTAGGCGGCCACCGCAATTGCGCTGTTTGCGACGGGCTCGACGAGACAGCAACGCATCGCGTGATGTTTTGCTGCTTCGTTGCTGTGATCAATCGCGCAAAGCGCGATGGCATGCGCAGCTTGCACTTCATGTGCCGCTAACGCTACGTCCCCATCTTCGTAGTGTTTAGCAGCCTGGCGTAGGTATCGGGCGGCATGCTCATGTAACTCTGCTGCCGCATCATGATGCTCCACTACGTGCAGGCTGCTTTCCAGCATTTCGGAAGAGCCGAGCGACACGGGATCAGAATGCGAAATGGGCTCTTCGACGGTCGCCGTCTCGCCACTCGCCCTCTTCCGGTAACGATCGGACACTGCCTTTCCCTGGGCGAGAGCAAGCAACGCATGACCATGTGCTACGAGAGCTTGGTGTGCTGCATGCGAATAGTCTTTTCCTGCAAGGTAGTGCCTGGACGCGTCGATGTGAAGCCGTGCTGCAAGCTCATGACTCGACGGAGCCGAAGTTTCCCGCGCGTTTTCACTGTGATTCGTCTTCATCTTCATTCCACCTATGCTGTTAGCCCTCGTTGCAACACAATGCGCCGTCGGCCTCAAGCGCGATAGCCTCGGATACTACTCATCGTTGCTACTGTAAGGATAAATCTGACTGGCGTTGCTTGTAGTAGCCGATACAAGGCTCTTGGTCTTAAGGCGTGGGTGGCCGAGGGATTGTAGCGTTGCGACATATGCCAGGGTGCAGCTAAGACTGTTGCTGTCGTCGATAACTTGAGCAAGGCTGCAGCGACCGTCGAAGATACGGTGCACAGCGGATTACATGTGTGACAAACCGGGACGGTCGACAATTCGTATTCCCTTGCCTTGGACGTGAACAAGCCCTCGCTTTTGCAACTTTGAAAACATTCGGCTCACGGTTTCAAGTTCAACTCCTAAGTAGCTGCCCATTTCTTGCCGCGTCATGCGAAGGTTGAATTCTTTCGGAGAGTACCCCTGCGCTTTCATCCGGTCGGATATATCAAGAAGGAATGCGGCAACGCGTTGTTCGGCAGACATCGTTCCAAGCATCAAGAGGAGACCGGACTCTCGCACGATTTCACCGCTCATCAGGCGAATTAAATGGTTTTGCATGGAGCTGACTTCGCGGCACAGTGATACCAGAAGCGCAAAGCGGATGACGGATGCCTCACTGTCTTCGAGGGCAATTGCATCGCAGTTGTGCCGTTCGGCGAAGATGCCGTCAAGGCCCAGTGTCTCGCCCGCAAGGTGAAATCCGGTTACCTGCTCGCTGCCGTCCCGATGATTGACGACTGTCTTGAAGCAACCAACGCGAACGGTATAGATACTATTGAATTGATCGTTCGCACGGTACAGAACCTCGCCGCGTCTTACCTTTCGTGTTGTGGATAACAGTGCATCCAAACGATTGAGGTCCAGCGGGATGGAGGATTTCGCGACGTAGAAGTTCGGTGTCGGGTTGTTAACGCGATTCGTAGAAGCATGTGTAAAAATTGGGAGTTGAGCACGGAGTTGCGTGCTCGAAACCGAAGTTTCGTTGGCAGCATTTTCTAGTTGGAAGGAAGGCATGATCGACTCCTATTCTTGCATCGCACGAATGCAGGTGAATCTTTTACCGTTAGGAAAGCGATTTATCCGTCTAGAATGTTTCGCTGACCTGCGCTCACATACCGGTTTCGTCAACGCAAGATGATAAGGTCGTTCTCCACGGCGGTAGCGCCGGGAGCGGACCAAGCGGCCGCGACCGCCAGGTCACGGTCATGTGGGCAGCGGACGCTTCCGGCTAGCCTTACCGTTGCGCCGTTCGCCGTGACGGTAATGTTGCGGGAGTCCGACCACGAACGACTTAAGGCGTGCATTAGGTCTCCGCGCACTTGTAAGACATTAATAGGGGGCTTGAGCGTAATCTGGTTGCTCACGCCGATTACGCCATGAAGCCGGCCAACGTCCTGAGCGGCGGCCTCTCTCTGGAAGTTCCGGTCTACTTCTCCGCTAAGTGTTATCCACCCGTCTTCCACCTTCACCTCAACCGCGCCTCTCGGAACAGCGACATCCCACTCTAGCCGGTTCACGACTGCCGCTGCGATATCGCCGTCGCTGCGTTTTGCATCGAAGGCAAGTCGGACTTCGATATTCTCCACGACCGCCTCGACTCCCTTTACCCGTGATGCAGCAGCTTCGGCCGCGTGTTTTTCTGCGAAGGTCTCTACGCGCCCTGTCAGCGTCACGATGCCAGCAATAGCTGTAACACCGATGTGGGCAGCAATCACGCTGGGTTCCCAGGCAAGCTCAGAAAGGACTGCCTGTTGCAATTCGGTGTCGTCGTAAATAACTGCCATGATGTCTCCAGGATGAGTAAAGGTAATGCATGTGACGAGAGAATCGCTACACGTCTACATGTGGCCCCAGCGGTCAGTATTTCGTGGCCCGTCTTTCCTCGATGCGATCAATCAAAGTTGACGCTTTTGATGATAGGGGGTTGAAAGCTGCCCCGATAGACTCGGAAACTACTCAGTTTGGCGCGCTCGAACTTGGGGCCGCTGCTGTTTTACGTTGGGCGTCTCGGGCAGTCCCGGACTCGCCATGTTTTCGCACAACGGCACCACCATGCAGAGGCGATCGGCGTCAAGAGGCGGCACGCACTTGCAACATCGCAACCTTAAGTACGCCTCGAACTTCTTTTAGGGCGTAGGAAGAATGGTCCAGGCAGAGAGGGTCGGGTATCCAGATGGTAATTGTGCGAGTTGCTTAGGTTGTCGATCTGCTTGAGCTCCTCATTCCATCACGTCCTCCCGGTTCGGTTATCCGACTTATTTCCGGCGCGACAGAAAACATAAATATGAATCACCTTGAAGCTCCGATTCGCTGGCTAACAGCGTCCTGATCCGATCAAATGTCCGCTCCATCTGTGCGCGCTTCTTGAGGGTCATCATTGTTCAACCCCGTACCCGTCAGTTGGACGTCCGGTTGCATTCGCTATTACCCGAATACATTGCACGCGACCCAGCACACCAGGAACCTCTCCTGAGTAGTTTCCGAGCCTGCTCGCTCCGATGAATCATAGCTATCATGGTAGTACGGTCGAGGTATGACTAGCGGACTGTGGTCACGGATCAACCTTCGCTTTTAAGAGTCGAGGTCTGCGGCGCGCGAGGCGGGAGGTGATCGTGCAAAATGAAGTAGGCGGTTCCTGGATATTATTGAGTTATGTGATGTTGCTCCCGCTGCTGATCGGTTATTTGGCATTCATTGGTTGGGCAACGGTCATTTCAGATTTGGAAAAACGCAAGGAGCTACGAAAATAATTTCTAGTTTGCGATAGCAATAAACGTATTTCATGGCGTTTTTTCATACTGAGTTGAAGATCTAGCCGGCGTTCGAATGGGTTCATTTGGTCAGTCCGACGCACGTTTCGAGAGACGTGTCGCGAGACACGCGAAAGTCACGTCGGCCACTAAATCCGGAGTGCGGCAAACCGTAATTACGAGGCAACGACCTATGGCGTACCGTGGCTGCGTCGCAATAGACTTCTGGCCGCTGCCTCCAGAGAAGAAATTGCACATTAAGGAAAACTACGCGTCGGCTGTAATGCATTAACCCTATCGGATTCGAAGCGGGTCGCGAACACAGAAGGGTTCCCTATGAATGCACGTTTAGTACAGCAACAATCACCTGCAAGGTTCCTGAGCAGCTTGTTGAAAATACACCGCCCGTTCCTCCTAAAGTCTTAGTTGTTTGACGATTCGGCGAACGTAAGCTCGATCGACGAGATTATTTATGACGCTTAACCCCGCCGGCGCGACAGTCAGCGCCCCAAAGAACAACTCGCTTCCGTTTTCGAAGGAAGACTTACCTGCCGGTCTGACTACTGATGAGGCACAACGCCGACTGGCGACGTCCGGTCGGAACGCTATGCCGGATACGTCGGTGCATCCTGCGCGCATGGTGCTTATCAAGTTTCGGGCACCGGTCCCATGGATGCTGGAAGCCGCCGTTGTGCTCGAAATTTCACTCGGTAAGTATGTCGAAGCGGCAATCATTGGAGCGCTTTTGTTGTTCAATGCGGCCCTCGGGTTTGTCCAGGAGAGCCGTGCACAGGCGACGCTGGCTGCTCTGAAATCACGGCTCGCGCTTACCGCAACAGTCCTGCGAGACGGTAGATGGGCTAACATCCCCGCAACTGAACTGGTGACTGGCGATATAGCCAAGCTGTCACTCGGTGGTGTCGTCGCCGCTGACATGCGCCTGAGTTCTGGCGAGGTTCTCCTGGATCAATCCATGCTTACGGGAGAGTCCGTTCCGATCGAGGTTGGGCCTGGCGTGGAGACGTTCGCGGGCGCGCTGGTAAGGCGGGGTGAGGCCATGGCAGAGGTCACCGCGACTGGGGTACGTACCAAATTTGGCCGCACGGCTGAGCTGGTCCGGGGGGCTCACGTCGCGAGCTCCCAAGAGAAAGCCGTTTTGCGTGTAGTGCGCAATCTCGCCGCGTTCAACGGTATTGTGATCGCTGTGTTGATGGTCTACGCATACTTTCTTGCGCTGCCCTTGGCGGAGATTGTCCCGCTTGTATTGACTGCTGTACTGGCATCGATCCCGGTGGCGTTGCCGGCAACCTTCACGCTCGCGGGCGCACTCGGCGCGAAGGCGCTTGCGAAACGCGGTGTATTACCTACGCGTCTATCGGCGGTTGACGAAGCGGCAACGATGGATGTCCTATGCATCGACAAAACAGGAACGCTGACACTTAATGCGTTGAAGGTGACGACGGTACGTGCTATGAGCGGTTTTGACTCGCCGCACGTGTTGGCGCTCGCATCCCTAGCGAGCGCTGACGGCGGTCAAGATCCGGTTGACGCCGCGATCCGGACGGAAGCTTCGCAGAATAGTGTTTCTGATGCTCCAACCATGATCAACTTTTTACCATTTGATCCGGCCAAGAAAATGTCAGAAGCGACTGCGACCGATGCAAGCGGAGCACGCGTGCGTATTGTGAAGGGAGCATACGCGGTGGTTATCGCGCTCACGCAGCCGTCTACAAGCGCGAATGCATCTGCCGATGACCTCGAAAAACAGGGTTTCCGGGTGTTGGCCGTAGCCGTGGGGCCGCAGGGAGCCATGACGCTGGCAGGCCTTATTGCGCTCAGCGATCCACCCAGACCAGACTCGACGGCACTCATCGCCGAACTACGCGGCTTGGGTGTCCAGCCGCTAATGGTAACGGGCGACGCGCCGGCGACCGCAGCGATCGTGGCCCGCGCGGTCGGACTCAACGGCGCGGTCTGCCCCGCAGGCGCCATTCCAAGTGGCGTCGAACCTGAAAAATTTGCAATATTCGCTGGCGTCATGCCTGAGGATAAGTACAAGCTCGTCAAAGAGTTCCAGAGAGGCGGCCATACGGTCGGTATGTGCGGAGACGGCGCCAACGATGCGCCTGCTTTGCGACAGGCGCAGATCGGAATTGCGGTGTCAACTGCAACGGACGTAGCCAAATCGGCCGCAGGAATGGTACTGATCCAACCGGGGCTTGCCGGTATCGTTGCCGCCGTGAAGGAGGGCCGAGTTACATTCCAGCGCATCCTCACTTATACGTTGACATCGATTATGAAAAAAATCGTCACCGTGCTCTTCCTGGCGACCGGGTTGGTCATGACTGGGCACGCCATTCTCACTCCGCTACTCATGGTTATCGTAATGATCACCGGTGATTTCCTGTCGATGTCGTTGACCACCGACAACGTCGAACCATCCGCTAACCCTAATGCCTGGCGTATTAGCAATTTGACCATAGCGGGCGTAATCCTTGGATTTTGCTTGCTTGCCTTCTGCGTAGCAGTGCTCGGCATCGGGAAATTTAACCTTGATCTCGGCGCCGGAGCGCTGTGTACTCTGACGTTCATTGTTCTCGTATTCGGTGGCCAGGCAACGGTATATGCGGTGCGTCAACGCCAACATTTGTGGCGGGCTCGGCCGAGCCGCTGGTTAGTCGCCTCGACTTTTGCAGACGTGCTGATCGCCTCAACGTTGGCTGTCGTCGGAATAGCAATGACGCCACTACCGGTAAGCGTGGTCGCGGGTGTACTTTTGGCGTCGGTAGTTTTTTCATTTGGGTTGGACGTGGTAAAGATCCCAGTATTCGCTCGGCTGAGGATCTTGTGAGGTCTACCGGTTCTCTGCCGAACATTGTCCTGTGGACTTCGGATTTCGGTTAAAAAACGACGGCGCTGGTCAGTGCAGGGGGGAGCAGACTCGAACGTTGCAGATAAGGATTGTCCGGGACCTGGATGCGCAGCCCTCTCTCCAGGTCCAAGGGATAAGGCTAGAATTTTTTACTTAGTTTTACGTATATATTGTTCGCCGCACTCAATATCCCAAGTATTCAAGTTGGACCGTTCTTCGCTTTGCTGAACAGAGTATGTAGTGGTTTTCGTCTTAGGGGACGCCTCCGTTTGAAGAAGAGGACAGACTGCACGCGACTCGTCGCCCAACGTTCAACAGATCACCCATGGCAATCGTGGTCAGTATATTTGGTTGCGGTACTGAGCTCCGAGCTTGATGTCAAAAATGCGCTTAGCAAGCAATCGAAAAACAAAGTGGGGGAGTATGACTGCATCTAATGAAGGTCTGGCCGGCGCGTTGCCCTTTGAATTCGACCATTTTCACGCCGCGCTCGCAAACATGGGTGAAGGGATAATCACGACGGACGCGCATGGACATATCACCTTCCTGAACGCTGCGGCACAGCTATTAACCGGTTGGACGCAAGCGAAGGCGGTGGGAATGGCGGTCGAGAAGGTCTTCAATGTAGCCGATCAAGACACTTGCTTAGTGCCGGAGAATCCGATTGCAAAGGCGCAGAGTGAAAATCGGGTCGTTAGAATGAGCTTGACCTCGATAATGATCGGGAAAACGGGTGGTCGACAGCAGATCGACGGTAGTGCAGCGCCGGTTTTCAACGACGCTGGAGAACTGGCGGGAGCCGTGGTTATATTTCGAGACGCCACTGAACGTGCTCGGCAATCACGGTGCATGCAGCTTGCTCTCGATGATGCTAACGACCTGGTCAAAAGTATTCGCGCGCCATTTCTCACGCTCGATGGCAATCTTCGCGTCGTACGGGTAAATGCAGCATTCTGCGAGGCATTCGCCGTTTCAAAAGTAAGTGCGGAGGGTCTCGGGATTTATGAGCTAAACGAACAACAATGGGATACTCCAATTTTCCGAGTTGCGCTGGATGAAATCCAATCGGGCCATCGTACCACCAGAGATTGCTGCTTCGAAGTGGACTTCCCTGGGGTAGGAAGGAGGATCATCGCGCTGAATGTACGGCGTCTGGGAGCGGATGATGGCGGCGGGCACTTTATCATGGTGACCTTTGACGATATCACGGGTGGCCATCGTTCAGAAACCTCCGCTTTGGTTTCCGAGGTTCCGTACAAGCGCTTATTTGAAAGCGCCAAGGACGGAATAATCGTGCTCGACGCGAAAACGTTGAAAATCACCGACGCAAACCAATTCCTCCTTGATTTGCTTGGCTACTCTGTCGCAGAGCTACTCGGCAAGGAACTCTGGGAACTTGGCTTTGTTGCAGATAAGTCGGCGAGCCAGTCCGTTGGTCGAGAGCTGCAGGATCACGGTTATGTTCGCTACCGTCACCTGCCGCTGGAAACAAAAGACGGGAAGTGCATCGATGTAGAGGTGATCAGCAACATTTACTCGGTAAATCAGCATGCCGTGGCCCAATGCAACATTCGCGACATCAGTGTCCAATCCAGAATGGAGCGAAAACTTCAAGAGCAGACAGATGCCTTGGCCGAACTGCATAGCAGAAAAGATGAGTTTCTAGCGATGCTCAGTCATGAGCTTCGCAATCCTTTGGCGCCAATGGCCAATGCAGTGCGCCTTCTGAAGCTGCAGTGTGACGAGGACCCCGTTCAGGGGCGTGCGCGGGGAATAATCGAGCGTCAGTTGATCCAATTGACCCGACTTGTCGACGACTTGATGGAGGTGTCTCGCATCACAACCGGCAGAGTTCTCTTGCGCAACGACCTGGTCGCGGTAAGCATGATTATCGAGAATGCGGTGGAGACCGTCCGACATCTGATGGACTTGCGGCGACACCAGCTGCGGGTGTCGTTGTCCCCACAAGTCGTCTGGGTGTACGCCGACGCCGCTCGTCTGGAACAGGTTTTTGTGAACCTGCTGACTAACGCCGCCAAATATACGGAAGAAGGTGGTCATGTGACGGTGACTCTTGAGCAGGAGGGTGAAGATTGCGTGGTGCGCATCCGCGATACTGGCGTGGGAATCGGCCCAGAGCTTCTGCCACACGTCTTCGATCTCTTTACGCAAGCGGAGTTATCCCTGGATCGATCGCGAGGCGGCTTGGGGGTTGGTTTGGCTTTAGTGCGAAGTCTCGTGGAAATGCACGGAGGACGCGTCGATGTTCGAAGTGTTGAGGGCCAGGGAAGCGAATTTGTTGTCCGTATTCCGGCGGTGGCCTCTCCCGCACCGCAACCATTTTTAGCACGATCGGAGACGAACAAACAGGGCGACGCCAAGTTACGTGTCCTGGTGGTTGATGACAACCTCGACACCGCTGAAAGCATGTCGATGCTTGTAGAAACCTTGGGGCACGATGTCCTCATCGCCCATGAGGGAAACGCGGCGCTGCAGGCGTTTCGCGAGTTCAAAGCAGACGTGGTGCTATTGGATATTGGCTTGCCGGGGTTAACTGGGTACGAGGTAGCGGCCTGCATAAGGGCACAGGAAACTAGTCACAAGGCCGTGCTGGTTGCCATCACCGGGTACGGTCAAGAATCAGATCGGCAGCTAGCGTTGGCGGCCGGATTCGATCATCACCTCGTCAAGCCAGTGGATTTTGACAAAGTAATTGCAATTTTAAGAGTTGCTTCCGAAAGTGGCGTTGGAGTTGCTGCGCGAGCATAGCTATAGCAGGGTCATAGAACATCATCAGATTACGAACCTGATTCATCTGCTATAGCGAGCGGAGTTCCGCCCCGTACCATCCTCGGTAGTGCCGATCGCTCTGACATCGTTCTGGCCTTTGGAGCCCGAGCCCTTCGTCCACTAATCAGCTTTTGTGGAGGGGCTCTCGTTGGTCGATGTCCCTCGACCTAGACCAGACTGGATCGCGCGCCTCTCGACGAAGGCATGGCGGCGGACATGGGGCCACATACAGCCACATTGGCGGTCATTGCCGTAGGATTGGCCGGTCTGCCGCGTATTTTTGGGCACGCGATACGACGGTGAAAGGATTGCGCCAGGTGTCACAGCGCCGCGCCTTCCCGCCGTGTGAACGGCAAACCACCCCTTGGCGATGCAGACTGTGCGCCTCCGCGAACACTCCAGGTTTTCCAAGTGCTATTGATTTCGGTTGAGTCAGTCTGAGTATTTTCCGAACCTTTTTCTGACTGTCTTTTCGCCGGATACTATGTTTTTTTGTCGCAGCGAATTCGTGCCGGCGCTTTGAGTGGACGTGGATGTCTCCGTTTTCGCAGTACGCAGCCTGACATTCTGGAGCTTGGATATGTATTCAACTGAATATGCAAGTCGTGACGCAGTCGGCGCTGAAAGCACCTCAGATTCTGTTAGCTCAAACATCGGTATTTGCGTCTTCGGCATGGGCCGAGCATGACGCATAGCAAAGAGCCGGTTTCCGTATCACAAGGGCCTCGAACATTATCGGCGGGGATCTTTGACGTCGACGGCGTCCTCCTTGCCTCGCCTCACGAGCGCGCCTGGCGTGAAGCGCTAGGAAACTCGGGCGATGAAGCTCGCTTCACCACGGCCATGTACCAGTCTCAGGTTGCAGGCAAACCGCGGCTCGCCGGCGCTCTCGCTGCGTTGCAGGCGTTGGATCTGCCCCACGCCGGTCCACTGGCCGAAGTCTACGCCGAGCGCAAGCAAAGACGGTTGGAGGAACTGATTCATGCGGGGGCGGTGAGTGCGTTTCCCGACGCGCTGCGTTTCGTGCGGGACGTGATGGCGTTAGGTTGGCCCATGGCTGTCGCGTCGTCGTCAAAGAACGCTAACGAAATGATGAAGCGCGTTCAACTGGACACGCACCATACTCTGCTTGATGTCTTTGGATCGAATGTCTGCGGCCGGGATTTACGACAAGGTAAGCCAAACCCGGAGATATTCCTCCTGGCTGCCGCGGATTTGGCAGCAGCGCCCAGGAACTGCTTCGTGGTGGAGGATGCGCCAGCGGGTATCGAAGCCGCGTGTGCCGGTGGGATGACGGGGCTGGGCGTCGCCCGGCTTCATGATGCAGACCTGCTCTGGGCGGCAGGCGCAAGCCTCGTTGTGACCAGCCTCGACGAAGTTTCCATCGATGAACTTGCGCGAGGGCGGCTCTGCCGACGCGCGCCATGACCGTCGCTACTACCCTCAGCGGCGCGTTGACTCCAACAGACGATTGCGAATGGATCATAGAGGAAGCCGGATACGATCCATTGCGCGAAGGCAGCCGCGGGTCGCGCTTCGCAATCAGCAATGGCTTCCTCGGTGTGCGCGGAGCACGCGCCATACACCGGGGTGGGAGATGGGTTGGCGCGTCGCGTACCTTGGTAGCCGGACTGTTCGATACGGCAGACGAAGAACATGCCATTCCAGGTTTGATTGCAGCCCCTAACTGGCTTCAAGTCCGGATTCTGCGCGACGGTGTTCCATTGACGCACCGGGAGGGCGATGGGAAGTCCCAGCATCGGATACTGGATCTACGCAGGGGCTTGTTGCTGACCGATGCACGGCTCTCCAATGCAGACGTCGTCTGGGTCCGGTTACGAAGCCTGCACCTTGCTTCTCTCAGCCATCGCGCGATCGGCCTGCAGCTCATTCAGATGGAGTTCGAGCGGGGCGAAGCCGAGATCACGCTCAACGCGTCCCTTGAGGTGTCGGACACGAGTCTCTTGCCAGAGCGGGTCGAGCAGGGTTTGGGGGTATGGAATACAACCTCGTCCGGAAAACGCCTTGCAATGGCGACAACTTTGACGCTGCGCATCGACGGCGTGGATATTGATCCGACATCAAGCAGCCCATTGCAATGGTCATGGCGCTGGACGTCGCATCCTGGCCAGGTCGTTTGTCTTGCGCGGACAGTGGCCGTGACGTGCGGCGTTGCAGGAGAGGTTCATCCGGGCCAAGATGCCGTAGGGGCGCTTGATGTTGCCCGCAAACTTGGGTGGTCGGACGTCGTGGCGGCGCATGAGACAGCGTGGACCAAGCGCTGGCATTGCAGTGATGTCGAAATCGAAGGAGACGCAGCCGCGCAAAGAGCGTTGCGGTTCGCCCTCTACCATCTGAACGGGGCAGCGAACCCTGACGACGAGCATGTGTCTATTGCGGCACGGGCGTTGACCGGCGACGATTATCGCGGACACGTGTTCTGGGATACTGAGATATACCTTCTTCCGTTCTTTACCCTGACATGGCCTCTCGCGGCGCGGGCGCTGCTTATGTACCGATTTCACACGCTCGATGGTGCCCGCGCGAAAGCGGCTGAACTGGGGTGGCGTGGGGCGCTCTACGCATGGGAGTCTGCGGATACCGGCGCAGAGACGTGCCCCTTGCACGTGATCGGGCCTGACCGCAAGCTGGTGGAGGTCAAATGTGGACGGCAGGAACAGCACATCAGCGCGGACATTGCTTACGCCGTCTGGCAATACTGGCAGGCCACAGGAGACGATGGTTTCATGCGCGATGCCGGCGCTGAAATCCTGATGGAGACCGCCCGGTTCTGGTCGAGCCGTGCGCGGCCGGAGCCGGATGGTCACTGCCACGTGCGCAGCGTCATCGGTCCAGATGAATATCACGAGTCAATCGACGATAACTCCTTCACCAATGTCATGGCACGATGCAACATCCGGCGCGCGCTTGACGTGGTGGAATGGTTGCGCGCACGTTGGCCCGAACAATGGGGAAGCCTGGCAGCCCGTCTCGCCTTGAGCGATGCCGAGTTGGGGCAATGGCGTACCGTCGCCGAAACAATAATGACCGGCTTCGATCCGAAAACGGGTCTCTTTGAGCAGTTTGCGGGGTTTTTCTCGTTGGATGACGTGGATCTTTCACGTTATGCCGGTCGATCGGTGCCCATTGACGTGGTACTTGGCCCAGAACAGACGCGTCAATGCCAGATCGTCAAGCAGGCCGATGTGGTGGCGCTTCTCGCGTTGCTGCCGGACGAATTTCCCGGAGACACAGGCGCAAAAAACTTCGGCTACTACGCGCCACGCTGCGCTCA
This sequence comes from Burkholderia sp. PAMC 28687, assembly GCF_001577465.1. NCBI lineage: Bacteria > Pseudomonadati > Pseudomonadota > Betaproteobacteria > Burkholderiales > Burkholderiaceae > Burkholderia > Burkholderia sp. PAMC 28687. Next base: position 1,161,250 of record NZ_CP014506.1, read on the forward strand.
TGGCAGCTCACTCAGCCTTGCGATGCACGGGGTCGTCGCAGCGAGACTGGGAGAGACAGAAGCCGCACTGGACTATTTTCGCCGCACGTCGGCCATTGACCTCGAAGACAACCATGCGGCTATTGACGGCGGCGTGCACATTGCGGCCTTGGGTGGCATTTGGTCGATGGTCGTATTCGGCTTTGCGGGGCTAGCGTTGCACGCGGACCATTTAACCTTGAATCCCCGCATCCCAGCGGCTTGGCAGAGTCTTCGTTTTGGATTGCAGTGGCGGGGGCGGTACCTGAAAATCAAGATCGAACACGCTACCGCAAGCCTTGAGGTGACGCTGGATGTGGGAGAGCCAATGACGCTTGTTGTCAATGGAAAGGCTTTCGCGTTAAGTCGAGAGCAACCGCTTTGGGTGTTGACAAACTTTAGTAGTCGATGACCCGCATGGCGTACGACACTATCCGCTGTATCTGAGCGCTGCTGGAAGGTCGTGCCAGCGATAAGACTCATTTGCGTTCTGCGTAGCGCTCTCTTATGCGGTCGCCCACAAACGTGAAGATCTCACACAGGGTTGACGTAGATCAACGCCGTGGCTCCGGATGGTGCTGGAATGAAAAGAGAGAGCGGATTCCATTCGAGCGCGCTTTCGCGTCACAAGGCGAATCTGGAACCGAAAAGACCTTAATAAAAAAACCGAAGTCGAAAATACCGTAATAAAAACCAGGTTTAATTATTCTGAAGTACTTATTAAATGTTTTTTAAAAAATACATACCGAACGGAGACCGCTGTGGCCAGCATAAACCCCTACGACTTCGGGCTCGAAAAGAACAGTGCTAACTATGTTCCCCTGTCGCCCATCAGTTTCATCGAGCGCGCCGCCTTGGTTTACCCGAACCATGTTGCCGTTATTCATGGGGATTTTCAGTTCACGTGGAAGCAATGCTATGAGCGTTGCTTGCGCCTTGCCTCCGCGCTCAAAAAACGTGGTGTCGGGGTGGGCGATACGGTGGCGCTGATGGCGCCGAACGTCCCGGCCATGTACGAGGCCCACTTCGCGGTGCCGATGATCGGTGCGGTGCTGAATACCCTGAATTTGCGCCTTGATGCAGAGGCTATTGGTTTCATGCTGCAGCATGGCGAAGCCAAGGTTGTCATCACCGACCGAGAGTACTCCGGGATTATGGCGCATGCTCTGCCAATGCTTGAAGAGCGACCGCTGGTGATCGACATCGATGACCCGGAATATGAGGGCGGAAAGCTTCTTGGTGAAAAAGACTACGAAGCATTCCTGCTGGAAGGCGATGCGAACTTCGAGTGGTCATTGCCCTCAGATGAATGGAATGCAATTGCGCTCAATTACACGTCTGGTACCACCGGTAACCCGAAGGGAGTGGTCTATCACCATCGTGGAGCGTACCTCAACGCGGTGTCGAACATCCTGTCGTTAGGCATGCCGCAACACGCAGTGTATTTGTGGACACTGCCGATGTTTCATTGCAACGGCTGGTGCTTCCCCTGGACCATGGCGGCCAATGCCGGCACCAACGTGTGCTTGCGTCGCGTGGATGCAAAGGCCATATTCCATGCAATCAAGAAGTACAAAGTAACCCATTTCTGTGCCGCACCGATCGTGCATACCATGCTGATCAACGTGCCGGAAGAGGCCCGCAGCGGTATCGAGCACAGGGTTTCGGGCTGTATCGCAGGCGCTGCACCGCCGGCTTCTGTCATCGAGGGGATGGAGCGGATCGGTTTTGACATTACGCATGTCTATGGGCTGACCGAAACCTATGGCCCCGCTGCCGTATGCGCCAAGCAGAACGGTTGGGACGAACTTCCTTTGGAGCAACGCGCCGAACTAAACGGACGTCAGGGTGTGCGAGCGCCAATGCAGGAAGACATGGTGGTCATGGATCCGGCAAGCATGGAGCCCGTTCCATGGGACGGTGAGACGATGGGCGAGATCATGTTCCGCGGCAATCTGATCATGAAGGGATATTTGAAAAACCCGCATGCGACGGAGAAGGAGTTTGCTGGCGGCTGGTTTCATAGCGGTGACCTGGCGGTGGTCGGACCAGACGGGTACGTCAAGATCAAGGACCGTTCGAAGGACATCATCATTTCAGGCGGTGAGAACATTTCGTCGCTCGAAGTGGAGGACGTACTTTATCGGCATGCCGCGGTAGTCGGCGCCGCGGTCGTGGCGCGGCCCGACGAGAAATGGGGTGAGGTCGCATGCGCCTTCGTCGAACTCAGGGATGACGGACAAGTCACTGAACTGGAACTTATCGACTTCTGTCGCGAACGCATGGCACGCTTCAAAGTGCCGAAGAAGATCATCTTCGGACCGCTGACAAGAACGGGATCCGGCAAGATTCAGAAGTTCCTGTTGCGCGAACAGGCCCAGGCGCTCTAGCAGCCTAAACTCGGCACACAAGCAGTGAGCGGACTATGAAGATACTGGTTAGCGTGAAACGCGTGCTTGACTACAACGTCAAGGTTCGCGTCAGCCCGGATGGGCGCGGTGTCGACTTGGCCAACGTCAAGATGTCGATGAACCCGTTCGACGAAATTGCGGTGGAAGAGGCGGTACGACTCAAGGAGGCCGACATTGCGACAGACGTGGTAGCGGTGTCGTGCGGCACGTCCAAGTGTCAGGAGACGCTGCGCACTGCCTTAGCGATTGGCGCTGACCGAGCGATTTTGGTTGAAAGCGATGTCGAACTTCAACCGCTGGCGGTCGCCAAACTCCTTAAGGCGATGGTAGAGAAAGAGCAGCCACAGATTGTCTTTTGCGGCAAGCAAGCCATTGATGACGATGCCAACCAGACCGGCCAGATGCTCGCTGCGCTCATGGGCTGGCCTCAAGCCACCTTCGCGTCCAAGGTGTTCGTCAAAGACAACACGGCCACCGTCACGCGCGAGGTCGATGGCGGACTAGAGACGTTAGAGCTTCGGCTTCCTGCCGTCATCACCACCGATTTGCGGCTGAACGAGCCGCGCTACGTGACGCTGCCCAACATCATGAAAGCGAAGAAAAAGCCGCTCGAGACAATTGCGCCCGAAACGCTTGGCGTGGACGTCACGCCGCGACTGGAGACCCTCGCAGTGGCGGAGCCGTCCAAGCGCACTGCCGGCATCCGCGTGGCGGACGTAAAGCAGCTTATCGATAAGCTCAAGAACGAAGCGAAGGTGATCTGAATGGCGATTCTCGTAATTGCGGAGCACGACCACATGTCGATCAAGAGTGCGACGCTGAATACCATCGCTGCTGCGAAGGAGATCGGCGGCGATATCGACGTGCTGGTTGCGGGCCACGGTTGCGATGCGGCAGCGCGGGCGGTTGCCAAGATCGACGGGGTCGTGAGGGTGCGCGTTGCGGATGCGCCGCACTATGCCGACCAGTCCGCCGAGAACGTCGCCGCGCTGGTTGTCGCCCATGCTGGCGGATACAGCCACATCGTGGCGCCGGCGACCACCTTCGGAAAGAACGTGCTGCCGCGCGTTGCAGCACTGCTGGATGTAGCGCAAATCTCCGACATAGTCGCCGTGGTGTCGAGCGACACTTTTATACGCCCGATCTACGCGGGCAATGCGCTTGCCACCGTCAAATCCCGTGACGCCGTGAAAGTAATCACGGTTCGCAGCACTGGGTTCGACGCGGCTCGCCCAGGCGGGTCCGCGGTGGTCGAAACTTTGCCAGCGGGTGCCGATTTCGCTCTGTCAAAACTGACAGGGCGCGACCTCACGAAGTCGGAGCGCCCTGAACTTGGTGACGCCAAGATCATCGTCTCCGGCGGTCGAGGACTGGGAAATGGGGAGAACTACCACAGGCTGCTCGATCCCCTGGCCGACAAACTCGGCGCCGCGCTCGGTGCTTCGCGCGCAGCCGTGGATGCCGGCTTCGTACCAAACGACTATCAGGTTGGCCAGACCGGCAAAATCGTGGCACCTGATCTGTACATCGCCGTCGGTATATCGGGCGCGATCCAGCATTTGGCCGGCATGAAGGATTCCAAGGTAATCGTCGCCATCAACAAAGATGCTGATGCACCGATCTTCCAGGTAGCGGATTACGGCCTGGTGGCTGATTTGTTCGTGGCATTGCCGGAACTTTCCGGCTTATTGACTGAAACCGGGTAGGCCCGGACCGAAGGACACAACGATGACGACGTACGTAGCACCGACACGCGACATGCTGTTCGCGATGAGCGACCTGGCAGGCCTTGCTGAGATCGCAGCGCTGCCAGGCAATGACGAGGTAACGCCGGACCTCGTGGAAGCGATCCTCGACGAGGCGGCGAAATTTGCGTCCGAAGTGCTTGCCCCTATCAATGCTCAGGGCGACCGCCAAGGCTGCCAATGCAAGGATGGAGAAGTCACGACCGCCGACGGGTTCAAGGCCGCCTACAGCAAGTTCATCGAAAGCGGCTGGAACGCCATGCCGGCAAGTCCCGACTTCGGCGGTCAGGGCTTGCCTTCACTGGTGTCCACTGCGGTGCTTGAGATGTGGAAGGCGTCCAACATGGCTTTTTCCTTGTGCCAGATGCTGACCCTCGGTGCAGTTGCAGCTATCGCGCACCACGGGCGTGAACAGGACAAGCAACTGTACTTGCCGAAGATGGTGTCGGGCGAATGGACCGGAACCATGAACCTCACTGAGTCGCAGGCGGGCTCGGATCTGTCCGCGGTTCGCTCCAAGGCGCAGCCCGAGGGGGATCACTACCGCATCTCAGGCACCAAGATCTTCATCACGTGGGGCGAGCATGATATGGCGGAGAACATCGTCCACATGGTCCTCGCACGCCTGCCAGACGCACCGGAAGGCACGAAGGGGATCTCGTTGTTTGTCGTACCCAAGTTCCTGGTGAACGCCGACGGTAGTCTGGGCGAGCGCAACGATCTCATTTGCGCTTCAATCGAGCACAAGATGGGTATCCATGGCAGTCCGACCGCGGTCATGGCCTTCGGCGAAAACGAAGGCGCGATCGGCTACCTGGTGGGCGAAGCAAATCGTGGCCTCGCGTGCATGTTCACCATGATGAACCACGCTCGCCTCAACGTCGGACTCGAAGGCGTAGCCATCTCCGAGCGCGCTTACCAGCAGGCCTTGGGGTATGCGCGTGAGCGCGTGCAGAGCAGTCCCATCGGCTCTCCAGGCGGCGCTCCCGTCGCGATCATCCGCCACCCCGACGTACGGCGCATGTTGATGAACATGAAGGCGCGTATAGAAGCCATGCGGGCGCTCGCTTATTTCACCGCTGCTCAGATGGACAAGGCGCACTCGCATCCAGACGCAGTCGAGCGCAGGAAGCGCCAAACCATCACGGATCTGCTGACGCCCGTTGTCAAAGGGTGGTGTACTGAAAATGCCATCGACATTACTTCCACTGGCATTCAGGTGCACGGCGGTGTTGGCTTCATCGAAGAGACGGGCGCTTGCCAGCACATGCGCGATGCACGCATCACCACCATCTACGAGGGTACGACCGGAATCCAGGCAAATGACCTCATCGGACGGAAGGTGGCTCGCGATAAAGGAGCCGCGGTGAAAATTCTGCTGGATGAGATGAACGCCACCTTGGCTGCTCTCGACGCTGCGGGGGACAAAGAGCTCCAAGTCATCGGTGAATCGCTGCAAGGCGGAACATTGGCGCTGGAGCAGGCAACCGAATGGCTGCTCGCGAACTACGATCGCAATCCAGCCAGCGCGGCGGCCGGAGCGGTGCCTTACCTCAAGTTATGCGGCACCGTGATGGGAGGATGGCTCATGGCGCGCGCTGCCTTGGTCGCCACAACCAGACTTTCGACGGCCGACGCCGACTTCCACCGGGCGAAGTTGGTCACCGCGCGCTTTTATGCCGAGCATGTGTTGCCTGAGGCGCAAGCCTATCGCCAGGCCATCGTCAACGGCGCCAGCTCGGTTCTCGCGTTGGAAGAATCACTGTTCTAAGCAGGCCGAACCAATAGGTGTAAGGTGATGAACGAACTCAACGGCTACGACTACGAAGATTTGAAACCGGGCATGAGCGCCACATTTGCAAAGACGATCACTGAGGCAGACATCGTGTTATTCGCCGCCGTGTCCGGCGACAACAACGCCGTGCATATCAATGAGGAGTTCGCTCAAACGACCCGGTTTAAAGGCCGAATTGCTCACGGTATGCTGACCGCCAGCGTGATCTCAGCTGCGATCGCCGGTCGGCTGCCCGGCCCGGGGACGATCTACCTGAGCCAGAATCTGCGTTTCACAGCGGCGGTGAAGCCCGGTGACACCGTCCATGCCACTGTAACCGTCAAGGAAATGTTAGCTGAGAAGCGGCGCGTAACGCTCACCACCGTCTGCCGCGTGGCCAACAAGGTGGTGATCGACGGAGACGCGCTGGTTATGCCTACTTCGAACCAGGCCCGCGAGACCTAGTGACGGATGCGAACGCTTTGACCGGCACTCGCGTCCGCCGCAACAAACCGGGCGGCCATAGCATGCCTCCTGCCTGTAAAACCGCAACGAACCTACTTACCGAGAGACGATCATGGCAACTGAAACCACCACCCCATTCGCCGACGTAACCAAGCTGATCCAGCAGTTCAAGGTCCCGGGCCTCGACATGGCGCAGATCATCGAGTCGCGTCGCAAGGATATGGAGGCCCTCGTTGAGGCCAACAAGGCCACCTATGAGGCGATGCAAGCGCTCGCACGTCGGCAAACAGAGATCCTGACCCGGGCCATGCAAGAGATTCAGGAGTCTGCTAAAGCCTTGGCCGCTGGCGGGTCCGTTGGGGCGAACCTCGCGAAGCAGACTGAGTTAGTGCGCGGCGGCTACCAGAAAGCGCTGGCCGATACGAAAAGCCTAGCGGAAATGGCACGCAAATCGCAGACCGATGCGATGGATATCATCACGCAGCGGGCCACGCAAAGCTTGGAAGAGATGAAAAAATTGATGCAGCCAAACTAAAGGCGCCCCATGGACGCGGCGGCCGAAGGTCGCCGCGTGGCCACACACCTTGAAAAAAAGATGGTATCGCATTCCAAATATTCCATAGATCGGTCGGGCAGCCCTCGCGACGCACCCGTGCCCTGGAAGGGAATGCGATAACCCGATCGAGAGGCGCACCGCAGTGGGAGCGACCCGCAACGCACACAAAAACTCCTCCCGTGCTTCGGGTCGATTCAGCAACTCTTCACACTGAAGGCGCATGTGAAACGCGCTTCACTCTATCGCGAACAACTCGTAGCCACGGTTCGTCGCATGGCGCAAATTCATCGAGCTGGCCCACCGTCGGATGCTCTCTGACCATTTAGCACACTTACCGCCATGCCGTCTCCCTCTCGGCAAGTTGATATTGACGCTTGGACCGGTGCAGTCTCACGCCAATGCACGAAATAGATTCCGACCTTTCGCACAGCCATTTCATTCGAATTAAATTCCTGCATAACCCGTTGGCGTCCACAGCTTCCGACCGTACCTCCTCTCAGTAATTTATCGACATAGCTCAATCGGCCGTTAGTCGCCCCTGCATTCGAATCCGCGAACCTGAGTAGTTTCCGAGCCTGCCGCAGGTTCGTGGCAAAGCCCATAATCGGCTGAGCGCCGCGAAATGATTGGCTGCGGCTCTATTGCTGTCGTCGCTTGAGAACCTGCTCGGCGAGGTCAGTCAGTACGTCGCCGGCTCTTGTTCTGCACCGGCCGGCTGGCGTTTCCCGATTGGGCAGCTCCCGCGAGACTTCGCTTTTGCACTTCGATGCAGCGATCTTCTTCGCGACCGTCAGGGAGGTCGTCCCCCGACGCTGAAGCCAATTCGCGCGGGGGAGGCTGCGTTTGCGCAAGCATTCACATGAGCGACGTCTAGAGCTTGCCATGAGTTTCTTTGAGAGGAGCGTCAGTTCTTGCTCGTCGCCGATCTCGCACGGCATGACTGTATTGACTTTCTGTGCCAAGTGGTAGAGATGGGCATCTTCAAACAAACGAACTATCCCGTCTACAAGGTGAACCGGGATCGAGCGGGTCTCAGTGCAGGCAGCTTCAACGGCGCTGCCGCTCCCGTACTTGGGACGGCTCTTCGAATCACATCAATTGACGCGCCGACGCCGAGGACGAAACGGCACTCCGGGGCAGGGGACTAAAGCAAGATGATTGGTTTGACAGAGATTTGCCTCCTATCGACTGCGGCCGTGCTTCTGTTGCTTCGTGCACTGCCATACCTTCGACCTTCCCACCCACTGTTTGGCGGCGGTGGTGTGCTACTGCTGATTACCGCAGTATTTCCGCGGACAGGTAATCCTCTAGCAGCGTGTCGGAGTTGAACAGGAAAAGTGCCACCCAATGGTCGACGTGCTTAAAAAACAGCAGGAAAGGTGAAATTTTGACGGGATTCCCCGTTATTTCCTTAGTTATCCAAATTCTTGATGTAATTTGGCCATGCGCTTCACATTCCAGGCCAGGCAAACCAGACTCCATTCGCCATTGACCTTTTTCAGACCGCGCAGAGAGAACTGCCGAAAGCCCATCACCGACTTGATGATGCCGAAGACGGGTTCGACCGTCTGCTTGCGCAAGGCATACAGGGCACGCCCGGCTTTTGTCTTCAGGCGATGCGCCATGCTTTGCATCGGGGTGGCCGTGTCGGGCAACGGTCCCGGCTCGCTGTGGCGCTCCCGCCAACCCGGATGGTGTTCGTCCCGAGCCAGCGCGATCAGGGGCTCGACCCGGGCTGCCTCACAGGCCTGGTGATTCTTCTCGCTGGAGAAGCCGGTGTCAGCAATCAGGCACTCGACTGCGCCCAGCATCTGCTGCGCCCTGAGTGTCTCCAGCATCGGGCTAACCTGTTCCTTGTCGTTGGGCGCCTGCGTTACCCGCGTCGCCACCACCAGCATCGTAGCGGCATCCACTGCCGCCTGGGCGTTGTACGCTTGCTCGAAGCCACCACCAGCCACTGGCATGATGCGGGATTCTTCGTCGGTGAGATTGATCTGGTCGCTATCCTTCGGCCCGGGTTCCGGTGCCTGGGGCAGCTTGCCCGCCGGCTTCTTGCCGCTGTCCTTCTCCTTGGCCGCGCGACGGGCCATCTTCTCGTCGTGCTCCGCCTTCTCCCGCTGATAGCGTTCTTCAGCCCGCGCGGCAATCTTAAGCTTGGCGGCGGCCATCACCGCCAACCGATCTTCCCGCCGCTTGATCTCCTCCGGCAGACTGACCCCGTCCGGAATATCGGCCTGATCCGCCTGCTCGGCCAGGGCCAACAGTTCCTGAACTTCGGCTTTGAGCTGGACCTCCAGCTTCTCAATGTGCCCGTGCGAGAGTGCACTGTGGCGCGAGGCGTTGGCATGAAGCTTGGTGCCGTCAAGACAGAGCGTGCCTAGCTTGAGCAGTTTCATTTCCTGGGCCAGTTCCAGCACCTGCACAAACAAGCCTTCCAGTTCGCCGAGAAAGCGCCGGCGGAAGGTGGCCAGCGTGTCATGGTCAGGATGGCTGCCGGCGGCGATATAGCGAAAGGCAACCGAATCATAGGTCGCTCGTTCAAGCCTGCGGCTGGAGAACACGCCCGTGGCATAGCCATACACCAGGATCGCCAGCAGGGTGGCCGGATGATGCGCCTTCGAGCCTCGTCCCGCGTACTGACGGGTCAGGTTCGACAGATCCAGTTGATCGACCACCTCGACCACGAACCGCGCCAGGTGACCTTCGTTCAACCAGTCGTCCAGTGACGGGGGCAGCAGATAGTCGGTGTTGCGGTCGGTGACGATGAAGTGAGACATGACAAAACTCGCTTAGTTATACGAATATAATTTTCTCATATTTCATGCTGGAATGCCCGAGAAAGCCCGACAGGCTGCTAGGACAATTTCTCTTCGGGACGACGGAAGGTGGGCTGCGCCTGCCACGCGAATTGTTCGGGATCGTGTGGTGGATTCTGGGAGCGTGGCTGTTCAAAAGCCTGCTTGATCTAGTGCTGCTCCGAACGTTTTTCCCTGATAATGACGAGCCTCACGCGCGACGCCTGTTCGCGGACCTTGCATCGGGTCTCATCTATGCCCTTGCCTTCGTCGGCATCGTCGGCACTGTGTTCAAAGAACCGGTCTCAACCTTCCTGGCCACTTCTGGCGTTCTGGCAATTGTCCTTGGCCTCGCACTGCAAAACACCTTGGGCGACGTGCTTTCCGGTCTCGCGATAAACATCGAGCGTCCGTTTGGAGCAGGAGACTGGATTACCCTCGCCGACCTGGTTTCTGGTCAGGTCATGCAGGTCAATTGGCGGGCCACCCGCCTTAAGACGTGGTCACATGACACTGTCGTCATACCGAATAGCTTCATCTCGAAGTCTATCGTGACAAATCACAGCCGTCCAAAAGGTCCTCACCGCTGCATCATTAGGCTGAAGGTCGATCTGGCTGTAGCGCCTTCGCATGTGATCGAGACTTTAATAGCGGCGGCTACCGGTAGCATGGACATCGCTCACGGCACGACACCTCAGGCCTATGCATGCGCCTTCACGGATTCTCTACTGGAGTACGAGTTGGCCTTTGCGATCGACAGTTTCGCACTGACGCCTGATGCAAAGTCGGAGATGATCGAGCGCATAGTGAAGTCCTTTAGGGATCTAGACATCCGTATTGGGAAACCGGCGATGGATGTCCGCATTGTCGCGCCGGGCGATCTCGCCGCCGCAACCGGCGTGCTACGCAGCGCAGTCTCATTACAACCGCGCGAACGCCGATGAGACCGATCGGCAAATGCAAAGGCGACAGGAAGCCAGATCGTCCCAGCGCTGTCCGTATCGTAGATGGCGAATTGGTTTCTGATGCCTTCTGGGTCGGTCCTGTAGATAGTCTTCTCTTTCATTTGACTATTAGGCTAATTTAGTCAACTCCGCGTGCCGCTGTGGTCCATTGACCCGCCGAGCCAGTGCGTCGGTCGGCAGGCGCGGGACTAGTCAGATCACGGCGATGTCGTTCTCGACATTAGTCGTGCCAGCTGCGGCCCAAGCGGCGGCGGTTGCCTCGTCCCGCTCACACCAGGACTTTACGTTCCCAGTCAACGTCACTTTTCCACCCTGTGCGGTGACGTTGATCGTCGCGGGATCAAACCACGACCTGTCCAGTGCGACGATAATATCGTCTCTGATTTCTGACGTATTTGGCCGCGGCTTGATGGTGATCTCGTTTGAGACGCCGACTACACCCCATAGTCCGCGTACATCGTACGCCGCGGCGTCTTGCTGATAATGCCAATCGACTTCGCCGGTGAGAGTAACCCAGCCTTCTTCCACTTTAGCCTTAACCGCGTCGCTGGGGATCGCTGTGTCCCATTTCATACGACTTACCGCCGCGGAAGCAATTTCTTCGTCGCCATGTTTTACGTTGAAGGGCAAACGAACCTCAAGTTCCTCGGCGACTGCCTTGACGTCCTTAAGCCGGCGCGTAACTTTCTCCGCTGCAAATTTCTCCGCATAGCTATCTACATGACCCAAGAGAGTCACGACACCAGCTTTCGCAGTTACGCCGATGTGAGCAGCGTTTACGCTCGGTTCCCACTTCAGTCCGTCAAGCACAGCTTGTTTCAATTGTTTATCGTCAGACACGATGATTCTCCTAATTTGATACAGAACTCATGACGCCCTGAATGCATGAGGCACCACCATGCAAGGGCACGCTCGGAAAACAAATACCGGCCTGTCCCTTCCGATGTAGGGGATGGCACCGCGACCGGTGACGGCTGTTCATATCCTTGGGTCGTATTCGAGCCAAGGCTTTTCACGCAAGCGCTATCGCGGCGCCGCTATCTTCAAGCGTGGGGTAGTCGATATAACCGTGGGCGCCACCACCATAGAATGTTTCCGGCCCCATCAGGTCGTTAAGCGGACCATTCACTCTAAGCCGCTTCACGAGATCGGGATTGGCCATAAATAACCGTCCGAACGAAACCAAATCAGCGCGGCCGCTCGCCACCGCATCGATCGCCATCTGTCGGTCATAGCCGTTGTTGACCATCCAGACGCCGTCAAAGCAGTCATGCAGGGCGCCATAATCAAACGCAATACTGTCCCTGGCGCCCCCAGTCTCGCCCTCCACAATGTGCACATACGCCAAACGAAGGGGATTGAGGGCTCCTACGACATGCTCAAAGAGCGCCTGCGGGTCACTGTCCCGTGAATCGCCGGCGGTCGAAACAGGGGATAGCCGAACCCCGAGGCGGTCTGCGCCAATGGCGTCAGCGCAAACCCTAGTAACTTCGAGAAGGAGTTTCGAGCGGTTCTCTATGGAGCCACCATATGCGTCGGTCCGGTGATTGGTGCCATCGCGCAGAAAAGCGTCAAGCAGGTAGCCGTGGGCTCCATGCAGTTCAACTCCATCGAATCCGGCCTCGACGGCTCGCATGGAGGCGTGACGGAAATCCTCGATGATGCCCGCGATCTCCTCTAACCGGAGAGCGCGCGGCATCGACACATCGACAAAGCCCTCTTTAGCCAAGAAAGTTTTGGTTTTCGCCCTAATCGCTGAAGGGCCTACGGGCGCCTGCCCGTCTGGCTGGAAGCTAGTGTGAGAGACACGCCCCGTATGCCACAACTGAACAACGATTTTTCCGCCTTTCGCATGCACGGCGTCAGTAATTTTCTTCCAACCTCGTACTTGATCGTCCGTATAACATCCGGGCGTACCCGCGTAGCCCTGCGCCTGTGCCGATATCTGGGTTGCTTCTGCGATGATCAGGCCTGCCGTGGCGCGTTGGACGTAATACTCGAGAGCAAACGGACCTGGCACCAAGCCTGTGCCGGCTCGGTTTCGCGTAAGGGGCGCCATGACGACGCGATTGGCGAGTTCGAAGGCACCTGCACGCATGGGCGCGAACAGGGCCTCGGCTGAGCGGGTTGGGTAGGTTTTTTTCATTCGATGGCTCACAGATTGTGGATAGCGGATTTGTGTACTTATGCCTTGACGGCAATAGGAAGCACCTAACGACCACGACGACTATCGAGTCCAGTATGCTTCTCGACCTTAGAAATTATGGAGCTGAGTCTCATACATGCGGTTCAGAGGAAGTGCGTCCACGTACGCTGGACAATGCTCAACGGCGTCTCGAGTAAGCGACGTTAAAACGGTAGAGCGGTCCGAGTCGACACTCTCGACCCAATCGGTCGAGACTAATACTTCTCTTGGGCTGTTCCACCAGTCTCGCGTATCGACAGTCAAGTAGCGCACCACCCATGCCTCATCGTCGAACACAACGTCAGCTACGTGCCCAATGATGCCGTCAGTGGTTGACACGGAAAAGCTTTCCACCTGCCGCCCGCTCAGCAAATGTATGTTCTCTCGTGAGCCTTTAACGTGAAGCGTTGGACGCAATTGCAACGATTCGAGTCCCGGCCGCGAGTCCTGAGACGCAAAGCAAGACATATAGGTCGGTGTCGCTCTGGCGGTCCAATATGGTCTGCATCCGTAATAGTTGAAGAGCCTGGTTTCCTGAAGGCGGGAGACTGGTCTTCCGGTATCGATGGGAGGGCTTTCCTTCATCTGCCGCTGTGTCAGATTGAATGTGACAACGCCTGCCTCGAAATCGACCCCCCCCAATAGAAAGAGGCGATACCCATACTTCCTGCCAGTCGTTCCATCCTGTGGCCTCAATAACGATAAAGCGGATTCCCCAAGTTTCGTCATCGAAATAGATATGCTTCACCTCGCCGAAATTGCCATCCGGGCAAATAACTCTGCAGGATTTAAGATCTTCTACACTTCGCAACATACCGGGGTCCTGTTAAAAAAGATTAGCTAATCTGCCTGCTCGCCGGAGCAACCCGCGAGGTTTATACAAGCTGTTAAATCACTGTCGTCAGCTTGTTGCATACACGCCGCCATGCCGTTGCGCGAATTGGTAAGCGTAGAGATGAAGTGCTACAGCCGCTAGAGTCGGAATCTACTCATGAAGACTTGCGGCTTGATCGAAAGGGACTGCGCACTTTCCGGCGATAAAGCAGGAGGGATATAGATCCTCTCTCAACTCGCGGACTACGAAAGAGGGTTAGACACCTTTGACTGAGTAGTTTCCGATCTCCCGTGCAGTGGACGATCACAACTAAGATAGGAGTGTTGGCTATCCGGCTCGATTTCATCGAAGCAAAGTCCCGAATGATGTGGAAACCATGCCAGAAAAGTTCGATTCTCAGTCTCCGGTGAGCAGTTCCGCCACCGACACTCACGTTGTACGGCAGTCGGACGGGCCAAGCGCGATCGGCGCACCTCAAGCCCGCGACCTCCCCGACTCTACCGCGCTACTTCTGGAAGCACAGGCCGAGGTCGCGTCATTGCAAGATGAGTTTTTACTCGCTAAAGCCGAGACGGAAAATGTGCGACGCAGGGCCCGGGAAGATGTGCAGAAGGCACGCAAATTCGCCATTGAAAGCTTCGCTGAGAACTTGCTGCCCGTACTCGATAGCTTGGAGGCAGCGCTTGCTCATTCATCCGGTGACTTTGAGAAGGTCCGCGAGGGACTTGAAATCACTCTGCGGCAGTTGATTAGCGCATTAGAAAAGGGCCGTATTGTCGAAGTGAATCCTGTCGGCGAAAAGTTTGATCCCCATATACATCAAGCGGTTTCGGTCGTGCCGGCAGATCAAAAAGCTAACACGGTAGTGAAGGTGCTGCAAAAAGGCTACGTGATAGCAGGGCGCGTGCTGCGTCCGGCGCTTGTTACGGTCACCGCCCCAACTTGAAGCTCTTCCTTGGAAAGTCTGATTTCATCTCAGACATCGCAAGGTGTGAAAGGCGGCTGCTCTTTGCCGACATGGCGCTTGTTACAGGCAGATTTTGTGAGAATGTTTCCAAATGAACAGGAACTATGTAGAGGCGCATCAGTGTTCGCAATCGGGCAAGACGCGAACGCTCAAACTTGGCGTACAGGGTTGAATATTAAGCGACCGTTTGAAGTTCAATGAGAAAGCACGGTGAAGTCCGATGCAGGACGCGCCACAATCAAAGTCAGGAGAGTGATTAACATGGGCAAGATCATTGGTATCGATCTGGGCACGACGAACTCGTGCGTCGCGATCATGGAAGGCAACACCGTCAAGGTGATCGAGAACGCGGAAGGCACGCGTACAACGCCATCGATCATTGCATATGTTGACGACAACGAGATTCTTGTCGGCGCGCCAGCGAAGCGCCAGTCGGTCACGAATCCGCAGAACACGCTCTACGCCATCAAACGGCTGATCGGACGCCGGTTTGACGAAAAGGAAGTGCAAAAGGACATCGCTTTGATGCCCTACAAGATCGTGCGCGCCGATAACGGCGACGCCTGGGTCGAAGTCCGTAGCAAAAAACTCGCACCGCCGCAAATCTCGGCCGAAGTGCTGCGCAAGATGAAGAAGACCGCCGAAGACTATCTCGGCGAAGAAGTGACGGAAGCCGTGATCACTGTTCCTGCTTACTTCAACGACAGCCAGCGTCAGGCCACGAAAGACGCCGGCCATATCGCGGGTCTTGAAGTGAAGCGCATCATCAACGAACCGACCGCAGCCGCACTGGCGTTTGGCCTGGACAAGAACCAAAAGGGCGACCGCAAAATCGCGGTGTACGACCTAGGTGGAGGCACGTTCGACGTATCAATCATCGAGATTGCAGATATCGACAAAGAAAAGCAGTTTGAAGTACTTTCCACGAATGGTGACACGTTCCTGGGCGGTGAAGACTTCGACCAGCGCATCATCGAATACATCATTGGCGAGTTCAAGAAGGAACAAGGCGTCGATCTGTCGAAGGACGTACTCGCGCTACAACGCCTGAAAGAAGCGGCGGAAAAGGCGAAGATCGAGTTGTCGTCAACTACCCAGACTGAAATCAACCTGCCGTACATCACGGCGAATGCTTCAGGTCCGAAGCACTTGAATCTGAAGATAACCCGGTCGAAGCTGGAGTCGCTGGTTGAAGACCTGATCGAGCGCACCATGGAACCGTGCCGTGTCGCTATCAAGGACGCAGGCGTGAAGGTCGGCGATATCGACGACATCATTCTGGTCGGCGGTATGACGCGTATGCCGAAGGTGCAGGACAAGGTCAAGGAATTCTTCGGCAAGGAACCGCGTCGTGACGTGAACCCGGACGAAGCCGTGGCTGTTGGCGCCGCGATCCAAGGCCAGGTTCTCTCGGGCGATCGCAAGGACGTGTTGCTGTTGGACGTGACGCCGTTGTCGCTGGGTATTGAAACCCTTGGCGGCGTGATGACGAAGATGATCAACAAGAACACGACCATCCCGACGAAGCACGCACAAGTCTATTCGACCGCCGACGACAACCAGAGCGCCGTGACCATCAAGGTGTTCCAGGGCGAGCGCGAGATGGCGGCAGGCAACAAGCTGCTGGGCGAGTTCAACCTCGAAGGCATTCCGCCGGCAGCACGCGGCACGCCGCAGATCGAAGTGAGCTTCGACATCGACGCGAACGGCATTCTCCACGTCGGCGCGAAGGACAAGGCGACCGGCAAGGAAAACAAGATCGTCATCAAGGCAAACTCGGGTCTGTCGGACGCCGAGATCGACAAGATGGTGAAGGATGCTGAAGCGAACGCTGACGAAGATCATCGTCTGCGTGAGTTGGCCGACTCGCGCAATCAGGGCGACGCGCTGGTGCACAGCACGAAGAAGGTTGTGGCTGAACACGGCGACAAGATCGAAGCGGCTGAGAAGGAACAGATCGAAGCCGCGTTGAAGGATCTTGAAGAAGCGCTCAAGAGCACGGCGAGCGACAAGGCCAGCATTGACGCGAAGATCGAAACGCTGTCCACAGCGTCGCAGAAACTTGGCGAAAAGATGTACGCCGACATGGCTGCAGCGCAAGGTGCGGCGGGCGCGGCGGCAGGTGCAGCAGGCGGTCCCGGCGCGCAGGCGGCGCCGGAGCAGCACGACGACGTTGTCGATGCCGACTTCAAGGAAGTGAAGGAAAGCTAAACGATCGAGCTGCCGTTCGAGCTTCACAACATGGCAGAAAATATACATGGCAGGTAAAGGTCTGCGTATGGACTGTGAGCGAGACTGGAAGTAGAAACCGCTGGCTTTTCTTACGGGGGGCGGTTTGCCAGTCAACGACGAGTTTCGTAGGATGACTCAAAGCACTTTACGAACGTCCATGCTTTAGGTTTGGATCGAGGTCGCTTTATTTTTTTGGATTTTAGGGAATTGGCTGTGCGCTTTATGGGTAGAACTCGAACCCAGCAACGCAGTTTAACGTTTGAGCATGGACGCTATGAGAATCGACAAGCTCACGACCAAGTTTCAGGAAGCACTGGCCGACGCGCAGAGTCTCGCCGTCGGCAACGACAATCAATACATCGAGCCGGTTCATCTGCTTGCTGCGCTGATCGCGCAACAGGACGGTTCGGCGCGCTCGCTGCTCTCGCAGGCGGGCGTTCAGGTTCAGGCGCTGGAAACCGCGTTGAAAGACGCGATGACGCGTTTGCCGCAAGTCCAGGGCACGGACGGCAACGTCCAGGTCAGCCGCGACCTTGCCGGCTTGCTGAACAGCGCGGATAAAGAAGCGCAAAAGCTCAACGATACGTTCATTGCGAGCGAGATGTTCCTGCTCGCAGTCGCCGATGACAAAGGCGACGCGGGCCGTCTTGCCAAGCAGCATGGCTTGACGCGCAAGGCGCTCGAAGCCGCGATCAACACCGTGCGCGGCGGCGGCCAGGTGCATAGTCAGGATGCCGAAAGCCAGCGCGGCGCGCTCAAGAAATACACCGTCGACCTGACCGAGCGCGCTCGCGCCGGGAAGCTCGATCCGGTGATTGGGCGTGACGACGAAATCCGCCGTTCCATCCAGATCCTGCAACGGCGGACGAAGAACAATCCGGTGCTGATCGGCGAGCCGGGCGTGGGCAAGACCGCCATCGTGGAAGGGCTTGCGCAACGGATCGTGAACGGCGAAGTGCCGGAATCGCTCAAGAGCAAGCGCGTGCTTTCGCTCGACATGGCCGCGTTGCTGGCCGGCGCGAAGTATCGCGGGGAGTTTGAGGAGCGGCTCAAGGCCGTGCTGAGCGACATCGCGAAGGACGAAGGGCAGACCATCGTCTTCATCGATGAAATCCATACCATGGTCGGCGCCGGCAAGGCCGAAGGCGCGATGGACGCGGGCAACATGCTCAAGCCGGCGCTCTCGCGCGGCGAGCTGCATTGCATCGGTGCGACCACGCTTGACGAATATCGCAAGTACATCGAAAAGGACGCGGCGCTCGAACGCCGTTTCCAGAAGGTGCTCGTCGACGAACCTTCGGTGGAAGCGACCATTGCGATCCTGCGCGGCTTGCAGGAAAAGTACGAACTGCATCACGGCGTGGAGATCACCGATCCCGCGATCGTCGCGGCGGCGGAGTTGTCGCATCGCTATATCACGGACCGTTTCCTGCCGGACAAGGCTATCGACCTGATCGATGAAGCCGCGTCGCGCATCAAGATGGAAATCGATTCGAAGCCTGAAGAGATGGACCGGCTCGACCGTCGTTTGATCCAGTTGAAGATCGAGCGCGAAGCTGTGAAGAAGGAGAAGGACGAAGCATCGCAGAAGCGCTTGCAATTGATCGAAGAGGAAATCGAGCGGCTGGATCGCGAGTATTCCGACCTCGAGGAAATCTGGATGGCGGAAAAAGCCGCCGTGCAGGGCAGCGCGACGCTGAAGGAAGAGATCGAGAAAGTGCGCGCGGATATCGTGCGTTTGCAGCGCGAAGGCAAGCTCGAGAAGGTCGCCGAATTGCAGTACGGCAAGCTGCCCGGGCTCGAGGCGCAATTGAAGCAGGTGACGCAGGCCGAGACCGCCGAGCAAAGCAATCCCACGCGGCCGCGCCTGTTGCGCACGCAAGTCGGTGCTGAAGAGATCGCGGAAGTCGTGTCGCGTTCGACCGGCATTCCTGTGTCGCGGATGATGCAGGGCGAGCGTGACAAGCTGCTGCAGATCGAAGCCAAGCTGCATGAACGCGTCATCGGTCAGGACGAAGCGATTGGCGCCGTGGCCGATGCAATCCGCCGCTCACGCGCCGGTTTGTCGGACCCGAACCGGCCGTATGGTTCGTTCCTGTTCCTCGGGCCGACGGGCGTGGGCAAGACCGAGTTGTGCAAGGCGCTCGCCGCGTTCCTGTTCGATTCGGAGGATCACCTGATTCGTATCGACATGAGCGAGTTCATGGAGAAGCACAGCGTCGCCCGTTTGATCGGCGCACCGCCGGGTTATGTCGGTTATGAAGAGGGCGGGTATCTGACCGAGCTCGTGCGGCGCAAACCGTACAGCGTGATCTTGCTCGATGAAATCGAGAAGGCGCATCCGGACGTGTTCAACGTGCTGCTGCAAGTGCTCGACGACGGTCGCATGACCGACGGGCAAGGGCGCACCGTGGACTTCAAGAATACGGTGATCGTGATGACATCGAATCTTGGATCGCACGTGATCCAGTCGATGGTCGGCGAGCCGCACGAAGCGGTGAAGGATGCCGTGTGGGAAGAGGTCAAGCTGCACTTCCGGCCGGAGTTCCTGAATCGTATCGATGACGTCGTGGTGTTCCATTCGCTCGACCGCAGCAACATCCAGTCGATCGCGAAGATCCAGCTGCAGCGGCTGCATGAGCGGCTTGCGAAGCTGGAGATGCAGCTCGATGTGTCGGACGCAGCGCTCGAGTTGGTCGGCAAGGTGGGTTACGACCCGGTGTTCGGCGCGCGGCCGTTGAAGCGCGCGATCCAGCAAGAAATCGAAAATCCGTTGGCCAAACTCATCCTCGCAGGAGCATTCGGTCCCAAGGATGAGATCCGTGTTCATATCCGAGAAGGGCAATTTGTGTTCGATCGAGGTACTTCGAAAACTTGACGAAGCAGAGGAATACATCGGTTGAATTGCTAACACGGGGGGAGGGTCTAGCTGCTCAATCAAATGAGACAACGGGACGAGCTAGTAGCCGAAAAACATGAAACAAATACTTTTATGGTGGATTGCTGTAGCGCTTCTCTGTGCGTGCACGACAGACAGGTCCCCATACGCCAGTCAGCGATACGACGTCGCCTTGGACGAAGCTCGCGATGACGCGTCAATAAAGTGTGTGGATCGTGCGGCATGCGACACCGCATGGCAAAGGACACTGGAATTCGTTGTGCGCCATTCAGCGACAAACATTCGTCGCGCAGACCAAACAAATATTGAGACAGGTCGTCCACATGAATTTGGGGTGCTTTATATGTGGGCGTCCCGCACCGCCGCGGGCGATGCCATCGGCGGTTCGACGATCCGAATAAAAGGACTATGTCGCGGTATGTACAACAGTGACGGCGCTCCCGCATGGATGTTCGCAAGGTGCGCCGGACTCATTACTCAAGCGGAGAGGGAGTACCACCTCTATCTTACTGGTGCATACCCGAATTCCAGGAGCGGGTCAAGGTAGCGGCAATTGCCTCGGTCGCCGCGAAACACGGGGAGACAGCTGTCACAACGAGTACCTCGAATGCGGCCGCGGGTTGCTACTTCTAAACGTCTAAGATCGACGCGTCGCTGGTACTCACGTGTCGAACGTTATGAGCATAAATCAAGCTATAGCGAGCTTGGACAAATATACGTGGGTGGGGGTTATATGCATCGCGTTATACACAAGTGTCGTCGCCGTCGGCTTCGCGTAATAGGCGCAGTGTTTTTGCGGCAATATGAACTTCCCTGAGTCCGAGCCAGATCGTTTTCGCGCCGGGTTCGCCGTCGCTTTTGCGTCCGAGGAATCCCCCCAGGCGTGCGATCAGGCGCAATACTTCATTGAGCTTGGGCTGGGTCGGACGGGGTACTTTCGTGAACAGGTAGGCACTGCGAATTTCGTCTGGATCAAAGAAAAGATGCGCGTCCAGATCGGGGCAAGTGCGTCCCAGCCGCATCAGATAGGCCACGCGCCAAGCCACTACCAGGAACAGCGCCAATGCGCGCTCGAGCTGTTCGATCGAGCCGAGCTGAAGCGCCTCGACGCGGCAAGCATTCTTCAAGATGTTGAACAACATCTCAATTTCCCAGCGCGCTCGATACCAGTCGATCAATTCGATCGCCTCTTCCGAGGTCGTCGCCACGCGGTTGGTCAGCAAGCGCCATTCGATCGGCTTGACTCCCGCGGGCGCATCAAACTCGCGCGCGACCAGACAGGTGGCCGCCACGCACTTGCCTCGGCCTGTGGGCAACTCTACGCGCTGCATCCACAGGTGCTGGCGCACCGTGCGTGCCTTGACACCATGACGCGAGGCCATTGTGAAGCTGATCTGCCCGATGGATTCGCCACGGGTCGCGCGGTCCCACAGCTTGTCTCCCTCCGGCAAGCAGCGGTTATGCGTGGCACGTACCAGCCAGTCGGCCGGCGTACCCAGTGCTTGGGCGCGCTCCATGAGCGCCATCAGGTCCGCTTCGCGGTCCGCCACGTACACCAGGCGCGTGGATGGCAGGCTCGGTGCCATCTCGGCAATGCGTTCATACCCCTCGATCCAACGCAGACTTTCCTTCAGCCCGCCGCGCTTGCCCGATTCGTCCTTCTTCTCGCGCGCCCACATCCACGCGTCCAAAATACCCAAGGGCTCGCGCTGCGGCGTGACCGCGTAGGTCGGATGCAGATACATGCCGCGCTGGGCCTCATAGCTCAGTGGTCCGAGTCCGAACGTGCCTTGACCGTTAAAGTCCAGCTCCGTGGTGTCTTGCAGGCACAGCACCACACGATGCGCTTCCATCCGCTTTTGCGTGTGCTGCCAATGGGGCTCGAGAATCGCGTGCCAGTCGACGTTCTCGTTGTCGAAGAAGCGGTACGCCGCCATCGTCTCGCCCCAACCCTGGCATGCCTTGGGGACACTGGCCATCGGGTCGGCCGCCAATCGTTGCATCAAAAGCCTCGCTCGCTTGTTCAGGCGCGCATCGCCGAGCTCGAGTTGCTCGAATTCCGTCTGGGTCCAGGGCGTCGTTTCGGTGACCAATACGTTCACTCAAAAAGCGAAAGTAAACGCGATTTGCCGAAAGTTTACAAGCCCCCACTCCATGTCATTGAAAGTAAACATGTTTCTCTGCGCTCAGCGACCACCGATCAGAGATGTGTATAACGCAATGGGTTATATGGCCGTTGGAATGCAAATACGATACTTGGGATTTATTGGAACTCCAGAAATTGAGTCGGACGCAGCCATTCAGTTGCTCAAGCTAGCTCCATTTGGCAAACTCATTAGAGGGTGCCATCTTGCAATTGAAGCATTTCGCGACACCGCTAAAGTCCAGCTTTACGACACGCGGCTTGACTTGATAACCCAGGACTACAGCCTTGTTCCAATCGAACACAGCACAAACAGCGATCCGCACGAGGGGATGCTGCACGCCTTCGATGGCGCAGTTCGAGTGTTGGGAAACACCAGAACTACTGCCAGACCAGTCGTCGCCGCTCGAAAATCAACTTAACCTGACCGACAAGCTGTTGACGACAATTCTTGATCGCGAAGGTTAGTTTTTTAGAGAGACGGTCCTGTCGAAAGCAACGCCTCGCTCGATCGCTATCTTCCTTCGGTGTAACCGTTGTAGCCGGGCTTTGGGCGTGCGAAAAAAACTCAAGCTCAATGAGCGGTTCCGCTTGCGACAGCGCGTGGCGCGTTTTCGTCGCTCCCAAATTTATAGACCGGTTGCCAGGCAATCTTTACCCGATGCAACAGACGAAAACAACTACAACAGCTTTGGCCATATTTTCGATCTTGCTTGCTGCGTGCACCGGGCTCGGCGAGCATGATTCGTTTCAAGCAGCAAATCAGTCCGAAAAGAATGACAATACGACCCATCAGGGGGAGCCTTTTAGCCATCGGCGCGCGCTGCAAAATAGCGTGCGGGCTCCAACCTACGAGACATCAAGCTATCAAGCGAAAGCGTTTGAGCTAGTCAACGCCTATCGTGTCTCAGTGCATGTCGGAAAGCTTCGCCAAGACCCGAGGCTCGACACGGCGGCGCAGGCCCACGCGTTGTATCTGGCTTCAAATCTCGCATCGGGCGGGCTCACCGAGTTGTCACATGACGAAGCGTCCGGATTTGCGAATTACTATGCTGACACACCGCTCTCGCGCGCCCGCAAGGCGGGCGTCGCGATGAAGGAGTGGGTAGGGGAAATCATCGCGGCGGGGCGTCACCAGATGGATCCTGCCGCTTACGCGCGCGACTGCATAGGACAAGCTATTAATTCAGTTTATCATTTAGTACCGCTTTTAAAAAACCAAGAATCCATTGGACTTGGTTTCGTTCCGGAAAGTGCTACGTATCCGATCTACGTTTGCACTACCGAGTTCGGGACTGCGGGTGGGGTAAAAGGGGCGCCGGGACCCAACACGGGCATTTATAGCGGCGGCCAGCAGATACCTCCAACTGCAGTGGTTCACGTTCCCTACGATGGCGAGACCCAGGTTTTACTCACTATGGCTCCTGAATTGCCACACTTGGGATTCGGACCCTCCGCCCTAGGTCGGCCGATCATGGTCATGGTAAATGCGCAGGATCGAAATACTTTGTCCGTCGCAAAATTCACTCTTGAAGACTCCACCCGTGGTCTCGTAATTCCCGCTCATATTTTGATCTCGAGAGGCGGGAAGCTTAATTCCGTGATGACTGCCGTCGTCGATCCAAACAACCTGCTCGCTGACGGCGTTGTCTTTTTGTTACCCTGCACTCCGCTTGTCGCAAATACGACCTACACGGCGACATTTTCTGGCGCACGTGACAAAGCTCCGATCAATTTGACTTGGAACTTCACCACGGGGAACGCGTCAGCACACCTCCAGCATGTCACTTTTGGTGCCGGCCACTGACCGCAATTTCTCAGTACCCCGGGTGAAACTGGGGAGATGGGACGCGTTGCAACGCTAAGGAACATGCAAGCCACGGCGGTCGATGCATGGAGGAAAGTAGTAAGCGGTTCAAGACGGTGGTGACAGTCTTCAAGACGTCTTCGCAGATTTCGATTCCTCGAGCGCAGGTTCCAACGTCGGCTTGGCGAATTTTGTTGTGCCGATCGGTGCGGTTTAGGAGCGATCCAGGATCCCACGTAGTTGTCGAACAGTGATCGGCTTGAGAAAGCGGTTATTGAAGACCGAAATATCGTCAAGCTTACTGAGATCGCGGTGTCCAGTAAGTGCGATCACCTGTGCTTCTTTGGATCGGCCTTTTCGGATCAGCCGGCATAGTTCTTCCCCATCAAGGTCAGGCAGGGAAATGTCCAGAACTACAACGTCAAACGCTTCGTGCGAGGTACGTTCGAGAGCAGTTGCTCCATCATAGGCGCATTGCGTCTCGTGACCAAACCCTGAGGCAAGGTCTGCCATCATATCCGCCAAATCTCTCTGGTCGTCAACGAACAGTACCTTCAACTTACTCTCCTAATGGTCTTGATACGGACTACCTAGATCATTTTCAGTTAAACAAACATCCGATGGGAGTACGACTCAAAATAGTAACACTTTCGATGAGCGATCAATAATGAGAATTCCGGGCGACCCCTATTTTTGGGCTTATGTCATGTCGCGAGCGTTTTCATCCTGGTGTCGATTTTGTAATGTCCAGACGAATGCCGCCAATCTTACATTTTCATCTTTCAGTAGGTAGTTTCCTTTAGTTCAAATCACTGATTTTCGAATGAGATGAAGGAGCCACACAAAATCGAGTAAGATTGTTGGTTTCCGGGCGTCTTTTTTTGCTGAAAAATTGCTGCACTTATCGGTGCGTTTTTTCAGGAAAAACAGTTGTGGCGTCCACCAAATCAGTTGGACACCAGTAGGCACCGGAGCAATCGGCTCAGAACATGTCTACTTTTGTTGCCTTACAGCGGTCAGAGTGAGCATTGTTGGACTAGCCCAAAAAAAATCTTTCCCCGTTAAGGGCGTGCCTAAGCAATTTATGATCGGGTTTATGTTGTAGTGACGAACGGGTGCGAAGTAGGACAGTAGAGGCGAATGTTAATCACTCCGCAGATTGAATTTAATTCTCCTTCCCGATGCGCTCGATAAACGGTTAACGTCCACCTCTGATCGCTGACGGCCCTAGAAAAGGCGTTGGGCTCGACTTGTTCGGTTGGTTCTTGTCTGAGCATGCTATGGAAGGGACCGCCGAGATGCCTATTGTCTCGGTATGCGCCACCGTTTAAAGGGGGCATACAAATTGGCGTTTGTAATATCAACGACCGGAGCCGCATGCTGGTGATGCTACGCATACAGCATTCTTTAGGAGGTGCTGCACATGATGCATGATTTCCTTACCAATAATCGAAGTGATCTGATCGATCGTTGTCGAATAAAAGTGGCGCAGAGACCCGAGCGGGCAGCGACAGCGCAGCAACTTCAGGACGGAGTCCCTACTTTTTTGGACCAATTGATTCGAACGCTTTGTATTGAGCAATCGATCGATCCAATGGAGAGCCGAAAAATTTCGGGCCCGTCGGATGGCACTTCGGCGCGGTCAGAGATGGGCGTGTCGGCAGCGCTTCACGGACGTACGCTGCTTGATCTTGGGTTCTCAGTTGACCAGGTCGTCCATGACTACGGCGATCTATGCCAGGCTATCACGGACCTTGCATACGAACGCGACGCTCCTTTCTTGGTAGATGAGTTTCGAACACTAAATCGGTGCCTTGATAATGCTATTGCTGACGCCGTTACTGAATTTAGTTACCAGCGTGATGTGGCCGTGGCAAGTGAAAAGATTATCGAAATGAACGAACGGCTAGGGTTTTTTTCACACGAACTGCGAAACTTTCTAGGTACGGCAACGCTGGCGTTCGCGGCCGCCAAAGCGGGTAACCTAACATTATCTGGTGCCACGGGGACCGTTTTGGAGCGTAGTCTTGACGCTCTTACTGATCTCATCGACCAATCGCTGGGTGAAATTAGAAATACCGCCGAAAAAAGCCTTAGACCCACCATTTTCTCGCTGGCGGACCTTATTGCTGATGTGAGGCAATCGGCAGACTTGGCGGCCACCGTGAGCGGATGCGTATTTCACGTTTCTCACGTTGACTCTCGGTTGGGTATTCGTGGAAACCGCGATCTGCTTTATGCATCAGTAATAAATCTATTGCAAAATGCATTTAAATTTACACGGTTGCATACCGAAGTTACATTAGACGCTTATGCAGAGTCCGACCGAATACTCGTAGATGTAAAGGATCATTGCGGTGGATTGCCAAGCGGATCCGCGGAAAGGATGTTTTTACCATTTGTCCAGAACGGAATTAACAAGTCTGGCCTCGGCCTCGGCCTTTCGATAGCCCGGCGTAGCATTGAGTCAATGGGTGGCACTCTCAGTGTGCGAGACGAAGCCGGTAAAGGCTGTGTCTTTACGATCAGCCTGCCTCGATACGCAATGACGCCGGAGTAGAAGGTTTTTCGGCGAAGATCCTTGTATCGTTCATCGACTCGGTCCGGTACCCGTGCATTAGGTCGGAAAAAAAAATCGATTGCTTTACAGCGTAGCTCACGGAGTGTGATGCGGTTTTATTAAATTCGAGATTGCATAGACCGGCGATAGTGTAAGTGTTCAGGCGAAACGGATTTCAAATTCTGAGCCGTAGGCGGCGAGCAGTTTGCCGATCTCAGCATCGATGGTTTCCTTGGTCCAGGTAACGAAACGTCGCCAGTGATACTTTGCATGCTTCCAAACGATTTCGATCAGGTTCAGCTCGGGACTGTAGGGCGGCAGATGGAAGAGCACCATGCGATGCTCGAGAAACCACCGGTCGATCGTTTCCTGCTCGATGTTGTGATGAATCGAGGCGTTGTCGAGGACGACCACCGTCATCAGACCGGGCGAGCCGTCCTTCGCGATCTGGTCAAGAAACTCAACGACGGCGGGGCGTTTGATGGTCGCCTTGCTGACTTCATGCTTCAGAAGGTTGGCGCCGAAATCAAATGCGCCGAGGACCGAGCGTCTGCAATGCGGCCGAGGAACAACACGGTGTGGCTCGCCGATGGGCGACCAGCCGCGTTGCACCGGCGGTGAAGCGCAGAACCCTGATTGGTCAAAGTAGACCAGGCGGCACGCCCCATCACGAGCGGCCTGCTGCAACTTTGAGAGCGTGCCTGCTTTCACGGCGAACTCCAGTTCGTCGCGCTTTTTTTGAGCGAGTAGCGGCCACGTTTGTAGGAAAACCCCGCGCGCTTGAGCGCCACCGACAGCGTTTCCAGGCGGCATGGCAAAGGCTGGCCATGCACCTCCTCAATGCGCAGCGCGATCTGCTTGAGCGTCATCGATTCGGTGCGGGCCGCTTCGATGGCAGTGGCGATCAAGGCATCAGACAACGCGCGAGGCCGCCCGCCTTTATGCCCGGTCAGCAAACCACACAGGCCCCTGTCGTTCCAGGAATGCACCCAGTTGTACACCGACTTGTCGCTCACATCGAGCTCGACGGCGATCTCATGAACCCGTCGGCCGCTGCCAAGCTCCAGCAGACCCAGCCCTCGGGTTCGAAAGTCTTGATGAGGATGCTTGCGCGAGAGTTGTTGCAAGGTCTTCGTCTCCGCTTCGGTCAGTTCAACAGCACATTTCATCGGCAGGCAGGTAATCAGGATGGGATTGCCTGTCAGACTCGCCATTCTGAAATTCGTTTACTCCGCACACTTAGATTCCCTTTTCGATGGGATGTACATCACGGTAAAATTCTTCATGCTTCGTGCGGCAGCGCAGATGCCTAGGTCATTGCGCCATAGTAAGTGACGCTGGGTACCGCAAAGCAACGTATCACCGCCCGCACGGAGACAGCGTTGCGGCTTCCAAGATATGAATCGCCGCTTGGCTGCTACAACGTTGCGGTGCGCCAACATAACGGCCTGACAGCGGAAATGAAACTTAGGCACTTACCCACGCTACGTCGTCGCAAGCCGACGAATCACTGCCTCGGAAAACTGGCCCGTCGACGCAGTGCCGTTAAGATCACGAGTCCATATCCGGTCCGTCCTTAATGTTGTGGTTATCGAGGTTCGCAATCGGCTAGCGAGTTCACCCAGCCCTACGTGCTCCAGCATCAAAGCTGAGGCCAGCAATACGGAGATTGGATTGGCAACTCCTTTGCCTGCGATGTCCGGAGCGGACCCATGAACGGCTTCAAATATTGCGATGTCGCTGCCGTAGTTGGCACCTGGAGCCATGCCAAGACCGCCTACTAGCCCCGCTAGCTGGTCCGAGAGAATATCTCCGAATAGATTTGTGCATAAGAGCATATCGAACTTCCAAGGGTTCAGCACGAGCTGCATCGCACAAGCGTCAACAATTATGTCGTCCGTTTCAACTTGATCTTTGTACTCTAAGGCGACCTCTCGAGCAGCCTCGAGAAACAACCCGGTGAGAGCCTTTAAAATATTTGCTTTATGGACAATCGTAATTTTCTTTCTGCCGTGCTTTACGGCGTATTCGAAGGCAAATCTTGCGATCTTTATGCAGGCGTCGCGTGTATTGACTCCAGTCGCAACCGCGACTGCTTTGGGATCGTCACCGACTGGGATATAGTACTCGTGCGCAACGTAGAATCCCCCCAAATTTTCCCTGACAAGCACCAAATCGACCTTATCGTAGCGTCCAGGAATGAGTGTACTTACGGGTCTGACGTTCGCAAAAAGATTAAATTCCTCACGAAGGCGTACGTTAGACGATCGGAATCCGTCTCCGATTGGCGTCGTCAACGGCCCTTTTAGTACGAGTTGGGTCTTACGTATGCTCTCGAGTGTCTTCACTGGCAGTGAGTCGCCACAATCCGTGACTCCCGCGATGCCCGCTTGTTGAATATCCCAGACGAAAGGAGAGCCGAGGGCATCCAGGACGTGGACTGTGGCTGCAACGACCTCGGGCCCGATACCATCTCCGGGGATGAGTGTAGCGGGAATGCTTTCCATTTGAGTTTGTTCCGTAGAGATGGAATTGGATGTCACGGGTGACTCTGTCAACGCGCTAGCGGTGCTTCGGCTCCGTGCTGCTTTGAGCGGAATATCGACAAAGTGTTGCGACTGCTCTGTCAGAGTTTGCAGCGTGAGTTCAGAATGGTCAGCAAGCACCTTCTGGGAATATGCTCAGCCTCACACAAGTCAGTGTCGCAGGAACAAGCGGCGAGTGTAGGCTGCCAGCGTGACAGGGTGAGCTCAGCCATGGACGAGCAGTGCCCACCCGCAGTTGCAGCGTGGACGCAGGGG
Source organism: Burkholderia sp. PAMC 28687 (assembly GCF_001577465.1). Classification (NCBI taxonomy): domain Bacteria; kingdom Pseudomonadati; phylum Pseudomonadota; class Betaproteobacteria; order Burkholderiales; family Burkholderiaceae; genus Burkholderia; species Burkholderia sp. PAMC 28687. The sequence continues at coordinate 1,190,408 of NZ_CP014506.1, forward strand.
GAAGGAGCGGATCCGATCAAACGAGCATATCTAATGCGGCTAGTATAGAACGGGCTGTCCCAAGGCAAGGGATCTCCGCGTTAGCGACACCTGAGATGAACGCGAGCCATCGTCCGATGGCGTCGATTGTTCTGGTCGAGACGTTTCGGCCGTATGAAGCTCCGCAGATAAGAAAAAGCTTGTCATTGCCGACATCTGTGTCCGTGTTGCGACATGACGACCGGGTGCGGCCGCGGTACCTGTCCTTCACGACACGAGCTTTCATCAAGGGTAGTATTTCTGAACCAAACCCAGCGGCTACTATGAGAGTAGCAAGATCGTGCTTTTCCCGTTTGACTAAGATCAATCAACAATCGATCCTTGGTCGTCCCATTGGTGTTCACCGCCCGCGCTCCACACGCGCTTGCCCGACAATGAAACTACGCCTAAACCCGACATTTCTATTTAGCGGAAAGGGGATATTTCTAAAAAGCCCTAACATGTGGGTGTCGAGGCTAAGTTCAGATGTCGGGGTTCAAACTTTTTAGAAATGTCGGGTTTTGACTTTATCAATCTCTCTTTAAAAAGCTCATTTCCCCACCGCGGCTGCCCGCAGTTCGGCGCTTCTTAGCATCATCGCGTTCATGTCGATTCGCTTGAGCTCGCGTTGTTTGCGCGTGTTGTTGGCCCGCATCTTCGGTTTCACCGGTTCACCCTGATTGGTCCGCGACGGTGAACCCGAGATACGTCGGTTGTCGCGCTCCATCTGCACCTGGCGCGATAGCGCCAACACATGCTCAAGGCGCTTGTTGTCGACCTCGGCACCCTGGTCCATCGCCGATAGCCTGTCGTATTGACGATACGCCAGCGCGCTGCCATGTGCCCGGATTTCGATACGCCCATCCGGGTATTCATAGACATCGATGTAGTGATGGGCGAGGGCACGTGTTTGCGGCGTGTCGTCAAGCATGTAGATGACCCGGTCGTACTGCAATGTCAGGCTGTTCGACACGCAACGCAATACCCGGTGCGTCAGAATCAGGTCGAGGTCTTCATCGCTCCTGAGCGCCCGATGCGCGTTAAATGCGCTCTTCGGGATCTTGGCGAAGCGCCCATTAAAGTCGGCCATGAGTGGGGCGCATACGCGTTGGCGGCCTCCTTCGTATCGATCTTGCGCAGCCTCAACTCTTTGACCAACCGGTCCTGCAAGGTGAGATTGGCCCGCTCCACGCGTCCCTTCGCCTGACTGCTGTTGGCACACAGCGTGTCCACGTTCAACTCGTACAAGGCCCGCCCGTATTGGGTCACGCCCTTGTCGGGCGTGCTCGCGTGCTGGTTGCAGTGAAACACGCTGGCCTTGTCGCTATAAAGTGCCACGGGCTTGCCGTGCGCCTCGATGTATTTGCGCGTGGCCTCGAAATAACTGAACGTCGATTCGGTCGCCGTAAAGTGCAACGTCATCAGTTGGCTTGTGGCATCGTCAATAAACACCAGCAGCGTGCACGCTGGCGCCCGGTCTTCAAACCATCGGTGATCGCTACCATCGATCTGGATCAGCTCGCCCAGGCACGAACGCGGGTTCCTCGGCTGATGGATCTTGGGCGGGCGCTGCTTGCGTGGAATCCACAGGCCGGCGTCGGTCATCAGGTGGCGAACCGTTTCCTTTGAAAGCGTTAAACCATGGCATTCGCGCAGCTTCTCGCAGGCAAGCGTTGGGCCAAAGTCGGCGTATCGGTCGCGAATCAAAACCAGTGCCCGGCATGCCGTTACCTCATCAAGCTTTCGATTGCCTGGACGACCTCGCGCTGCCGAGCCCACACCGGCTGCGCCCGTTTGCTTGTACCGCAGCACCAAACGCTCGACCTGGCGCACCGTCAAATTCAAACGCTCAGCCGCCAGGCCCGGTTTGAGCATCCGGTCCACGACAGCCTGAATCACTTTGAGACGATCGAGTTCGCGCATATTTAGTGTCACCAGTCCGATTGGTTTCATGGCGAACTCCCATCGTCTGATCGGAAGTTCCCAGCTTGGCACCAACAGCAGAACACGACATTTCTATATTGCTAAAACACGACATTAGGATATTGCCCCTACATGCAAAAAGTGGATAATTTATCTTATGTAAAATTACGTTTTGGAATTTAACGCGTGGTCGTTGCTGAGAAACCGGTTTCGATTCTCCGGGAACGTATTTCAACCGACCCCCATGAATGGCCTGCTGGTCGAACCGCTCAACCGGCGAGCATGTCGTTGACTGATTGTTGCTCCCTTCCCTGCGTCAGAATCCATCGATGAAACGCGCGGCAGTGCGAGTGATCGAACGCACTAGCCTGCCAAGTAACGAAGTACGGTGACAAGAGCGTCACGCCGGCGGGAAAAGGCACGACAAGCCGGCCAGCCGCAACATCGGCGGCAATCATGGACGTCTGCGCGAGTACGAACCCTTCGCCATCAATGGCCGCTTGTATTGCCAGGCTCGACAGTGAAAAGACCAGCCGGGTGGCGCGAGCGCCATCGTCGTCCACGTCATTTACCGCACACCAGTCCCGCCATGACGGTGGCGACGAAAATTTGGGCAGCCAGTCAATCGACAACAACGGATGATTGAGTATGTCGCCAGGGTGAGCCAGCACCTTCCCGTCAATCAAAGTGGGACTGCACGCAGGCACGACCTTGTCGCGGAACAGTTCAGCGCGCGTTCCGGATTGATCGAGGCTTTCGCCATAGGTAATGCGGAAATCGATGTGATGACCATCGGGTGACGGTTCCGAATGTGTGCCATCGAGAAAGATGTCGATCTCGGGATGCTCCCGCTGCCAGGAATAGATGCGTGGCGCAAGCCACTTCGACAAGACCGACGGCAACGCGCTGATGCTCAGGCTACGCTTCAGTTTGCCCCGCTCCAGTTCCGCACGCGCCAGCCGCAGACTTTCGAACGCCTGCGCGCAACTGGCGTGATAAATCCGCCCGGCTTCAGTCAATCTCAACCGCTTGCCTTCTTTAGCAAGCAAACGCATGCCAACCGCGTCCTCCAATTGCTTAATCTGCTGACTGACGGCGCCCGGAGAAACACCCAATCGTCGAGCGGTTTCGATCACGCCCTGGCAACGCCCCAGCGTATCGAACACTTGCAGTGCACGCAGAGGCGGCAACGTATCCATCAGAGTTCTCCGGCTGTGTCATTTTAGAAATTCTAAACGAACTCGCAAAATCACCCCTCTATTCTTTTGAATATTGACTTCCTAAGCTTTGGACATCGACCGGATAGAAACCGGTGAAAGTCAAGGAATGCATTCATGTTCGTCAGAAACGCATGGTATGTCGCTGCCCGCAGCGACGAAGTCGGACCCGGGCTCCACGCAACGCGGCTGCTGGGCGAGGCGGTCGTGCTGTACCGCCAGCACGACGGGTCCGTAGCCGCACTGGAAGACGCCTGTCCGCATCGCAAGTTGCCGTTATCGATGGGGCGCCTGAAAGGCGAACACGTTGAATGCGGATATCACGGACTGACATTCGATGGCTCGGGCACGTGCGTTCGCGCGCCTGGCAACGCGCGCATTCCGCCTGGTGCACGGGTACAAAGCTATCCGGCGCACGAGCGCTATGGTTTGGTGTGGCTATGGATGGGACCGCCGGAACATGCGGATCCAGCCGCCATTATCGAGGTGCCGGAATGGGGTGACCCCGCGTGGGGCATCAATCAGGGCGACGCAATGACTGTCGATTGCCACTACCTGTATGTCACCGACAACCTTCTCGATCCGTCGCATGTCGCATGGGTGCATCCATCGTCGTTTGGCAATGCAGCGTGCGAGGGCGAACCGCTCAGCACCCTGGAAAACGGAAAAGGTGTGACGGTGTCGCGCTGGATGCGCAACGTGGAGGTCGCGCCTTTCTACGCACGCTATGTCAAGTTCAGTGGGCGCTGCGACCGGAAACAGCAATACGAAGTGCGCTTTCCATCGCACGCTGTGATCAAGGCTGTTTTTACGCCTGCGGGCAGCGGCAGCGAGTCCGGACCCATGCATCCCGATGTGTTCCTCATGAACTCCTATAACTTCTTGACGCCTGTAGACGAATCGACCACGCGCTATTACTGGTTCCAGGCTCGAAATTTCGACCGGAGCGACGCGCTCGTGTCGGAGCAATTCAATGAAGACGTGCGCCACGCATTCGATGAAGATCGCGTGATCCTCGCCGCCGTGCATGCCGGGATGGCAAACCGGCGGACACCGAATATCAACCTCGCGCTCGACGCGGGACCAACACGATTTCGCCGGGGCGTGCAACGCCTGATCGACGCGGAGCAACACGATAATGCGGAACAGTCATCTTTTCACATTTAAGATACCTAAATGAATTCGTATTTTCTTGAAGCGCCCTCATTCGATCGCCAGCGTGAGCGCTTTCTGAGCGCTGCCCGCATGGCAGATGCATCCATGACAGAGTGGCTGCATCCGCTGAAAGGACCGCGGGAAGAAACGCTCGTCACGGATGTCGCAGTGCTTGGCGATCCGTGTGCGCCCTCCCGCTTGGTCGTGCTGTCGGGGACCCATGGCGTCGAAGGCTTTTATGGTTCCGACTGCCAGATCGCGCTACTCGATTCTCTTCGAACACACGGCGTCCCCGAAGGCGTGAGCGTCGTGATCGTCCATCTCGTGAATCCGTGGGGAACGGCGTGGCTGCGGCGCGTAACGGAAGATAACGTCGATCTGAATCGAAATTATGTCGCGTTCGACCGCCCCCTCCCGGCTAACGCCGGTTATGAATTGATGCACCCAATTTACCTGTGTCCTGAACTCGAAGGCCCGGCTCGCAGCATTGCCGACGCAACATTGGCGGCGTGCATTGCCCGCGATGGCAATGCTGCAGTGATGAGCGTCGTGGAAGCGGGACAGTACGTGCACGCCGACGGCCTGTTTTTCGGTGGCCGCGAGCCGGCCTGGAGCAACCGCACTCTGCGCGCGATCATGGAAAAGCACGTTGCCGACGCGCAGACGGCAATATGCTTTGACTTGCACACTGGCGCAGGCGCATTTGGCCATCCCATGCTGATGGCGATCACTGCAAAGGCTTACCCGATGCTGTCGCGCATGCAGGCACTCTACGGTCCGTGGCTGCATACCATTGTCACGAGTCCATCATCCACCACTGACACCGGCATTGCTGCCACTGCAACGGGCTATACATCGCAAGCCATGCTCGACCAGCTCAGTGACGTGGACCTGATGCAATTCGTTATCGAATGCGGGACATACGACCCTGCGCGCTCGCATCGATTATTGCGTGACGACCACTGGCTGCACCTGTTCGGCGATCCCTTCGATGCAACGGGCCGTCGCATCAAGGCCGCATTGCTGGAACATTTCTTCCCCGCCGATACTCACTGGCGCGAGTTGACGGCATTGCGCGCACAGCAGGTCTTTGCTCGCGCGATGAGTTCCCTCGTTTCAACGCCCCCGGATAAAGACGCGCCGGACCGATCCACTCACCCAGGAATCGCACCATGAAACGCTATAGCTTACTGAATCTGCTGCTGCTCGCGCTACTGCCTCTCGCTGCCCACGCGCAGGATTCGAAAGTGATCCGCTTCGGGGTCGATCCGACTTATCCGCCGTTTGAATCAAAGGCGCCGGACGGGACGCTCGTCGGGTTTGACATCGACCTGGGCAATGCAATTTGCGCGAACCTGCATGCCAGATGCGTCTGGGTCGAACAGAGCTTCGACGCCATGATCCCGGCTTTGCAAGCGCGGAAGTTCGATGCCATCTTGTCGGCCATGTCCGCCACGGCGGTACGCAAACAGCAGATCGATTTCACCGACAAGATCTATAACGGCCCTTCCCGTCTGGTAGCGGCAACAGGCTCAACGCTCGTGCCTGAAGCCGCGTCGCTAAAAGGCAAGCGAATCGGCGTGGACCAGGGTTCGATGCAGGAGACCTTCGCCAAGGCGGAGTGGGCTCCGCAAGGCGTGACGGTCATTTCATATCCTACGCAGGATGCGATTTATCAGGACCTGACCACGGGTCGCCTGGATGGAGCCTTCCAGTCTGCAGTGCAAGCGGACATCGGCTTCCTCAAGACCCCGCGTGGCAAGGGTTATTCGTTTGCAGGAGAAGAGGTCAAAGACAAGCGAGTCGCGGGCGACGGTGTGGCCATTGGTGTACGCAAGGACAACACCGCCCTGGCTGCGAAACTGAACACCGGCATTGCCGCGATACGACATGATGGCACTTACAACCGGCTTGCCCACAAGTACTTCGATTTCAATATTTATGGCGACTGAGGGAGCCGGAGATGACGTCAGACTTTGAAGCGCGCGTGGCGAAAGCGGTCACGCCGAACACGGTTCGAGAGTTTCGCCAGAATGGCGCGGTATGCATCCGGGGTCTGTTCAACGCGGACGAGATCGCTCGGCTTCGTTCCGGAATCGATCACAACATCGCGCAACCCAGTAGTCGCGCGAAGACTGCTAGCCGCCCCGACGACCCCGGCTGGTTTTTTGAAGACTTTTGCAACTGGCAGGAGAACGTGGCATATCGGCATTTCATTTTCGAGTCGCCGGCGCCGACCGCCGCGGCGGCGTTGATCGGTGGGAAGACAGTGCGGCTCTACCATGATCACGTGCTGGTTAAAGAACCGAACACTCGGCAGCGGACGCCCTGGCATCAGGACCAGCCCTACTACAATATCGTGGGATCGGATAACGTCAGCATGTGGATTCCTGTGGACCCGGTGTCGCGCGAATCCACGCTCGAGTTTGTCATGGGTTCACATCGCGGGCCGTGGCTGATGCCCCGCACGTTCATGGAAAACGAGGCGAAGTGGTTTCCGGAGGGGAGTCTCGCGGATTTGCCTGACATCGATGGCGATCGTGAAGCTTTCGATGTACGCGGCTGGGCGCTCGAGCCTGGCGACATGGTGTGTTTCAACATGCTGACGCTGCATGCATCGGGCGGCGTCCCGGGTGCGCATCGTCGCAGGGCTTTTTCAGTACGGTTCATTGGCGACGATGTCCGGCATGCACCGAGACCGTGGAGAACCTCGCCGGAATTCCCAGGCCTTGCGGCAGACTTGCCCGAAGGCTTGCCCATGGAACATCCGCTGTTTCCAATGGTCTGGAATATTCATGAGGGATAAGGAAGCGCCTCTCCCCTTCCTTGAGTCCTTGTCTGCTGTCAGGCTGTCGGCCTACTCGGACGAGCGATCTGCCCGCGATAGTTGCAACGCGGATTGCTTGTAGTGCGCTGCATTGATTGGGAAAGATTGCTCATGCGTGCCCATGCTTAAGGCATAAGCGTGTTCCGATTGAATAAAAACTGCCGCTACGGCAGAACTGAACACGAGGCACATCAGCAAGGAAAAGCGGGTGACGGCTCTCTGCCGTCGGCGTGCTCGTGTTCTGCCTCGGGGCCAATAATCTTCGCTGGATGGATTCGTTCGACGAGCAAGCGTGCCCGCCGGCGACTTATGTCTCGCAAGCGCCAGCTCATACTCATATTCCTGGCGCTTCAGCGGATCACTCAAGATGCTGTAAGCAAGATTGAGCGAGCACATGATCTCGGCCGCTTCCGGTGCAGCATTCCGGTCCGGATGGTAACGCTGACTTAGCGCCTTGTACGCCGCGCGAACGACTTCCGTGGGTGCATCGTGTGCGAGTTTGAGAGTGTCGAAATGGTTCGGTCGATGATTCATGATGTCCCGACTATTGCTAGCGCTTCATCGGGTTAACGGTCGTCCATCGACAATCTTGAGCAAGGTTCGCGCTACGCACGCAACACGATTTTTTGGCTGGTCTCATTTCATGCGAACCGGAGGCGGCCGCGGCAATTGGCTGGGCAGGCAACGCCGATTGCCGGTCCAGCGCTAAAAAGAACAAGGCGCGCAATCTTTTGCGCGCCTTCAGTTTGCATCTTTGACCAGTCTCAATCCTTACGAACCGAAATACACCGGTTGCATTCCATCGTTGGCATCCGGGCGGACCGACGAGCCAATCTTGTGACCGACGCGAGCGACGTCGCCTTCGACCGCGCGCATTGAATGATGGCTACCCGATGCCGATGTGCCATCCGCCACGCCGCCAAAACTGTTGGCTGCCACGTTGTCGCTATTCACGCGCGCTTCAGCCGCTTGAATGTTCGCCGGATATTGCGTTTGATCGCCAGTCGGGTTATAGCCTGCTTTTTCCAGTTGGACCAGTTGCGCCTTCACTTCGGCGCGGGTTACGGGTTGATTTGATTGAGCGAAAGACGAGACAGCCGGAACGACCAACGCAACGGCAACGATGAGCGATTGAACGAGTTTCATGATGCTTTACCTCCAGACTTGGTTTTTCGCAAACACCCGTTTGCGTTTCAGTGATTGAAGTCTAGACCGGGGGCCGCACCGTATTAAGCATCGACAGGACAAAGCATTATTGTTGAAACTAAGTGTTAACCCTTAATTCTTTTGGAAGCTTGCCGTGAACGGCCGCGTATTCGTAATCGCGTTCGATTGTCACGCATGCGAGGCGGAGCCGAGTTCCCCAAGGATCGACTCGCGGTGGAAATCCCCGCGCTGCAACCGCTCCTCCAGCGGACGCCAGAGCAAGCTAATCAGTTTGGTCAGCGGTCTTGCCGATGGTCGCTTCCCACCCGCGGACGCATCGCACAACCAGTTGCACACGCGCTCAGAGTCCCACCCGCGTGAATGCGGTTCCAGGAATGCATCCAGTTCGGCCGGTATCAACGCGAGTCGTCCGCCGTGTTGCCGCATGACCCACTGTGCCGCTGCATGGCAGGCGAAATATTGGGGTGCATGGCTGAAACCCTGCAACAAGGCTGGGATCGTCACTCCCTTCACTACGTGGTCAATATCGCTGCGGCCGTCCGGCATGAGCATGGCACTGAAGGTATGGAACCAGTGCGTCATGAAGACACTACGCGCAGGCGCCGCCAAAAACCAGTTCTCCAGCATTGGATACGCCGTGTCGTACGTGCGCTCCGAGTTGAAATAGCCGATAAGATCCGGCCGGTCGAGCGTGTCCAGAGCCTCGACAAAGGATAGCGGCGAGGGAGGCATCTTGTCGTCTGCTGATGCCGAGGTGTGCGGCAAGCTGGACAAAAGCGTCGTCGCGTCCATCCAGACGCCTCCGAACGTCGTCAATACTGCCAGCCTTACCCAGTCCGATTGAACCTGTGGCGCCCACAGCGCAAAACCGCGTGGCAACGGCGGCAGGCCTGACGGCAGACTGTCAGGACCTAGCAACCTAACACGGTATCCCGTCAAGTGTCTGCGCCAACTCAGCAAGCAAGCATCGACGATACGCGGCAGTGGCGTCCCATTCCAGTAAGTCCAGACGACGTGAGGTATCGCCGTTGATCCGTATTCCGGAGACCGGCATGGCGTACGCCCCTCACGCGTTTCAGGCGTGGCGTGCGCGCCCCCTTTGGACGACCAGTGGAGCACCGGCGGTGGGTCGACCATGGCCACGGATGGTCGCACAGCATCGTCTGGCACCGTAGTGCGCATAAAGCTCGCTTGGTTGTCATGATTTCGAAAAGCAATCTTAGCAGGCGATGGCGAATGCGTTCGCGTGTCTGCTTGCCCGCATCGACTCGCGCAATTGATCGCTCCACATTGCGGTTCCGGTTTTTCGGTCGGCTGCCGGAGGCGCCCACTTTAAATCAGGTGGTTGTCGCCGTATGCAGCCTCTGCGTCTTGAGCCACTCGCGCAGGCGGAGAAGTGCTTTGTCGGGCCGGCCGCGCATCGTGCAGAAAGCGAAAAAGGCGTCGCTCGGTCCGAACCCGAGTGGAGCGATCAATCTTTCCTTCGATAACTCGCGCTCGACCAGTAACGCAGGCGCGATCGCAACGCCAAAACCGGCGGCCGCCGCTTCCAGAAGCAACGACAAGTGGTCAAACCGACGACCGCTCGCAAACAGCGCTGGATCGACTCCATTCCGAGCCGCCCATTCCACCCACGCGTGGGGACGCGAAGTTGTATGCAGAAGCGGCTGCCCGATCAGATCGGCCGGCGTCGCAATGCCATGAGGCCAGTCCGGCGCGCAGACAGGACCAACGGTTTCTTCAAAGAGGTTCACAGCCTCGACATCCGCTGGCCACGTTCGGTCACCGACGATCAGGCAATCGACAACATGCCGCTGCAGATCGTCCATCGACGTACTCATTTGCAAGCGGACCCGGATGTCCAGATTGGCCGCCTCGAACCGGTCGAGCCGCGCAATGAGCCAGTGCGACAAGAAGCTGCCCGGAGCGCCCAGTACGATTTCGGCTATCGGCGCGTGCTGCGCGATCTCCGCGCAACGGGTCTCCAGCAGCGCAAAAATCTGGTCGGCGGCCTGCTTCAGGCTCTGCCCTTCATCCGTCAACCGCACGCCGCCCGCGTGGCGCACAAACAGTGACTTGCCGAGCCACTCCTCCAGTTGGCGAACTTGATGGCTCACGGCACTGTGGGTCACGTGCAGTTCCTGCGCGGCGGCCGAGATGCTGAGCTGCCGAGCGGCTGCGTCAAAGGCGCGAAGCGCGTTGAGAGGGGGAAGTCGGCGCATGCGGTTTGGACGTCGATTTAACTCACAGCATTGTGCACAAATTTATCGCTACCCGTGGAACGTCGCCGAACTTACATTAAGGCCGCGTCAACGAATAGTTCATCGCATCCGCGAGACATAAGGAGCTCAAATGACAGATACAAACATCCCGCTCGCAAACAGCAAGGTTCTCTACGAAACCTTGCTGACAGAGGAAGACTACAGCGTCTCCAGGACCACGGTCCGCGCCGGCGGCGAAACGCAATGGCACTTCCATACGACCGTGCGTGACCGCTTTGTCGTCGTTCGAGGCGTGTTGACCGTCGAAAAGAAAATCGGCGATCTGATCGACAGAACCCAAATCTTCGATCATCACACGGTCGAACCGGGTGTCATGCATCACGTCAGGAATGAGACGGCCGACGACGTGGTGTACATCATGATTCAGTCCGGAGGCGCCCGCGACATCGTGCTCGCTCAAACGTGAGTCGGTTGAGTCTGACCGCAGAGCTGGTCGGAACCAAAGATGCCGTGACGTCCTCCCGGCAGTAATGCACTGAACGTCGTCAGGCGATGCGACCTCGATATCAATCAGCGGCATCGAGCGGCTCGGAGGTCGACAGCCACCAATCGTCCCCCACGAACCACGCAGATTGGTCCGCGGAAGTTTTGCGCCTCAGCGACTTGACGGCATCGTTAGTATTTGATTCGAACGCGTTGACCAAAGATTCCCCGGTCGCATCATCGCGAGCGCCGATGCAATCGATGAACGTCGCCGGGCAAATGAACTTTGCCGCGTATGAGTCTGCGGCGACGCGTGTCACAAGCAGCATGCCGCCCAGACCGCGGTTCGGCGTCAATGGGAAGATCAGACGGCCACCTTCATTGAGTGCTTCGATCCAGCTATTCAATGGGTGCGTCGCGCCCGCGCTCACGTAAATCAGATCCGATCGCGGCAGCACCGCATCAGCTCCGCTTTCTTCCAGCACCCGAACGTGCGCCAGATGAGCAAGGTTCGACGTCGCATGCGCACCGAGCCCCGGGTTAATCTCATAAGCGGTTACGCGCCCGGCTTCCCCGGTGAGACGCGCGAGAAGTGCCGTGTAATAGCCGGTTCCCGAACCAATGTGTGTGATGGTCTCGCCCGGCGAGATGGCTGCAGCGTCCAGACAGCGTGCTTGCAGGCTCGGCTCGCCGTTGTTGATGCCTTGGTCGGTCTTGAGCCCGATTAGAATGTCCTGATAGAGAACGGCAGGGTCGGATGTGTCGGTCGAGACGTAAAGTGGACCCGTCCGTCAAGACAGCTTTTGATTGGATTTAAGCTGTACTCAGATCTACGCTTGCAGCGGAACAGCGCTGCCCTGTTTTTTCTTTTCCAGAGCCAAACTTGTCGACGATGAGAGCGCCGCCACCATGCCCGCTCGCGTACACGATGTTAGGTGTTTGGTAGTCCAGTGACTGGTGCGGTCGTTCGCTATTGTAAAAATCGAAGTAACGCGTCATGCCGAGCGTGAGCTCGCCCATCGTTTCATATCCGTTCAAATACACGTCCTCGTGCTTGACGTTGCGCCACAGTCGCTCGACAAAGATGTTGTCGAACGCTCGGCCGCGCCCGTCCATGCTGATTGCGATTTGTTCGCGTAGCAGCACCCCCGTAAAGGCCGCACTTGTGAATTGCGACCCTTGATCGCTGTTGAAAATCATCGGCTTGCCATGCAGAATAAGAGCTTCTTCCAGGCAGTCCACGCAAAACGACACATCCATGTTGTTGCTGATACGCCAGGACAGCACGCGACGCGAATACCAGTCGATCACTGCTACCAGATACGCGAAGCCACGTGCGAGCCTGATATACGTAATATCCGTGCTCCACACATGGTTGGACCGTACGATCGGCAAACCGCGCAGCAAGTACGGATAGACCTTGTGCCCCGGATGTTTGACGCTCGTCGCGGGGCCCGGCGCCATGCCCGTCAGACCCATTGTGCGCATTAGACGCTGCGCCCGTTTTCGGTTGACCAGATGGCCCTGCCTTAGTAAAAATACCACCATGCGTCGGCTGCCATAAAACGGATGCCGCGTATATTCCTCGTCAATCAGGGCACACAATTGCAAATCGGTTTGATCAGCTTCATGCACCATGCCCAGGCGATATGCGCTCGAGCGCGCGACGCTGGCCAGCTCGCACTGTCGGACAATCGGCAGAGTCTCGTCATGATCAATCCAGCCAAGTCGGACCAGACGACTTACAAGCCGGACTTTTTTTTAAGCCAGTCCAGCTCCATCTTCAGCCGCCCGATCTCGCCATACAAACGATCCTCGCCGTCTCGTGCCGCCTCCGGTTTCGGACCGCGCTTGTTCTCAAACAACGCGCCGGCGTTAGCGAGAATTTCCTTCTTCCATTGCCCAACCATCACTGGATGCACATCATACAGCTGCGCTATCTCGTTGATCGTCTTCACGCCGCGCACCGCTTCCAAGCCCACCTTTGCCTTGAACTCTGAGCCGTGAATCTTCCTCTTTTTGCTTTCCACCATTCGCCTTCATCCACTTTCAGACCACAGCTTAAACCGTTGTCTCAAAAGCGGGGGCCACTTTAACGTATCCCGTCAGCGTGTAAGCGTTCCATGGACCGGGGCCCAGGTACTTTTCCCTTTCGACCATCGCAAATGCGTCCTCGATTCTCGGGTCTCTGCACGCGCCTTTCGCTGTTATATATCGCGCATAAAATGCGCGAAGCGCCTCTACGTTCGTCATCGACCGCTTCTCCTTGAATGGACAAAGTCATCGTAGCAGGTAAAGTCGTGCGGAATGATCGGTTGGCAACGACCCAGTCCGCGATCTCGAAGGCCGAAATCGTTACACTGCCGCCAGTCGCATTCGCGAAAATCAGACGGTCACGGTCCCGAATTGGCGGCTACCTATCTCACGCGCCGGCAGCGTGAAGCGCTGTTGCGACAAGCGGCTGAACGGACGGACCAGACAGCAACTGCCATTGCCTTTGCGGCAAGCGCCATCGCTCGCCTCACAGACGATCGATACGCGCTTGATATGGCCCCTGGGACGCCCTCGCCTCCCGACACTCATGCGGTCAAAATCGAAAGACTGGTCTATGTCCATGCGCTGAGGGTGGCTGTCGCATCGGTGCTTGCTTTCGCGATCGGCACATCGCTCAGTGTCACGTTTGCATACTGGGGCGCGATCGCTGCAATCGTCGTGACTCAACCGGTCTCCACCAATACATGGTTGCGCGTGCTGGAGCGTGCATGCGGCAGCCTCATCGATGGAGCGATCGCCGCTGTTCTTCTGACGAGTCTGTCCGGACCGCTGGCGGTAACGTTGGCAATTTTGCCGCTCGCCGCGGTGACCGCTGCAGTGAGGCTGGTGAACTACGGCCTGTTCGTTGTCTTCCTGACGCCGATGTTCATGCTGATGTCGGATTTCATCCATCCGGCAGAGGGATTGATTGTCGCTCGTCTTACAAACGAATTTGTCGGCGCCTGCGTTGGTGTGGCGGCGAGCTTTCTTTTCTGGCCGCCGAAGGCGAGTGATGCGCTGAATGCCGCGATCTCAGCCGCGCTTTCTGCCAACATGGCGTTCGCATCCGCCGCGCTTCGGATGACTGGAGAATCGACTGCCATGCTCGATAGCCTGCAACGCGAAGCCGGTCTGGCCAGCTCACGGCTTGAAGCTGCGAGAGAACGTATGCTCCTGGAGGGCCAGCGGCGCTCTGCACGGCTCGAACAACTGCGGAACTTGACCGTCGCGGTGCGAGTGGTTCGTGGCGCCGCCGCGGTGATCGAAGTCCTTCGGCGCGGAGAACCCGACGCAGACGACCGGGAGCGGGCCAATCGCTACGATGAGCTGACCGCCGGGTTGCTGAAATCCTTGGCGTCGAAGGAAGCGATGCGCCTGACTCAGCCTTTAGGAGCGCCGGCAGATGAACTCGATCAGGCGATCCAGCAACTCGTGGCCGCATTTGATCATTACATGAGAACCGTATAAGAGCGCCCCCCGCCAGGTTGAGCGCTATTCAACACCAAAATTGGCGAAGTGTGATCGTCGGACAGTCCGAAACGTCCTGACCCGCAGCGCAACCGGTTTGCACCCTCATTGTTTGATCGACATGGACAGCACGGCGCTGGCCGCGCACAGTCCTGCGACGATCGGGAAGATGATTGCTGTGTTTCCGGTCGAGTCGATGATGCGGCCGATCACCGGCTCGCCAATGCCTGCAAAGATATAAGACATGGTGTTGAGAACACCAGTCGCGGTACCTGCAACGCGACGTCCGAAAATATCCGGGCAAAGCGCCCAGAACGACGACGCCGGCCCGAAGACGAAGAAACCGCAAAGAAACAGCAAACCGATTGCGAGCATGCTGGCGTGCGGGATGAACATCATGATGATCGCAGTGGTCGATGCCAGCACCATGTACCAGACGATGGCCAGGTAACGCTTTCCCTGAAACAGCACGTCGGATATCCAGCTATTCGACAGCGAACCTAGCGCCATTCCTATGGGCAAGGCAATGGTGATCCACTTCGGATCGATCAGCGCCGCCGAACTCTTCCAGTCCATGCCGAGATAATGCACGGGCACCCAGACGACCAATGCATAGCGTGCGGCGTTCTGCAAACCAATGGCGAGCCCGGTGATATAAAGCTTCCAGTTCCGCAGCACGATCGAGTATCGCTGCGCGCTGGTCAGCTCGTCTTGCGCTGGAAGACGGGGTGTATCGTCCGCGGGGTCTGCCGAACGTATTGACCGGTCTTCCGGACGCTCCGATACGAACAGCAACAAGACCAGTGCGCCGAGCAGCATCGACAATGGCGCAAGCCTGAAGATCCAGATCCAGTCGAGATGCATCGCGCCCAGGATGACGACCGGGAAGACGTAAGCGAGCACCGAAGAGAAGCCGGAAAAGCCGATGTACACACCATAAACGAAACCGCGATTCGTGTGACCCCACCAGTTCGACAGCAAGCGGCTGCCGGGCGCAAAACCCATCGACTGGAAGTAGCCGTTTGCTCCCCACGCGAGAAGAAAGAACAAAAAAGTGTGGCCGAAACTGAAGACCCAGTTCGCCGCCAATGACAGGACCGCTCCACCGATCATCATGGCCTTGCCGCCGAGTTTGTCGCCGAGATTGCCGTTGACGAACTGGCCGCCGGCGTAACACCAGAGCATGGTCGCGCTGATCCAGCCAATCTGATATTTCGACAAGCCGTAATCGTGCTGGATACCGGCGACGGCGAAGCCGAGGGTCTGGCGTCCGGTGTAGTAGAACAAGTAGCAAAACGTGACACCGACCAGCGCGCGCCATTTGTACTGGGCAAAGGTGGCGCTTCGCAACACAGCCTGGGATTCCAGGCTATTTGATGTATCTGAAGGCATGCTTGTCTCCGTGCGGGGCGCAGTCTTCGCTGCGCTAGCCGGGTTGTTGTATCAGCCGAGGTGATTGAGCGCGATGTCGATCACGTCGAAATTACGCAAGCGCCGGGCGTCATCTACATCCACCAGCTTGCGGTTGAAAATGAGGGGGACTCGCTGCTCGGACAGTCCGCCGTGGGAGCGCAATGGAACGGTCAGGCCAGTCAGGTCGTGTTTGTCGGCAGCGCTGCCCAGCACCGTCAGTCGCTCTCCGAGCACGACGAGATCGCCGATCCGATCTTGAGGCACTTCGAATTTTTCGCTCGCTTGCGCCCGCGTGAATACCGCCTCCACACCCGCGATGCCGGCAAGGAAGGCAGTGACATCGCGCTGACTTTCGGGGTCGCGCAAGTAGATGGTCGCGTATCCGCCCAGCGCGCCGTGATGCACTACATAGGGATCGGTGATAGGCAGGAGCACGCGCGCGAACGCCTGCCCATAACGAGCGTCCAGCAAGTCTTGCAGGAACACGATATTCGGCCTGCCGATCGCATCGGTCTTTGCGTTCATTCCGTGGTCGGCCGTAATCGCCACGACTGCGCCGAGTTCGTGGTATCGGCTGAAATAGCCGTCCATCATCTCGTAGAACGCATTCGCTTCAGGCGTGCCTGGCGCGTGCTTGTGTTGTACGTAGTCGGTCGTCGACAAATACATCAAGTCGGGACGCTCGTTGTTCAGTAAGGAAAGGCCTGCGGCAAACACAAATTCCGACAGTTCCGCGCTATACACAGGGGGCACCGGCATATCCACCCGTGCCACGATGTTCTCGATCCCATGCTCGACAAGATTGACTTGATCTGCCTTTTCCGCTGAAAAGCAGATTCCTTTCATCTGATGTCCAAGCAGGCTGCGCAGCTTGTCCTTGGCCGTCACCACCGCTACGCGCTGGCCGGCCCGGACGAGTTCAGCGAGGATTGTCGGGGCTCGAAGATATTTTGCGTCGTTCATCAGGACCTCTTCATTCGCTTCCTGATCGAAGAAGAAGTTGCCGCAGATACCGTGGACCGAGGGCGGCGCTCCGCAAACAATCGACAGGTTGTTCGGGTTGGTGAACGAGGGAACCACGCAGTCCCCTGCGGTCACCGTGCCAAAGGCAGGAAGACTCGCAAGAAAAGGCGCCTTGCCCGCCTGGATTGCCTGATTGATGTATTCCTGCTCGCACCCGTCGATGCAGACGATGATCGTGGGCACTGACGGCAGTCGATAGGACCGGGAATTCACGTTGATTCGTTCAGTCATGGTTGTCTCCTTCAGGTGAATGAGTACAGCGTATGATGTTCAATCAGCTCACACAATCGATAAAATATCGCTCCCCCTGTGCATAGAACTCACATATGAGACAAAAACTGCCGCCTCTGAACGCGCTGCGTATCTTTGAAGTGGCCGCCCGAGCGGGGAGCTATTCGGCCGCAGCCAAAGAGCTGAACCTGACGCACGGCGCCGTCAGTCGGCAGATCGCAATTCTTGAGGAGTGGCTCGGACAGCCTTTGTTCTTCCGGGACGGGCAAAGCATGGCGGCGTCTCCCCACGCCCGCGCGCTCGCCCGCGAGATCACAGCGGCGTTCGACCACATAGCGGATGCTGCGGAGCGCTATGGAAAGAGCCGGCATCTGAAGGTCATCCGGGTGAGCGCATCGGCCACGGTCGCAATGCGCTGGCTGATACCCCAATTGCCGTCGTTCGCTGAGCGCTGCCCGGATGTAGACGTGCGCGTGTCGACCGTCATGTCCACGGAAGCGGCGCTAAGAGGCAGTTTCGATATGGCCATACGACGGGAAGTACCGAGCAGTGGCCAGTATCAGACGTGGCCACTTTTCCGGGAGTCGAATACAGTCATTGCGAGTCCCGCGCTGATTTTGCGATCAGGCGTCAAGACCGTTGAACAATTGAGCAATGAAACCTGGTTGACAAGCGAAACCCGTCCGGGCGACTGGGAAGCATGGGTCAAAGCCGCGGGATGCCCCACGCTTCGAGCCAATCGCACGTTAAGGTTCGATCATTTTTTTGTGACGCTGCAAGCCGTGTCCGACGCATTAGGTTTCGGCATCGGACCATTTCCAACGCTCGAGGCCGATTGTGCAAGCGGCCGGCTGCAGACGCCGTTTCCTGAACTGTGGTCGTTAGGGTCTACTTACTACGCGTTGATCTCGCATGACGCTGACAAACCGATTCATATGCGGGCGTTCATCGACTGGCTGCAATCAGTTAGTGCGGACATCGAAACATCGCCTGGTTCTTAAGGCGCGAACCGCTCGGGCGGTGAATTGGAATGTGAAATGTTGAGCGGGTGTTCTGAGCATGCGACCGGCGCACAGCCCGCTTGACAAGGCGCCGGCGAGCACCCATGCATGCACAAATACCGGTTTGCCTTCCGAACGCGCTGCTATGATTAGATGTACTGTGCGGTACAGCGGCTTTCACGCCTTCCCTGGTCGCAACAACCTGCGTTCCGCGCATCGGCTTTCCACGAAACACGTTTCGGGAGCGGTCATGTTGCGTCAATCATCCAGACTGGCAAGCGAGTCGCCATTGACATCACGCAAGAGGCTGCCCTTCACATTGGGGTTTGCCGGCGCACCGCTTGCCGCGTATCGGTCCCGGCATTTCACGCGGACGCTTGCACTACCGGTGCCGCTCGCGATCGCCATGTGGTGCATGCCGGTAGCCCACGCGGCCGGACCGCTGCCGCAGAATGGCAGCTTTGTCCAAGGCCAGGGCGCGATCAGCGGCGGCCCCGGTTCGCTCACGATCAACCAGTCCTCGTCCCGTGGCGTGATCGATTGGCACAGCTTCTCGATCGGCACAGGCAACACGGTCACCTTTGACAATGGCTCGGGCACGACACTCAATCGGGTGACCGGCGGCTCGCCTTCGGCAATTCTCGGGAATCTGAAGGCAACGGGCAGCGTGTATCTGGTCAACCCTCAAGGCATTCTGGTCGGTCGGACGGGCGTAATTAGCACGGGCGGTCGATTCGTGGCTTCAACACTCGATCTGTCCGATACCGCATTCATGAATGGCGGGACGCTCGTGCTCGCGGGGTCATCGAATGGGCAGGTGGTGAATCTTGGCAAGATCAGTTCCAGTGGCGGCGATATCTTTCTTATCGCGCACGATGCCGTAGTGAACGGAGGTTCGGTCAGCGCACCGAACGGCACAGCCGAATACGTCGTGGGAAAGCAAGTGGTGCTTTACGAGTCGTCGAGCAGCCGCCAGGTATTCGTGCAGATCAGCAGCAAAGGCACGGTAGTTGATCGCGGTATCACGCAGGCCGCGCAGATCAACCTCGAAGCAGCAGACGGCAATATCTATGCGCTTGCCGGGAGTGGCTCGCGCATCCGCGCGACTGGCACGGCGATGCGCGACGGCCACATCTGGCTGGTTGCCGACAATGGTCACGTCACGCAGCAGGGAACGATAGCGGCAACAAACGTCGATGGTAGCGGCGGCACCGTGGATACACTCGCCAACACGCTCGCGTTGCAAAGCGGCGCGGCAGTGCAAGCGGGACTTTGGAACGTATCGACGCCGAATTTCACCGTCGATAGCGCCACGGCCGGCGCTTTCATGCGCAGCCTGAACGCCGGAACGTCCGTCGATGCCATTGCGACCGGCACCAATGGCGCAAGCGGCGACCTGACCGTTGGTTCAAATCTGGAGTGGCAAGGGCCGGCGTCGTTATCGCTCGGGGCTTTTCGCAACGTGACGATTGCGCCGGCGACGACACTTAAAAACACCGGCAGCGGCAACCTGAGCTTGCGCGCGGACGCGGCGGGCATCGACAACGCCGGCAGCGTGGCCAACCAGGGCATGGTCGACTGGTCGAGCAGCACTGGTTTCGTAAGGTCGTTCTATGACATGAATGGCAGCTACAGCCCTGGCACCATCCTCGCCAACAGCGCGTGGAAAGCCGGTCCGTACAGCGGTTTGTTGACGCAGGTTACCGCCTACAAGCTTGTCAATTCACTTGGCGACCTGAGAAGTGTTGCCAGCGATCTGGCCGGCAACTACGCGTTGGGAAAGGATATCGACGCCAGTGCGACGAGCGACGGCTCCTACGTTCCGCTCGGCGACATCAACACGCCGTTTACCGGGCAATTCGATGGGCAAAGCAAGACGGTGAGTTCGCTGACCCTTGGGCGGCTGGTGGCTGGCGACCCGGCTAGCGACGGCCCGGGGGCAATGGGCATGTTCGGCGTCATTGGCGAGAAGGGGGTGGTGCGCGACCTGAGCGTGAACGGCAATGGCCATCTGGGTCCCTCCGTGAGGGCCTATGTCGGGCTGCTCGCGGGCGCCAACTACGGAACGGTCGTCCGCGACAGCGCATCGGGCAACCTCAATATTGGCGACGCGGGACCTGCGCAACCGACGAACGTCGATGAAACGACTGCCGGCGGACTCGTGGGCGGCAATTTCGGCACCATCCTGCGCTCGTCGAGCGCGGTCGTCGCTACCACAGGCGGTATGCTCGGCGGTCTCGTCGGCGAAAACGTGGGCGCAATCATTCAGTCGTACTCCACTGGTGCACTAACGTCGTTGGGCTATACGAACGAAGGCGCAGGTGGCCTTGTCGGCTACAACCTGGGATCGATCACGCAGTCGTATTCGACAAGCCCTACCCTGCTTCAGGGCTACTGCCGCGGGAGCGCCGGCACGCCATGTGGCGGCGCGGGACTTGTCGTCGTCAACGAAGGGGCCATCAGCCAGTCGTTTGCGACGGGCCTCGTCACGCAGCCGTTCTATCAGCCTATAGGGATTGCAAGGACGAATCTCGGCACGATCACAAACGACGTCTACTGGAACAAAGACACGACGGCAGCTACGGTTGGCACCGTGTATGGCACGCCCATACCGGCATCCAGCGGGCTCACGACCGCTCAGATGAGCATGCCTGCATCGTTTGTGTCTTATGACTTCGGTCCTGCAGGCGTATGGGCGATGCCTGGTGGAGCGACGCATCCGGTCCTGCGCTGGCAGACCGGCCAATGACGTTACCGCCCCGCGCCGTTGCGATGGCTCCGACGCGGGAGCGGCAGGCAAAACTTCACGACAATTTCTTTCTCGGACGTCATTGACATTCCGGTTTACGCTATGCCTTCCCGCTCAAGTTGCTGAGGCCCGTGTTGGACGAACTCCGCGCATTATCCATATTCATTCGAACAGCCGAATGCGGTAGTTTTAATAAGGCCGCACACGCGCATGGCGTGACGCCTCAAGCCGTCAGCAAAACCGTTCGGCAACTCGAACAACATCTTGGCGTGCGACTCTTTCATCGGACCACGCGCCGAAGCTCGCTTACCGAAGAAGGATCGCGATTGCTGGAATCCGTCCGCGAAAGCATGGATGGATTGCGCACCGCGATGGATCGCGTCAAGGACGCGGCGCACGAGAACGAAGGACTTATCCGCATCAGCGCGGGCGGTGCGGTAGGCCGCAGAGTCCTGATTCCCCTGCTTGCTGCATTCAGCAAGATCTACCCGGGCGTCACCTTCGATCTCGTACTTGAAGATCGCGCAACGGACGTGGTCGCCGACCGGATCGATCTTGGCTTCAAGGCCGGCAATGCGCCTACTGCGCAGGTTGTGTCGCGTCGCCTTTTCGCGGTTCAGTTGCTCGCTTGTGCTGCGCCTGCGTATCTCAAGGACCATCCGACGCCGACACGGATTGATGATCTGTCCGGTCATCGGTGTATCGGATACCGGCAGCCTGGCACGGGACACCCAATGCCATGGGAATTTGAGGTGCATTCGGAAACCATTTCGAAAGCGATGCCCTACGCCGTTTGCTGCAGCGACCCGGAAGCCGAGATGCAGGCCGTACTGGCAGGCATGGGTATTGGTCAGATCGACAGCATCAACGCGACGCCGTTTCTGGTTTCAGGCGAGCTTGTCCCCTTGCTGGTCCGCTACACGAGTGCGCGTATGGGCCTGTATCTCTACTACGCGCAGCGCGCCGATATGCCAGGCCGTGTACGTCGCTTCATCGACTTTACAGTCGAGCGGCTGCAAAGCAGTCAGACATTCAGCGTTCCTGTTCCCGAGTTACAAGCAATGGCAAAGCGCCGGAGAACAGGAAACTGAAGTTGCGAGCGGCACGCCTGCCGCGTGCGGTACGGCGGCGTCGCTGATTCGTATCGCACCCTTCACACCATCATCAACTTTTGGTTGTGAATCAAACACTTTCGCGCTCTCTACTGCAGACGAGCCGCACTGCTCACAATAGCCTCACATTCTCAAACGAACAGGGGCCCGACAATGAATACCGTATCTCTCGTGACCGGCGGCAGCCGTGGTCTTGGCCGGAGTGCCGCGCTGAATATTGCCCGCAAAGGTGGTGATGTCGTCCTCACGTATCTCGGCAATCGCGAAGCGGCTGACGCCACCGTTGCAGACATCGCCGCGCTCGGTCGCAAAGCAATCGCCCTCCAGCTCGACACAGGAAAAGTCGCAGACTTCACAGGTTTCGCAAATCGACTTCGCGAAACACTGCGGACCTGGCAACGCGATAGCTTCGATCATCTGGTGAACAACGCGGGACATGGCGAGGTCGCATCAATCGAAGAAACCACCGAGGCGCAGTTCGATAACCTCGTCGACGTGCATTTCAAGGGCGTCTTTTTTCTCACTCAAACGCTTCTCCCATTGCTCGCGGACGGCGGCCGTATAGTGAACCTCTCGACGGGACTGACGCGAGTTTCGGCGCCCGGCTGGTCCGCCTACGCGGCTGTAAAGGGCGCGGTTGAAATCCTGACTGTCTACATGGCAAGAGAACTGGGCTCGCGCAGAATTGCCGTCAACGTAGTCGCTCCCGGTGCGATTGAAACTGATTTCTTCGGCGGTGCCGTGCGCGATACACCGGAGTTCAATAAGTTTTTCGCGGGCATGACCGCGCTCGGCCGCGTGGGCGTGCCGGATGACGTGGGACCGATGATTGCAAGCTTGCTCGACAACGACAACCGCTGGGTGAATGCACAGCGAATCGAAGTCTCGGGTGGCCAAGGCATCTGAACGTCGCGTTGACCATCGGGTGGGCGCCCCCGGGTCTCGTGCGAGCCATCCGATGGCAAGGCTATTTTGTTCTGCCGGGTCGGCGCATCCAATTGCGGCGCGGCTATTTATGGACGCAAGGGTTGCTTGCTTACTGCCGTCCAGCTTGCTCGAGAACCAGTGCCGAGGCGGCAAATGGCGTTTTCCTACGCCAATCGGAGACTCCACAACACACCGAGTACGTGTTGCGTGGAACGTTCGACGTATCCCGCACGATGTGCAACGCCGAGGCGACGCCACAACGCAGGGCGCAGCGCATGCATGGCAATGCGCCGGTCGGGCAAAGGCGTAGTGGCTTCATGAGGCAATAGCGCTGCACCGTAACCCGCCGCGACCAGGCTCTTGATTGCGTCGTTGTAGTTGAGCTGGATGCGTGGCGCAGGGTGGTGACCGCCGGTCGCAAACCACTCCGCAGTCAGACGCGAGAGACGCGTGGTGGAGTCGTTGAGAATGAGCGGCTGAGCCGCGAGCCACTTGGGCGTGATGCGAGCCGGACATTGCCAATGTGCCGGCACGAAGGCCATGACGGGGTCGCGACGCCAAGGCTTTATTGTGAGCCCCGCAATCGGGGGTTGAGGCAGAGCAACCAGCCCGACATCCAGCGTTCCGTCCGCTAGTCGGGACAGCGTTTCATGCGATGTGAGCACTGCAACTTGAATGTCTATAGCCGGATGGTGCTGACGCAGCACCTCGAGCGCTTGCGGCAACAGGTGCGCGATTGCGCCGGTCGACGCACCGAGCCGCACGCGCCCTTCGAGCCCGTCTACCTGGCGGTGAACGTCGTCCAGCGCCTGTTCCGCGTCGGCCAGCAGTCGACGCGCGCGCGCGACCAACATCTCGCCTATTGCCGACGGTCGAACATGTCCGCGCTTGCGTGACAGGAGCGGAGCCCCGATGCGGTTTTCCAGTTCAGCGATGTGCAGGCTGACCGTTGGCGGCGCCAGGTGCAGCGCACGCGCCGCGTCCGCGAATGAGCCACGGTCGACAATGGCGACCAGAGTGCGCAAGCGGTCCAGGCTGATCTCTCGCATGTCAGGGTCCTGATTCAGAAAAACTGAATTTAAGCGTTGTGAAATTCAACTTTCACTATTCTAGCGGTGCGCAGAAGATAGGGGTTCGTTTTATTTGTCATGACCCAGTCACCGGAGTATTCCGCGCATGAGCTCACCCCTCGTTTTCGTCGACGGCGACCAAGGCACCACCGGATTGCAGATCCACGAACGGCTTCGCGATCGAAGCGACCTGAAGCTATTTACGCTTCCCGCTGCGCAACGCAAGGATTCGAAGCGTCGCGCCGAAGCCATCAACGCCTGCGACATCGCTATCCTCTGCCTGCCCGATGTCGCCGCGCGCGAGGCGGTGGACGCCATTGTCAATCCCGCCGTCAGAGTTATCGACGCAAGTTCCGCCCACCGCACACAACCGGGCTGGACATACGGATTTCCGGAGATGACTGCGGGACAGGCGGAACGCATTGCAAACGCACGCCGGGTCACCAACCCGGGTTGCTATCCGACCGGTGCGATTGGCCTGCTGCGTCCCCTGCTGCAGGCCGGGCTCATACCAGACAACTATCCGGTCTGCATTCACGCGGTGTCCGGCTACTCGGGACGTGGACGCGCCGGCGTGGAGGAGCACGAGGGGCCGGGCGCCGTCAACGCGCCTTCTTACCAGGTCTATGGTTTGGAACTCGCGCATAAGCACCCCCCGGAGATCCGGCAGCACGCCGGACTCGCGCAGCGTCCGATCTTCGTCCCTGCGTATGGTGCGTTCCGGCAGGGCATCGTGCTGACGGTGCCCCTGGATGTACGGCTGCTGGCACCCGACGTAGACGGCGCCACATTACACGCGTGCCTCACACGCCACTATTGCGGGGCGACGCACGTGCATGTCTTGCCGCTGCAGGAATCAAGCGCCTTGAACCACCTGGATCCGCAATTGCTGAACGGTACGGACGACATGCGCTTGAGCGTATTTTCCAACACGGCGCACGGGCATGTGTTGCTATCCGCGGTTTTCGATAATCTCGGCAAAGGTGCCTCCGGCGCTGCGGTTCAGAACCTGAACCTGATGCTCACGCAGCAATAGTGGCCGCTGGCTTACGCGGGTCCTGGCAGTCGAATGTCTCAAACTGGCCGCCGAGCGTCCGCTCACCGCTGTTGCGCTGACTGAGCGGCGACCAGCCTTGACCCTTCCCACGTCACAAACAAAGCCGCCTTCATAACCTCATGTAATAGCCCCTCAAACAATTCCGGCGTTGCCACGCCCATAACGGCGCCCTATATTTTTCCTCAGCGCGGGCAGGACCGGCCGACTAGAGTCCGGCCACCGTGTCACGCTTGATCATTACATCGAACACTCCGCGCAACTGCCCTTCCAATGACCCCAGGACCGACGTCGATGAAAAATCTGCCGCTACGCCCCGTCGCATTGTTTCTGTCGATATTTCTCGCCTCCAGCGTCCCGGCACTTGCCGCCGGTCAGATCACATTTGTCTCGCAGGGCGGCAGCTACCAGGAAGCGCAGACCAAGGCGATTCTCGACCCCGCCGCGAAGCTGCTCGGCATCACAGTGAACCAGGACAGCATCCCCGACGCATGGCCGGCGGTCAAAGCCCAGGGCGCAACCGGCAAGCCAATCTGGGACGTGATCGATACCCCCACCGCGAACTGTCTGCGCGGCGGCCGGGAAGGTCTTCTGGAGAAGCTCGACTTCTCGAAGATCCCGAACGCCGCTGCCATG
Source organism: Burkholderia sp. PAMC 28687 (assembly GCF_001577465.1). Lineage (NCBI taxonomy): Bacteria > Pseudomonadati > Pseudomonadota > Betaproteobacteria > Burkholderiales > Burkholderiaceae > Burkholderia > Burkholderia sp. PAMC 28687. The sequence continues at coordinate 1,216,137 of NZ_CP014506.1, forward strand.
CCCGAGCAATACCGCACGCCCTATTCTGTTGCCTACGAGTTTTATTCGACGGTGATCGGCTACAACAAGAAGTCACTGAAGAAGGTCCCGCAGAGCTGGGCGGATTTCTGGAATGTGAAGGCGTTCCCCGGCACGCGCGCATTGCGCAATGATCCGCAAACCGTTCTCGAGGCGGCACTGCTCGCCGACGGCGTCCCGCGCAACAAGCTCTATCCGCTCGACGTGGACCGCGCGTTCAAGAAGCTCGATCAGATCAAGCCGGACATAACGGTCTGGTGGACGTCCGGCGGCCAGTCGGCGCAGTTGCTGCACGACGGCGAAGTCGATATGGAAATGATCTGGAACGGTCGCGCAAGCGCCGTGCAAAAGGACAATCCCGACGTCGCCTTCACGTATAACGACGGCATCCTGCAGAACACGCAGTTGTGCATTCTCAAGAACGCGCCGAATTTGCCGACCGCGATCCAGTTTTTGAACACCGCCATGTCCCCGGACCTGCAGGCCAACCTGCCGTTGTATATCGACTATGGTCCGGGCAATCCGGCTGCGTTCAAGACCGGCAAGATCACCGCGAAGCGTGCGGCCGAGCTGCCCAGCTCGCCCGAGAACGCAGCGAAGCAGGCGCTGATGTCGGAAGACTGGTGGGCCTCGGAGCCGGGCATCCAGGCGAAGGCGCGCTGGCTGAAATTCATGCAATGACGTCCGTAGGTCCGGATTCTCTCGCGCCCGTGTTCCAGGGCGCGTTCGCCTTTCTCCACCCACCACATACCTCGTGATCGACACTCTGATACTTGGCGGCGGGTCGGCCGGCTGCGTGCTGGCCGCGCGTCTTTCCGAAGATGCCGGCAGACAGGTGATGCTCGTCGAAGCCGGTCGCGATATATCCGCGGCGACCATGCCCGCCGAAGTGCGAAGCCGCTACCCGGGGCGCGCCTATCTCGACACCGACAACCTTTGGAAGCGTCTTTCGGCGCGCATGAGCACGCCCGCTTCGCCTCGCCGATACGAACAGGCGCGACTCCTCGGCGGCGGTTCCGCGATCAACGCGTTGATGGCCAATCGCGGCGCACCTGCGGACTATGATGAATGGGAATCGCTCGGTGCCAGCGGATGGAACTGGGCGGCATGCCTGCCGGCTTTTCGCAAGCTCGAAACAGACACCGATTTCACGGGTGAACTACACGGTACAAATGGACCGGTTCGCATCAGGCGTACTGAGCGCGCTCGGATTTCGCCGTTCGTGCGCGCGGTGCTGAAGGTGCTCGACCGTTCGGGATACCCGAATCGCGACGATCAGAATGGCCCCTGGGAAGATGGCTCCTTCATCGGTTCGATTGCGGTCAGCGAGCAAGGCGAGCGCATTCCTACATCAGTTTGCTACCTGACCGATCAAGTTCGCCAACGCCCGAATCTTTCAATCAGGACAGACACAAGCGTTGATCGCATTCTCTTTGACGGCACGCGCGCAACCGGCGCGCTGCTGGGTTCCGGCGAAGTCATCCAGGCACGCAATGTAATCGTCTGCGCAGGTGCGATCCACAGCCCGGCGATGCTGCTGCGCAGCGGCATAGGCCCCGCGGACGACCTTCGGGCGCTGGGTATAAAAGTGATCGCGGACCGTCCGGGCGTCGGCGGCAACCTGATGGAACATCCGTCGATCGCCGTATCCGCGTTCCTCAAAAAGTCCGCGCGCACCCTGTTTCCGGAAGAACATCATGAACAGGCGATCGTACGGTTTTCCTCAGGATTACCCGACACGGTTCCCGGCGACATGCACGGCGCGATCCTTTCCCGCTCAGGCTGGCACTCGATCGGGTATCGACTGGGAACGCTTTTTTTCTGGGTCAACAAGTCGTACTCGCGCGGACGGGTGACACTGGTTTCATTGGATGCGCGGGATGAGCCCAAAGTCGAATTCAACATGCTGTCGGACGCGCGTGATCGTGACCGGCTCAAGCTCGCGATTCGCTTTGGCGCGACCGCACTGAGCGATCCGGCGATGATCAAGTGGGCCGGTGCGCTTTTTCCATCGAGTTATTCCCCCCGTGTGGCGAGGGTGGCAGTGCCCGGCGTATGGAACGCCTTGCAGCGCGGCGCATTGAGCGTGCTGCTGGATGTTGCGGGGCCCTGGCGCGCGAGGCTGATCAGGACGCTCGTCACGCAAGGCGTAACGCTTGAGACGCTGCTTGGAGACGACCGGGCAATGACAGAATTCGTCACGCGCTCGGTCGGTGGCACGTGGCATCCATCGGGTACGTGCCGGATGGGCGCGCCTGACGATCCGCATGCCGTCACCGGCTCAAGCGGCCTCGTCTATGGCGTCGAGAACCTGCGGGTCTGCGATGCATCGCTGATGCCGTCCATTCCCTGCGCAAATACCAACATTCCGACCATCATGATTGCCGAGCGCATCGCGGAAATGATCCGCTCGGAACCGGCTCGATGAAGCATCGTGATCACGCTGCGTATCCCACGATGCCCTTCACTTCAAGAAACGCCTCAAGTCCCCACTCGCCATACTCGCGGCCGTTGCCCGATTGCCTGAAACCGCCGAACGGTGCGCCCGCGTCCCAAGCCGGGTAGTTGATATGCACGCTCCCCGCGCGCAGACGGCGCGCGACACGTCGCGCATGCTCGCGGTCACCTGACTGCACATAAGCCGCGAGACCGAAGACGCTGTCGTTTGCCATCGCAATGGCATGCTCTTCGTCGTCGTAGGGGAGTATCGACAGAACGGGGCCGAAGATTTCATCGCGGGCAATGGTCATGTCGGGCCGCACGCCCGCGAAGACGGTGGGACGCACGTAATAGCCATGCGCCAATCCTTCGGGACGCCTGGTGCCGCCCGTGACAAGGTCCGCACCTTCGTCGATACCCTGCTGGATCAGCCGTTGAATGCGGTCGAATTGCACCGCGCTCACGACCGGACCAAGCGTCGTGCGTGCATCGTCAGCGGCGCCGACGACGTGCTTTTGCGCCGCCTCGCGCGCTATCGTCACCGCTTCGGCATGACGCGCGGCCGGCACGAACATGCGCGTGGGCGCGTTGCACGACTGTCCGCTGTTGCCAAAGCACGCGTTGACGCCGGATGTGACCGCGGCGGTAAGTTCGGCATCGTCGAGGATGATATTGGCGGACTTGCCGCCCAGTTCCTGGTGCACGCGCTTGACCGTAGGCGCAGCGAGCCGTGCAATCTCGATACCCGCGCGAGTCGAACCGGTGAACGACACCATGTCCACGTCGGGATGACTGCACAGCGCGGCGCCGGCGAGCGGACCGTCACCGTTGACGAGGTTGAACACCCCGGGAGGTACGCCTGCGGCGTCGAGCACCTCAGCAAACAGGAGCGCATTGAGCGGAGACACTTCGCTTGGTTTGAGCACCATCGTGCAACCGGCCGCAATCGCAGGCGCGACCTTGCAGACAATCTGGTTGATCGGCCAGTTCCATGGCGTGATCAACGCGGCCACGCCTATCGGCTCGTGCGTGATCAGCGTCGTGCCTTTCATGCGCTGCCAGACAAACGCCTCGCATGTGCGGATCAGTTCCTTCAGATGGCGCGTGCCGAGTCCCGCTTGCCAGCCATGCGCAAGCGCGCGCGGCGCGCCGATTTCGCGTGAAATGACGAGCGCCATTTCTTCGTAGCGGTCCGCATAGCCGGCCAAGATCTTGCGGATCAGCGCAAGCCGCTCGTCGGGCGATGTCGCCGCAAACGAGGCGAACGCATGACGGGCCGCGGCCACCGCGCGGTCGATATCGGCCGGTGTTGCCATGGCGATCTCAGCGAATGGCTCCTCCGTGCACGGATCGATCACGCCAAGCCGGGTCGACCCAAGCGGTTCCACCCACTCGCCGCCGATATAAAACTGCAACGCGTGATTCATCGAAATGACCTCTTGGTTAATGCGTTCAAACACGCGCGGCCGACTTCCGGCTCACCACCACGATCATCACGAGGCATAACGTGATCGCCGTCAGCATGGTGCTGATCGCGGCAATGGTCGGATCGATTTCGTCGCGCAGCGTGACGAACATGCGGCGCGTCAGCGTCTGGTTGGCGCCTCCTGAAACGAACAGCGCCACTACGGTTTCATCGAGCGCCTGAATGAAGACGAACACCGCACCCGAGATCACGCTCGAGCGGATCTGCGGCAGCGTGACCGTCATGAAGCTGCGAAACCGGTTCATGCCGAGACTGCGCGCCACCATTTCCTGCGTGGGATCGAAAGTGCGAAGATCGGCGCCGACCGCGATCAGGACATACGGCAGCCCGAGCATGGTATCGGCGAGGATCAGGCCGCCAAGTGTATTCACGTAACCGGCCTGCGAGTACACGAAGAAAACCCCGACCGCCACGATGATGATCGGCACCATCAACGGCAGCATCAGCAAGGTCCGCATGTACCGCATGAACCGGTGCGTCCCGTTCTGGATGGCGTAGGCGGCAGCCACGCCCAATGGCGTGGCCAGCAGCGACGCGCACACAGAAGCAATCAGCGTGGTGCGGGCCGCGTCTATCCACGCGGAATTGCCGAAGAACGTGTGATACCAGCGCAGGGAATATCCGGGCGGCGGGAAGGTCATGAAGCGGGTGTCGGAGAACGACAGCGGCACGACGATCAGGATGGGCACCATCAGGAAGACGAGGATCACGACCACTCCGGCTGCCAGCGCCACGCGTGCGAAAGAGAGCCGGTTCATTTTGCCCCCAATGTCTTTTCGAGCGGCACTACGCGGCTCGCTGCATAAAAGATGGCGAACACGCAGACCAGCAGGACCACGCTGACTGCACTCGCCGCGCCCCAGCTGTTATAGATCTCCACATTGCGGCTCACGACCATGGACACCATCACCGACTTGCCGCCGCCCATGAGTTCGGGCGTGATATAGAAGCCGAGGCACAGGATGAAAACGAGCGTCACGCCCGCGATCACGCCGCTCATGGACAACGGCAGGAACACCCGCAGGAAAACGTGCAGTGGCGATCCGCCGAGGCTCGCGCCGGCATGCGAGAGGTTTGCGGGGATCTTCTGCATCGCGGAATAGAGCGGCAGCACCATGAACGGCAGCAGGATGTGCACCATGGCGATTACTGTACCGATCTGGTTGTAGCCGAGTTGCAGCGGGTGGTCGGTCAGGCCGCTTGCCATCAGCAGCTTATTGACCACTCCGGTGCGCTGCAGCAAGACGAGCCACGCGTAGGTGCGCACGAGCACGCTGGTCCAGAACGGCAGGATCACCATGCCGAGGATCAGCGTGCTGAATCTGGGCGAGACGGACGCGGCGAGATAAGCAACCGGATAACCCAGCAACAATGTAATGACCGTCACGATGAAGCTGAGCTTGAACGTCAGCAGGAAGGTGTCGAGATACACGCCGGTGAACACCCGCTCGTAATTCGCGAGCGTGAAGCCGTGGTTCCAGATCGACTGCCACGACAGCCACACGAGCGGCACCACCAGCAGCAACACGATCACGACGAGCGCGGGCGTCATCAGCAGCCACATCGTCCGGTCTTCGCGACGCTGGTATTGCCGAAAGGGATCGGAGCGCGCGATGACGGTCGTGCCCTGCCCTGAAAGAATCCGGTTGGCGATTGACATCATGCCCCTACGGCGTCGAGGAACTGGTACCACGCAGCGACGAGGCGAACCCCCGGCGCGCGCAACGAATGAAACGGCACGGGATCGAGCCCGGCTGAAGCCAGCAGCGACAACTCCGGCCGCTCGCCCAGCGCGAGCGCCGCCGCATGCTGACCCAGCAGGCTCGCCATTGCAATGCCTGCTCCGTTATAGCCCAGACAAAAAGTCGTGACGTCGTCGCTGCGTCCTACATGCGGCAACGAATTGAAAGTCATGCCTACATATCCCGACCACTGATACTCCACCGGCACGTCCGCGAGTTCCGGAAACAGCCCGGCCATGGCGCGCTGCAGTGCGTCGAAACCCGTGGTCTGCCCTTCCTTGCCAAACGCGTCGCGGCCACCGAACAACATGCGGCCATCGACCTTGCGGAACCACTTCATCATGCGTCGGGTTTCCGTATAACTCCGGCAATTCGCCATCAAGCGGGCATCGAGTTCGGGAGACAGACGGGCTGTCGCTATCATCGCGCTGCGAAACGGCACGAGTTCGCGCTGATAGTCCGATGTCGCAGGCGTCAGGTTCGAGTATGCGTTCGTCCCGACAATCACCTGCTTTGCCCGCACGGTTGCATTCGGCGTACGCAGGATCGCGCCCGCACCGCCGTCCAGGCGATGCATGTCCAGCACAGGGGTATTCTCATGAATTGCGACGTTGCGTTGCGTCAGCCCGTCGGCCATGCCACGAACATAGTGAAGCGGAAGAATCGTGCCGGCGTCGGCACTCAGCACACTGCCGACAAACGCTTTGGAGCCGGTCTCGTGCTGCGTCTCGGCACGCGACAGCACGGACATGGAGGTGTCGCCAAGTTGCGTGCGCACCCAGTCGGCCTCCGCGCGGATGCCTTGCAATGCACGGTCGGTATGGGCGCACCGCAGGCTTCCGGTATGTTCGAAGCGCGCGTTTTCGAGCTTGAATTCATCGATTAACCTTTCCACCATGCGCACGCCGTCATGCGCGAGTCGGTGCATCGTGCGTGCGGCTTCGAGTCCGTGCATGCGCTCGATGGCCGGAAACGACAAGCGAAACTTCGACGACACTACGCCGCCATTACGCCCGCTTGCCCCCCAGCCGACCGGATTGGCGTCGAGCACGACCGCCCGCACGCCGCGTTCATGCAACGCATGCGCCGCCGACAAACCCGAATACCCCGCGCCGATAATTGCGACATCGGTGTCGATATCGCTTGCAAGCGGGGCGCGCGGCACGGGTTCCGGACCCGCCATGGCCCGCCATAACGATGGCGCAAGCGGCCGTGCCGGCGGCGTGTTCATCATGCTGCGCGCGCTTCTGCTTCGACCGCGTCCGCGAGCGCGCCAAGCGTCGCGAACGTGAAGGTCGGCGTTGTCACGGCATCGGGCGTGGGCGTTGCGCCGAATCCTTTTTGTCCCTGACGCCGCTCGATCCAGCATGTCGAATAACCAAGTTCGGTCGCGACGCCGATATCGTGATACTGGCTTTGCGCCGTATGCAGGATCTCGCCGAACTTGTAGCCGAACGCGGCTTGCCGGCCGCGGTTGTAGGCGAAGAATTGCGGATTCGGTTTTGCGACGCCCGTCTCGTCACAGCAGACCGTATCGTCGAACGGATCGCCGAGCGTGTGTGCGTACGACGACAGTGCGACGCGGTCCGCATTGGTCATCGCGACGAGCCGGAAGTGCTTGCGCAAGCGCTTCAATGCTGCGACCGAATCCTCGAATGCGGGCCAGTCGAGCACGTCGCGCTGGAACGCGGCAGCGGTCTGATCGTCCGAGGGCAGGCCGAGTTCATTCGCAAGCGACTGGTAGACCTTCGACATCGCCTTGCTCGAACGGCCTGGAAAAGCCGCACGGCCACGCATGTACGGCTCGAAGATCTGGTCGTCGGTGAGGTCGCGGGCCGCGTCGCCACCGAGACGCCTCACGGAAGCCAGCACGCCCCGCTCGAAGTCGATCAGCGTTCCCACCACATCAAACGTCAACACCTTGAAGTCCGTCAGTTTCATTTCGTAATCCTCTATAGTTCGTCAAATAACACGCGTTGAGCCTGCGCAATACGCGTTGGAAAGATTCAGCCAGGCACGACGATGGTGTCCTGCGGATCGAGCACGACCGTCATTTGCGCGCCCGCAGCCGGGATGCGCTGACGTGCGTCATGACTGCCGGGTTGACGCAGGCTGATGGCCGTGCCGTCGGCAAGCGTTGCGAACACGCGCAGGCTTTCGCCCTGATACAGCACTTCAGTGACGCGACAGACAAGCCGGTTCACGCCGGGGTGGTTCAGCGCGGTATCGATGACGAGTTTTTCCGTTTGCACCGCAAGCAGGAGCGTGTCGCCATGCGGCAGCGGATGTGCCGTGCGCAACAGCGTGTTGCCGAGCATCACGGCGTCTTCTCCTGCACGCGTGACGGGCAACATGGACGCCTCGCCGATGAAACTCGCGACGAAAGCGTCGCAAGGCCGGTCGTAGAGACGCTCGGGGTGTCGATCTGCACCAGTTTGCCGTTGCGCATCACGGCGACGCGGTCGCTCATGGTCAGCGCTTCACGCTGGTCGTGTGTTACGTAGACGATGGTCGCCTCGAGTTTCGTGTGCAGGCGCCGCAGTTCGATCTGCATGGTTTCGCGCAATTGCTTGTCGAGCGCCGAGAGTGGTTCGTCCATCAGGATCAGTTGCGGCTCGAACACCATGGCGCGCGCGAGCGCGACGCGCTGGCGCTGCCCGCCCGACAACTGGCTGATGCCGCGGCTCTCGTATCCGCCGAGTTCCACCATGGCAAGTGCGTCGGCCACCTTGCGGGCCCATCCGGCCTTTGGCTGACGTCGTGCGCGCAACGGAAACGCGACGTTCTCGCCGACGCTCATATGCGGAAACAGCGCGTAGTTCTGAAACACGATGCCGATGTCACGCTTGTGCGGCGGCGCGAATGTAATGTCGCGATCGCCGACCCAGACCGAGCCGGAACTCGGCTGGACGAAGCCGCCGAGAATGCCGAGCAAGGTGGTCTTGCCGGAACCCGACGGCCCGAGCAACGAGACGAATTCGCCGGGCGCGATATCGAGCGAAACGTCGTCGAGTGCGACAACCGGGCCGTAGCGCTTTGCAGCCGACCGGATCGATACTCCTGCTTTCGCCCTTGCATCCATGCTGGTTTCTCTCGTTGGTATTCATGCCGGAACATGGGTTTTCATGCATCGGTGAAATCAAATATACGGCGCGTTTTTATTGGCGGCAATTCCCGAATTGTTGGATCAGGCATAACATGAGGTCATGCCCAATCTACGCAAGAAACTGCCGAGCGCCAACGCGCTGTTTGTTTTCGAGGCCGCGGCGCGCTGTGGAAACTTCACGCGCGCCGCACAGGAACTGTATGTGAGCCAGCCGGCAGTCAGCCGGATGCTGGCGCGCATGGAGGACCATCTCGGCGTGCAGTTGTTCGAGCGGGCGCGCGGCGGTATCGAACTGACGGAAAACGGCCGCATTTTGTACGGGAAGATATCGGAGGGGTTCAACGGTATCGAGGGGGCGATTCGCGAGATCGAAGCGCGTTCGACCGGTGTGGAATCCGTGACGCTCTCGGTTTCCACGGCCTTTACCACGCACTGGCTGATGCCGCGAATGAACCGGCTCAACAAGGCGTTTCCGTCGGTGGACCTGCGATTCCAGTTGATTTCGGGGCGTATTGGCGGTCCGCTGATCGACGTGGACCTCGGCATGCGGTTCGTGACTCAGGACGAGATCGATGAAAACAGCGTCCTCGTCATGCCCGAACTCCTGCTGCCGGTGTGCAACCAGCGCTATCACGATCAACGGTTAATTAATTCAGCAGGCGAGCACGAAGACACGGTGATCGTCATGGACGACGAAGAGCGCGGCTGGCACGACCGCTTTGCAGCGTTCGCCGGACATCGGCGGCGCGCAGCGCATATGCTCAGTTTCAACGATTACGCCATCGTGGTTCAAGCCGCGCTGCTCGGTCAGGGCGTGGCGCTCGGCTGGCTGAACGTGGTGTCGCACTGGATTGCGCAAGGCGCGTTGATGCCGGCGGAGCAGGAACTGATTGCAACGCACCGCCGCTGCTGTCTGGTTTCGCCGCCCAACCGGCCACTGCGGCCGATCGTGAAATCGGTGCGCGACTGGATCATCGAAGAGACACGCTCGGACATGCGCACGGTCGAGATCGCATATCCCGGTCTTGGCGTGCGCAATGCGCTCAAAAGCGCGGGGCTGGTGCTGAATTGACGAGGGCGCTGTGCTCGTGCGTGGTGGCCTTGCCGCGCGCTCGCTTCAGGAACGCGGTCGGCGTCATGCCGCAAAACTGCTTGAAGTGTCGCGCAAGATGGCTTTGGTCGAAGAAACCGACTTCAGCCGCGACCATGGAGCCGGGCACGCCTGCCAGCAGCAGCATCTGCGCGCGCTCGATTCGCAAGCCGCACAGGTACCGGTAAGGCGACGACCCAAACTGTTGCCGGAATACCGTAACGAATCGCGGCACGCTCAACGCCGACAATTCGGCAAGCTGCGCGAGCGTCACGGGTTCATCGAAATGCGCTTCTATGAAAGCGCGCGCTTCACTGAGCGCTACGGTGGATTTCATGGCGGCGCCACTGCGGGTTGCATGATGGATTCGGCAGCGAACCGCCGCACGGAAAAGGGATCGAGCGCAATGGGTGTACTGCCTGTATCGATGAGTTCAGCCAGCGTCTCGCCGACGCCCGGGCCAATCTGGAAACCCGATCCGCAAAAACCGAACGCGTAGAAAAGACCGTCCACTTTCGAACTCGGACCGATCACCGGTTCGCCGTCGGGCAGATACCCCTCCACGCCGCTCCATACGCGAATCACGTTGAGTGCGCCCAGCGCCGGCACCATGCGGCGAAACTGCTTCATCTGGCGCACGGTGTTTTCGGGCAGCACGCTGGCGCGCCGCGTGGCGGCGTCGGCGCGACCGGGAGGACCGCCGCCCAGGATGATGTTGCCGCGCGGAATCTGCCTGAAATAAACGCTTTCTTCCTTGATCGATGTATAGACGCCCATCGACGCCTTGAAGACGTAAGGCACCGGCTCGGTCACCGCCATCTGCGGGCCGCTCGCCCGAATGGGCACGGGCTCTCCAAACTGCCCGCTGAGCTTGCTCGCCCACGCGCCCGCACAGATCACGACCTGCGCCGCACGGTACACGGTTCCGTTCGCGCTTTCCACGCGGAATGTATCGCCGTCCTTATCGACGCGAACGATCTCCGTATTCTCGACAATCAACGCGCCGAGACGCGCCGCCGCACGGCCGAACGTCGGTGCGGCAAGTCGTGGATTGGCATGACCGTCGAGTGGAGAAATGGACGCGGACAGCACCTCGCGGCCGAGAAACGGAAAGCGCCTGAACACGGCTTCGCCGTGCAACACTTCGAGATCGAGCCCGTATTCGCGCGCCTCCTGCGCGTAGCGGTCGAAATACTCGGCATCATGTGCGTGATAGCAGACCCGCGTATGGCTCGACGGCAGGAATTCGACGTCCTCGCCAAGCAGTTCACGCGCGTTCTGCCAGGTCCTGAGCGCACGGCTGGCCATGGCGAGTTGTGGCAGCGCGCGGCCTTGCCTTCGAATGCCGCCGAAATTTACGCCGCTCGCCTGCTGTCCCGTAAGACCGCGTTCGAGCAGGATCACCGAACGATTGCGACGCCGCAAGAAGAACGCTGTACTCGTGCCCATGATGCCGCCGCCGATCACGATCACATCGGCGCGGGTGGCAGATTGACTCAACGCGGTCATTCGCCGGGCTCCTCGACGAGCGCCATTGGCAGCGGCTTGACCGGCGCCTGGCCACGCAGCCGTCCGACTGACGACAACGGCACCGAAGCTGCTGCCGCAATCACTTCGGCGCCCGCATGCGCGCAGTATCGTCCCTGGCAACGCCCCATGCCGACACGCGAGAACGCTTTCGCCCTGTTGGCTTCCTTCGCGCCCGTCTCGCGCACCACGCGGCGCAACTCGCCGGCGGTGACCGCTTCGCATCGGCAGACAATGGTTTCGTCGGGCATCGATGCCACGAGACGCGACGGCCATGGAAACGCAACGCGCAGGCCATTGGCAAATCGACTGAAGCGGGCTAGCTCGGTCTTGTGCTTCGACATCGATTCGGCCATCCCTTCCGGCTGCATGCCGGCGGCTTTCAGCACGGCCAGCGCGGCAATGCGTCCGCTGCATTCGGCGGCATTCGCGCCGCGCACGCGGGCGCCGTCGCCTGCAATATAAATCCCATCGATACTGCTGCGACCTTCGTCATCGATCGCGACGAGCCATTGCTGCGCGGCTTCGTCGAAGCGCATTTCGCAACCGGCGAGATCCGCAAGCTGGGTTTCGGGCCGAAGGTGATAGCCGAGCGCCACGGCGTCGCACTTGATATCGACGGGCACGCCGCTTTGCGATGCAGCGCGCACACCCGAGACGCCGATTTCCGGCGTGCCGGTAATTTCCATCGGCCGCACGCCGCGATAGATCCTGACGCCCGCGCGCCGCAGCACCGAGATCAGCGCGATACCGTTTTTCAGCGCACCGGGAATGGCCAGGAGCTTCGGCAAGGCGCGAAGACGCTGGGCAAACGTGGACGTGTCCAGCACCGCCATGACGCCTGCGCCCGCTTTCACGTATTGCGCCGCGACCAAATACAACAGCGGGCCGGTACCCATGAACACGACGCGCGCACCGATTGCGCAGCCTTGCGATTTCAGTGCGACCTGCGCGCCGCCGAGACTGTAGGTGCCTGCGAGCTGCCAGCCTTTTACCGGCAGCAGGCGATCCGTTGCGCCGCTGCAGATGATGAGCGCATCGAACTCCATGGTCCGGTATTGCGCGTCACTCACGAGATGCACCGTGCCTGGTGTGATGTTCCAGACGAGCGTGTGGGGCAGATAGTCGATCTTGCCCTTGAGCGCATCGAAGTCCAGATGCAACGACTGCGCATGCGCGGCCTCCGTGCCATAGAGCGTTGCATATGAACGGGTGAAGCCGTCGGGCTGCCGCCTGTAGATCTGGCCGCCGTCCTTCGCGCCTTCGTCGATCACGGTGGGGCGAAGCCCGCCCGACACCAGTTCCTGCGCCGCACGCACGCCTGCGGGCCCCGTGCCGATCACGATCACACGCGCGGCCATACGCCCTCCTCGTGCGACCCGAGTCGGGTCACGATCGACATGCCCGGCTGCGCCACCGTACTGCATGCGCGCAGCCGCTCGCCGCCCGCCGTCCACACCCAGCAGTCCTGGCATGCTCCCATCAGGCAGAATCCCGCGCGCCGGCCATCGCCGAATTCGGAATCCCGCAGTGACTTCACGCTGGTCAGCAACGCGACCATCAGCGTGTCTCCGACCGCGGCCTGGCGTTCCACGCCGTCGACGGTGATCGTGAAAGTTTTGCGCCCGGTCTCGGCCAGCCGCACGAAACGTCCGCTCATGCTGCGACGGTCTCCGTGGTTTGCATGCGGTTGAGTTCGGCGAGCGAGTGATGACAGAGAATCTCAGCGCCCGACGGCAGCTTCTTCATGGAAGGCGGCGTGGCGTTGCACATTCCGTCGATACGAACCCCGCAGCGCCCGCGAAAACTGCACAGCTCTGCAATATCCTCGCTCGGACCCATTGCAGGCAGCACGGTCTCGCCGATCTCGCGGCGCGCATCGAGCCAGCCCGGCTGCAACGCGGGCACCGAGCCGACCAGCAATTCCGTGTACGGGTGGTACGGAGGCGCCGCGAGCACGTCGCGCTGGCCCGCTTCCACGCGATGACCCGCATACAGCACGATCACTTCGTCGCAGATGGAACGCACGGTCGAAATATCGTGGCTGATGAACATCAGCGACACACCAAGCTCACGGCGCAACTCCGCGAGCAAGTCCAGGATGGCCGCGCCGACCACGGTGTCGAGGGCAGAGGTGACTTCGTCGCAGAGAATCAACGACGGTTTCGCCGCGAGCGCGCGTGCGAGGTTGATCCGCTGCTTTTGTCCACCCGAGAGGGCCGCGGGCGTGCGCCCGGCAATCGACGCCGGCAGCTTCACCAGGTCGAGCAGTTCCAGCATGCGCTTGCGCGCGTCCGACCCGCGCAGCTTGTGATAGAAATTGAGCGGACGTCCGAGAATGTCGGCAATCGTATGGCTCGGGTTCAATGCGGTATCGGCGTTCTGGAACACGATTTGAATCTGCCGGTACTGCTCTGCCGTGCGTTGCGACAATTGAGCGGGCAGCGGCTTGCCGTCGAAGAACACTTCGCCGCGCGCCCGGCCGACAAGTCCCGCGACCACGCGCGCAAGCGTCGTCTTGCCGGAACCCGATTCGCCGATGACGCCAAGCGCGCTGCCGCGTCCAATGGACAGGCCGACGTCGTCCAGCACGCGCACCGCAGGCACGCCGAACCGGTCGACACGGCCATATCCCGCCGAAAGTGCGCGAATCTCGAGCAACGGACCCTTCAGCGACTCCGCACGAGTGCGCACGATTGCTTCGGGTTCGGGCCTGCGCGTGGCCGCGAGCAATTGCCGCGTGTAGGCATCGGCGGGAGCGTCGAGGACTTGCGCCACCAGCCCGTTCTCCTTCACGCAGCCGCCGTTGAGCACGACGATCCGGTCGGCCATCTGCGCGACGACCGCAAGATCGTGCGACACGTAGATTGCCGTCGTTCCGAGCTCACGGATCACTTTCTTGAAGGCCGCCAGCACTTCGATCTGCGTTGTCACGTCGAGCGCGGTGGTGGGTTCGTCGAACACCACTACTTGCGGGTCCGTGATCAGCGCCATTGCGGCCATCACGCGCTGCAACTGTCCGCCCGAGACCTGATGCGGATAGCGCTCGCCAATCGTATCCGGCTCCGGCAACGCGAGGGAGCGGAACAAGCCGACTGCTTTCGCACGCGCCGCATCGCGCGACATGAGCTTGTGCAGCAGCGCCGGTTCCGTGACCTGATCCATGATGGTGCGCGCCGGATTGAAACCCGCCGACGCGCTCTGCGCAACGTACGCTACCGTGCGGGCACGCAGCGCGCGCCGGCCTTTCACGTCGAGCGAGAGCACATCGAACTCGCCCACTCGCACGGAGCCGCTGCTGATCGAACATCCTGCGCGCGCATAGCCGAGGAGCGCCAGCGCGATTGTCGTCTTGCCCGACCCCGACTCGCCAATCAGCGCCAGCACTTCGCCGCGCCTGACCGTGAAGTCCACGCCCTTCACGATCTCGACCACCGGATCGGGCGCCGCGCCCGCAACCACGCGCAAGCCCCTGACCTCGATCATGCTGCTGCCCGTATCGGCTTCGGGGTTCGTATAAGTGGACGTATGAGTGGCCGTATAAGTTGACATCACGCACCTCCTTGCGCACGCGAGCCTCGGCGGCGCAGGTTGTCGATGAACAAATTCACGCCGATCGTGAGCGTCGCGATGGCAATGGCCGGCATCAGCACGGCGAGCGAGCCGTCCGCGAGGCCGCCGATGTTTTCGCGCACGAGCGACCCCCAGTCGGCATTGGGCGGCTGCACGCCAAGACCGAGGAAACTCAGTCCGCTCAAAAGCAGCACGATGAACACGAAGCGCAAGCCGAAGTCGGCGAGCATGGGATGAATCATGTTGGGCAACACTTCGCGGCGCGCAATATAGAAGAGGCCCTCGCCGCGCGCCCGGGCGACCTGCACGTATTCAAGCGTCATCAGGTTCACCGCGAGCGAGCGCGAGATCCGGAACGCGCCGGGAATGTAGGCGAGCGCGGCGACGCCGGTCAGCATCGGAATAGACGAACCGAACGCCGCGATCACGACCAGCGCGAGCACCTTGCTCGGAATCGAGATGAGCGCATCGAAGAGACGGCTCATGATTTCATCCGGCCATCGGCCTGACACCGCCGCGAGCAGGCCGAAGAACGTGCCGATCACGCTCGCGAGCAGCGCGGCCATCAACGCGAGGCCGACCGTATAGCGCGTGCCGTAGAGAATCCGGCTGAGCATGTCGCGGCCGAGGTAATCGGTGCCCAGCGGAAAGGCGCGGCTCGACGGCCCGAACACGTCGACCGAAGACAGCGCGCCGGCCTTGTAAGGCGCGATCAGCGGTCCAATGAATGCAATGATCATCCAGAACAGCACGATCACGAGGCCGATAAGACCCAGCACCGAGAAGCGCCGCAGGAGCCGCTTGAAGAGGCCTTGCCTCTTAGGGGCGATTTCCACGATGGGCGCGCCCGGCGTGACCGGTATGCCTGTCGCGTCGACCGCCGGATCGCTGTAAAGCTCGGTGCCGGCATGCGGCAGAGGGGGATGGGCAGGTCGGTTCATCGTTGACGCAGCCTCGGGTTGGAGACGATTTGAGCCAGATCGGCAATCAGCACGAGCGCCAGGTAAGCCGCGCAAAAAACCATTACGCAGCCCTGGACGAGCGGCATGTCGCGGTTGGTGACGGCATCGACCATCAGGCTCGCGAGGCCGGGATAATTAAAGATCGATTCCACGATCACCACGCCGCCGAAGAGATACGAGAGGCTCAGCGCCACGGCGTTGGCAATCGGACCAATGGTATTGGGCAACACGTGGCGAAGCACGACACGCATGGGCGACGCACCCTTGAGGATCGCCATCTCGACATACGAGCTATTGAGCTGGTCGAGCACGGCGGCGCGCGTCATCCGCGACATCTGCGCCACGATCACGCAGCACAGCGTCATCACGGGCATGGCATAGATGCGCAGCAAACCGCCGAACGACGACACTTCCGACAAGTAGGACAACGCCGGCAGCCAGCGCAGCTTCACCGCGAAGACCAGCACTGCGATGGTCGCAATCAGGAACTCCGGCACCGCGACGGTGGAAAGCGTCAGCACGTTGAGCACGCGGTCGAGCAGCGAGCCGCGGAACATCGCCGATGAAATCCCGATCAGCAAGGCTACCGGCACGGACACGATCGTCGTGAGTCCCGCCAGCACGAGCGAGTTAGGCAGGCGCGTGGCGATCATCTGGCTGACCGGCAAGCTGTTCGACATCGACGTACCGAAATTGCCCGAAACAATTTGATAGAGCCACTCGAAGTAGCGTTGCAGCGCAGGCTGGTCGAGACCAAGCTGATGCCGCAGCGCCGTCACGGCTTGCGGTGTCGCGGCCTGCCCGAGTGCCTGCTGCGCGGCGTCGCCGGGAAGCAGGCCCGTGATGGCAAACACGACCGCCGACACGAGCAGCAACGTGAGCAGCGCAATGCCGAGGCGCGCGGCGATGAGTCTTTGCGCGTGAGCTTGCATGGATTCGCCTCCTTCGTTGAGACCGCGCGCTCGCAGTACGCGGCGCGCGCAACACCTGATACCTGGCCGAACGGCCTGACAACGGCTAGCCGACGGCCCGCGCTCAGCTCGTGAGCCAGACATGCTCCGCGAACGCGAAACCCATCAGGCCTGCGAGCGGAATCGATCCGAGTCCCTGCAGCTTGCTCGTGTAGGCATCGAGCGAACTCTGGAACATCGGAATGCCGATGCCGCCTGTTTCATGCACCAGCACCTGCATGTCGCCGTAGATCTTCTTGCGCTTCGCGTCGTCGGGTTCACCGCGCGCCGCCACCAGCATCTGGTCGAATTTCGGGCTCTTCCAGTTGGCTTCGTTCCACGGCGCGTCCGACTTGAAGAACTGTGTGAACAGCACGTCTGCGCTCGGACGCGCGTTCACGCTGCCAAAGCCGAGCGGATGCTTCATCCAGTGATTCGACCAGTAACCGTCGGATGGAACCCGCGTCACCTGGAGGTTCAAGCCCGCTGCCGGCGCGACCTGTTGCATGAGCGTCGCCATCTCGACCGAACCTTCGGCCGCCGGGGAAGCAAAGATCTGGATCGGATCGCTGCCGAGCTTCGCCTTCTTGAAATAGAACTTGGCCTTCTCCGGGTCGTAGGGACGCTGGGGAATGCCCGCCATGTAGTACTTGTTCGTCGGGTCGATTGGCTGGTCGTTCGCAATCGTGCCGAAGCCGCGAAACACCGCGCGTTTGATCTGCTCGCGATCCAGTAGATAGAACATACCCCGACGAAAATCGTCGTTGCCGGTTATTCCGCCTTCGTCGCGCACGATCAGGTCGGTGTACTGGCCCGTTTTCGTTTCCAGCACCTTGAAGCCCGGAGAGGTCTTGATGCGCTCGGTCGAGCGCGGACTGACCGCGTTGATCAGTTGGACATCGCCGGAAAGCAAGGCATTCACGCGGGCGGATTCGTCGCCAATACCGATCAGTTCGATCTCGTCCAGATGCGGCAGGCCCGGTTTCCAGTATTTTTCGTTCTTTACACCGACCGTGCGCACGCCGGGCGAGAAATCCTTCACCTTGTAAGGACCCGTGCCGATCGCCGTCTTGAAGTCGGTCGTGCCGTCCTTGATGATGAGGAAATGCGAGTCCGCGAGGATCACCGGCAGATCGGCGTTCGCGCCTTCCAGCGTGATCGTGACTTCGTTCGCACCTGTCGCTTTTACTTCCTTGAACTGGTCCGCGAGCGTCTTGGCCTTCGATGCCGTCGCCGGGTCCTTGTGACGCATCAGCGAATAGACCACGTCAGCGGGTGCGAGCGACTTTCCATCGTGGAACTGGACGCCAGTGCGCAACTTGACGATCCATACCGTCGCGTCCTTGGTGTCCAGCGATTCGGCGAGCCCCATCGTCGCGCCAAGATGGGAGTCGAGTTCAGTCAGGCCGTTGTAGAACATGTTCGCGCGAACGTAGTCCGTGCCGAGCGCGCCCTTCGCGGGGTCGAGGGTGTCGGCCGCGGACGCCGACTGCGTCGCCACCCGTATCTTGCCGCCTTGTTGCGGCTTGGCTGCAGCCTGCGCCTGAGCTGCGCTGCTGGCAGTGAGAAGCCCTGCGCCGGTAAGCGTCGCCATGCCCGCCGCGGCCATTGCCCGCAAGACGTCGCGCCGCGACGCACCGCGCCGGGTCAGGTTCTCGAGTTCGGATGCGAGCGCGGCATTGGCATGTTCCATGTGTTGCTTGTTCATTCGAACTTCTCCGCGAGAGTGTCTGGAATACAGCGTATTGGGGGAAACAGCGGGGTGCCCTGCGGGCTCAGACGAACACGTCCTTGATGCGGTAATACGTGCCAACGAGCGGCAGGAACCAGGGTTTGCCGGTGTGGCCTGGAATGGCCGGCCACTCGAACTCGCGCCATGGATTTGCGCTCTCGCGGCCATCGATCACATCAGCCATGACCTGGCCCATGTGCGTCGACATCTGCGTGCCGTGGCCGCTGTAACCCATGGAGAAATAAATGCCTTCGTGCTGACCTGCGCGGGGCAGGCGGTCAGCGGTGATATCGACAAGACCGCCCCAGCAGTAATCAATGCGCGCCTGCGCCAGCGCCGGGAACATCGCGGCAAGGTTTTGCTGCAGGATCCGCCCGCTCTTCGCGTCCGATGGCCGTTCCGACGCCGTGAAACGCGCGCGTCCACCGAACAACAAGCGCGAATCCGGTGTCACGCGAAAGTAGTTGTGCATCAGCCGCGTGGTCGTATAGGCGCGGCGATTCGGAAACACCTCGGCTATCAAGTGCGCCGGCAACGGCTCCGTCACCACGATGAACGATCCAACCGGCGCGAGCCTGCGCCTGTACCAGTTGAACGGCCCCTGTCGTGAAGGCCCCGTAGCCACGAGCACCTGTTTTGCCCTGATCTCACCCCGCGCCGACACGATCCGGTAGGCGCCCTCGCCGTCCTTTTCGATCACGCTCACGCCCGCGTTTTCATAAAGCTTCGCGCCGTATCGCGCGGCGGCATCCGCCAAACCGACAGTGAACCGGCCCATGTGCATCTGGCCACCATGACGCTGCAGCAACGCGCCGTGGAAACTGTCCGACTGGATCTCGGAGCGAATCTGATCGCGTCCGATGATCTCGATGTTCATATCGACTTCGCGCCGGATGACTTCGGCGGTCTTTTCCAGATGCGAGAAGTGATGCGGTTTCGAGGCCAGCTTGAGCTTGCCCGACGGCAGGTAATCGCAATCGATGTTTTCTTCGCGTATCAGCCGCTCGACCGTATCGACGGCGCTCGCATAAGCGCGGTAGCAGGCGCGGGCCTTGACCACGCCAAGCTGCTCGACCAGCGCCGCGAAATCCTGCGCGACACCGGTGTTCACCTGTCCGCCGTTGCGCCCTGATGCACCGCCGCCAATGCGCCCTGCTTCCAGCACCGCCACCGAAGCGCCGCGCTTGCCGAGCGCGAGCGCGGCCGACAGACCGGTGAAGCCCCCACCGATCACGGCGACATCGACACGGCCGTCGAGCGGACCCGCGCTTGCCGATCGCAGCGGCGGCGAGGTATCGAGCCAGTAGGAGTCGAGCTTCATCGATGCGATCCTCAAGACCTTTTACAGGCCCAGTTGCGTGGCGAGATCCGGGATGTCCTTGACTTCGGTGTACTGGTAGTAAGGCGTCGACGGCTCGTGGCCTCGGTTCACGAACGCCTTGTGCTTCACGCCCATGTCGTGCGCGGTCATCAGGTCGTAGCGCAAGCTCGACGACACGTGCAGCACGTCTTCGGGGTTGCAGCCGAGCTGCTTGAACATGTACTCGAAGCCCGGCATGCGCGGCTTGTACGACTGCGCCTGCTCGGCTGTGAACACGGCGTGAAACGGCGCGCCGAGCTTGTCGACGTTGCTCTGGATCTGGTCGTTCGACGCGTTCGAGAGAATGACGAGCTTGTACTTCTTCGCGAGGCGCGACAGGCCTTCGGGAACATCCGGATGCGGACCCCAGGTCGGCACGGCGGTGTAGAACGCTTCAGCCTTGGCTTCGTCGAACGCCACGTTCATGCGCTCGCATGCACGTCTGAACGCATTCACGATCACATCGCGATATGGCTTCCACGCGCCCAGCACTTCGTCCCGCCGATACCCGGAAAAGAACGCAATCAAGCGATCCATGTCTTCGCCCTTGAGCACGTCGCCGTACATTTCACGGGTCATGTCGGCCAGATGAAACTTGGTCAGGGTGCCGTAGCAATCGAAGGTGATGTATTTGGGTTCGAAGTCGATCATGTTCATGGTCCTGTCGTGAAAATTAACTAAGTGGTGAATTCAGCGGACCGCGCGGTCCATCTCCAGCGTTGCGCTCCGGTGCTGCCCTGATAAGAATTTAACCAGCGCAAAAACATAGATGTTTCTTCATTCGGGCGCGCCAAAAATACAAAGATGCGTTTTTGAGGTATTGCGACAGCAGAGTCTGCGGCGTTGTTTCGAAAGACTGCCTCGGCATCGGGCTTCACCCGCGGACACCGGGCCTTGCGTCTCGCGTTACTGGCGCAGATCGATCAGCACGCTCTTGAAGCGCAGATTGGCTTCGTAAGCCTGGCGTCCGAGATCCTTGCCGATCCCCGAGCGCTTGTAGCCGCCGGTCGGGATCATGAAATCCGCGCTCCGGCCATAACGGTTCACCCACACCGTGCCCGCTTCCAGACCCCGCACGAAGCGCAGCGCACGGCCGAGGTCCGCCGTGTGCACGCCGGCGGCGAGACCATATTCGGGGTGCTGCGCAAGTTCCAGCGCCTCGGCTTCCGTGTCGAATGTCTGCAGCGTCAGCACCGGACCGAAGATTTCCTCGCGCACGGCTTCCGACGACGGCGTGACATCCGTGAGCAAGGTTGGCCGATAAGACGCGCCTTCGCGCGTCCCGCCGCATTGAAGCGTGGCGCCCGCAGCAACCGTGCGTCCGACAATCGATTCGATGCGCGCCGTCTGCGGTTCCGAGATGATCGGCGCGAGCGTCGTGCCGGCGCTCCAGGTGTGACCCGCCTTCAGCTCGGAGAAAACTTTCTGGATCCGCTCGGCAAGCGGTTCGGCAAGCGCGCGCTCGACCAGCAGGCGCGAGCCCGCAACGCAGACCTGCCCCGCATTGCCCGAGATCGCACCCGCAATCCGGCGCGCGACATCGTCGAGATGGGGGGCATCGGCAAACACGATCTGCGGGCTCTTGCCGCCGAGTTCCAGCGTCACGGGCTTGGTGCCCGACCCGGCGCACGCGGCCATGATCGCTGCCCCGGTCCGCGTGGAACCCGTGAACGTGACCTTCGATATCTTCGGGTGCCGCACGAGCGCGTCCCCGGTCGTGCGGCCGTCGCCCTGGACCACATTGAAAATTCCCTTCGGAACGCCCGCCAGCACAGCCAGCTCGGCCAGGCGAAGCACCGAGAACGGCGTCATCTCCGAGGGTTTCAGCACGACCGCGTTGCCCGCCGCGAGCGCCGGCGCGATCTTCCACGACGCCATCACGAGCGGAAAATTCCACGGCGCAATGGCGCCGATCACGCCGTACGGTTCGGCGATGGTCATGCCGAGATGATCGTGATCTGTCGCCGCCACATCGCCGCCGAGCTTGTCGGCGAATTCCGCGTAGAACCGGATGCCCTCTGCGGTGAACGGGACGTCCCAGTTGCTGGCGTCGCGGATCGGGCGGGTCGAGCCGAGGGATTCGAGTGGCGCGAGCGTTTCCACGTCCGCTGCGACCAGGTCGGCGAAGCGACGCAGGATCTTGGCCCGCTCGCGCGGCGCCATGCTGGCCCAGCCACTCGTCCTGAAAGCACGCCATGCGTCTTCCACGGCACGGTCGATCATGGCTGCATCGGCCACCGGCACCGACGCGTACATCACGCCGTCCGAGGGCCGTGCGACGTCGATCCGGCGCCCGCCTTCGTCCACATAGTCGCCGCCTATGAAATGCCCGGTGCGCACGGCAACGCGGGCGGGATCGAACTGGTCCATTGCAATATCCTCGAGAAAGAAGGGTCTCTGGAATCACTTCAATCGTAGTGCCGCCAGCACCGCACATCTCACCGACAAAAATCCGCGTTCAGCACAAACCACGCGTTATGAGGACGCAGACCGTGCAATTTGCATCGAAAGTGCCTGGTTGCGTCCTGCTTGCGTTCGCAAAGGACGCGACGAAAAGATCGTCCTATTCACGCGCCGTGACGAATGCCAGAGTAAGCGCGTGTAGTCCGAAGCCATTCACGGAGGCCATGTGTCCGACCAAGTTGCATATAGACCTTTCACAGACGAAGATATTGCCGCCGCGCATGCCCTCACGGTCGAGCTGAAATGGCCGCATCGCGCGGAAGACTGGCAGTTCGTGGCGCAGGCCGGCGCCGGGTTCGTTGCCATTGAAGCCGGAGAGGTCGTGGGCACGGCGTTGTACTGGACATATGGCGACGACCGGGCATCGCTTGGCATGGTGATCGTGTCGCCGGCGCGGCAAGGTCTCGGGATCGGGCGCAAGCTCATGGAAAGCGTGCTCGAAGCACTCGAAGGCCGCGTGACGTTTTTGCACGCCACGCTCGCCGGCCAGCCGCTTTACGAGAAACTTGGCTTTCGCGCGGTCGGGACGCTCGACCAGCATCAGGGAACGGCGTTCCAGCCGCCGCTGATGGCGTTGCCGTCGGGGGAAAGGCTGCGGCCGCTGGGTACGAACGATACCGCCCGTCTCATAGATCTGGCGTCCCGCGCATGCGGGCTCGACCGCACGCAGACATTGCCGGCGCTGCTCGCAAACGCCGACGGCATCGGTCTCGACCGCGACGGCGAACTGATCGGCTTCTCGCTATTTCGCCGGTTCGGACGCGGTTTCGCTATCGGCCCGGTGGTCGCGCCCGGTTCCGATCCCGTGCGCGCGAAGGCATTGATCAGCCATTGGCTGTCGTTGAACGAGGGCATGTTCATTCGTATCGATACACCCGCCGAATGTGGCCTGACCGAATGGCTCGACGGCCTCGGACTGCCGCGCGTAGATAGCGTGATGAAAATGGTGCTGAACGCGCCCGCCGCGACCGGTCGCGACAACCCGGACGACGATTGCCGCCAGTTCGCGATCATCAATCAGGCAATGCTGTAACTCCCCATGGCCTTCCTCTACAAAGCCGATCCCGTTCGGGGCGCCCAGTGGGGCGCGCTCTTCGCGCAGCAAGCGCCGGACATTGCGTTTCATCTATGGCCCGATGTCGGCGATCCGGCGGCGATCAGATACCTGGCCGCGTGGCAGCCGCCCGACAATCCGCTGGAAGCCCTGCCCAACCTCGAGGTCATCTTCTCGGTGGGCGCGGGCGTCGATCAGTTCGATCTCTCGCGCGTGCCTGAGCATATTCCCGTGGTGCGCATGATCGAGCCGGGCATCGCGCAAGGCATGGTCGAATATGTCACGCAAGCCGTGCTGACGATTCATCGCGACGTTGCGGCTTACGCCGCGCAGCAGGCCCGGCAGGAGTGGAAGGCACGGCACGTCCGGCCGGCATCGTCGAGGCGAATCGGTGTCCTGGGTCTTGGCATGCTCGGGACAGCCGTCCTCGAGCGGCTGCGGCTGTTCGGCTTCGATTGCGCGGGCTGGAGCCGCTCCGGCGGACAGATCGAGGGCGTGCAATGTCATGCAGGCGCCGCCGCACTCGATGCATTCCTTGCCCGCACGGATATCCTCGTCTGCCTGCTGCCGCTCACGCAGGAAACCCAAGGCATGCTCGACGCAGCACTTTTCAACAAGCTGCCGCGAGGGGCATCGCTGATCCAAACCGGCCGCGGCCCGCACCTGAACCAGGAAGATCTGCTCGCCGCACTAGAGAGCGGCCAGCTCGACACCGCGATCCTCGATGTGACCGACCCCGAGCCGCTTCCCGCCGGTCATGCGCTATGGACGCACCCGCGCGTGCGGATCACGCCGCACATTGCCAGCGCGACGCGTCCCGAAGGCGCGGTCGAGACCGTCCTCGAGAATTTGCGGCGCCACGAACGAGGCCTGCCGCTGATCGGGCAGGTCGATCGCAGCCGGGGTTATTGACCGGCCAGACAGCTCGCCTAAGACAGTTCACCAAGACAGCTCACCAAGCGCACCTCAAACGCACCTCGAAGGCCCGCGCCGCAGA
This sequence comes from Burkholderia sp. PAMC 28687, assembly GCF_001577465.1. NCBI lineage: Bacteria > Pseudomonadati > Pseudomonadota > Betaproteobacteria > Burkholderiales > Burkholderiaceae > Burkholderia > Burkholderia sp. PAMC 28687. Next base: position 1,240,636 of record NZ_CP014506.1, read on the forward strand.
ATATGCTGCGCAGAGCTTGCAAAACGCGACATCCGCGTGCTTTGGGGAATTTTTTAACGCGTCAGGCAATGGCTGTCCATGAGTAATATTGGAGCAGTCAACAGCCCATCCAGCGTCCGAGAAAACCATGTCGATCAAATCGCTCATTGAAGCCGACCGCAAGCATCTGATTCATCCGGTCATCAACTACCGCGCACATGAAGCCCGCGGCGTCACCGTGCTCGAGTCCGCAAAGGGTGCCTACCTGCGCGATGCCGACGGCAACGAACTGCTCGACTGCTTCTCCGGCCTCTGGTGCGTGAACGTTGGCTACGGACAGGAAAGTATCGTCAAGGTGGCGACCGAACAGATGAGCCGCCTGCCCTACGCCACGAGCTACTTTCACTTCGGCTCGGCCCCTGCGATCGAACTGGCGCAGAAGCTGGTCGAAGTGTCGCCGGAATCCCTGCAGCATGTGTATTTCACGCTCGGCGGCTCGGATGCAGTCGATTCCGCAATCCGTTTCATCACACATTACTTCAACGCAACCGGCAGGCCGGCCAAGAAGCACATCATTGCACTGCATCGCGGGTACCACGGGTCGTCTTCTGTCGGCGCGGGCCTGACGGCGTTGCCCGCGTTTCATCGCAACTTCGACCTGCCGCTGCCGACCCAGCATCATCTTCCTTCGCCCTATGCGTACCGCAACGATTTCCCCGATGACGCCGCGCTGATCGCCGCATCCGTCGCCGCGCTCGAAGCCAAGGTTGCCGAGATCGGCGCCGACAACGTAGCCGCGTTTTTCTGCGAGCCGATCCAGGGATCGGGCGGCGTGATCGTGCCGCCGGCCGGCTGGCTGAAAGCCATGCGCGAAGCGTGCCGCAAGCTCGATATCCTCTTTGTCGCCGATGAAGTCATCACCGGTTTCGGCCGCACCGGCCCGCTGTTCGCGTGCCAGGCCGAGGACGTGCAACCGGACCTGATGACCGTTGCAAAGGGCCTGACCTCAGGCTATGCGCCAATGGGCGCCGTGCTGATGTCCGACGCCGTGTATCAGGGAATCGCCGACGGCGACGCGAGCGCGATCGTCGGACATGGACACACGTATTCCGCGCATCCGGTGAGCGCGGCGATCGGTCTGGAAGTGCTGCGCCTGTATCACGAAGGCGGCGTGCTCGCGAACGGCGTGGCGCATGGTCCGCGTTTCGCGGCGGGCCTCGACGCGCTGCTCGATCATCCGCTCGTGGGCGACTCGCGCCATCGCGGGTTGCTTGGCGCACTGGAACTCGTCTCCGATAAAACCACGCGACAAGGTTTCGATGCATCGCTGAAACTCTCGGAACGGATTGCTGCCGCGGCATACAAAAACCGGCTTGTCTTCCGGGCTTTCGGCGACAACATTCTCGGCTTTGCGCCCGCATTGAGCTTCACGGACAGCGATTTCGACCAGATGTTCGAGCGCCTTGCAAAGACACTCGACGACGTGCTCAATGAAGCCGATGTGCGCGCCGCATTGAAGACCCAACCAGCGGTCACAGCCTGATGGCGGAACCGTTTTGCCGCAAATCTGCGTGATAAGATCGTCTCGCTTCTCACGACAATCTTCCCGCCGGAGCCACACCCATCATGAGCAGCGACTGCAAACTCGACCGCATAGACTTGCGCATTCTTACGCAGTTGCAAAAGAAAGGCCGCATAACGAACGTCGAGCTTGCGGACGCTGTGGGGCTTTCGTCCAGCCCCTGCCTCATCCGGGTAAAGAGGCTGGAAAAAGCGGGGTATATCGTCGGTTACGGCGCGCAGATCCAGCTCGAAAAGCTCGGCGACGTGCAGATCGTGTTCACTGAAGTGACGCTGGCGGATCATCGCCGGGAAGACTTCATCAAGTTCGTGGACGCCATTCGCGACGTGGATGAAATCGTGGAATGTCATCTTGCAAGCGGCGGCTACGATTACCTGCTCAAGTTCGTCACCCGCAGCGTCAGCCACTATCAAAGCATCATCGAAGGTTTGCTCGAACGCAATATCGGTATCGAAAAATACTTCAGCTTCGTGATCATCAAATCGCCGTTCGTCAAGACCCATTACCCGCTCGAATCCCTGTTTTCGCAGAACCACGACTGATATTCGTCGACCGGTTGCATCGACAAGATGCAGGCAACGCTATTCACCCCGAACATTACCGATGCCGGCCACGCGCACGACTGCGCGGGCCGCGCGAATCCGGAGGGAAACATGAACCGCCAATACGAACTGAAAGAATTGATCCAGTCGGGTAACTTTGTCGATGGCAAATGGCTCGAGGCCGCCGATCACGCCCGCTTCAGCGTCTCGAACCCGGCTACAGGCGAATCCATTGCACAAGTCGCCGACAGCGGTCCCGCCGACGCGCGCGCCGCAACCGATGCCGCCGCACGCGCGCTGCCCGCGTGGCGCGACCGGCTGCCAAAGGAACGTTCAGTGATCCTCCACAAATGGGCCGCTTTGATCATGGCGAACCAGGATTCGCTTGGCGCACTGATCTCGCTTGAACAGGGCAAGCCGCTCGCCGAAGGCAAAGGCGAAGTCGCTTATGGCGCGTCTTATGTGAGCTGGTTCGCCGACGAAGCCACGCGCATTTACGGCGACATCATTCCGCAGCAGCAACGCGGCAAGCGCATGACGGCGATCCGCGAACCCATTGGCGTGGTCGCCGCCATCACACCATGGAATTTCCCGCTTGCAATGATCGCGCGCAAGATTGCGCCGGCACTCGCGGCCGGTTGCACCGTCGTCGCAAAACCCGCCGAAGATACACCGCTGACGGCCTCGGCACTGGTACTGCTTGCGCACGAAGCCGGCGTGCCCGCGGGCGCGCTGAACCTGATCACGGCATCGCGCGAACATGCGATCGCCGCCGTCGCGGACTGGCTGGAAGACCCGCGCGTGCGCAAGATCACCTTCACGGGCTCGACACCGGTTGGCAAATATCTGGCGCGCGAATCCGCCGGCACGCTCAAGAAACTGTCGCTGGAACTTGGCGGCAACGCGCCGTTCATCGTCTTCGATGACGCCGATCTCGAGGCAGCCGTCGACGGCATGCTGGTATCGAAATTTCGCAACGGCGGCCAGACCTGCGTCTGCCCGAACCGCGTCTACGTGCAAGCCGGCGTGTATGAACGATTCGGCGAGATGCTGAGCCGTCGCGTCGCCGCGCTCAAGGTTGCGCCCGCGACCGACGCGGCCGCCCAGATCGGCCCGATGATCAACGCGCGCGCGCTCGACAAGATCGCACGTCACGTGGATGACGCCGTCGAGCACGGCGCCCGTGTGCTTGCGGGCGGCAGACAGTTGGCGGAGCTCGGTCCGAATTACTACGCCCCCACCGTACTCGCCGACGCCAACCACGACATGCTCCTGTGCCGTGAAGAAACCTTCGGACCGGTCGTCGCCATGTTCAAGTTCGAGACCGAGGAAGAAGCGATTCTTGCCGCCAACGATACCCCCTTCGGGCTTGCATCGTATTTCTATAGCGAAAGCCCGAAGCGTATCGACCGCGTTTCGCGCGCGCTCGAAACCGGCATTGTCGGTGTGAACGAAGGCGCGCTGGCGAGCGAAGCCGCGCCGTTCGGCGGCGTCAAGGAATCGGGCTATGGCCGCGAAGGATCCAAATATGGTCTCGACGATTATTTGTCGATCAAGTACATCTGCCAGGGGAATCTTGCATGAGCGCCGCCGCCAACTATCCAATCGAAGTCACGTTCCCCGTTCTCTCGCCGCACGAGGCGTCGGCTTGCGGCGTGCCGTATGTGCATACGTTCGATTCCGGCATGGCCGGGCCGCACGTGATGATCAACGCGCTGACGCATGGCAATGAAGTCTGCGGCGCGATCGTGGTGGATGCGTTGCTGCGCGCCGGGCTGCGCCCGCGTCGCGGCCGCCTGACGCTTGCTTTTGCGAACATCGCGGCCTACGAACGCTTCGATCCGGAAATGCCCGACGCCGCCCGTTTTGTCGACCAGGACTTCAATCGCGTCTGGACGGAGGCCGTGCTCGACAATACTGCGCGCACGTCGAGCGAACTCGCACGCGCCCGCGAAATGCGCCCGGTCATCGACACTGTCGACTTGCTGCTCGACTTGCATTCAATGCACGAGAAGAGCCGGCCGCTGATCGTTTCGGGGCCGCTGGAAAAAGGCATCGAACTTGCGCTTGCAATCGGGACGCCGGCCACCGTGATCGTGGATGAAGGTCATCCCCAGGGCCGCAGGATGCGTGACTACGGCGCATTCGGCGACGCCGGCAGCGCGAAGAACGCATTGTTGATTGAATGCGGTCAGCACTGGGAAGCGAGCGCGGTAACGGTCGCCCGCGATACCACCGCGCGTTTCCTGCAGCACTCAGGTGTGGTCGACGAAAGTGACCTTCCAGAGGGCTGGCTCCAGCCGTCGCCAAGCGAGATGAATGTGGTTCGCGTGACGCAGCCCGTCGTCGCCGACAGCATGGATTTTCGCTTTGCGAATGCGTACACCGGGCTCGAAGTGTTTCCGAAGGCAGGCAGCGTGATTGCGTGGTCCAACGGACAACCCGTCCTTACGCCGTACGACGATTGCGTACTTGTCATGCCGTCGCTCAGGCAATTGCTTCCGGGTGTGACCGTGGTGCGGCTCGGCAAGATCGAGCGAACCGTCAGTCCGGTTTGATTCCTTACGTTTCAATCAATTGCGGCAGAACGAATTCAGAGGGGCATCAGTGAAGGTCCAGCAGATCAAACAAAGCGTCAATGCCAAAGGCCTCGAAGACTGGGGAACTGCAGGTTTGCCGGGCACCGCGCCCATACAGGTTTCCGGTTTGCAGACGGTAATCAAAGGCAGTGAAGCCATCGACACCGGCATTTTCGAATGTTCGGCGGGCACCTACAGGCGCTCGGTCAAGCAAGCGGAGGTCATGCACTTTCTCGCCGGCCGCGGACGTTTCACGGCAGACGGCGAAGACACCATCCACTTTGCCAGCGGCGACACCCTGTTCTTCGAAGCCAACACAGAGGGTCTGTGGGAAGTCGAAGAAGCGATGCGCAAGGTGTACGTTATTTTTTGATCAAGGTCGTCGAACTACGGGGAGGCAGACGACGCTTGCAGGCCTGCTCCGGCAAACCAGTACGGCTCCGGTAAATCCAGGAGCCGTACTGCCTGCCTTCAGTCAAGGATCAACCGGCAGTAACAACATCGAATCGGTCCAGGTTCATCACCTTGACCCATGCACCGATGAAATCGTGAACGAACTTCTCGTTCCCATCTTCGCTTGCATACACTTCGGCCAGCGCTCGCAGTTGAGCGTGCGCGCCGAATACCAGATCGATGCGGCTGCCCGTCCATTTCACCTCGCCGCTCTTGCGATCCCGTCCTTCGAACACATCACGATCTGCTGCTAGCGCCTTCCATTCCGTGTCCATGCTGAGCAAGTTGCGAAAGAAGTCATTGGTGAGCGTTTCCGGACGATCAGTGAACACGCCATGCTTGCTCTTGCCAGCATTCACGTTCAGAACGCGCAAGCCGCCAATCAGCGCAGTCATTTCAGGTGCTGTCAGCGTGAGCAACTGCGCACGATCGATCAACAGCGCTTCGGCCGGAACGCCAAACTTCGCTTTCTCGTAGTTGCGAAAACCATCGGCGAGCGGTTCCAAAGCCGATACCGAGATCACATCGGTCTTCTCTTGCGAAGCGTCCATACGACCTGGTGTAAAAGGCACGCTGACCTCGCGTCCCGCGCCCTTCGCCGCCTGTTCGATGCCCACACTGCCGCCCAGCACGATCAGGTCCGCTATCGACACCTTCTTGCCGCCGGTGGCCGCACCGTTGAAGCCGCTCTGAATGCCTTCGAGAATCTGCAGGACCTTTGCCAGTTCAGCGGGCTGATTGACCGCCCAGTCCTTCTGCGGAGCCAGCCGGATGCGCGCGCCATTCGCGCCGCCGCGCTTGTCCGAGCCACGAAATGTCGACGCCGATGCCCACGCAGTCGAGACAAGCTGCGACACGGAAAGCCCCGATGCCGCGATTTTTTCCTTTAGAGAAGCAATGTCCTGCTCGTCGATCAAAGTGTGATCGACTGCCGGGATTGGGTCTTGCCAGATCAGCTCTTCGCCAGGGACTTCCGGCCCGAGGTACCGGAGCCGCGGACCCATGTCGCGGTGCGTCAATTTAAACCACGCGTGCGCGAAGGCATCGGCAAGCTGGTCGGGATTTTGCAGGAAATTGCGCGAAATCTTTTCGTATTCCGGGTCGAAGCGCAGCGCCAGGTCGGTAGTGAGCATGGTGGGCGCCAACTTCTTCGACGGATCATGCGCGTGGGGAATCGTCGCATCCGCGCCCTTCGCAACCCATTGATTTGCGCCGGCGGGACTCTTGGTCAGCTCCCATTCATGACCAAACAGATTCTCGAAAAACCCGTTGCCCCACTGGGTAGGCGTGCTGGTCCAGGTCACCTCCAGACCGCTCGTGATCGTGTCGCCGCCCTTTCCGGTGCCAAACTTGTTCTTCCAGCCAAGGCCCTGGTTTTCGAGTTCGGCGGCCTCGGGTTCGGGACCGACATTGTCGGCAGGACCTGCGCCGTGCGTCTTGCCGAACGTATGTCCGCCTGCGATCAGCGCGACGGTTTCCTCGTCGTTCATCGCCATGCGTGCAAACGTCTCGCGGATATCATGCGCGGCCGCAAGTGGATCAGGATTGCCGTCCGGCCCTTCAGGATTGACGTAAATCAAACCCATTTGCACTGCGCCGAGTGGATTCTCGAGAATGCGGTCGTTGTCGGTACGGCTCTTTTCCTCGCCGTGCTTTTGTTCGTCTGCCACGAGCACGCCGCCATCCTTGTCATTGCCTGCCGCGCCCTTGCCATAGCGGACATCGCCGCCAAGCCACGTCTTTTCATTTCCCCAGTAAACATCCTGGTCCGGTTCCCATGTGTCCTCGCGGCCACCCGCAAATCCGAGAGTCTTGAAGCCCATGGTTTCAAGCGCAACATTGCCGGTCAGGATCAACAAGTCCGCCCAGGAAATCTTCTGACCGTACTTCTGCTTGATTGGCCAAAGCAGACGCCGGGCCTTGTCGAGGCTGACGTTGTCGGGCCAACTGTTGAGCGGCGCGAACCGCTGCTGGCCTCGCCCGGCTCCGCCCCGGCCGTCGGCGATGCGATAGGTACCTGCGCTATGCCACGCCATGCGAATGAACAATGGGCCATAGTGACCAAAGTCCGCCGGCCACCAGTCCTGCGAATCCGTCATCAATGCGGCGAGATCCTTCTTCACCGCGGATAGATCAAGGCTTTTGAACGCCTCGGCGTAATCGAAGTCCTTACCGAGAGGATTTGCTTTCCCCGAGTGCTGGCTGAGCAAGTCCAGCCGCAGTTGCTTCGGCCACCAGTCGCGGTTCGTTGTGCCGCCGCCGGCTGCGTGGTTGATTGGGCACTTTGCTTCGGTTGACATGCCTTACCTCCTATAGGGATTTGCCCGGCAGGTGTTCGGCTTCGCGTCCGGCATGGAAATCAAATTGCCGGATAGTTGCGTAATAGCGTTCAAAATCTGCTTGCCCGGCATTTATGGGGTTTCTACGATTGAATACATGACAAGTACGGTTTTGTTCAGCGACGCAATCCGCCTCGCTGGCCCGGTTGCGGGTTGCCGGACTGCTTGCCACAGCCGAAAATATACGATACCGCAATGAATAAAAGAATGTATTTACTGCAATGGCTTTGATAATCGATGGCTATCGCTCGCAACGCGTCCCAAACTGGTTCCTTACAACTCACGCGCACGAAGCAGGAACCCAGTCGTGCTGCAATGAACCGACATACGATCGTGCCTGGCCCCACGAGATGTCATGTTGATATTGATAAGGAATCCAGAATGTTTTTTTCACTGTAAGCTGGCAAACGACTTGAGTGCGGGCCCTCAGGACCCGAGTCAAGGACCCGAGTCAAAGGTTTCCCGGATCGTCGTGTCCTTGTTCCTTCAGTTGGATTAAGAGTCGGTCGCGCTGCGGTGTCCTGGAACGTTGGGACGACGATCCGTGATTTGGCTTCGTTGATTTAGTTATCAAGCAGGACCAGATCGCAAACAATCGGCACGCTGCTTGCTATCAGAGCCCACATCTTTAAAAATCTTATTCTTGGAGCCCGGTCATGGACATGGGTTGTGTGGCCTTTCAGGCGCATCTGGCAACGTTGCTTCGAAGCATGCCTCGTTGTACGACGGCGGAACTCAACGAGCGCACTGTCGTATTTTGGGACGGTCAATGGGCGAAGGGCGCTGAGATCGGCGACGACGGGAGCGGGTTCCTGCACGCCAAGTTTGACCTCGACGAGCGTACCTGCAATCGGCTGCACGCCGATCTGGTCGCCTGGCTGGAAGCTCCGCGATACGGATCACGCTCAGAGCTTGAAGCGTGGATCTTCGACTAGGCTCTCTGCAGATGAAAGCCGCGGGCCGTATCATTCTTTAACGCTTTAGAGCGCATGCCTACAAGCATGCTTTACAAAGCGGGTCGATACTTTTGACACTGCCACAACAGTGACCATCGCATCCTAAACATAGGAAGAAACCCCTCATCACCGGCAGGGCAGCTCAAGCCATGCGGAACCGCCCAGCATTCAACTCAGGCGATGACCTTCTGCTCCCCGGCAGTCTGCTCGCGCATGCGACGCGCTTCGTCGCGCAGGAACTGCTGGTAATCGTCCAGATCGCCGTCAAACGGCTCGACGCCACCCTTGGTGACGAGCCAGAACTCGTCACATACTGCGCGCAGCAGGGACCGGTCGTGACTGACCAGCAGCACCGTGCCTTCGAATTCGTTGAGTGCCATGCCCAGCGCTTCGCGTGTGGCCAGGTCGAGGTGGTTGGTAGGTTCGTCGAGCAGCAGGAGGTTGGGACGCTGCCACACGATCATGCACAACACGAGCCGCGCCTTTTCGCCGCCGCTCATCGTGCCGACTGCCTGATGGACCATGTCGCCGCTGAAGCTGAAGGTGCCGAGGAAGGTGCGAAGCGATTGTTCGGTGCCACTCTGGCCAGGGGCACGCATGTTGGCCGGCGTGTCCTTGGCGAGGCGGATCATGTGTTCCAGCGGCGTGTCGAGAGGACGCAGCACGTCGAGCTCCTGCTGAGCGAAGTACCCGATGTTCAGGCCCTTGCCTTCGCTGATTTCGCCCGCAATAGGCGCCAGTTCGTGCGCCACCGTTTTCACCAGCGTGGACTTGCCCTGGCCGTTGGCACCGAGAATGCCGATGCGCTGCCCGGCCAGCACGGACCGGTTGATGCCCCGCACGATGACCGTCGGCGGCGTGCCCGGCGCTGCGTCGCTTGGCGCCGGATAGCCGAAGCTTGCGTCCAGCATCGACAACAGCGGGTTCGGGACGTTGAGCGGCTCCTTGAACTCGAAGGTGAACTCCGCATCGGCAAGCACGGGGGCGATCTTTTCCATGCGTTCGAGCGCCTTGACCCGGCTCTGCGCCTGCTTCGCCTTCGAGGCCGTGGCCTTGAAACGGTCGATGAATTTCTGCAGGTGGGCGATCTTGTCCGCCTGCTTGGCCATCGAGGCCTGCTGCAGCAACATCTGCTCGGCGCGCATCTCTTCGAACTTGCTGTAATTGCCGCCATAACGCACGAGCTTGGCGTTGTCGACGTGCACCGTCACCTGCGTCACCGCGTCAAGGAATTCGCGATCGTGGCTGATCACGACCATGGTTCCCTGGTAGCGCTTGAGCCACGCTTCCAGCCAGACCAGCGCGTCGAGGTCGAGGTGATTGGTCGGTTCGTCGAGCAGCAGCAAGTCGGACGGGCACATGAGCGCGCGTGCCAGTTGCAGTCGCATGCGCCAGCCGCCGGAGAAACTGTTGACCGGCTGGCTAAGCTGCGCAGCACTGAAGCCCAAGCCCTGGATCAGCGCTTCGGCCCGTGCGGGGGCATCGTGTGCGCCAGCATCGTGCAGCTCCATGTAGGCGTGCGCCATGCGCATGCCATCGTCGCTCGCCTCGGCGGCCGCCACTTCGGCCTGCGCGGCCAGCAGCACAGTGTCACCGTCGACTACGAAGTCCGTCGCACTCTGCTCGGTCTCCGGCATCTCCTGCGCGACCTGGCCCATCTTCCACGTAGCAGGAATCGAGAACTCGCCGCCGTCTTCGTGCAGCGTGCCGTTGAGAAGGCCGAAGAATGACGACTTGCCGGCACCATTGCGGCCGACAAGGCCAATCTTTTCGCCGGGAGTGAAGGTGACGGACGCGCTGTCGAGTACGACATTGACGCCGCGGCGCAGGGTGACATTACGGACGGAAATCATAAGGAGTTACTTCGAAGAGGACACGCATGATAGCCGACCGACGTACAGGGCGGTCTCTTTTCTGGCGGTACGAGTGAAGAGCCGCTTGCGTTTTGCGGCGCCTGCCGGCCACAAAGCAAGGTGGGCACTGGCGCAATGGGCGTTTCGGCTGCGGGGCCACGAACGAACGGTCGGCGCGCTCCACAACGGTCATTTACGTGTAAAGAGCAGGGATTAATAAGTGCACGACCATCCGAGCGGTGCTAGCTATCGGGGAGAGGGTTCGATCACTGTTGCGGCTGCGGGTTGTTGAAGGGGCGCAATGTAGTCGGCGGTTCCTTCAATCCTGTGGACGTCGAGGAGGACTCGAAGCGCTGAAGGTGTCGTAGCCGGTGGTGTGTGCACATCGTTCGTGCGACGTGACAGGTCGTGCTTGCCGTACTGCTCACTCCTTGCTCTCAGGAAAGAGGCATCCGCCTTCACGGACCAGCGCTTTTACCTCCTCGCTCACTTCCTTGGGGTTTCGATTCAATCGAGCGATGAACTCCTTGCAGCGTCGCACGTACGGTTTCGAATCGTGCTTCGCACTCCAAATGACTATGTTGAACACGATGGGAATGAGGTCCAGCCCCTTCTCTGTCAGCTTGTAGAAGTCACGGCGCCTGTTGTCGGGGCTGGGCGCCCGCGAGAGAATTCCTTGCTCCTCAAGAAAGGCAAGGCGGGAAGCAAGGACATTGGCCGCGTTTATATACAATTCTTCCCGTATGCTGCGCACGGACTGCGTGGTCGGAATTAGCTCTACATTCAGCAATCAATCAGTATTAGAAGGCTGTCAGTAAATCCGACAAGCGGAACCCCCTCGTCGAAGTGGGCCGCAATCAGGGAGGAACCGACACCTGATTGGCCAAACAGCGGTGCGGGCGGGTGACGCCTCGTGGCCGAACCAGGCCGATCAGACAACGAGAACCCGGCTCGCGACCAACGTGCAGTAAAGTCCGAATAGGATCGGATCGCACCACGACAACAACCGCTTACGCCGAATTCAAAATGACTGCCTTACAACGCCCGGCCGGTGCCCTCCTCTTGCTGGTGGATCTTCAGAAAGCAATAGACCACCCAAGCTGGGGGCAGAGAAACAATCCGCTTGCGGAAGTTCAGATTGCACGTTTGCTTCAGCACTGGCGGAGTAACGGCTGGCCGGTATGGCACATTCGGCACGACTCCACCGAACCTGGCTCGCATTATCGACCCGGGCAGAGCGGGCATGACTTCAAGCCTGAGGCCACTCCCGTCGCCGGCGAGCCGGTGATCCCGAAATCGACCAACAATGCGTTTCTAGGTACAAATTTGGAAGCGCGGCTTCGCGCTCAAGACCATGACACGCTAGTGGTAGCTGGCGTCATCACCAATAATTCTGTAGAGGCGACGGTTCGCATGGCCGGCAACCTAGGCTTCACAACCTACCTCGTAGCCGATGGCTGCTTTACGTTTGATCGAAGGGATTGGAATGGCACCTTGAGAAGCGCGGACGACGTACACGCGATGTCGCTTGCCAATCTCGACCCGGAATACTGCACCGTGATCACTGCCGGGATGTTGCTGGATACGGACAAGTGAGTTGAATCACTGTCACATTCGTCGCATTCGAAGCGAACGAATCCGTCATCGATTGAAACCGCACACGACACGATGATGCCGTCGTTCGCGCAATCATGGTTGTAATCAAACCAGGAGACACCCGAGAACATCAGTTTCAGCCGGGCGGGAGGTTGTCCGACCTGACTGTCGTTCGCAGGGTCAATGCGGCTTGGTCGCCGAGACCACAACGCATACCTTCGTTCCTTTAGACGAACCGACCGGCACTGATCTCGACTGATGCAACACCGGATCGTGCAGATGATGCGTTTCGCTCAGGAATCCGAGAGTTGCAGACTCGGAGTCGACTTCCTTCACCGTCAGACATATGAGCCGAAACGGTCGGTCGTGAAAGACTGATTGCAGTCAGCCAATCGCCCCGACTTCATCGCCTTGCAGGTGCGCGACCTCGTTGCGTCCCGCAAGTTCTACGTCGAAACTTTCGGTTTTGAAGCCTCGACGCACTGTCCTCCTGGAGCGATCATTTTCAAGACCGACCCCGTCCGGTTGGCGCTGCGAGAGCCCCTGCACGCGCTTCCCGAAGCGGGGCCACTTGGTGTTGGCATGGTGCTCTGGATCGCCTGCACCGACACTGATGCGCTGCACGACCTCGTTGCAGAGCGGGGCGGTGTGATCCAGAGCCCGCTTGCCGACGGCCCCTTCGGCCGCTTCTTTGTCGCCGGCGATCCGGATGCCTACGCGATCACCTTTCATACGGCGCGGAACTGACCGCAGTCCACGCAATCGATGCGTCAATCCGTTTGCTGGACCGACACCCGTCTTTTTTTCTCCTGCCACAAACTTTTCATTTACCAAATATAAGCTTTACGTTTTCCAGCAGCTCGACAAAAAAAGGAGACGGGGCGATGTTCAACAAGAAGACGTGTGTGGGACTGACTTTGACATTGGCGCTTGGTGCCTGCGGCGGCGATGATGCGCCCGAGAGTTCCGCCAGCACTCAGCAAGGTACCCAGCTTTTCAGCCAATCCATTGCTCCGTATTCAAGTTGGGGTAACGTGCCCATCGTCGGCACGGGCTACGGCTCGGCATTGACGCCCGCCCCCAACCGGGCCGGCTATTTCTACGGCATGACAGATCGCGGTCCCAACGTCACCGCGCCCGACGGCACCAACAAGATCGAGCCGGATCTGGCATTCCAACCGGCAATCGCCCTGTTTCAACTCGTCAACGGCAAGGCTGACGTTTCCAGGGTCATCGGTCTTTCACTGGCTGACGGCACGCCCATGAATGGCCGCGTCAATCCCGAGGCAACCACTGCCGAGATCATCTACGACTTGAACGGCAACGCGCTGCCCCCAAGCGTGGCCGGGCTCGATCCCGAAGGCCTCGTGGCCATGCCCGACGGCACCTTCTGGGTCTCCGACGAGTATGGTCCCTATATTGTTCACTTCGACGCGAACGGCAAGGAGATCTCCCGGCTCAACCCCTACTCCACCGCCTCGTCGGGCAACAACCTGCCGCTGCCCGGCGAACTGAAGAAACGCAAGCCGAACAAGGGCATGGAAGGTCTCACCCTCACGCCTGACGGCAAGTACCTCGTTGGCATCATGCAGTCACCGTTGGACAAGAATGGCGCGGCAGCGGTCGCCTCCGGCAAGGGTGCAATCACACGCGTCGTCAAAGTCTCCCTAGCCGACCCGATAACCGACGTGCACGAATATTTGTATTCCCTGCACACCAACGGCGCAGGCAATCCCGAGGGTCAGGCCGTGAGCGAGATCACGGCGCTCACAGACGGCACGTTCATCGTTGACGAGCGGGACGGTAACTTCGAGGGCACCAGCGACGGCACGGCGAGCGGCAAGGCCAGGGCCGACAAGAACCTGTGGAAGCTCGATCTGAGCCAGGCCACTGATGTCGGCCCGAAATCCCCTCTTATAGGCACCACCATCGCCGGCGGAGCGGTAATCTACAATTCGACCAATGGCCTCACGGTGGGTGGCAAGACCATCGAAGACCTTGCGGGCACGGTTGACGCGCCTGCCGCTGTGCAAGCGCTGAGCAAGGCCGGCATCACAGTCGGCACCGAGGCAATGTTCCTCAACTATGCCGCGCTCTTCACTGCCATCGATCCGAAAGGCATGTACTTTGGCCACGACAAGGTCGAGGGGGTGGCGATCGATCCGGCGGATCCGACCAAGATCTACCTGTCGAACGACTCGGACTTCGGCATCACGGACGAGCCGAGCACGGTATCAATGGCCACGGCCTCGAACCCCTTCCCGCCCAGCGAGAAGTTCCTGCCAGATGGCAAGACCCAGGACTTCGGCGAGATCGTCAAGATCGACATGACGCAAGTGCCTGCCAAGTTCAAGCAGTAAGCCGGCAAGCATCGTCTTCGCGGCCGGCCAATCAGCGATTCAGGGCTTGCTACAACCAGGAAGTCCTGAATCGAGCGTTTCGTGGACTTCAGCCGCGTCCCTGATGAAATCCTTGGTCAGCTCAGCATCCTGCAAGCTGCTGAGAGGCGCAGCGAGCCGATAGCAAGCGCTAGCAGGACTGCCTATTTGAAACCCGTCACCGCATGCGGCACATAGCGCTCTTCGAGCAGTTGGATTTCGTCCGTAGTCAATTTAAGCGAGACGGCCGCGACCGCATCGCTCAGATGGTGCAGCTTGGTCGCGCCGACAATTGGCGCCGTGACCGGTTTCTTCTGCAGCACCCACGCAAGCGCGACCTGCGCCCGCGGCACACCTCGCTTCGTCGCAATCTCGCTCACCCGTTCGACGATCTGACGGTCTGCCTCTTCGGTCGCGGCATAGAGGGTGCGGCCGAATTCGTCGGTCTCCGAGCGTGCGCTGCTGCTGTTCCAGTCACGCGTCAGACGGCCCCGTGCGAGCGGGCTCCACGGTATCACGCCGATACCTTCGCTTTCGCACAGCGGCAACATCTCGCGTTCTTCTTCCCGATACAGCAGGTTCACGTAGTTCTGCATCGTTACAAAGCGGGTCCAGCCATGGCGTTCGGAGACATGCAGTGCTTTGGAAAATTGCCACGCATACATGGTCGAGGCGCCGATATAACGCGCCTTGCCAGCTTTGACGACATCGTGCAAAGCCTCCATTGTTTCTTCGATCGGCGTGGTGTCATCCCAGCGGTGGATCTGATACAGATCGACGTAGTCAGTGCCGAGGCGCCTCAGGCTCGCGTCGATTTCCGCCATGATCGCCTTGCGCGACAACCCCGCGCCGTTCGGTCCCGGACGCATCCGGCCGTGGACCTTAGTGGCGAGCACGATCTCGTCGCGGCTTGCGAAATCCTTGAGGACGCGGCCCACGATCTCTTCGCTGGTGCCGTCCGAATAGACGTTAGCCGTATCGAAGAAGTTGATGCCGAGATCAAGCGCTTGTTTGATGAAAGGGCGTGCAGCGTCGTTGTCAAGCGACCATGGATGCGGGCCGCGGTCAGGCACACCATAGCTCATGCAGCCAAGGCACAAACGTGACACATCGAGACCTGTGCGGCCAAGTTTCACATATTCCATTGTGCAACTCCTGTCGAAAGTGCCGAATGGTTCTGGCAAAAAACTCAGGTTAGCCTTTGCATTTGGCGAGGCAAATAGGGGATGCGATATGAAGCATAAACTTATACTTCAGATCTGAAGCGGCAGTTCGCGACGAGCCGATCAGATGAAGGTTTCGTGTGAGCAGCGGACACATTCGCCAGAGACGACCTCGCTCGCGCAAATGCCATCCGGTTCCAACGCTGGAGTCAATTATCCTCTCACATCAGGGTTGGCGTTTGCCGCGGCCACCGGCGGGTTTGCCAGCGGACTCATGTGAACCCGCAACCGGCTTGCTGACGGCTTTGCCGCGTGGCTTTTGCACGTTGAACGGGTTAGCGCCGGAGAGGCTAGTGTTGTCACTCCCGGTCACAGCGCGTTGAACCCGAGGCTTGCGATCGTTTCTGCCACCTTGCGGTCGCGGCTTTTTGCTGAGCACCGGCACGACGGCCGCCACAGCTTGCGGCAATTTCGGCTTTTTAGGTTTTTTGGGTTTCTTGATGATCTGTCCCGTCGCGCTGGTTTGCGGCACGCGGTGTTCGGCTTCGAAACCCGGCTCTTCTTCACGGCGCAGCGTTTGCCGGATCAGCGCTTCAATCGCGGCCAGTTGCGGCGCTTCGTCGGCGCATACAAGGGAGACTGCCATACCGCTTGCGCCCGCGCGACCGGTACGGCCGATACGGTGCACATAGTCTTGAGCCACGATCGGCAGATCGACGTTGATCACCAGCGGCAGGTCGTCGATATCCAGCCCGCGCGCAGCTACGTCGGTGGCTACCAGCATCTGTACTTCGCCCGTCTTGAAGCGCTCGAGCGCACGCAGGCGAGCGGGTTGCGGTTTATCGCCGTGGATGGTGTCGATCGAATAACCCGCTTCGTCCAGCATGGCCGCCAGGTAATCCACGCCATTGCGGGTTTTGACGAACACCAGTGCGTGCTCCCAGTTGTTCTGGGCCACAAGGTGCATGAAGAGCTCAGGCTTGTTCTTTTTATCGACCGGCACCACCCATTGCTTGATCTTGCTGGCCGTGGCATTGGGCGCGCCGACACTGATGTTGACCGGGCTGCGAAGGATGGCGGCGGCCATGGCGCGGATATCATCGGTAAAGGTAGCGGAGAACAGCAGGGTCTGGCGCCGAGCGGGCAAGGCAGCGAAGACGGCGTTGAGTTCGCGCGCAAAGCCCAGATCCAGCATGCGGTCGGCTTCATCCAGCACGAGCGTTTGTATCTGGTCAAACTGCACTGCGTTCTGGCGATTCAGATCCAGCAAACGGCCGGGCGTGGCGACAAGCACATCCACGCCTTTGCGTAACGTCATCATCTGCGGATTGATACTCACACCGCCGTATGCGGCAAGAAATCGTAAGTCGAGGCCGTGGCCGTAATCGATAAAGCTTTGCAGCACTTGTTCAGCCAGTTCGCGCGTGGGCACCAGCACCAGAACACGCGCGCGGTTGCTGGACACCGCGGGGCCGTGTTGCACCAGTTGTTGCAACAGCGGCAACGCAAAACCCGCCGTTTTGCCAGTGCCGGTCTGTGCCGCAGCCATCACGTCCTTGCCGCTGAGCACAGCGGGAATCGCCTGGGCCTGCACTGGCGTGGGTGTCTGGTAATGGAGGTCCTTCACATTACGCAGCAAGGGATCAATCAGGCCAAGCGAGGCAAAAGACATTGGCGAATTCCGGGATAAAGCCGCAATTCTAGCGTTATCGCCTGGTGGCGCGGCGCACGATCAAATGGTCATCACCACGGAATCTGCTCCTGATCGAAGTAGAACCGTCCTGAGATGCCCGACGGGTTGCGGGTTGCCAACCAGACAACACCGGCCGCCGCCTGTTCCACGTGGCGATACCCGGAATGGTTGTTGAAGTCGGTGGCGGTGTAGCCCGGATCGATGGCATCGACACGAATCCCAAAAGACGCAAACTCTTTTGCAAAAGCCACGGTAATTGCGTTAAGTGCCGACTTGGAACTGTTGTAACCGAGAATGTTGACCCCATAGAACTGGTTATCCGGATCTGACAGCCAGCCTAGCGAGCCAAGTCCGCTGCTCACCATGACGACGACGCCGTGGCCGGCGGCTTTTAGCAGTGGCAAAAACGCCTGGGTCACACGGACTGGACCAAACACATTGGTCTCGTACACGGCACGAATGTCGCTGATTGGCTGCTGGCTTGGCGTCGTGTGCGCCATTCCTGAAATACCGGCGTTGTTGATCAGCACATCCAGCCTTCCGTCCTCGTCTTGCACATGCGCAGCAGCAGCCAGCACACTGTCGTCCTGGGTCACATCGATAGAAAGAAACCGAACGTCATGACCCTGCGCTACCAGCGATTCCGCCGCTGCTGTGCCGCGTGCGATATCGCGGCACCCGAGCCAGATCCGGTGGCCCAGATGACCTAGTTGTCGAGCCGTTTCGTAACCAATGCTCTTGTTAGCACCAGTAATCAGGATTGTTTTGCTTGTCATCTTTTGATCCTCAGGAAAGTCTGGAATCACTTTAGGTCCGTTCGCCGGGTTTTGATAACTCGCCCGGAACCGAATAGACTGATCGCCATGCCGAACAATCATGACGAATCCAGTCTGGATCTACTGTCGATTTTCCTGGCCGTACTGGAGGCCGGCGGCTTCAGGGCCGCGGCTCGCCGGCTCGGCTTGTCCTCGTCGACAGTCAGCGAAAGGATCGTGCAGCTGGAAACCCAGTTGGGTGTACCGCTGCTGATTCGCACCACACGCAGCGTCACGCCGACAGAAACGGGGCGCGCGCTCGCCGCCCGAATTTCGCCACTACTGGCAGAAACGCGCGCAGCGTTGCACGACGCGGCAAGCTCCCAGCGCGAGGTACGGGGCCTTCTCAAGATCAACGTGACGGGCGCGGTGATGGTCGACATCTTGCCGCCCATCATCGACCGGTTCCTGCAAAGACATCCTGAGGTCCGCGTGGAAATCATGGTGGACGACCGGCTCGTCGATATTGTGGCGGCCGGTTGCGATGCCGGGATTCGTTACGGCGAGCATTTGGCGCAGGACACTATCGCTGTGCCGATCGGACCCCGTCAGCAGCGAATCGCATGGGCCGCGGCACCCTCATATCTCGCAGCGCGCGGCGCCCCGCAACATCCGGACGACCTACTGGATCACGAGTGCATACGGCTGCGTTTCTCAAGTGGTGCCCTCGTCGCGTGGCAATTCGAGCGCGGCGACGAAACCGTAAGAGTCGATCCGCCTGGACGGCTCATCGTCGGCGTGGATGGCGTTTGGGCAGCAATCGGTCTCGCTTGTGGCGGACGAGGCATCATCGGCACGTTCGAAAACTGGCTGGCTCCATGCCTGCAAAGCGGCGAGTTGCAACCTGTCTTACATGATTGGTGGACTGAGTTCGAAGGTCCTCAGTTGTATTTTTCGAGCAGATTCACGTCCGCCCCGCTACGAGCGTTAATTGAACTGGTCAAGGAAGAACGGATAGCTTCCGGTAGTTCAACGCGTCGCGGCGAACATCGCAACTGAGTCATGCTGCGCATCGAGATGGCCGAGTGCCGGAACGCCTGACCGCGAATCGGGCGACCTGCCGGATGCTCATTGGCTCGACCTCCTTGGGGCAAATTGTGCAGCGCTGCTAGCGCACATGATACCCCCGTGCAGCCTTGGAAAGCGCTGGCGTCTGGCGCGATTCATCTGCCAGCGTGTCCGTTCCGCTTCAAAACGGCACGACGAGCTTTGCCCAGATGCTCGTGCCCTCTGTACGATTGCGCGCGGCAAACTCCTTCAGGACCTTGAGGTCGACGCCGACCTTGCTGAACTGATAATGCGCTGCCGGACCTATGGCGGCTACGCGGCCGCGATACCCGTCTCCATCGACAGGCCGGCCGTGCTGGTAGTCGTCTGTTGTTTGGTTCACGTAGTACCCGTTGACGCCGAGACGCAGGTCTTTCGTCACCGCATGACTCACCGAATAATCGAAGTGAAAAATCTGCCCCGACCGGTAGTCAGTATCCGCGTTGCGCACGTTGAACGTGTAGGTGATTTTTGCTGACACTTCGATCCCGTTTGCAGGCAGATAGGTGAATGCGACAATCGGGCGGACCGAGTAGTAGTTGCCGCCGATGTTCAGGCCGCGTGCCATGTCATAGCCGCCAACGGGCAGCACAATGTCAACCGCGAGCAGCGGGTGGAACGCGCCAAACTCCCAGCCTATAGTCGAGCCTAGCGTGATGTCGCCCACGCCGTTGCGATGGTCCTTGCCAGACGCCGAACTACTCTGTAGCGATGCAACATCGCCAATGGCAAAAGCGCCTGCCCTGCCACCCGCGAATTTCAGGTTCGACATATAGAAGAGCCGTGCCGCTAGCACCTCGGCCGAGAAGTTGAAGCCCGGGATCGAAGAATTACCATGGCTGTCATTGAACCGGCTCGCGTGATAGTAGTTGGTGTAAAGCACGCCATACCAGCCCGGCCGAGGCAACATGCCCGCAAAGAACCCCTCCGAGCCCTGCCCGATGTTGTCGCCGCCGCCTTCGGTCGCGAAAGCAAGCGTCGAGAATGCCGCGGCAAGCGTGACCAGACCGGCGAGAATGCGTTTCTTGAGCGTTGTCATGCGTGTCATTGCCAAACAGCAGTCTTCACTGAAAGATTTTTATATTCATTAGGATTACGATGTTATATAACCCCTCTACACCATGCGAGATCAACCGGGACACGCCCGCACGCTGTGGCTTCAAACCATCTTTACGCCGAGCGGAGGAAAGCGTCCGCCGGAATGCCAAGTGCTTCTTCGAAGATCATGCTGCGCCGCGTGTATCGGGTGCCGCTGTCGGGATGCTGATTGTGTTTCATTGGATACATCCGTATGGAATTGGGGCGGATGCGCATTTAGCTGTGTTTCGTCAGCGCCTGCACCAGCGAGTTGCCAAAGAGTGTCAGGCTGACTCCTGTCAGCATGACCAGCCCTCCCGCAAGCTTGACAGTTGATACCTGACGGGTCATGACGCCGACCAGTCCGAAGTGGTCGATCGCGAGCGATGAAAGCAATTGCCCGGCAATCACCAGCGCCAGCATGTTTGCGAGACCAATCCGTGGCGCGAGCAGTACCGTGCAGAAGATGGCGGCCGCGCCAAGCAGACCGCCGCTGAAGCGCCAGATCGGTTGCGAAGGCAGGCTTGCGACGGCTGCAAGAAGCCCTCCCTTGCTCACGGCGATCGCCGCGAGTGCCACGGTGCCAATCGAAAACGACACAAGGGCCGCTGCCACCACGTTCCCGCCAAGGCCGCCTGCGAGTTGGCTGTTGACCGCCGCCTGAACCGAAATGGCCGAGCCGGCACAAAATGCAATGAGCAGGAAAATCAGGTTCATGTCATACCCATTTCATTTGGTCTCAGGCCTGCGCGACTTTCGGTGACGCGTCCGCGAACAGGTCCGGGACGTACCCGACGCCGGCGAACAGATGCGCACGGGAAGCTTCCGTTGCCTGCTTGAGCGCAGGGAAATCCAGTCCGAGCAGTTTGCCGCCCGACTTCCGGACCCGGCCGCCCACGATCACCGTGTCCACATTGCTGCGCTCCGCAGCGTGAACGATGGTGCCAATGGCATTGTTCGACGGATACAGGTTCAGGTCGTCGGCGCGGATCAGCACGATGTCAGCCTTCTTTCCCGGGCGCAGAGATCCCGTTTTTGCGTCCAGGCCTGCCACGCGTGCACCGTTTATGGTTGCGGTCTCGAGGATGCTGCGTACCGACACGGCCGCGGGTGCCGTCTCGTCACCCTTGAAACGACGATTCTGTGCATGCGCACGCTGCATGAAGTAAGCGGCGCGCATTTCGGCAAACATGTCTCCGCCGTATGAAGCCTCAACGTCGATACTGATCGCCGGCGCAATGCCATGGTCGATCGCGCGCTGGTACACACACAGGCCTTCCTCCAGACCGTACTGCGCATCCGAGCGAGGACAGACGTCGACATTCACGCCAGCCTCACGCAGGTTTCCCATTGCTCGTCGGAGAGGCCCGTGCAGTGATTGAAAATGTTGTCCGGCCCGAGAAGCCCTTCTTCCTGGAGACCCGGCAGCAGCTTGCCCATGTCTTCGCCAAGGAACTCGGTGATGATGCGCAGGCCCACCGCCCGCGCCGCTGCCCATGTTTCGCGGTCCCACTGCGACATCATGGCCATCGTGACCAGCCGGTCGTCCGAATCGAGGCGCTCCCGTTTCAGCCGCCCGAGGTCTTGCGGCCAGTGCTGGGCCCATTCGCCTGCGAGCGGTTTGCCCGGCGCGTACACCGCGCGGATGCCGGCGTCTTCGAGTGCATCGACTGAGGCATCCGAGTGCGCCGGGCCTCGGGCGTTGTGCGAATTGTCGACCATGGTGGTGATGCCGGAGTCGATCGCGCCCAGTGCCGTAATGAGGTTGCCAACATACATGTCTTCCGGACGGTAGTGCGTCGCGAACGAGAAGTGCGTCGATCGCAGATAGTCCATCAGGGTCGGCGAGTTCGGGTCGATACGGCGCAACTGACCTTCCCACGCATGACGATGCGAGTCGACAAAACCAGGCATGACAATCATGTCGGTGGCGTCGATGATTTCAGCCCCGTCGGCGTCGATCGAGGGTGCAATCGCGGCAATTCGGTCGCCTTCGATGAGGAGGTCACCGCGCGTGAGATCGCCCACTTCCTTGTCCATGCTGACGATCGATCCGCCCTTGATAAGGATCCGTTGCCGGGCGTCGACCGGTTCGAGCGGCCTAGTGATAGAGCGAAGGTGTTCCCAGGTGGCCGGTGGGTAATTATCGAGTGACATTGTTCGGTTCCAGCGAATGATTGGGAAAGTTGCCCGTCGCAGGACGGGCGAGGAGATTCAGCTGAGGCCCCGGCGCCACGTTTCAGGCGTTGGTGTTCGCATGCCCCATTTGCAATGGACTCGAATGTAGTTGCGCGCATCGCCCATAACAATCACCTATAATTTTCACACTCTGTGAAGCTGGAGATACATAATGAGAGGAAGCGATTTTGCCGATGTCCGGGCCTTTGTATCGGTCGCCGAACAGGGTTCGTTTGCCCGCGCTGCCGGACAATTGGCGGTGTCACCTTCTGCACTGAGTCAGACCATTCGCGGTTTTGAGGAACGGCTCGGCGTGCGGCTCTTCAATCGCACGACGCGCAGCACCAGCCTGACAGAAGCCGGCGCCCGGCTGCTCGCGCGCATGCAGCCACTTCTCGCCGAATTTGATGCGGCACTCGAAGATGCGGCCAAGAACCAGGAGAAACCGTCGGGTACGCTGCGCGTATGCGCGCCGCAAATGGCGATCATTCACCTGCTGCAGCCCATGCTCGGTGTGTTTCAACAGCGGTATCCCGACGTCGTGCTTGACCTGACGAGCGACGAGAGCCTTGGGGATATCGTTGCGCGCGGCTTTGACGCGGGTATCCGCCTTGGAGAGCACGTCGACCAGGACATGGTTGCGGTACGCGTGGGTCCCGACTTGCGCCAGATTACGGTTGCTTCCCCTGAGTATCTGGAAAAGCATGGTGTGCCGCACACGCCTCACGATCTGCACGATCATCGGTGCATCAACTGGCGCCGCGCCGGGCAGACCAGTGTCTACGACTGGGAATTTGCCAAGGACGGACAGTGGTTCGATGTGTCCGTCAAAGGCACTTTGATTGTCAACGACTGTGCGGTTGCGCTTCAGGCAGCAACGGACGGACTGGGCATCACGGTGTGGACGGAAGACTGGATGGGACCTCAATTGAGGTCAGGGCGTCTCGTACCCTTGCTGCAAGAGTGGTCTCCGTTTTTCCAGGGGTTCTACCTCTATCACCCGAGCCGCACTCGCATGCCCGCAGCACTGCGCGCATTCATCGACGTGGTCAAAGGCGTCTCGATGGGAACAGGCGCCACACGCTCGCAACTTCCCGAGATGCTCGCACCCGGACTGCCGTCCGACGGCCAACGAGTCGAAGCGGCCTGATTGCTTGATTCGAAAATCGTCGACTGATTCGATTACGGGACCGCCCGGCTCCATTCGCATTGGGAACCTGTAGACGAAGCGGACGCACTTTTCTGTTTGTTCAGGCGAACGGCAGTCAAGCCGGCAAACAGTCCGTCAGTGAATTCGTTACCCAGATGAAGTGCGTTGGTCTAAGCACCGATCATGCTCAGCAGCTGTTCCAGCAATTCGACTCATCTGCGGACGGAGTCGTGTCCATGGACGAGTGTGCATTTGGGGACGTCATGAAACCGAATGTGAGAGACGCAATTCCTGACGGATCTCATTCGCCGCGCGGCGCTCGCCGAGGGCTAACGCGCAGCAGCGAAATTCAATCGTTCCAAAAATAGAACAATACTCGTCGATATTGCCCGCTACCCGAGCCTCGCACACACGGGTAGCATGCGTCGGTTGATCAACGTTCTCGTCCAACGTGTGCTTGATCTGGATCTCGCCACGGACGCTGCAAGGAGCCATCGAATGCCCAGCCGTACGCTGAAAGCGATCCATCGCGCGCATCGCGATGATATCGCCGACCTGACCACCCGCCGTCCTCTGCCGGGGCCGGCACTGCCGCATCTGAATCCCTTCCTCTTCCTGAATCACCACGGCCCGCAGAAGTACGCACCGCACAATGGCGGATTGCCGTTTGGGCCACATCCGCATCGCGGATTCGAAACGGTGACTTTCGTGCTCGACGGTAGCCTTGCGCATTCGGATACCGGTGGACACGAGAGTGTCATCGACGCCGGCGGCGTCCAGTGGATGACCGCTGGCAGTGGCCTTATCCATGCGGAACTCTCGCCGCGTTCGTTCAAGGAGCATGGTGGCCAGCTTGAAATCCTGCAGCTATGGCTGAACCTGCCGGCGCGCCTCAAGATGACGTTGCCTCGCTACGTCGGCTTGCAGGAGAACGATATCCCCGTGGTGAGCACGCCTGACGGTGCCGCGCAGGTCCAGTTGATTTCGGGTGAATGGCAAGGCGTGCAAGGACCTGTCGAATCGCTCACGAACACCTTCATGGGCGTCATCCGCATGTCGGCTGGCGGCCGGGTCAGATTCGAGAATGTAGGGAGTCGCCAGATCTTTCTTTACGTGGTTCGCGGCAAGGTTGCGATCGGAGGGCAACAGGTTTCGGCGTTCAACCTGGCTGAACTGCACGACGACGGTGACACGCTCGAGATCACTGCCGCGGACGAATCTATCCTGCTTTCTGGTCATGCGGAAGCGATCGATGAACCCATCGCAGCTCGCGGTCCGTTCGTCATGAACACGCAGGAAGAACTGAATCAGGCTGTAGTCGATTTCCACGCGGGCAAGTTCAACGTACCCGCCGCATAGCTGATGACCGATTACGACTGACCCGCCACCCGGTTTCGGCCGGCCGCTTTCGCCGCATAAAGGGACTTGTCGGCGGCGGCGAGCAGGTCGTGCATCGACGCCAACGCGTGCGATAAAGACGCGCAACCAAGACTCACGGTCACCGCCTGCTCGCCCACGGCGGTATCGATCCGGCTGGCTTCGATGTTGGCCCGGATGCCTTCCGCGATCAGCGCCGCAGCATCCGCCGGCGTACCGCGCAGCATCAGGCAAAATTCCTCGCCTCCGAGTCGCGCAATCACATCGATAGAGCGAAGCGAACGCCTCGCCTCCGCGACAATCCTTTCCAGCACCTTATCGCCTGCCTGGTGCCCTGCGGTGTCGTTGATTTTCTTGAAGTGATCCGCATCGATCATCACGAACGAAAGCGGTTTGCCCAAGCGCTTCGACCGCGCAACTTCCTTCTCTGCGACCTTGAAAAAATGGGCGCGATTCATCGCTCCGGTCAGATGATCGGTCGTCAAAAGACGCGTGAGTTCGTCGCTGCTTATTTTCCTTTCCGATACGTCGCGCAGGACAACCGAATAACCGGCGAATTCGCCGTCGTCCTCGCGAAGTACCGCAACGAGGATCTGAGCCGCGTAACGCCGGCCATCCTTGCCTTGGCACCAGCACTCCTGCACGTGCCAGCCTTCCTCGCGCGTGAGAGCAATGTGCTCCGGACTACGATAGGCGTCGATGTCGTCAGACGCGTAAAAGCGATCTAGTGAATGGCCGACAACGTCGGTCTCGGCATAGCCCGTCATTTGCTCGATGGACGGGTTCCAGGAGTCCACGTGTCCGTTGGCGTCGAGGGTAAAAAACGCGAAGTCGTTCACGCTCGTAAAGATACCCGCAAGCCACGACTCATTCTGCCTTGCCCGGCGCTCCGCTTCGACCTGACGCGAGATATCGGTCAGCGTCGTCATCAAGGTGCTTTCGTTTATCTTCAGGATGTTGCAGGACAGGACGGTCGATCGCTCGCGATCGGGCGTCACCACGATCCGATGCCCCTCGCACACCGGGCCACGCTCCCCATTGAAGCTCGACACCAGATTACGAAGCTCTGGCGCCACGTGGCTCAGGCTTTCAAATATGTTTGTGACGCCGAGCAGCCCCGCGAGCGGCATCAGCAATTGGACCGATAAGGGGTTGAGCATGTCGACTTCACCAGTCAGCGAGCTGCGAATGATGCCGATTGGCGACAAGTACATGAACGACAGCAACGCTTCGTGTTCTTCCTCGAGCGAGCCGGCCGCTGCAGCCGGCGTCATGTTGCTGCCTTGCGCTCGACCAGCAGGAAGCGAGTCGAGCCGTGAGCGGATTGAAGCAGCCTCAGGCGAACAGGCGTGGGTCTCATGCGCAATGTGAGGACGTAGGGAACGATCACGTCGAGCTCAGGCTCGTCCTGAAACCGCTGGGCGATCATGAAGTTGTTCATACAAGGCGCGACTTCCTCGAAGACATGCTTGCCGATGACCCGCGCCGGGCTCAGGCCCGCGCTCGCGGCTTCCACGGCGTTGTATGAACTGACGACGTAATCCGCGCCAAACCCAATGAGGCCAAAGGAATACCCGTCCAGCTTTTGACTGTCAGCGGTGCTCAAGTCTTCGAATAGAACGGTATCGAATTGCTTGTCTACCTTGTCGTTGTCGCTGATCATTTGTTGCGTTCTCCGTCCATGGCAATCAGAATCTTCAAGGCGTATTTACGGCAGCAGCGGCCGTACCTTTAGCGGGGGAATGCCATGGACCAGTGCAATAATCCCTGTCTGCGGTCGCCAGAACGCATGCGCGGTGAATGCTTCACGGTGTCAGGCGCAAAACCAACGTACGAATATGAAAAACCGAGCGGACAGATCAATGCTGCGTGAGGAGACAGCGGGGTCCGGATTCCGGCCCGTCGCCGTGCATGTCGGCGCGCCAGGCATCGAGCAAATCGGTGATGCCTGGTATTTGGAGCCACTCGACCCGCTGCGTCCGTACCCCGAACGACTGACCGACTGCCTGGTCGGCGGCGCGCTGCGGCATCCTGAGCGATGGCTTGCTGCCAGTCGCAACATCACCGGATCGTGGACGGGCATTTCATATGCGTTGATGCTCGAGCGTGCTCGTTCGATCGGTCAAGGTCTGCTGGACCTGAAACTGCCCTCCGGCCGCCCCATTGTGATCCTGTCGGGCAACAGCCTCGAACATTTGCAACTCATGCTCGGTGCAATGTTCGCGGGCATCCCGGTTGCGCCGCTTTCACCCGCCTGGGCGCTGCCGCTCAATGGGTTCGTCAGATTGCAGAACGCGATCGGCTTCCTCGATCCTGCCATGGTGTTTGCGGACGAATACTCACTGTACGCCGAAGCGATCAAGGCGGTCGTGCATCCGGATGTACTTGTTGTCAGCCGCGAACAGACCGGCCGGTCTTTGTCCTTCGACACGTTGTGCGAGGTGGATCCGACCATAATCGATACGGTTCATGGCAGTATCGGCCCGGACACCATTGCGAAGACCCTCTTTACCTCCGGCTCGACGAACTTGCCGAAGCCCGTGCCGACCACGCATCGCATGCTTTGCAGTAACCAGCAGATGCTGCTGCAGACCTTTCCTCAATTCGCAATCGAGCCGCCCGTGCTGGTGGACTGGCTGCCGTGGCACCATACCTATGGCGGAAGTCACAACGTGGGCATCGCGCTGTATAACGGCGGAACGCTTTACATCGACGAAGGAAAGCCGATAGCGGAGCGTTTCGGGCAGACGCTGCGCAACCTTCGCGACATCGCGCCAACTGCCTATTTCAATGTGCCCAAGGGATGGGAAGACCTGGTCGCGGCGCTCGAGGTGGATGCAGGCTTGGGCCATCACTTTTTCTCGCGGCTCAAGCTGATGTTCTTCGCGGGCGCTGGACTATCCAGGACAGTCCGCGATCGCATGGAAGAGGTGAGCAAGCGGTACTGCGGCGAACGTGTGCGCGTGGTATCGGGACTCGGGATGACCGAAACCTCGCCGGCATGCCTGTTTACCATTGGCGACGTACAGCAGGAGCGGTATATCGGCCTGCCTGCGCCGGGATGCAAGGTAAAGCTCGCACCTGTCCACGGAAGGCTGGAGCTTCGGTATCGCGGCCCGCACGTCATGCATCAGTACATGACGGCCCCCGCGAATTCGCTGACAGGCGCTTTCGATGAAGAAGGCTTCTTCTGCAGCGGCGACGCGGCCGTTTTTTACGACCCGGTTCGTCCCGAACTCGGACTGCTGTTCGACGGACGCTTAGCCGACGATTTCAAGCTGAATACCGGGGTCTTCATCAATGCAACAGCGCTACGTGAGAGGGCGGTGGCTCTCGGTGCGCCCTATGTCCGTGACGCGATACCCGCCGGCATGGGCCATAGCGAGGTGGGTCTGCTCGTTTTTCCGGACGTCGTCGCCTGCGCAACACTTGGGGAAACTTTCGAATCGGGCATTCATTCGTCGTCGCAGGTGCGCGCCTACTTCGCGGACCTGCTGCAAACGCTGAACAAAGGGTCCACCGGCAGCGCCAGCCGCATCGCTTGGCTTCACTTGCTGGAAACCGCTCCCTGCGCGGAAGCAGGAGAGTTGACCGACAAAGGAACCATCAGCATGCGCGCCGTCTTGGCGCATCGTTCTGCTTTGGTGGAGACGCTCTTTGCGGAAGCACTCGACGGCGTGCGCACGCTAAAGGCAGATCAGACGCACATGAAGTGAGCGCACGTGCTAATGCGTGAACGAATTTTCGCTGAGTTCCGGAATCGTTTTGAACGCAGGCTTGGCAAAGAGATATCCCTGCATCAGCGTGACGCCATGCGCTTCGAAAAAATCGCGCTCGCCATGGGACTCGATGCCCTCCGCGATAACCTTGACGCCCAGATCGCGGCAAATGGCCACTACCCCGCGAACAATATGTTGCCGCACAACGTCGACGTCGATGCCGCGAACCAGTTCCATATCCAGCTTGATGAGGTCGGGCTGGAAATCTGCCAGAAGCGTCAGTCCGGAGTATCCGGCGCCGAAGTCATCGATCGCCGTTTGAAAACCGAAGCGCTTGTAGGCTTTGAAGATGTCGACCAGATGAGGCCGGCTGACGATATTCTCGCCTTCCACGGTCTCGAAGATGATCCGGTCTAGGGGAAAGCCGTACTTCTCCGCTGCCGCGAGCGTGCTTTGAATACACGCTTCGGGGCGGTAGACCGCGTTGGGCATGAAATTTATCGATAAAAACGAGTCGAGGCTTAGCGCGGCAGCCTGGGCGATAGCCGTGGTTCGGCATAATTGATCGAATGCGTACCTGTTGCCTTCGTCAATTTTGGAAAGCACGGAGTGCGCGCCCTCACCGTTGGGACCCCGCACGAGCGCCTCACATGCGTAGGTCGTTTCGGACGCGGTATCGACAATCGGTTGAAACGCAAAAGCCAACTCAATGCCTGCACTTGCGTCGGATCGGCATCCGGTACAACTGACCTTTTCACTGTGGATAGGAAACGAACCAGCACCTGGAGTCGGGGGCATGACATGAACCTTTTACTTCGAAATTTCTGAAATCCGAACGAGTGGAAGAAGCTCGAATCATTTCTAACGGCCGCATCGGTGCGAAACTTTAAGGGGTTCCAGCGAAATATGTGTATCGGTGGCTAGCAGACTCATTCGATGGCATAGCGTTTGCAAGAGATGCCGATACACAGAAATCGTGCTCACCGGCGAGAATCACCATGAATTTGCAATCCTTCAGGCTGTCACCCCGTATTACCACAATGATAAAGCTGGACCACACCCACGTCCTGGCGGCTTTTCACCGATACCGCACCGATGCGCCTCACTGGCGCAAAACAGCGATCGTCAACACCATCTGCGCAGCGCTCGAAATTCACGCGCAACTCGAAGAAGAAATCTTCTACCCCGCGCTTCGCGCTGCAAAACCGACCGCTATTGCAATCGATAAAAGCGTTCCCGAGCACAACGCGATGCGCGAACACATCGCCAAGTTGCGCACGATGGACCCAATGACGCCCGAGTACGACGACACGGTCATGGAGTTGATGCGGGAAGTGATTCATCACGTAGCCGACGAGGAAACCATCCTGCTTCCCATGGCAGAGGACATTCTTGCCTCCGAGCTTCGCCGTCTCGGCGCACGAATGAACACGCGCCGGCTGCAACTGGTGGCAGGCCGCCCCGCCGAGATTGCGGTCAACAGCGCGGGCGCTTTCCCAATCCTCGCGCTATCCCTGGCGAGCCTGACTCTGCTCGCGGTGCTGGCAGGTTCCCGTAATATCGCGCAAGCGCCAGGAGGCGTTCGATGAAAACGGCATTTGTTTTCGATCTCGATGGAACGCTGATTGACAGCGTTTATCAACACGTCATCGCATGGAGCGAAGCGTTGACCGGCGAAGGCTTCAATCTGCCAATCTCGCGGATTCATCGGAAGATTGGCATGAGCAGCGAATTGTTTGCAAAGCAAATATTCAAGGAGCTGGGAGGCGACGTCACGGCCGAGAGTATCGCACGCGTGAAAGAACGCCAAGCCGAGGTATTTGGCAAACAGGAGTCGCAAATCCAGCCCTTGCCAGGCGCCCGCGCGCTTTTAGATGCGTTGAGCCAGGCAAACATTCCTTGGGCGATCGCCACTAGTGGCAGCCCCGATGCGACAGCATCCAACCTCAAGAAGCTAGGCATCGACCCCGAAAAAGCGACGGTTCTGACCGGCGACGAAGTCAGCCAGGGAAAGCCTGAGCCGGACGTCTTCTTGGCCGCGGCCGAGCGTTTGGGCGTGCCTATCGAGCGCGTCTATGTAGTCGGCGACAGCACATGGGACCTGCTTGGCGCGCGGCGTTGTCACGCACTGGGCCTTGGCTTGAAATCGGGCGGAGTGGGAGAGGAAGAATTGCAACGAGCAGGCGCGATCCGCGTATATGAAGACCCTGCCGATTTGCTGGACCATCTGGACGAGCTGGCGACGCATCCGGAATAACGTCACGCGATCAACCAGAGAGGTCCCGTTTGAATCGCTAGACATTTCGCGGCAGATCATATTGGGCTTAGGGCGCTCTCAGGGCGGCCTCTTTTTTCCGTTTGCGAGCTTATCGAGTGCGCTGAACGGGAAAAACTTGCCGATCGCGAGATGCGGACCTTCGTGGCACGCCGAATGCAAGGCGGCAGTTGCAGTTATATAAAACGGCAATTTCTCGCCACGATGGCGGCAATGGCCTCGCGACTGTCGGCGAGGATAAGGCCGACGTCGCGGTCTTGCTGGCACTGATTTCGGCTTGGGATAGGCAGCAATTTAACAACGCAACCAGGTATCAAGCGGTTCGATACGCGGTTTGCAATTGACCATCGGAGATGGAAATGGACAAAGATAAGGTCGAGGGTGTAAAGGAGCAGCTCAAAGGGGTTGCTGATTTCACGGTAGGCAAGCTCACTGGCAAAGAAGATCTCGAACTCAAGGGACAAGTCGAGATTACGAACGGCTCGAATAAAAAAGATCTGGCGGACTTCAAAGACAACATAAACAAAGGCGCTGTCGATCCGGACAATCCGTCAAATGACTAAAGCAAAACGCGTTGCGACCTGCAGCGACTTTTTGCGATCGAGTCGGAATGCCCCCGTCAAGCTTGAAGCATGACGGGCATTTCATCACATCAACAACGCTGCACCTTTCAGTTCGATCGCCGGAGGAATCCCATGCGACAAGCTGGAATCAAACCCAAGTTATTGTTTTCCCGCAACGATGCCATCGTTACCGCACGTGAAGCCAGGAGCCATGACGACTTTGCAATCTATGCCACTTATCGATTGATGCATGGCCGCTTCGTGGGTTCGCTCAAGGTTGTCAGGAAGACCGATAGCCGCCTCCTTTTTCCTTTTGAAGGCGCCCCCGCAATTGGTCCCTTCGACGACAAGGAGCAAGCGCTTCGCGCAGCGACGGCGCTCGGCATGCAGATCGTTGAAGCTGACATCGCAAATCCGGAGACGTAAGTTCCGCTGCACCGCGATCTGACTGCCATCTGCCATGTCTCGCCCGATCATGAAACCTCTGCGCTTGCACGACGGCTGTTCGACGGCGTTGCTTCGTCGTACTTGCGCCAGATACGTCGCATGTGCCGTGCAGACCCGAAACCAGCACGCTCGGCCACCGCCTCCATGTCGAGCGAAGATTGGGCGATCAATTCGCGTGCGAGCGCTACACGCAGGCCGTGAATGTAGTCTATCGGGCTCATTCCGGCATATTCATGGAATAGACGCGCCAAGTGCCGCGTGCTACTGCAAGCAATGCTCGCCATCTGCGCTAAATTCCAGTCGCGCGCCGGGTCGACCGCAATTGCATCTTGTACCCGATGCAGCGCAGGATGCAGATGGTTGCGGCCGGTGATCCATGGCGACAACTGAGGATCGGTGCCGGTACGGCGCATGTAGACCACCATGTCACGCGCGACTGCGCACGCTGCGCGCGGGCCTGCGAGTTCAGCGAGCATTTGGAGCATCAGGTCGATTCCGGCCGTGATGCCGGCACTGGTGCTGATCAAACCGTCCGACACATAAAGCCTGTTCTCCAGTACTTTCGCAGTGGGTGCAATGGCTTGCAACGCGTCACACAACGCATGATGAGTGGTGCACCGCCGCCCATTCAGCAGTCCCGCACGCGCCGCAATCAAAGCCCCCGAACACACGCACATCACGCGGTTCTTGATGGGCGCGACTACGTGGGTCAGCCAGTCCGTGACCGCGTTGGACGCCGCATCGAATGTTCGCCGCCTGATGGTATCGATGGACGAACTCACTCCGACGATCACAACGATCGCGTCTGCGGGAAGCGATTCGGGCAACGGCTTGATACCCTCAAGCGTCAAGCCGATCGAAGTCTGCACGCAAGCAACCGGGCCGACGTAGCTCAGTTGGAAGCGGCGGATGGGGCCACCCGCTTCCTCTGCATTGAGTTGCGATGCGAGCCTCAACACTTCCGCAGGACCCGCGAGATCGAGCATCAGCACGTTGGGCAGCAGCACGAACAACACCGGAATCGCACGGTCCTTCGCGTGACCGGTACGAGTTCTCAGCTTCATTGGACCGCTTTCCTTTCGTTGCGACAACTTCTGCATCGGTCGTACCGGTTTCAGTGATTCACATCGTGTATGCAATGAGCGCTCGCGTCTTCGAAACTACGCGACCAAGGGTCGAGGCAACGCCTCGAGTGCTTCTCCAACAGTCGCAATACGAGCGAAGCGTCCCTCGAGCACGAGTTCAGTGCGCTCGCGGATGTCTTGTGGAGTGTACGTCCGCCCGCTACGAGGATGGGTCATTGCGAAGGTCAGCGTCGCTTCGCTAACGAAGTCGACTTCAAAGCCGCTATCGGATGCGTGGCGCGAGGTCGTTTCGCAGCATTGCTCCGTTCTGATCCCGCTGACGATCAATCGTCCGATTCCCTGTGCGATCAGCCAGGACGCGAGCGCAGTGCCCGCAAGCGCGCTGTGGCGATGCTTGTGGAATGTCACAGCCGGTGCGATCGACAGTTCGTCCAGCGTCCTGACATGGCCGGACGCGAGTGAAAACGCCCCCTGCTCTTCAACATGGAATATACGGACCACCGTTACGCCGTGCGCAACGCAGCCGTCAATCAACGCCTGCTGCCGGTCGATATATGAGGACAGGTCTGTTTCGGACCAATAGGAAGTGCGCCGGAATGATTCCTGTGCGTCGATTACGATGAGTGCAGTGTTGGTCATGGGGTTTCGTTGTACGTCTCTTTTCGTTGCAGGATGGCCCTCATGCTAAAGCGAGGGCGACCTTCACGCGAGGCCTGATGCGGACGAGTACAGGACGTTTTCGGACATTCCTGACGCTGTCAGCCGAACCTCGGGTCTGCCACTGCGGAAGGCTCTCGCGAGCGGCGCGAAGCGTGCCGTGGACACTAGCGAATCTTCTGCCGGACAATACCCCGAACTGGACCGCCTAAAGGGGAACGTCCTGAATGAGAGCGGAACGCACCGCACGGATCCGGCGGTCGACAAAATAACCGCCGCCTTCCGTGTATCGAAGATAGAGCCGGGTGCATTGCGTGCACTGCCATACGGTGCAGCGGTTGTATGGAAAGTATCGCGGTGCGATAGGTGCTTCTGATGACCAGTAATCGACGCCTTGGGGCAGGTATTCCTGATAGCTCGGCTCAGGGTCGCTGGCTACGCAAAGCGTGCCCACTTCCTGAAGCCGCTCCTCGTCGAGGGAAACTGGCTGCGAGTTCCAGCCGTCAAGCGGCGTTCGCGTGCAATTGCATGGCGCCGCGGCGTGCGATTGCGCGGCTAATGCGATCGTTAGAAGAGCTGGAGCGTCGAGATAGTCTGACATGTGCGTTTGGCGTGCGTGCATGAAGAAGGTCTCACGATGATACAAGAACGCCTGTGCGCATCGCTTGTGGAACGCTCCAAAACAAAATCTTTACTGACAGGCGTCCGCTGCCGTTAACATCATCAGGCACTCCCGCAACCGCAAAGCCACAAAATCAAAAACCGCCGCCAAATGACCGACCAAGACAGTCCCGACAGCAAGCAAGACAATCCAGGCAACCTGAAGGCCGCCTTCCTGTCGCACGGCGCGTCCCTGGCTGCGCCCACCCGTGTTCTCGGAGACGACGACAGCGCCATTTACCGGACCTTGCTCGAATCCACCAAAGCGATCCCGTGGAAAATCGACTGGGCCACCATGGAATTTGCCTACATCGGCCCGCAGATCGAAGGACTGTTAGGCTGGCCACCGTCGAGCTGGAAAAGCGTCAACGACTGGGCGGAACGCATGCATCCAGACGACCGCGAATCGGTCGTGGACTTCTGCGTCGCGCAATCGAAGGCCGGCTCCGATCATGAAGCTGATTACCGGGCGCTCACACGCGACGGCGGTTATGTCTGGCTGCGCGACGTCGTGCACGTGGTGCGCAATGCGAATGGCGAAGTCGATTCCCTGGTCGGCTTCATGTTCGATATCAGCGAACGCAAACGCAACGAAGAAAAGCTCGCGCAATTGCAAAAAGAACTGGAAAGACTGTCATTCCACGACAGCCTCACCGACGCGGGCAATCGCCGCATGTTCGACGGCGTCATGGAGCGCGAATGGGCTGCGGCGAAGGCTTCGGGCACGCCACTTTCGCTGATCATGGCCGATATCGATTTCTTCAAGTCATACAACGACTACTACGGGCATCTGCAAGGCGACGAGTGCCTCAAGCACGTCGCCCGTGTGCTGGGCGAAGCGGCCGGCCAGGACGCTTTCCTTGCGCGATTCGGCGGCGAGGAATTCATCCTGGTCCTAGCCAATACGCCCGCCGAAAACGCCGTGAGGATCGCCGAACGCTGCCGCGCGCTGATCTCGGACGAGGCGATTGCGCACGTGCGCTCACCCCATAACCAGCGTGTGACAGCGAGCTTTGGTGTGGGCACGATCGTCCCGACTGACCGAATGGATGCAACGGCGTTCATCAATCTCGTCGATGCCCAGTTGTACCAGGCGAAAGACAATGGCCGTAATCGAATTGCGGCGGTGGATCACGCGGGTATCGGCGGCGAAGCGTTCAAGTCGCACTCGCGATAACGCTCGATAACCCGCGACAACGCCAGTCTCTGCTTCACTCCGGCGTCGCGTTGCACGGAACCGGCACCGCCGACGCGGTCTCCTTGCGCGCGCCAATGCTCAACAGCGCCACGAGCCCCAGCAGCGAAAGCGAGCCGCCGAGCAAGAAGTCGGCGGGAATGCCGGCGCGATCGACCACCGTTCCGCCGACCAGCGACCCCGCCGCAATCGCGAGCTGAATGATGCTGACGAAGAGCGCCGAACCTGCTTCCGGTTGATCCGGCGTCGCGCGCTGGATCCAGACGCTGAAGCAAAGCGGAAGCGCGCCGAACGCGATACCCCATGCCAGCACGATCGCGCTTACGCCCAGTTGCCAATGCTGAAACACGGGCATCAGCAACAACGCGGCCGCCAGGATGAAGATCATGGTCGCCGTCGTCATCTTGAGGTTCTTGACCACGGTCGCCGATGCCGCAAAGTTCGACACGAATCCGATCACACCGAAGCCGAGCAATAACCAGGTGATCGTCGATATGTCGAGATGCGCATCGCCAAGCAAAAATGGTGTGACGTATGTAAAGGACGCAAAGTGGCCGGCGAAAACAAGGGCCACCATCAGCAGGCTCTTCCTCGAATGCGATTGCTTAAGCAATCTCGTGAGATCGCTGAAGCGCAGTGCTGTCGATGACGGCAGCGACGGCACCATCAGCAACTGCGCAATGAGGGCCACGGCGACGAGGCCACCGGTTGCCATGAACGATACCCGCCACGACGCAAGCCCCGCAATGAACGTCCCCAGCGGCACGCCAATGACGGTCGCGCAGGTGACGCCGGTGAGTATCGTTGCCATTGCCCTGGCTGCGTCCCGGGGTTCGACGAGCCGCCTTGCAGCGGATGTCGCCAGCGTCCAGAAACCGCCCAGCGCGGCGCCGAGCAACGCGCGCCCTACCAGCATCACGCCAAAGTTGGGAGCGAATGCGGATAACAGGTTCGATGCCAGCAACATCGCCGTCAGCAGTAGAAAAACATGCCGTCGATCCATGCGCCCGGCTCCCAGCATCAGCCCGGGCGCCGATATCGCTGCGATGATGCCGGGCGTCGTCACCATCAGGCCCGCGGTACCGGGCAAGACGCCCAGTTCGCGCGATACATAAGGCAGAAGTCCCACCGGCAGGAACTCGGTCGTGACAAATGCAAATGCGCCGAGCGTCACCGCCGCCACCGATAACCACTGGCGCAGCGAGGAAGGGGTGTCGCTTTCGGGCAGGACGTCGCCGATAGAGGATGTGTTTTCCGTCAACATGATTTGGCTTGAAGAGCGTACAGAAGATGGGTTCGTTAAGCGGTATGCGCATCGCCAACGAAAGCTTGCTGCAACATAACATCGCATTAAACGGCTCGCTGAAACCATCCCCTGCTGACCGTGTGGGTAAGACTTTGCCTGCTTGCGAATGGCGGCGAGACACCTGTTCAAAGGCGTACTTCAGAGCAAAAAGAAAACCGGAGTCGGCCAGTTTGTCTCCCGAGGATCGAGGACAAGGACGGCACAAGCCTGGATGGCGGCACGAGTTTTGGCTCTACGTTCCGGCAAACACGAACGGGTGACGAGATTCGAGAATGACTGCGCAATGCGCGCATTGAAGGGACGTTGTAGTGCTCTTGCGTCTATACGACCCGGTAGCGCTCAATCACGCTCATCCGCCCTGATCGCGCGATGCAAGGCGGGACGCCAGCCAAACCGGAACAGCGCTTCGGCCAGCACGAACAAAGGCCCGATCATCAGGCCGATGACATCGTCCACGAAAGCCGGCTTGCGATGCTCATACGCCATATGTCCCACGAACTGCAGCGCCCATCCAGTCAGGAAGAGCCCTGCCCCCGTGACCAGCCAGACAACCGTGGACTGTGCGGCGAGCCATTGCCCGGCGGCCAGGCACAGCACGGAAACGATCGCCATGATCACGCCAAGCTGGATATCGAGGACAAGATAGTAGAGCGTCGCCGCGAGGAACAAGGCGCACGCCGGCGAAAGCGCAAACGGCAGCACGGCGGTCATCCACACGGGCCGGCTGAGAAGCACCGCGAGCGCAAGGACGATCATGGGAATGCCTACGAAATGCGTGGCGACGTTACGACGGTCGCGATGATAGGCCGCGTATTGAGTGAGTTGCTCCGTCAGCGTTTTCAAGGGCGTCTCCCGGTTGAACGGCATTTCATGGCCACGCGCGCTAAACGATCCGCTGCATATACAAAGGCAGGTCGGGTTCGGGCAGCACCGCTAGCACCTTGAGCCGCTGCAAGGTCCGCTTCTGCGCCGCATGCAGGTGCAGCAGGAGCGCCCGCGCGGCGGTATCGATATCTGCGTCTCGCAGCGCGAATAAAACCGCGCGATGCTCGATCAGCGTAGCAAGTTCCGGATGCAGATTGAACGCGTTGAAAAACGCATGATTCACCGTGAGCGGCATCAGCGCCCGGTCGATAGTGACCAGCAGCTTCTTGTTGGGTGCATGCTGCAAAAAGTCCACGTGCAAGGTGGTTTCGAGTTGCTGAAGGCCATCGGCATCAATCGAATCAGGATCGAGGATCGCCCGTTCAATTTCATCACACGCAGCGTCGATCGTCTCGCGTGAAAGCTTCGCATAGCCGGCGCGCAACGCCGCGGGTTCGAGCAATACACGCAGCTCGTAATCCTGAGCCACCGCCCGCGCGGTCAGCGGGCCGGCAAGCCAGTGAGAGTACGCGGATTTTTCAACGAGACCAAAATCGCGCAGCCGGCTCAGTGCTTCGCGTACGGCGCCACGGCTGACGCCGAACACCTCGGCAGCAAGGCTTTCATCGATCCGATAATGCCCGAATGCAACCGCAATCGAAACGGCCGCTTCCAGCGCGTGATAGATCCGCTCGCTGTTGGACGGCAGTTCGAGCGGCGCCTGTGCCTCCTCGAAACCGAGCGCGGCTTCCGAAAGCGGTGCCCGGACGGGATCGGGGATGCGGCCATCGGGATGGACAACGAGGTAACCGCGCCCTTCGAAGGTATGCAGCAAACCTCCGGCGTGCAGCATCTCGAACGCCTTGCGCACAGGCACGCGGCTCGTGCCGAAAATACGCGCGACAGGTCCTTCGAGGAGCACGAGCCCGGGCGCGATACGGCCAAGCGCAATCGCGCTTTTCAACTGGTCGTGGATCAGCCGGTAGCGCAGCCGCGTGTCGGTGTCGCCCGATGTTTCCTGCGCAGGATCGGACACAGACCCAGACGCAGACCCTGCCATCGAGTGTGGCGCGCGGATGTCGGATTTTTCAGTGCGGCCCGGCTGCTTGAGCGCGCCGCGTGCGCTTCTTGTCATCGTTGGATCATGGTTGCTGCCGGCGTTGTTCCATCAGGCGCGCATGAAATCGTTCCAGCGTCGCACCAGGTAATTATGCTCGTCCATCACGGAATCCCACACGGCGATACGGCCCATGCGCGCCATGTAGTTGCCGCCGTCGCGCTGCTGGCCGGCGGCCACCAGATGCCGGCTGACCGGTCCGGGAAGTTCGGCGGCCGCGGGCTTGCCATCGTACCAGTAAGCCCATTCTGCGTCGTCAAGATGCTCGCGTGAACGTTCGGGGTTCGAGATGTAGAAACCTTGCCGCGCCATGGTCGCGCCGGCCCAGCCGTCGAGCCACCAGTTGAGGTACTCATAAGCGGCGTCCAGCACCCGGCCGCGCGCGAGACGCGAAAGCGCCATGCCGCCGAACCACGCGCGATACCCCTCCTGCGGACTCGCCAGCCGGAAGCGCAGCCCCGCGCGCTCGAGTTCCACGGTCGCCGGCGACCAGATACTCTGGATCGCGACCTTGTTCGCAATCATCAGTTGCGCGGCCTCGGCGAAGGTGGACCAGAAGCCCGCGAAATGCCCGCGCTGCTTGAAACCGATCAGCGTATCGATCAACGCGTCGATCTCCTCGATGCTCAGGTTGCCGATATCGGCGAACTTCATCAGCCCGGCGGCTTCGACGGCAAGGGCGGCATCGATGGCGCCAATCGCCGCGTCCGCCTGCAGCGCGACCCGGCCGCTCAGTTCGGGCGCGAGCAGCCACGCCCAGCTTTCCGGCGTGCCTTGCAGCGCGGGCGGCAATGCGTCTTCCAGATAAACGAAACTGTCGGCGTTATGCGTGAGCGGCAACATGCTGATGCGCTCCGTGGGCGTGCGCGCGAGCGAGTTATCGGGCTGCACGTAAAGCCGGTCGACGGGCACGCTGCCCGCGTTGGTACACGCGTGATTGGCGAGCTGGCCAGTTCGCGGCAGGGAATTGATCTCGTCCCAGCGGCGGATACGCGAGACATCAATGGGCTGCAGCGCACGCGCCGGCCACAGGCAGTCGATGCTGTGAAACCACTGGTCGTAGACTTCGTAGCGATCGGGATGCATGACGCCCGCGCGCTGGACCGCAAAACCATCGTCGACGATAAACCGCAACTTGATGCCAAGCTCCTGCTCGGCCTGCTTGCGGATATGTTCCTGCAACGTGACGGTAGTGCCGAGCACGCGCAATTCGACTTTCGCCGGATGAATCGCGGCCGAGGCGGGAGAACTGGACTTGGGCGACGCTGGCTTCGCTTTCAATGAACGGCTTCTTCCAGATGGTGTTGGAACCGCGCATACGACGCTTCTATTGCGTCGCGGCCGAGACCTTCGGTGATGAACACGAGTCGGGAACAGCGCCGCGGACCCTCGCCCGCCGGCGGCCATGCATCCAGATGCAGCACGGGATGAACGAGATGCTGCACCGCATGCAGCACGGCCGGACGGTCCGAGTCTGCAATGCAGAGCAGCCCCTTCACACGCAAAATCTTATCACCGTGACGGTTGAGAAGCATCGTGAACCAGAGGGTGAAGACCTGCCAGTCGAGAGGTATATCGACCTGCATGCAGAAGGATTGAATGGTCGATGCCTGCTCGCCGCGATGCGCAAGCGCGCCTTTCACAGCAGCGCGACGCTGGGCGCCGCCAATCCGCCCGATCAGATCGATGGAACTCGCCGATGCAAACAGCATGTCGAGGAGCGCCCGCCCGTGATGGCCATCCACGCCCTGTGCGGTCGCTGCATCGCCGCGGATCAGCACGTCCGCAGCCGGGTTGAGCGCCGTGAGCATGCGGGCCAGTTCCGTGAGCCGGAGTTCATCGACGAGATCCGGTTTGCTGATCAGCAAGCGGTCGGCCGCCGTTACTTGCGCGAGCCATTCCGGATACCGTGCGTGCTGCTCGTGCGCGTTCACTGCATCGACCACGGTAATCGTCGCGTTGAGCGCATAGTGGCTGCGGATCACCGGATCGGCGAGCAAGGTTGCGATGATCGGCGCAGGCGTCGCCAGTCCCGTTGTCTCCAGCAC
Organism: Burkholderia sp. PAMC 28687; assembly: GCF_001577465.1. Classification (NCBI taxonomy): domain Bacteria; kingdom Pseudomonadati; phylum Pseudomonadota; class Betaproteobacteria; order Burkholderiales; family Burkholderiaceae; genus Burkholderia; species Burkholderia sp. PAMC 28687. The sequence continues at coordinate 1,281,329 of NZ_CP014506.1, forward strand.
CACGCGAGAGAACGGCGGCACGTCGCCACGCGCGCGCTGTGAAAAAAGCGTGGCGAGCGCGTCTTTCAACTCCCCGCGAATGGAGCAGCAGACGCAACCGTTATCGAGCAGGACGGTGCGTGCATCGACTTCACCTATCAGCAGATGGTCCAGGCCGACATCGCCGAACTCGTTGACGAGGACCGCCGTGTCACGCGCGGCGTCGCCTTGCAGGACATCGGCGAGCAAGGTCGATTTTCCGCTGCCGAGAAAGCCCGTCACGAGTGTGAGCGGCAGGATGTCGTAAGCGAGGCTCATGGGGCGGCCTTGTCGTTACCGATGTCGGTGAAGAGCGTCAGTGGATCGAGCGGCCGCCCGAGCATGCGCTCGGCGACTCGCCACACTTGAGAGAAATCACTGACCAGTTCGCTCGCGCCCGTGGGCGACGACAACAGGAACGACTGCCCGTGAAAGTCATCGAGTTTCAGCCGCAACGGCACCAGCACGCGATTGGCGAGCGCGGCCTGGATAAGGCGCTGGCGCCGCGGGTTCGCGCCTGCCACCGGCGCGGTCGTGTTCGACCAATGGTTACCGCCGCCAAGCAGTCCGCACATGCCGCACATGCTTGTTCCTCCTGAAGATCAGTGATGCATCACGGCATGACATCGCCGGAATTCGGTCCAAGCGTCTGGCCCACGAAAATATTGCCGCCGGGATCGGACGCCAGCAGCAAAGCCGTCGGCGCAACCTCATCAGCAAGACCGAAACGGCGCAACGGCAATTCTGCGGACTTGGCTTTTTTCCACGCTTCGCTGATGCCATCCACGAGCGGCGTCTCGATCGGTCCCGGCGCGATTGCGTTGACGAGCACGTTGTCGGGCGCCACTTCCAGCGCGAGCGATTTCGTAAAGCCGATCACGCCCGCCTTCGCCGCCGAGTAATGGCACAGCTCCGCGCCGCCCTTGATGCCGAGCTGCGACGCAATGTTGATCACGCGGCCCCAGCGTTGCGCGGTCATGAACGGCAGCGCGCGCCGCGTACACAAGAATACGCTGCGCAAGTCGACGCGCATCATGTCGTCCCACATCTCGGTCGTGAGGTCCGTGCAGCGCGCCTGGGTGAGCATGCCGGCGTTGTTCACGAGGATATCGATGCCGCCGAACGCTTCAATACATGTATCGATAATGCGGTTCGCCTCCGCTTCAACGCCCACGTCGGCCTGCACCGTTTCCACGGTTGCACCGGCCGCGCGACATAGATCGGCCTGAATCGCAAGGCGCGCCGCGTCGCGATCGGCAAGCAGCAAGCGCGCCCCCGCCGATGCATACAGCTTTGCAATCGCCGCGCCAATGCCGCTCGCCGCGCCCGTGACGACCGCGCGGCGGCTATCGAGTGAAAACAAAGTGGTCATTCGAATTCTCCCTAGCCCGGCCAGCGCACGGTAAGGCCGCCGTCGGCGATGATCGACTGGCCCGTGATGTAGGACGCGTCATCGCTTGTCAGGAAGCGGATCAGCGCCGCGATCTCGGAGGGCCGCCCGACTCGTTTTAACGGAATCGTGCGCGCCGCCTCGCGCAGGCCATCGGGACCGAGCGAGTTGACGGCATCGAGCGATTGGGGTGTTTCAATCAGCCCGGGAATCACGGCGTTGCAGCGCACACCGCGCGGAGCCAGCTCCATTGCGACCGCCCGGCACAGACCCGGCACGCCTGCTTTCGCAGCAGAATAATGCGCATGGTGTTCCCAACCGTACACACCCCCGGCAATGGATGAAACCGCGACCATCGAACCATGATCCTCGATATGACGCGCCGCCGCGCGGAAGGTCCGCATCACGCCGCTCAGGTCGACGTCGAGCATCTCGAACCACTGGTTGTCGCTCATCTCGGTGAGCGCCGCCTGGCGCAGCAAGCCCGCGTTGGCGACCGCGTAGTCAAGCCTGCCGAAACGCTCCACGGCGAGCGTGGCGAAGGCCTCGACTTCGTCAGCCGACGTCACGTTGACCGGCTGCATCACGCACTCGCCGCCCGCCTCGCGCACCGCTTGTTCCGTCTGCGAAGGATCGTGCGGATCGCCGGGAAAATAACCGCCGACCACCGCCACGCCCGCCTTTGCGTAAGCGACGGCAAGCGCCTGGCCAATCCCGCTTGCCGCACCGGTCACGATCGCGACGCGCCGCACTCCTTCTTTCTGTACCCGTTGTTCCGCGCTCATCTGATTTCCTCGGGATTGACGTGTTTTGCAAAGAAGATCAGCACGCCGGACAGGAAGCACGGCACCGCGCCGAACCAGATCGCAGCGTGCATCCAGTCGCCGCCGTGGTTGAGCATCGCGGTGACGCCGACGCCCGCGAGAATCGCGCCGATTGGACCCATCGCGTGGACGATCGAGCTGCCCGTGCCGCGAATGGACGTCGGATAACTTTCTCCGATAAAAAACAGCGCCGCCGAATACGGCCCGATCAGGAAGAAGAGCCCGAGGCTGTACAACGCGACCACCACGCCCGTGCTGCTCGGCCCGAGCAGCATGCCGGCGAATGCGAGCCCGCCGAGCATCCAGCCGATTGCAAGCGTATTGCGGCGGCCGATCTTGTCGCCAATCCAGCCGTGGCTCAGATACCCGCAGTAGCCGATCACGTTCGACAGCACGAGGATCAAGAGCGAGTTCTCGAACGACACGTTGTGCACGCGCGTGAGCACGGTGGTGCCGAGCACGCTGAAGACCTGGATGGCGGACCAATTCAGCAGGATCCCGCCGCCCAGCACGAGCGTCGCGCGCAGCGACGTACCGCGAAACGCTTCACGCAGCCCGGCGCGGCTGTGCTGCTCGTAATCCACGCTATGCTCGCCGGCGAGCGCTCGTGCACCGCGATCATCGCCTGATTCGCGCAAAGTCTTGATGCGCTTGTGCAGCAGGAATTGCGGGCTCTCCTTGAGGCGGCGCGTCATGAAGAAGATCACGATGGCAGGAAACGTCGCGAAGATGAAGCAGCCCTGCCAGCCGATGCGCGGCAACAGCACGGCCGTCAGTCCCGACGCAATCAGTGCACCGATCGGCCAGCCGCCTTGCACGAGGCTATAAATAAAGCCCTTGTTGCGGTTCAGGCGCGGATCGTTGGCGGCCGAATACAGCTCGTTGAGGTAGGTTGCATTCACGGTTTCCTCGGCGTAGCCCAGGCCCGAAAGCGAGCGGATCAGCACGAGCGGCCATTGTCCGAGCGCTCCGCCGACAACCGTCAGGCCAGAACACAGGGCCGCGCCCGCCACCGTCCAGAGCAGTCCCGCCTTGCGCCCGGCACGGTCGAGCACCGGTCCAATCGCAAACGCGATCACTGCCGTGCCGATGGCAACCAGCGTCGCGATCTCGGCTTGCATCGCGGCATCCCAGCCATAGTGCTTGCCGATCTCCGGCAACAGCGTGCCAAACAAGATGAAGTCGTAGACAGCGAACACCCAGGCGAAAAACGCGACGATGGTGGCGCGTTTGACATCGACCGGCAGGATCTTTTCCAGCTTGAATCCGGACGCAGCGAGCGGATTTTCTTTCATCATGGCTCTCTTCGAAGAGTGGGTGCAGCGGATTATTTGCCGCGCGGGAAGCGGGCCAGGAAGTCGTCGGCGATTTCGTCGCAGGTGCAGAACCGCACCCCTTCGTGACCACGGAAGTACTCGATCAGCCGCTCGAGCATCAGGAGCACTTGCGGGCGGCCGGAAACGTCGGGGTGAATGGTGATCGGGAACACGGCGTAGTCGTCATGCTCGCGATACACCCAGTCGAACTGATCACGCCACATCTGCTCGATATCACGCGGGTTCACGAAGCCGTGGCTGTTGGGCGACTTCTTGATGAACATCATTGGCGGCAGGTCATCGAGATACCAGTTCGCCGGAATCTCGACCAGATCGGTTTCCTGACCGCGTACGAGCGGCTTCATCCACGCGCTCGGATGCTTGCTGTAGTCGATCTTGGTCCACGTATCGCCCACGCGCACGTAGTACGGGTGGAAGTCGTTGTGCATCAGGCTGTGGTCGTACTTGATGCCCTTCTTGACCAGCAACTCGTTCGATACCGGGCTGAACTCCCACCACGGCGCCACGTATCCGGTCGGGCGACGGCCGGACAACTGCGTCACCAGTTCAATGCTGCGATCGAGCACGGCCTCTTCCTGTTCCGGTGTCATCGCGATCGGGTTCTCGTGGCTGTAGCCGTGAATGCCGATCTCGTGTCCGGCGTCCGCGACGGCTTTCATCTGCTCCGGGAATGTTTCGATGGAATGACCTGGAATGAACCACGTTGTCCTGATCTTTTCGCGCTCGAAGAGCTTGAGCAGGCGCATCGATCCGACTTCGCCCGCGAACAGGCCCCGGGAAATATCGTCGGGTGAATCCTCGCCGCTGTATGAACCGAGCCATCCGGCAACAGCGTCCACGTCAATACCAAATGCCACCAGGATTTCCTTGGCCATCGTTTTGCTCCTTCGTTTGAATGGGGTGCGGTGTAATGCAAGTGCTATGGCGGTGACGACGGGCGACAGCGCATCGCTCAGGATAAATGTACGTCGTCAACAACATTCATTTTTATTAGATGAGCACAAAAACACGCCGGATAGAGGGGGTTTACCCTTGTCTGTTTTTGATCTCGCCAACGTTCCGCGCTCAACGAAAGCCGCGCGGTCTGCACAAATACTGTAAGAAACGGATAATGCGTTTCGTAATGGCTTATTCAGATTCGTTCACATGGTATTCATCACTTCCCTTCGTGCAGGCATGACTTCGGAGTTCAAATTTGAATCCTTATCTTTTCCATTTCTCGACAGACGCCTATTCCGAGGACCAGCGGTTCGACGTATGGCGGGACGAAGTCAATGCGATATTCGACGTGGGCATCGAAAAACCGGCTTCCCAGCGTTTTAACTACAATTTGTCGACCGGTTACATCGGTTCGCTGTTAATGGGATGCGGCACGTGGGCAGGTGAGGATGATCCGGTTGCCTATAGCGTCAAACGTCCGTCGCAAATGATTCGACGGGATGGACTGGATCACTTCTACCTTTGTCTCGGCATTACACATTCATTGTCGGGATATGCCGCCCGGGCGACGATCAATGCAGAGCCGTCGAAGATTTATATCCTCGATCTCGCGCGGGAACTCGATTCGGAGATCATTGCCGGCGACACGATCATATTGACGATCGCACGTGATCTTCTCGATCCGCGCATCAAGTCGGCGAACCTGCACGGAACCGTACTGGAAGGCGCGCTCAGCACGCTGCTCGGCGATCACATGCATGCGCTGCGCAGGCAGTTGCCCAACCTGGCGCCAGCGGAAATGCCTTATGTGGAACAAGCGACGCTCGCCATGGTTTCGGCCGCCCTCGCGCCATGTATCGCAACATTGGCGGACGCGGAAAACGAGATCAATCAAACTGTCTTTAACCGGGTGCGCCGGATTATCGATGCAAACCTAAAATCGGCCGATCTCACACCCTCATTGATTTGCCGCGATGTCGGCATTTCCCGCGCACAGCTTTACCGGTTGTTTAGTCGTGAATCGGGCGTTGTTTCGTACATTCAACAACGTCGGCTCGACAAAATCCGCCAGATACTCGAAAGCCCGGCTGGTGCGGGTTATCGGATTTCCACCCTTGCTTTCGGATACGGCTTTAAAAGTGATTCGCACTTCAGCCGGACATTTCGCCAGGCATTCGGCTATTCGCCCCGTGAGGCGCGCGACCGGGGATCTTCGTTTGAGAAATCCGCTTCTAGTCCCACCGATACAGCCCAATACGCTGGCTCATTAAAAGAGGTACTCGGAAAGCTTGATTGATTCGCCGCTTTTGAGACGCTCAGGCAGGTTTTGGAGACTGTGAGGCAAATTGGATCGCCGCCTCGCTGTTACCATTTTCTCGCCTTATGCGTCAGGCTTATTCGTCAGGCTAAAGTGTTTCAATAAACAAAGCGCATCGGGGATCAAGATGAAGTCTCGCTGGCTGGCGCTGTGCGCCGCCCTGGCGCTGGAAGCCTGTGCCCAAAATCCGTCACACAGCGATCAAGTCCGGATTTGCGACGACCAGGGTTGCAGCAACCGCTCAAAAAGTCAGGTGTCGTTCGGGGCATCAGGAAACGGCAATGACGCGGACACCGATGGCCGCATCACCGCGCTTGAGTCGGCGGCGCAAAAAGAGCCTCGCGCGGCCTACGACCTGGGGCTCCGGTATTTCCGCGGCGACGGTGTGCGTCAGGATAGTTATCAAGCGCTTGTGTGGATGCGAAAGGCCGCTGAAGGCGGCGATCTCGAAGCGCAGAAAGCGCTGGGAAATTTCTATTTGTTCGGGCCCGAAGAGATGGGATCAGATCCCCGCGAGGCCGAGAAATGGCTGCTGATTGCATCGGGGCGAGGCGATGCTGAGTCGCGCAAACTTCTTGAGCAAGCGAGAGCTGCAAAGAAGTCAGAGGAGACCTACTACAAATGGCAAACCGAATGGCGAGCAGTCTATTACGGCTATTGGTCTTCGGGCTACCCGTACTACGGTCGCTGGCAGCAGCGTAGCTGGTACGGATACTAAGCATTCCTTTTTTTAGACGGCTGGTTGCGGCTTCTCGCGAAGCCGGGCGAGTCGCATGCCGATCACTCACAACGCAGCTAATAACATGACTCTCAGTTCAGAATTTCCCGGCGTGAAAAAAGTACTTGCGGTCCTCCTGACGGTATCGCTAAGCGCTTGCGGCGGCATGGTATCCACGGGCGGTCAGAGCGCGGGTGTCTCGGGCGCAGCGGGTGGCGCGACGAGCGCCGGCGCCGATGAAACGCTTGAACGTTGCACTGCGCCCCTCGGGACGATCGCGGTCGATGACGGCCGCAACGCCGACTGGTTCGGCGCGTTCGGCAGCGCCACGCAAGTGACGTCGATCGACCCGTTGCTGCGGCTCGCGGTACAGCAGTCGAACTGCTTTGTGATCACGTCCATCGGCAACCAGAAATCCGATGCGCGCATTTCGCGCATCACGTCGCTGCAGCGCAATTCGGGGGAATATCGGGCGGGATCGAAACAGCAGAAAGGACAGCGCGTCGCGGCCGATTACTACATGGAACCACAGATCGTCATCAACGACTCGGCCATTGGCGGCGTCACCGGCGTGCTCGGTGGCCTGGTCGGCAATGCTGCGATTGCCAGGCTGGCGGGCGGCATGCAGAGCCGGGCGTCCGTCGTGACCCTGACGCTGTTCGACGTACGCTCGGCGGTCCAGATTTCAGCCGCCGAAGGTAACGCGACGGCGACCAACTATGGCGCGGCGTTGTCGGGACTGGGCGGCGGCGCTGCGGGCGGTCTGGGCGGCTTTTCGAAGACGCCGGAAGGCAAGGCGACGGTGGCGGCGTTTATCGATGCCTACAACAAGATGGTCGTCGCCCTGCGCAGCTACAAGGCGCAGGACGTTCAAGGTGGACTGGGCCGCGGTGGTCAATTGAAGGTCAACTGAAGATCAACTGAATTGCCGGAGACGGCCGTGCCGGCATGCCTGAGAGGAGCGTTGTGATGAAAAGCCGTATCAAACGGTTGTTGAAGCTTGCGAGCGTCATTGTGTTCCCTGCAGTGGCGCTCGCAACCTCCCTTCCCGCCCGCGCACTCACGCCCGCGGATCAGAAAGAGGTTCAAAACTTCACGCTCACTGACGACTTCCTCAAGCGCTTCGAAGCAGCCGCCGCTGAAGGCGGCGCGCGGGCCGAAGAAAATGATCCGAAAAAGGCCGCGGCGATGCTGTCATCGATCGATGCAATGAGCGCGTCGATTGCAAAGACGCCCGCGAGCAAGGCCGCGCTCGACAGACACGGCCTGACTCCGCGTCAGGCCGCGCTCGGCGCGATCGTCCTGATGCGCGTGCAGATGACAGACGAAATGCTCGCCGATCCAAAGCAGGCGAAATACGTCGATAAAGCCAAGATCCCCAGCGCCGAGAACATGGCGTTCTACCACGCGCACAAGGCTGAAATCGTAAAGGCATTCCAGCGTGGTAAGGATGACTGATCATATTTTCCGATACTGCGCTCCCTCGCGCAGCATGATCTGAATCTGCGCGACGCCCTTAGGCCATCTCCTCTACCAGCAAGTGTTCCAGAATGGCCTTCATCAGGCCAGGGAACCGGCTTTCCAGTTCATCGAGCCGCAACGTATTTTGGTGAACCGTGCCGGCCACCCGCGTCTGCACGAGACCCGCGTCGCGCAAGATCCTGAAGTGATGCGACATGCTCGACTTCGGGCGGCCGCCGTCCAGTTCGCCGCACGTGGCCTCGGTGACGCGCGCCAGATGCCGCACGATGTCCAGACGCACCGGGTCACTAAGAGCATTGAAAATCCGCTCGAGGGCGAAGTCCTTGGGGGCAGGATGGTTATAGTTGCGCATAAAGCAAATGGTAAAGGATTCTGCGATACTCCGGTTATTCGATTTTTATCGAACTATCAAAACAGCGCATTTTTTGGAGCCTCGCAGATGCCGACATTGTTTGAGCCGTTCAAGCTGAAAGACGTTTCCCTTCGCAACCGCATCGCCGTTCCGCCAATGTGCCAGTACATGGCCGACGACGGGCTGATCAACGACTGGCATCGCGTGCATCTGGCTGCGCTTGCGCGTGGGGGCGCCGGACTCGTGATCGTGGAAGCGACGGCGGTGTCGCCGGAAGGCCGCATTACGCCGGGCTGCACGGGACTTTGGAACGACGAACAGGCGCAAGCCTTCGTGCCGGTGGTGGCGTCCATCAAGGCGGCAGGCGCCGTGCCCGGCATCCAGATCGGTCACGCGGGCCGCAAGGCGAGCGCCAACCGTCCGTGGGAAGGCGACGACCATATCGCGGAAAGCGATCCACGCGGCTGGACGACCATCGCGCCGTCGGCGGTTGCGTTTGGCGGCGGCTTGTCCAAGGTGCCGAAAGCCATGACGCTCGACGATATCGCGCGCGTGCGCCAGGATTTCGTGGCCGCTGCAAAGCGCGCTCGTGATGCAGGCTTTGAGTGGCTGGAACTGCACTTCGCGCACGGCTATCTGGGCCAGAGTTTCTTCTCGACGCATTCGAACCAGCGCGATGACGCTTACGGCGGCAGCCTTGAAAACCGCAGCCGCTTCCTGCTGGAAACGCTTGCCGCGGTGCGCGAAGTGTGGCCCGAGCATCTGCCGCTGACGGCGCGTTTCGGCGTGATCGAATACGACGGACGTGATGAGGAGACGCTTGCAGAGTCCATCGAACTGGCCCGCAATTTCAAGCGTGGTGGTCTGGATTTGCTCAGCGTCAGCGTCGGGTTCTCGACGCCGACCGCGAACATTCCGTGGGCGCCGGCGTTCCTTGCGCCTGTCGCCGAGCGCGTACGTCGTGAAGCGCAGCTTCCGGTTGCATCGGCGTGGGGAATCGATACCCCCGAACTCGCCGATGGCACCGTTCGCGACAACCAGCTCGACCTCGTGATGGTAGGCCGCGCGCATCTGGCCAATCCGCACTGGCCGTACTACGCGGCGAAGAAGCTGGGGATCGAACGTGCGGCCTGGACGCTGCCGGCGCCCTACGCGCACTGGCTGGAGCGTTACGCGGTCAGCTAATAGTTCGATGCCCTCGCTGGGCCGGCGCATGACGGCCGGTCCGCGTTCAGGCAAACCGATGATCCTCCAGCGCATGGCGGCACACCTGCAACATCCGCTGAACAACGGTACTTGCCGGGTTCAGTTTCATGTCGCCGGTGAAAAGGCCCTGCACATCGGCGCGTTTCAACGCAATGCCGACGCCGATCAGATCGCGTTGTGCAATTTGCAACGCGAGCTGCCCAAGGCGAACACGGTCGAGCCACGGTAAATGGAGGTGGTTGCTCGAAAGCCATGACCGGCATGCGATCACGACATGATCCACGCGCCAGTCACTCGTGAGCGCGTACGTCGCCGCTGCCGTGGCGACGACATAACACAGTAATTCAGCGTGCGCCTCGGGAAGGAGGCTCATATCACCTGTTTCCATACTTGCACTTTTTACAATGAACGCCGGATGGTCGTAGCAACGACCCCGCTATCCTGCCACGACAAATCGCTGCCGGAACAGTTTATCGGCTGGCGTAGGTGTTGAAATTTGGGGCGCGGTCATTGCGCACGCGACATCGCAAGAGCTTACCCATATGAGGCCGAATTTGCAGAAACAACAGCGCGGTCCGTACCAGCTTCACGAAACGATCGCGCTCAGATAAGACGGCAGTTCCGGCTGTTCAAGGCGGCTGACGAGATCGAAACGCAGCATCCAGCGGGTATCGGCTTCGTCCAGATGCTTTTGCAGTTCCTTTGCAGCGCGCGCCGGCTTGTTTCCAAGGAGCGCATCGATTATGCGCAGGTGCTCGGCAAACGCGTTGTCGATAAGCTCGCCCGGTATGCTCAAGTAAGGGTCCGCAAGATAACGCGTCGGCACGAACAGCACATGCGTGCGCGCGAGCGCCTGGACGATCTCGCGATTCGGACAATGCGAAAGCAGATCGATATGCAGATCCGTTTCCGCCGTGTCCATATCCGAGCCGCTCCCGCTCGACGGCCGCGTACATTCGCTCCCATTGCGGCGTGCTGGTCAGTTTGAGTGTGTCGAGCGTGGCGGAGCGGCCATCAGGACAGCTCTCGAAATCTTGAAGCGGGTTTACCCGCTTTCAAGCAGTTTCATGGATTGAACGCGGACACCACCGCATCGATAAACACACGCACTCGCGTCGGCATCATCCGCGCGCCGGGCGTCACGACGTTGACCGCGAGCGGCGCAGGGCGGAATTCGGGCAATAACTCAACAAGCGTGTCCTCCCTGATGTGACGCTCGACCATGTGCTCGGGCACTTGAGCGATCGCCGCACCGTCAAGCAGCGCTTCGACCATGGCGTCGCCGTGACTTAGCGAAAACCTTGAGCGGGGGCGCAGTTGGATGTTCTTCCCATCGACGATGAATTCAAGCGGGCGATCTCGCCCATTGGTAGGCATCCTGAACACTATGACAGGACGCTCGTCTACCTCTGCGACTGACCGCGGTGCGCCATTCGCGGTCACATACGCGGGGCTTGCGCATAGCACCAGATGCTGACGATCGATCGTGCGTGCAACCAGGCCCGAGTCGTCCAGCGTGCCGAGTCGCACCACGGCGTCCAGCCCTTCGTTCACCGGGTTCACACGCTCGTCGGTCAGGCGCATGTCGACGTTGAGCAGCGGATGCGCTGCGAGCAAACGATTGAGAACGGGCACGATCTTGCGGGTTCCATAGCCTATTGGCGCACCAATACGCAGGGTTCCTGAAGGCGCTTCGGGCGATTGCGTGGCCGATAATTCCAGCGATTCGATCTCTTCCAGCACGCGTGCGCAGCGCGCGAACAGCGCATCGCCTTCCTCTGTGAGACGAACCGCTCGCGTTGTCCGGTGGAACAGGCGCACGCGGAGATCGCTTTCCAGACGCGCCACGCTTTTCGCGACCGACGACGGCGCGAGACCCAGTTCACGCGCGGCTGCCGCGAAACTGCCGTTCCTGGCAACCGCTGCAAAACTCATGAATTGTCTGAGGTTTTTCATCGGAAATTCACGGTATGTTGCCGTGAATGTTACGGCAGCGGCGGCTATATTTCTTGAACGACGCGCGGCCTATAGTGAAGGTCGTGTGATCAATTCAAGAGGAACATCATGTTCGTGCTGAACACTCAAGCGCCCGAGTACAACTTTGCCGGCACGCGCGTACGCCTGCTGATTTCCGGAAAAGACACCGCCGGCGTCTTCTGCATGATGGAGATCTTCGGACCTCCTCACCGGGCAACGCCGTTGCATGTCCATGACCGCGAGGAAGAGACCATCACGGTGCTGGAAGGTGTGGTCGATGTCACCATCGACGGACAGCAGGTCAGCGTGCATGCCGGCGAGACTGCGCTCCTGCCGCGAAACGTGCCGCATCGGCTGGCGAACAACACGGACCTGCCCTCGCGATACATGCTGGTCTGTACGCCCGCCGGCTTCGACGATTTCGTCGATTCATGCGCCCATGCGCAAACGGGTCCTGTCACACCTACCCCGCCGCAACCCGAAGACATCAAGCGGATGATCGATGCCGCACCGCGTTTCGGGATTACGTTGCTGCCGGGATGAACAGTCCTGCTAAAGCGCGCCCGATGCGCCTTGTCACTCCTGCGACAGCCGCTCACGCGCCAACCGCGCCGCGGCCAGATCCCAAGCGGCGCATCCGACGCTCTTGAACACCACGGGCCGATCAGCAGACCTGCTCCATGATCCACCAATAACTGCAGCCAGCGCCCCAACCGCGGTCCAGTCGATGCCTGCCTGGATCAGATCTCCCGCTTCGTGTTTCGCCCCGGCGGGATCGTCCACAATCACATCGCTGCCATGCACGATGGACGCCGCAATCTCCGCCCCGTCCGGCGTGAATGCACCGACACCAACGACCAGCCGTGCCACACGCGCGGCATCGTGATAAACCGGCTTCCTGCTTGTCGTGAGCGTGACGACTACATCGATATCATCCGGCACGGCGTCGTTATCGAGCGCCACCATTGCGTTGCGGGCCGCCGCAAAACGCTGGGCCGATTCCAGCGATGAACCTTTCACGTAAAGCGTGGCATCAGGAAACAGCGCGGCAAACGCTTCGGCATGATTGCTTGCCTGCTTGCCGGTGCCGATCAGCAGGATCGCTTTCACGCTGCGTGCAAGACTCCGGATACCAAGCGCCGAGATTGCGGCGGTCCGCCTGCCTGTGACCGTCGGGCCATCGAGCGTGAAAAGCGCCTGTCCGGTGATCGAATCGTATGCCGTAACCTGCCCGTGAATGGTCGGCAATCCCATTGCGCCGTTTCCCGGACATACGTTCACGAGCTTGTGAATGGCGAGATCCGAGGCGCTTGCGGGCATCGACAACATCACGGCCTTCGCCTGCAACGGAACGACTTGTCTTTCCGGGCTCACGATCTTTCCTGCGCCATATTCCGTTACCGCAATGCTCAAGGCAGCCACGAGTTCGGGATAAGGAAGCAGCGCCGCGGTCTCTTGTTCATCGAAAAATCGGATCATGTTCATCGCACCAGGAAGCCGTAGGTGAGCGGATCGCGATCGTCTATGATCCAGTTCGCGAACCCGCAGATATATGCGTTGCCTTCGATTTCGGGAATGACGGCGTCGAAGGGACCGAGCTTCGTTTCGCTCAGCACGCGGCCTTTGAACACGGTGCCGATCACCGACTCGTTGACGAGCGTTTCATCGCGTCCCAGCAAACCGCGCGAGTACAGTTGCGCGACGCGGCCGGCCGTGCCCGATCCCGTAGGCGACCGGTCCACTTCGCGGTCGGCGAACACACAGCAATTCGCCTGCGACGAACCCGCGTGCCGCGCCTCGTTCGCGATGATCGTGCCGTAGATATGGTTCAGCTCGGGAATCTCCGGATGCACGACCTTCACCGCCTTGTTGGCCGCAGCCTTCACCTCAGCGCCGAACTGGATCAGTTTGTCGACCGCAGATTCGCGGATCGGCAAGTCGAAAGGCGCGCCGTCGGTATAGAAATAAAAGGCGCCCCCAAAAGCGATGTCGCCCGTCACGCTGCCAAAGGACGGCGTATGCACCGTCACGTCGCGTTGCCAGATGAAGGACGGCACGTTGACGAACCGCACGTTGCCTGCGTGGTTGCCGTCCCACTGCACGAACGCCTCGATGAACCCGCACGGCGCGTCGATACCCACGCGGGTCTCGGGCTCCTTGCGCTCGATCCACCCAAGCTCGACGGCCGCCGTTGCAAGCCCGATCACGCCATGGCCGCAATGATCGCTGTAGCCTTCGTTGTGAACGAAGATGATGCCGAAATCAGCGCCTTCACTCACGGGCTCAGTGAGATAACCGCCGTACATGTCGGCGTGACCGCGCGGTTCGAACATCAGCGCGCGGCGGATGTGGTCAGCGTGTTCCTTGAGCCATGCGCGACGCGCGACGATCGTCTTGCCTTGCATCTTCGGCAAGCCGCTCGTCACGATGCGAAACGCCTCCCCGCCGGTATGGACTTCGACCGTGCTGATTGCATTCGTGATTTTCATTTCGCGTCCAGTCCGCTCACTGCCCGTAAGCGACCGGCAAGCCGTCCTTGATTGCGTACACGGTGGTGGGCGCGCCTTTCAGGTCGCCCTTGGCGTCAAACGAATAGGTTCCCGCGATGCCCTTGTAGTTCGTCTTCGAGAGCTGTTCGATCAGCTTGGCCTTGTCCGTGGTGGTACCGGCTTTGACCATGGCATCGGCGAGCAGCATCATGCCGTCGTAATAGCTGACGGCGTAGACCTGCGTGTCCGTGTGATACGTGTCCTTGTAGCGCTTCACGAAGTCACGCCCCGCAGCAGTCTTCTCGAGGGACGTGCCGCCTTGCGCGCAATACACGATCGATGCCGCGTCGCCCGCGATCTTGCCCATGTCGGCGGAACAGATGCCGTCGCCGCCGAGCAGCTTCGCGCGCAATCCGCGCTGGCGCATTTGCTTGGCCATCGGCGCGCCTTGCGCTGCATATCCGCCGAAGAAAATGACGTCGGGGTTCTTCGCCTTGATGCTCGTCAGGATGCCGAGGAAATCGGTTGCGCTGGAGTTGGTGTACTGGCTGTCGACAATCTGGATGCCTTGCGCCTTCGCCACGTTCACGAACTGCTCGGCGACGCCCTGGCCGTAAGCGGTGCGATCGTCGATAACCGCTGCCGTCTTTGCCTTCAGCGTCTTCTTCGCAAACACGGCCATGGCGCCGCCGAGTTGTTCGTCGCTTGCGCCAATGCGGAAGATGTTCTTGAAGCCCTGTGTGGTCAGCGCGGGATTCGATGCAACCGGCAGCATGGGGATGCCGGCGGTGTTGAAGACGCGCGACGCGGGAATTGCGACGCCGGAATTGTACGGCCCGAGCACGGCGACCACGCCACCATCGGCAAGTTTTTGGGCTATCTGAACGCCAATCTTCGGGTCAGCCTGGTCATCTTCCGAATCCAGTTTGAACGTTACCTTCTTTCCCGCCACCGTCACGCCCTTCTTGTTCAGATCCTCGAGCGCAAGGCGCGCGCCGTTTTCGTTGTCCTTGCCGTTGACCGCTTGCGGGCCGGTCAGCGGCGCCGAATGACCGATCGTCACCACCTCTTGCGAGTGGGCGCCCATGCTTGCCAGGGTCGCTGCGGCGACCATAAAACCTGCGACAGCCTTATTCATTTATTTCACTCCGTGTGGGACTATACTGGTCTTTATTGCAGACCAGTTAATGTATGCCACAACTGGTCATGCCCGCAACCATTTCAAAATAAGCAGAGCTATTCTGGTTTGGCTTTTGACCACGTAGTTTGATTTGGATAAGCGAGATCGACGAATGTCAGCGGTGCACGCCGAACTGGACGGCTCGTTCCGGCCCAGACAAATCTATGAACAGGTATCGCAGAAAATTCGCGATGAGATCGCGGCCGGCCGCTTCATGCCCGAGTCGCGGCTGCCCTCGGAACGCGACCTCGCCGCGTTGTTCGGTGTAGGGCGTCCCGCCGTGCGCGAGGCGATCGGCGCGTTGCAGAACGAAGGGCTGGTCGTCACCAAACGGAACTCGGGCACGTTCGTGTGCGGTGACGCGTTCGCCCGCCTGTCGAACGGAAGCGCGAACGGCACGGAAACCGCCGACTTCAGCCCGAGCTCCACGCTCGACGTACGGATGGTTCTGGAGCCGGCCATCGCGCGCCGTGCCGCCGTTCGTGGCCAGCGCGACAGCCTCGCCGAACATTATCTCGATCAGATGGAGAGCGTCTACGACATCGACGATCCCGCGCAGCGCGCGTTATGGAACAGCAGCGACCGGTTGTTCCACCGGCAGCTTGCCGTGATGACGGGCGACGCGTTGATGGTCAAGATCGCCGATGAAGTCGCGAGTTCGATGGACCAGCCGTTGTGGAAACGCCTGAAGGACGAAGGCATCTACGACGCAGGCCGCATTCGGCTGTATGTGGCCGAACATCGGCTGATCTATGAGGCGGTGATCCAGGGCGACGCCGATGCCGCCGCGTTCTATGTCGAGCAGCATATCAAGCGTGTGGAGCGTGACATCGCGCCGAAGTGAGTGTGTGGGATCACCCTGGATTCTTCAGCACCAGCCGCGCCTCCAGGCCGCCATCTGGTGCGCCTCGTAGCGTGCTCATCCCTTGGGACCGGCGGCTGCGAGCGCCGGAGCCTGCGCCGTGCTCGCCAGTTCGTCGCTCGACCATCCGCCCCCCAGCGCCTTGACAAGTTGTACGTTCGCGCTCAACTGCCGCGTCTGAATGTCGAGCACCCCGCGCTGGGCGTCGAGCGCGGCGGTCTGCGCCTGCACGACATCGAGATAGCCCACCGCGCCCTGCCGGTACCGGTTCAGCGCCAGATCGACGGAATGCTGCGCCGAGTTGCCGGCATCGCGTTGCTGCTCGAGCGCGGTACCAAGATCCTGAAGCAGCGAGAGATTGTCTTCGATCTGCTGGAACGCCGACAACACCACGCTGCGATAGCGCGCGCCGGCCTCGTCGGTGGCGGCTTTGGCCGTGTCGAGCTGCGCGCGTCGCAGGCCGCCATCGAAGACGTATTGCACGAGTTGCGGACCGATTGCCCAGAACAAGTTAGGCGCACTGATCAAACCGGCATACGCCGTGCTTTGGAAGCCGCCTTGCACGCTCAGCGTGATCGACGGGAAATACGCCGCCCGCGCCACGCCAATCTTTGCATTCGCCTCCGCCACGCGGCGCTCGGCTGCGGCGATATCCGGACGACGCTGCAACAATGTGGACGGCAAACCGGCGGGGATCACCGGCAACGTGATCGATACGGTTTGCTGCGGCAAACTGAACTCGGACGCCGATGCGCCAATCAGTTCCGCAATTGCATGTTCAATCAACGCGCGTTGCGCGAGATTCTGCGACAACTGCGACTTCGCCGAGGACAACTGCGTCTGCGCACGCGACACGTCGAGCCCGGAAACGATCCCGCCGCCATGCAGTGTTTGCGTAAGCTGCAGCGCGCGCGCGTACGCCTTGACGGTGTCGTTCAGCAGTTGCGTCTGCTGGTCGAGACCGCGCAGCCGAATGTAGCTGTCGGCGAGCTGGATCTGCAGGCTCAGTTGCACAGAGGCCAGATCGGCCTTCGATGCCTGCGCTTCATCCTTGCCGGCCTGCACCGAGTCGCGAACGCGGCCCCATAAGTCGAGGTCGTAATCGATCTCTCCGCTCAATGTGGCTGAGTTGTAGTCGTTGGGACCGCCAACGCGCAATGGCCGCCGGTATGACTGGCGGTCGCGGTCCGGGACCGCGCTCGCCGTGACCTTCGGGAACAGACCGGCCGAAACCTGGTCCACGAACGCCTGCGCCTGCCTGTAATGCGCGAGCGCCGCAGCAAGATCCGTATTGTTCGCGAGCAGGCGTTGTTCGAGGTCGTCCAGTCCGGCGTCGTTGTAGCTTTTCCACCAGCCGCTTCGGTCCAGTTGATCGGCCGGTTGCGCGCTGATCCAGGGCCCGGTCGTCTTGTATTGCGCGACGACCGGCGTAGGCGGCACGTGATAGTCGGGCGCCAGCGAGCAAGCGGCAAGGATGCTAGCGGCGGCAGCCAGTGCCGGAACGCGTAACGCAAGCGTCCTAGCCATTTGCGGACACCTTCTTGGCGGTGCTGGCGACTTGCACACGATCGCCATCCACGAGACCGTCAGGCGGTGTATCGATCACGCGATCCGTTGCAACGAGTCCCGAACCGATCTCCACTGAATCGCCGAAATCGCGGTTGATGGTCACCTTCTTGAATACGACCTCCCCGTTCGCGCCGAGCGTGGCGACCATCAGGCCGCGGGCGTCGAAGACGAGCGAACTGGCGGGCACACGTACCGCGTTTTGTTGCACGGGCAGCTTGAATTGCAGGCTTGCGAAGCCGCCGGGCAGGAGCTTGCCGTCGGTGTTATCGACGAGCAGTTGAACCAGCGTCGTGCCGGAAGCCACGTTGACCGAATCCGCCGATGCAATCACGCGGGCCGTGAAATGCTGGCCCGGATACTCCGGCACGGTGAGCGTTGCGGCCGTGCCACTGCGGACGTCGGGCGCGTAGCTCTGCGGCACCTGCACATACACCCGCAGTTTCTTGACGTCGGACACTACGAACAGCTCCTGCCCGATACCGCCGCTGCCCGCGTTGATCAGCGCGCCCACGTCCGTATCGCGGGCGGTGACGACGCCGTCGAACGGCGCGACGATCCGCTCGAAACCCTTGGTCGCGAGCAAGCGGTCCACGTTGGCCTGCGCAGCCGCAACCGTGGCTTTCTTCGCGGTGTAGTCGCCGGTGCGTTCATCGACTTCCTGTTGCGCGACCGAGTCCGAACCAAGCAGCGCCTGCCAGCGTTTCGCGGTCGTTCCGGCAAGCGCCGAATTCGCCTGGGCGCTTGCAAGGTCGGCACGCGCCTGAAGCAACTGCTGATCGAGCTCGGGCGACTCGATGACCGCAAGCAGTTGCCCGGCCTTGACCGGCGCGCCGATATCCACGCTCCAAGACTTCAGATAACCGCTCACGCGCGCAAACAGCGGTGCACGGGAATACGCCTCGAGATGCGAAGGCAGATCGAGCGTCGGCCCGTTCGAGGCACTGACCGGATGAATCACCGTCACGGTCGGGACCGTTTGCGCGGCGGTCCAGGTCTTGAGGTTACGGGCATCGACGGCACGCAGCGTGACGCCGGCGGCGACAACGATCAACGCGATCGCAACCCCCACTACGGCGATCACGACAAGTCGTCGGCGCGGCACGGGCGGAGTATTGATAACAGGTTCAGACGACATGAGCAGGACCTCCCGTGACGGGTGTCGGGGCAATCGCGCGGCCAGGGCGCGAGTGAATGATGCAGAAGATCACCGGGACGAGAAGCAGCGACGCGGTGGTGGCGAAAATCAGGCCGCCGATCACGGCGCGGCCAAGCGGTGCATTCTGTTCGCCGCCCTCGCCCAGCGCAAGCGCCATCGGCGCCATGCCGATGATCATGGAGAGTGCGGTCATCAGCACCGGCCGGAAGCGGGTGAACCCTGCTTCGAGCGCCGCCTTGAACGGGTCGCCGTGCTCGGCAAGACGCTCGCGGCAGAAGCTGATGACAAGAATGGAGTTCGCGGTCGCCACGCCCATGCACATGATCGCGCCGGTCAGCGCCGGCACGGACAGCGTGGTGTGCGTTGCGAACAGCATCCAGACGATGCCCGCGAGCGCGGCAGGCAACGCGGTGACGATCACGAACGGATCGGCCCACGACTGGAAGTTGACCACGACAATCAGATAGATCAGCACGACCGCGCCCAGCAGCCCGAACAGCATGCCGGCAAACGCGCTGTTCATGGTCTGCACCTGGCCGAGCAAGGCCACCGATGAACCCTTAGGCAGCGTACCCGCATTGTCCTGCACGACGCGTTGAATATCCGCTGCAACCGCGCCGAGATCGCGGTCCTGCGTGGTCGCGAAGATCTCGACCATCGGCTGGATGTTGTACTGGCTCACGACCGCGTTGGTGTTCGTGCGCTGCACGGTGGCCAAGCCGCCCAGGATCTGGCCGCTGCTTTGCAGGCTCGATGTGATCGGCAGGTTCTGCAGCGACGCAAGCGAATCAAGACTGTATTGCGGTGTCTGCATCACGATCGGGTACGACACACCGTTCGCGTTATTCAGCCAGAACGTCGGCGCAACCTGGCTCGATCCCGCGAGATTCACCACCAGGCTGTTCGTCACATCGCGTTCGTTGATGCCGAGAAGTTGCGCACGCGTGCGGTCCACGTCAACGTTGAAGGTCGGCGAATTTTGTGCTTGCTGGATGCGCGCATCGACGACGCCTGGAATCCGGCGGATCTCGCGCAGCAGGCGGTTCGCGTAGGCGAAGTTGGCAGGCAGATTGTTGCCGCGAACCTGCAAGTCGACCGGCGCGGGCGAGCCGAAGTTCAGGATCTGGCTGATGATGTCCGCGGGCGGAAACGAGAACGTCACACCGGGATAAAGCCGCGGCAGTTTCTCGCGCATCTGCCTCACGTAGTCATCGGTTGGATGATGGTTTTCGTTCAGCGCGATCTGGATGTCGCCATCTTGCGAGCCGATGGTCCCCGTATTGTTGTACGCGAGGTTGATACCGCTCACCGGCAAGCCGATGTTATCGACGACCGTGCTGAGTTCGTTCGGCGGAATGATCTGCCGGATCGATGCTTCCACATCCGAGAAGATCTGCGCGGTCTTCTCGACACGCACGCCGACTGGCGCACGCACGTGCAACAGGATCTGCCCCGCGTCCACCGCCGGGAAAAAGTTGCGGCCCAGCAAAGGCACGAGCGCGAACGAAACCAGCACGAAGCCGAGAAAGCAACTCACGAACGGCGCGCGATGGTTCAGCGCCAGTTCGAGCAGGCTGTGATACCCCGCGCGCACCTTCTCGAAGCGGCGCTCGAAACCTTGCTGGAAGCGTCCCAAAGGTCCCGGCCGCTTCTTCTCATGCGCGTCTTCGCTGAGATCGTGCGGATGCAGCAAATACTTCGCCATCGTGGGAACGAGCGTGCGCGACAAGATGAACGACGAGATCATCGCGAAGATCACGGCCTCGGCCATGGGCACGAAGAGAAAGCGCGCAACGCCGTTCAGGAAGAACATCGGCACGAACACAATGCAGATGCACAAGAGCGCAACGAATGCCGGCGTGACGATTTGCGCGGCGCCATCGAGAATGGCCTCTTCAACCTGCTTGCCCTGCTCCAGGTGCCAGTTGATATTTTCGATGGTCACCGTCGCGTCGTCGACCAGAATCCCCACCGCGAGCGCAAGTCCGCCGAGCGTCATGATGTTGAGCGTCTCGCCGAGCGCCGACAAGGTCGCGATGGAACCGAGAATCGCAAGCGGGATCGAGGTCGCGATGATCACCGTCGAACGCCAGCTTCCGAGGAACAGCAGGATCATCAGGCTGGTAAGCGCCGCCGCGATCACGCCTTCGCGCGCCACACCGCTGATGGCCGCACGCACGAACAACGACTGGTCGCCGATCGGCGCGATTTGCAGCGCATCGGGCAAGGAAGGTTTTGCATCGATCACATGCTGCTTGATCCCGTCGATGATCCCGAGTGTGGAAACGGAGCCGTTCTTCAGGATCGACATCAGCACCGAGCGCTTGCCGTCCACGTGCACGATGTTCGTCTGCGGCGGGCTGCCGTCCCGGACGTTGGCGACGTCGTGAATATAAACAGTCGTGCCGTTCACCGCCTTGATCGGCAGGTCGCCAAGCGCCTTGATTGCGGACGGTGCATTGTTGAGTTGCAGCGTGTATTCATGATCGCCGATCTTTTCCGTGCCGATAGGCGTCAGCAGGTTCTGGCTTGCAAGCGCATTCGCGACGTCCTGCGCGGACAGACCGCGTGCTTGCAGGGCCGCCGGATTGATGTCGATCTGCACCTGACGGGTCTTGCCGCCGAACGGGTACGGTATCGAAGCGCCCGCAACGGTGACCAGCGCGGGACGCAATTGATTCAGCCCGAGGTCGCCCAGGTTTTGTTCGGAGAGTCCCTTGCCCGACAGCGCAAGCTGGATGATCGGTACCGTCGATGCGTTGTAGTTCAGGATCAAAGGCGGCGTGGTGCCCGGCGGCAGTTGGCGCAACTGCGTCTGCGAAACGGCGGTCACCTGCGCATTCGCATTGCTGATGTTGACACCCGGCTGGAAGAAGATCTTGATGATCCCGAAGCCATTCACCGACTCTGCTTCAATGTGCTGGATGTCGTTCACGGTCGTGGTCAGCGAGCGCTCGAACGGCGACGTGATTCGTCCAACCATTTGATCGGGCGGCAGACCCGTGTATTGCCACACGACGCTGATGACGGGAATGCGGATATCGGGAAAGATATCGGTTGGTGTGCGCAACGCCGAAAGCGGTCCGATGATCAGGATAAGGATCGCCAGGACGACAAACGTATAGGGCCGCCGCAGAGCGATACGTACTAGGGCAAGCATGAGAATTCCAGGACTTGGGGTTGCACCGGGCGCCGTGATGCCGCCTCGCGCGGCAATCGGCGCAGAGCGGCCGCATTCATTCGCGTGGCCCGGAAAGTACGCCGGGTAGGATCGTTTTCATCATGACGGCAGACGGTACGGCTACAAGCGAACCCTATTGATCGGGGTTCCAACTTGCCAAAAGTCTCGAGCACCATAAATGTCAGTCGAGCGGAGATTGTAGTTTTCGTCTGCCTTTCAAAATTCCTCCCCGAAAAGGCAAACTGAAATCAAGGCATCGTTCAAACCATTGGATTCACCAACGCCAGGACGATGCGCGAATGTACACAAACGAAAACAACTCTGCAGCGGCCAAACGCACTCACTAAAAAACTTCGTGTGTGCGCTACTTCGTTTCGGACTGAACCATATGAATCTCTCATCGATAGAAACCTCGACTGGCGGAGTGTACATAGTCAGAACAATGCGAAGCTGGCAGTTTTGCCATTTTCGAATCGGGCCGATCAGGGATCGCCTTTCGCCGGGAACCGCTTCTAATGGCGCTTGGCAGCAATCAACCTTAGACGGAAATTGATGGATATTTCGGTATCCAAATTACATGGATCTGCAGCGAACTCCGAACGTTCGACTCAATACGTTGAAGGCCCGAACAATAACGATGCGCCTACTCGATCGTGTGATTGGGAGTCCACATAACGCAGCGGATGACGTTGTTCGTCGACATCCAAGCCCGAAAAGCGGCGCGCACAAAGAGCATTTAGAATAATTGCCCAATGAATTACATTAACATTACGATAAAAGAGAAAAGCGCTTGACCCGTGAATTGCTTGCCGGAATACCGGATCTTGACCTGCATTCACGGACGGTCTATACCAGACACTCATGCTTTTCCTTTGAAGCTACGCGGCTGCCATTCACACCTTTAGTGATGCCTCAGGGAACGCTGTCAGGAATTGATGCACTGCGAGGAAGCAATGAACAAGACCTCCCGTTCATGCAGCGCTTCTCCCCGGCCACCGCCAAAGCTCGCGGACGCTCCCTCGCACAAAGCACACCGATCATGCTTGCGTCTCTATGACATCGTTTAGCGCGAGCATCGCACGCGGGCACGGCATGTTTCGTATCGCACATCACTTTTTGTCCGTAGTTGCAGTCAGTAAAAACGAAGCAACATCCCAGGAGACAAACAGATGAACGCAGCGCTCAAGCTTATGCCTGTTGCCGTTGGCGCGATGCTCGCCGCCCTGCCATGCGCCCAGGCGGCGCAGGACAACGTCAATACGCTTTCTAACTTCCAGCAAACGGGTAACACCACGCCCGCCGAAACCGTGCCGCAGGCCGGCCAGCGCGCCGACGCGCTGCGTGAAAATCTCAAGTCGATCAAACTGCCGCCGGGCTTCAAGATCGAGTTGTATGCGGTCGTGCCGGACGCGCGCCACATGGCGATCGAACCATCGACGGGCGTTGTCTTCGTCGGCACGCGCAAGGCGCGCGTATGGCAAGTGACCGACCGCACCAAGCGCCGGGTTGCGGACGATGTCGTCGCCTTTGCAAGTTCAGTGACGTTCAAGGTTCCCAACGGCGTATGTTTTTCGCCTGACGGTGTTCTTTACGTCATCGAGCAGAATCGTGTGCTTGCGTTTCCTGCAGCGCAATTCTTCGGAGAAGGCGGCAGCGATGTTGCGGCGGCCGTCGTCGTGCCTCAAGGCAAGCTGATTCCGACGCAGTTCGAAAGCTTCAATCATGGCGCGCGCGTGTGCCGCATCGGACCGGACAAGAAGTTGTATATCGCGCTGGGGCAGCCATGGAACGTGCCGCCAAAGGACAAGCTCGCCGAGCTCGACAAGAACGGTCTCGCGGGCATTATCCGCATGGATCAGGATGGCAAGAACCGCGAGATCTATGCACATGGCATACGCAATTCCGTGGGTCTCGACTTCAATCCGAAGGACAAGACGCTGTGGTTCACCGACAACCAGGTCGATGGCATGGGCGACGACATTCCGCCCGGCGAACTCAATCGCGCGACGAAAGCGGGCGAGAACTTCGGCTTCCCTTGGTATGGCGGCGGCAAGGTCCGCACAGTCGAATACAAGGACGCAACGCCACCTGCCGGCGTGGTGTTCCCGCAAGTCGAAATGGTGGCGCACGCGGCCGACCTCGGCATGTCGTTCTACACCGGCAAGATGTTCCCGGCGAAGTATCAGGGTGGGATATTCGATGCCCAGCACGGCTCGTGGAATCGCACGACGCCGATCGGCGCGCGCATCATGTTCACGCCGGTCAAGGATGACGGCACGGCTGGCGAGGCAGAGGTATTTGCTGAAGGCTGGCTCACGCCAACGGGCGAGTATATGGGCCGTCCGGTTGACGTGCAGCAGTTGCAGGACGGCTCGCTGCTCGTCTCCGATGACTTCGCCGGCGCAATCTATCGCATCTCTTACACGGGCGGAAAATGAAGAAATCATCGACGATGATGACGGCGGCGCTAGTCGCGGCCGCCGTGTGGTCCGCACATGCGGCGCTCGCCGCCGACGTGCAGGCTGGACGCGCCAAAGCCCTGCAATGCCAGGCATGTCACGGCATTGACGGCCTCGCGAAGATTCCGGACGCACCCAATCTCGCCGGACAAACCGAGGAGTATCTGGTCAAGGCGCTGAACGATTTCAAATCCGGCGCGCGCCAGAACGAGATGATGACAATGATGGCCAAGCCGCTATCCGATACCGATATCGCGAATCTTGCCGCGTACTATCACAGTCTTCGGCCGTGATGGAAACGGGCGGCTTATGCTTCTGCATCTAGCCGAAGCCGCCCCGTTTTTTCTCAGGCCAAAGGCGCATTCCGTTCAGCGCCATCGAACAGCCGCGCCACTTCATCGAGCCCGCGCAACTCCCAGTCCGGCGCCTGCCCCATCTCATCAAAGGTCCCGCCGCCGCGATTGATCCAGCACGTCAAGAAACCGAAATATCGCGCACCGGTTGCATCCCACGCGTTCGACGACACAAACAGAATCGATCCGCGCGCAAGTCCAAAAACCCGCTCGGCCAATGCGTACGCTTGATCATGCGGTTTAAATATCCGAACCGGATCGACGCTGATCAGATGATCGAATTCATCGCGAAGACCGCCGTTACCCACCACCGCGCCGATGGAATGCGGCGAACCATTTGACAGCACCGCCAGTTTCAGCCCGCGCGCCCGTAATTCGCGCAGCGCCGCAGGCACTTCCGGAAACGATTGCAATCGCAGATAGGCATCACATAGCGTGCTGCAAGCCGGTTCATCGAGATCGAGCCGTAGATGTTTGCACGTATAGCGCAGTGCATCTTCCGTTGCCTGTTCGAAGGTCACGTAGCGGTTCATCAGGCTGCGCAACCACGTGTATTCGAGTTGTTTTTGCCTCCACACCGTACTGACTTCGCGTCCCCGTCCCGGAAAGCGTTTTTCGCACTGGTCGATGACCGAATGAACATCGAACAGGGTTCCATAAAGATCGAATGCGATCGCCTTGATATGGTTCATCTCACGCTCCTCAATACATGGTCGCAACACGCCGATACAAGCTCAAGACTCTAAAGTCCGCCGCTCTCCTGATCCTTGAGACGCTTGCGGTGTGCGGCAACCTTCGCGCGGTTGCCGCAGGCAGCCATGCTGCACCATCGGCGAGCGTGACCGCGGGTGTGATCTGCGAACATCAGCGTGCACGTCGGACCCTCGCACGCTTTTACGTACGTGAAGTCCTCCTCGCAGACGAGCTTCGCGAGCGCTTCGGCTATTGGCATAAGCAGTGATTCTGGTGAATCCCAACGTCGAACCGCCTGAAGTTCGAGACGCGCGACGCCATCCAGTGAATGTTTGACGATTTGCCGATGCTGCTGGTCACGCTCGAGTAGCTGATTCAAGGGTCCAAGTTCACGAAGGTCCTTTGGCGCCAACGGCCGTCCCTTCCTCTTCCGCGTAAATCCCCTGAACCATTCCCGCAGTTCGCGTGCTTTCGCCGCCAAGTCGTCAAGTTCGGCCGCGGTGGAACGGCTTCTGATCGCTTCGATTGCAGCGGATGGCGCAAGCCCCGCCTGCGTCAGCCACGACAACAGGCCCTCGCCATTGGGTATCCAGTCAACTTGTTCATCTACGGGCGTTGCGACCGAGTTCAGGAAATCAAGGCCGGGCGCGTCGGCCACGAACATCGCGGGTATTTGGCGGTAATCCATCTTTTACGGCGATCCGAAATAACGATAATGGAATCGTAACCACTAAAACGCCACTTGACAAGTTACATCGTCCGTGTAACCTTTCAATAGGCAATGAGACGGTTACATATAAGCACCTCGTTAATCAGAGCCGTAGGCGCGTATCTACGTCACGTTTATCTTTGGAGGATCAAGACATGC
Organism: Burkholderia sp. PAMC 28687; assembly: GCF_001577465.1. Taxonomy (NCBI): domain Bacteria; kingdom Pseudomonadati; phylum Pseudomonadota; class Betaproteobacteria; order Burkholderiales; family Burkholderiaceae; genus Burkholderia; species Burkholderia sp. PAMC 28687. The sequence goes on from NZ_CP014506.1 coordinate 1,307,700, forward strand.
CGGCTGGAAATGTAAGTGCGGTGCTCGTACACGGCGCGTGGGCAGACGGATCGAGTTGGAGCAAGGTCATCGAAAGGCTGGAGGCGCAAGGTATCAATGCGATCGCCGCGCCCCTGCCGCTCAGTTCGTTGCCAGACGACGTGGCAGCGCTTGAAAGAACACTGGAACGCGTGGATGGTCCCGTGGTTCTCGCAGGACATGCCTATGCCGGTGCGGTGATCGGATCGGCGCGCGCCGAGAAAGTCAGGGCCTTGGTCTACGTGGCCGCGTTGGCGCCCGATGAGGGCGAAACCGTCGGCGACGTATTCAATCGCGGCAAACCGCATCCGCTTGCGCCCACACTATCGCCGGACAAGCATGGCCTGATCTGGTTGCCAAAGAAAGCCTTTGCGGACGCGTTCGCGCAGCATGCGAGTTCGCAAGAGCTGACCGTGCTGGAAGCGGTTCAGCGCCCTGTTTCCGTTTCGTGTATCGGGGTGGCAGTGGGGCGTCCTCTCTGGAAGGACCGGCCAAGCTGGTTCCTGATTGCCAATGAAGACCGGATGATCATTCGCGACAACCAGCAATTCATGGCACAGCGCATGAACGCGCTCGTGCATTCATATCCCGTCGATCACACGCCGATGATTACGTCGCCGGATGCCGTGACCAGTGTGATCATCGAAGCGGCTCGCGCAGTTGCCGCTCAATAACTTCGGAAGGAAGAACTCATGTCCGCCACTACCTATCGCTCTGCTGACGTTGACGGCTTCAAGGTGTTTTATCGTGAAGCGGGTCAACCCGGCGCGCCAAAGTTATTGCTCCTGCACGGCTTTCCAAGCTCGGGCCACATGTTTCGCGACCTGATTCCGAGGCTCGCCGACCGCTTCCATATCATCGCGCCGGATCTGCCTGGCTTCGGGCAATCGGACATGCCAGGCCGCGAAGCGTTTACGTACACGTTCGAGAACATCGCCAAGGTCATTGGACGGTTGACCGAAGTTGTCGGTTTCGATCGCTTTGCAATCTATGTTTTCGACTACGGCGCGCCAACGGGATTTCGTCTGGCGCTCAGTCATCCTGAACGAATTACCGCGATCATCTCGCAGAACGGCAACGCGTACGAAGAAGGTTTGAGCGATGGCTGGAATCCCATTCGCGCCTATTGGGAGGATGCGTCGAGTGCGAATCGCGAAGCGCTGCGTGCAATGCTCACGCACGACACGACCTTCTGGCAATACACGCACGGTGTCCCGGACACCACGCTCGTGTCGCCCGACGGCTATTCGCTCGACGACTTCTATTTGAGCCGTCCCGGCGCGGATGAAATTCAGCTCGACCTGTTCGGCGACTATAAAAGCAATGTCGCGTTGTACCCGTCGTTCCAGGAATATTTCCGGACCCATCGTCCACCCTTTCTCGCGGTGTGGGGAAAGAACGATCCGTTCTTCCTGCCACCGGGCGCCGAGGCGTTCAAGCGCGACATTCCCGATGCGGTCGTACGTTTCTTCGATACCGGGCATTTCGCGCTTGAAACGCATGCCTCGGAAATCGCTTCGGCCATCACCGAATTTCTGATTCATAAATCCTGAGGAGACGCGAAATGTCCACGAAGGTAGCTATCGTCACGGGAGCGAGTCAGGGCATCGGCCGCTCGACCGCCATCCGGTTGGCGCGTGATTTTTCGTCGATCGTGCTTGTCGCGCGCAATCGCGAGAAGCTCGACCAGACAGCAGACGACGTGAAGAAAGCTGGCGCACGAGCGCTGGTCATCGATGCCGATTTATCTCACCCGGAAGTGGCGCAGGACGTCGTCGACAAGACGCTGTCAGCGTTCGGGCAGATCGACGCGCTGCTCAATATTGCGGGCGCCGTACCGCAAATCGATCTTTTCGATATGACCGATGACCAATGGGAACGCGGCCTTGCACTGAAGCTGCACGGCGCCCGGCGATTGACGATCGCAGCATGGCCAGCGCTCAAGAAGACATCGGGGTCCGTGGTGCTGATGTCGGGCAACTCCGCGCTCTTCCCCAAGGCCCCGTATGCGGCGGTCGGCACGATCAACGCGGCGATCGTGGCGCTGGCAAAGGCGTTTTCGGACCGTGGCATTGCCGACGGCGTACAGGTCAACAGCGTGCTGCCTGGCCCGGTCATGACCGGCCGCCGCCAATCCTACCTCGAGCACTGGGCGCCGCTTCACGACATGACGGTTGAAGAAGCAACGGCGAGATTTCCTGCGGAAGCGCAGATCGCGCGGTTTGGCACGCCCGAGGAGATAGCGGAGCTGATGGCATTCATTGTGTCGCCGGCGGCGCACTGGATGACAGGATCGACGCTGAGGATGGACGGCGGAGAGGTCAAGTCGATTTGATTTCTCTTGAGAGAGATGCGTACGCGGGTGGTTTGTTCAGTAACATTCGAGGGGACGCATCACCTTCCCGAGTAGATGTTCAAAGCACCTGTACGATGACACGCCTGCTACACCGGCAGCCCAGTTCAGGAGAAGATCCGTTTCCTTCCATTGTCGTTTCGAGCGGCGACGATCCTTATGGCAGAGAGAATCATGCGCGGTCGTGCGCGGCTGCGTGGGGCAGCGAATGGATCGATGCCGGCGCACGCGGACATCTCAACGCCCAGAGCGGTCTGGGCGATTGGGCCGACGGATTGAAGCTCGTGGAAAAGCTTAAGGCTCGCTGACAGCAAGCGAAGTTACGCAGGCCATTCAAAAACCAGGTCAGCGCGCGCACGCGTCAACTCGATGAGCGCCGCGTTGACCTCGTCAGTTTGCTGCACCCATGTCTTTGCAGCGTCTTCATCGCGGCCGAATCGTATGTGGCGTGCAACGAGCCGCTGCACACGCAGTTTCCGGTCGACATCGACGTACCAGGCTTCGTCGAGCAACGATCTAACCGCGTTCCAATGTCCGCGCTGCAGCAGCAGGTAATTGCCTTCCGTGATCACGAGCGGAATGTCGGCCATCACCGGAATTGCGCTCGCAATCGGCTCCTCGATCTCGCGGCGAAACGTCGGGGCGTAGATGATCTCCCCTTCACGCTGCGCGCGAATCCGGCTTAGCAACGCAACGAAACCGGCGCTGTCGAAGGTATCTTCCGCACCCTTTCGTGAAGCGCGTCCAAGACGTTCGAGCTCCACATTCGCAAGGTGAAAGCCGTCCATTGGCACGACTACGGCGCGGCCCGGGAATGCATCGAGAATGGCCTGCGCAAGCGTCGATTTACCCGCGCCGGGTGCACCCGCCAGCCCGAGAATGCTGCGCTGACCGCTTGCAACAAGCTGCTGCAAGCGGTCCATATAACGGTCTTCGATCATCGACTCCATCCAAGAGTAGTGCAATAAAAGTAGTGCGATACACGCTTTCGTTAATGGTGCGCCTTCGCCTTGGCGGCCGCGTTGATGCCGCCGGCCATGAACGCCCGCGCGTGCGTTGCGAGGTCCATGCTGTCCTCCCACAGGTTGCGCCAGATCGCCAGCGCGTTCGATAACTGCTCGTTCACGACCGTTGATGAAAAGCTCTCGAAGGTCACGACGCCCTTGTAATCGATCATGGCGAGCGCGTGGAAAAACTGCGCGAAGTCGATAGTACCCGAGCCCAGGTAACCACGATTGCTTTCGCCGATATGAACATAGCCCAGGCGCTTGCCGCATGCCAGCACCGGCTGCATGAAGTCCGATTCCTCGATGTTCATGTGATAGGTATCGAGGTGCACGACCACGTTGGGGGCATCGACTTCGTCGAGCATGTCGAGCGCTTGCGACGCCGTGTTCAGCAGGTTGCTTTCATAGCGGTTCACGACCTCCAGGCCGAGCGTCACGCCTTTCTTCAACGCGAAATCCGCAATACGCTTGAGCGAATCGACCGCGTGACGCCGGCCTTGCGGCGTGATCGGCGCGGAGTACTTCGCCATCGCGCCATACAGGATGCCGCCGAAATAGTTGCCGCCGAGTTCGGCGGTGATGCTCACGCCCTCTTCCAGCAACGCGAGACCGCGCGAGACCGCTGCGGGATCGTCGCTTGAGACATCGGCGTCGAAAGTGAGGCCGCGGGAGCAGCCGATCTCCAGGCCATGCTCCTGGAGCAGGTCACGCGTAAGCGACAGGTCCATGACCTTGGGACCATGAAGCGATAGTTCGACAAGGTCGAACCCCGCCGCCTTGGTCTGGCTGATGACCTTGCGAGTGGATTCCGGCGTGAGATCGCCCGCCCAGACCAATGCGTGAACGCCTAATTTGTTCATTTCATGACTCCTTGCATATTGACCGCGCATTGGCGGATCGAAAGTCGATAAGCGCGATTCGCGCTCTGTCATGATTTTGCTAAATCCATTTAGCAAACCGTCTAAAAAGATGCTGAATCCATTCAGCAAATAGATCAACTATCGGATACCCTGATAGGGCGGCCGCGCAAACCGCGTCAGCCTCTTGCTGCGAACGGAATGAACTGAAAATGGAACCTGAGATGGCCCGCACCGGCACCACACGCAAATCCACGATCTACGACATCTCCAGGGCGACCGGCACATCGGTGGCGGCGGTGAGCATGGTCCTCAACGGGACGTGGGCGCGCTATCGGATCAAGGAAGAGACGGCGAACCGCATTCTCGAAAGCGCCCAGCAACTCGGCTACAACGTGAACATGGCCGCACGCGGGCTGCGGCTGTCGCGCTCAGGTCTGGCCGGCATGATCCTCCCTCATTACCGGAACCGCTTCTTCGCGGGACTCGCCGAAACGTTCGAAGATCAGGCAAGAAGGCGCGGCTTGTGCCCGATCGTCGTGAGCACGCAGCGCGATCCGGCGGTGGAAACCAGCGTCACCGAAACACTGCTTTCGCAGCGCGTCGAAGTGCTGTTCATCACGGGCGTGCGCGATCCTTCCCCGCTCAACGCGCTGTGCGCGGCGGCAGGCGTTCCGTGCGTGAACGTGGACTTGCCGGGCGCGGACGCGCCGTCCGTTGTCTCCGATAACCACGGCGGCGCCCGCGCGCTCACCGACGTGCTCATCGACAAGATGCAGGCCCGCGGAGACCTGGCCGAGGAGCTAGTGTTTCTTGGGGGTATCGAGAACGAGTACGCGACGGACAAGCGTATCGATGGTTTTCGCGAGGCATTCGCGGCACGCAATCTGGCGCCTGCAATCGATGCCGTGGAATGTTGCGGCTATAACGCATCCGACACCCGCCGCGCACTCGCCCGACGTGTCGAGCAGCTCGGCCGCCTTCCCGCGGGTTTGCTGATGAACTCGATTACGGCGTTCGAAGGACTGGTTCAGTTTGCATCGGCGTTACCTCGGGAAGCCTGGCAGTCGTCCGTGTTCGGATGCTTCGACTGGGACCCTTTCGCGGCCCACCTTCCTTTCGATGTCACCATGATGCGCCAGGACGTCGAGGCCATCATTTCAGAGGCCTTCGCGCTGGCCGATGGCCACGACCCTGCAGCGCACCCGCTTGTTATCGTGCCGACGGGCTTTGGCCGCATGCTCGACGAGCAGGATCAGGCTATCTAATCGCGTTCAAAACACGCGAACATCTTGACCCGATTTAGGTATCGCTGTTGCCTCGGTAAATACCCGAGGATTGACTCGACATTGCAAAACTTTAATAATTAATCACATTGTGGACGCACGTCCATATTGTGGACAAATAAAAGGTTGCCCCATGCCAGATACCGTCAATACCTACCCCGCCACCATGCCTTACCAGCTTCCTTTCCCCAAGGAAGCACAGAAGGAAGTCGTGGTGCCGTTCGCGATTCCGACCGATGAACGCGTATGGGTGCCGCAAGCCGAAAATGTATCGTTCCGTCCGCTGTGCCTCAACGCATCGCAAGGTTACTGGATGAACCTGCTGCGCGTGCGCAAGTCAGGCGTTCTGAGCCGGCATCGTCATCCGCAAGGCGTTCATGGATTCGTTTTGAAGGGACGGTGGAAGTACCTCGAACACGAATGGACTGCGACCGAAGGCAGCTACGTCTATGAGCCGCCCGGCGAGACCCATACCTTGTATGTGCCTGAAGACGTCGAAGAGATGATCACGTATTTCCAGGTCAACGGCGTGATGTTCTACTGTGATCCGTACGGTAACTACACCGGCTACGAGGACGTGTTCACCAAGATCGAGATGTGCCGCAAACACTATGCATCGGTGGGACTGGGCGAGGATTACGTGGACCAGTTCATTCGATGAACCCGCATTCTTCCTGCGCACGCTACGACTTCACCGGCCGGGTAGCGGTCGTGACGGGCGCGGCCGGAGGCATCGGCCGCGCGATCTGCGATGCATTCATCGACAACGGTGCGTCGGCGGTGAACTGGGATCGGATCGCGGGCAACGTCGATACACCAAACGCACCCGCGCATTTTCATGTCGACATCACGGACCCCGCGTCCATTGAAGCGGCGTTGGCCGCGACCATCGACCGGTTTGGCCGCATCGATTACCTGGTGAACAATGCGGGCTTCGCCGGTTCCACACAGCCGCTCGATGAATGCGACCCCGACGAATGGCAACGCGTGATCGAAGTCAACCTTCTCGGCACTTATCACGTGAGCCGCATCGTGCTGCCGGGCATGCGTAAAGCGCAGAGTGGGCGTATCGTCAACGTGGCGTCGCTTGCAGGCAAGGAAGGCACGGCGAACGCATCGGCTTATAGCGCGGCAAAAGCGGGAGTCATCGCAATGACCAAGTCGCTGGGCAAGGAACTGGCGCTGACCGGGATCCTGGTGAACGGCATCGCGCCCGCAGCAGTTGACACACCTTTGCTCAGGCAGATGGCCGCGTCTCACGTGCAGACCATGATCGATAAAAGTCCGATGGGCCGGCTTGGTACAACACAAGAAGTGGCCGCCCTCGCACTATGGTTATGCTCGGATTCCTGCACCTTCAATACAGGCGCAACCTTTGATCTCTCCGGAGGCCGCGCGACCTACTGACCATAGGGCGAACAGGCATCACGCACCAATACGCACCAATAAGAAAGCAGTCATTGCTCACGACAATTCCACGCAGGAGACAAGCACATGCTACAAAAATCCCCGCGCCTCAAGCGCACGCAGGTCGTTGCGGTCACGTTCCTGACCATTGCGGGTATCGTCAATTATCTGGACCGTTCAACGCTTTCCATCGCAAACCATTCAGTGAGCCAGGAGTTGCATCTCTCGGCTTCGCAAATGGGCTTGCTGTTGTCCGCATTTTCGCTTGCCTATGCGTTCGCACAGCTTCCTGTAGGCGCACTACTGGATCGATTCGGTTCGCGGGCAATGCTCGGGCTCGGCATGCTGGTATGGTCGGTCGCGCAACTCGCGGGCGGCTTCATCCAGACGCTCAATCATTTTCTTCTGGCGCGGATCGTCCTCGGGGTCTCGGAAGCGCCCTTGTTCCCGGCTGGGGCGAAGGTCGTCAACGAGTGGTTCGCCGTACATGAGCGAGGACGCCCAACCGGCACCTTTGTTGCGTCATCGACCATTGCGCCGATGATCGCCCCACCGCTCCTGACGGTGTTGATGCTTTCGTTCGGATGGCGAACGATGTTCATCATCATGGGCGCTCTCGGCATACTGGTTTCGATCGGCTGGTATGTGCAGTATCGAAATCGCGATGAAGTCGCCCTGGACGAATCGGAGATCGCTTATCTGGAATCGGACCACAAGGTCGAACCGCGGGCAAAGGGCGTGAGCCTGGCCGAATGGGGGAACCTGTTCAAGCTGCGCAATACGTGGGGCATGGTCTTCGGTTTCATGGGCGTGATCTACATGGTGTGGCTGTATCTCACCTGGCTGCCGGGGTACCTCGAAAACGAACGTCACCTGAGCATTGCGCATACCGGCTGGCTGGTATCCATACCTTATGTTTTCGGGACCATCGGCATGGTGTCGAGCGGCTATATTGCCGACCATCTGCTCAAGCGCGGCATGGCGCCTATTCGCAGCCGCAAGTGGCCGCTTTGCATCGGGCTGGTGGGCGCCGCTGCTTTCACGGTCCCCGCTGCTTATACGCCGAGCACCACGCTTGCCATCGTCTATATCTCGTTCGCCATGTTCTTCGTGAATATGTCGAGTGGTACCGCATGGGCGCTGGTCAGCGTCGCGGCGCCGCGTCACCTGGTGGCGTCGCTTGGCAGCATGCAGAACTTCGGCGGATACCTTGGCGGATCATTCGCGCCGATCATCACCGGCATCGTGGTCGACCAGACGCATTCATTTGTCAACGCGCTCCTGATCAGCGCAGCAGTCGCCTTCGCCGCCGCGCTCGTGTATCTGTTCGTGGTGAAAGAGGTGGCGCCTGAAACGTTGCCCGCCGCAGTCGAGACACAGCCGACGTAAATTTTCATTCCCAGGATCGAACATGACTTTCAAGGACAACCTGCTCGAAGGCCAGGTGGCGCTCGTCACCGGCGGCCTGACCGGCATTGGCGCGGCCATCGCGAATCGTCTTTCGCAGTTGGGCGCGCGTGTGGTGGCGGCCGGCTTGCCGCCTGGACCGGAAACACCCGACGTATTGGATGCAGCGGTGCGCAAGGTCACGCTGGACGTGCGGTCGACCGCCGACGTCAATGCCGTGCTGAAGGAGTTCGATCAGCTCGATATCGTAGTTAACTGCGCGGGCGTGATTCGGCGCGGCGCCGAGCATGAAGTCGATGTGTTCGAGGATGTCGTCGATATCAACCTGCACGGCACCATGCGCGTCTGCTCCGGCGCGCGAGAGTTGCTCAAGGCGTCGTCGGGATGCATCGTGAATACGGCTTCTATGTTGAGCTTCTTCGGTGGCGGACTGGTTCCGGCCTATAGCGCGAGCAAGGGTGCGATTTCGCAACTGACGAAGTCGCTCGCCATTGCCTATGCTGCGGACGGCATTCGCGTGAACGCTGTCGCTCCAGGCTGGATTGCCACCCCTTTGACGCAGGCCTTGCAGGAAGACAGCGGACGCTCGCAGGCCATCCTCGAGCGCACGCCCATGAAACGCTGGGGCGGCCCCGAAGAAGTCGCGCAGGTCGTGGCGTTTTTATGCTCGCCGGCGGCGTCGTTCATGACTGCGGCGATCGTGCCAGTGGACGGGGGTTATCTCGCCGCTTAGGAACCTGCGCCATGTAGCTGGGCTTCGATAGCGGCCTTGTCGATCACTGACCACACCTCTGCGATCTTCCCTTCCCGGAACTGATAGAAGACATTCTCGGCAAACGAAACCGTCCTGCCGTTTACGGGAAGACCAAGGAACGTTCCCTTTGGCGTACACGCGAAAGCAAGGCGGCTCGCTATGAATGGCGGGTCAGCGACCAATAACTGGATGTTGAAGTGCAGGTCGGGGATTTCATCGAAGTCTCTTTCCAGCATCCCGCGATACCCGGCGAGCCCGAAACGCTTGCCGTTATGAGACGCGTCCTCATGAACGAACAGTCCGAGTTGCGGCCAGTCCTGCTTGTTCAGGCACGCAATGTAGGCCCGATAGATGTCGGCGAGGTCAGTTTTTTCCAATTGCGATTCTCCTGATTGATGGGGAGGTTCCGGCCGCAAGCGCCAGGCATTCGCGGACAATCTTATATAAGTTCGGCACGCGCGGCTCAAGCCGCCGCACAAGCTCGATCGTGCAAAAATCCAGCCTCTGTCCTTGCGCCTTCGCAAAACGGCTGCTTGCAATGACGGGTCGAAGCGAAAGTGCGTACATGCCTGTTTGGTAAAATGCGCGATACACACTGACCATCAACTTTGGAACCGCTGCACGACGGTCAATGAAAATAATCCTCTCGCGCAATTTTCTCGGCCTCATATTGAGCGTCGCCGTGGTCGGGCTTGGCCTCGGCGCCACCTTGCCTCTTACGGCGCTTGCGCTGACCAACGCCGGCTATGGCACGGACATCGTCGGATTGATGACGGCCATGCAAGCGGGCGGTGGCTTGCTCGTCATACCCTTGGTCGGCCGCATCACGGGACGGTTCAGTGCACGCCAGATCATCATGGGCGCGGCGTTGAGTGTTTCAGCAGCCACCATCCTCATGCAGTTCACCACGCACCTGTGGCTATGGGCGGTGTTTCGCGTGGTGAGCGGCGCGGCGCTGATGTTGCTCTTTACCATCGGCGAAGCATGGGTAAACGAACTCGCCGACGATACCAATCGCGGCCGTCTTGTCGCTGTCTATGCCACCAATTTCACGGCGTTCCAGATGGCCAGCCCTGTGATGGTGAGCATCATTGGGGAGTGGCATGCAACGCGATTCATCGTATGCGGCGCGGTATTTATGTTCGCGCTGCCAGCCCTCGCGCTGGTGCGTGCAGGACCGCCTGCGCATGGATCGGGCGGCGGATCTGATGTGACCGGAAACAGCCACGGTACATGGCGCCATGTCATGCCGCTGATGCCCGCCATCCTGATCGGCACGGCGTTCTTCGCGCTCTTCGATACCCTTGCCCTTTCTCTCATGCCCCTGTTCGCGATGTCGAAGGGTGTTCCCGAAAATCTGGCACTGCTGTTCGGATCCGCGGTGCTGCTGGGAGATACGCTGATGCAGTTCCCCATCGGCTGGCTGGCGGATCGTGTCGGACGCGTGCGCGTGCATATGGGCGCTGCGCTGGTCGTGATCGGGCTGTTGCCGTTGCTGCCTTGGGCGGTATCGAATCCGTGGCTGTGCTGGCCGCTTTTGTATGTCATTGGGGCCGCCGCCGGGAGCATCTATACCCTGTCGCTCGTGGCTTGCGGCGAACGCTTTCGTGGTGCGGCGCTCGTGTCGGCGAGCTCGCTTGTGGGCGCGTCGTGGAGTGTTGCGAGCTTCGGTGGTCCGATCATCACCGGCGCGCTGATGCACGCCATTGCGCCCGCGGCGTTGATTGTCGTGCTGCTCGTGTGTGCGATCGCATTCCTCCTTGCGATCCTTTGGGAACAGCGTGCAGGCAATGCATTGACATTGTGATCAGGAGAAAACGGCGGCTTGCCGGTCACGCCCTGCTTTCGCCGCTTTTTTCTTTGTTGATACTCCAGCCAGCGCATCCCACAGGCCCATCATCTGATCGATGGCCCGGTCGAGTTCGTCGAAGGTCGCGCCATCGCGCGCCTTGATGGTCATGCCCAGATAGAAAGAATCGAGCATGGCCGCTAGTGCAACTGCGTCCGTGGCCTTGGGAAGTTCCTTGTTGCGAATGGCGCGTTGCACGCAACCAAGCATGGCGCTCGAATTGAGCCTGCGTTCATCCGCCAGCGCGTCATGCAAGTCCTGACTCTCTTCCGTGCACGTTGCTGTAGCCAGTACAAGCAGGCAACCCGATGGATGAGACGCGTCCGTCTGCATTTTCGCCGAGCGCCGCAACGTCAGCTCGATAGCTTTCCTGGGCGCCAAAGAAGCATCCCGCAGACTTGCGGAAACCTGCCCGAATGACGCCAGGTAACGCGCCAATACCTCACGGAACAACAGTTCTTTTGACCCGAACGCCGCATAAAAGCTGGGTGCGGAAATGTCGCCCATGGCCGACTTGAGGCTCGACAGCGAAGTGGCCTCGTAGCCATGCGTCCAGAAAAGCGTCATTGCCTGCTGAATCGCAGTGTCCTTGTCAAACGTACGCGGCCGCCCGGTTCTAGCCATTCATCCCTCCTTCAATGATTTTTATACTAATCGATACATTAGTCGTTGACAAGGGCAGTCGAAGACGGATAACTTATATATCGATCGATACATAACTTATGAACCAGGGTCCCATGAGCAATGACACAGCAACACGAGCGGCCGAATACGACGCGGGCCTGTCGAAGCCTTTTCCGTTGAGCGGCCTGCTCGCGCTGGCAATGACCGGCTTCATCTGCATCAATACGGAGACGTTGCCGGCCGGCCTGCTGCCCCAGATCGGCGAGGGCATGGGCATATCGCAATCGCTCGCGGGACAGATGGTGACGGCCTATGCGGTAGGTTCGCTGCTCGCAGCGATACCGCTGACCATTGCCACGCGCGCATGGCGTCGCCGTACCGTCCTGTTGATGACGATCGCAGGTTTTTTCATCTTCAACTCGATCACCGCGCTGTCGTCGAATTACGCGCTGACCTTGGTCGCGCGCTTTTTTGCGGGTGCCTCCGCCGGACTCGCATGGAGCCTGCTGGCCGGTTACGCGCGGCGCATGGTACCGGCCGCACAGCAAGGACGCGCGCTCGCAGTGGCAATGGTCGGTACACCCATCGCACTGTCGCTCGGTGTGCCGCTCGGTACCTGGCTCGGAACGCTGGTCGGATGGCGCGCGGCGTTCGGCGTCATGTCGTTTCTGACATTGATCCTGGTCGCGTGGGTATGCTCCAGCGTGCCCGACTTTCAAGGTCAATCCGGCACGCGACAAAAACCGTTGCGCGAGGTACTCACCACGCCGGGCGTGCGCCCTGTATTGGGTGTTGTGCTGGCGTGGATGTTGGCGCACAACATCCTGTACACCTATGTCGCGCCCTTCGTGGCGGTCGCGGGTCTGGGCAAACAGGTCGACATCGTCTTGCTGCTGTTCGGCGCGGCGGCGCTCGCGGGAATCTGGATCACGGGACGTCTGGTCGATGGAAAACTTCGCGCCGCCGTCCTTGCAAGCCTCGGCGCGTTCGCGCTGACCACTGTTGCCTTCGGCCTGGCGGGCACGTCGGCGGGCGTGGTGTGCGCCGGCATGGTGGCGTGGGGTTTGACATTCGGAGGCGCCGCCACGCTGCTTCAAACCGCGCTTGCGGACTCGGCGGGCGACGGCGCGGACGTTGCGCTTTCAATGAACGTGGTGGTCTGGAACAGCGCCATTGCGGGAGGCGGCATGCTGGGTGGCGTGCTTCTCACAGCGTGGGGGGTCAGGGCGTTTCCGTGGGCAATGCTCGCCCTGATCATGATCGGCCTGTGGACCGCCTGGGCGGCGCGCTCACATGGCTTCCCGGCGGGACACCGCTCATCGAACGCACGGGTCGGCGGTCACTGACGAATGCGGGCTGCTACGCCACATAGAATGCAGCGGCCACGCCTTCCATTTTCAGCGCTTGCTCCTTCAGCGATGCGCTCGCAGCAGCCGCTTCCTCCACCAGCGCCGCGTTCTGTTGTGTCACACGATCGAGTTGCGCGATCGCCACGTTGATTTGTTCGATGCCATCGCGCCGTTGTGCCGAAGCGCCCGCGAGTTCGTTGATGATGACATCCATGCCGCGGATGGAAGCAATGTCGCTCTGGATCGCGGCATCGGCTTCATGAAAGAGCGGCACGCACTTGGTGCATTGAAGATTGAGCAATCGAGGGGCGGATGCTGTGCTGGATGCATTTCCGCTATCCATGGAAAACGCGAGGCCCGAGATGTCGGAAGCCTCACGTCCTCTCATGCACTTGATTACTACTTGCCGCTTACTTGATCAGGCTCAGATAGTTGCCGCTCGGGTAAGCAGTGTTCAACCACGTCGACAAACGATTCACCTGGGTCTTGTCGATCCCGTCAGCCTGCATCTGCGGAATCTGGTTCCACGTCCACGTCGGGAAGTTCTCGACGGTTCCGCCCGACACCGTCCCGTGAACATAGTCGATCGCGCACAGGCTTCGCATGCTCCAGAAGCAGGTGGTCTCGCCGGATACCGCATTGGCCTGACCTTCACGCTGCCACGAATTGATGTTGAAGCTGGTCGTGGTGTCCATCCAGTTCGACAGGAACGCGTTCACGACCGCCTGCTCCGTCGCAGGACTCGTGCCTTTCCAGACGCCGGTCTGCCCGCCGTTCCAGACGTCCAGCGGACTGCTGTCGCGAATGGTCCAGCCGCGTTGGACATCGGCCACGCCCACACCGTTATCCATTTCCTGCGCGCCCTTCAGCACGTAGAGGAAGTTGCGGATCGGCTCCGGTCTGCCACTGGCCTGATACAGGTTGTTGAGCAGTCCGTATGCATATTGCCAGTCGGTCGGCATGTGGACGTTATGCGCGCCCGAGCCCGGGTTCAACAGAATCTGCAGGTAATACCACTGGTTGGCCTTCACGTAATGCGCGACGGGGCTGCCGAACATGCTGTTGTCGGCTGGGAAACCCTGTATATGCGGCGACACGTTGAAGACGAAGCGCCAGTATCCGCACCAGCCGCGCGTCTCGGCCTTGGGCGCGTTCTGTGTGTTGACCCATGCCGCCGGACAGTTGGTTTCCAGCGAAAAGTCCTGGGCAAGTTCCCACGACTTCATCAGTTGCCACTGCGCCGTACCGTACAGGTTCTTCTGCTGCGCAATCGTGTAGCTGCCGTTCACGCCTTCGTTGGGCGGCGTAAACCGTTCGCCAAATTCCACGCCCCAGTAATAAAGGTTGCCAAAGATATCGCCGGTCTTGCCCTGCGCGTAGCTAGTGCCGCCATTGGCAAGCTGGGCTCGCATATTGTAGGTCGCCGTGCCCGCGCCTTCGCCCGCGTATTCCTTGTTCAGATTGCTGTTCGTGAAGTAGTCACCCCACGCGTCCTTCGGATGAATGCGGGGCACCCAGTGATTCCAGTCGGGCAGTTGGAAGCCGATTGGGATTTCGCGGATGTTGATATGCCCCTTCGTCGATATCGCTGCTTTATTGACGCCGCTCGGGAAAATCGCGGCAAGCGTATCCAGATCATTTTCCGATACAGCATCAATACCGGCGCCGCATGTCCAGTCGCTTACCGGCGCGCTATCCAGACCGGGACCCGGCTGATACGGCGGATTCCACGGGCGGCACTTCGGACCCGGCGTGGGATATTGGCTGGCGAGGCTTCTGATGTAGCTGGCGATCTGCAAGCCCTGGTTTGCGCTCAGGCCGTGATACTGGCTTCGAATGACAATCGAGTTATTCGAGTAGTTGAACTTGAACAGGTCGCTTCCGCTCGCGCTGTGGCAGTCCATGCAATGCGCCTTGATCTGCTGCCTGGCATTGATGGGTGAATCGGTCAAGGCAGCGTTTTTCCACAGGGCCGCGCCCGCGCTGATATCTGCAATGCCTGGAAGCGGTGCGGTCCACTGGGTTGGATCGTCCTGTGCGAAGTTGCTGTCGGCTATCAGCGCATTGCCTGACCCATCGAGCAAATTGAACGACAGCACCCGATATCCCGAGCTCACGCCATCGGTGGTATTGAACCGGAAATTGATGACGTTACTGCCGTTGATCGCACCCGTTATGGGGACGTTCAGGCTGATCGTGTCGTAACCGCCGCCAATACCGCCGTACGATTTTGCGTTCCCGAGTACGGTAACGTTTGCGTTCGTGAGGTCGATCCAGTTGCCGCTATTGACTTGAACTGAACCCTTGGCATCGTACGAAAGATTGTTTACGCGCATGGTCAGCATCTTCGCCGACGCCCCGGCGGGAATGGACAAGGTGGCCGCGATGATCTTTCCGCTGCCCGCGCTCATGACTTCCAGCGGCATGATCACGGCGCCGGACAAGGTGGTGCCGGCATTGGAAGGCGGCTCTGCCGGAACTATTGGCGGCGGCGAACTGCTGACGATGGTCGAGCTACTCGCGGGAGAAGATGCACCAGCCGATGTGCTCGGCGGCACCACTGAACCACCGCCAGCCGACGCAGACGCCGAAGCGGCCGACGCTCCTGCAGCACTGCTGCCAGACCCCGAAGAATTGCTGAGGCCCGCGCCGGCCGTTGAATCGGAACCGCCGCCACCGCCACATGCGCTGACACTAAAAATCACACCACTGACAATGGAAACTAGCAGTACCCTGTCGATTTTTATCATTATTAATATGTTGCGGAACGATGAAAATCCTCCGCAAAAATGTAGCGGAGCCCGGTGTTTTCAAATCAAACTTTTTCCGCGAATATTCAGCATTTGCAGGCAACGCTACCTTCAACAACAAACGAATCTCGACGCGCAATTCTTCATACCAATAAGTAATTCGATGTCCGATGTTTTTTCGTGTCCAAAACCAAGTCGGCCACGCTTTGACGCTTTAACGGGCCCTGCTCTCTGTCTTATATAAACTAAAACTCTGACTGAGCCTTCAATCCATGACGGGAAAGGCAAGTGCCCGACTTTGCGTGGCGCGGCCGGCCGGCTAGTTGATATCGCACAAGATGCAATATCGTTAATCGAGTCGTTGTAATCTTCTCAAACCATGCAAACACCGAACCGCAAATCTAAGGGTGAGCACTTTCAACGCGATTACATACGCGCAAGATCCGGAGCAATCAAGAACGTGCAGTCCTTCATTGTCCTTCTGGAAACTTTAATGCTGGTTTGAGACGAGCTAAGTGATTTCGATTACTTGTTATCGGCAGTCGCTGCAGGAAGTTTAATAGTAAAAAAAATCTTCATGTCAATCTGCGATAGCGGCGACGCGACCAAGCTCCCCGGAACGCCGGTATATTGGTGCGCAGATCATTGCGTGCATCGATAACCGGTCATGACGCAATGATCAAGAACTGGCTCCCGGCGCCGACGCCGCCATGCCGCCGCCGGGAGCAGGCGTCGCAACACCTGAATCGCCGCTCTTTGAACATGCCACGCAGGCAATCGCCACCATTGCGGCCCCAACCCGTCTGATCCATTTAGCCGCCATGATTTATCTCCGGTTAGTGTAAGCCTTTGTACTACAGCCGAAAGGCAGCAATGGGCAATCCGGGTTCGATCTTTGCGAAGCCTGTATTGAACACGGACCGAAAAACTGGAGACATATCTTGGGACACTTTCGCAAAACGGCTTGCATGCTGACGCTCGCCGTCTGCTTCGCAGACGGCGCATTCGCGCAAGGAACGAGCACCGGCGGCGCGCCGCCTGCCACACATTCCAGCAGCAGCGATTCTGGCGGCGGCCAGTCTGCGAGCATCAAAGGCGGCGCGGGCACTGCGGGGGAATACGGCACGGACCCCGCAACGTTGAAAAAGGAAGAAACGGCGCGGCAGCAGAAGTCGAAGGATAAAGCGTCGGCATCGAAGTAAATGAGATCCAGGCGACGCCACGCACCGTTGGAAGAGGCCTTCGCTGGACAGGGTTATCGAGAATGATTATTATTAACCATCCCGAGTACGCAGGCGTCCGGTCAACGAAAAGGGTGCAGAACAGGAGCCCCTTTCATGCACCAGCCACACGTTGCCTCCACCGCCTACGAAGTCACAATATCCCGTGACGCCAGCCTCCCTGCGTGGGAATACGCGATGCGGGCCGCCGTCGCCGCGTCACATGCCGCGCAACCGCTTGCGGCGTTAGACGGTTACGAACGGGCGCTCCAGATCGCGCGTCGCCTGATCGAACGGCTCCCCGAGGGACGCGCAAGCGACTGCGTCGCCGCGCTCGTGGTCTCCCATCACAATCTGGCCGACCTCGAACTCGAACGCGGTGGCACCGATCGCGCCATCGCGCATCTTTGCGACGCGCACGAAGCGCTGCTTGAACTTTTCCTCGATACCACCCGCGACCCGTCATTACAGCAAGCCGCATTGCGTCATAGCGGCGAGACGCATGTGGCGTTGCTGAGCTACATCGCTACACATGGTCCTCATCCGCTCATCGCGCGAACGCTCGAACTGGGCGAACGCGCGCTGAGCGCCGGCGACCCTCTTCCGCATTGATGCCTTGATGCACTGACTCCAAAAGGAACCCACGATGCCCTATACCCTTCCCGCGTTGCCCTATGCGTTCGATGCACTCGAACCACATATCGATGCCCGCACGATGGAAGTCCATCACACGAAGCATCACCAGACCTACGTGAACAATCTGAACGCCGCGCTGAAGGACACGGAGTACGCGGATCTGCCAATCGAAAAGCTCGTCGCGCAAGTTGCGTCACTACCCGAGGCGTTGCAGGCGCCCGTGCGCAACAACGGCGGCGGCCACGCCAATCACAGCTTGTTCTGGACGGTCATGTCGCCCGAAGGAGGCGGCATGCCTGGCGGCGAACTGGATCAGGCGATCACCGCAGACCTGGGTGGTTTCGATGCCTTCAAGGAAGCCTTCACGAAGGCAGCCCTGACGCGTTTCGGCAGCGGCTGGGCGTGGCTCTCCGTCAATAAACAAGGCAAGCTCGTAGTCGAAAGTTCAGCGAACCAGGACAACCCGTTGATGACGACATTGCTGTCAGGCAACACGCCGATCCTCGGTCTGGACGTATGGGAACATGCCTACTACCTAAAGTATGAGAACCGTCGACCGGAATACATCGCCGCGTTCTACAACGTGATCAACTGGCCGGAAGTTGCGCGCCGTTACGCCGACGCGCGCGCGTGACATCACCGACGCAAGTACTTCGAAGGCCCGTTCAGAAGCGTTCCGGACGGGCCTTTTGATCAAACGTCAATCACACGTCCACACGTCCACACGTCAATACGTCAATACACATCCCGCCGATACAACCCGTTCGCGACCATCATGCTCACGCGTTCGTCGCCGAGCGCGGCCCGCAGTTCCATATCGACAGCCGGCGCCATTCCGGCAAGACTGCCGCAGACCATGACCGCGGCGCCGCCCCCCACCCACGTGAAGATATCGCCTGAATGCCGCACGAGATCCTGTACGTAGCGTCCGCAATCGTCGTCGCGTGAATACGCCAGGTCGATGCGCGCGAGCGTGCCATCCGCGCGCCATGCCTCGAGTTCCTGCTTGAAGAACGCGTCGTATCGGGCGTTGCGCTCGCCGAACAGCAGCCAATGCCCTTTCGATCCCGCCGCGCTCCTTTCACGCAAATGTGCGCGCAATCCCGCGATACCGGTGCCGTTCCCAATCAGGATCAGCGCACGTTCCCCATCAGGCCGATAAAACCCCGCGTTCGCCCGGACGCGCGCCTGCACCAGACTGCCTTCGGCGGCATGAGCCGTCAGCCAGCCCGAGCCCACGCCCAGTTCGCCCGATGACCTGACCCGTTGCCTGACTACGAGGTCGAGGTAACCATCGGAGGGAATCGAGGCGATCGAGTAGTCGCGATGCGGCAAAGGCTTGAGGGTATCGACGAGTGCTGCAGCGCTCATGTTGCGCACGGATTCAGCCGATGGAAGCACGGCGCCGGACAGATGCGCATCGAGACGCCGGCCGTGTACCAGCGCACCGGCATCCAGCCCAGCCGCCGATAAAACCCGCGCCACCGCCGCCGGATCATTGTGCGGATAGATCTCGACGATATCGCCCGCCGTCCAGCCCGGCGACGTTGCCGCGTTCACTTTCAGCCGCACATGATGCACGCCGCCGCCCTGGCTGCCGGGATTCAGAAGCTTGCGTTGCGCCAGCGTCCACGACTGAACCGGCGCCTCTTCCCACCCTGCCACGGTGGCCGCGCCAAGCGCCGACAACTGCCGGCGCCAGCGCTGTTCGCTTTCGTCATCGCGGCCGTTCATCTCGATGCGTTCGAACAATCTGCGCGCGCCGGCCTTCGTCAACCATTCATCGACCTGACGGCCAAAGTGGCAAAAGTCCGGGTATTCGCGGTCACCGAGCGCGAGCACCGCGTAGCCGAAGCCGCCGCTCGGCGCGGGGCGCGCCATCATCTGGCGGACGAATGAACGGGCGCGGTCGGGCGCCTGGCCATCACCATAGGTGCTCACCACAAAAAGCACGCAGCGGGCTGCGGCCAGCGACACGGAATCGAGTGCAGAGATAGGCAGGCAGCGGGCAGCTCTTCCCGCCGATGCAAACGCCGCCGCGCTCAGGCTCGCGATACGCTCGGCGGTGCCGGTCTGGCTGGCGTGAACGATCAGCAGATCGCTGTTGGCGTGACTCGTGGCGAATGACGGCAAGGGCGCAATGGCGTCGGCTTCACGACGCTTGCGGCGCCGGCCGAGATAAAGCAGCCAGCCAGTAATGGCGAAAAGCGGCATCGTCAGGCTGCACAGCATGACGATGACCCGCCCTGGAACGCCGAACACCGCCCCGCTGTGCAACGTCAACATGCTCGTGCCGATGACCTTGTTGATCGGACGATTTGCGTAGAGGTCGGTGGCCTCGAGCGAACCGGTCGCGGCGTCGAATGTGTACCGGTCCATGAGGCCGCCTCGCAACGGCCCGTCGAACCGTTCTATGGATACCGCTCGGCCATCGCGGGAAACCGTCAGCGACGCGCGTCCGAAATCCCGACCGACGCGCTGGACGAAGGTTTGCCAGGCGGGGTCAAAGGAAATCGCACGGCTCGAATCCATCGCTTTAGGCGCGCCTTCCACGCCCCGTTTTTTACGCGATCCCGCTGCACGCGGTGCATCGCTCTTCGCGTCCGCGAGCGCTTCCTTCGGCTTGCGATCCGCCGCGGGCGCACGACGTGTCTCCTCGATACCCAGCGCCTTGCTCGCCAGATCGTGATACCAGCCGTATGACCACCACAAGCCGGTCAGCGCGCTCATGAGGTAACACAAGACCATCCATCCACCGATCACCGCATGCAGCGACCGATAGAGATTGCGCCCCGTGCGCTTCAGGTCGAGCACGAACCACGCGCGCCAGTCGAGCGGCTTGCGCGGCCAACGGAGGTACAGTCCGGACAACGCGAAGAAGATGAGCGAAAACGCAGCAACGCCGGTGATCTGCTTGCCGATCTCGCTGTCGCGCCGCCCTTCGGTGATAGGCAGCGCAAGGAACCGGTGCAAGTCTTCAACCAACGAGAAAAAGTCGCTGCCGGCCGCTTTGCCGAGCACAAGTCCACTGTAGGGATTCGCGTAGAACGTCGCCGCGCCGGATGGCTGGCGCACTCGGAACTGGGCGGCTCTTTCCGGATCAGCCGATAACACCAGCGGCCTGATTTCCTCACCCGGCAATTGCGCGCGGATACTCGCGAGCAACGCATCGGGCGTCATGAGTTCCACGCCTTTCGCGACACTGATGGTGCTGCTGTTCAGCAGTCCGGTGATCTCGTCCTCGAAGCTCATGGTGGCGCCCGTCAGCCCCGTGAGCGCCAGCACCAGTCCCACTGTGACGCCTAGCAGCCAGTGCACTTGAAACAGAATTCGACGCGTCATTGAAATACCTGCAGTCCCTGTCCGGTTCCGGCGGTCATAAATAGTCTTACGGTTGGCATCAAACCTGTTTTTTTGATCCAGGCTTACAGTTTTTATAAGCATCGGTCGGCGCCAGGCGCGACACACTATGGCGCTCGACGATGTCAGCGTGACGATGCACAGCGTGGAACACCGGCCGGCAACGGCCAGAGCGCAAAAGCTTTTCGATTGCAGAATGGGAATGATTCTTGTTTATTCTAACGACCTGTGGTCCCCATGCGCAACAGATTTAAGCTGATCCCGTGCGAACTTGTCCAAGCAAGGCCCAGGACTTGCGGAATCGTGCTCGGGCCATATACCGGGCAGACGGCCGGGGCATCTGGAGGGCATATGCAACTCATTCGCTACCGCACGCTCAGGACGATCGCCGATCACCCAGGCGCGTTCGCCTTGCAGGTTCTAAAAGCCTTTCGCGCGAATCAGGGCATGTTGCTCGCGGGCGCGGTCGCGTATTACGCGCTGCTTTCCATCGTGCCGCTGCTGATCCTGGTCGTGATTGCGCTTTCACATGTGATCGACCGGCATGTGCTTCTCGACACGCTTTCTCATCTGCTCGAATGGCTCGTGCCGGGGCAGGCAAAAGCTATCGTCAAGGAGCTTGCAAACTTCCTCGCGCATCGGGCGGTGATCGGCTGGGTGCTGCTTTGCACGATGATCTTCTTCAGTTCGCTCGCCTTCACCGTGCTTGAAAACGCCATGTCGGTGATCTTCGTGCATCGGGTGGCAATACGTCGGCGGCATTTCCTGATATCCGCGTTGCTGCCTTATTGCTACAGCCTGTCGCTTGGCGCAGGCGTGTTGCTTGTCACGCTCGTATCGACAGGATTACAGGCGGTGGGCGCACATAGCGTCGATATCTTCGGCGTCGAAATCTCGCTTGGCGGCGCATCGCGCGTGCTGCTTTACCTGTTCGGATTCGCGGGCGAGGTGTTCGTACTGACATCGATCTATATGGTGATTCCGGTCGGGCGTCCGCGTTTCAGGCACGCGTTGTTCGGCGCGGTTGCCGCTGCCTTGCTGTGGGAAGTCACGCGTCACGTACTGGTCTGGTATTTCGCCACGCTCTCGCAGGTGAGCGTGGTGTATGGATCGCTGACGACCTCGATTGTCGTCCTGTTCAGCCTCGAAGCCCTCGCGACATTGCTGCTCTTCGGCGCCCAGATGATTGCGGAATACGAACGGCTGCACGCAGGCACAACGGAGCTTCGGCCCAGATCGTTCCGAACGAGCTAACAACGGCCCGGACCAGCTCATCCCGGCGATAATGCGCAAACATCAGAACGGATCTGCAAGGAGACCCTTTGGAACTGCGCCAGCTTCGCTATTTCGTCCGTGTGATCGAACATGGCAGCATGGGCCGTGCGGCGATGGAGCTTGGCGTAGTGACGTCGACCCTCAGCCAGCAGATCAGCCGGCTTGAAAGCGAGCTGTCCACGCGGCTCCTGCAGCGCACCGCCAACGGCGTGGTGCCCACCGACGCGGGCCTCGCGTTCTGGCGTCAGGCGCAACTGGCGCTGCGTCATGTCGATGACGCCGCCCACGCCGCACAGCACGCGCGCCTTTCCGGTCATGTCAGTGTCGGCATGGCGCCGAGCACAACGGGCGTGCTCGGTCTCGCGTTCATGCGCGCGATGCGCGAGCGTTATCCCGATGTACGCCTGCGCATGGTTGAAAGTCTGTCGGGCCATTTGTCCGTCATGCTGAACGCGCGCCAGATCGACCTCGCGATCCTGTTCCAGAGCGACAACGTCAAGCGCTTCAGCGCGACGCCTTTGCTCGACGAACGTCTGTTCGTGATCGCAGCCGCGAGTTTCGAGCCGATGCCAAAGACCAGGACCACGAAGCTCGCGCACATCGCGAAGTTGCCGATGATCCTCCCAAGCGGCCCGCACGGCCTGCGTTCGCTGCTCGACACAGCGTTTGCGCGTGCCAGTATCGAGCCGAATATCGTGGCGGAAATCGATGGCCTTGCCATGCTCATGGACGCGGTCGGAGGCGGTCTGGGCCTGACGATCCAGCCAGGCGCCGCGCTGGCCCGCCGCGACCTGGCCTCGTTCCGCGCGCTCCCAATCAACGAGCGTTACATGGTGCGTCCAAACCAGCTCGTCAGTCTTTCCGACGACGAACTCTCGCCCGCCGGCCTCGCGGCGCGCGTGGTTCTCGCCGATGTCGCGCGAACGCTCGTCACCGGCGGACAATGGACAGGCGCCACATTGCCGCCTCTTCACGATTCGTGAAGAGGCGTTGCCTGCAGCCTGCTGGCGGCCGAACACCGCACGTCCTACACTCCGGAGATTGGAGGAGACATCACAATGGTGGACGTATTGGTGATAGGCGGCGGCAACGCGGCTTTGTGCGCGGCTTTGATGGCCCGCGAGGCGGGCGCGTCCGTGATGCTGCTCGAATCTGCGCCGCGTGAGTGGCGCGGCGGCAATTCGCAGCACACGCGCAACTTGCGCTGCATGCACGACGCGCCGCAGGACGTGCTGATCGATGCGTATCCGGAAGAGGAATACTGGCAGGACCTGCTCAAGGTCACGGGCGGCATCACCAACGAACCGCTCGCCCGCCTCGCAATCCGCGAATCGTCGACATGCCGCGACTGGATGCGCAAACACGGCGTGCATTTCCAGCCGCCGTTGTCGGGCGCGCTGCATGTCGCGCGGACCAACGCGTTTTTCATGGGCGGCGGCAAGGCGCTCGTCAACGCGTATTTCCGCAGCGCGCAAGCGCTGGGCGTCCAGGTTCGATACAACGCGCCGGTGGATGCAATCGAACTGGATGGCGACCGTTTTGTTGCTGCGCGGATTGGCGATGAGCGTATTGAAGCGCGCTCGTGCGTGCTGGCCGCGGGCGGCTTCGAATCGAATCGCGAGTGGCTGCGCGAAGCATGGGGCCAAATCAACGGCGAATGGGTCGCCGACAATTTCCTGATTCGCGGCACGCGCTTCAACATGGGCGTGCTGCTCAAATACATGATCGACGCCGGCGCGGATTCCATCGGCGATCCGTCGCAATCGCATTGTGTCGCGATCGACGCCCGTGCCCCTCAATACGACGGCGGCATCTGCACACGGGTGGATTGTGTGTCGCTCGGCGTGATGCTGAACCGCAACGCCGAGCGTTTCTACGATGAAGGCGAGGACTTCTGGCCCAAGCGTTATGCCATCTGGGGACGGCTCGTTGCACATCAGCCGGGACAGATCGGTTATTCGATCATCGATTCGAAAGCGATCGGCCGCTTCATGCCGCCCGTCTTTCCCGGCACGAAAGCGAACACGCTCGGCGAACTCGCGCGTGCCATGGATCTTGACGAAGCGAAGTTCATCGATACGATCCAGACCTATAACGCCGCCTGTCGCGTCGGCAAATTCGATCACGCCGTCCTCGATGATTGCCATACCGAAGGCCTCACGCCCGCGAAGACACACTGGGCGCAGCCCATCGACAAGCCGCCCTTCTACGCCTTCGCGCTTCGCCCCGGCATCACGTTCACGTACCTCGGTCTCAAGGTGAACGAGAACTCCGCCGTGCATTTCGGCGGCAAGCCGAGCCCCAACCTGTACGTTGCGGGCGAGATGATGGCGGGCAACGTGCTCGGCAAGGGTTATACGGCCGGCGTCGGCATGGCGATCGGCACGGCATTCGGCCGGATTGCAGGAACCCAGGCCGCGCAGGCGGCTTTGAAATTGAAGGAAGCCAGTCATGCAGTCGCTTGAAAACCTGACGCGCGAGGCGAGCGCGCTTGCACTGAACGAAGTTCCCATCACGTTTGCAAAACCGATGTCCGCGGCCGAAGGCGAAGTCAGCCGCATCATGCAGATCTGCAATGCGTGCCGCTATTGCGAGGGCTTTTGCGCCGTCTTCCCCGCGATGACCCGCCGCCTCGAGTTCGGCCGCGCCGACGTGCACTTCCTTTCGAATCTCTGCCACAACTGCGGCGCGTGTCTGCACGCGTGCCAGTACGCGCCGCCCCACGAATTTGGCGTCAATGTGCCCAAGGCGATGGCCGAAGTGCGTTTGCAGACTTACGTCGACTACGCATGGCCGGCAGGTTTCGGCGCGTTATACAAGCGCAACGGCCTGACCCTGGCACTGGCGCTCGCTGGTGGTCTGGCACTTTTCCTGATCATGACGATGGCGCTCAAAGGCTCGCTGCTCTTGCCGCCGCTCGCCGGAAATTTCTATGCGGTGTTCCCGCACAACACGCTCGCGCTGCTCTTCGGCATCGTATTCGTGTTCGCGATGATCGCGCTCGGCGTCGGTGTCCGGAAGTTCTGGCGCAATGAGGATCCGGGCGCGATGTCGGCCGAAGCCATCGGTGAAGCGACGCACGACGTGCTGAGCCTGCGTTATCTCGGCGGCGGGCATGGCGAAGGCTGCAACAACGCCGACGATGCATTTTCCCTCGCCCGGCGCCGCTTTCATCACCTCACGTTCTACGGTTTCATGCTGTGTTTTGCATCGACGTGCGTGGCTACGCTCTATCACTATCTTCTCAAGCTCGAAGCGCCTTATGCGATCAGCAGCGTACCCGTCGTGCTCGGTTCACTGGGTGGTCTCGGCTTGCTGGCGGGACCTGCCGGTTTGTTGTGGCTGAACCTGAAGCGTCATCCGCAGCACGGCGACGTCGCGCAAAAGCCGATGGACCGCGGTTTTATCGCGTTGCTGTGGTTGACCAGCGCGAGCGGTCTCGCACTGTTGACTCTCCG
The DNA here is from genome assembly GCF_001577465.1 of Burkholderia sp. PAMC 28687. NCBI lineage: Bacteria > Pseudomonadati > Pseudomonadota > Betaproteobacteria > Burkholderiales > Burkholderiaceae > Burkholderia > Burkholderia sp. PAMC 28687. The sequence goes on from NZ_CP014506.1 coordinate 1,333,310, forward strand.
CGATACATCCATGATGGCGTTATTGCTGGCCGTCCACCTTGGCATTGTGATGGCGCTGTTCCTGACGCTGCCGTACGGGAAATTCGCGCACGGGATTTATCGCAGTGCAGCACTTTTGAAATGGGCCGTGGAAAAACGCCAACCGAGTAAACTGCTGGTCGATGACTAATGCAACATGGGGTCCGTCGAGCCTATGATGGCCGGCGTGGCAATAAAAAAATCCAGGAGACGACATGGCAACCGGAAACGAATTTCAACCGCAGGCGCTGGGCGCGAGCGCGCCGAGTGTCTCGAAGCTGGGCGCGGTTTTGCGCGTCACCAGCGGCAACTTCCTCGAACAATTCGATTTCTTTCTGTTCGGGTTCTACGCGACTTATATTGCCAGGACGTTCTTCCCGGCTGCCAGCGAATTTGCGTCGCTGATGCAGACGTTCGCTGTATTCGGCGCCGGATTCCTGATGCGTCCGTTGGGCGCGATCGTGCTGGGCGCGTACATCGATAAAGTCGGACGCCGGCGCGGCCTGATCGTCACGCTTTCCATCATGGCAAGCGGCACCATTCTCATTGCCTGCGTTCCGGGGTTTGCGACCCTTGGCTTGCTGGCTCCGGCGCTGGTGCTCCTCGGACGTTTGCTGCAAGGGTTTTCGGCGGGCGCCGAACTCGGCGGCGTGTCGGTCTATCTCGCGGAAATGGCGACGCCTGGAAAGAAGGGGTTCTACACGTCGTGGCAATCTGCCAGCCAGCAGGTCGCAATCGTCGTCGCCGCAGCCCTGGGTTATGCGCTGAACAGCATGCTTTCGCCGCCGCAGATTGCCGGCTGGGGATGGCGCGTGCCGTTTTTCATCGGCTGCATGATCGTGCCGTTTCTCTACATTCTGCGCCGCTCGCTGCAGGAGACCGCCGAATTCAAGGCGCGCCGTCATCACCCGGCAACCGGTGAAGTCTTCCGTTCGATGCTCACGAACTGGAAGACCGTCATTGCCGGCATGTTGATGGTCGCGATGACCACCACCACCTTCTATCTGATCACCGTCTACACGCCGACCTTCGGCCGCGCCGTGCTGCACCTGAGCACGTCTGACAGTCTGATCGTGACGCTGTTCGTGGGGGTATCGAACTTTATCTGGCTGCCGATCGGCGGCGCGATTTCGGACCGGATCGGACGCAAGCCGGTGCTGCTGTTTGTATCGGCACTGGCGATCATCACGGCTTACCCGGCGCTTTCATGGCTTGCGCACGATCCGAGTTTCCTGCGCATGCTTGGCGTGCTGCTGTACTTCTCGTTCTTCTTCGGCGCTTACAACGGCGCGATGGTCGCGGCACTGACTGAAGTGATGCCGGTCGATGTTCGCGTGGCGGGTTTCTCGCTGGCGTTCAGCCTGGCAACGGCGATCTTCGGTGGCTTCACGCCGGCGGTATCGACGTATCTGATCCAGACGACCGGCGATAAAGCCGCACCAGCTTACTGGCTGATTTTTGCTGCGGTGTGCGGGTTTTTCGCTACGCTGGCACTGTATAAGCGCGGTGGAGCAGCGGAGTTGCAGGCGAAGCTGGGATAAGGAGTTGATGACGCGCGGCCGATGTTTATTCGGGCCGCGCGAATGGTGCGATTGCAGTGCGGGCCCGACTGCCCGCAACGCCGACGCGCCTGCCGCCCGCCAGCGCTTTCCAACATCGCGCCTAAAGCTTGATTTCCGTCCCAAGCCGCGCCAGGAACTGCGCAAGCCATTGCGGATGCGCAGGCCACGCGGGCGCGGTAATGAAATTGCCGTCAGTCACCGCGCTGTCCACGGGAACGTCCGCATACTCCCCTCCCGCAAGACGCACTTCCGGCGCGCAAGCGGGATACGCCGAAATGCGCTTGCCGCGAATCACATCCGCCGCGGCGAGTAATTGCGCCCCATGACAAACAGCGGCAATGGGTTTTTCAGCATCGGCGAAATGCCGGACGATTTCGATCACACGACTGTTCAGGCGCAAGTATTCGGGCGCGCGTCCGCCGGCAATCATCAACGCGTCATAACTGGCTGGATCGGTATCGTCGAAACTCGCGTTCAACGCAAACAGATGTCCGGGTTTCTCCGTATAAGTCTGGTCCCCCTCGAAGTCATGAATCGCGGTCTTGATCTTGTCACCGCTCTTCTTGCCGGGGCAGACTGCATGCACGGTGTGACCGACCATCTGCAGCGCCTGGAACGGCACCATCGTTTCATAGTCTTCCGCAAAATCGCCGGTCAGAAACAGAATCTTCTTGGCTGCCATCTTGTTCTCCCATCGAAGAAATCACGCAGGAAACCGGTCCGCGTGAACCGGCGCTCGCTGATATTTTAGCTTGTACGGGATGCATCAGGCCCGATGTTTCAGGCCAGCATTGCGCCATTGCGTGCCACGACTTTTCCATTCGATACAACCAGCTTGCGCACCGGCCGCGCCACGACCGCATGAGCGACAGTGGCGGCATCGACGAGAACCAGATCCGCACGCGCGCCGACGTGCAATCCATAGTCCGCAAAGCCGCACGCGTGTGCGCCGAGCGTGCTGACGCAATCGAATGCGAGTGCGAGGTCGACGTCCCGACGCAGATCGTGCCGCATGGCCACGAACATGGCGCGTTCGAGCATGTCGGGCGAGCCGAACGGCGTCCATGTATCGCGTATGCCGTCGTTGCCCGCGAAGAGCGTCACGCCCCCTTCAATGCAAGCCCGCAGCGACGGCACCGGCACCGAGGGCGGCGCGGTCGTCAGGAGCGCGACGCTCAGTTGCGCGATTCTTGCGAGCAGCACATCACGCTCGCGATCGGGCAACATGCCAAGGCAAAACGCATGACTGATCACCACGCGACCCTGCATGCCCAGCGCCTCGACGCGATCGAGCAACAGCTTGATCGTGAATGCGCCAACTTCACCTGGTTCGTGAAGATGGATATCGACGGGCTTCTGGTAACGATCCGCGATCGCAAACGTGGTGTCGAGCGACTTGACCGGGTCCTGGTCGATCAGCGCGGGATCGAGCGCGCCCAGTATGTCGGCGCCTGACTTCAGCGCGTCGCCGAGCAATGCATCGGTTCCCGGGCGGCGCAGCATGCCCGATTGCGGGAACGCAACGATCTGGATGTCCGCAACGCCCACGAGCGTTTCACGCGTTTCAAGCACGCCTTCGAGATGCTCGAGGCCGGCGTCGGTGTCTATGTCCACGTGCGTCCTGATGCGCGTTGTTCCAGCGGCAACGAACGCACGGGCGAGCGCGAGGGATTGCTTGCCTGCATCATGTCCCGAGCTTGCACGCCACGAGCGTTCATTCTCGATTCTGTCGACAAGCCTCGGACCGACTTCGTTCCGATACCACGGCAGCCCCCAGTTCGTCTTGTCGAGATGCGTGTGGCCTTCCACGAATCCCGGAAGCACAAGTGCGCTCCCGCCGTCTTCCACCACCACGTCTGCATCGCGCGGAAGATTGGCTCCAATCGCTTCGATACGCCCGGCGCTGATTGCGACATCGACGGACGCGCCACCAGACAAGCGAACGTTACTGATCAAGAAGCTCGGGTTCACGGAATCTCCTGACATGACGTTGAGCGTAAGCAAACCGTGAGTGTGTCATAAGAGTCAGTGCGTCGAAGGTAATGCGCGTTCCAGATCTTCAGCCTGCATGGAATTTGAAATACACTCGGTCAACCGAACGCGTTGATTTGCGGAGAAACGAATGAAGATCAAGGACTTTCTGGTCGAGCGCTGGATGGACCGGTACGAGCATGAGGCGCGCTATAACCTTGCTGAAACCTGCGTCGAATCGCTGACCGTCGATCAGTTGCTGACGCTGACCAGCAAGCAGGACAGCATCATGGACGAACTGCGCCCCATGAAGCTGACCTATGGCGCGATCGAGGGTTCGGACCGGTTGCGCGCGAATATCGCTGCGCTCTACGACCATCAAACGCCGAAGAACATTTTGGTCACACATGGCGCGATCGGCGCAAACGCATTGGTGTATGAAACGCTGATCGAGCCTGGTGACCGCGTGATCGCCGTGCTGCCCACATACCAGCAGCACTATTCGATACCCGAAAGTCACGGCGCCGATGTACACACCCTGGCGCTGCGGGAAGAGAACGGCTTTCTTCCCGATCTCGACGAATTGCGCACACTCGCGAGCCCCGCAACGAAGCTGATCGCCATCAACAACCCGAACAATCCAACGGGTTCGCTGATGGACGAAGCGTTTCTCAAAGAGGTGGTCGCCATCGCGCGATCGTGCGGCGCGTACTTGCTGTGCGACGAGGTTTATCGCGGAACGGATCAGGAAGGTTCGGGATTCACCGCGTCCGTCGCAGATCTCTACGAACGCGGCATCAGCACGGGCAGCATGTCGAAGACGTGGTCGCTAGCCGGGCTGCGCCTGGGATGGATCGCCGGTCCGGTCGATCTCATCCGGGCCGTGTGCATTCATCGCGACTACAACACCATCAGCGTGGGGATGATCGACGATCATCTTGCATCAGTAGCGCTGGAAGCGAAAGACAGGATCCTCGCGCGCAATCACGCAATCACACGGACCAATCTCGCAACACTCGATGCATGGATCCAGCAGGAACCGCTCGTCTCGTATGTCAAGCCGAAAGCCGCGACTGTGTGCCTGCTCAAGTTCGATGTGGACATGTCATCGACTGAATTTTGTACATCGCTGATCGACGCGACGGGCGTCATGCTCACGCCGGGCAGCGCGTTCGAAATGGAAGGTTATGTGCGGATCGGCTTCGCCAATCCACTGGATGTGCTGGAACAGGGACTCGAACGTGTATCGGATTTTCTCAAGGACATCGTGCGCAAGTAGCGCTATCCGAACCGGTACAACTCGCCGGCCGAACCTGTGAGAATGATCTCGCGCTGCGCCGCGTCCGGCACCCATCGGTCGAGCGCGCGGCGAGTTGCATCGTAGTCGGTGAATTGCTGGTGTTGCGTATGCGGCCAGTCGCTGCCCCAGACAAGCCGCCCGGGCGTGTATGCATCGATCAATGCGCTTGCCAGCCGCGCGCCGGCCGCAACGCCTGAATCATTCACCGCGCTCCTGTAAGCCGCCGATAACTTCACCCACACGCGTCCCGTTCCCCCGATCGAGAGCAAATAGCGAAAGCCCGGGTCGCGCTCGACGGTTTGCGGAGCGGGCCGCCCGAAATGATCGACTACGACCGTGCAGCCCTGCTCCAATAGCGGCTCCACGACATCACGCAGATCCGCTGCCTGACGATGCACCTCGACATGCCACCCAAGCGCATTGACGCGGGCGAACAATCGCTGCCAGTCAGGCGCGCGAAGGTCGGGGATCGGCAAGCCGATCAGGTTCAGCCGCATTCCGACCACACCCGACCGATCGAGCGATCCCAGCCCGGCGTCGCTCACGCTGCAATCCACCACGGCCACGCCGCGAAAACGCAACAGATAGCGCCGCATCACATCGATAAAAAAGCGGTTGTCCGTGCCGAGGAAACTCGGCTGGACCAGCACCGCGTGCGACACGCCGTTCGCTAGCAAATGACCGGCGTAGGCGTCGAGCGTGGCATCGTAATCTGGCGCATGGCGGCGCTGCGGCGCGAGCGGCAAACCGCGCACGAACACATGGGCGTGGCTGTCGATGGCCGTGATCTGCTCCGCGCCCGTCTCGTACCAGCGCTCGGCCATGCAGGTCTCTTGCGTTTGCATAAGTGGAATCCGTTGATCGGCGTTCATCCGACATTAATCACGCATTGACCGCGACCGTCGCGATCCGCCGGTTCTTCGTCTCGGGCAGCATCAGCGCGGCGACCACGACAAGGCCGTAAGCAACTCCGGCATCGATACCGAGCGCCGAACCAAGCGGCATGGAGTTGCCCATGTGACCGACCAGCACCGGAAAACCCGCAGAAACGATCCGCCCGAAGTTGTAGCAAAAACCCACGCCTGTGCCGCGAATGCCCTGCGGATAAAGTTCGTTGAAAAGCGCGCCGAGCGTTGCCGGGATACCTGCCGAGAAGAGCCCGAGCGGGAAGCTGAGCAGCAGCATGGCGGTGTCTCCCATTGGCAGGAAGACGTAGAGGTTGACCGTCGCCACGCAGCACACGGCAAACAGGATCACGTTGAGCTTGCGGCCAATGCGGTCCTGCAACCACGCGCTGACAAAACATCCGCAGATGAACGCGGCGATCACCACCGCGAGATACCCGCCGGTTCCGAGCACGGACAGATGCCGCTCGGTCTTGAGATAAGTGGGCAGCCACGTGGTGATCGCGTGATATCCGCCGTGCGCGCCCACGCCGATCAACGCGCCCACGATGGTCGAGCGGATCACGGATTTATCGAAGATATGGGTGGCCGGAGGAAGCGCCCCGCCGGATGCCTTTGCGGCGACCGGAACACGCGGAGGCTCGACCACGTTACGGCGTAAATAGAGCACGAGCCCGGCCGGAATCACGCCTATGGCAAACAGCAGCCGCCACGCCCATTCCGGGGATACGAACGAGAACACGACGGTATAAAGCAGCACCGCGCCCGCCCAGCCGAAACCCCAGGCGCTTTGCACGATGCCCATCGCCTTGCCGCGATGTTCGGCGCGCATGGTCTCGCTCAGCAGCACGGCGCCCGCGGTCCATTCGCCGCCGAAGCCGATGCCTTGCAGCGCCTTCAAGGCCAGCAACTGCTCGAAGTTCTGCGCGAATGCGCAGAGGAAAGTGAAAAGCGAGAACCAGATCACCGTGATCTGCAGCGCGCGCACGCGCCCGTAGCGATCCGACAGCATGCCCGCAAGCAATCCGCCGAGCGCGCCGGCCACCAGCGTCGCGCCGCCGATCAACCCCGCCTGCCCCTTGCCGATACCCCACGTCACCAGCAGGGTCGGAATCACGAGGCTGAACAGTTGCGTGTCGATGCCGTCCAGCGCCCATCCCGCGAAGCAGCTCCAGAGCGTGCGCTTTTCCGTGTGCGATATTTCGCGGTACCAGTTCATTGTCGTCTCCTGACCGTATTTTCCGGGCTTCTTGCAACGGCCCATGAAACCCATTCTAGGGATCGGAGGGATAAAGAACTATGATGCAAGTGATCAACTTTCATATCGTTTTAATATGGACACGCGCAACTTGAAATATTTCCTGGCCGTCGCCGACGCGGGCAGCGTCACCCGCGCCGCCGATCACCTGAACATCGCCCAGCCTGCGCTGAGCCAGGCGCTCACGCGCATGGAAAAGGATCTGGGCGTCAAGCTCTTCAGCCGCACACGGCGCGGCGCCGACCTGACTGCGGCGGGACTGGCGATCGTCGAGGACGTGCGCATGAGCGTCGCGAGAATCGATGCCGCCTCGCATCGGGCGCGCGAAATCGGCGCGCAGCGGGCGGGACGGCTGACGGTGGGTTTTGCATCGGCGGCGCTTTTTGCAGTGCTGCCCCGCGCGATTGCGGCGCTGCGCGCATCCGTTCCCGACGTCGATCTCGTGCTGCGCGAGATGAGCAACGCCGAGCAGACAAGCGCGCTTGAAAAAGGAGAAATCGATATCGGCCTGTTGCACACGCCGGCGCCTGTTGCCGGGAAAATGCACGAGAAGCTGATCGCGCGCGAACAGTTGATCGCGGTGTTACCCGAAAATTTTCCGCTGGGCGCAAACGGCGCGGTGTCGCTGGGCGAACTCGCGCCGCATGGCCTGGTATGGTTTCCTCACGGACAATTGCCGGGCGTTCGTGCAGGAATCTTGAGCGCGTTCCGGCAAGCCGGTTGCGCGGTAGAAATCGTGCAGGACGCCAACCGTTCGCTGACGGTCCTCGCGTGCGTGGCCGCCGGATGTGGCGTGTCCCTGTTGCCGCGTTCGGTGCGCGCGCTGCAATTCAGCGGCGTGCGGCTTTGCGAAATTTCGGACGGCGCCGCGCTGCCACCCTTCGAGTTGAGCGCCGTCTGGCCTGCGCGCGCCCGTACCACGCTTGCCGACCGATTTGCGGGCCTTATCGAAGCGTACCCGGGCGAAAAGAAACGCAGCGTCCGCAGTCATGGATAATAAATATCAAATTGATGGTTCGCCGGTGTGCCTGACCGTGCGATGCTATCGGCCCTTTGCGCCCTTCATCCGTCGTTTTCCGCGAGGACTCCCGTGAGCAAGAAAAAGATCCTTTTGAACGCATTCGATATGAATTGCGTGGGCCATATCAATCATGGCCTCTGGACGCATCCACGTGACCGCTCGACCGATTACCGCAAGCTTTCATACTGGACCGACCTTGCAAAGCTGCTCGAAAAAGGACTGTTCGATGGCCTCTTCATTGCGGACATAGTCGGCGTCTACGATGTCTATCAGCAATCGGCCGATCTGACCTTGAAAGAGTCGGTCCAGCTTCCCGTCAACGATCCCATGATGCTGGTCTCGGCCATGGCCGCGGTCACGCGCAACCTTGGCTTCGGCATTACGGTGAACCTCACGTACGAAGCGCCCTACCTGCTCGCACGACGTTTCTCCACGCTCGATCATCTGAGCGACGGGAGGATTGGCTGGAACATCGTGACCGGGTACCTGGACAGCGCGGCGCGCGCGATGGGCCTGACCGGGCAGATTGCACACGATGAACGCTATGACCGCGCCGACGAATATCTCGACGTGCTCTACAAGCTCTGGGAAGGAAGCTGGGAAAACGACGCCGTGGTCCGCGATCGTGAAACGCGCGTCTTCGCCGATCCCGCGAAAGTGCACAAGGTGGATCACCACGGACGCTATTACGACGTCGAGGGTTACCACCTTTGCGAACCCTCGCCGCAACGCACGCCGGTGCTCTTCCAGGCGGGATCATCGGGCCGAGGACAGGCATTCGCCACGCGTCATGCGGAGTGCGTGTTTGTATCGAGCCAAAGCAAGCCCGGCACGAAAAAACTCGTCGATGCACTGCGCCAGCAAGCCGCCGATGCCGGCCGCAACCCTGCCGACCTGAAGATCTTCATGGGCATTACCGTCGTGGTCGGCCGCACGCATGCCGAAGCCGAAGCAAAATTTGCCGAATATGCGCACTACGCAAGTCCCGAAGCCGGACTGGCGCATTTCGCGGCGGGAACGGGTACTGACTATTCGATCTTCGATCCCGACGACGAAATCCAGCCGCCGGGCGCTCCGAAGAGCCGCGGCATCGAATCATCCGTGCAGCGCGTAACCGATGGCCAGGCCGGCTGGACCGTGCGGCGTCTGCTCGATCAGTTGAAGCTTGGCGGACGTTATACGACCATCGTGGGCGACCCGGTCGAAGTAGCCGATGCGCTCGAATCCTGGGTGAACGAAGCGGGCGTGGACGGTTTCAACCTGACCCGTACGGTGACGCCGGAGAGCTACGAAGATTTCATCGACCTGGTGATTCCTGAACTTCAGGCCAGGGGCATTTACAAAACCACCTACGCAGACGGCACGTTTCGCGAAAAACTCTTTGGGGGCGCCGCGCATTTACCGCAGGAACACGCGGGTGCATCGTTTCGCAATCTGTCGAAGAAATCCGCCGCATCAGCGGAATAATTCTGTCTCGACGCATCCAGATCCCGGAACCTGCCGTATTCTTTAGACAAGTTCAATTCCACGGGTTTATGGAGGTTTTGGGAAGGGTTTCCCCTGCGACGCGCCTCTAGCCGGAGGCGCGCTTCTTCTTTCAAGTTTCCAAGCAAACAGTCGTTATAAGCAGGAGCACGCGTTTCAACACCGCGTCAACACGCCAATTCGCGAGCGACACAACGCGTGCCACCCATGGTTTTGGTGGCATTATTCGTTGTAACCAACCGGTGTAATTTTTCATGGCAGCGTTTCCGTCGAGTCCCAGGCATCTTTATTACGTAGGCGATCCCTTGACGCTCGAGGTTCGCTCTCTGATGGACGCGCGCGGGTGGACGGTCAGAAATTCCGAATTGGGTCGTGACCTGGAGAGTTTTTCATCGAATGCGAGTGGCGGCCTGCTCGATTTTTCGTCCCGCAACGTCCAGTTGAACTTGCGCCTGGCCGAAACAATGTTGTCGATCAAGACCATCGGCTGGGTTGCGTTGCTTACGCCCATCCAGCTCGATAACGAAACAATCCGCCGCCTCGTGCGCGACTTCTGCTTCGATTACGTCACGCTCCCCGCTTCCGGCGAACGCATCCTGAATGCGCTCGGACATGCTTACGGCATCGCTGCCTTGCACGATGCAGGCTCGCGCAGCGGTGTGGTGGGCGGCACGCACGGCAATGTGAACGCCATGGGCAGCAGCGACGCCGAAGGCGAAATGATCGGCTCGTGCGACGCCATGCTGGCGTTGTTCCGAGCAATCCGCAAGGTCGCCATCACCGACGCGCCGGTTTTCATTTCCGGTGAATCCGGCACTGGCAAGGAACTTACGGCCGCGGCCATTCACCGGCATTCCACGCGGCGCGACCAGCCTTTCGTCGCGATCAATTGCGGCGCGATCCCCACGCATCTGCTGCAGTCCGAGTTGTTCGGCTACGAACGCGGCGCGTTCACGGGCGCGAACCAGCGCAAGATCGGCCGTGTGGAAGCGGCGAATGGCGGTACGCTTTTCCTCGATGAAATTGGCGACCTGCCGCTCGAAAGCCAGGCAAGCCTGCTGCGCTTCCTGCAGGAGCGCAAGGTCGAACGACTGGGCGGGCACGGCTCGACCTCTGTCGATGTCCGCATCATTTCCGCCACGCACGTCGAGATGCAGACGGCCATGGTCGAAGGCCGGTTTCGCGCCGACTTGTACCATCGTCTATGCGTGCTTCAAATCGATGAACCGCCGCTACGGGCTCGCGGCAAGGACATCGAATTGCTCGCGAAACACATGCTCGAGCGCTACAAGAAAGACGCGCATCGGCCGCTGCGCGGTTTCGCACCTGATGCCATTGCCGCGCTGCATAACTATTCGTGGCCGGGCAATGTGCGCGAGTTGATCAACCGGGTAAGGCGCGCGATCGTCATGGCCGAGGGACGCCTGATCGGCGCGCATGATCTGGAGCTTGGCGAATTCGCCGAACCGGCCCCTACGTCGCTTGCGCAAGCACGCGAAGCCGGAGAACGGCAGGCGATCGAAATGGCGTTGCTCAGGAATCGCGGACGTCTAGGCGAAGCCGCCAAGGAACTCGGCGTCTCACGCGTGACCCTGTACCGGATCCTGTCGGCGTACAGCATGCGCGATGCGACGACATCGCCGGGCGTGGATGTTGATTAGAAACCCGCTGGTCGTCAGTCCGGCCAGCGTGTCCTGACGTTCATCGCGGACGACCATTGGAGAGAACAAAAGTCTCTGCATTGCGCGATCGCCTGATAGGCCCACCCAATCACCAGAACGAGTAACAGCCCGCCCAGCTTTTCGTCGTTGTGCATTTCATCCCCCGGTTGTTTTCAACGGCCTGTCCTCGCAGGCATAACCATAAGCATACTTACTAATTCTTATCGCTCTGTTCGCTAGCGCTCAAGAAAACGTCCATCTTTTGCACAGCGTCGTTCAAGCCTTTCCCCAGCGCCATGCGTCACGCAACCGTTCCCGCAAATAGTCGATGAATCCCCGCACCCGCTGCGCAATGACGACATCCTGCTGGTCGAGGGACGTACTATTCGCCCGATAAATTCCTTGAACAGATCAAGCTCGACTTCGATCAGCTTTACGACGAAGCCGGTACGCGTCGCCGCATGATGTCCGTGAGCGCGCACGACCGGATCAGCGGTTCGCCGCAAATGGTCCGGGTGTGGGATGAGTTCCTGCGTTATGCGAAGAGCCGGCCCGATGTCGCGTTCATGCGCAAGGACGACATTGCGCGGTACGTGCTGCAAAGTCCCCTCACGCTGCGTGAGACGGAAACCATCTGATCGAACCTGGCCGCAGCCTTCCGGCGTTTTAATTCCGGGGCTGCAGTTCAGGGGCTGCAATAAAGGAGTCTGAGAATGAATACATTTGCATCGAAGAACGTATTGATCGTCGGCGGAAGTTCGGGCATTGGCGCCGCCACCGCGAAAGCCTTCGCCGAACTCGGGGCGCACGTGACGATTGCCTCGCGTAACCAGGAAAAGCTGGACGCAAGCGCGGCGGAGATCAAATCGAGTATGGGATCAACCGTGGACACGGCTGTATTGGATACCGGCGACGAAACCGCCGTTGAACGTTTCTTTGCGGAGACGGGACCGTTCGATCACGTGGTGGTATCGGCGGCTCAAACGCCGGGCGGTCCTGCACGCACGCTCGCACTTGCCGATGCCTACGCTGCCATGGACAGCAAGTTCTGGGGCGCATATCGCGTCGCACGTGCCGCGAAAATCACCGACGGCGGTTCGCTCACGCTTATCTCTGGCTTCCTGAGCGTGCGGCCAAGCAAGAGTTCGGTGCTGCAAGGCGCGATCAACGCCGCGCTGGAGGCGCTGGCGCGCGGCCTTGCGCTGGAGTTGTCGCCGGTGCGGGTGAACGCGGTATCGCCGGGGATGATCGCCACGCCATTGTGGTCGAAGCTCAGCGACGAAGCACGCCAGAGCATGTTCGATAACGCCGCCGCCCGCTTGCCCGCACGCCGTGTGGGGCAACCGGAGGACATCGCCAATGCCGTAATCTACCTTGCGAGCACAGCGTATGCGACCGGATCGACCGTGCTCGTGGATGGCGGCGGAGCGATTGCGTAGGATTTCGAATCAATCATATGTTCCGGCTATGCCCGGGCCATTGGCGTGACGCTTTCACGCATTGCGGCGTCGCGCAGCATCTGATGCGTGAGCGTGACATGCTGACGCGCGTATCCACGCGTGGTCAGTTCCTTCGATGTCAACTCCTGCTGCGCGCGGCGGATGCGTTCTGTCGTGCCTTCGGGATCGGCGCCTAAAGCGGCAACGGTTTCGCGAAGACTGCGCGGATCGTGGACCGGGACATATGAAACGGCATCGTGCGAGAAGTAGTCGGTGAGCCCGCCGATGTCCGTGGCAACCACCACCTTCCCGGCCATCACGCCTTCCAGCACCACCGTGATCCCCGATGCATGATGATTTGGATGCAACGGCACCACGATCACATCGGCCCATTCATAAAGCTTGCGCTGTTCTTCGATACCCGATACCGGCGCCACCACGACGTTATCCGCCGCGCTTGGACGCGAGACCTTGCGCTGCGTTGCAAGCCGTGCCGAGAAACGCGCGTCGTTCTCGAAGGCTTCCATGAACGTCTGCCAGTCGCGATCCCGGTCATTGCCTATCGCGGCAACGCGCAAGGGTTCGTGCGGACGCCACTGCGACACCGGTTGCATGGGGAAGTCGTCCGTGCTGATGCCGTAGAGCACGACCGTTGCTTCGCGGTTCCAGAATTGCTTGACGAGCGCGGCGTTATCCGTGGTGAGCGTCGTGAGCAGATCAGCACGGTTGAGCAGCTTCTTGTAGATGGCGCGCTTGAATCCGCTTAGAGACTTCCATACGTCGAGCAACCAGACGCTTTGGGCAAGCAGCAGGGGCTTGGGTCCACGCTTGAGCATCAGCAACAGCGCAGCGGACAGATACTCGCGTTCCGTATGCGTCCAGACAACATCGGACTCGAGCAACGCTGCACGATTGCGAAACGTATGAATCAGGTCACAGCCAAACAGCGCCTTCAGGCCGCGGCGGATGGAGCGCATCGCGCGACCTTCGGGATGATCCTGCGAATACGAAACGGCCACGGATTCAGACTCGGCGTAGTGATAACCGTACAGGCAACCGACGTTGTCATCCTTGCGATAACGGCTCGGATCGACACCGTAATACAAATGAACGTGGACCTTCGTCGGCACGCTCGCCACAGTGCTCTTCGATCCCATCTATCCCCCGAATAAAAACGCCTGGCCTGAACGTCGAAACGCTGGCTACGCTGAAAAACGCATCGTACAGGGACCATGTGCATCGTCCAGCACGACGTGCGATGCAACGTAGGATAGACCACACATCACAACGCCAGCCTCGTCTTGTGTTCGGCAACGCGCAAACAAGACGATGAGATTCTGCTAATGGCAATGCGCGCATTGCATCGACACTGACGTGTAAGGCGCAGACCGTCTCGCTCGTTCCCGAGCCCGTACCCGTCACTCGATTTGACACTGCCTGACACTTATCACGCGCCTATTTGTTTCGCTATAAGCGGCACGGCACACAGCATCCATCGTTGGTTTACTTTTGAAGCACAACTGTTCGCCTTACAACATTCACTGCATGACCCCCGTTGATAAATTCCGCTCGCATTCAAATAACAAACACCGGGGCGTACCATGTCAAATCCTGTTCGTACGCGAGCGATCTCGCTTGCACCGTCGTTGCTGCTCATTCCGTTTCTTCTCAACCCGATTGCTGCGGCAGCCGCGTGCGCAGTGAATGGTCAATACACTGTTTGCAGTGCCGGCTCGCCAGAGACAACGACGATCGGTACGGGCAATGCGCCGGGTAACGACGACCGCACAGTCGTCGTCAGGAAGGGTGCGCTCATCAATACACAAGACGCATCGGCAATCAGTCTCGCCGACCGCGCCAACATCACCGTGAAGTCCGGCGGCACCGTCAGCAACCATGCAGTCGAGTTGCACGGTTTCTACGGCACGGGCACCAACACCATCGAGTTCCAGAACAACGGCACACTGACGGTCGAAGCCGGCGGCAAGGTGCTGTCCAAAGGCACTGAAGACATTGCGGAAGCCGTGAACCTGCAGGGTACGGGCAACGTCATCACGAACAGCGGCCTGATTCAGGCAAAGAACGCCGCGGCCATCTGGTTTCAGAACACGTCGGGCAGCAACACGGTCATCAACACGCAGACGGGCGTGATCGAAGCGCCTGTGAACGCGATCGGATCGAGCGGCGACGGCGCTGTCGATTTCACGAACAAAGGCAAGGTGATCGGCAACCTCCTGTTCTCGGGCGGCGATGACACCATGCGCATCTACACCGGCTCGACGGTGCAAGGCAGCGTCGACGGCGGCACGGGCAACAACCAGTTGATCCTGAGCGGCGCCGGCACCGGAACGCTCGACACATCGGTGAGCGGGTACATTGCCGGCTTCCAGACGCTCATCAAGGACGATACCGGCACATGGACGCTCAACGGCATCCTGCCCGACGTGCAGACGGCGGAAGTCGCGAACGGCAAGCTGATCCTGACCGGCGACAACAGCGCTTACGCAGGACAGTTCACCGTCGACGCCCCCGGCACGCTCGAAGCGCGCGCGCAAAGCCTGCCGTCGGCGATCACGGACAACGGGCTCGTGCGTTTCGCACAGACCGACGATGGCACGTATGCGGGCTTGCTGAGCGGCACGGGTTCCATCGAGAAAACCGGCGCCGGTACATTGACGCTGGCGCCGACGGCGCCCGGCGGCAACACGTATTCAGGCGGCACGTTGATCACGCAAGGCACGGTTAACATCAGTGCCGATAACGCATTGGGTGCTCCCGCCGGCGGCGTGACATTCAACGGCGGCACGCTGCAGCTCGGCAACAATCTCGACCTCGCGGCCACCCGTGCAATCACGATCGGCACGAACGGCGGGACCATCGACACGCAGCAGTTTTCGTCGACCCTTTCGCAGGCTGTAACCGGCTCAGGCGCATTGACGAAGCTGGGCAGCGGCATGCTCACGATGAACGGCGCAAGCACCTATGGCGACACGAACGTGCTTGGCGGCACCCTTGCAGTCGGCGACGCGCAACACGCGAGCGCGACGATCGGCTCAGGCACGACGACCGTTGCCGACGGCGCGACACTCGGCGGCTTCGGCACGGTCCTGGGCTCGGTGAACAACTCGGGCACGATCGCGGTCGCAAATGCGTTGCCGGCTTTCTCGGCAAGCTCGACGGGCTCGTTCCTGATCCAGGGCAACCTCACGAACAACGCAACGATCAACCTCGCGGCTGCATCCGGCACGACAGGCAATGTGCTGAACGTCAGCGGCAATTACGTGGGCAACAACGCGAAGTTGATCGTCAACACGGTGATGAACGAAGGCGGCGCAGCATCGAACCAGTTCACGGACAAGCTCGTGATTGGCGGCAACGCAAGCGGCGATACAACCGTGATCGTGAAGCCGACCGGCCTTGGCGCGCTGACCGTTGGCGACGGTATCAAGGTTGTGCAGGTGAATGGCACGGCGGCATCCGGAACGTTCCACATGACCGCGCCGGTTCAGGCGGGCGCGTATGAGTACCTGCTGTACCAAGGCGGATCGGGACGGCCGAGCGACTTCTACCTGCGTTCATCGCTGGAGAATCCGCCGGTCACGCCGCCTGTCACACCTCCGGTGACGCCGCCTGTAACGCCGCCCGTGACGCCTCCGGTTACAACGCCGCCCGTTACGACGCCCCCGGTTACAACAACGCCTCCGGCAACAACGCCGCCGGCGACGACACCGCCGGTTACGACCACGCCCGCTTCCCCTAACGACGTCGCAGTGATCGGCGGCACGGGCACGACGCCCACGCCGTCCGCTCCGATTGCGTATCGTCCGGCCGTCATCGGATATGCGCTGACACCGTCGCTGAACATCGACTACGGCTTCGCGATCCTGAGCCGTCTGCATGAGCGCGTGGGTGACATCGCCAATCTCGAGAAAGCACAAGGCACGCACGACAACGGCGTGTGGGGACGCATCGGTGGCCAGAACCTCGATGCCAATTCGGGCGACCGTTTCTCCGCCGATGAACGCACGTTCTTCGCGCAGTTCGGCAAGGACTGGACGTTGGCTTCGAACCCGGCAGGCGGCAGCACGCACGCCGGCGTGACGCTGACGATCGGCTCGACCTCGGCCACGTTCGAAGACAGCGCGCGCAGCCTGAACCCGACGCTCGGTACGGGGACCGGTTCAGTGGAAACGCAAGCACAATCGCTCGGCGGCTACTGGACGAAGTACCTGAAGGACGGCAGCTATTTCGACGCCGTCGCGCAACTGACCCACTATCGCAACAAGTACGGCGATGTCTACGGCGGCGGCGCTTCGCAGAACGGCTACGGCACGGGTCTTTCTGGCGAAGTTGGCAAGCCGTTCCTGATCGGCTCGACGACGATTGCGATCGAACCGCAGGCGCAGTTGATGTATCAGTACCTGCATTTGAATGGTTTCAACGATGGCATCTCGCCGGTAGGCAGCACATCGAGCAACGCGCTGCGCGGCCGCGCCGGGTTCCGCATCTTCAAGGCGAACCTGACCAACGACACGAAGACGGGTGCATTGACGCCTTACTTCACGGCCGACGTGCTGCGCGATTTCCTGACTCCGGGCAACACGACGGTCGACGGATCGACCTTCAACGGTGCGTTCTCGAAGACGTGGTACGAACTCGGCGTGGGACTGACCACGAGCATGGGCAAGTCGTCGGAGATGTATGCCAACGTGAAGTACTCGCGCAACATTGGCGGGGATTATCGCCGGGGTGTGTTTGGTCAGGTCGGGTACAAGTTCAGCTGGTAAGAACAACTGCAGGACCTGAGCTTTGAGCGGGGGAATGACGAACACCAGGTTCGTCATTCCCTCATTTTTTTGGCGGTCGTTTGTGGCGCTTGATGATTCCACGAAACCGATTCTTGCCCAAGCCCTGCAGCAATGTGAAAATAAAGCGATCATCTGCCTGTGTGCGACACCTTACGTTTTCCCTTTCGCCAATCAATAAACAGAGACCCACTCAGGAGAACATCGCCGTGAACTCAGAACCCGACCGTCGCGCCCGCATCGCCATTGTCACCGGCGCCGGAGCCGGCATTGGCCGCGCTGCATCGCTTGCTTTGCTACAGGACGGCTGGACCGTGGTGGCCGCGGGACGCCGTATCGAACCGCTCGAACAACTTGCCAGCGACGCGCCTGAAGGCAGCCGCGTGCTGCCCTGCCCCTGCGACGTGGCGGATCCAGAAGCCGTGAAGAAACTGTTCGCCACGGCGGTCGACACCTATGGCCGCGTCGATTTGCTCTTCAACAACGCGGGCGTATCGAACCCGCCGGGACCGTTCGAGGACTGGACCGTCGAGCAATGGAAATCGGTCATCGATATCAATCTCAACGGCATGTTCTATTGCATCCAGCAAGCGTTTCGCGTGATGCGCGCGCAAACGCCAATGGGCGGCCGGATCATCAACAACGGTTCGATATCCGCGACATCGCCGCGGCCGAATTCCATTGCATACACCGCGACCAAACACGCCGTTGAAGGCATGACGAAGTCCGCCTCGCTCGATGGCCGGAAGTACGACATTGCAGTGGGCCAGATTGATATTGGCAATGCGCAGACCGATCTCGCCGCGCGCATGGCGAAGGGTGTGCCGCAGGCAAATGGAGAAATTGCCGCTGAGCCGATGCTCGATGTGAACATTGTCGGGCAATCCGTGCGTTATATGGCGAGCTTGCCGCTGGAAGCAAACATTCTGTTTCACACGGTCATGCCGGCGAAGATGCCCTTCGTGGGCCGAGGATAAACAAGCGCGCAAAAAGCGGCGGCGCGATGCATCGCGCTGCCGCTTCGAACGATTACATCCGCCAGCGCGCCGACACCGTGAAGGTGCGCGGATCGCCTGGCATGTTGCTCATGTCCGCGTTGCCGTGCGCGGAGATGAAGTAGTTGCGGTTGAAGAGGTTATCGAGCGTCAACGTGACGTCGACCTTCTTGCCGTGATAACCGGCGCCAAGGTCGAAGGTCACGAAGGACGGTAACGTGACCAGGTCGCTTGCCGACGTGAAGCGCGCCGACTGGAACTGGCTGCCGCCCGCTACGTAAAAGCCGTAAGGCAGATCGCGCTTGATCCAGATGCTCGCGCTATGCCGCGGGGAGAGACCGGGCGTGCTGTCGTGCAACGAGATGCCTGCAGCGGTTGCCTGCGGCGAACCCTGCACGTTCCCGTTCAAATAGGTATAGCCGCCGAACACGGACCACTTCGGCGCGACCTCCCCCGCAAACGACAACTCCACACCGCGCGAATGCTGCGTGCCGATAGGCAGCGAGAACGACGGATTCGTCGGATCGGCGATCTGCTGGTTGGTCTGCTTCATGTCGAACAACGCGACGCTCGCGCTCGCGTGTCCGCCGAGGTCTAACTTCGAACCCACTTCGAAGCTCGTGGTCTTTTGCGGCTCGAGCGTGGACGCATTAGCGACCACGCCGTTGCTGATGAGCGTATCCGCCAGCGGCGAGAACGACTGGCTATATGTGCCATACAACGTCACCCACTCCAGCGGCTCGTACATCAAGCCCACCCGCGGGCTCCACGCACGATCCGTACGCGCGAGGTTCACGCCCGCTGCCGTATAGTCGCGGCGCGTCTGGTCGATGTAGTCAAAGCGCAGTCCGGCAAGCACTTTCCAGTGCTCGGTGAGTGAGATCAGGTCTTGCGCATACAGCCCGGCAAGGCCAATTACCGTCGAGCCATTGGTGCTCGCAAGGGTACCGGGCTTGATGCCGGGAAGATCGATTTGTTGCGGGTTGAAGAGGTTGTAAGTCGCGACGTTCTTGTTCGTATAGATGGTGTCGAACTTTTGCTGTTGCGATAATTCCAGGCCATACAAGACCTCGTTTTTCATGCCGAACAGCGTGGCTTTCTGCGTGAGTTCGAACATGCCGTCAACGCCATGATCGTTGCGAAAACGCGTCGACTCGTCGAGCGTCACGACCGGATTCGCGGCTGTCTTGATCGGTTCGTAGTTGACGTAGTTCTTGCGCTCGAGCGAGAAGTCATACGTGCGTACGGCTGCATGGAATGACAGCGAGTCGTTGAAGCGGTGGTCCAGCGACGCCGTCGCGCTTTCCACCGTGATGTCGTTATACGACGTGTTCGCAGCATTCGCCGAGCCATAGTACGTGTTGTGCGGCACGTCGACCGGCCGCCCGAGATAAGCGGGCAGGCCCTGGTCCGAGGTTCGGCGGTCATGCAGGTAATCGGCTTCGAGATTGAGCGTGGTGTTGGCATCGAGCTTGAATTGAGCCGACGGCGCTATCGCCTGGCGGTTTAACTGGAACTGATCGCGAAAGCTGTTGGAGTTCTCGCCAGCGCCCGTTATGCGGAAACGTGCTGCGTCGTTGGCATTCAGTCCAATATCGAATTCGCCACGACGTTCGCCCTCGGTTCCAAGCGACACACCGACTTCCTGCTGCGGATCGGCTTCGGGTTTCTTCAGCGTCCGGTTGATCAGCCCGCCTGCCGAACCGCGCCCGTACAGCACCGCAGCGGGTCCCTTCAAGACCTCCACGCTCTGCACGTTGGAGAGGTCGCGGTAGTACAGCGAGTCGTCGCGAATGCCATCGACGTATTGGTCCGTGATGCTGCTGAACCCGCGAATCGTGACTTGATCACGCTGCCCGTCGCCGACCGAGAAGCCCACGCCGGGTACGTTGCGCAACGCCTGCTGAATCGAGGTGGCGTTCTGTTCTTCGATGAGCACGCGCGGCACCACGGTGACAGTTTGCGGCACATCCATGAGCGAGGTGCTGGTTTTGGTCGCGGTCTTCGAGCGGCTCGTATCGTAGGTCGTGCGGTCCGTCTGCGCGTTGATATTGATCGCCGGCAACGTGGACGCTGGCGCGGGCGCGGCGGCCGGCGTCTCTTGCGCCAGCACAGGGCGCGCGCCGGCAAGCGAGGTGGCAATGACGAGTGCGCGACAAGCTTTCTTCTTGATAGACATGGAAAGGTTCGTAGGGTTGAAGACGATAAAGCGACAGGAACGCAAGTACAAAACGAGCCGCAGTTACCACGAACCACCATGCGTTTCGAGAAGACACGACATCGGCTGCCGTGGAACGGCATTCGATGTGGGGAGGAGGAGGTGCTTTGGCGGCGCGGGAGTCGCAGAGCGCCCGCACGCCGATCAAGCCGATATGTTTCGGCCTGTCATTTTTCGAAAGAAAGAATAATAACCGCGATGAATAGAATGCCGCGCATACCCTAAGTTGGCTTAGGGCTTTTAATGAAATTTTGCGAGGCAACGAAGCATCGGGCTATTTTTATTACCGCTTTGTAATTTAAAGATATACAAACGAAAGTTTATCGATCCTGTTTTTGAACGATTTGGCGCTTTAACAGAACCGCAGAACCGAGGCGAAAAAAAAGCGCCATGCGGACATGGCGCTCTAAAATTCTAGCTTCCGAGGGATGGGCTAGAACTGAGAGACGGTCAGGGATTGGACTACACGCACACTCAGTGCATGACGCCGAAAAACGCCAGTACGGCATCGTCCGGGCTCAAGCCCACTTCAAAATAACCTTGCAAACGCTCGGCGGTCGGATCATCCAGCCGGAATGGCGGCCGGATGAATTTCGCGGCGACGGAGCGGTCGTACCAAAGACTTATCCACTCCTTCAAATCGACCAGCATCAACTCTTCAGCCACTCCGGATCGATCGGCCATAGGATCTCCGCAACTCAACCAGGCGAACATCGGGAATGAAACGGAAATACAGCGCTGGAACGCGTTTCAGATGGACGCATCGTTTCATACAGCTTCATATTAATTATTCGGCCTCGATTTGCCAGTCGGCGGAAGCGGATTTTCCCCTAGGCGGTTCCTGATTCTCCTATCAGGATTTCCTGACACGGCGAATCAATCGCTATTCGGTCACCAAACCGTGCCTCACAGCATATCGGATCATTTCCGAGTTGTTGTTGAGGCCGAGCTTCTGCATGAGCCGCATCTTGTGTGTGCTGATGGTCTTGGCGCTGAGCGAGAGGGCGTCGGCAATATCGTTGATGCTGCTGCCCGCAGCCAGCATCCGTAACACCTGGAATTCGCGGTCCGACAGGATCTCGTGCGGTGGCCCGTCGTTCGATGGGGCATCGAAAACGATTGCATCCACGAGTTTCGGATCAATGAAACGTCCGCCCGCAGCGAGCTTGCGAATGGCCGCAAGCAGCACTTCGAGATCGCTGTCCTTCGTGACATAACCCGTTGCGCCCGCACGCAACGCGCGCGAAACGACCTGCCCTTCGTTGTGAATGCTCAGCACGAGAATGGGAAGCGCCGGCTGCTCGGCCCGCACACGCCGGATCAGGTCCACGCCGCTGATGCCGGGCATGGTCATGTCGAGCATCAGCAGATCGACGTGGCAGGCACGCAGCTTGTCCACTACATCGGCGCCGTGCGCTGCTTCGCCCACCACCTGGATGTCGGTCGTGGTCGCAACGATCTGCTTGAGTCCGCTGCGTACGATTGCGTGGTCATCGGCTATGAAAATACTGATCATTGTTCCCGTCCGCCGTCGAGCGGTAAGTGAATCGACACCATGGTTCCCGCGCCCGGCGCGCTGTCTATCTGCAATGTCCCGCCGATCAGTCTCGCGCGTTCGCTCATGCCGAGCAGGCCATACGAGTAACCGCCTTGCGCGGAATCAGCGTCGAAGCCCTTGCCGTCATCGCTTACGCGCAGATCGAGCGCGACATCGCTGCTCACCAGCGTTACGGTCACGCGAGACGCCTCCGCATGCCGCGATACGTTCGTCAGCGACTCCTGTACGATGCGAAATACGGCGGTGGAAAACGCATCGGCAAGCACGGGTTCGCCACCGCGCACGACGAGCTGGCATGGCATGCCGTTACGCCGTGCGAAGTCCTCGGCGAGCCATTCGAGCGCCGAGACTACGCCGAAATTGAGCGCAGCAGGCCGCAAATGACTCGCGACATTGCGCACCATCCAGATCGTCTTTTCGACCAGTTCGCGGATGTCGTCGATCTTGCGCGTGGCTTCAGGATCGGTGTTTGCCTTGACGTTCGCATCACCCACAAGGCGCATCTTCAGCAGCGCAACATCCATCTTCAGCGCGGTCAGGACCTGTCCGAGTTCGTCGTGGATTTCCATGGCGATGCGCCGTCTTTCCTCTTCGCGGATCGCTTCGAGATAGGCCGACAATTCGCGCAACCGCTCCCGTGACGCAAGCAGTTCTTCCTCGGTCCGCTTGTGCTCGGTGATGTCCTGAACGGTCCCCACGATACCCCACGGGCTTCCCTCATCGGCCTGCATATGTTCCGCTTGCAGCCGCACGATCCGCGTGGCGCCATCGGGTCCGACGATACGATGATCGATACCAAACGGCTTCCCCGTGCACATCAGCACGCGCACCGCCCGCCTGAAAGCGGCATGGTCGTCGGGATGAACCGCTGCAAGATAAGCGCTGTAGCACGGTTTGACCTGTGAGCAGACAACACCGAGAATCCGGTAAATTTCCGACGACCAGTGCGTGACCCCTTGCGCGCTGTCCCACGCCCAGTCGCCCAGGCGCGCAAGGCGCTGCGCGTTCGCGAGACTCGCCTCGCTTGCGCGCAGTTTTTCGTCGGCTGCTTTGCGCGCGGTGATGTCGTAGAGGCCTACATAGATGGCGGGAACGTCGTCGTAGGTTGCAACGCGGGCATTCGCCACGGCCCAGAACGATGTGCCATCAGGGCGCCTGAAGCGCAGTTCAGTGTTATGCAGGTTGCCCTCGCTGCGCAATTTGCGAACAACCGGATCGCGCTCACCCGGCGCTCCATAAAAGTCGACGATATTGCCCGTTGCCTGCGCCTCATCGAATGAAAAGAGCCTTCGAAAAGGCTGGTTCATGTAAAGAATTTCGCCTTGCGGCATGGACGTGATGCACAACGGCACCGGACTCGTTTCAACGATCGCACGAAAGCGCGCTTCGCTTTGTTTGAGCCGTGCCTCGACGCCTCTACGTTCGATGATCTCGAGATTCAGGCTCAGGTTGGCCCGCGCAAGTTCCTCGGTTCGCTGTGCGACGCGGGCCTCCAGCTCATCGCGTGCTTCGCATAGCTTGCGCTCGGTTTCCTGACGCACCGCTATCTCATGCTGCAATTGCAGGTTGCGCGTGACGAGTTGTCGCTGCAACGTGCGCAATGACAGATGCGTGCCAATGCGCGCAACCACTTCATCGACGCGAATGGGTTTCGTGACGTAATCCACGCCGCCCGCCGCGAGCCCTTCCACGACATCGGCGGCTGCCGACATGGACGTCATGAAGATCACGGGAATCTCGTTCGTATCGCTGTCCGCTTTCAGGCGCCGGCAAGTTTCATAGCCATCGATGCCGGGCATCTTCACATCGAGCAGGATCAGGTCCGGTTGCGAGAACGCCGCGCGTTCCAGCGCCTCCAGTCCGTCTAGTGCAACCAGCACGCGATACCCCTGGTCTTCCAGACTCTCGACCATGATGCTCAGGTTCGCCGGCATGTCGTCCACGATCAGGACCGCGGGCGCCTCGACCGCAACTGTTGCCGTATCGCTCATGACGCGTGTCTCCCTTCAAGATGCTGTTCCACGAACTGCACGATTGCCTTTGTCCGATACCCCTTCGCCAGCGCGCGCAGCTCTGCTGCAAACGCGCCGTAACGGGCGTCCAGATGCGTGATGCGTTCGGCCCATAGCACGATTTCACGCATGTTCCCTTGCCGCGCCAGGCGATGCAACACTTCGAGTTCATCAAGCGGCAAAGGAATATATGGCATTGGCGCGCTAAAGGTCTCAGACGGCTCGATAATCGCCGTTGGCGCATGGATCCATTCAATCGACGTCACCGACGCGATCTTGTGCAGCAGCGTGTCCAGATGAAGCGGCTTGACGATAAACGCATTCGCGCCCGCAGCGAGGCTGCGTGGTTCGTCGCCGCCGGAAGGACTTGCGGACATCGCGATTACCGGGACCTCGCTCATTCCCGGCATGAGACGCAGGCGATGAATGGTCTGCAGCCCGTCCAGGCCGCCCATGATCACGTCGGTGAGAACCAGGTCCGGGGTGGTCCGCCGGGCGATCTCGACCGCCTCCGCGCCGCTTTCCGCTTCGAGCACCGCGAAACCGATGTGCCCCAGCATGACGGCGGCCACCGCGCGATTCGTGGGCGCATCATCGATCACGAGCACCGTTCTGCGCGCGCCCGCGTAGCCCGTGATCACCCGCGCGGGCACCGTCGGCGATTGCACGACAAGCCAAGCCGGCGTGGCCGCATCGAGTTCAAACCAGAACGTGCTGCCCTCTCCCTTGCGGCTCTCGACGATGATTTCGCTGCCCATCGCGCGCATGAGTTGCCGGCTGATGCCAAGACCAAGCCCCGCGCCGCCACGCTGCCGTTGTTCGTCGCCGCTTTGCTCGAAGGGCTCGAAGATCAGCTCGCGTTGCGCTTCATCGATACCCATGCCCGTATCCTCCACCGTGAATCGAACACGGCCATCCACGAGCGTTGCCACGCGCAAACTCACGCTGCCGTGGTCGGTGAACTTCACCGCGTTGGCGAGCAAATTAAGCAAGACCTGGCGCAGCCGCCGTTCATCGGCACGTACAGCCTCGGGCACACCCCGCGCGGCATTGCAGACGAATACCAGGTCTTTCTGCTCCGCCTTCACGCCGATGATCTCGCGAATATCGTTGAGCAAACCCGCAAGCGGCACGGCGACGATATCGAAGGGCACCTTCCCCGCCTCGATCCTCGCGATGTCCAGGACGTCGTTGATCAGCGCCAGCAGATGTTCGCCGCTGCGCTGGATCACGCCGAGTCCATCGCGCTGGCGCTCATTCAAGGCCGGATCGCGGCTCAGCACCTGCGCGTAACCAAGAATGCCGTTGAGCGGCGTGCGCAATTCGTGACTCATGTTGGCGATGAACTCGGACTTCGCACGATTCGCCGCTTCCGCTGCATGCCGCGCTTCGCGGCCTTCGGCGGCTTCGCGTTCATCGATATACGCACGATAAAGCCGTGCCGACATCGCATCGAACGATGCCACCACGCGCTCGAGTTCGTCCGGATGACGCGGCGGTTTGCGTTGCAACGCAAAGGCTTGCGGCGCCTGCCGGAAGTCGTAGCTCTCCACGCGCCGCGCCACCGCCGCGAGATGCCGCGTCACGAGACGCGAAAAAATATAGAACGTGAAGAGCGTGACGATGAACGTGTTCGCCGCCTGGCTCAGCAAGATGACCAGCGCGGTTTTATACAGCTCGCGGTACAGGTTAGTGAGCGTCGCCTCCACTTTCAACGTGCCGATCATTTCCTCGTGACCTTGAATCCGATACACGACAGGGAAGCTCCGCACGATCACCGGCCCGAGTGTACGTTCGCCGGCGGCGACGACCATGGAGGTATCGCTCGCGATGATCTCGGTGACTTCGGCAATCCGGATATCGGGCAGACGGAGAATGCCGTCGAGCTGCAGCTCGAGTTGCGGGCGATCGAGACGCCAGAGCGCTTCGCCCAGGCTGCCGCGATAACTCTCGTTGATCTGCGCGAGCCTGCTTTCGATCAGCGCCATGCCCCGGTCATAGTCGCGATAAAGCTGCAGCGCCGTGAGCATCAACGTCACCATGCAGCTAAACAGAAAAACCGTTGCGAGCAGGCGCAGGACAACACTGCTGCGGTGGCGCTCGACTGAATCCCACAGTCCGCCAAACGTGTTAAGCGCCATATTTTTCCGGACCCGGCTAAGTTCTCGACTTGCGTATTTTGCGCTCTCCAATAGCGCGGGTCTAACGAGAGAAGTGCAGGGCGAAAACCACTTTGAATGCGGTTCAGGCCGGCGCAAAATGTTTAGAGTGCTTAATTATTAAAATGCCCGCCAGCGCTTTAGTTCAACCGGCATGGATTCTCGACCTTCGAGTTTGCTTCAAAGGTGCGGTTACGTCATCCGGCAAAGGCCACTTCAACTCCCTGGTCCATTGACACCGTCAAACAACTGCTTTTCTGAGCGTCTCCGCCCATCTCACATGAACGACGCGCACCGGCATATCGTGCGCCGCGCAGTACGCGAGCCAGCGCGTCTGGTTATCCTGCAGACGGTCCCCCGGCCCCTTCACCTCGATCATTTCGTAGCGCCTCTGTTGCGGCCAGAAGCGGATCAGGTCCGGAAACCCCGTCCGGTTAGCGCCAATATCCTGCAAAAGCCTGCGAAACCACAACTTCATATGTGCGGCGGGCAAGCAAAGCAGCGCCTGCTCCAGCAGTTCGGCTGTCAGCATTCCCCAATGAACGAAAGGAGATTGAACGCCCGCCTTCAATTCAAACGCCGACCGGATCACGTGCTCGTGCTGAGCGGTATCGAGTAAAGCAAGGCATTGGTCGAACGCGTCGCGCCGTGCCGCATGAAAGCCCGGCGAATGGAGATCCGCGGGACCACGCTGGAACGGATGGAAAAATGCGCCCGGCAGCGGCATGAAGATCGCGTCCCAGCAAAGCAGCCCGAAGAGCGAATTGATCAATGTGTTCTCGACGTAATGCACGCCCGCGCCCGGTTCGCTGAGTGCATCGCGAACGATCATTTCTACCGAAGCAGGCTGGGCCGGCATGGGCAGGACAACATCGATACGTTCAACGGTTCGCGCCATGCCCGCGGGCTCGATGGGAAGCCCAAGCCTGCGCCGAAGCCGTGGAAGCATGCGCCCGACGCGCTGCGCTTCCTCCTCGCTTTCGGGCTCGCTGCACGCCTGAAGCGCCAGGACGTATGCATCGGTGTGAAAACCCGCCTGTTCCAGCGCACGCATGCGCCGGTGCCGCGCACCCGGAAACGCGCACGACCTGTAAGCGGCCAATGCCGTATCCCAGTGACGAAGCCGCTCGCAGTACTGCCCCACGCGATACAACAATTTTTGCCGGCGCTGGTCCAGCCAGCCGTGATCGCAAGCCAGTGCTTCGATCTCGGGAATCATGGCTTCGATGGACGGCACGTCATCGATGGTATCGAGCATGTCGCGGTATGCATGCACGGCCAGGAACACATCGATATCCGCGCGGGTTTGGAAAGCGCGCGACGACCGTTCGAGCAAGACCCGCTCGTAGCGCACGATCCCGAGGTCCGCGAGTACGAACTCGGCCCAGCTTTGGCGCAAATTGCCGAAGAACATGAGCCTCAGGCGCTCGCATAACGCGGTCACATTCAAACGCATGACGACGTCGCATGCACCCGGATGCCAGTCGCGATAAACCCGCTCGCCGGGATGCAGGAACGAAAGCGATTCCTGTAGCTCGGACTTGCGCGCGCTCGCGGCGGCCGGATTTAGCGAGAAGATCTTCGTCAGCTCGGGCTTCGTGTGAAGACCGAAGACCTGGTCGAGCGTAAGCGGCGGATTTGCGTCCACCCAACCGAGCGCATTGAGCGGCGCGAGCGCTTCGAGCGGGCATCCGATTTCATCGTAGAGCAGTTTGCTTGCGCGGAAATGCGGTCCCACGCGCATCAGCATGCGAACCAGCAACGCCCGCGACCCGAGCGGCAACGCCGGAAATTCGCGCAGGAAAACCCGCTCCTCTTCAGCCCAGAGGTCGTCGTAACGATCCGCAAGCCATTGGAGCGCGCGCTCGAAATTCAGGAGGTAATAAAACCGGCGCTGAAAATTCGCAGGTTGCGGGGAAGTCGGATCGCTCATGATCACTGTATGCATATACAGCAGTCATGATACCGCTACTGAAGCGCCCTGGGGTCGCTCCGTGTCAAATTTGCGCCGAGCCGCCATCGACGAAAAGTTCGCTGCCCGTTACGAAACTGCTTTCATCGGAGGCGAGGAAAAGTGCTGCATTTGCAGTCTCTTCGGGCTTGGCGAGACGTCCGAGCGGCGTGACCGATTGCACGTACTTGATCATCTCGTCGCTGGCTTCCTGCGTGGTCGCGAGGCCATGCCAGCCAGGCGTCGATGTCGCGCCGGGAACCAACACGTTGACGCGGATCTTGCGCGGCGCGAGGTCGACAATCCAGCTTCGGGCGAAATTGCGGATCGCGGCCTTGGTCGCGCTATAAACGCTGAACGATGCCCCTCCTGTTACTTCCGTGGTCGATCCGGTCAAGATGATCGAGCTGCCGTCCCTCAACAGCGGCAACGCCTTCTGCACGGTGAAGAGCGTGCCCTTGACGTTGGTGTCGAAGGTCTTGTCGAAGTGCTCTTCCGTGATCTGGCCGAGCGCTGCAAATTCGCCGCCGCCTGCGTTGGCGAAGAGGATATCGATACTGCCCGCCTCGCTTTTGACGACCTCGAACAACCGGTCTATATCAGCAAGTTTCGATACGTCGCCCTGGATGCCGCGCGCGTTCGAGCCCACTTCCGCGACCGCTGCGTCGAGTTCCTGCTGGCGCCGTCCGCTCATGAACACGCGCGCGCCCTCCTCGGCGAAACGCTTGGCCGTGGCGAGACCAATACCGCTGTTCGCGCCCGTGATCACCGCGACTTTTCCTGTGAGCTTGCCCATGTGAGTTCTCCTTTAATGAGTTGGAGAATTCATTATGGGCGGGTACATTCTGTTATGCTAGTACCTACCTAAAGGTATGTGCCAAGGACATCATGGAAACCCGTTCTTTCAGTTGTGGGCTCGAGGTCGCGTTATCGGTAATCGGCGGAAAGTGGAAACCGATCGTCCTGTTTCATCTGAATGGCGGCCCGCGGCGTTTCGGCGAGCTCAAGCGGCTCGTCGCCGGCATCAGCGAGAAAGTGCTGATCCAGCAAGTGCGCGAACTCGCAGAAGATGGCGTCATCATGCGCCGTGACTACGGCGAGATTCCACCGAGAGTCGACTATCAGATGACCGAATTCGGGTTGACGCTCGCCCGTGCGCTGATGCCGCTATGCGCTTGGGGCGATGCAAACCGCGAACGCATCGACGCTTTGCTTAACAATAAAGCGCTGGCTGCAAGCGACTGAAAATAGGGGCCGGGTACGGATTCTGAAAAGCACCTCAAGATGTCGTGCCATGCACACATCGACATCGAAATTGACTGGCCCATGACGGCAAACGTTGCACGCGGTGGCATCATATGCGCCTTGCTCTCAAACGCCTGGCACCCATACATGTCCAACCTGATCGTCCACGGCGGCATTGCGCTGCGCGGTGAAATCACCCCGTCCGCCAACAAGAACGCCGTCCTGCCCATTCTCTGCGCCACCCTTCTGACCGACCAGCCATTGCGGCTTATAGGCGTTCCGGACATCACCGACGTCAAGAAGATCCTCGACATTTTCCGCATGCTCGGCAGCAGCGTTTCAATGGACTTCACGACCGGCGTCCTGCAGCTTCACCATCACGCCACGCGGTTCGATCCGGTCGAACACCGGCTGCCGGAAGAGATGCGTTCGTCGATCATGCTGGTGCCGCCGCTGCTCGCACGCTTTGGCGTCGCGCGTCTGGAAAATGACGTAAAAGGCTGCACGTTGGGTGTGCGCGAGATCGACCCGCACGTCGAGGTATTCGAGCGTTTCGGCGCGCGCATCGAGCGCACGACGGACTCGCTGATCGTTCGCGTCGAATCGCAGATGACCGCAAATGATCACTGGTTCGACTATGCATCCGTGACGACGACCGAGAACTTCGTGCTTTGCGCGGCATCCGCGAATGGCACGTCGTCGCTGGTCAACGCGGCATCGGAGCCTCACGTGCAGGAGTTCTGCCGTTTTCTCGCGATGCTCGGGGTGGCGATCGACGGCATCGGAACATCACGCATCACCGTGACCGGCGGCAAGAAACTGGGCGGCGGCGAATTTCGTTTCAGCGAAGACTTTCATGAAATCGCCACGTTCCTCGCGCTCGGCGCTATCACGGGCGGTGACATTGCGGTGAAGAACACGGCGCCGGAACAGTTTCCGCTGATCGACCGGACCTTCGCGAAATTCGGTGTACACGTGGAGCACAGCAACGGCTGGTCGCGCACCGTTCGCGATGGCCCCTTGCGCGTGCGCCGGCCATTCACGCAGAACATCCTGACCAAGGTCGAAGCGGCGCCGTGGCCGTATCTCCCGGTCGACCTGCTGCCGATTTTCATCGCCCTTGGCGTGAAGGCGGAAGGCAGCGCCATGTTCTGGAACAAGGTCTACGACGGCGCCATGGGCTGGTCCGGCGAACTGTCGAAGTTCGGCGCGCACGTGTTCCTGTCGGACCCGCATCGGCTGATCACGTTTGGCGGCCTCACGCTTACGCCGGCCAAGGTGGAGAGCCCGTACATCATTCGCGTGGCGATTGCGCTGCTGATGGTTGCCGCAAGTATTGAAGGCCGCTCGGAAATCACCAACGCGCTGCCTATCCGGCGCGCGCATCCGCGATTCGTCGAAAACCTGCGCTCAGTGGGTGCGAACGTGGAATG
Organism: Burkholderia sp. PAMC 28687; assembly: GCF_001577465.1. Taxonomy (NCBI): domain Bacteria; kingdom Pseudomonadati; phylum Pseudomonadota; class Betaproteobacteria; order Burkholderiales; family Burkholderiaceae; genus Burkholderia; species Burkholderia sp. PAMC 28687. The sequence continues at coordinate 1,364,306 of NZ_CP014506.1, forward strand.
GACCAGCAGCGAATAACCCTCACTGCACTTCCAAGTAGTACGAGAAGCGCGGGCGCTCAAGCCCGCGCCTTTTACGCAGTTCATCATTTGACCGCAGTTCATCATTTGACGGCGAATCAAAAGCGCCAGATCAGCCAATCCTGGACCGCATCCCGCACGCGAGTCCAGATCACCAAGCCTGCTTAAATAATTAATTAATCAAACTGCGTGGCGTCAAACGTAAGTGCCTTCGATTTGCGAATAAACTCTCGCCTGCCCGATGTGTCATCCTGTCGGCAAATCTGCTAAACGAACACGTCAATCACTTAGCTAAACAAAGAAGCGTCCGGGCCTCATTGAGCCGATGCGCTCTTGGTCAACTCATTCACCATGGAGACACAGTGATCAGAAATGGTCTTGGCGGCATGCTGCTCAAGCTCTTCTGCCTGGTGGCGACAGTGAGCGCGACTACGAGCAACGCAGTCGCGGCGGGTCCCGATTGCTCCCGGCCCTTTACGCTCGCATTGCACGATCACGGTCTGCTTTATTCCGCCGATACCGACACCGGTATCGACAAGGACTTTGCAGATGAACTGATTCGCCGCAGCGGCTGCAGGGTCAACGTGAGCCTGATGTCGCGTGCGCGCATCTGGCAATTGATTGAATCCGGCGCGCTCGACTTCAGCTTGTCCGGCATTGCGAATGCAGAGCGCGATCGCTTTGCAACGTTTGCGTGGTATTTCACCGATAAATATTATCTCCTCGTCCGAAAAGATTCCGGCATGCACCGTCTGGCGGATTTCGAACGCAGCGACCAGTTTCAGCTCGGCGTCATCCGGAGTTTCCGCTATAGCGATTCCGCCAACAAACTCGTCGATACACTCGCCGCCAAAAATCGCGTCAGTCAGGCGGGCGGCCTCGAACCTCTCTATGAAGCGCTGATCAACCGCCGCATTCAGGGCATGATCATGGAGCCCTTCGATTACCCCGCGCTCGAAGAAAAGCGTATTCGCGATGTCACCACGGTCATCGAATTCAATGATCCTGCCGTGCCGCACGGTTTGATCATGTCGAAAAAAGCGCTTTCGCCCGATGAGCAGGCGAAGTGGCGCGCGCTGGTGAACCAGATGCGCGCGGATGGCACAGTGCTGCGGATCTTCCGCAAGTATTTCAAACCCGATCTGGCGCAGGCCATGGTCGATTTCAAGGCGCCGCAGTGACCCGGGCGCGCCGCTGGGTTCGTGCCGGCCTCTCGCCGCAGTCGCTGCATCGGCTGGTCCCGCTGTTGATTCCTCTGCTGGTCCTCTTTGCCGCGCTGAGCGTCACGTGGGCCGTGTGGGATCACGAACAGCAAGCGTCGCGGCGCGAATTGCTGTCCCAGTTCGACTTCTCGCTCGGCGACGCGGTGAGCCGTGTAGAACAGCGCATGGCCGCCTACGAGCAGATGCTGCACGGCGTGCAGGGCTTGTTTGCCGCCGGCGGCAATGTCGGCCGCGACAACGTGCGCGACTATGTCAGCGCGCTCAATCTCGACGCGAACTTCTCCGGCATCCAGGCAATAGGCGTCGTGAAGTGGGTATCGGCGGCGCAGAAGGACGCGCATATCCAGGCCATGGTCATGGAAGGCTTCGGCCACTACGGCATTGAGCCGCAAGGGTCGCGCGATCACTACGCACCGATCGTCCAGCGCGAACCCAACATAGGCGGCAACCGCCGCACGCCGCTCGGCTTCGACACCTGGACCGATCCGGTGCGCCGTCTGGCCATGGAAAAGGCGCGCGACTCGGGCATGGCCGCGATATCGGGCAAGGTCAGGCTCGCAGTCGACGACGGCCCCGACGCGCAGCCCGGTTTCATCATGTACGTGCCGGTTTATACGCGCGGCCAGTCACAGGAAAACGTTGCGCAGCGCCGGGCGCATCTGGCGGGCTGGGTATATGCATCGTTTCGAATGAGCGATGTGATTGCAAGCCTCTACGGCGAGCAGCCGCGCGGCCTGTCGCTCGCCATCTACGACGGCGTCGAGCCGTCGGCTGCAGCGTTGCTTTATCGATCACCCGATTCCGGCAGGAAACCTCCGGCAGAGACGATCTCCGCCAGCGAATATCTCGTGGTCGCGGGCCATAACTGGACGCTGTCGCTCGCCACGCAAGACGGGTTCAAGACCGGGTTCGGGCGCAACGCGCAATGGATCATCGCGATCACGGGCACGGGGCTGAGCATCACGCTGGCCTTGCTCGCGTGGTTGCTCGTGACCGGCCACGGACGCGCGATGCGCCTTGCTTCCACCATGACGCGCGAATTGCGCGAAAGCGAAGAGAAGTTTCGCGCCATCGCCGATTGCACGGTCAACTGGGAAGTCTGGTGGGGACCGGACGGCAAGCCGCGCTGGATCAATCCGTCGGTCAGGCAATACACGGGCTATACCGTCGAAGAATGCATGGCCATGTCCGACTTCGCCGCCACGCTGATCCATCCGGAAGACATGCCGCGGGTCGCGCCGGAATTCAAGAAGGGGCTGCAGGGGCATCGTGGTCATGACCTCGAATTCCGCTGCGTGCGCAAGGACGGGTCGATTGTGTGGCTGTCGGTTTCGTGGGTGCCGATCACCGACGCCAAAGGTGTCTTCACGGGCTTTCGCACGAGCGGGCGCGATATCACCGAGCGCAAGCACGCCGAGTCGGAGTTGCGTATTGCGGCGGTTGCATTCGATTCGCTGGAAGGCATGATGGTCACCGACGCCAATACCAGGATCCTGCGCGTCAATTCGGCGTTTATCGAATGCACGGGTTACAGCGCGGAGGAACTCGTCGGCAAGACGCCGCGCATGCTTCAGTCCGGCCGGCACGACGCCGCCTTCTTCCGAGAGATGTGGGAATCGATCAACCGCGTGGGCGGCTGGCAAGGCGAAATCTGGGATCGCCGCAAGAATGGCGAGGTGTATCCGAAATGGCTGAGCATCTCGGCCGTGACGGGCGCGGACGGCGTGGTCAGCCATTACGTGGGCGCGCATCACGACATCACCGAGCGCAAGATCGCGGAGGAAAGGATTCGCGAGCTCGCCTTCTTCGACGCCCTCACCCGCCTGCCGAACCGCACACTGCTGATCGATCGCCTCACGCAAGCCATCGCACTCAGCGCGCAGAAGAAGACATGCGGCGCGCTGCTGTTCATCGACCTGGATCACTTCAAGACGCTCAACGATACCCTTGGCCACGACAAGGGCGACGCGCTGCTGCAACAAGCGGCGGGAAGGCTTGCGGCGAGCGTCGGCCGCAGCGATACGGTGGCGCGCGTGGGCGGCGACGAGTTCGTCGTGGTGCTCGGTAGCCTGCATGAAAACCCGCAGGAAGCGGCGAACGAGACGGAGATCATCGGCGAGCGCATTCTCGCTGTTCTCGGCAACCCGTACCATCTCGACGACGTCGAATATCGCAGCACGGCGAGCATCGGGGCGACGCTGTTCTCGGGACATCACACGGTCATCGACGAACTGCTGAAGCAGGCCGACCTCGCCATGTACAAGTCGAAGGAACGCGGCCGCAACGCAATGTGTTTCTTCGATCCCGCCATGCAGACGGCCGTGATCGAACGCGCGACGCTCGAAGCGGGATTGCGCCGCGCGATCGAAGGTGATCAGTTCGTCCTGCACTACCAGGCGCAAGTGACCGACGGCGTGATCGACAACACGACGGACAGCTACCGTGTCATAGGCGCCGAAGCGCTGGTGCGCTGGCAGCATCCGGAAAAGGGACTTGTGCCGCCGGCCGAGTTCATTCCGCTCGCGGAGGAAACCGGCCTGATCCTGGCGCTCGGGGACTGGGTGCTGGAAAGCGCGTGCACACGATTGGCGCAATGGATGGAGCAACCCGAAATGGCGCATCTGACCATGGCCGTGAACGTCAGCGCCCAGCAGTTCCGCCAGCCGGACTTCGTGGACAAGGTGCTGACGATCATCCGCAAGACCGGCGCGCATCCGGATCGCCTGAAGCTCGAACTCACCGAGAGCCTGCTGGTGGACAACATGCAGGACATCGTGCAGAAGATGTGGACGCTCAAGGCGAAGGGCGTGGTGTTTTCGCTCGATGATTTCGGCGTCGGGTATTCCTCGCTGTCATACCTGAAGCGCTTGCCGCTCGATCAGTTGAAGATCGATGAATCGTTCGTGCGCGATGTTCTCGTCGATCCCAACGACGCCGCCATCGCACGCACGATCGTGGCGCTTGCACAAAGCCTCGGACTCGGCGTGATTGCCGAAGGCGTGGAGACACCGGCGCAGCGTGATTTTCTTGCAAGCGTGGGATGCCACGCGTATCAGGGCTTCTATTTTTCACGCCCGATGCGCGTGGAAAGTTTCGAAGCGTTCGTGCGCAAGGACGATGCGGTGGCAGCTTGACGAAAGCCTTTTTCTTCGCAACAGGGCAGTCCATCATTCAGGTGGTTGCGTGCTCCACTGAGCGAATTCATCGGCGAGAAAATCCACGCATACCCGCACCTTCGCCGATGCCGCCAGCCGCGCCGGATACACCGCCCAGACATTCGCCGGCTGCGTGACATCCGGCAGGACCTGCACGAGCTCCCCGCTTTCGAGCAGCGGCCGCACATCCCACAACGAACGCAACACGATCCCCCGCCCGGCCAGCGCCCATTGCACCGCCACCTCGCCGTGATTGGTCGAAAGCGGCCCTGTCACCTTGATCGACACCGGCTCGCCGCGCGCATGCAGACGCCACAAACCAAAAGGATGATCGCGTTCCTTGATCGCGAGGCACGCGTGGCTCGCCAGGTCTGCAAGCTGCCTGGGCGCGCCGTGCTGCTTCAGGTACTCCGGGGAAGCACATAACACGCGATGATTCGATGCCAGCCGCTTTGCAATCAAGTGCGCTGCGATCTCGTCGCCGATACGGATGTCCAGGTCGAAGCCTTCGCCGGCGACATCGACGAGACGGTCGAACAGATCGAGCCTCACGCTCAGTTGCGGGTGTTTGTCGGAGAGACGCGCGAGCGCCGGCGCCACGATATGCCGCCCAAAACCAAAGCTGCTCGATACTCGCAGCGTGCCGCGCGGAACACGCCGCGTGGTGGAGACGTCTTCTACGAGCTGATCGACGTCATCGAGGATTTTTTCAGCCCATGCGTAGACGCGCTCACCCGCTTCCGTGATCGCAACCCGGCGCGTGGACCGATGCAACAAACGCGTACCCAGGTCGGCTTCCAGCACGCCGACGCGTTTGCTCACATACGCCGCCGATACCGACAGCGCCTCCGCCGCCCCGCTGAAACTGGACTTGCGGGCGACCGTGCAAAACACGCGAAGGTCATCGAGATTCGGGGAAAGCGGTGTTTTCATTGTTCACGCTTCGTGCATGGTGGCTTAACCGAAAACCCGATTCTAAGCGGTTCGCCACGGAATAGAATAGGTGTATCGAATAGACTGTTCCTCTCAACCCGGAGACATCACCTCATGACCAAAACCTACAAGATCGCAGTCATACCCGGCGACGGCATTGGCACCGAAGTGATGCCCGAAGCCTTGCGCGTACTCGACGCGGCCACCAGGCGCTTTGGCATCGCAATCGAATATCAGCATATTGAATGGGCGAGCTGTGCGTACTACCAGGAGCACGGCCAGATGATGCCCGACGACTGGAAGTCCCAACTGCAGCACGCCGACGCCATTCTTTTTGGCGCGGTCGGCTGGCCGGATACCGTGCCCGATCACATTTCGCTCTGGGGATCACTGCTGAAATTCCGCCGCGAATTCGATCAATACATCAATTTGCGCCCGGCGCGCCTGTTCGAAGGCGTGCCCTCGCCGCTCGCGAACCGCAAGGCTGGCGACATTGATTTCTGGATCGTGCGTGAGAATACGGAGGGCGAGTATTCATCGGTTGGCGGCGTGATGTTCGAAGGCACGGATCGCGAATTCGTCCTGCAGGAATCGGTCTTTACGCGTCATGGCAGCGAGCGCGTGCTGAAGTTCGCGTTCGATCTGGCCCAGCGCCGCGAGAAGAAAAAGATCACAGTCGCGACCAAAAGCAATGGCATCGCGATCAGCATGCCGTGGTGGGACAAACGGGCCGCAGAAGTGGCTGCGCTCTATCCGGACGTCAAATGGGACAAGCAGCACATCGACATTTTGTGCGCGCGTTTCGTGCTGAACCCGGACCGGTTCGATGTGGTGGTCGCCACCAATCTATTCGGAGACATCCTCTCGGACCTCGGTCCGGCCTGTACCGGCACGATCGGCCTCGCGCCTTCGGGAAATCTTAATCCGGACCGCAAGTTTCCGTCGCTGTTCGAGCCGGTGCATGGGTCGGCGCCGGATATTGCGGGGAAGAACATCGCCAATCCGGTTGCGATGATCTGGTCGGCCGCGATGATGCTCGAATTCCTGGGCGACGCCAAAGGCCCCGAACGCGATGCACACGACGCGATCCTTGCGGCTATTGAAGCGACGCTGAAAGAAGGTCCGCGTACAGGCGACCTCGGCGGCAAGGCAAGCACGACCGAGGTCGGCGAAGCTATCGCGGCGCGGCTGGCTTGAGTATTGCTGCCTCGTTGAGCAGGCTCAAACGAGCCCGAAACGGTCGCGCCTTGCGACCGATTTTCAACCTCGACGGGGCAAATCATGGATGTCCAATTGTCAGAAGAGCAAATTCGCACGCTTGCGTTCTATCTGTGGGAACAAGACGGCAGTCCGGAAGGACGCTCGGACGAGTACTGGGAAAAAGCTCGCCAGCAATTGTCTTCGGGAAGCGATTCCGAAAGCAGCGCTGACGACAAAACCACCGGGTTTGGCGAGGAACCGGATGCGGCCCTTGATCGTCCGTTAGCGGAATAATATATACAGCCGCATCGATTTTGAATTCCTGAACCACGTACGCATCGCGCGCTTTGACGCATCGCCTTATACGTGGACAGAGTCGCTAGATTGCCATTCAATACCTGAGCTCATGAATGGGGATTAGCGGCAGTAAGCGAAATAACTTGAATAGTGTTGCCGCAAACACACGGTCATTAATACAGCCCCGCGCCAGGCAAGGCTTTGAGCCGTCGCATTGGTGACAGTACCTATGTCATCAACCCTTCAGTTGGCGCTTACTGGAACTACATCGCCAATACGTTTGGCCGGTGAGTGTCCAGTGAGTGAATCAGAAATTGTTTTTGCCAATAACTACTGAAGTGGTGTTTAACATGAATACGTCCAATCATCTCAACGCTGCATTTTCGACAATCACCGGAAGCCGCAACAAGGCCACGAAAGCGAGCGCCAAGGTGGAGAAACAAAGTTCCTCGTATATGTCGATGCTCCAGGCGCCCATGACCGTTCTGGCGTGCAACGTCTCGGACCGCTCGGACATCACGGCCTGCGCCATCCTCGGCTATAACTGACAACGTCACTACCGGTTTGCGGAAACCGTCCCCGGCAGACTCGTCGAGAGGTTGCCGAGGAAAGTCAGGCATTTGGATAACTGTTCCAGTTCGACGTACTCATCGGCCTTGTGCCCTTGTTCGATGGAACCCGGTCCGCATACGACCGTAGGAATGCCTATCGACTGAAACAGACCGCCTTCGGTTCCGAACGCGAGCGTGCGCACGTCGTCCCGTCCGGCAGCCGCGCATGCCAGATCGCGCAACCAGGCAGCCGCAGCCCGATCCGACAGTGCCGGATAATCCACCAGTTGTTCCCAGTCGATATCGCTTTCGGCGAACGTTTCGCGCATGGCGCCGACGAGTTCCGTTTCCGCATAGTGCGCGATGGTTTGCACGATGGCGTCCGCGTTATCGGCGGGCAGATTGCGGATTTCGAACTCCACTTGCGCGTGGTCCGGGATCACGTTCAACGCAATACCGCCATTGAAGCGGCCGGTATGGATGGTCGTGTACGGCGGATCAAAGTCGTGGTCGAGCGTTGCCTTTGTGCGCAAGTCGCGCTGCGTTCGCCGCAGGAACGTCACGAGTTCCGCCGCGAAATCCACCGCATTCACGCCGAGATGTGTCAGCGCGGAATGCCCGGCGAGACCTTTCACGCAGCATCTGTACGCCTTCTTGCCCTTGTGCGCCACCGCGACCTGCATGCTCGTCGGCTCGCCAATAATGCATGCAAGCGGCTTAACCGGCGCTGCCGCCAGTTCACGCAACAAACCGCGCACGCCACGGCAACCGACTTCTTCGTCATAACTGAATGCAAGATGAACAGGCACGTCTTTGCAGGTCGCAACGAAGTGCGGCACGCTTGCAAGCACCGCCGCGATGAAACCCTTCATGTCGGCAGTGCCACGCCCGAAGACACGGTCGCTCCCGCGCGTCATCTCGAAGGGCGGCACGGTCCACGGCTGACCCGCGGCGGGTACGACATCGGTGTGACCCGAAAAGCACAGACCCGCCACGTCCTTCGGGCCGATGGTTGCATACAGGTTCGCCTTGCGGCCGGTTTCATCGAAGACGAGTGAGGACTCCACGCCGTGCCGATTTAGATACCGCTGGACATACTCGATCAGCTTGAGGTTCGATTCGGAGCTGCGGGTATCGAACGCGACCAGATCGTTCAGCAGATCGAGCGTGGTGTCGAGCAAGGCGTGCTTCATTGGCTAGAGATCTCCGGGTACTCCATACGACGGTGCCTGCTCGGGACGTATTGCGCGCATTGCGTAGTCGTTCATCTGCGGTTCGTAGCGCTGCCAGAGCGCCCGCAAATCAGCAATGGGTTGATCCGACCAGTCCACGCGCAACTCCGCGAGCGGCCAGACCTCTCTTCCATACACGCAAAATCCCGCCGAATGCACGGGACCCGCTTCGCCGCCTGCCGCCGCACCCGCTTCCAGTGCCGCGATCAGGCGCTCCGCCAGCGAGCTTGCGGGCGATGCTTCGAAGGCTTCGACCATGGCGGCCGGAATGCCATCGTGGGCGAGCAGGTTGCCCGCTGCAACGCAGTTGCGCCCCGGTTTCGTCGCGATTATACCCAGCCCTTTTTGGCCCGTCGCAGCGTCGCGCGAACCGTCGGCATCGAGTACGGCTAGCTGCCGCCACTCCGCGTAAGGACGTGCGTGCTGCAATTGTTGCAAGGTGCTTTCAGCACCAAAACCGGCGCCAAGCAACTGCAATCCGAGCACGCCCAGGCGCGGATCGGTCACGTTCTGACTCAGCACCACGCCATGCGGACTTGCCCATAGACATCGGCTGGGAACCGCGATGCTCGAACTGCACACAATGCCGCCGACCATGCCCGTACGTTCGCATCGGCCAGCCAGGGAAAACGTCATGCGATCCTCCGCTCAGCTATTTGGAATGACGGCGATCACGTCGATTTCGACGAGCCACTCGGGACGCGCAAGCGCTGAAATCACAATACCCGTCGATACCGGGTACACACCCTTCAGCCACTTCCCGACCACGGTGTACACCGCTTCGCGATAGCGTACATCGACAAGATAGATCGTGATCTTGCAGATATCCTCCAGCTTGCTGCCGGCTTCGCCCAGCAACATTGCGATGTTGGCCATCGCCTTTTCGGCCTGCGCGCCAACGTCGCCTATGCCCACCGATTCGCGCGTATCCAGGTCCTGCCCGATCTGGCCGCGCAGATAAACCGTCCCGTTCGCCACGACCGCCTGGCACAGATCGTTATCGAGTTTCTGCTCGGGGTACGTCTCGCGCGTGTTGAACTTGCGGATGCGGGTATGACTCATGGACACCTCACACAACGCGCTTGAGCCGCGGCCCTGCGCTGGATTGAACGACACGGTCCGACAGGTTCGCGGCCTTCTTGACGTAGCCGAGCGTGCTGTCGAAATCGAAGTTACGGAACACGGCACCCAGGTGAGCGAACGGCGGTGATTGCGCGAACAACTGGAACGTGAGGCGATGCCCCGCATAGTCCGAGTTCAGCAAGTCGCGGGCGAACGCGAGCAACTTGCGGCGGTCATCGGAGACCCAGTTTTCGTTGACGGTGTAGAACTTGGCGAGCCAGCCGCTGATCTCCGGATTGGCAAACGACGCCGCGTCCGGCGTCACGCAAATCTGTCCACCGCAGAGTTCACGCGCGAGATGCATCATCTCGTGAAGGCGCGAACATGCCTGCACGCGGCCTGTATAGAGCAAGGATTGATTGGGCATCATCAGGCCGGCGGGACTGCGTTCGCCGCATGCAATCGACGCCGTCAGATGCGCGTTGATGGTCTCGCGATACACGGCGAGCGTCGACAGTTTCTCCTGCACGGCCTGCTGCTTTTCAAGGCCGGTTTGGCGTGCGTTGAACAACGCCGCGCCGATCATCAGGTCGGCAAGACGCAGGTTGCGCTGGACGAACGCGAACGCGCTGTATCGATGCAAGGTCGAGCGAATGAAGGTGGCCGCCTTCGTATGCTGGTAGAACAGCACGTCTTCCCAGGGAATCAGGACGTTGTCGAAGATCAGCAGGGTATCGACTTCATCGCAGCGGTTCGACAGCGGGTAATCTTCCGGATTCGCGCGCCCGGCGAAGCCCGTACGGCAAATGAACTTGAGTCCCGGCGCGGACATGTTGACGACAAAACCCACCGCATAGTCCGAGAGTTTTGCGTCGCCCCAGTTCGCGATGGTCGGCTTCACGAACGCCTGATTCGCATACGCTGCGGCCGTCTCGTACTTGGCGCCACGCACCACGATGCCCGCATCGGTTTCCTTCACCACATGCAAAAGCATGTCCGGGTCCTGCTCCTGAGGCGGTTTCGAGCGGTCGCCCTTGGGGTCGGTGTTGGCGGAGACATGGAACGGGTCTTCATGCAACGCACGATTGATATGCCGCTCGATGTTCGCGGCAAAACGCGGATCGACTTCGTTGAGCACATCCTTGCCGTCGTAGAGCGACCACATCTCGCCGATGGTTTCATCGCCCACGCGGGTGGCGATTCCGCCGATGTCATCGAGCACAGTGTCTACTGCCAGGCGCTTGTCGTGCCAGTCCTGCTGCGTGTACGGCAGCTTCAGGCCGACCGCGTTGCGCTCGCCGGTCTTTTCATCCACGTAGCTCATCACATCCTGCGTCGCCTTCTCATGCGCCATGTCGTAGATGCGCGCGCGGATGTCCACGATCGGCTTGAACATGGGATGCGTGGTCACGTCCTTCACGCGTTCGCCATTGATCCAGACCTGTCGTCCGTCTCGAATGGAGTCGCGATACTGCTCGCCTGTTCTGATCATTGCTGTGCCTCGATCCGTGGGGAAATATCGTCGTTCAGATTCGCCTAGAAAGCCAGGAACTGGCCGTAATCGCGCTTGCAATAAAGCAATGGCATGTGCGCGGCGGGCGCGCGTTTGATCGCCGCGACCTCGCCGAAAAACACCGTGTGCGTGCCTATGGTTTGCTGGGCGACGAGACGGCATTCGATTGCAGCAACTGCCCCGTCGATAAGCGGCACGTCCAGCGCCCCCGCCGTCACCGTGCAGCATGAGAAGTCGAAAGGCCTGGCGCTCGCCGAGCGTCCGGCAAAGGTATCGGCAATGCCGCGCTGCGCCACGTTCAGCAGGTTCACCGCGAACACGCCGTTCGCCGCGACCGCTGCATTGGCCGGGCTGCGTGTATTGATGCAGACGAGCAATGTGGGCGGGTCAGCGCAAACCGAGCTGCAAGCGCTGACGGTGACGCCAAAACGTTCGTTGCCTGCGCCTGTCGTCACGACATGAACCGATGTTGAATTGGACGCCATCGAATCGAGGAATGCGGCCCGCAGATCGTGATTCATTCCGGGCGCCGCTTCCATCAAAGCGCTGTCTGGTTGAGTTGTTTGCATGCCGCCCCCTCGCGTTTGCACTGACCGTGCACAAAATCTACGCTTTGGCATCGCATCCGAAAAACATATTTCAAAAATGCAAATCATCGGATTTGCCTATGCAAGCGTATTTATGTCCACGCACAATAGGATCGATAAAAGACCGGGGGCGGACCATGGAACCTGCGCAATTACGCTATTCATTGAGGCAGTTGAGATACTTCGTGGTGACCGCCGAAGTGCTGTCGTTCACGGCGGCGGCGAAGCTGCTGCATATCTCGCAGCCGTCCATCTCCACAGCGCTCGCGGATCTCGAAGTGTCGTTCGGCGTGCAGCTTTTCATCCGGCATCACGCGAGCGGGTTATCCCTGACACAGGCCGGACGCGAGATGCTCGGACGCGCGCGCGACTTGCTGAAAAACGCGGAAGACCTTCAGACCGCAGCGAAGGAACTGGACGGCGGCATGTCAGGCGCAATCACGCTCGGGTGCCTGGTTTCACTCGCGCCGCCGCTCATGCCCGCGATGATGAGCCGCTTCATAGCGGGTCATGCAGGGATCGCGTTCCGCACGCTCGAAGCGCATCAGGACGATTTGCTGCGCGGCCTGCACGATGGTTCGCTGGATATCGCGCTGACCTACAACCTCGATCTGACCGATGACATCGCGTTCACGCCGCTGCTCTCGTTACCGCCGTATGTGATCTTGCCGAAGAATCACCGGCTGGCGAAACAGCGCACGGTGGCGCTCGCCGACCTGCGCGACGAACCCTACGTGATGCTCGATCTTCCGCACAGCCGCGAATATTTCGCAGGTCTCTTCGACGCCGTCGGCGACCGTCCGATTGCCGCGTTCCGTTCGTCTCAACCTGAAGTGGTTCGCGGCATGGTTGCCAATGGCCTTGGATACAGCATCCTTAATTTTCCGCTGAAATCGAGCCGCACGGTTGACGGCGAGGATTTCTTGATCAGGCAGTTCAAGGACGAAGTCAACGCCACCACGCTCGGGATTGCGCAGTCGCGAAGCATGAAACCACGGCAAGTCGTGCAGCGCTTCGCGGCCTTTTGCGAAGCGGAAATCACCCGCGAGCGAGCACGTTGAGGCGTTGCGTCTGGCTTCGCGTCTGGATAGGAAAAAACTTGGTTCTACATGTAAAAACAATATTTTGGCTGGTAATTTGACTTGATAGATTGATGTCCATGCAGCGAGCGGCCCGGCTGGAGAGCCGGTTGCAGCATCCACTGAATACGACAGGGAGGCGCGATGGGATCTTCAACGGCAGCGTCCGGCACTGGACTCGAGATCGTCCGGCAGTTGAAGGTCAGTTGCGAGCGTCCCTTCAGCGACGCGCATTCCATGCCGCCTGCCGTCTATACTTCGCCCGATTTTCTCGCGCTGGAACAAGCGAACATCTTCCGCAGCGAATGGCTTTGCGTTGGCCGGGCAAGTTCGATTACAGATGCCGGCGACTATCTCACTGCAGACATCGATGGCCAGCCGATCGTGGTCTTGCGCGACGAAAAACTGGAATTGAAGGCGTTTTCAAACGTCTGCCTGCATCGCATGTCGGTGCTGCTCGAAGGGCGCGGCAACACGCGACGGATCGTCTGCCCCTATCACGCGTGGAACTACACGCTCGACGGTGCGCTGAGCGGTGCGCCAATGATGGATCGTCAAAGCGGATTCTGCAAAGAGAACTACCGTTTGCCGTCCGTTCGATGCGAGGTCTGGCAAGGCTGGATCTACGTCACGCTCAATGCCGACGCGCCGCCTGTTGCCGGCAAGTTGGCAGGTCTCACCGAACTGATTGCCAGCTACGGCATGGCTGATTACAAGGAAACGTTCTACGAAGAACACGTGTGGGATACCAACTGGAAGATCCTCGCTGAAAACTTCATGGAGAGTTATCACCTGCCCATGCTGCATCGGGCAACCGTAGGTCCGCATTCGCGTCTCGAAGAAATGGAATGCCCGCCAGGCAGCGACGCGTTCAACTATCACTGGATCACGAAGGAAGCATCGTTGCCCATTGGTCAGGCGCATCCCGACAATCAGCGGCTGCAAGGTCACTGGCGCAAGACCACCGCGCTGCTCGCGATCTATCCGACGCATCTCGTCACGCTCACGCCGGGTTACTTCTGGTACCTCGTGCTGCAGCCGGTTGGAACCAGCCGTGTCCACATCCGCTTCGGCGGCGGGCTCGCGCCTGATTTCATCGCGGATCCGAAGGCGGCCGACTACATGGCAACGCTCAAGACATTGCTCGATGCGGTCAATGAAGAAGACCGGCGCGGCGTGCAGGCGGTGTTCCGTGGTGTGAGTGCGCCGCTGGCAAAGCCTGGGCATCTGAGTCATCTGGAAAGGCCCAATTACGACTTCGCCCGCTACCTTGCCCAGCAGCTTGCCTGATCTCAACACTCATCCAACACGACACGATGTCAACGCACTCCTTCATCTCCTTCGCGGGCGTGAGCAAGACATACGACGGCGTTCATTACGTCGTGGAAGGGCTCGACCTCGATGTCGCGAAAGGCGAGTTCGTCTCGTTGCTTGGTCCTTCAGGATCAGGCAAGACGACCACGCTGATGATGCTCGCCGGTTTTGAATCGGCGACTCAGGGCGAGATCCGCCTCAACGGAAAACGCCTCGACGACAAACCGCCGCATCAGCGTGACATTGGCATGGTGTTCCAGAACTACGCGCTGTTCCCGCACTTGACGATCGAGCAAAACGTTGCGTTTCCGTTGTCGGTGAGACGCATGAGCAAGACCGAGCAACAGGCGCGTGTCAAGCGTGCACTGGACATGGTCGAGTTGCCGCATCTCGCGGCGCGTCGGCCCGCGCAGCTATCGGGCGGACAGCAGCAGCGTGTGGCCCTTGCGCGCGCCCTCGTGTTCGAGCCGAGCGTGGTGCTGATGGACGAACCACTCGGCGCGCTCGACAAGCGCCTGCGCGAAACCATGCAGTACGAAATCATGCGGCTGCATCGCGAGCTGGGATTGACGGTGGTGTACGTGACGCACGATCAGGCGGAAGCGCTGACCATGTCGGACCGCGTGGCCGTTTTCTCCGATGGCCGCATTCAGCAAGCAGCGACTCCAACGGAACTCTATGAAAACGCGCACAACGCATTCGTCGCGAATTTCGTCGGTGAGAACAACGGTTTGATGGGCCGCGTGCTCGAACAGGATCCGGACTGGGCGACGCTCGTGTTGCCAGAAGGTGCGGTCATTCGCGGACGTTGCGGCCGGGGCTTGCGTAACGGCGAGGAAGCCATGCTGGCGCTGCGCCCGGAGCGCGCGCACATTGCATCGGCAGAAGGAATCCTAAGCGCCGCCGACACCAACCTGGTGACGGCGCGCGTGGAAGAACTCGTGTATTGCGGCGACCATCACCGCGTTCACTTGAAACTTGGCGCACAAGGCTCGGGCGACAGCCTCATTGTCAAGGTACCCAACACGCAGCATCACGACCTTCCGTCACTCGGCAGTGCAACCGCCGTGGCATGGCGCCACGACGACTGCAAGATCCTCGCAACGGCCGTAACTGCAAGCCACGGCCATGCTCCGTCCCTCACCGCAGGAGTCCATTGACATGAAAACCAAACTGATCCAAACCGGTATGACGGGCATCGCCGGACTCGTTCTTTCGACTGTCGCATTGTTTTCGGCGAGCACGCATGCGGCGGAAACCATCTCGGTGGTCACCTTCGGCGGCGCATACGAAGCCGCGGCGAAGAAGGCGTTTTTCGAGCCGTTCACCGCGGCAACGGGTATCGGCTTCTCGACGGAATCTTACGACGGCGGCCTCGCCAAATTATCGGCAATGGAGCAGGCGAAGAATCCCACGTGGGACCTGATCGACCTCGAATCGAACGATGCGATCACCGGTTGTGACGAAGGCTTGCTCAAGAAGATCGATAAGAAGTCGCTCGGCAACACGAGCGCATTCATTCCCGGTTCGATCATGGATTGCGCGGTCGCCGCCATGGTCTGGTCCACCGTTTATGCCTACGACACGACCAAGCTGAAGAGCGCGCCGACCTCCATCAACGACTTCTTCGACCTGAAGAAATATCCCGGCAAGCGTGGCCTGCGCAAGTCGCCGAAGGTGACGCTCGAATGGGCGCTACTCGCCGATGGCGTCAAACCCGCCGACGTCTACAAGGTCCTCGGCACACCGGCCGGCGTGGATCGCGCGTTCAAGAAGCTCGACACCATCAAGTCGAGCATCGTCTGGTGGGAAGCCGGCGCACAACCGCCGCAACTGCTTTCGGATGGCGCGGTGGTGATGACGCAAGCGTACAACGGCCGGATCGATGACGCCGTCCACAAGGATCACAAGCCGTTCGAATCGGTATGGGACGGTCAGGTCTACGACTTCGAATGGTGGGGCATTCCGATGGGCGCAAAGAACGCCGACGCGGCGGCCAAATTCATTGCATCGGCATCGACGGCAAAAAGCTATGCTGACCTGACCAAGTACATTGCCTACGCGCCGCCGCGCAAGGACTCGATTCCGCTCATCGATAAAGCGCGCCTGAACGACCTGCCGACCGCGCCCGGCAACTTCAAGCGCGCCGTGCAGATCAACGCGAGTTTCTGGGCCGACAACGCCGACCAGATCAACAAGCGCTTCCAGGTGTGGCTGACGCAGTAACCAAACCCGTAAGGTGAATCGTGACTGTGACAGTGACCAGCGATCTGCAGGAGCCGGCCGGAGCGAGCATTGCGGAAGCCCAAACCGCCGGCCGCGAAGCGTATGCAAAGACGCGCCGGCGTGCATCCACGCAAGCGCTGTTGCTCGCCCTGCCGCTGCTGCTGTTCCTGCTCGCCACTTTCATTGCGCCCATTGCGATCCTGCTTTCAAGAAGCGTCGTGAACCGCGAAGTGCCGGTGAACTTGCCGGTGCTGTCGCAATCGCTCAAGTCATGGAACGGCGAAGGCATACCCGACGAACGCACCTTCGCCCTGCTCGCCGCCGACATGCGGCGCGCTTCGCAAGAAGGCCAACTCGGCACCGTTGCGCGACGGATGAACTTCTACCTGCCCGAGTTTCGCAGCTTGCTGATGAAAACGGCGCGCCAGTTGCCCGAGACCGCGCCGCCTGCCTGGAAACCCGCTTTGATCGAGCTCGATCCGCGTTGGGGCACGCATGACATCTGGCGTTACCTGAAGCGCTCGGCGGTGTCTCCGACGCCCGATTACTTGCTCACTGCCGTCGATTCCGAAGTCACGGCCGACGGCGCCATCAAATCCCTCCCGGCAGACAGTTCTGTCTACGTCAACGCGTTTGCGCGCACGGTATGGATCAGCGCTTCAGTCATGGTGCTGTGCCTGCTGCTTGGATATCCGGTTGCGTATCTGCTCGCCACTCTCCCGCCTGCAAAGAGCAATCGCCTGATGCTGCTCGTGATCGTGCCGTTCTGGACCTCGCTGCTGGTTCGAACGACCGCGTGGTATGTGCTGCTGCAACCGAGCGGCGTGATCAACAGCCTGCTTGTGAGTTCGGGAATCGTCAGCCATCCGCTGCCGCTGCTCTTCAACCGCACGGGCGTCCTGATCGGCATGACGCATATCCTGCTGCCCTACATGATCCTCGCGATCTATTCGGTCATGAAGGGCGTGTCACCGGTCTTTATGCGCGCGGCGCAATCGCTCGGCGCGCATCCCGTGAACGCGTTCGTTCGCATCTACATGCCGCAGACGCTTCCCGGCGTGGGCGCAGGGTGCTTCCTCGTGTTCGTGCTTGCGCTCGGTTACTACATCACGCCCGCGCTGCTCGGCGGCGCGGGCGATGAAATGATCAGCCAGCTCATCGCTGCGCAGACTAACGAGCAACTCAACTGGGGGCTGGCGGGTGCATTGTCGGCATATCTCGTGATCTTCACGGCCGTGTTCTATTTCGTGTTCAACCGGCTTGTGGGTATCGACCGGTTGCGGTTCGGCTAGGCGCCAGGGCAAGGACGACATCATGCAAAGCCAAAGGCATCTCGTGTTATCGGAACGCATCGCATCGAAGTGGTTGCGCGTGCATTCCGCACTGATCCTGTTCTTCCTGATAGCGCCGATTCTCGCCATCGTGCCGCTGTCGTTCAACTCTGGCGCGTACTTCTCCTATCCGATGCAAGGCTTCTCGCTGCACTGGTATTCCAAGGCGCTCGGCAGCAGCGACTGGCAGCGCGCGTTCGCGAACAGCATCGGCATTGGCGCCGCATCCACGGTGCTCGCCACGGGCCTGGGCACGCTCGCGGCGCTCGGACTCAGCCGCTCCAATTTTCCGTTTCGCGCCGTCATCATGCCGCTGCTCATCTCGCCGATGATCATCCCCATCGTCGTCGTGGCCGCCGGGTTCTATCTCGTGTTCGCGCCACTGGGGCTGGTGAATTCGTATATCGGCGTGGTGCTCGCGCATGCCGCGCTCGGCACGCCATTCGTGGTGATCACCGTCACGGCGTCGCTGCTGTCGTTCGATCAAAGCCTGATTCGAGCGGCTTCCGGACTCGGCGCCGCGCCGTGGACCGCATTTCGCCGCGTGACCTTGCCGCTGATCCTGCCGGCCGTGGCGACGGGCAGCGTATTCGCGTTCGCGACTTCCTTCGACGAAGTCATCGTGATCCTGTTCATTGGCGGCCCGGATCAGCGAACCGTGCCGCGGCAGATGTGGAGCGGGATTCGTGATTCCATCGATCCATCCATTCTCGCGGTCGCGACCATGCTGATCTTGTTCGCGGTTGCTTTATTCAGCAGCATCAACTGGCTGCGCGGACGCAGCGCCGCTGCAACGCTGCCGGGCGCGTGATCCGCGTGATCCATGAGAAAAGCCCGGTCAATCGATAAAGGAGAACACCATGCTGGCAGCAGAACGGGAAGCCTTCGAGCGCGACGGTGCGGTCGTGTTGCGCGGGATGTTCAAGGACTGGATGGAAACATTGCGCGAAGGCGTGGAGTACAACGCGACGCATCCGGGGCCGTCGTTCAGGAATTACACGCCCGAAAAAACGTCAGGCCGGTTTTTCGGCGATTACTGCAACTGGCAGCGCATCGCGCCGTTCAAGGATTTTGTCGAACACAGCGCGGCCGCCTCCGTCGCGCAGGCGCTGATGGATTCGCAGCGTGCCCGCATCTTCCATGAACATGTGCTCGTGAAGGAAGCCGGCGCGGCAAAGCTCACACCCTGGCATCACGATGAACCCTATTACTGCGTCAGCGCAGATCAAGCCGTGAGTCTATGGATTCCACTTGACCCGGTGCCGCGCGAGACATGTGTGGAGTTCGTCGCGGGATCGCACAAGTGGGGCAAGCTGTTCCGGCCGCGCAAGTTCAGCGGCGTGGCTTACGACCACAAGTCCGACAGGCTGGAGGAGTTGCCCGATATCGATGCACACCGCAGCGATTATCAGATCCTCGGTTGGGACCTGGAGCCGGGCGATGCTATTGCATTCAACTTTCATACAGTGCATGGCGCACCTGGCAATACGGCGGGGCAGCAATCACGGCGGGTTGTATCGTTCAGATGGCTCGGCGATGGCGCGCACTTCGTGGATCGCGGCGGTGAAACGTCGCCTCCCTACCCGGAACTCATGAACAGGTTCAAGCATGGAGACGCACTGCCTGAAGCGGAATTTCCGTTTATTGTTTGAAACGCGCGTGCCAAATCGGAATTCGGCGGCATTCGGCGATATTCAGCGATATTCAGCGGCATTGACTGCCCTAATCCAACTCCCGCTGATTTAATCGCGAACCCAGTCATCCGGAACATCCAGCGTTCTTATCACGCGTGCCGGAGAGCCCCCTGCCAAGCTCTTCGCGGGGATTTCTCCGGTAACAGTCGAACCCGCGGCAATAACGGAATGATCGCCAATATCCGCGCCGGCTAATATGGTGGAACGAGCGCCAATCCAGACATTATTGCCAATGGATATAGGTGCGCGTTTGGTCGGATGTTGCGGAGACACCTGATGAAAGTCGGTATCGTAAATATAGGTCATATCACCGATCTTGCAATTCTTGCCAATCTTCACGGAAAGCGTCGCGCACAGGTTGGCACCGTCGTTCATAAACGTGTTTCGCCCGATCTCCAATATGGCGTCCTTTGTCACGGTAATGTGCTGACGCGTGCGGAATGATCGAAACGAGCAATTCTCCGCGATGTAAATGCGCCCCTTATTCGTGATTTTCGGCCATCTGCCTGAGAAGATCGGCGCACTTTCATAACCTACGTTATCCACCTTTAATGACAGGCGAACAAGCACGCTCTTCAGTTGAGACAATCCTCTGACAAATACATTTTTCATTTAGTGTCCATTTGGCCGCAATCTTCGCCCTCAAACGGAGCGATTCAAGTCATATCTTGATCGAACATGCTATATGCGTCGGCAATCGATACTTCCTGTAACAAAATATCGCTGAAACTCAAATAAGGAAGTGGCGCGTGGCCAGTTGATTATCGATACGCCGTGCCCGTGGTTTCAGGCATTTTCGGGTAACTCGCGTCGAATATTACCATCCCTTAAAAGGGGCCGAATGATGCATCAATGAAACATCAATCTTGCGCCATGTCACGCCATGGACCGCGAGCGCCATCGCTTACCCTAAGTCGTACGACGTCTTTTCACCGCGTGCGGTGGCCAAATATAGCCCAAAAACCGTCCGCAAGGCCTCTAGGTACCGGATTGCCAACAATTCCGCCATCCTCATGCCCAGATTGAAGGAATTATTACTGGTGTAAACGCTAAGGCGCCTCTTGTTGCGTCGAGTAAGTCATCTGACATACGATGCGTTCACATTACGTAACGTACCTTACGTGCGCAATGCCCGGCCGATAAAGCAATGCGCGCGCAGCACATAAAACCGCATGCCATCGCCGGCAAGACAACGGCTTCGGAGACACCGACATGGCAATGAAACTACGCGGCCTGCGCTGGTGGATGATCGGCCTGCTCACGCTCGGCACCGTCATGAATTACCTCGCGCGCAGCTCCCTGAGCGTCGCCGCGCCGACGGTCATGACCGACCTGCATATCTCCACCCAGCAATACGGCTGGATCACCGGAGCCTTCCTCGTGATGTACCCGATCGGCGCGCCGGCCACCGGTTACCTCATGGATCGCATTGGCCTGCGCTTCGGCTTTTTGCTATGCGGCCTGATGTGGTCGATCGTGTGTATCGGCCATGGTTTCGCGAGCGGCTGGGTCGGCCTGTTCGTGTTGCGCGGCCTGCTCGGTCTTGCTGAAGCGTCGTTTATTCCGGCCGGCATGCGCATGGCCGCGTTCTGGTTCCCCGCACGCGAACGCGCGCTCGCAGCCGGTATCTTCAACATCGGTACATCCGTAGGCGCCATTGCCGCCCCGCCGCTCATTGCGTGGTCGATCCTCAAGTACAACTGGGAAATGGCATTCGTGATTGCGGGTTGCCTGGGCCTTGTATGGGCGGCGCTGTGGATCGTGTTCTATCGTCATCCCAGCGAACACAAGTCGCTTACTTCGAAGGAAGCGGCTTATATAGTGGAAGGCGAACACGCCGAACTCTCCGATAACGGCGCAAAACCCAACCTGCGCAAGATCTTCAGTCAACGCAATTTCTGGGGCATCGCGCTGCCGCGCTTCTTTGCCGATCCGGTCTGGGGCACGCTCGTATTCTGGATGCCCCTCTATCTGCATCAGGCGCGCGGCTTCGACTTGAAGGCCATCGCCATGACGGCGTGGCTGCCGTTCGTCGCGGCGGATATCGGATGCCTGATGGGTGGCACGATTTCGATGTACCTCAACAAGCATTTCAACATCTCGGTGATCAACGGCAAGCGCATGGTCTTCACGTTCGGCGCGCTGATCATGACCGCGATGGCCGGCGTCGGTTATGTGAAGGATCCCTCCACAGCGATCTTCCTGCTGTGCCTTGGCGGCTTCGCGCACCAGACGCTCTCGGTCACTGTCATTTCGATGTCGGCCGACCTGTTCCCGCGCCGCGAAGTTGCGACGGTGACGGGGTTCGCGGGGTTATCGGCGGGGATCGGCAACCTGGGCTTCACGCTCGTGATCGGTGCACTGGTATCGACCATTGGATATGCGCCGTTCTTCGTGGCGCTCGGCTTCGGCGATCTGATCGGCGTAGTGCTGCTGTGGACGCTGGTGCGCCCTTCGCTCGTCAACCGGCGCGCCGACGCCACCGTCGCGCAGCCGGTCAATGCATAGCGATGCATCGATGAAAACAGCACACGTGGAACGCGTCGAAGCATCCGGTCGGATCCCGGCGCAAGTGGGCGAAAGTCCGGTATGGCGCGAAGCCGAACAGGCGTTGTACTGGGTCGATATCCCCGCGCGCACGATCGCCCGCGTGCAGGTGGAAACAGGTACGCGCACCGACTGGGTATTGCCGGAAAAGGTTGCGTGCATCGCGTTCGATCGCAACGGCACCGTGCTGGCGGGCTGTGAGACCGGGCTATTTGCAGTGACACTATCGGACGCGAATGACGTGACTGTGAGGCGAGTCGCCGCGCCCGAGCTCCCCTTCCCCGACATGCGCTTCAACGACGGCCGATGCGACCGGCAAGGCCGCTTCTGGGCCGGCACGATGGTGCAGGACATGGCGGCGGCGAACCCGGCTGGCGTGTTGTACCGATACGACGCACAAGGCCTGCTTTCGGCGCCCGTGGTGTGCGATCTGATCACGCAGAACGGCCTGGCATGGTCGCCCGACGGCACGACGATGTACCTCTCGGACTCGCATCCGTCGCGCCGCCTCGTGTGGGCGTTCGACTTCGACATCGACTCCGGCGAGCCCCGCAACCGCCGTGTCTTCGCCGATCTGAACCGCTTCAAGGGACGCCCGGACGGCGCTGCAATCGATACCGACGGCTGCTACTGGACCTGCGCGAACGACGCCGGCGTGCTGCTGCGCTTCACGCCCGGCGGCGCACTGGACCGCACACTGGAACTGCCAGTCAGCAAGCCCTCCATGTGCACGTTCGGCGGCCGCGATCTCGACACGCTCTTCATCACATCCATACAACCAGCAACCGGCGCCAACGAACTCGACGGGCATCTGCTCGCAGTCCGGCCAGGTGTTCGCGGCGTGCACGAATGCGATTACGCGGGTTTGCTATGAGGGCAAACACTGCATGCAAATCGACAGGAATTGCCAGGCACTTTGTAGTAAAACATTGTCCGCGACGCTGCTGGCCGCATCGCAATCATTGATACAAAAAAGAGGAGATCTCATGCAGTCACGCCACGCCAAAAAGGCCGTCCTTCTCGGCCTTGCCACCCTCGCTTCGCCGGTCTTTGCCCAGAACAGCGTGACGCTGTACGGCATTATCGATGACTCGATCACGTATCAAAGCAGCCAGACGTCGCTGGGTTCGAACAAGGGCGGACGCTCGAACGTCAAGATGCTGCCGGGCGTCTGGGCAGGCAGCCGTTTTGGCCTCAAGGGCGCTGAAGACCTCGGCGGCGGCAACAAGGCGATCTTCCAGCTCGAGTCGGGTTTCAACTCGGCAACGGGCGGCCAGCAATTCACCAACGCAATGTTCGGCCGCCAGGCATGGGTTGGCTTGACGAATCCCGCCTACGGTACGTTCACCGCAGGCCGCCAGTACACGTCGTACTACACGCTGCTCGCGCCGTACAGCCCGACCACCTGGCTGACCGGCGCGTTCGGCGCGCATCCGGGCGACCTGGATGAACTCGATACGATTTATCGTGCGAACAATTCGCTGGTCTATACATCGCCGAAATTTTATGGCGTCACGATCAGCGGCTCATATTCGTTCGCAGGCGTTCCCGGCAGCGTGAATCAAGGCTCGACGTGGAGCGGCGCGGTCCAGTACGCGAATGGTCCGTTCGGCCTTGCGGCAGGCATCACGCGCATCAACAACTCGACGCCGGGCGGCGGCGCGTTCGGCGCGGATTCCACCACGAACTCGGCGGGGCAATCGGGTGTATCGGCGGTGACCAATGGCTATCAGACCGCGCAGGCGCAGCAGCGCATTGCGGTCGCCGGCGGTTATACGTTCACGCAAGCGCTCGACATCACGTTCACGTATTCGAACGTGCAGTACATCCCGGGCATCAACTCGAGCTTCAAGACGACCGAGATCTTCAACACGGGCGGCGCCGTGCTGCACTGGAAACCGGTTACGCTGATCGACCTTGCTGCGGGCTACAGCTATACGCGTGCAACGAAGGCCAACGGCATCACCAGTTCCGCGCAGTACCAGCAGTTCAACTTGTCCGAGTACTACTCGTTGTCCAAGCGCACGGGCCTTTACGCTCTGCAGGCTTATCAGCGCGCGAACGGCAAGACGCTCGGCACGAACGGCGTAAACATCATCAACGCAACGTCGGCAATCGGCGATGGCTTCCAGTCGGCGCCGTCTTCGTCGCCGAGCCAGTTTGCGGCGGGCGTGGGTATCATTCACCGGTTCTGATCTGACGTACAAAGACGGCGTGCCGGACCGACTGGCACGCCGTTTTTTTAAACCGTCACCGTAATCACAGCACTCTCCCCGCATCGTCCGATCAGCGTCTGATGCGGCGCCGGCCCATGCCACAGGCGTGCAAATCCGGACCGTCGCCTGTGCCCCACCACCACGAAATCAGCGCGCAACGCCTCGGCGTAGTGCCGCACGTTATCGACGATATTGCCCACCGCAACGTGCCCGTGCGCGCTCACGCCACGTTCCTGTGCAAGATCGAGCCCGCGCTTCAACGTCTCCCGCGCCGTATGCTCGATGCTCATATAAGCGCCATCGGACGGCAGGCCGAGTGTGGACGACACCATTGCGGCTGTATCGATGACAACCAGCACGTGCAACTCCGCCCGCAAGGATTTTCCAAGCGATGTTGCGTGATGCAACGCCGCCTTCATCTCCGCCGTGTCGTCGTAACACGTGAGGATGCGCCGATAGTCGAACATTCCAGGCTCCGATGGTTCCCGCTCCGCTGCGGTTCGTTCGGATAACGCCTCGAATCAAGGGAAAATTCCACACAGCGCGCCGAAAAATCTGCTGGACTGCAAACTTGCAGCCGATGCAAGGACGACCAGCATCGCAAATCAAATCGTGCAACCCTGCCTATCCCGATTCATCAATGCACCTTGGTTGCCGCCGCGATGATCGCTGCCGCCACTGCGTTCGGCTGGCTCACCATCGCCACGTGGCTCGAATTGACATGCGTGGTGGTCGCGCCGATTTGCGCGGCCATGGCCGTCTGCAGACGCGGATCGATCATGTGATCCTTGTCGGCGATGACGAACCACGACGGCTTCGAGTGCCATGCAGCGGTCGACACCTTGTCGTCAGTCGCGCTGGCCGCCCATGGACCTTGCGTCGCGGCGATCAGCCGGGCCTGCGGCACCGGCAGATCCTGCGCGAACTGATGGATGATTGCATCGGTGGAAAGCGTCAGGTAATTGCCTGAATCCTTTTGCAATTCACTTGCCCAGGCAGGCGCTGGCTTGCCCTTGAGCATGTCGTTGATCGACGTGTTGTTGTCCGGCGCGAACGCGGCGACGTAGACGAGCGCCTTCACCTTGTCGTCGTTGCCGGCCTCGGTGATCACCACGCCGCCCCACGAATGGCCGACGAGCACGACCGGCCCGTTTTGCGCATCGATCGCGCGTTTGGCTGCGGCGGCGTCATCGGCGAGCGAGCTCAGCGGATTCTGGACCGCGACTACATGCAGGCCGCGCGCTTCGAGCAGCGGGATGACTTTGTTCCAGCTCGAGCCATCGGCGAAGGCGCCGTGCACGAGCACTACGTTCGTACCTTTCAGGTCCTGGACCGGCGCGGCGTGCACTGCGGGAACCGCGAAAAGGCTGCCGAGCAGCATGGCGGATGCTAAAACTTTCCTGAGAAGGGTGTTCATGATCTGGTGTCCTCATGCGGGTTGGTTTGAGCCCCTACTTTCGCAGACGAGCCCTGGCGGCGGTATCGGTCGAATGACCGACCCTTGAAGCCGGTCGCGTATAGTGATGCCCTTGCCAGCAGAGCCTCCGGAGGCATCGAACCCATGCAGCGCGACCGTTCCGCCCGCTCCGACATCCGCGCATTCGACGCCGTCAGGGCGCTCGCCTTCATCGGCGATCTCAGCATGGGACAGCCAACCGATCATTCGCCGCGCACCGCGTGGCTCGCGCTCCAACTCGCGCAAGCGGCGGGTGCGGACGCCGTCGCTTGCGACACCGTGCGCGAAGCATCCTTGCTCCGATGGTCGGGCTGCACAGCCAACGCGGCCGGTTTCGCCGATGCCCTCGGCGACGACATTGCCGGCCGCGAAGCCATGCTTGCGATGCGTCCCGACTGGGACGAACCGATGCGGCGAATGCAGGGCGGCTTCGGCGCTACCATCCAGCCGCTCGCGCAGATTCATTGCGAAGTCTCCGGCGAAGTGGCGCGCACGCTGGGCCTCGCGCACGCAACCGAAAACACGCTGCGGCATATCTTCGAAGCGTGGGATGGCAACGGTTTGCCGGCGCGCATGGCGGGGCCGCAGGTTCCGGAAACGGTCTTCATGGTGGCGCTGGCAGGCGATATCGAGATTTTCAGCCGCGTGTACGGGCTCGAACGCGCGCTCGTGCTGGTGTCACATCGCACCGATGTCCGCTATCCGGCGCGGCTCGTCGCGCTCGCCTGCGCACACGCTCAGGCGTGGCTGAATACGCTCGATACCTTGCAGCCCCGCGAAATCGATGACGCCTTGCTGACGCAGCACATGCAGCAGCTGACGTCCCTGGAACTGATCGCCGATGTGATCGACCTCAAGCTGCCCTGGATGACCGGCTATTCGCGCGAAGTCGCTGCAACGGCCGCCGCGTGCTGCGCGCGTCTTTCGCTCGATCGAACCGCGCAAGAGCGGGTTTATCAGGCAGGGCTGATTCATGGCATCGGGCGCGCGGCCGTGTCGAATGCGCTCTGGAACATGCCGGGGCGGCTGTCGGCATCGGCGTGGGAAAAAGTGCGGCTCGTGCCTTACTGGACTTCACGCGCCGGCAAGCAGACCGGCACGCTCGAACAGGCCGCCGAGCTGGCGTCGTTCGCATATGAACGACTCGACGGGACCGGCTACTTTCGCAGCGCGGGCAACGCGGCGCTGCCGGCCGAGGCGCGCGTGCTGGCCGCGTCCGCCGCATGGGTGGCGTTGCGCTCGCCGCGCCCGTGGCGCGAAGCCATGAGCCCACACGCCGCAGCCGAATTGCTTCGGGCCGAAACAGCGCAAGGACGCTTCGATACCACCGTCATGGATGCGCTGCTCGCCTCAGGTCCTGCGCCAACCCCTAGCGAACGATACAGCGCAAGGCCGCCCGCGGTGCGCTTGTCGGCGCGTGAAATCGACGTCCTGCGATCCATCAGCCGTGGCGCGAGCAACAAGGAAGCCGCGCGCGAACTCGAACTGAGCCCGAGCACCGTACGCACGCATGTGGAGAGCGTATTCCGCAAGCTCGAGTGTTCGACGCGCGCCGCCGCCACGCTCAAGGCATCGGGCATGGGTTTCTTATGAGTGTCCCGTCGAGACTTCGCCGGCAATCCAGTTGCTGAAGGAAAGCATGGCGGGTGTCATGCTTTTTCCTCTCACTGATGTCAGCCAGTAGCTGCCCGCGTTCACCTCGACGCTGAACGGACGAACGAGACTGCCCATGTTCAGTTCGCGCTCGAACATCACGGCGGGCGCGAGCGCCACGCCCGCGCCCTGCATGGCTGCTTCCACCATCAATCGCGACGAATCGAATACGGGACCGCGCAGCGTTCGCGGCGCGATGCCGGCGGTGGCGAACCAGCGCGTCCAGTCATCGACACGATACGAGCGCAACAACGTCTCGTTGGCAAGCGCCTCGGGCTGATCGAGCCGCTGCCCGATCTCCGGCGAACACAAGATGGCAAGCGGCGCGTCGAAGAGCTTGGTCGCGACCGAACCCGGCCATGTGCCGTCGCCGAAACGAATCGCGAAGTCCAGCCCTTCGGTTGCCAGATCGACCAGGTTGTTATGCGTGAGCAAACGCAGTTCGATAAACGGATGCGCCGCGCGGAACGACTTGAGGCGCGGCATCAGCCAGCCGACCGCGAAGGTGCCGACGGCGCCGACCGTCAGCACCTCGTGGAAATGGCCGCCATCGAATTGCTTGAGGACGGCTTCGATCCGATCGAACGCATCGGTCAGGACCGGGCGCAGCGCGAGGCCTTCGTCGGTCATCCCAAGGCCGCGCGGCAAGCGCTTGAAGAGCGTCGTGCCAAGCCGTTCTTCAAGCGATCTCACTTGCTGGCTGACCGCCGCCTGCGTGACATTCAGTTCGAGCGCGGCGCGCGTGAAGCTCAGATGCCGCGCGGACGATTCGAACGCCCGCAAGGCGTTCAGAGGGAGATAAGGCCGCATGATTTAGCCGATCCATTAGATTTTCTTGGGTGCGCGTCAATTTATCATCGTTTGTCAATGCGATCCAAACCGTCGATATTGAGCGCTCAATTCAGGTCACGAATGGAGGATCAATGATTACACGGCGGATGTTCACGGGCGCTCTTGCGGGCGCGTCCCTAGCTGGTGTTGTGGCGGCATCGTTTGGAGAATGGGCGATGGCCGCAGACAGCAATGGCGCCGGTCTAGCGGACAAGATAAGCAAACGGCTCGCGCGGATCGAAGCGAGCACGAGCGGCCGGCTCGGTGTCTCGGTCCTGGACACGGGTTCAGGCGCCCACGCCGGACTGCGCGCCGACGAAGCGTTTCCCATGTGCAGCACCTTCAAGTTCCTCGCCGCCGGTTTCGTACTGGCGCGCGTGGACAAGGGCGAGGAAGACCTGAAGCGGAAGATCGTCTATTCGAAGAGCGATCTGGTCGATTACTCGCCAGTCACGCAACACCACGCCGACAGCGCGGGCTTGAGCGTTGCCGCGCTATGCGACGCTGCGATCACACTCAGCGACAACACCGCCGCCAACCTGCTGCTCGCGAGCTTCGGCGGACCGGCCGCGCTGACTGCGTTTGTGCGGACGTTGGGCGACACGCAAACGCGCCTCGACCGCAACGAACCGACGCTCAACGAAAGCACGCCCGGCGATCCGCGCGATACCACCACGCCCAACGCCATGCTCGCCAATATGCGCACGCTGCTGCTGACGGACCGGTTATCGGTGAGTTCATGCGCCCAGTTGCGGGACTGGCTGATCGCGAACAAGACCGGCGCGAAGCGCATTCGCGAGAAGCTGCCAAAGGACTGGCGCGTCGGCGATAAAACCGGCACAGGGTCGCACGGCTCGACCAATGACATCGCGATCATCTGGCCGCCCAAACGCGCGCCGCTGCTCGTCACGGCTTATCTGACACAAACGAGCGCGCAAACCGCTCGCAGGGAAGCGGCGATTGCGGATATTGGCGGACTGGTTGTGTCGTCGTTTTAAGACCGACATGAAATGCACGGCACAATGGCGATCCTTCCTGTCAACAGACCCGCTTCGATGATCAACAAGCTCTCTCATGAACCCGGCCGATGGATCGCCCCGCTGCTTCTGGTTTCGTGCCTCTGCGCGGCAACAGCAACATCGGCTTTCGCCGCGTCCGCAGAACCCAGGGACAAGACATCCGACGCGCTGGACGCGTGCCTGAACAATCCGAAGACCATCTCGACCGCGGACATGTCGGATTGTTATTCGGTCGCCTACAAGGCGTTTGATCATCGATTGAACGTTGCGTATCAGCGCTTGCTGAAGACGCTTCCGACCGTGCCCGCACAAAAGCTGAAGGCTTCGCAGCGGTCCTGGCTGACTTTCCGCGATGCCGAACTGGCGACGCAATCGGCAATTTTCGCAACGCGCCAGGGCACGATGTACGTCTCGATGCAGGAAGACGAAGGCATGTCCCTCACGCGCGACCGCGCATTGAGACTGGAGTCCTATCTGGGCGTGATGTCGGTCGGAGAGCCGTGACGTACCCGCAAGACGGCCGTTCATCAACGGCCGTTTTGCCGTTTGCACGCCGCCATGATCTGTTTCTTCTTCGCAGCAAACCACGCCTTGCATATTCGTCAGGATAGATTTATCTCAGCGAAACGCGCAATTCACGTGATAATTCGCAACAGAAAAAGCCAGCCGCGCCGATAACCATATAACCACCATACATTGCGCACTCCATGGCGTTCAGCGAACCGCAGTCGCCATTTTTCAAATGGCTCGTAGGATCCGCTCAAGACCTGAGCGCCGACAACCGGCAAGTCCTGCTCTCGAATCTTTTCACCAGGACAACGTCGATTGTCATGGCATCGATTTGCGAGCTCAGCGTTTGTCTGACGGCGTTATATCTCTACCCGGGCGCGGGCTACCTGGCCTGGACGCTGGCCGTACTCGTGGTTCTCGCGGCGCGGCTGTTGCTGATCGCCGTATGCTGCAGGCGCAGCGAGCGTAACGAACCCACGCCCACGTCGCTTTTCCTTGTCGCCAGCATTGTGTGGAGCGCGGTCCTCGGACTCGGCGCGCTGCTTTGCAACATCAGCGGCAACCAGACGCTCTTTCTTTTGGGCAACGTCTGCGCGGTCGGCGTGGTCGGCGGACTGGCCGGGCGCAATGCCGGCACACCGCGGCTCGTGATGATCCAGATATCCTTCATCTTTGCGCTGCTCGGCCTGGGCGCGGCAATGTCGCCCGGATCGGGAAAGATCGTGCTGCTGTTCCAGGCGCCGTTCTGTGCCGCAGGATTTTTCACGGTCGCACTGCGCAGCAACAAGGACACGGTCGCCATGCTGCGGGCGCAGGAAACCAGCAACCGCCTTGCGCGCCACGACAGCCTGACGGGTCTTCCCAACCGTGCGCGCATCAGCGAGTTGCTGCTCAATCGCACCGATGCCGAACCCGCGCTGCGCCCCGGATCGTTTGCCGTATTGCTTATCGATCTGGACGGTTTCAAGGCGATCAACGACAGCCTCGGCCACGCCGCCGGCGATCTCGTGCTACAGGAATCGGCCAGACGTTTGCGGGCGGTGCTACGCCAGGGCGACATTGTCGGGCGTCTGGCGGGAGACGAGTTCGTCGCCATATCGAACGATGCGTCTCTCAGCGAAGAGGTCCGCCTGCTCGCCGACCAGATTGTAAAGACGCTCGCCCGGCCGTTCGTGCTCAATGACGCGCTCGTGCGCATTGGCGCCAGCGTCGGCATTTCCCAGTACCCCGAGCATGGCGACACCGGACCGCAGTTGCTGATCTGCGCGGACCGCGCGCTTTATGCCGTCAAGCGCAGCGGCAAAAGTGCGTTTGCAGTTTTCGATGCCCAGGCGCACGCCTCCGATGACAGCCTGAGCCTGTTGCGCAGCGATCTCGAAGGCGCGCTTCAGGCTTTCGGCAGTGGCTTGCGCATGGAATATCAGGCGATCGTGAATCTCGCGAGCGGTGTCACGACTGGCCGCGAAGCCCTCGTCCGATGGACCCATCCCACGCGCGGCGAGTTGCCGCCCACCACGTTCGTGCCTATTGCCGAACGCACGGGGCTGATCCTGCCGCTCGGCGAATGGGTGCTGCGGCGCTCATGCGAGGAAGCGGCCGGATGGCGCGAACCGGTGGTCGTCGCGGTGAACGTGTCGCCGGTCCAGTTGCGCGAGGAGACATTCGCGGACCTGGTGGCGTCGGTGCTTCGCGAATACGATATGGCGCCCTCGCGTTTGAATATTGAGGTGACGGAAACCGTGCTGATGAGCGACGACGGCCCGACGCGCCGCAACGTGGAACGGCTTCGTGCAATGGGTATCGGCCTGGCGCTCGATGATTTCGGCACGGGGTTTTCGACGCTATCGAACTTGTGCCGCTTTTCCTTCGATACGCTCAAGATCGATAGCTCGTTCGTGCGGGAATCGGTGCATCGGAGGGAATCGGCGGCGGTCGTGCGCGGGATCGTGGCGCTCGCGAGGGAACTCGGGATTCCGACGACGGCGGAAGGGATCGAGACCGATGAGCAGCTTGCGTTCGTGCGGGGTTGCGGATGCACGAGTGCGCAGGGGTTTTTCCTGGGGCGGCCGGAACGGGGGGAAAGGATTGCAGGAGTAACCGTTTAATTCCGCGCCCGTTTTCAAGGCCGTCAAAAAATTTGCCCCCTCTTGCTCGTTTACGCTACATTACGCTCATTCGTGATCGATCCGAGACAACGAGCAACCAATGCAAAGAACCCGCCGCGACGCCACCGACGCCCTTCTCCCCGACGAACGTGCCGAGCTGATACTCGAACGCCTGCGCTCACGCGGCCGCGTCCTGGCCGCAGACCTCGCAGCAGAATTCAGCACATCCGAGCACACCATCCGCCGCCACCTGCGCGACCTTGCCGATGCCGGCCACTGCAAGCGCGTCTATGGCGGCGCACTGCTGCTATCGCCGGCATCGACTGCCGGTTCAACGCGTTTGCGCGAAGCCGGCGATCGCAAGGCAGTGCTCGCGGCATTGGCGGCGAGCATCGTCCGGCCGGGGCAGATCATCTTGCTCGACGCCGGCTCGACCAACGTCGCGATTGCCGCTGCGTTGCCCGATAACGCGGATCTCACAGTCGTGACGAACTCCCCCGATGCCTGTTCGCGGCTGATGGACCGTCCCGGTATCGATGTGATCCTGGTTGGCGGGCGCATGAGTCCGCGCGGCGCCGGGGCGGTCGGTGCCACCGCGTTGCTGCAGATCCAGCAAATCAGGGCCGACCTATGCTTTCTGGGCGCGTGCGCGATCGATACCACTGAAGGCGTCGCCGCATTCGATGCTGAGGATGCCGAACTGAAACGTGCAATGGTAAAAGCGAGTGGGCAAGTCGCCATAGCAATGACATCGGAGAAATTGATGACTGCAGCACCTTATTTTGTAGCGCCTGCGTCGGGCATCGACCACCTGATCCTGGAAGCGGATGTCCCCGCCGAACGCCTTGGTGCATTTGAAAACCTTTGCGGCAACGTGATGGTGGCGCGATGAAACCCGTCTCCGAACGTATCGCCACAACCGCCATATTTCTCGCCAACGGACTTGGGATCGGCGCGTGGGCCGTCGAGGTTCCGCGCATCAAGGAGGCCTTGTCCCTGAGCGACACCGCGCTGGGACTGGCACTATTCGCGTTCGCCCTGGGCGCGATCGTCGCCATGCCGCTCGCCGGCCGCCTCGCTCCGCGTTTTGGCAGCGGACGCGTCACGGCCTTCCTCGGCATTGCGTTCGTGATCGCACTGCCCTTGCCGGCATTTGTACCCGACTTCGCGGTCCTCTGCGCGGTGCTTTTTGTCCTGGGCGCGGCAAACGGCGCACTCGATGTATCGATGAACGGACACGCCAGCGCCATTGAAGGCGAATGGCACGCGCCGATCATGTCGTCGTTTCACGCGGCGTGGAGCGTGGGCGGTTTGCTCGGTGCGGCATCGGGCGCCGCGCTCCAGGTGAACGGCATCGGCACGATGGGCGGCCTTCTGATTCCCGATGCAGTCATCGCCATGCTTGTCCTTGCCGCCGCCGTTTTCGCGCTAAGGGATATTGGACCGCGGGTGCAGAAAGCGGCGAGCGGATTCGTGCTGCCTAGCGGCGCGGTGATGAAACTCGCCGGCCTCGCGTTTCTCTGCATGCTGGTCGAAGGAGCGGTTGCCGACTGGAGCGCGGTGTTCCTGCGCTCCGCACTCGATACACAAGCGAGCGCCGCGGCGTTGGGTTATTCATCGTTTGCTTTTGCGATGGCGGCGTGCCGCGTTGTCGGTGATGTCTCCGTGCGCCGGCTCGGGTCGAGTGCCGTGGTTGCAATCGGTGGCCTGATCGCAGCGCTTGGGCTTGCCCTGGTGCTTGGATACCCGAACGTGGTCACCGCTTGCGTGGGCTTTGCGCTGGTGGGTATTGGACTGGCGAACATCGTCCCGGTCATTTTCAGCGCAGCCGGACGATCGACATCGACGCCCGCAGTCGGGGTCTCGATGGCGGCAACCGCGGGTTACGCCGGGTTCCTGGTCGGTCCGCCGATGATTGGATTTGCAGCGGGGTTCCTTGGCCTTCGGCTTGCGCTGTTTGCGCTCGTTATAGCCACGCTCGTTGTTTGCCTGCTAGGCGGTAAAGCAGTCAGGAGCGCAGCCGCCTAGCCCTTGACGACTAGTGCGTCAGGCCGAGGAATTCAGCGAAAAATATCCGCGACAAGATTCGATACCGCACGTATGCGCTCGCTTCCTCGAAGCGCCGGATGCAGCACCATCCATACGTCCTGATCAAGCTCGCGAATATGCGGTTCGACGCAAACGAGGTCACTGGTGGTGTCGCCCGCGAGTTGCGCGAGCACACCCAGGCCCGAGCCTCCAAGCACGCCGTCGAAGACGCCGAGGACATAGCTGCATCGAAGGCTCGGTTCCGGCGCGCCCGGCAAGGTCTTCAGCCATCGCGCCGCCGGATGATCGCCACGCCGCTCGTCGTATCCCACGAACGAAAGCTTGTTCCACTCGCGTCGTTTGATCGCTACCTTGTGACGTAGATAATAATCACGCGATGCGTACAAACCAAAGCGCACCTTGCCGATGCGCCGGACATACAGGTCGCCTTCCTCCGGACATTCCGACCAGATGGCAATGTCCGCCTCACGACGCGCAAGGTTATAAGGGCGCTGCGACGTCAGCACTTCGATAGCCAGCCCCGGGAATCTTTCCTGGAAGGAGCCGAGCAGCTTCATCAGGATGTAGGACATCCATTCGACGGCGTTGATCCTGACCGTCCCCTCAAGCCCATGAGAACCGGTGACGTCGCCGGCGCGCTCGATCTGATGCGCGAGGATTTCCATTTGCTCGGCCCATGTCAGGACCTGTTGCCCGAACACCGTCACCGTACAGCCGGAAGGCACGCGGTCAATCAGGGGTTCACCTAGTCTTCTTTCGAGTTCGGTCAGCCGGCGCGAGAGCGTCGCGGCGCTCAGATCGCACGCCAAAGCCGCAGCCCGCATGGTGCCTTCACGCGCGATGGCCAGCAAAATGCGCAGATCGTCCCAGTCGACGTGTTCCATATTCGAAACGCCCGCTTTCAATTTTAGAGGTAGCATATCGCTATTCGCGAGGATAGCATTAGACCTCGATAGACCACCCTCGCTTGAACCAGACAAGCACCGGGAGCGGTCTTTCAGATACTCCGCGCCAGAGGAAACGTCATCAGGACTTTCCTTTCAGATTGATTAATTCGTCAATCTCGCGCGTTTCAACTACGCAATGACCAAACGACTCGCGGCTGCCACCCGGTAGACCGAAGAGCGGACTCCGGAGACTTTATGACCCGCAAGCACAATCAGGCTCGACGCCGCGTACTCGCCGCAACCGCGGTGTTTGCCGCCGCCTCGCTCTTGCCCGTTTCATCGGCATTCGCTCAAGCAGCGAAAAAACCCACCGTCGCACTCGTGATGAAGTCGCTCGCGAACGAGTTTTTCCTGACGATGGAAACCGGTGCCAAGGACTATCAAGCCCACAACACCGACAAGTTCACGCTGATCACGAACGGCATCAAGGACGAAACCGATACCGCCAATCAGATCCGCATTGTCGAGCAGATGATCGTGTCGAAAGTCGATGCCCTCGTGATCGCGCCGGCGGATTCGAAAGCGCTGGTTCCGGTGATCAAGAAAGCGGTCGACGCCGGGATCATCGTGGTGAACATCGACAACAAGCTTGACACCGACGTGCTCAAGTCAAAGAATCTGAACGTGCCGTTCGTGGGTCCGGACAACGCCAAGGGCGCGCGTCAGGTGGGTGAATACCTGGCCAAGCAGAAGCTCAAGTCGGGCGATGAAGTCGGCATAATCGAAGGCGTTTCGACCACCACGAATGCGCAGCAGCGCACGGCAGGTTTCAAGCAAGCCATGCAAGCTGCGGGCGTGAAGGTCGTTGCATTGCAATCGGGCGACTGGGAAATCGATAAAGGCAATGCGGTTGCATCGCAAATCCTGAACGCGAACCCGAATGTGAAAGCGCTGCTGTGCGGCAACGACAACATGGCGATCGGCGCGGTATCGGCCGTGCGCGCAGCGGGCAAGGCAGGCAAGGTGCAGGTCGTGGGTTACGACAACATCAACGCCATCAAGCCGATGCTCGCCGATGGCCGCGTGCTCGCCACAGCCGACCAATACGCTGCAAAACAAGCGGTATTCGGTATCGATACCGCGCTGAAGGCGCTGTCGACGCATCAGAAGCAGTCGGACTTGTCGAGCGTTGTCGAGACGCCTGTCGACCTGGTCACAGGCAAGAAGTAACGCTCGCTTCACGAGTCATCGCCATCATGGCGAGCCGCAGGACAAACGTGTGTCCTGCGGCACGACTCCACGCTTTAACTGTCCCGACGCACCGCGCTCCGGATTCACCATCAAGCACCTTCCAGTCTTTCTAAAACGATGCCAAGTCCAATCGTCCCTTCCGCCGATGCGCCTCCGGTGTTGACCATACACGGCATTGGCAAGACTTATGTCGAGCCGGTGCTCATGGATGTGTCGCTGCATCTGCGTCCCGGCGAAGCGCTCGCGCTGACCGGCGAGAACGGCGCGGGCAAAAGCACGTTGTCGAAGATCATCAGCGGTCTCGTCACGCCGACCACCGGCTCCATGCAGCTTGCGGGCGCTGCGTACGCACCGGCAAGCCGTAGTGACGCCGAAGCGCTCGGCGTGCGCATGGTCATGCAGGAGCTGAACCTGCTGCCCACGCTGTCGGTCGCAGAAAACCTGTTCCTGAACCGCTTGCCTCAACGTGGCCTCGGCTGGATCGATCGCGCGAAGCTGCGTGAGGACGCACATCACGCCATGGCGCAGGTCGGTCTCGATGCAATCGATC
This sequence comes from Burkholderia sp. PAMC 28687, assembly GCF_001577465.1. Lineage (NCBI taxonomy): Bacteria > Pseudomonadati > Pseudomonadota > Betaproteobacteria > Burkholderiales > Burkholderiaceae > Burkholderia > Burkholderia sp. PAMC 28687. Next base: position 1,400,795 of record NZ_CP014506.1, read on the forward strand.
CGGACACGCTAGTGGGCGAGCTGGGTATCGGTCATCAGCAGATGGTCGAGATCGCGCGCAACCTGATTGGCGATTGCCGCGTCCTGATCCTCGATGAACCCACCGCCATGCTGACAGCGCGTGAAGTCGACCTGTTGTTCGAGCAAGTCGACCGCCTGAAAGCGCGCGGTGTAGCGCTCGTGTATATCTCGCATCGGCTGGAAGAACTTGCCCGGGTGGCCGAACGTGCAGCGATCTTGCGCGATGGCCGACTCGTGCATGTTGACGCAATGCACAATCTGAGCAGTGACAAGATCGTCACGCTGATGGTCGGACGCGATATTGGCGAGCGCATCGATCTCGGCGAACGCCGTATCGGTACGACCGCGTTCAAGGTACAAGGCATGACGCGCGGCCACGCAGTGCGCGACGTATCGTTTGAAGTGAAGGCCGGCGAGATTTTTGGCATCAGCGGGCTGATCGGCGCGGGACGCACCGAACTCATGCGCCTGATCTATGGCGCGGATCGGGCGGATAGCGGCGAGGTTTTCGTTGCACGCCACGGCGGCACGCTCGCGAAAGTCAACGTCAAGTCGCCGTCCGATGCCGTCAACCAGGGTATCGCACTGATCACCGAAGACCGCAAGGGCGAAGGCCTGTTGCTGCCCCAACCTATCGCCGCGAATATCTCGCTTGGCAATATCGGCGCGGTATCCAGGCACGGGGTGGTCGACGCAAAACGCGAAAACGCACTGGCGCAAAAACAGATCACCGCGATGCGCATCCGTACATCGAGTGCGGCGCAGCCCGTGTCGGAACTCTCGGGCGGCAATCAGCAGAAGGTTGTGATCGGGCGCTGGCTCGCACGCGACTGCACGGTGCTGCTCTTCGACGAACCCACACGCGGTATCGACGTCGGGGCCAAATTCGACATTTATGCATTGATGGGCGCGCAAGCCCGCGAAGGCCGCGCGCTGGTCGTGGTATCGAGCGATTTGCGGGAATTAATGCTCATTTGCGACCGCATCGGTGTAATGTCGGCGGGACGCATGACGGGCGTCTTCGAACGCGATAACTGGTCGCAGGATGCGCTGCTCGCCGCAGCGTTCGCGGGCTATGCCGGCCGCGATAAGATTCTCAGCGAACCTGCCGAGCCGGACACGCACGTACCAGACACAAGAAAGCCAGACGCACATATCACGGAGCACTAGGATGACAACTCAAACCACTACCCCGAAGACGCAGACGGAGCCGCCAAAAAGCGCAAAGCCGATCGGCACGCGGCTCGGGTTCTCGAATTACCTGGGCCTGCTCGGCGCGTTGATCGCGATGATCGCGCTCTTCTCCGTGCTGAGCTCGCACTTCCTCACCTACGATACCTTCAGCACGATCGCGAACCAGATCCCCGATCTCGTGGTGATGTCGGTGGGCATGACCTTCGTGCTGATCATTGCGGGCATCGACCTGTCGGTGGGATCGGTGCTTGCGCTCGGCGCTGCGCTGACCAGCGTCGCCGCGCTGCAATGGCACTGGCCTGCGCTGCCCGCAGCCCTGCTCGGCATGGCAGGCGCAACGCTGACCGGCTGCGTGACCGGCGCGGTGACGGTGGGCTGGCGCATTCCGTCGTTCATCGTGTCGCTCGGCGTGCTCGAAGCGGCGCGCGGTCTTGCCTACCAATTGACGAACTCGCGTACGGCCTACATTGGCGATGCGTTCGACTTCCTGTCCAATCCGATCGCTTTCGGCATTTCGCCGTCGTTCCTGATCGCGATCGCCGTGATGATCGTCGCGCAACTCGTGTTGACGCGCACCGTGTTCGGCCGATATCTGGTCGGGATCGGTACGAACGAAGAAGCGGTGCGGCTCGCAGGTGTCAATCCGCGGCCCTACAAGGTCATCGTGTTTGGGTTGATGGGACTGCTGTCCGGCCTGGCCGCCCTGTTCCAGATCTCGCGCCTCGAAGCCGCCGATCCTAACGCGGGATCGGGTATCGAACTGCAAGTGATCGCGGCGGTGGTTATCGGCGGAACGAGCTTGATGGGTGGCCGCGGTTCGGTCATCAGCACGTTCTTTGGCGTCCTGATCATTTCCGTGCTTGCCGCGGGTCTGGCGCAGATCGGCGCGAACGAACCGACCAAGCGGATCATCACCGGCGCGGTGATTGTCGTCGCTGTGGTGCTGGATACGTACCGCAGCAAGCGCCGCGTCATCTGAGCCCGGCTTGGTTAAAAAAACGCTTCGGTGAGCAAGCGCTGAACGCTTCATTATTACGGGCGTATGCGTGCAAATGTCAGGCGTCTCAAAGACGCCGCCACGCATACACCAGCAGGAGAAAGACATGTCCAAAGATACGAAACAAGGCCTGGTCCTGATTGTCGGCAGCATCAATACCGATCTGGTCGCGCGCTCCCCTCACCTGCCACGTCCGGGCGAAACCATCGGCGGACACGAGTTCTCCGAGCACTCCGGCGGCAAAGGCGGCAACCAGGCGGTCGCGGCCGCTCGCATCGGCGGACGCGTTGCGATGGCCGGTTGCGTTGGCGCCGATGGCAACGGCAAAGTCCGGCTTGCTGGGCTCGAAGTGGAAGGCATCGCTTGCGGTGCGATCGAGATCGACCCGTCGCTGCCGACCGGTGTAGCCATGGTGACGGTAGCCGACGATGGCCAGAACACCATCGTGGTCGTGGCCGGCAGCAACGGGCAGGTGACGCCCGAGATGGTCAAGCGGCACGAAGCAGTCATCAAGTCAGCCGACGTCGTGGTCTGCCAGCTCGAGATCCCCTGGGACTCGGTGTACGCAACGCTGGTGACAGCCAAGCGCTTCGGCAAGCTGACGGTGTTGAATCCGGCGCCCGCAACCGGCCCGCTGCCCGCCGACTGGCTGCCGCTCGTCGATTATCTGGTTCCGAACGAGGTCGAAGCCGCGATCCTTGCCGGTCTGCCGGTCGAATCGCAAAGCGGCGCACGGCGCGCGGCCAAGGAATTGCAGCGCGCGGGTGCTCGCAACGTGATCGTGACGCTGGGTTCGCAAGGCGCGTACTTGTTGCCCGAAGGCGGCGAAGGTACGCACTTCTCCGCGCCCAAGGTCGACGCAGTCGACACGACCGCCGCAGGCGACACCTTTATTGGCGTGTTCGCCGCGCAGCTTGCAGCGCGTCAGCCGCTGGAAGCTGCGATCGATCTTGCCCAGCGCGCCGCTGCCATTTCGGTAACGCGCGCAGGCGCGCAACCGTCGATCCCCACGCGCCAGGAAGTCGACAGCGCGGCCTGATTTTTCCGGCTGTGGTCACAGCCGGAAGCGTCCCGCCTGCTTTTGCGGGCGGCCCACGCAAAGCTGCCGCATGGCGCCATGTTGCAGTCGTTGTTCGTTATCCACCAACTCGAATGGGAACAGCAATGCACTCAAGATCTATAGCAATCCTCATGAGCTCCATGGTCCTCGCCGCGTGCGGCGGCAGCGACAGCAATTCCAACTCGTCAGCCTTGGCCAATGCGCCCAAGGTCATCATGGATTCGGATTTCAACACCATGGGCGACGACGGCCAGCTTTTCGCCATGACCACGCAATTGATGGCGCAAGGCAAGGTCAACCTGCTGGGCCTGACGGTCGTCACGGGCAACGACTGGCTGCTTCAGGAACAGGCCGATGCACTCAAGGCAGTCGAACGCATGGGCGTGCAAAACACCGTAGGCGTATACGCAGGCGCGGACTATCCGCTGCAGTACAACGTAGCGAGCATTCGCGCCCAACAGGCGGCAAATCCGAATGGTTACTTCGGCGCGTGGATGCGAGCGGAGCCCACTCAGGCTTCGCAGTTGGTCGCGCCACCGGACGGCTTCGCAACGAGCACGAAGCTGCAAGCGGAAAACGCGTCCGACTTCATGATCGATACGATCAAGAAGTATCCGAATCAAGTCACCATTCTCGAAGTGGGACCGCCGACCAATCTTGCGCTTGCATTGCAGAAGGCGCCGGAGATCGCGCCGTTGATCAAGCAGATCGTCTATATGGGTGGCGCGATGGCCGTAGCGGGCAACGCCAACGCGGTAGGCGAACTGAACTGGTGGTTCGATCCGCTCGCGGTGCGCACGGTATTGCAGACAACGATTCCGCAAACGGTGATTCCGCTGGATGTCACCAATACCGTTCCGCTCACGGAAAGCGTCTACGACCAGATCGCCAACAATCCGAGCAAGCAGACCGCCGTGACGAAGGCCTATGCAATCGCCAATGCAAACGCGTTCAGCACGAACACGGATATCTTCGATACCCTGACGATCGCTTATTTCACGGACCCGACTTACGCGACGCAGACGAAGAGCGCCTACCTCGACATCGATACAAGCAACGGCGAGACGCAAGGTCAGGTCAAGGTCTACCAGACCCCGACCACAGGCGCATCTCCGCAAAAGATCGCATACGTGACGCAGTTCGACAACAACCGGTTCTTTAGCATTTACGTCGACCTGCTGACGCGTCCTGTTCCGGTGACGCTGCCCTGATCGACTGGAACCGAGTGGCCGCCTGACACCGCTATGCGTGTTCAGGCTGGCCTATCGCACACGGCGAACGAGCGCGCTTATACGTGTTACGCAAATAAGCGCACAGCGGCTTTTCTATGGTCAGGAAACAAACAACCGATACAGCAGCCAGGCCAGCCAGAAACGCCGCGAATTCTGCAGGCGAAGTCGCGATGTTGGGGAATACCATCTTCGCGTATCTGAACATCGGTACGTGCAGTATGTAGAACGCGAAGCTCGCTTCGCCCAGCAAGACCATGGGCTTGCTGCCCAGCAGCCCGCTGAGCGGTCCCTTGGCGCATGCCAGGCAATAGAGCAGCAGCATGAAGGTGGGGAAAAGCAACACCTTCGCATTCAGATGATTCGCCACGATGATCACGGTAATCGCCGCAGCCAAGGCGCCGAGCGCGCCCAGATCGAAGCGCAGCGATTTCTCCTTCGTGCTGCTCAGGAAAAGTCGAGCAAGACAAATCCCCGCGATAAATTCTCCTATCCGCAGTATCGGCAAAAAGTTGACCAGCTCTCGTGGCCAGAATTCGTTTTTCAGCGACAGCGGCAAAACCGAAAGCGCCAGCGTCGGAATCACCGAACCTGCCCAGCAAACGCCGATCATTGCCGAAAGCGCTGCAAGACGCCGGTTCTTTAGATAGGTGAAGAGGAACGGAAAAGCCGCGTAAAACACGGCCTCCGCGGATAGCGACCATCCCGGCGTATTCCATGCATTGGCTGTGTTGGTGGTCCACGCTTGCAGGAGCGTAAGCGACATGAAGCCGTAAAACGCCAGCCGGACATAAGTGCCCGCACCGTGTCCATGCAGCGCGACGAGATTCGAATAGATCAGCGGCGCGAACACGATCCAGCCCAGCAAGTAGATCGGATAAATTTTCGCGAACCGGGAAAAATAGAATTGCCGGATGGCAGGTCGTTCCGCACCGTTTACTTCAGGGTGCGTGTAGGTCAGGATGAATCCCGAAAGGATAAAGAACAGCTCCACGGGATCGCCCGCATTTTCATAAAAATGCAGGGTCGGGATTCCCGAGGTCGCGGCTACCCTATCCGACAAGTGGTACAGCGCAACACTCAATGCCGCGAGAAAGCGAACGCCGGTCAACGCGGGAATCAATGGCCTTCTTGCGACTGTTGTCATCGTTCCATAGGGTGCGCCGCGTGCCCCAGCCCGCTTGGCGACCCTATGGTGCCCGCTAAATAAATCGAAAATTAATGCGAAAACGCGGGTTTTGGCGAAAATAAAACGCGCTTGATACGCGAATGCCTACTTTGCGAACACTTGGCCCTGATCTTCAAACGCCTTGAATTCCAGCGCGTTTCCCCCGCATGGATCGAGGAAAAACATGGTGGCCTGTTCGCCGGGCAAACCCTGGAAACGGATCTGCGGTTCAATGATGAACTTGACGTCCTGCGCGCGAAGCCGCTCAGCCAGCGCCTTCCATTCGCGCATTGGCAAGATGGCGCCGAAATGGCGGACGGGCACGTCGTGGCCATCGACTTCGCTCGTTGACTTGTGGCCGGTCTCTTCCGGCGAAAGATGCGCGACGATCTGATGCCCGTAGAAATCGAAGTCAACCCAGCTCTCCGAGCTCCGCCCTTCGGGGCAACCCAGCAATTCGCCGTAGAACTCCCGGGCCTTCGAGATACTGTTGACGGGGAATGCGAGGTGGAACAACGCGGTTGTGGTCATTGAACGCCTTGGGGGTGGTTATTCAGAACTTGAGCAATGTCGATAATGCTAAGATAAAAAATATCGAATGAGAAACGCATATTTTAAGGTCTAAGCATCAATTATTTTCATCATGCTCCGCTACCTCGCCACCTTCCTCACCGCCGCCGAAACAGGCTCGTTTTCCAGTGCCGGCGAACGGCTGGGCCTGACGCAATCGGCGGTCAGCATGCAGATCAAGCGGCTGGAATCAGATCTCGGGTGCCTGCTGTTCGAGCGCAGCGGGAAAGCGGTGCAATTGAGTGAACGTGGGCGGGCGCTCATCAGTCACGCACGCGATCTGGTTGCGCGCTATGACGACATGAAGGCGGGCGCGGCGCCACAAGTGTCGACAATCAATCTCGGCGCCATTTCCACCGTTAAATCCGGCCTGCTTCCCAAGGCCTTGGGAGGCTTTTTTGAGAGTTGCCCGGCGACGCAGATTCAGATCACGCCGGGCACGTCCATTCAATTGCTGGCGCAAGTCGACGCGGGCGAACTCGACATCGCGGCCATGATCAAGCCGAATTTCGGCATTCCCGCCAACCTTGTCTGGATTCCATTACTGGACGATGTCTACGTTGCCGTAGCGCCAAAGGCGGCCATGGGATCGCTAAGAGAGTGGGCGCTCGATCTGCCGTTTATTCGCTACGACCGACGCTCCTATGGCGGCGGCCTCGTCAATACGTTTTTGCGGCGACAAAAACTGATGGTGCGAGAGGGAATCGAACTCGATGAACCCGCGGTGATTGCGCAGATGGTCGCGGAAGGTTTGGGCTGGTCCGTCGTGCCGGGTGATTTGCTGATGCTCCGAGGTATGTCTTCAGTGCAGCGCCTGACGCTCCCGGGCCAGCCGGTAAGCCGCAAGCTCGGCCTGCTGGTGAGGAAAGCCGTGATTGAGCGGGCGACGACGCGAGCGCTTGTCGAGAACCTTCAGAACGAAGCGCGGATGCGCCGGTCCGATGCAGCAAAAATGGACGATGCACCTGTCGCGTCTCGTCAGGGCGTCACAGCGCGTCGGCCCAGAATAAAACGGGCTGACGCGTAGTTACAGCGGGTCCACGACAACGCTTGCTCAAGCATCTCGCCACGTTGGGCGGCGCGCGGTCTTCGCTTGCGTTGAAGGAATAAGTCCGTGTCACGGGTGTTATCAAGGGGGTACGCCTTCCCAACACTCTGACGAACGCCCCACATGAAATTTAGCGACCTGTCCTCCCCCGCTTTCTTCGAGAATCCTTACCCGTTCTACGAGCAGCTTCGCGCCGAAGGCGCGCTCGTTCCGCTTGCGCCCAACGTGGTGCTGACGGGCCGCTTCGCGATCATCGAAGCGCTGCTTCACGACCGGCGCATGGGCAAGACCTACATGCAGAGCGTTGCTGCACGATACGGCGAAAGTGGACGCGACCAGCCTGTGTTCCAGGCGCTCAGCCGCATGTTCCTGATGATGAATCCGCCCATGCACACGCGCCTGCGCAGCCTGTTGATGAAAGCTTTCAACGCACGCCAGATCGACTTGCTACGAGAGATCGCGCAAAGCACGGCGGATAATCTGGTCGCCTTGCTCAAGCCCGGTGTGGAATTCGATCTGGTCAGCGATTATCTGTTGCCGCTGCCCGTGAATATCATTTGCCGCCTGCTCGACGTACCCGTGGAAGACGGCGTGAGGCTGGGCTCAGCGGCGAGTCACCTGGGCAATGCGCTAGACAGCGCGCCCATGGACGCCGAGCGCCTCACAGCGGCAAACGAAGCGACCCTCACCCTGCAGCGCTATTTCGCGGGCGTGGTCGAACAAAGGCGCTTGAAACCGGGCGGCGACCTCATCTCCGCACTGGTCCGTGCAGAGGAAGCAGGTGAATCCCTCAACGACGATGAAATCATATCGAACGTGTTGCTGCTTTTTGTGGCCGGGCACGAGACGACATCGAACATGCTGGGAAATGCGTTGATTGCGCTGCATCGTCAGCCGCAGCAGCTTGAGTTGCTGCAACGCGATCCATCGCTGGTTTCCAGGGCTGTCAGCGAATGCCTGCGCTTCGACAGTTCGGTGCAGATGATCGTGCGTACTGCGCTTGAAGACGTGGAAGTGGAAGGGGTAGCGCTTGCACGCGGCACCATCGTGTTCATGATGGTGGGTTCCGCCAATCGTGATCCTGGGCAATATAGCCAACCTGATCAACTGGATATTGAACGTCCGCTTCAAGGCAAGTTGCTGTCGTTCGCCGCGGGTATTCATCACTGTCTCGGCGCAAGACTCGCTACGCTCGAACTGGAAATTGGGCTGGGCACGCTTGTCTCTCGGCTGCCGGGTTTGCGCATCCCCAATCTCGACGCGCTGCAATGGCGGCAACGCAATACCCTTCGCGGCGTGGAATCATTAAAGGCTATTTACTAAAGAGAATGCGCTATTCCGCAATACAGGAAAATAGCGCATCGCAAGCGCCAAGAACACGACGCGTGCTCAACGATGTCCCGTTCCTCCATGTCCATACATATGACCGCCGCCGTGAAAACCACCGGCGTAACCACCGCGTACGTGATAGTGGTTCATCTGGTTGAAATGGCTGTATCGATGGAAATGGTGGAAACGGTCAACAAAAATAAAGCCGACGCCCACACCGATAAACAAGGGTGGCCCCAAATACCACGGGTCCGCGTAAGGATAATCAGCTATCGGGTAGGTCAGCACGCTTCCGTCATCGCTCTGGACGATGCGCCACGTGCCATCGCTTTGCAGACATGCCCTTCCGACGATTTGCTGCATCGTGCCGTCTATCTCCGCCTGCCCGGCGATGGCGCGGCAGTTGGATTGCGCATCGGACGAAATCGAGTCGTCGTAACCTTGCGCAAAGAGCGCCGCCGACGCCGCAAAACCCGTGCACATGAATACAGCATGAACCATCCTGCGGCAAAACGCTTTACGCATGATCGTTGTCTCCAGCAATGATCCCGGCGGGTAACGCGCAGCTCCGCAAGCGCCTCGATGACGCTTTGGCGAATGCTGCTCGTGCCGGGCTTACATGGATTAAACGGGCGACCGCGCTTTATTATTCCGGACCTATCTCACGCAACATTACACGCTTGTGGCATTGGCCACCGAACGGGCCATGATCGCCGCAGCGCCAAGGTAATTCGCCGGGTCCGTGAGTTCACGCAGGCGCGCTTCGCCGAATGCATCGCGTATCCCGGAGTCCTCCATCAGCACATCAAAAAGCGTGCGGTTGTTTTCAATCGCGATGCGGCACGCGTCGTACACCACGTCGTGCGCATGCTGCCGGCCAATGCTTGGCGCGAGGCCCATCATCACCGCTTCCGCCACGATCAAACCGCCCGTCAGGTCCAGGTTCTTTCGCATCTTCGCGGCATCGACCACCAGTCCACGCAACATGAAGTTCGCCTGATGCAACGCGCTGGCGCAAAGCAGGAAACTTTCGGGTACCGCGCTCCATTCGAGATGCCACGGACCGGTTGCGCGTTCGAAGTCGTGCATCATGCCGTCGAGCATCAAGGCGGCGCGTTCACGCAGCATCTTTGCGGCCGCGAACATCAACTCGCTGGATATGGGGTTGCGCTTTTGCGGCATGGTTGAACTTGCACCGCGTCCCGGCACGAAGGGCTCGGCCACTTCGCCGAATTCGGACGCGGCCATCATCATCACGTCGAGCGCGATCTTTCCGAGCGATCCACCAATGCTCGCGAGCAGCGATACCAGTTCGCACAAGCCATCGCGTGCGACATGCCAGGTGATCTCCGGATCGCAAAGATTCAATTCAGCCGCAAACAAGCGGCGCGTTTCGAGCGCCCGTTCGGGATCGTTAAGCGATGCCAGCGTGCCCGCCGCGCCGCCGAACTGCACCATCAGCGCCCGCGGTTTTGCTTGCGCAAGACGCTCGGCGTGACGGTTCAGTGCCGACAGCCATACCGCTGCGCGAAAGCCGAAGGTGACAGGCAGCGCATGTTGCAGATGCGTGCGGCCGGCCGTCACCGTGTCGGCATGCTTGTTCGCGAGATCGCGCAATGCGCCGCGCACTTCGTCGAGCTGACGCTCAATGATGGCCACGCCTTGCGCGCATTGCAGCATGGTCGCGGTGTCCATGATGTCCTGCGTGGTCGCGCCCCAATGCAGATAACCGCCCGCGTCACCGCACATTTCACTGACTTGCTTGACGAGCGGCAGGATCGGGTATCCGACGATCTCCGTTTCGTGGCGCAACGCTTCCAGATCGAGCCGTGAAAAGTCGGCGCGCGCAGTAATGTCTCGCGCGGCTTCTGCGGGAATCAGACCGGCTTTGGCCTGCGCACGAGCAAGCGCCGTTTCAGCATCGATACAACGCGCGAGGTACGCGGTATCCGAAAACACGTCGCGCATTTCCGGCGTGCCGAACATGTCGCGAAAGAGAGCGGAGTCGAATACGGTGGTAGACATCAGGGTTCCTTTTAATGATCCAGGCGCGCGAGCCACGGTCGCAGCGCTTCTTTTTCTTCGAGTCCGAAGCCGGCTGCGTCAGTCGGGCGCACGAGTCCGCCGCCCACGCCGCAACCCGCCGGATATCCGCCAAACGGCTGGAATACGCCGGGGTACGCTTCGCATCCGCCGAGCTCGAGCCCCACTGCAATGTGCAAGTTGATCAGGTGACCGCCATGCGGGAACGCTTCAGCGCGGTCAAATCCATGGCTTTCCATCACTTCGATCATGCGTGCGTATTCAGTCAGTCCATAAGCAAGCCCGGGATCCATCTGAAAGATGTCCTTGCCCTTTCGCATGCCGCCAAAACGCAGCAGGTTCCGCACGTCCGGCACGGAAAACAGATTCTCGCCAGTCGCGATACGTCCTTCATAGACCTGCGCAACTTGACTGTTCAATTCGTAGTCGAGCGGATCGCCGATCTCTTCGTACCAGCGCAAATCGTACGGCGCGATGGCCTTTGCATATGCGAGCGCCGTGTCGAGATCGAAGCGTCCGTTGGCATCGACTGCAAGACGTTGTCCCTCCCCCGCGACCGTCAATGCGGCCTCTATGCGAACCATGTCCTGAGCAAGCGTCGCACCGCCTATCTTCATCTTGAATGCATCGAAACCGAGTTCGCGATAACCGCGGAATTCATCGGCGAGACGCTGCGTGCTTTCTTCCGGGTAGTAGTAACCGCCCGCCGCGTACACATTCACGCCTTCACGCTTGCCTTGCCGCCCGAAATGCCGCGCGATGGTGACATACGCGGGTTCATCGGCGAGCTTGGCGTTCAAGTCCCACACCGCCAGTTCGATCGCACCGGCGGCCGCCGCGCGGTCACCGTGTCCTCCGGGCTTCTCGTTGCGGAGGATGGTTTGCAGGACCCTGGCGGCATCGAAGTGCTCGCCTGTGGCGTCGAGCAGGGACTCGGGCGCCGCAGCCGCTGCTGTCTTCAGGCGCGGGATCATCCGGTCGCGCAGGATGCCGCCTTGCGCGTATCGGCCGATGGAATCGAATGCGTAGCCGGTGACCGGCCGGCCATTACGGATCACATCCGTTTCCAGCGCGACCAGCGACACGTCGTGCTCGGCGAAGCTGACGAGCGCGTTCGCTACGTTTCCTTCCAGCGGGACGGAGATTTCCCTTATCGCGGTAATGCGCATGAATGTTTCCTCGATTTAGCTTCAGATAACCTTGCCGGCGCTCGATCCAAACACGCGCGTGTACTCGCTGCGCGCAGCGCTTTCATCGAATTCGCCCGTGGACTTTGCAATGACGAGCGTCGCCACGCTGTTGCCCATTGAGTTGCAGATCGAAACCGCTTGCGATGTGAACCGGTTGATCCCGAACAGGATGGGCAATCCTTCTATAGGCAAGAGGCCCGATGCGGTGACCGTCGCTGCAAACACGATGAACGTGCCGCCCGAAACGGTCGCCGCCCCCTTGGATGTCAGCAACATCAGCAACAGCAACCCGAACTGCTGGTGCAGGTCGAGCGGCACGCCATACGCATTCGCGAGGAACATCACGCATAGCGACATGTACACGGCCGTACCGTCGAGATTGAACGCGTATCCTGTCGGCAAGACCAGTCCGACCGACTGGCGCGAACAACCGAGTTTCTCGAGTTTTTCGAAGAGCCGCGGCAATGCGCTTTCTGAAGAAGCCGTGGCGAACAACAAAAAGATCTCTTCCTTGAAGTAACGCAGGAAACGGAACACGTTGAAGCCGTAGAGCCGCAACACGAGGCCGAGCACGACGACCACGAAAAACGCGAGCGACAGGTACATCACGATCAGCAAATAGCCGAGCGAGATCACCGCGCTCATGCCGCTGCTGCCGATCGCAAACGCGATCGAACCGAATGCGCCGAGCGGGGCGAACTTCATGAGCACATCGACGAACTTGAAAAAGCAGTCGGACATCCGCGATAACGCATGCTCAACGCTTGCGCGCTGCTCGGTGTTCAGCATGAGCACGGCGGCCCCAAAGCCAATGGAGATCACCAGGACTTGCAGCAGCGAACCGTTGGCAAACGCGCCGACGAAGTTGTCGGGGAAGAGCGTCAACAGGAAATGCTCGAACGACACGTGTGCAGCCTTGCCATACGTCCGTGCGCGGCCGCTGCAGCTTCCGGGCTCTGCACGAGATGCATGCCCGCGCCGACACCGGAGAGATTCGCAATCACCATGCTGATGATGAGCGCGATGGTCGAGACGATCTCGAAGTAGATCAGTGCACGCAAACCGATCCGTCCGACGTTCTTCAGGTCGCCGGCCGCCGCAATGCCGAGCACGACGTTCAGAAACACGAGCGGCGCAACGATCATCTTGATGAGCCGCAGGAAGATATCGCCGAGGATTTTCATCTGCACGGCGAGATGCGGCGCGATAAAACCCAGCGCGAGACCAAGCCCGATCCCCACGACGATCTGAAATCCCAGCCGCGCATAGAACGGCTGACGAGGTTTCGCGCTCGCCGCCTCACTGTCCGTGGGGTGCGACACATTCGTTTGAACAGCCATTTCGGTCTCCGTTTTTTCGTGCGGATCGTGGCGCTAGAACATATCCGGACGATCCGCTTATAAGTCCGTACATTTTCAATATGTACGGACTATATTGGTGTAACTGGAAACACGTCAATTTCGGGTTTACGCGAATGACCGTACGGATCTGTGCGTTCTCAACTGCGCTGCCTTGGCAACCCGCCGCGCACCAAGATACGATGTCGCGCTCGGCTTCCCCAGGCCATGCTTTAAACAATAGTAATTACAGGAAAGGTTTATGAAACCGCGCTATGTCGAACTTGCAGATCAATTGATCGAAGCGATCGGCAATGGGACGTTCGCGGTCGGCGCGGCGTTACCGAGTGAAATGGACCTCTCCGCACAGTACGGCGTCAGCCGCGCGACCGTGCGCTCGGCGCTGCGGAAGGTACAGGATCTCGGTCTCATCTCGCGACGCAAGCGCGCGGGTATTCGCGTCGAAGCTTCGAAGCCGCGCGTGGCGTTCGAACAGTCGATGTCGAATGTCGAAGACCTGATGCAGTTTGCGGTGCTCACTGAGCGGCACGTCCAGTCTATCGGCGAGATCTCGGCAAGTCCTTCGCTTGCCGCGCATATCGGTGTGGAAGTGGGCTCGCGATGGTTGCGCATCGAAATGTTGCGGGTCGACCCCGCCAAACCGGAGCAGCCGATCTGCTGGACCGAGGTCTATCTGGATCCGGTCGCCGGTGCTGCGATCAGGCGCGAGTTACGCAAGAACACCGGGTTGATCTGCGAGATGGTCGAGGAGCGCTGTGGACGCGCGGTCCGCGAAGTGCGCCAGGAGATTCGTGCGGTCGGCGTGCCCGAAAGGGTTGCCGGGACGCTTGCTGTCGCGGCGGATTCGCACGCGCTCGAGATCGTGCGTCATTACGTCGATCAGCGCGAGTTGGTGTTCGAAGCGACCATCAGCGTATTTCCCGCCGACCGGTTCACCTACGCATTACGGCTGACGCGTCACGACTGAACAGGTCGACGCGACAACCCCGCGCCGGATCATAAGGTCTGATACTTCCGCCGTTATATCCCATCACCAGCATCGGCGCGGGAGGTCTTTGCCCGACCCTCTTCTCACCAAAGGCATGCGACGCAATCCATCCGCGGCATAGCGTTTGCTCAAACACTGGACGCACCTGCATTGCAAGCACGGGAAATCTGATCGCTTCGGCGTCTGCTCTTGTCTCAAACGGTGTGCAAGCCGATGAGATCCAGACGCCGCGGTACAGGAAGAACCGGAAGTGGGCGTGAGGATGACCGGGAGCGATCTTGCAGATGTCCTTCGGGCCGTTCTGTTTGAGCCTTTTGACAACAGAACCAATCTGCGGACAGGACACGTCCGCCAACAGGAAACCATGAACATCTTTTCAATTGTCCGCCGGGCATTCTGGTCGGGTTCAATGGCCGCGGCCACGTCTGCTGCCGTCGTGTCGCGCGAGGCCGTCAATAATGGGTCGAGTGCGATCGCACCCATCAACGCGGTTGCGCATTGCATATGGCCCGGTGAAGCAATGCTCGACGAGCGGCCAAGTTTTCGCCTCACCGGCGCAGGCGTTTTTATCCACTGGGGAAGCGGCGTATTCTGGGGCCTGGCATTCGAGGCATTGCTCGGACGCAAGGCTTCGCCGGCACGCATCGTCGGGACCGCTGCAGCGACGGCTGCGCTTGCGTACGTAGTCGACTATCACGTCGTGCCGGAGCGCGTGACGCCCGGCTTTGAAGCGCATGTCCCGCAGCGCTCGTTCTTGCCGATCTATGCCGCGCTAGGCGCCGGCCTGGCGCTCGCCGCGTTTGTCGGACGATCGCGAGCCTGACTTGATGTGCCTTTCGCGCTGGCGCCCGGCCATGATTGCGGCCCACGGACATCATGCGTCTGACACATCAATCGATACAACAAATGAATTTGACGACTTACTTCTGAGCCGGTAGATTCGGGTTCACGCTAATTGTTATTTTTCGATTAGTGCGGATACAGCCGGCTTTGCAACTTTGCGGCGGCCGCATGTCTTGAATTCACGGCTCTTTCGATGCACGCTCCATCCTCCCGCCCTGCCCCGGCAATCCCACTCTTCCGGCTTGCAACGGTCACCGTGCTCACCGGCATCGGCGCCGGACTGGGCGGCATGGCACTCGCCCTTCTGCTCCACCTCATCCAGCATCTGGCGTACGGATACAGCATCGCGCATCTGGTCGGACACGAAAGCTTCTACGAAGGCGTGGCCGCGGCATCAGCCGAGCGGCGCATTGCCGTGTTGCTTGCATGCGGCGCGATCGCGGGATTCGGCTGGCTCGTGGTGTACCGATACGGCCGGCCGCTCGTCAGCATCAAGAAGGCGATCACGTCCGGCGATCCGCTCATGCCGCCCGTGACCACCACCGCGCATGCGCTTTTGCAGATCGTCACCGTGGCGCTTGGCTCGCCGCTCGGACGTGAAGTCGCCCCGCGCGAGATCGGTTCGCTGATAGCAGGCTGGCTGTCGCATTACGCCGGCCTGAGCGTGGAACAAACACGCCTGATGGTGGCTTGCGGCGCAGGCGCCGGGCTTGCTGCGGTCTATAACGTGCCGCTTGGCGGCGCGATCTTCGTGCTCGAAGTCCTGCTCCGTTCGTTCGAGTTGCGCGTGGTCATTCCCGCGCTGGCCTCGTCCGTCATTGCCGCCGTTGTCGCGTGGCTGGGACTGGGCGACGAGTCGCAATACATCGTCCCGCATTTCGCGCTGAGCGCGAACTTGGTCATATGGTCCATCGTGATGGGACCGGTGTTCGGCGTCGCTGCGTTCGCCTTCGTCCAGTTGACCGGTCGTGCACGCGCGGCCGCGCCGAAGGGATGGACGTTGCCCGTTTTATCGATAGCCAACTTTCTTGTCGTCGGCCTGCTGGCAGTCTTGTTTCCGCAGATTCTCGGCAACGGCAAGACGCCCGCGCAACTGGGGTTCAGCAATGAGCTGACCATCGGACTCGCTGCGACGCTGCTGTTGATCAAGGTGGCCATCACCACGAGCAGCCTGCGGGCAGGCGCTCAAGGCGGTTTGCTGACGCCGGGCATGTCCAATGGGGCGTTGCTCGCCATCGTGCTGGGTGGTGCATGGACGCTCATGTGGCCCGGCATCCCCATGGGCGCATTTGCGTTGGTGGGTGCGACGGCCTTCCTGGCTTCATCGATGAACATGCCGATCACCGCCCTCGTCCTCATGGTCGAATTCACGCGCATCGATCACGATTTCATCGTGCCGATGCTATGCGCCGTCGCCGGTTCGATCGCAGTCAACCGGCTGCTCGAAACGAAAATGAAAACGCGCGTGCACGCAGCGTCGACAGTCGAGGTCGAAGCCGAACGTGCCTGAATAGCGTTTAACCCGACGGTACTCGCCGCATACGCCGGCCCGCATGCTCATGTGGCCGGCGTTCTGTTTTTTGGCGTCTGTGCTTGAGCGATGTCACCAAATGTGCCTTTACATTTTCGAATCTGTTCATTAGCATTCGAATTCGAACATTATCGGTTCGATAAGTTTTCTTTTATTGACAGATACTGGGAAACCACGGTGTCGGAACGCGGTCCGCCCCGAACCGATGGTTAAAACAAGAGGCCGTTGATATCGTCGGGAAAACTAGGCGATTCGTCCAGGAAAGTGGAGAAGACAATGCAGGAGCAATACATCCTCGCGCTTGATCAGGGCACGACAAGCTCACGCGCCATGGTGTTCGATCGCCAGGGAAGCGTGGTTTCAGTCGCGCAAAAGGAATTCGCGCAGATCTATCCCCAGCCGGGCTGGGTCGAACACGATCCGCAGGAAATCTGGTCCACGCAGGCAGGCGTTGCCGCGGAGGCCGTGACGCGTGCAGGGCTCAACGGGGCGTCGATTGCGTCTATCGGCATCACCAATCAGCGCGAGACGACCATTGTCTGGGACCGCGAAACGGGTCATCCGATCTATAACGCGATCGTATGGCAGGATCGCCGCACCGCCGATCTCTGCGATCAGCTCAAGGCGCAGGGTCTCGAAGAAAAGGTTCGTGCAAAGACCGGACTGCCGATCGATTCATATTTCTCGGCGACCAAGATCCGCTGGATCCTCGACAACGTGGAAGGCGCGCGCGAGAAAGCCCGGAACGGACGTCTGGCGTTTGGCACGGTGGATAGCTGGCTCGTCTGGAACTTCACCAAACACGCGCTGCATATCACCGATGTGACGAACGCATCGCGCACCATGCTGTTCAACATCCATACGCTCAAGTGGGACGACGAGCTGCTCGATGCACTCGATATTCCGCGCAGCATGTTGCCGGAGGTGCGGTCATCGTCGGAAGTCTATGGGCCGACGAAGACAACCGTGTTTGCCTCGAAGATTCCGCTGGCCGGCATTGCCGGGGACCAGCACGCTGCCCTCTTCGGCCAGATGTGCACGCAGTCCGGCATGGTGAAGAACACTTACGGCACAGGCTGTTTCCTCGTGATGAACACGGGCGACAAACCCATCGAATCGAGCAACAACCTCGTCACGACCATTGCGTGGCAGATCGGCGACAAGGTCGACTACGCGCTGGAAGGCAGCATTTTCATCGGTGGCGCGGTGGTGCAGTGGCTGCGCGACGGCCTGGGCATCATCAAGACTGCGAAGGAAATCGAAACGCTCGCGCGCAGCGTCCCGCACAGCGACGGCGTGTATCTCGTGCCCGCATTCGCCGGCCTTGGCGCGCCGCACTGGAACGCCCACGCACGCGGCACGTTGTTCGGCGTGACGCGCGGCACGACCTCTGCACACCTTGCGCGCGCGGCGCTGGAGAGCATCGCGTATCAGTCAATCGATGTATTGAAGGCCATGGAAGCCGACTCCGGCATGCGCATCGGGGAATTGCGCGTGGACGGGGGAGCCGTGGCCAATGACCTGCTGATGCAATTCCAGGCCGACATCCTCGGTGTCGATGTGGTGCGCCCGCAAATCAGCGAGACGACCGCACTCGGCGCGGCCTATCTTGCCGGGCTCGCCGTGGGGTACTGGAAAGATGTGGATGAGTTGCAGAGCCAGTGGAAGCTCGACCGGCGTTTCTCGGCGGCCCTTCCTGCCGAAGACGTCAGGCGTCACATGCAGGGGTGGCATCGCGCGGTGGACGCCGCCAAGGTCTGGGCTGACGCGTCCTGACCCTGCCTTCATCCGGGTGAGCGAATCGCCCGGATGACAGCCACTGCATTCATCTTTCCCGGAGCAATCTCTAGTGTCCTCTACCGCAATACCCTTCACGAAAAAACAATGCATCGGAGAACTAATTTCCGAAGCGGTCGCGGTTTTCATCGTTATCGCGTTTGGTGATTCCGTCGCGTGCATGTACACCCTCTATGACCCGAGCCCTTACGCGAACGCATATTGGGGCGTCTGCATCTCGTGGGGACTGGCGGTCACGCTTGCCATCTATGTCACGGGGTCGATATCCGGCACGCATGCAAACCCGGCAGTCACGCTTGCGCTTGCCTTGTTCCGCGGCTTTTCGTGGAAGAAGGTCGTGCCTTACTGGGCGGCGCAACTGCTCGGCGGCATTCTTGGCGCGGTGATCGTGTATGCATTGTTCGGACCGGTCATCGACCATTACAACCTGACGCATCATCTGACGAGAGCGGAAGGCGGCGCCGCCGGGGTGTTCTTTACGCATCCGGGCCTGGCGGTCACGCCCATGCACGCGTTCTCCAACGAGGTCATTCTCACTGCGCTGCTGCTCTTCGGCATCTTCGCGATTACCGAGCAGTTCAACGAAATGGCGCCGCAAGCCAATTCGGGCGCGCTCATGATCGGCCTGCTGGTAGCGATCCTGGGTTCATCGATGGGATATCTCGAAGCATGGGCCATGAACCCCGCACGCGATCTCGGTCCGCGACTGTTCGCCTACTTTGCAGGCTGGGGATCGTCGGCGCTGCCGTCGCCCGACAACTACTGGTGGATTCCGGTGGCTGCGCCCTTGCTTGGCGGTGTGATTGGCGGCGGGGCTTATCAGTTGCTGATCTATCCCTTCCTGCCGGCCAGAACAAAGGCGAAAGCGATGCCCCTGGAAAAACGCGACAATGCTGCCGCTCAAGGACAACGCACTTGAGCGTGTCCTTGGCGGTCTGAGGATCTGGCGCCGAACGTCGATCCGTTTGGCGCCAATTCAATCAATGCCGGTCACTGATTGCCGGCGGGGCTGCTGACCGGAGACACGGATGTTCCCGTGTCCGATACACCGCCATAGGCGCTTGAGCCATTACCGGCGTGTACACGCGCTTCAGCGGCCTGGATATCCGACGGGTAAGTAGCGTCCTGCGAAACCGGCCGATACCCCGCGCTTTCAAGCTGGACCAGATCTGCGCGTACTTCCGCACGGGTAACCGGCTCGGCCGTTTGCGCAAACGACACAACAGGCGTAGCCAATGCGACGGCCAGCGTTGCGTAGATAAGTGTTTTCATGATGGTCTGCCTCTATGCGAATGAAACGTGCGGCTTCGCTCGGCGTGAAAGAAGCCCACGGTCATGCGCTATTCAACCCGCGATGACCATGACTCGATTCTGAGGGACTCACGCTGACCTGATGCTGACGCCAAAATGACAAGGACGCCATGTTGCGGCAGATGAAGGCTTGAAACAAGGGATCTGTAATCGCGGTGCAGCGCTCAGCGCGTCAGCGCTTATCGTCTGCCGATTCACGCCGCGAGTGCTTGCGCGCGTCGAAGATGCCCCAGATTGCTATCGACAGTCCGATTCCAAACCCGCAAGCCAACAACACGTAAGTGCTCATCCGCAACCTTGAAGAATGTGAGGCGGCGCTCGAAAAAGTCTGCGCCCGGATGTCACGCACCAATGGTGACATCGTCGGACTGATACTACCGATTCATTCTTTCAAAACGCATGCCGTGGTCTATCCGCTGGAGTCAGTCGGTCACCGGAACCGTATCGAGCCCTGCCCAGCTCACACTCGAGACCCCTTTGTCCATGCTGAGCCGGCTCGCAACCGCTTCGACTTTCGATTGAAACTTGGGGTGCGTTTCAAGCGTGGCAATGACCTCGACGCGTCTGGATTCATCGTCTATATCGTGGCTGCTCAGCCCCTGAAACGACAACGGTGCAGACACCATGGAATTGGTGATGAGCGCGCGGACATTCACCTCGTCCTGCTCACGGCAGACGACGGTCAGCACGTACTTGCGCAAAAGATCGGCGGACGCGACCGGCGCGGTATTGATGGCACGCCCCACTTCTCGCAGCACGGTGTTGATGAAAAGGATCACCGCCGTTCCCGCAAGCGCCGGACCATAGTGTCCCGCGCCGCATAGCACGCCCACCGCAGCGGAACACCATAACGTAGCCGCCGTATTGATGCCCTGGATAGCACCCTGCTCGCGCATGATGACGCCGCCACCAAGGAAGCCGACACCGGACACCACGTACGCCGCGATCTGCGTAAGGCTGGTCGTGCCGTTACCGGTCATCGCGCCGAGCAGCACGAACAGGCACGCACCGCACGTGACGAGCGTGATGGTGCGAAGTCCGGCGGTGCGCTGGCGCATTTGTCTTTCAAGACCAATGCCGATGCCACAGGCCAATGCCGCGAGGAGAGGGAGAAGATAGTCCAACATGAGCGATTCTTTAATTTGTATTTTCGCGCGGGTGTTCCCGGTCCGCGACAACGCGGACCCAGCGCCACCGTATTGACTGCGTATGACAGTCAAATGACAGCGGGCAAACCAATGCCCGGAACGTGGCTGATCACTGCGCCAAATAAACGCGCAGATAGAAAGTACACGGGCGAGGTATGAAGACGCGCATCGTCTGCCTGCTGGCAGGACGGCGGCTCGAGATAAAAGCGTGGGTCCTGCCGGTCAGGCAGCGAGATACTTCGAAGGTCGATTACTGCAAGTGTCCAAGGCGTCAGCCCCAATTTTTACGATGCCCGGATTTTAGGCAGCCGCGAAGCGGCACGTCAACCTTGATTGTGAGGCCCCAAGGAAATTCCAGGCCTGCGATCGAATGGCGAAACACGCGAGAAGCGCGACAGCTAATGCGCTTCCAGGGCCAGTCGTCCGAGACGCTGGAACGCGTCGTCCAGGGTCTGATCGAAGGGTTGCGGGCAACTCAAGCGAATGAAGGAGGCAAAGCGCCGCGAGTTCGAGAATATCGTCCCTGGCGCGATGCGAATCCCTTCCGCGAGCGCAGCTTCGAAAAGACGTTCCGAGTCCGTACCCGAAGGCAATTCCACCCATAGCAGAACGCCGCCCGCCGGCGCGCTCAGCCGTGTACCGGATGGAAAATACCGCGCAATGGCTTCCGCGGTCGCAATCCGTTGAGTCACGAGGCGCTCACGCAGTTGAAACAGATGCCGGTCATAGGCCCCTGAACCCATGAACTCGGCA
Organism: Burkholderia sp. PAMC 28687; assembly: GCF_001577465.1. Lineage (NCBI taxonomy): Bacteria > Pseudomonadati > Pseudomonadota > Betaproteobacteria > Burkholderiales > Burkholderiaceae > Burkholderia > Burkholderia sp. PAMC 28687. The sequence continues at coordinate 1,422,372 of NZ_CP014506.1, forward strand.
GCGACCAACTGGGACAAGGCTTCATTGTTCCGGCTTTGCGAAAACTTAAGCATCTTCACGCGTTCGTGCCATCGGCCGGCAGACATCCATCCCAGCCGCATGCCGGGCGCCAGCACCTTGTTCAGCGACACGCAATGAATCACCCCGCCGCTTTTGTCCCACGCTTTAAGGGGTTTGTGCTGATCGGGTTCATCGAGCAGTTCGCGGTAGGGATCGTCCTCGATCAGCGCGACCTTGTGCTGAGCGCAGAGTCGCACAAGCTCGACCTTGCGGTCATCGGGCATATTGCAGCCAAGCGGATTTTGCAAATGCGGCACGACGACCAGCGCCTTGATATTTCCATAAGCACGAAATGCCATTTCCAGCGCTTCGATGGATATCCCCGTGGACGGGCTGGTGGATATTTCAAGCGCCCGCAGCCCAAGACTCTCGATAATCTGCAAGACACCGAAGAACGCCGGTGATTCGATGGCAACCGTATCGCCGGCCTGCGTGACCGCGCGCAGCGCGAGATTCACCGCTTCCACACCGCCGTTGGTGACGACCACCTCTTCCGGCGACACCACCACCCCGGAAGAAAGCGCTCTCCTGGCAACGGCTTGCCTGAATGACGCGCCGCCGGAATCACGCCCGGACTCGGTGAGCAGCGTCGGTTCCTGGCGCAGGAGTCTGATGGTGAGTGCTTGCAGGCGCGCTGTGGGATAAAGCGCGGCCGCGGCAGTCGCCCCACCCAGATTCAACGCGTCAGGATATTGCTGCGCCAACGCAATGACCTTCGATATGGATTCATGCAACCCGACAAAGTGCGCCTCGCCGGGTGATGCGGTATTAGCCGGTTCATCCACGCAGGGTAAGGACGGACTCGTGCGCCTTCGCACGAAATAGCCTGAACGCGGTTTCGCTTGCAGCCAGCCCGCGTCCTCGAGCCGGCGGAACACTTGAAGCGCCGTGGAGAGACTGACCTGATGCCGTGTCATCAGCACCCGCACCGAAGGCATGCGATCGCCCGGCGCCAGCGTTCCGGACGTGATCACCCGGCGATAGTGCTCGGCAAGGCGCTCGTAGAGCGGCTCGCCTGCCATTGGGAGGTCGCGCGGCAGAATGTCTGAAGACGTGGTCATGTGCTCATGCTGCCGGTGCGCGAGTGCGTGCGCCAGATACAGACGCGCCAATTATTAACGGATACAGATCAACGAATCATGATCTGTTGCGCAACAGATTCTACCGCGCTGAGTCTGTCGCATAAGCATTGCGGCCAATAAGCTTGGGGGTGTTCAAGCCTTCAGCGAGCTTATGTCATGAAGACCGTCCGTTTGCATCCGGGTCAGATCCACGCCAGTCGTCAACACGCGGGAACGCAGTTCATCGCAGTGCATGGCGCAGTGCGTTTGATGTATCGCGACTCTTCGCTCGACTGGCTCATGGATTTGTCGCCTCGCGTGTGCGTCGATCTTGAAGAGGGCGCTGCCCATGTCATTTCCTGCAACGCCTGGGTCGAAGTCGATCCGGTCGAGGACACTGCGGTCGTGGGCTTGCTTGAGAAACCCGACGGCATCGGCATATCCCTTGAAAAGTTTCGCGCGTGGCTCAAGGAAAAAACCCGCTCGTCGTGTGCCAAGGCTTAGCGCCCAGCCAATGCCCGGAATACTTTGATGCGCGCGAGATGCGGCCGGTGCGACATCGATATGCGACGCGTCCTTACGGCACTCGGCGACCAACCATCTTGCGAACCGATCGCGCTTTGCCGAAGCGGTCGGTTGGCGGAACTAGCAGGTAATATCCGCCGCTTGTGCTCGTCGGCTGTTGCTGGCGAGTGCAAGACTGCCATTGCCAATTTCAGATCAACGCCTGGCAAGTTGGCCTCGCCGCCCAGTCAAACGTCCTTCCATTGACGATAGGTCGCCGCCTGCCCGCGATACACACCGTCATCATCGATCAGGTTCCAGACCGTCACGTTCTCGATCCAGAACCGCCTGCCCGACTTTGCAATGCGGAGGCCGCGGTAACCGCTTGCGTAGCCCTTGGTGCGTACCGATTCCAGCAAGGCGTCGCGCTCGTTGCGATTAGGATGTTCAGCCGACAAACGCGAACGCAACGCTGTAAATTCGCTCCATGAGTACTCGAAGCACTTTTGTGCCGCGCGATTTGCGTACACGAAGCGCGGGTCCGCGTCGGTGTCATGTGCGACGACGCAAAACGGCGCGTCTTCGTATAGCCATCGAGCGGCATCTTCCTGCAATGCATTCTGATCGATCAAAGGTGTACCGACAACGCGAAGATGGCTGCTGACGAGCAACTTGCAGAAATCGGGATCGAGGGCTAACGACGTTGTCATGGGTCAAGTCCGCCAAGAGGTTTTTCCGCCTACATTATTGCGCACCCTTGGAAAAATGCTCAGGCAGCCAGAAGTTGCGGATCGAAAACCGCATTGTCCATCTCAATATAAAGTCTTGACAATCAGCCCTTGCTTCACAGTGAAAGGACTATAGTGTCCTTGGCTCATCTGAAATATTTGTTCTGGATAACAAATCAATTTATTTGTTCGGACGACAAAATAATGAAACCAGTCACTTTCAAACTCATGAACGCAGCCGCACTTTTTGTATTGACCGCCCTGCCGGCAACGGTGGCGCTCGCGGCCCCTTTGATCGTCGCGCATCGGGGCGGTGCTGGCGACATGCCTGAGAATACGCTTCAGGCATTTCACGCAGCGCTCGATAACGGCGCAGATGTATTGTGGATGACCGTGCAGGTGACGAGAGACGGCATTCCAGTGCTGTACCGCCCCGGCGATCTTCGCGAACTGACGGATGGGCGTGGGCATATTGACGACATCACACTAGGCAAGATAAGAAAACTCAACGCGGGTTATTCGTTCGAGTCGAAAGACGCGTCGGGCAAGATCACTTACCCGTATCGTCACACGCCGCTGCGTATCCCCACTCTGCAAGAAGCGTTGAAAGCTGTTCCTGCGTCCGTGCCGATCATGCTCGACATGAAACAAACGCCGGTCGCCCCCCTCGTGATCGCCGTCGCACGAATTCTTGAGGAGTCCAACGCGTGGTCGCGCGTGCGCCTTTATTCCACCGACGCAGAAGCCATCCAGAAAATCAGGTCTTACCCGAACGCGCAAGTGTTCGAAACGCGCGATGCGACGCGAGACCGTCTGCTCAACCTCTCGCTGGGCGGTACCTGCGACAACCCGCCGCCCGCCGGAAGCTGGGTGGGTATCGAGTTGCGCAGACAGGTCGAAATAGTCGAGCGCTTTGCGCTTGGGACCGGCGTGTCAAGGGTCTACGCCAAATGGTGGACGCCCGCCGCCGTGAAATGCTTCAGGACGAACGGGGATGTGAAGATCGTGGTGTTCGGCGTGGACTCGGCCGAAGCATACGCAACGGCGACGAATCTGGGAATCGATGCGGTCATGACAAATTCACCGCGCGCGATGCGTGTGGAAAAGACGCCGCGCTAAAACCCGTGGTTCGCCTTTCATCGGGACGCGGCCGCATCAAAAGAAGATGAAGTCATCGTTGCTATCAGGAATGGCGTCGATCACGCGTTGCAACCCGCGGCCGCCAAGCCATCCGGCAAGCACGATCACAACGGCGAGGCACATGCGTGCAGGCATGGATTGCTTGCGCATTCAACGCGCTGCCGTTGCGTTCGAAGGCAGGATCGAAGCCAGCACTTCGGATAATTCCGTCGTGCCGAAACGCAGTTCGCTGCGCGCCTCGACGTCGATATGGCCCGCGTTGTGCGTGTCGTACAGCTCCGTTATGAGCGTTGCGTGGTCCGCGCTCAAGCCAGCGCGATGCAGCGTTGGCGTCCATTGTTCCCGCGGCAGCTCGTGCGCTTTGATCTCCCGGCCGATGACTTCGCTCAGCGTGCGGGCGACATCGAGTGCGCTGACGCGTTGGGGACCTTCCACGCTCACCGTGCGCAGCCCGTCGGCGTAGCCGTGATCGAGCAGCAGTTGCGCCGCAAGCCGCCCGACGTCCTGAGCGGCGACCGTCGGAAAGCGTTTGCTCAGCGGATGATGCAATGAAGGCAAGATCCCCGTCGATAAAACCACCGGCAGCACCCGCGCCCAGTTCTGCATGTGCTCGGCGGCACGCAACAGCGTCAGGTTTTGCATCACCGGCTTCAACTGGTTTTCCAGCGCGTGAAAAAGCATGGTGATGCCCGTGCCGCTTTCCAGCTCCGCGCCGTAGTCGGACAACGCAAGGACCCGCGAAGGTGGATTGGCGCGCAAGGCCTCGACGGTCATGTCGATCATGCGATGCATGGAAGCGGCCGGATGCGGGTCGCCGACTGGCACCGGGCAAAGGATCTGCACCGCGTCGGCGCCGCGAAGCACGTTCGAAACCGACGCTCGGTCCAGCAAGTCTGCGAGTGCAATTTCACATCCGAGTTGCGCCAGATCCGCGCCCTGTTGCTCGTTCCTGACCACCGCCCGGACCGCGTGCCCCGCACCGCGCAATGCAGCCGCCGTCGCCTTTCCCACGTTTCCCGATGCTCCAAAAATCACGATCATGCGGCGCTCCGTTTGTTTGCCTGAATGCTGGCATCGTAGGAAAGACCGGCATTCATGGCGCGCACGCATGGATGACAATGCGCAGATCCGGATGATTGTTTTATGCCTTGCATCATGGTTTCAACTATCAAGCAAACCCGCGGAAAACCACGCACAATGCAGCCTGCCTCTCGCTGAAGGAGTCGTCATGAACACAGCAACGCCGCAACCCAATAGTTCGCGGGTCAATCTGCGCTCCAGCAAGGACCACGGCTGGACTGGTTTTGGCGCGGCGCTGCTCGGTGTATCGGCAGGTGTGCATCGGATTCCCGCGATGCCGCATCACAGGGTCGGCGTCCATGTCGGGCCACCGGTCGTGGCGCGTTGCGTCACGAGCGAATACCGGCTTTCGCGCGTGCAGGCGCACGGCGATGCCGACGTGATCCCGGCAGGACTCGAAGGTCAATGGACGGACGAATCCGACTGTACGATCCTGAGCATCTGGATAAGCGAGCAGTTTGCCGGCAGAACGCTGGAACAACTCGACCTGCGCCCGAGCCGTGCGCAGATTCGTCCGCAGCTTCAGATGCGCGATCCACGTTTCCAGCATCTCGCCTGGGCGTTGCGCGCCGAACTCGAAGCCGACGATTGCTCCGACCCGTTGTATGCCGAAAGCCTCTGCACCGCGATGGTCGTGCGTCTTGTCGATGGCGGCGTGACGAGCGTAGCGCTCGAGAACAAGCGCCGCACACTGGCGCCGAAAACGACGGCGAGGATCGTCGAGTTCATTGAAGACAATCTGGATCAGCGCCTGACGCTGGGTGACCTCGCCGCGCTCGCGCAGCTCAGCGTTCCGCATTTCAAGGTCTTGTTTCGCGAAACGCTCGGGTTGCCCGTGCATCGATATGTCATTGAACGGCGCGTGGAACGAGCAAAGGCGCTGCTGATGCAAGGCAAACTCAGCACCAGCCAGATCGCGTTCGATACGGGGTTCGCGCATCAAAGCCATATGGCGCACTGGATGAACCGTCTGCTTGGACTCACGCCGCGCGAAATCGCGAAGGCTCGCGGGGAAGCGTGACCATTTGCGAATGAGCGATATCGAGAATACATCCCGCGCATCGACATCCGCGTACAACGCCGATTTCGGCCTGTGGGCGCTCACCTTCAGTTACGTGCTCAGCCAGTTTTTCCGCAGCTATGTGGCGGTGATCTCGACGCAGCTCATCGGTGATTTTCACTTCACGCCGCAAATGTTCGGCTGGTTCTCGGGCGCGTTTTTTCTCGTCTTCGCGGCGGCGCAGATGCCCGTCGGCATACTCTTCGACCGCTTCGGAGTGCGTTATCCGACGGCCGTGCTGATGAGCATCGGTACGGTGAGCGTCGCTTTGTTATCCGTGACCGAGGATCCCGTTCTCGCGATCGTCGCACAGGCGGGAATCGGGCTCGGATGCGCCCCGGTCTTCATGGGTTTGCTGAACCACGTGCTGCGCAATAGCGAAGGCGGCAGTCCGCGCAGCGTTCGCGCGGTTACCGCGGTTACTACAGCGAGTGCAATCGGCACGATCGGCGGCTTGCTGGCGGCGTTTCCGCTGAGCCGCGCGACATCGGTTTATGGATGGCGGCCGGTGATGGGGTTATCGGCGATGTTCATGCTGATCGCGACGCTCGGCATCATGTGTTTCGTGCGTCGTCGTGAACATAGCGCTTCCTACGCGGTTCGCGCGGCCGGAGCAGCGGCAGCATCGGGCAACAAGAAAGGCATGTGGACCTTGATGCCCGTATGTCTTGCCATGTCGGTGGGCGCAACGTTTCGTACGTCATGGGGCGGCCCCTATCTCGCCGATGTATTCGGCTTCGACGTCATCGCCCGGGGCAATGCCATGACCATCACGAGTGTTGCGGGGATCGCAGCGTCCTTCTCCATTCCGCTGCTCGTGCGGCGAATGGCGCCGAAAACGCTGACGCTCGGATGGCTTGCGGCCGGCGTTTGTGCCGCGCTCGTGCTGGCATCGGCACCTGCGCAAAGCCCGGTCATCAGTGTCGGCGCGATCTGCCTGCTGCTGTCAGTAGGCGCGATTCATCCGCTCGTGATGTCGCAAGCGCGCGGCATCATCGCGCCCGCGAAACTCGGGCTTGGCCTCGGGTTGCTGAACAGCCTCGTGTTCCTGGGCGTGGCGCTGGCAAGCAGCATCTTCGAAATGATCGCGGAGCATGCGCGTCATGCGGGGTTATCGAGCGCGGACTTGTTTTCGCGCTTGTTTCTGGTCACGGCCGTGCCGCTCGTGATCGGCGCGATTGCTTACTGGTTCAGCCCGACGGGGCCCGGCCCGGCGGGGCCTGCGGCGCGTAAGAGCGGTTAGCTCCCCTCACGCGCCATCCTCGCGCCCTTGTTTAGGCCGCTCGCAACCACAGTCATTGCGGCGAGCACGACGAGCGCGGTGCCGTACACGTCGGTCGTCAGCCGCAAGCCGACCACATGGGCCATCGTACCTGCGAGGATAGCCGGCACACTGAAGGCCAGATAACTCAGCACGTACAGCGCCGCCATCAGCCCTGCGCGTTCATGCGCATCTGCGAGCGGTAATACCGAGCGCAACGCGCCCTGGAACGCCGCGCCAAAACCCATCCCCGCAATGATCGTCCCGACAAAGAAGATTCCCGCGTTGCCCGTGTGCACGCCGGTCAGGGTGATAAGCAAGCCAGCCGCCAGCACGATTGCGCCGGTCAGCAGCAAGCGCAACGTGCTCATGGAGCGCAAGAGCATGACGGCGGCGAGACCGCCGGTGGTCAGCGCGAACACGACCCAGCCGCCTGTGGTGGCATCGTCGGCGCCGGTGACAGCGCGCGCAAGCGATGGTCCGAGCGACAAATAGAAACCACCGAGCGCCCACACCGCAACGTTGACCGGCGCAATGCGCAGCAACGCCCCGCGCGCCGCCAGTGGAACCCGCACACGCGGAACCAGTGACGCGAGCGTGCCCGGAAGCCTGCTCACGGTTTCGGGCAGCACCAGCACCCAGGCCGCCTGCAACACGAACAATGCAACCAACACCAGATAGACCAGCCGCATGGGAGCCGGCGCATATTCCACCAGCATGCTCGATCCGAGCGCACCCACGCCCATGCCGAAGAGCGGCGACAAGGTATTGACCAGGGAGCCGCGCGTAGGGCTTGCATCGAGGATCGCGGCGCCCAGCGCGCTTGTCGCCGCGCCGGTCGCGAAGCCCTGCAGCACGCGCGCGAGGATCAGGACGCCAACGCTGTGGGCATCGGTGAAAACGAGCATCGCCACGACTTCCAGCGCGATCCCGCCGATGATCACCGGACGCCGGCCAATGTGATCCGACAGCGCGCCCGTTGTCAGCAACGCGGCCAGCAAACTGAACGCATAACTGGCGAACACGAGCGTGACCATGGCGGACGAAAATCCCCACGCCTCCTGGTACACCCTGTAAAGCGGCGTAGGGGCGCTGGATGCCGCGAAAAAGGTGGCCGAGGCGAACGCATAGAGCCCCAGCGCCTGGGACGACGAACGGGACGGCGGGCGGGACGAGCTTAGGGTGGCATCAATAGCCATTGCACACTCCGGCAAATAAACGCAAAATAATTGCTTTAGCGGATTGTGCGCGTTGTCCGGCGTTAACGCAACTTTTTAGCTTTAACACTGGTTCGCAGCAGGAGTGGAGCACATGGCAGCACGAGAAGGTTTGCGGCCCGGCGGCAGAAGCGCGCGGGTTCAGGAGTCGGTCCACCGGGCGGTCAACGGGTTGCTGGCGGAAATGCCGCGCGACGCGATCACCGTGCCGCAGGTTGCGGTGCGGGCGGGCGTGACGCCGTCGACCATTTACCGGCGTTGGGGCGACCTGCAAACCCTTCTCGCCGATGTCGCCGTGCAGCGTTTCTACCCCGACAACGGTCCCGCCGATACCGGTTCGCTGCAAAGCGATCTCGCAACGTGGGCGCAGGGATACCAGGACGAGATGTCATCGGCGCCGGGCCGTGCGATGACCCGCGACGTGCTCGCGGGAATGAACGCCGACGGCAGCGGCCCCGCGTGCCAGTGTGCGGCTATTACGCGCTCGCAGGTTCAGATGATCCTGGAGCGCGCGGTCGAGCGCGGCGAAGTGCCGCCGGCGTTGCAAGATGTAATGGACAGCGTGGTCGCGCCGATCATGTACCGGCTGCTTTTCGACGACGAACCCATCGACCCCGCCTTCGCCCGCACGCGCGTGGCCATGTTGCTGGAAGCACGCGCGGAAGCTTAAAACCCTGACACGACGTTATTCAGGCATCTTGCGAAACGCGATCGCAAAGCGGTTCCAACTGTTGATCGACGTGATCAGCAACGTCAGGTCGGTCAATTCCTTGTCGTCGAAATGCGGGCGGACGGCTTCCCAGACAGAATCCGGCACGTGATTTTGCGCGACCAGCGTCAGCGCTTCGGTCCACTCCAGCGCAGCGCGTTCGCGCTCGGTGAAGAACGGCGTTTCGCGCCATGCCGAGACCGTCGCCAGACGGCGTTCGGATTCTCCAGCCTTGCGTGCGTCGGCCACGTGCATATCCAGGCAAAAAGCACAGCCATTGATCTGCGATGCACGCAAGCGCACCAGTTCCTTCAGGATCTGTTCGAGCGGGCTCTTGTTGATCTGTTCTTCAACGCCCATCAGGGCTTTGATGTCGGCGGGATTGGATTTGTAGAAATCAAGACGGGAAGTCATGAAACGCTCCTGGGAAAAGTCAGTCATTCGTGATTGGTTTTGCTGGCGCGGGTATCGCTGTATAGGGCCACAGAAGTAGTATGCGAAAATCATGGCCTGCCTAGAAGAGCCAAGAATCATCACAATGACTAGTCCATGAAGCCCGCATCACCAAAGCTTGAGCTGGATATCGATCGTGCGCTTTCCGTGCCGGTTTATCTGCAGATTTGCACGCGTTTCAAGAACGCGATTGCGCAAGGACATCTGCGCTCCGGTGATCGCGTGCCTGCGGTGCGCGGCCTCGCGATGGAACTGAACGTGGCGCGCGGAACGGTGGAGATGGCCTATCGGATCCTCGCCGATGAAGGGTATCTGCAGGTTCGCGGCGCGGCAGGAACCATCGTTTCGCCAGCGCTGCCAGTTTCGGCAAGCGGCACCCGGCGTGCAGCGGGCAAACCTTTGCCGGCAGCGGCGCCTGCGTTGTCGCCCTATGGCAGCGGCGCGCCCCGACCGCATCAACTGGGCTTGCCCGCAATCGATGCATTCCCGCGCAAGGTCTGGAACCGGCTGGTCGCGCACCGGCTGCGCAGCGGCGACGCAACCGCGTTTGCGTACCCCGACCCCGCCGGCTTCTGGCCCTTGCGCGAACGGATCGCCACTTACCTGGGGTTGTCGCGCGGAGTCGAATGCGTGCCCGAGCAGGTCTTCGTCACGACGGGTTATCGTGCGACGCTCGAACTCGTTTTGCGCAGTCTCGCCTCGCCCGACGATGCCCTCTGGTTCGAGGACCCCGGCTACATTCTCGCCCGCCGTTTCCTGCTCGAAGTGAATGCGCGGCTCGTACCCGTTCCCGTCGATGCACACGGCATCTCGGTCGAACGCGGCCTCGCCCTCAACGCGAATGCGCGCTTCGCGGTAGTCACGCCATCGCATCAAAGTCCGACGGGCGTGACGTTATCGCTGGAACGCAGGATGGCATTGCTCGACTGGGCGAAAGCCAACGGAAGCTGGGTGATAGAAGACGATTACGACAGCGAGTTCCGCTACGCAGGCCGCCCCCTCCCCGCGCTGAAAAGCCTGGATCAGCACGACCGTGTGATTTATAGCGGCACGTTCAGCAAGGTGATGTTCCCTGGATTGCGGCTCGCGTATGTGGTCGCGCCGGTCAGCGCAACGCAGCGTTTTCACGAAGTCTGCGCAAGCATGAACGCGGGGTCCCCCTATCTCCTGCAAGCAAGCGTGACCGACTTCATGGCGGAAGGCCACTTTGCGCGGCACCTGAAGAAGATGCGTTTGCTATACGCGCATCGCCGGGAAATCACCGCGCGCGCCCTTGCCGAAGTGTTCGGCGAGCGCCTCGCCATCGATCTCCCGCCGGGGGGCTTGCAGATGGCGGCGCATTTCGTCGACGGCACGGACGACGTAGCGGTGGCCGGCCGCGCCAATCCCAAGGGCTTTGGCGAACAGGCGTTATCGCGCTGGTATATGGGCGTGCCGTCGCAAAGCGGTTTGGTGCTGGGGTTTGCCAACATCGCCGACGAAGATCAGGCGATGCGCCGCGCGCACGAACTGAAGCGTGCAGCCGACGCGTAGATCTATGCGGAAACCGACGCGATCCGGACCAATCGTGCAGCTACGGCCGGTGCGCTGCTGGTCGTGCTGAAAGGCGTCTACGATGCCGGCGTTTTCATGCCGCTCGTACGGCTGGTGCTGAGTCTCGCCGGCTGGTGGGGTCTTTCTCTTGCCATCGTCACCATTCTCACGAAGGTGCTGGGCGGCGCGGCTACGGCCGGTGCAACGCTGGCAGCCGAGCTGATCGCGAGCTTCGCAATCTGGGCGTACCAGACGACCATGGACGTGCTCGCCTACGTCAACTCGTCGGGCGGCAGCAAGGCGGCCGGTGAAGCGGAAGTACTGCGAGAGCCGGAGCCGGCCTGCCTGCCGGCCTGAACCTGTTACTGCTGACCTCGCAAATGCACACCGTACCCCTGCGATCGCGGGGGTATTCTTTTGTCAGACGTGCGCAGTTTCACGCTGCCCTGGAGCCAGATGCATCCGCACGAATCCGACATGCTCGCGCAGCACATAAAAGGCATCGGCGTAAGCGAGCGGCATGCGCAGCGTGTTGAGCGACGCCTCGATTTCATCGAGCTCCGCAAGCAGCGCCATGCGCTGCTCCTCCGTCGACGTGCTCAGAGCACCGCGTTCGATCGCGATCAGCGCACCGTAGTATCGATAAATCCGCGAACGCACGCGCCATCCGTAAAGCGCGGGAATCAGCCGCAATGCCGGAAACAGCAGCACGGCCACGGGCAACAAAAGCACCAGGATCCGGTCCGTGATGCTCGCAACCCAGAACGGCAACACGCGATACAAAAAACTTTTGCCCGACTTGTAATAGCGCGTCGCGTCTTCGCTGATCCGGTATTCGTGCGCAGTCGTGCTCGGAAAATCGCCCGCGCGCTGCAGCAGACCGGCCGCGCCGTGGATCTCCTGCGCCGCCTCGATCAGCAGATCCGATATGGCCGGATGCAGATTCGGCCGCGCCACGATTTCAACGGTCGGACCAATCAGGTGGAGCGTATCGGGCGGCCATTTTCTGCGAAGATCGAGAACGCCGGCGGGTAGATCGATTTGATTGAGATAGGGAAAGAGCCGCGTATAGGCGCTCGCCTCCGCAAAATCCATGACGGAGATGCCCGGGATTCCAAGCAGCCGCAGCATCAGCGTGCGCGTGGTCGAATCGCCGCTGAGCATGGCGGCGTCGACCTTGCCTGCCACCAGTTGCTCGGCCGCCTGCATGCCGTCGATCGGCACGAGTTGCGTGTCACCGTGGGAGGAGATGCCGTTCGCCTCCAGCAGCTTGAGCGACAACATCCTCGTGCCGCTGCCCTCGCGCCCGATTGCGATGCGCTTGCCATCGAGTTGCGAGAGTTGCGTCAGGCCTTTGCCGCGGTAAAACACCACGATGGGAATATAAAAGATGCTTCCCAGCGACATCAGCGAAGCCCTCGCGGCTTCATCGGAGACGCCGCCTTGCACGAGCGCGATATCGACGTGCTGCTTGGGATCCATCAGCCGCTGCAGGTTCTGTACGGAACCATCGGATTGAAGCACGTTGAGGGTGATGCCATTGCGCGCCAGGATCTTTTTATACGTGTTCGCGGTGTTCAGCAGCGAGCTGTCGAGCGGACCTGCGCTGATGGTGATGGTTTTCGGCGGTGCGGGATCGGCAACCCAGACAGCCAGCCCGACCAGCGCGACGAACACCAGCGCGATCGGCAACGATGTCAGTGAAAGCTCCCGCCATGCCACGTGCGAATGGTCTTGCGGAAGACGCGGGCGATATTTTTTCATGAGAACCCGTCAGAGATGCTTCTGCTTCACCGCGAACGCCCGGGACTATCTGTTCCTGGCCGCCTCATAGTACTCAACAATCAGCCCCGTCACCGCGACATCCGTTCCTGTCTCGTCGATCCGGAGGCGCCATTTCGCACGATTCTCCCTGAATTCGTCCGTAGAATGCAATGGTGCTTTCCAGTGCGTCCGGCCCGACGGATACTCGGCATGATCGGGAAGAGGCGGACTATCGAAGGTCTCGCTAGCGCGGTCGGCAAATCGACGGCCGCATTCGACGCGAGCCAGGCTTTATCGCTCGGCAAGTATTGAAGGAAGCTCAATGGAACACATCGAATTCAGGTCGGCGCGCTTGGCCGACATCTCCGCGATCGTTGCAATGCTCGCCGATGACCCGCTCGGCAGCCAGCGCGAGATAGTCCGCACGCCGCTCGACGGGCGGTACGTCGCTGCATTCGAAGCCATAGACGCCGACGCCAATCAGCACCTCATGGTCGTCACGGATAACGACGAAGTGATCGGCACGTTGCAACTTACGTTTATTACAGGCATTGCGCGCATGGGCGCATGGCGGGGACAGATAGAGGCGGTGTGCATAGCCGCGCACCGCCGCGATTCAGGCCTGGGGCAGAAGATGTTCGAATGGGCGATCGCGCAATGCAGGGCGCGTGGCTGCAATCTCGTGCAGCTCACGACAGACAAGACTCGTGCCGATGCCCACCGGTTCTACGACAAACTCGGTTTTATCGCCAGCCATGAGGGTTACAAGCTGGCGTTGTAGACGTCAAGCCAGAACGTCGGAAAACACCTTGTTGGCGAAACGGGTCGAGTCCGTACCGCTGTTCAACACGCCAACTGTCTTGAGGTCATCGGCGTAAAGAGAAATCTCTTTCTTGAACGCATCGCCAACCGGATGATGATGGTCCGTGTGGCTCTTCAGCATGGCCGTAAGCTGTGCGACGTCCGCTTGCGGTGCGTGAACGGAGAAGATTGCCGCGGCCTCTGCAGGATTGTTCGCCGTCCATTCCGTCGCTTCCAGCAAGGCCTGCGTGAGCGCTTGCGCGGTCGCACGATCCTTTCTTATCAAACTGCCGCGCACGCCGAGCACGCAGCAGACACGGGTCTGGTATTCGCCGCACAAGTTGTTCGACACCTCGTACAAGTGGTCGGATTCGCGCAGCGTCCAGATGGTCGGATCGCCGTCCGCAATGGCGTGAACCTCGCCCTTCTTCAATGCTTCGCCAAGCAGGTTGGCGGGATACTGGCGCCAGCGAACATCGTTATCCGGATCGATGCCAATCTTCTTCAACGTGATCGCGAAGAAGTTCTTCGCGGGACTCGCCATGTCGCTGACACCCACGGTCTTGCCCTTGAGCCCCGGCAAATCAACGATGCCTGATGTTCGCGTTGCAAGTAAGCGCATGCAGCCGCCGTGAATGCCGGCGGTGAGCTTGACATCGAAGCCCTGCTCGAGCGGCTTGATCCAGCGCAGCGCCATGCCAACGCCCGCATCCGACTTTCCCGTGGCGATTGCTTCGAGCAACTGGTCAGTCGACCCCGCGAAGTTGATGAGTTCGACATCCAGTCCATGCTTGGCGAAGAACCCCTGCTTGATGCCGACCGGTACCGGGGCCGTGCAAATCGCACTTGCATTCCACGACAACTTGAGCGGCTTCAGCCTGGTGTCGTCGGCGCGAGCGGGCAAGCCGGCCAGACCAAAGGCCGCGCCGCCCAACGCAGCGGCGCCGGCTGACCATGCAGTCTTGCGCAACCATGCCCGGCGTGAAATGCTCTCCGGCGTCGAGGCGCTTTCGCCGGCGCCGGAATCTGAACGGTTCATCGGTAATTCTCCACAGGTCGTTGGTTATAGGTGTTGCTGGCGTTTTCTATTTTTACTTACGCGACCAGGCCGAGCAGCGCGAGCACTTCACGGCGCAGTTCGACCAGCTTTGGATCGTCACGATGCCGCGGATAAGGTGCATCGTTGCGCACTTCTGCCGTGATTCGCGCGGGCCGTTCGCTGAATACGATGACGCGGTTTGCAAGGAACAAGGCTTCTTCGACATCGTGGGTCACGAGCAGCACCGAGAAGCGCGCGTCACGCCATAATTTAACGAGCTCGCTTTGCATCCGCAGGCGTGTGAGTGAATCGAGCTTGCCGAAGGGTTCATCGAGTACGAGCAACTCCGGGTCGTTCACAAGGGCGCGCGCCAACGCGACGCGCTGCGCCATGCCGCCCGACAGTTGATGCGGATAAGCCGCGGCGAATTCGGTCAGGCCAACGAGTTGCAACGCGGCATCGATACGCTGTTCAGCCGAGCGAGCGCCTTCGGGCAACGAACGCGCCGCCTTGCGCTTGCTCCACGGAAACCGCAGACCGTCTCGCTGCGCTTCCGGTCCGAGCCCCACGTTTGCGCGCACCGTGCGCCACGGATACAAGGTCGGGTCCTGGAACACGACAACGCGCGACGGGTCCGGACCGCCGATGCTTACGCCATTGGAGGACACCGAGCCCTGCGCCGGCGAATCGAGGCCGGCCACGAGCCTGAGCAACGTCGATTTGCCGCAACCGCTTGGCCCAAGCAACGCGACAAACTCGCCCGGCTCCACGGAGAAACTGACGTCGTCGAGCACGGGCAACGCTGCGCCATCCAAAGAAAACCGGTGACTGACTTCGTTTACATCGATACGTGCGCCCGGCGTGGACTGACTGAGTTGCGTGCTTACCATTTCAACAATCCTTTTTGCCAGGCCAACAAACGATCGCGGAAGCGGAACAGCAACGTGATGAGACCCGAGCACATCAGCGCCATGACGAGCAGCGCGGCGTACATGTTCGCGTACGCCGCCCATCCCTGCGCCCATTGCAGATACCAGCCGAGGCCCGCTTTCACGCCCATCATCTCAGCCACGATAAGTACGGAAAACGATGCCCCCAGTCCCATGAAAAGCCCGACGAACACCGACGGCAACGCGGCCGGGACAGCGACCTTGAGAATCAGGAAACCGGGTCTTGCGCCGAGCGTGCGCGCCACGTCGTAGAACGTGCTGTTCACACTGGCTACGCCCGACCATGTCAGCACCGCGACCGGAAAACCCGTGGCAAGCGCAATGAGGAACACGCTTGCGCTGAAGCTCGACGGGAAGAAAAAGAACGCAAGCGGCAGCCAAGCCGTAGCGGGCAAGGGTCCGATCAGCCTCAGAACCGGATGCAGCCAGTACACAACGGCCTTCGACCAGCCGATACCCACGCCCGTCACGAAGCCCGCGATAGCACCGATCACATAACCGTACGCAAGCAAGCCGAACGAGTGCACGACGCTGGAACCGAGGCGCGGGAAGTCGTCGAAGAAGACTGCGATCAACGCCTGCGGCGGCGCAAAGAACGGGCGCGGCAGCACTTCGAGTTTCGCGGTGAGCACGTCCCAGACGGTGAAGGCTATGGCAAGCGCGACCAACCAGGGCATGACCGCAAGCCAGCGTTCTGCGCGGCTCGGCGGGGCATCGGCTTGGCGATTCGAGACGCTTGCATACGCGCTCACACCGATCAACAGAGCCACTACAGCAAGCGCCAGTTTTATAACCAGCAAATGGCGCGTATAAGGCCACTCATCAGCATCGGGCCACCATTGCGTGAGCGCCGCGCTTGCGACCCATGCCAATGCAGCAAGCGCCGCAGGCACGACATGTCGCGTTGCGCTGCGACCTTGCGCCGAAGTAACCCGCACAGTCTTCGCGCGAACCTTGAGCGCAGGCGTGAACACGGTGCCGGAACGCTCCGAAGCGGGTTCGTAGTTTGGAGTACCGGACATGATCTGCAAGACTCCCGTGTCGTTGGAATAACAAATAGCGCGAAAAGCAAAAGACTAACGACGCACTGCGCGCTTAACAATTATTCGTTTGCCATATGTTTATCAGACGGCGCACTTTATGGATTGCATGAGATCCCGTGCAGCCCGGTTTCATTTTCAAATTACTTTGTCCCATCTTTACAAATTACGATCATCTGTATTACGAAGCTAAATTTCATCGTTCTGTCAGTTGGTCAAGAACCCTAAGATCGGGGTCCCGAATTTGATCGACACAACTACTTTGACAAGAGGACACCGATGAAACGAGTCGTACTGGCCGGCGCAACCGGCATGATGGTTATCGCCCCTGCACTAGCGCAGGCGCAAAGCTCGGTCACGCTGTACGGGATAGTCGATGCAGGGCTTACCTACACGAACAATCAGAAGGGCGCGAAGAACTTCCAGCAGACGAGCGGCAAGCTGAGCGGCAGCCGCTGGGGTCTCAAGGGCGCAGAGGACCTGGGCGGCGGTCTCAGCGCTGTCTTCACGTTGGAGAACGGCTTTCGTCCCAACGATGGCACGCTTGGACAAGGCGGCCGTGAGTTTGGACGGCAGGCATTCGTGGGCATCGCCAAGAAAGGCATTGGTACGGTCACGCTCGGCCGTCAATACGAACCGCTCTCCGATCTGGTCGCGCAATACGCGGGCTCGGGATTCTGGTCACCGGCCACGCACGTTGGCGACAACGACAACCTGAACCAGACGTTCCGTATCAACAACGCAATCAAGTTTCGCAGCGACACCATTTCAGGCTTCACGCTAGACACGCTGTACGCATTCAGCAACCAGGCGAACAACGGCACGGGCCAGGGCTTCAGCAACAACCGCGCTTGGGGTGTCTCGGCGAACTACACCGCGGGTCCGTTGTCAGCCGGCGGCGGGTATGTGGTGCTCAATCATCCCGATACGACGACCAACACCGCCGGCGCGGTGGGTGGCGCCACGACCACGAGCGGCGACGACTACAGCGGCGCCCTCTTCTATGGCCTTAACAGCGGTGTGCTGCGCCAGCAGATCGCGGTCGCGGGCGCAAACTATGTGCTCGGCAAAGCCACGGCAGGCTTCGCGTTCAGCCATACGCAACTCGACTACAACGACGGTTCGTCGCGCAAGTTCAATAACTACGATGCCAACCTGCGCTACCTCGTGACGAGCGCCGTCACGGTACTGGGCGTCTACACCTTCACCGATGGCCGCGCGAACAACTTGCCGGGAACCGGAGGCGCGTCGCTCAAGCCGCGCTGGCATCAGTTCACGCTGGGTCTCGACTACGCGCTGTCGAAGCGTACGGAGCTGTATCTATCGGGCGTGTATCAGCTTGCTTCCGGCGACGCCTCCACGCGGGTCGGCAGCGGCTACAGCAAGATTGCCGCGATTGCAGATGCGGGCACGGCGTCATCCACGAATCGCCAGGTTGCGGTGTTCAGCGGAATCCGCGCGAAGTTCTAAGCGTGGTCGAGTGTCCGGCTTTGAACAAGCCGGGCACTGTCCGATTCACTTCGACGAATACTGCTGGTGCCACTTCAGCAATTGCTGCGAAGGCGGCATGTGCCATTTGTTACCTTCATCGATAAGAAAGCCCGTCTTGTGCCAGTCTTTCACGATGTCATCCAACGCGGCCTGCGTGTCCGTCTCGCCCTTGCGCACCCAGATGACCGACGGCGATGGAATCAACTGATCGGGCATCGGTGACTCATAGTCCTTCCACTCGCCCGACGTGTTTGCGAGCCGCGCCTGAATGCCCGGTGTCACATGAACCGATGCCACGCACGAGCCGCCGCGCAACGCGAGCAGCGCTTCCGGCATGCCCTTGAAACCCTTGACCTGTGCGCCGTATTGTTCAATCAACGGCCGCGTGTAGTTGCTGCCCTGGGATACGCAAACGGGCTTGCCTCGCAGGTCGCTCCAGTTGTGGATGCCCGAGTCTTTCCGAACCATCGCCGAGCCGCCGATCTCCTCGAACGGCGTTGGCACGTAGCTCAGGATCTCATCGCGTTCCTTGGTGTATTGCATGCTTGCAATGAGCGCATCGACCTTGCCCTGCTGCAGGAACTGCACGCGGTTCGGTGGCGTCACTTCCACCGCTTCGAACTTCACGCCAAGACGGCGCGCGAGATCTTCGGCAAGCTCCACGTTGTAGCCAACGGGCTTGCGCGTTTGCGGATCGAGTGAACCATATGTGCCGTCGAGCACCACACCCACGATCAGCGTGCCGCGCGACTTGATGCGGTCCAGCGTGGCGTCGGCATGAGCGGATAACGATAACGCGAGCGCACTCAGTGCAATTCCAAAAGTTGCGGAGAAGCGAATTTTCATGAGAGAGCCGGTGCGTCGATACGAAAAGCGGCGAGTTCATCCGGCGCGCATTGCGCGATCAGGCCGGTTTCCCATTCGAGGTATTGGCGCGCGGCATCAAGGTTGCCGTCGTGACGATCGTGCACGAAAAACAGGTAGTCTATGCGCGCGGTATCGGCGGGAAGATCGGGCGTGGAAGCGACGGAAAGGCCCGCGTCCTTCCATGTCTGCACGCCATTGCCGGCAAGATAGATCGATGTGAAACCTTGTTCGCGCAGATCGATTGCCGCAATGTTGGCGATGGCGGGATCGTCGGCGAAGACAAGCAAAGTTTCATCGGGCGACGCGTTGACTGCTTCTAGCGTGCGTCCAAGCTGCGGACGAATCGACCAGTGAGCGTTCGCTGCGTGCTCACGGCGATACGCCGCGCTCGGACGCAAATCGATCAGGTGTGCGTGGCTCGCTGCGGCTTCGCGCAGCGCTGACGTATCGAGTTTCGGCAGAGGCGGTTGAGCGGAGCGCGCAGAGTTCCCTGTGCGCAACCGTGATGCATCCGCGCTTGAAACGAGCGCCGTTTCGTAGCCGAGTTGCACGAGCCATGAAGCGGTCACGGGCGCACGCACACCATCGTGATCGATCAGCAGCACGCGCGCGTGCCGCACACCGATAGTCTGGTCGGTCGCCTGCACGAGCTGCCCGCCCGGTGCGTGCGTGGCGAACGGCAGGCCGTCGTGCGCATATTCTTCTTGCGTTCGGACATCGAGCAGAAACGTCGTTCGGCGCGGGTCGGCAAGCCAGGCCTGTGTCTTGGCTGTATCGATGGTCGCGATGCCGAAGCGCGCGGCGAGCGTTGCGGCGCGCGCGCGGGCTTCGGCAATGGCGGTTTCACTGAGCACATCCGGATACCGCCGCTCGCTGCCATGCTCGAGCGTCAAACCTGCAAGCGCCCAGCCCTGCGTGCCGTTTTCCAGCGCGGTCACAGGATTCGGCACACCGAGATTGCGCAGCGTCTGCGCGCCGATAATGCTGCGCGTGCGCCCCGCGCAATGAATGAAGATGGGCGTTTCGGTATCGCCGACGAGCGTCCCGATCCTGTACGCAAGCTCGCCGTTCGGCACGGGGATCGCGCCGGGGATCGTCATCTTGCGATGTTCGTCGAGCGTGCGGCCATCGATTAGTGCCGGGGTTTGTCCGCGGGCTAACTGCGCGGCGAGTTCCGACGGCGAGATATGCGGCGTGCCGTGCGCGTGTTCGATCAGTTCGCCAAATGTCTTCGACGGAAGGTTGACCCCTTTGAACAAGGTGTATCCAGCCGATGCCCAGCCGCGGGTTCCGTCACGCAATATGGCGACGTTGGTATAACCAAGACCCGTCAAGCGCTGTGCAGCGCGCGCTGAAACGGATGCGGCGCCATCGTCGAGCAGGACGATTCGCGTACCGAGGCGTGGCACGAGACGCGGGGCATCGATCTCAAGGCGGCTATACGGCAAGGGGATAGCAAAGAACGGATGTCCTTCGCCAAACTGGCCGGCTTCACGCAAATCGAGCAGCGCGATTTCAGCGCCGTCGTTGAGCCACGCACGCGTGGTAGTGGCGTCGACGACAGGCACGTCTTTCCGGTTCAAGGCCATGGGATGAGTTCCGCGAAGAAAGTGGAAAGTTCAGGAGGCGACGCTGCGAAACGCCTGGGCGAGATCGAGGATCAAGTCGTCGGCATCTTCAAGACCAATGTGAAGGCGAATGACCGCTTCCGTGCCCGCCCAATAGCGCTGGCCGCGCAAACGCTGCGGCGGCGCGACAAGCGCGAGACTTTCATAACCGCCCCACGAGGCGCCGATGCTAAACAACTTCAGTGCATCGACAAACGCAGCGGCCTGCGCTGCATCGGCGTCGCGCAACGCGAACGACACGAGGCCGTTCGCGCCGTGGAAGTCGCGCGACCAAAGGGCGTGGCCTGGGTCACTGGCAAGCGCGGGATGGAATGTGCGCGTCACCGCGCGCACGCGTTGCAGATAGGATGCCACGGCAAACGCGCCGCGCGCGTGTTGCGCGAGCCGTATCGGCAAGGTGCGAATGCCGCGCAGGGCGAGATACGCATCGTCGGCGCTGATGCTCAAGCCGAGTGCGTGATGCGTTTCCTGTAATCTCTGTCCGAGTTCGGCATCGACCGTCGATACCGCGCCCTGCATCAAGTCTGAATGTCCGCCGAGGTATTTGGTGACGGCTTGAATCGATATATCGGCGCCCAGCGCGAGCGGCTGATAAAGCAGACCGGCGCCCCAGGTGTTGTCGGCGGCAAGCAGGACACCGCGCTCATGAGCAAAGTCGGCGAGCGCGGGAAGATCGAGGATTTCGTAAAGAAACGAACTCGGTGACTCCGCATAGATCAGCTTTGTGTTCGGTTGAATATGCTTGTGCGGCAGACCATCGGCGGCGCTGAAGTAGCTGAACGCAACGCCCAGCCGCGTCAGCAACGGCTCCACGCGCTCCCGTACCGGACCGTACACGCCGTCTTGAACCAGCACATGATCGCCCGGCGACAACAAGCCAATGAATACCAGCGATATTGCCGACAAACCCGACGGCGCAAGCAGCACATCACGCGCACTTTCGAGCTCGCCGATACCCGCTTCCAGCGCACGATGCGTCTGCCTGCCGTCGCGCCCATACGTGCTGACCGGTTCGCCCGCTTCGCGGCGCTTTTGCAGCGCGGCACGGCTCGACGTATTCTCGAAACGCACCGTACTCGTTCGCTCGACCGGCACGTTGACCGGCGCCGTTCCGTCTATGAATGCGGGCGCACCCGCATGCATCAGCCGCGTCGTCTTGTGTAACACCGGTGGACTCATCAGCCGACCGCCTGCGTACCGCGCTGCATATGCGTTGCGTTGTAGCGCACCACGCGCCCTGTATCGAGTTCGTAACCAAGGCGCCCTGTAAGCGTTTCGAGCGGACGGCCGTAGAGATGAAAATGCAACGTCGGCGAATCGCCCGTGACGTGAATGCTATGGATATCCTCGGGAAGGAACGCGATCGGCGTCCCGGGCTGGACCACCACTTCACGTACCAGTTCGAGCGACGCCTGATCCGGGTCCGAGCGGTCATCGGCACGCCGATATACGCGGTTCAATTCCTCGCCCTTCAGCGCCGCGATTACCGCCCACGTGTCATGGTTGTGCGGAACGGTCGTCTTGCCCGGCAGCAAGGAGTTCAGGTAGAGGGCCACACCCTCCTCCCCAGGGTTCAGCCTGTAACGCGTCGAGGTATCGCCGCTGCCCGGTTGCGGCGGCGGGAAGTCATCGGCGGAAAATAACGCAGCATCCTTCGATGCAAGCGCGAGCAGTCGCAGGCTGATTGCATCGAGCGCAGTGCGCGTCATGCCTTCGGTCGCGAGAATGGCGCGGACGTCGTCGATCAATGCGGTCACGGCGGTCTGGCGTTCGCTGAAGAGGTGCGGTGCGGAGAGGGTTGTCATGGTGTGATTTCGTTCAAAGAGTGGCGAGAGCAAGTGCCGCGTTGCTGCGTGAGCGTTTGCGCAATGCGCGGCGGTCTTCGCCGCGCGCGCGTTGCAGGAAGAGCCGCGTGCGGTCGTTGTCGGGTGCGCCAAAGATCTGCGATGGCTCGCCATGCTCGACGATCACACCGCCTTCGGTGAAGAACACTTCGTCGCTGACGTCCTCCGCGAAGCGCATCTCGTGCGTGACGAGCACGCAGGTCTGGCCATCATCGACGAGTTCGCCGATCACGTTGAGCACTTCGCCCACGGTCTCCGGATCGAGCGCGGACGTGACTTCATCGAAGAGAATCAGGTCCGGACGCATGGCGAGCGTGCGTGCAATCGCGACACGCTGCTGCTGTCCGCCCGATAACTCTCCGGGGTAAGCGTGGGCTTTATCGGCGAGACGCACTTTCTTGAGCAGTGCATGCGCGTCGTGTTCTGCTTCAGCGCGGCTACGGCCGAGCACGCTCACGGGCGCAATGGTCAGGTTCGCCAGCACGCTCAGGTGCGGGAACAGGTTGTACTGCTGGAACACAAAGCCAATGCGCTTGCGCAGCGCGATCTTCTGCGCATCGGTATGCTGCGCGCGAACATCGATCCCATCCACGCGGATTTCTCCGTGCTGTGGCGCGATAAGTCCGTTGATGCAACGCAGGATGGTCGATTTTCCCGATCCCGACGGCCCGATGATCGATACCGCTTCGCCGCGCCGCACCGACAGATTTATTCCGTTGAGCACCGGCGCAGCACCAAAGGAGAGATGGACGTCGCTTAAAGAAACCAATACCGGGTCGGCACTTTTCTTGACCTCCCGGTCAACTGAAGGCGGCGTACGTTCAAGCGGATCGACCGCGAGCGCAAGGCGATTCATGCGGCCTCCTCAGGCGTTGTTGCGGTTTCGCGTGTCACGTGCCGGGTTCCGTCAGCGCACGAAAACATGCGGGAACGGAGATTCTAAGAAGAGCCTCCCTTTTCCATAACCAAGCATTCGTAGAATCGATAGCATCCCGCTTGCTAAAGCTTGCCTAAGTCGTGCGCCTGACTCCATTCCACGCAATGCATCATTTGCTTAGCAGATTCGCTTCCTTGGCGGCGTGCGAACGCTTGTCTATTCTTTGAGGCTCCCGATTTCCGGCGTGGCCTCCTTGCTATGACAATAACGAACATCCGCCGCGCGATGACAGCGGCTACGATTGCGTGGGGACTCTGCGCATCCCTCCTCGCTCATGCCGATGCAACCCTCGACAAGATCAACTCCCGCCATGAAATTGCGGTAGGCGTCTTGATCGGCGGCAGTCCGTTCGGCTCGCTCGATCCCGCCACGCAGCAGCCGCGCGGCTTTAATGTGGATCTCGCGAACGAACTCGGCAAGCGGCTCGGCGCCAAAGTGCAACTCGTCTCCGTGCTGCCGTCTACCCGTGTGCAATTTCTCCAGCAAGGCAAGGTGGACATATTGATTGCCAACATGGAGTACAACGCGCAGCGCGGCGAGATTCTCGATCACGTCGCAACGCCGTATTACCGCGTTGGCGGCACGGCAATAACCCTTAAGACAAGCGGTATTTCGCGCTGGGAAGATTTGCGCGGCAAGCCCGTGTGCATTTCGCAAGGCAGCAGCTATATCCGTCCCATCGTCGAGCGTTACGGCGCGATTCCGCGCGCGTTCCCGGGCTCCTCGCAGTCCCTGCTCGCGTTGCGCGGCGGAAGCTGTGTTGCGGCTGTGCATGATGCTGCGCCGCTGCTTTATCCGTTATTGCAGAGCGATCCGGAATGGAAGGACTACAAGACGCTGCAACCGGAGATCGAACCGGCGCCATCGGTGATCTGGGTGCGCCAGGGAGAACACGACACCGCTGCGAAGCTCGACGGCTTCGTCCGCAATCTGCATCGCGACGGCTGGTTCATTTCGACCGAGGCCAGGAACGGTCTTGTGCCGCCCTCGCCTGCGCTCGCCGAGTGGCATCGTCAATTGCCTGCCGAGCAATAGCATGGACTCCTTGCTGCGTGGCTTTATCGCGGCGACGGCGCGAATTGGGCTCGACTACCGGTTCCTGCTCGACGACTACGAACGCGTGCCGTTCGTGCACGGTCTTGGCGTGAGCTTGCAGATCATCGCGTGCACGATCATTGGGAGCGCCATCGGCGGGCTTGCGCTGGTGTTTGCGTTACGCGGATGCAACCGAGGCATCGCAGGGCTTGCACGCGGCTTCATTGAAGTCACGCGCAACACGCCTACGCTCGTCCAGCTTTACTGTGCGTTCCTCGTGCTCAACATGCTGATCACGCAATGGCTGCAGGTTCATCACATCGAGAATCCGTTCAAGCCGTTCTTCTGGGTCGTGCTCGTGCTGTCGCTTCACAAGGCAGCGTTTCATGCAGAAGCGCTGCGCGCCGGCTTCGATGCATTGCCTTCGCAAACGCTCGAAGGCGCAGCGTCGCTCGGGTTCAGCCGTGCCGCGCGATTCTGGCGCATCGAGTTGCCGCTCGCGTTACGCGCAGCGCTTCCCGCGCTGGTCAACAACATGGTGGAGCTCGTGAAGGCGTCGGCGGTGGCGTCCGCAATCGCAGTAGGCGACATAACTTACCAGTCCATCATGATCTGGACGCAGCGTGACAACGTGCTCGCGCTGATGCTGCTGATCCTGTCGTTCTTCGGCGTCGTGACGTGGATGGTCACGCTCGCGGGGCGCTGGCTCGAACAACGCTTCAAGGTGCCCGGTTATGGCTACTGATACGCGCGCCTCGTTTGGCACTCACCGGAAGTTTGATATCACCCGCGTACCGCCGGGCGTGTATGGCATGCTCGGGGTTCTTGTCGTAGGCGCGGTGCTCTGGTCGCTTGCGCCTGAAAGCGGATCACGCGGCGAGACGTTTGCACGCCTCGCTGAATGGGCACCCGCGTTGGCGCACGGCTTTGCAATGAATGTACTCATCAGCATCGGCGCGATTTTTATCGGCACGGTGATCGGTCTGATTGCAGGCGCCGTCGCGTTATCCCGATCGTTCGCCGGACGGCTCGCACGCATTTGGATCACCGCGTTTCGCAATGCACCTTGGCTGGTGCTCGTCTACTTCACGACCTACGTGTTCCCGTTCGAACTCCATGTATTCGGCACTACCGTGCCGTTTTCCGACTGGTTGAAGGTGACGCTGGGGCTCGCGCTGCCTGCGAGCGCGAACATAGCGGAAGTCTTTCGCGGCGCCGTTGCTTCGATACCGTCGGCGCAATGGGAAACGGCGGCATCCATGGGGTTTTCGCGCACGCAGATCCTGCTGAAGATCGTGGCGCCGCAATGCATGCGCCGCATGTTGCCGCCGTGGATGAATGTGTACGCGATCATCACCATGGGTACGGCCTTGTCGTCGCTGGTCGGCATTCACGACTTGCTCGATACCGCGCAAATTGCGAGCAGCACCGTTGCGCGCAGCAGCTTTACCGTGCTGACGTATGTCGCGACGCTCGTGATTTTCTTCGCTTACTGCTATCCGATCTCGTGGTTCACCCGCTGGTTCGAAAGGCGCTTGCGATAGATATCGCTATCAGTCAAGCGGGGTCTGTGCACTGCAACAGGAATCGTGATAATTTACGTTCCGTTCGATACGAACAAGTTCTCGGGGCGGGGTGCAACTCCCCACCGGCGGTAATCGCGCAGTTTGATTGAGCGCGTAGCCCGCGAGCGCTTTGTGATTCGGGTCTGGCTTCGTGCCGCCTGAAACGCGAAGGTCAGCAGACCCGGTTTGATTCCGGGGCCGACGGTCATAGTCCGGATGAAAGAGAACGGGACGGCGTGTGTGGATGCGTGCGGGATTTCCCGCACGCGTTCGTTCATGCCGTCCTTCGCCCTGTTCACACAAACAGGCAGGATTTGAATCATGACACTCTCCACTACGCTCGAAAATACGCCGGTCGCTCAGGCCGCGGGCAAACCCCGTCCACGTATTGCGTTTATCCAGTCATGCTGGCATCGCGATATCGTCGACCAGTGCAAGGCTTCGTTCCTCGATGCAATCCAGGCGCAAGGCTTCGCACGCGATGACATCGACCTCTATGAAGTCGCCGGCGCATTTGAGATCCCGTTGCACGCAAAGCTGCTTGCTCAGCGCGGTGGCTATGCGGCGATTGTCGCAGCGGGGCTGGTCGTGGATGGCGGAATTTATCGTCACGAATTCGTGGCGCAAGCGGTCATCAACGGGTTGATGCAGGTGCAACTGGAAAGCGGTACGCCGGTTTTGTCGGCGGTGCTGACGCCGCATCATTTTCATTCGGGTGAAGAACATATCAAGTTCTTCCGCGAGCATTTCGTGGTCAAGGGCGTGGAAGCGGCGACGGCGTGCGCCGATACGATTCGCAAGGTTGCCGCGCTTGGTGTGACCAGCGGGAAGTAAAGTGGTGCGCTGCTGAAGCAATTCGCAACGCCAGGCGCAATCTGCGCCCTTGCACCGAGATGGAAATTCGCGCACAATGCATTGCAATTGCGATGCATGGAGAAAGGTAATGAAAACAGCGACGTTTCCGTCTGTGCGAGTTGAACCGGAACTGCGTGAGGCGGCAGAGAGCGTCTTGCAGGAAGGCGAAAGCCTGTCCGGATTTGTCGAGCAGGCGATCCGCGAAAACATCCTTCGTCGCCAGAACCATAGCGAGTTCGTGGCCCGAGGACTAGCCTCGCGCGACGAAGCTAAGCGAAGCGGCGACTATGTCCCGGCTGAAGAGGTGTTCGCGCGTTTGAGCAAGCGGCTCGATGCTGCTAAAGCGCGGGGTAAGACGCGTTGATGACGTTCGAAATACGATTCACAGGTAGTGCAGCAGACGATCTCGAACGGCTCTATGAGTTCTTTCTTACCCGCGATCCGCAAGATTTGCCTTTAGCCCAGCGTGCGCTAAGCGCTGTCCACGCCGGGATCATGACGCTGCGCAGCTCGCCGTTCACCTGTCGTAAAGCGCACTCGCAGTTGCCATTCTTGCGTGAGTTGATTATTCCTTTTGGCGGCGCCGGGTACGTCGCACTTTTTGAAATAGACGATAGCGATACCGTGACGATCCTGGCCGTGCGTCATCAGTTGGAAGACGACTATCACTGAGCACTTGTACGGTCTTGAAGAAATGTGACGTGCCTTGTCAAGTCACACAGCTTACCCATCTGCGCTCTCGCCACAGCGTCAAATTCCCCTCCGCCGCACGCCCGACCAACCTCCACACTGAAACTATCCGCGCCTCTGATTCCTGTCCAGAAATCGTCGACCTCGGAACGTTAATTGCTGACTGTGCGTCGGAGCAACATCGGATCATAAGGAGAAAGCGATGCGTAAGGAAACGCTCCCCTCGTCGACGGACACACTCGACACCGTACCTGATACATCGAGTCCCGCTTACGCGGCAAGGCATCCGCTCACCCGCGCGTTCGACACGTTCGCAAGCGCGGTCACACGATGGGCAGGATCGCCTGTGGCGTTTGGTATGGCGGTTATCAGCATCGTTGTCTGGGCCGTGACCGGGCCCGTGTTCCACTACTCAGAAGACTGGCAACTCGTGATCAACACGGGCACGACCATCGTGACATTCGTGATGGTCTTTCTTATTCAGCAAAGCCAGAACAAGGACAGCGTAGCGCTGCATCTGAAGCTCAATGAATTGCTCGCCTCTCACCGGCAAGCGGACAACCATCTGATCGGCATCGAGGATGCATCTGAAGAGGAACTCAGGCGGCTGGCCGCAGCCTACCTGAAAATGACGACGAAAGAAGACAGCGAGGCGATCACGGGTACATCGTCCGGGACGGCTTGACGATTTCGGCTCAACGGTCACGGCTCAACGCATGCCACCGCGATCACGCCAGCGCTGAGATTGCAAAGCACCGCCTTCATCTTGGTGTCCAGATGAGGGCGCCTGTCGAGTACCGCTCGAGACGAGCGGTGCGCCACTCGCCGTCTGCACGGACCTCGAGGTGCCTCCCTGCGTCGATGCTGGCGTCTCGGACCGGATCTCCTTGACCTGCGCCTCACGCACCAGCACCGGCGGCTTGTGCACGGCCGAAGGTTTCGGCGTGGTCGCTTTGGCCATTACCACTTTATGCGTCGCGACTTTCTTGTTTGCCACTACCGGCGCCTTTTTCGACGTGCGCGTTGCATGTTCGTGTGTGGCCGCCCTGCTCCTGGGCTGACGGGAAGTCGCCGCAACGACGGCCGACGTATGCCGTGTATCGGCTAGTCTTGGAGGAGGCATGCTCGTACGCGCGACAGGCGCAGCCGGCTTGTCCTGATTCTGGCCAGCCATCACTTCATTGCGCAATTCAAGCGCGTCGGGATTGTCCCGATGCATCGCAAGGATGGCCGCGAGCAACACCTTCGCCGACTCCATGTCGTGACGCTGGAGGCTCTCGCGCACCGCATCGAGCGCAGCGGACATGCTTGCATCGTGACGGCTATCGAGTGCCGGTTCGCGCACCCGGTTGCCCTCCACCTCGGAGGTGCGAGCGACGTCGCTGGCGGTGGTATCGACGGGAGCGGTGTGCATCGAGCCGGGCATCAACGTGTATGCCGCCAGGCCAAGCACGCAGACAAACGCGGTGGCGATCAGTCCCTTGGTTCTGCCGGACATCGTTGAATATGCGGACGCGCGAACTGCCGTGGGCGAAGCGATCGCCCCGCAAGACGGGCAGATTTCCGCATCGAGATCGACTGGATCGCCGCAACGGCGGCACATCGGGCTGACATTCAAGCTTGCATTCATGGCGCATTCCCGAACGGAGTTCAGAGAGGCTACGTGCAGAACGAGCGCGCGGACGCGATAAAGTATCGCCGTCATCCGCCAATGTTTGGCGGGTTTGGCAGGGCCCGATCACAAACGGTAAGTATCCCCGGAACTGGATGTATCAGGATTGAAAGCGTGGTGCTGGCGCTGCATTAATTGCCGACGCCGGCACTATGGTACCGGCGTCCGATCAACAGAGCCGAACCCTGAATCAAGCGTCCTCGAGCCGCCGCAGGATCGCTTCAATGCTGACCGTATCGTAGGGCTTGGTGAGGAACGTCGCCCCCGGCACCTTCGATACATGATTGTGATCGCCCGTTGCGAAGACCACATCCAGGTTGCTGCGCAACGCACGCACGCGAAGCGCCAGCTCTTCACCCGACATACCGGGAAGCCCCACATCCGTGATCAGTACATCGATGTGCTCGCTCTGCAGCAGCGCAAGCGCAGCGGGCCCGTCGGCAGCCTGATGAACGACATGCCCGAGCGCTTCGAACAGCTCGCCGGTAATCGAGCGGACGAGGTCATCGTCTTCAACGAACAGGATATGACGCACACGTACGGGAGGCGAGCTTGCAGCACCTGCCGCCACGGCAGATAACGCCCTCGCCGATCCGGCCACGTCCGCGGAAGCGCTCACCAAACGCTGCCGCTGATTCGACAGCACGTGCCTCAACTTCCTCGCGAGCGCCTCGCGCGTATAGGGCTTGCTCAGTAATTCGACGCCGGCATCCAGGCGGCCGCCATGCACGATCGCGTTCTCCGTATAACCCGACGTGAACAGCACAGCAATCCCGGGCACCCGTTCGCGCGCCTTGCGGGCAAGCTCGGGGCTGCGCAGCGGACCGGGCATGACCACGTCGGTGAACAACACGTCGATAGGCATGCCGCTGTCGATGATGGCAAGCGCGCTGCTCGCGTCGTTGGCCTTGAGCACTCGATACCCAAGCTCCGAGAGCATCTCAACGACTGTCGCGCGAACTTGTTCGTCGTCCTCCGCAACCAGGATGGTCTCTTCGCCGCCGAGCACCGGCGCCATCTCGGCAGCCACGCCGAGGTCTTCCTTGTCGTGTGTGCGCGGCAAATAGAGCTTCACCGTCGTACCATGACCCGGTTCGCTATAGATCTTCACATGGCCGCCGGACTGCTTGACGAAGCCGTAGACCATAGAAAGCCCAAGTCCCGAACCCTTGCCTTCCGGCTTCGTGGAGAAGAACGGTTCATAGGCTTGTGCAAGGACCTCGGGCGTCATGCCGCAACCGGTGTCGGTGACGGCGAGCATCACGTACTGGCCCGGCGTGACTTCTGTGTGGTCGCGGGCGTAGGTGTCGTCGAGCAGTGCGTTGCCGACTTCCAGCGTCAGCTTGCCCGAGTTGTCCATGGCATCTCGTGCGTTGATCGCAAGATTGAGAATGGCGTTCTCGACCTGCGTTGGATCGACGAATGTATTCCACAGCCCCGCCGACGCAACCGTCTCGATCTCGATCGCTTCACCGAGGCTGCGTCGCAGCATGTCCTCCATGCCCGCGATAAGGCGCCCGATCTTGACGGTTTTAGGTTCAAGCGCCTGCCGCCGGCCGAATGCCAGCAACTGGCTGGCGAGCTTCGCGCCGCGGTTGACCCCGGCTATCGCGTTACCCAGGCGCCGCTCGGCGCGCTCGCTGCCGGTGACATCCGCTGCGAGCAGTTGCAGATTGCCGGAGATGACCTGCAGCAAGTTGTTGAAGTCGTGCGCCACGCCGCCCGTCAGTTTGCCGATGGTTTCCATTTTCTGCGCTTGCTGGAGCGCCAGTTCGGTGCGTTTCAGCGCTTCTGCTGCTTCGCGATCCGCGGTGATATCGCGACCGACTGCATGAATGAAATGCTCGTCCGGCACCGCCGTCCACGAAAGTGTGACGTATGAACCATCGCGCCGCTGGTATCGATTGATGAACTTGAATGTGCGCACGCCCTCGGCGAGCTCGCCCACTTCGCTGAGCGTGCGGGCGCGGTCTTCCGGATGCACGAAGTCGAGAAACGAGCGGCCGAGCAAGGCCTTTTCGTCCCAGCCGAGAAGCTGCTTCCACGCGGGATTCACCGACACGATGTTCGCCTCGAAATCCGCAACCAGCATGATGTCCGTTGAAAGGCGCCACATCCGGTCGCGATCCGCGATGCTCTCGGCGACCTGCTGCTCGAGCGATTTGTTCAGACGCTCGAGTGCGCGCGATGCCGATTTCTGGTCTTCGATATCCGTGTTGGTTCCGACCCAGCGCGCGATGTAGCCGGCGTTGTCGTGAATGGGAAGCGCGCGGGCCAGATGCCAGCGGTACACACCATCGGCCTGGCGAATCCGGAACTCGCGCTCGTAGGTCGTGCCCGACGCCACCGCCGCGCGCCAGTACGCAACAGCCGACTCGACGTCATCCGGATGCACGATCCTGCCCCACGCCCCGCCGTCCAGATCGCCGTGCTTCTCGCCGCTGTACTCATAGACACGGTCGTTGAACCACTCGAGTTCGCCGTCGCTGCGAGCGGCCCAGACCTGATTCGGCATGGCCTGCGCGAAAGTACGGAATTTCTCTTCGCTTTCATGAACCGCGCGTTCCGCGATCAGCCGGTCAGTGACATCGGTTCCCTGAATGAAGATACCGATCACCTCGCCCGCTTCGTTGCGAACCGGCTGATAGACGAAGTCGACATAGCGCTGTTCGGCAGGCGCCCCGGGCAGCCGGTTCAGCACGATGGCTTGCGCGCTGCCGGATACCGGCGTGCCGGAGGCGTACACGCGGTCCATGATCTGCACAAAGCCCTGCTTCTCGAGTTCCGGCAACCCTTCCTGCACCGTCTTGCCGATGACGATGCGGTCGCCGACCAACTGGGTGAAAGCCGCGTTCGTCAACTCGAAGACGTGCTCGGGACCGGTCAGCATCGCCATGAAGCCGGGCGCCTGTTCGAACATCCGGCGCAGGCGTTCGCGCTCGCCGCTCAGCCAGCGCTCCGCACGCACCTTCGCGGTCGTCTCCACCACGATCGCAATGACGCCGACAGGGACGCCGTTTTCACCGAGGATGGGCGAGTAGTCGAGGTTCATCCACACCTGTTCGCCACGACCATGCCGGTGCAGCGTGAGTTCCTGGTCCTCGTAACGCAGCGTCCGGCCGGACAGTCCGACCTTCATGACGTTGTCGTTGAAATCGGCGATCTCCGACCAGCCTTCGCGCACGTTCGATCCCAGCAACTGCGGGTGCCGGCCGCCGGCGAACACGGAGTAAGCGTCGTTATAGAGCATGACGCCTTCCTCGCCCCACAACGTCACGATGGGGACGGGCGACTGCAGGATCAGCGAGATCGTGTTCGTGAGCGTCGTCGACCAGCCGTCGATCGGACCCAGTGGCGTGCCCGACCAGTCCTTCGAAGCGATGATTTTTGCGACCTCCCCGCCTCCGGCGAGAAAGGCGTGACTGGGGCTGGCGGTCGGTTGTCTGTCGTTCATTAGGCAACGTATTTAATAACGGACGCGGAAAAACTCGCGGTTCGGATGACCAAGAATCGAAAGATCTGAAAGCTCTGTTTATTCGACGTTATTTTACCTTTGTCATCGCGGCAAAATCGAAATTCCGGTAGCAGTAAAAATGCCCGGTTACTTGTCTGCGCTGGCTGTCTGTCACTCGATAGGGGTCTGCGTGTGCGTCTTACGCGGTTGTTTAACGCGATCCGCGCATGTTCGCGCGGCTAATAAGGAGCGTCTGAATAGCAGCAGGCGTCCATAAACCCCGGATTTTGAACGTCGCGTCCATATCCGCCCCATACAGGGTATGCCTTGCGCGCCTCACCGCGATGTAACCGCTGGAAAGCATCACCAGCATGAAAGCTTTCGGACTGACTATTGCTGCGTTCCACCTGTTAGCAGATCCCGACGCGAACGCCGTCAAGCCACAATCCCGTTTGAAATCAGAGCCCACGCAATGAAGAAGCCGAAACTCGTTTTATCGATGAACCAGCTCAAGAGCAGGTCACCGGGCGGCGCCATGAGCGCCGCGGATTTTGCGATCTATGCGTCATATCAGATCAATGCGGGTGGTTTGTTCGTTGGAACACTGAAGGTCGTCCGGAAAACCGATGGCCGCATGCTGTTTCCGTTCCAGGGCGCGCCGGTCCTTGGGCCCTATCCGTCCCGCCAGGAGGCCAAGGAAGCGGCCGCGGACCATGGTGAGTTGATCGTCAAGAGCGATATCGCCAACCCGGAATCCTGAAACCGTCGGCGAAAAAAACGCCGGGCGAACCCGGCGAATTTCATTCACTAGGCGATCGTCTGCGTCGCGACCTCGTCGACGGCCTGCTTCACGATACCCACGATCTCATCGACATCCGCCTGCGTAGTGATCAACGGCGGCGCAAACCCGAGGATGTCACCGTGCGGCATCGCGCGTGCGATCACCCCGCGCTTCAAGGCCGCCGCCGACACTTTCGGGCCGACTTTCAGTGCGGCTTCGAAAGGCGTACGGCCATCTTTATCGGCCATGAATTCGAGCGCCGCCAGCATGCCGGTATTGCGCACCTCGCCCACCAGCGGATGCTGGTCGAACGCCGCGTGTAATTGAGCGCCGAGATAAGCACCGACGTCTGCAGCATTTTTCGTGAGATTTTCGCGCTCCAGGATGTTCAGGTTGGCGATGGCCGCCGCGGCGCAGATGGGATGGCCGGAATAGGTCCAGCCGTGACCCATTGGACCGTGTTCTTGGGAGCCCTTCTCGATGACATCCCACACACGTTCACCCACGATCACACCCGAGAGCGGCGCATATGCGCTCGTCAGGCCCTTCGCGATGGTAATCAAATCCGGTTGCATGCCGTAGTGCTGCGCGCCCATCTTTGAGCCGATCCGGCCGAAGCCGCATACCACTTCGTCGGAGATCAGCAGGATGTCGTGTTTCTTCAGCACTTGCTGGATCGCGGCCCAATAGCCTTCCGGCGGTGCAATGATGCCCCCCGTCCCCATGACCGGCTCGCCGATGAACGCCGCGATGGTATCGGCGCCTTCACGCGCGATCAGCCTCTCGAGTTCGTCGACACAATATGAAACGAACTGTGCTTCGCTCATGCCGGCAGGCGCCTTGCGATACCAGTGCGGGCACACGGTATGTTTCACACGATCGACCGGTAGGTCGAAGTGCTGATGAAAGCTTGGCAAACCGGTGAGGCTTCCGGTGACGATGCCCGATCCGTGGTACCCGCGTTCGCGCGAGATGATCTTCTTTTTGTTCGGATACCCAAGTATGTTGTTGTAGTACCAGACAATCTTGATCTGTGTCTCGTTCGCGTCCGAACCGGACATGCCGTAATAGACCTTTTTCATGCCTGGCGGCGACCAGTCGATGATGCGCGACGACAGCTCGATGATCGTGTCGCTCGAGTGGCCTACGTATGTGTGATAGTAGGCGAGTTTTTTTGCTTGTTCGTAGATGGCGTCGGCGATCTCTGTGCGGCCGTAGCCTACGTTGACGCAGTACAGGCCTGCGAAAGCGTCGATGTAGCTCTTTCCTTCGTGGTCCTCAATGCGGATACCGCTCGCGCTTTTGATGATCTTGCCCGGGAGCGCGCCTGTGGCGTGATCGTGGGCGTGGGTGGAGGGGTGCATGAAGTGTGCACGGTCTTCGGCGAATTGTTGTTCCAATTGTTGCGGCATTAGATGATCCTCTTTCTGTTGATTGGGTTGTGAGTTAGGAATTTGAGTCTGGTTGTTTCGGTTGTTTCGGTTGTTGCGGGGTTGCTGCTTTCTGGGCCCTCGCGCCCTAAAGAG
Organism: Burkholderia sp. PAMC 28687; assembly: GCF_001577465.1. Classification (NCBI taxonomy): domain Bacteria; kingdom Pseudomonadati; phylum Pseudomonadota; class Betaproteobacteria; order Burkholderiales; family Burkholderiaceae; genus Burkholderia; species Burkholderia sp. PAMC 28687. Next base: position 1,457,117 of record NZ_CP014506.1, read on the forward strand.
CAACAACCCGGCGCACCCATAACCTAGAACCCATTGACCGAGACCCTCGCAAAGTCAGCCCTCTGCGACGCTCCTGAATGCAATGAACTGCAATCATTGTCACCGCCTCCGCAATATGACTTTTTTGACTGCGTGACTTACGCCTGGTGTTTTTTCTGTTCTTCAGCAAGTTGCGGCGAGTTTTTCCTGAACATCGAACAGGCGTCTTTGCTGCAAGGCAAAACAAACGAACCCAGCAGTTCCTGCGCGCAGTCAGAGCCGACATGACGGCCGCAGCGCGCCGACGCAAATAAAAATATAATCGCCACGACCGGTATGGCTTCCTCGTGGGCGCCGACGCGTTCAACCTTGAACCCGAGGCAAGCCGATGGCCACCGCAAACGCTCCACCCGCCGCCGGCAACATGGCCGTGCTCATCGTCGCGATCCTGGGGTCGAGCATGGCGTTCATCGATGGAACGATCGTGAACGTCGCGCTGCCCGCGTTACAGAGCGGCCTGCATGCAAGCTCGAGCAATCTCCAATGGGTTGTCGAGGCGTATGCGCTGTCCTTGTCGTCCCTGCTGCTCGTCGGCGGCTCCATGGGCGATATTTACGGCCGAAGAAAAATCTTCCTGCTGGGCGTGTTGTTGTTCGCCGCCGGCTCCGCATGGTGTGGATTCGTCTCGACTGTCAATGCGTTGATACTCGCGCGGGGCGTACAGGGCATAGGCGCCGCGTTCCTCGTTCCCGGCAGTCTCTCGCTTATCAGCGCCGCCTATCCCGCTGAGCAACGCGGGCGTGCGATCGGAACGTGGTCGGGCTTCACGGCCATTACAGCATCCATAGGTCCCGTTCTCGGCGGCTGGCTCGTCGAACATATCTCCTGGCGCGCGGTATTTTTCATCAACGTGCCGCTCGCGGCGCTCGTCATATGGATGACGATCCGGCACGTACGCGAAAGCCGCAACATGCTCATTTCCAGCGCGCTCGACTGGCCCGGCGCACTGCTCGCATGCGCAGGTCTGGGCGGCGTCACCTATGCGTTGATCGAAGGCGTGAACGGCGGAAAGAGCGTGGCTTTCGCCGCCCTGGCGGGCGTTGCTGCATTGGCGGGATTTATTCTGGTCGAAGCGCGTTCCTCATCGCCGATGGTGCCGCTGACGCTGTTCAAGTCACGAACATTCAGCGGCGCGAACCTGATCACGCTTTTCCTGTATGCGGGCCTGGGCGGCGTTCTCTATTTTCTTCCGCTCAATCTGATCCAGGTACAGCATTACTCGGCAACACAAGCCGGAGCGGCGCTATTGCCGCTGATCCTCATCATCTTCCTGCTTTCGCGTTGGTCAGGCGGATTGATTGCACGGTACGGATCTAAAGGCCCCCTGACGATTGGGTCGCTTATCGTGGCACTCGGATTCGGGTCGCTTGCATGGCCTGGAATAGGTGGGTCGTATTGGGCTACATTTTTTGCGCCCCTCGTCATTCTCGGATTAGGGATGGCTATTTGCGTTGCGCCGCTGACCACGTCGGTCATGAACGCGGCGCCGGAAAATCAATCCGGCGTGGCATCCGGCGTGAACAATGCGGTATCGCGTGTTGCCGGTTTGATCGCGGTTGCGCTGTTTGGTTTGATCCTCTCAGCGACCTTCAACCATTCCCTGGATTCACGCCTTGGACCATTAGGGCTTTCGCAAGCAGAGCGTCATCAAGTCGATGAACAACGTCCCTTGCTTGCCGCGGCGACCAGTTCGAACGCCCGGATCATACGGGCAGTCGATAAGTCGTTCGTGGCGGGATATCGGGTGGTCGTGAGTCTTGCAGCCATTCTTGCCTTAGCAAGCGCCGTCAGCGCCGTGTTATTCCTCGAGGCGCCACTTACGGGGAAACGCGCCAAGGCTTGATAATCTGGCTTAAGCCGATTCCGCAAAGAAACCCAGATATTGAAACGACTCGCCATTTTGCATGGTGCAAAACACGCTTGACGCTCCAATAGACGTCAGCGTCTCCACCGTCTCCCGACGGTTCGATGCCACTTTCCAATCGGGCACGAAGACAGTTGCATCACCCGTCTTCCGCGCAAGCTTCAACGCAGCAATCGACTGCTCGCGCGGCGGCGAATAGATCGTCAATCCTTCGTTGGCTAGTGCTGCGGTATCGATTCCCAGATGTGCGCAGGCAAGCGCCTTGGTGCCGGTATCGCCGGCATCGGCCGTGCGCGATTTGTCGATCAGATCTGCAGTCCGCACATCCACTATCCTGTGTGCGCGCATCAGAAGGGGCTTGTCTGGCGCCCACGCTTCGGGCGGACACGCCTTCTGTTGCGGGTTCAGTTCGATAAACGGATTCACCTCGGCGGGATAAATACGGCAGACGTTCGGCCGTTCTTCGTACACGCCGCAACTCAGATTCGGCAGCAAATGCGGGCATGCGCCTTCGAATGCGGCCGCGATGACGACCACAATGCGAACCGGCATCGCGCCGCTCGATGCCGCAAACGACCTGCGGCGTTTGTGTTGCGCGAGCAAATTGTCCTCGGCCGGTTCGTCGGGCCAAGGAACTGCTTCGCACAGGAACTGGACGTCGTCACCACGTTCAAGCCAGACCAGTGCTTCGTTGACACTTAGCGGCAGCTTGAGGTCATGACAGCATTTGCCGCACATGGTGCATTCGAAGTTTAGATCCATGTTTGCGCTCTGCTTTCGGAAGGCATCTGTAAAAGGATTGTCAGGCTGCCCCGTGTCCGGTTCTACGGGCGCACTCGCTAGTTCGACCAAGTGCGCTCAACGGTTACACCAACGCGAAAATTTTCGTGCGAGCCGATTCTATTCTTTTCAAGGAGCTTTGCACGGACAGCAATTGCGCGGCGCATCAGCGCGATGCCAGATAAATATGCCGCCGCTGTAACCAGCTTCACGGACACGACGAACTAAGGTCAGATCCACCACAGATGCAAATCCAACTGACCAGATAAGGAGGGGTACACGTGTTCAAGAAACTCACAATGGCGACCGGTGTTGTGACACTCGTCGCTGCCTGCGGCGGCGGCAATGATTCCGCGCCTGCCGTGTCGCAGCTTTTCGCACAGACGAACGATTCCACGAATGCGGTCGTGCATTTCATCCGCAACGCCGATGGCACATTGACGAAACAACCCGCCGTGCTCACCGGAGGCAAAGGAACGAACGGCGTCAACTATTTCATGGGGAACATCGTGGCGCCCGATGCGTTGACGAGTAACCATAGCGTTATTGTCGGCACCGACGGCTCGCAGCTCTTCGTTGCCAACGCCGGCGACAATACCGTAAGCACATTCTCTATCGACAAGACGTCGGGCACGCTCACGCTTCTCGCAGTGTCGCCGACAGGCGGCACCCGACCGACGTCCCTCGCCTTTGCAAACAATGTGCTTTACGTCACGCATCAGCAAGGCGTGAATGAGCTGGGCGCATATCGCGTTGGGTCGGATGGCAAACTGACATCCATTGGAACCTACCCCGTCGTCCAGCAAGACGCCCTTCCAACCGAAGTCAGCGTCAGCCCCGACGGCAAGTTTGTTATTGTGAACGGCTTTCTGAAAACACTGACGCCAGTACAGCCCGCCAATGCGTTGCTGGCTTACCCCATCAACGCCGACGGAACACTGGGACAAGTGGTGAGTTCAACCTCGGTAGGTGTAGGGCCGTTCGGAGGGGTCTTTGGTCGAGGCGCTCAGGCAGGCGTGTACGCCACGAGCGACGCCGCGGGCGGCACGGCCAGTTCGTATTCATTCGCGAACAGCGGCAGCTTTACACCGTTAAGCGGGCCTGTCGCGGTGACAGGGCAGGCAGCGCCTTGCTGGATTGCAATAACGCCTGACAACAAGTTCGTCTAAGTAAGCAGTGGCAGCGGAGCGATCTCGTTGTTCTCGCTCGACGGCAATGGCAAGCTCTCATTGGCCAATGCATCGGCTGCGAGCGAACCGCCGGTGTTATCGACTACATCCGGCTTCGCGAACGATTCGTGGGTCAGTCCGGACGGCAAGTTCCTTTATCAGGACTACGCCGGCGACGACAAGATCGTTGCGTATTCGATCGGCGTGAACGGGACGCTCACCAAGCTTGGTGAGCAACCGGCGAACACCCAATCGAAGATAAGTTTGCAGGGCCTGACTGGCACCTGAGTCATCCCTTGGCATGGCGGCACGATTCAGGCCGCCATGCAATTGACGATCAACGCTGCGCAATGCTTGCGTCTGCGGCGGGAGCGTCACCCCAGCCACCGCCCAACGCCCGTATCAGGTTTACCGTCGCTACCGCCTGCACGCCGGAGAGCTGCACCGCAGCACGTTGAGATTGCAACGCAGTACGTTCGGCATCGATCACATCGAGGTAATTCACTGCGCCCTCCTTGTATTGCGTCCTCGATAAACTCGCAGCCCGGTTCGACGCACTCACCGCCTCCGCTTCCGTTCGCGTCTGATCTTCCAGAATCCGCAAGTCGGAGAGGTTGTCTTCGACTTCCTGGAACGCAACCAGTACGTGCTGCCGATAATTCGCCGCGTCTTCCTCGAATACGGCGCGCGCATTCGCGAGGTTGCCCTTGCGGCGGCCACCATCGAAGAGCGGTACAGTAAGCGCCGTTCCGACCAGCGGCCCTAAAAGAAACGCTCGGCTCGACCACTTGAAGAGATCGCCCAGCGTGGCCGACTCCACGCCTGCCGCGCCAGTCAGTGTCAGCGATGGGAAATATGCCGACTTCGCCACGCCTATCCGCGCATTCGCTGCTGCCATCGCGCGTTCCGCCGCTGCGATGTCAGGCCTGCGTTCCAGCAATGAGGACGGCAAGCCAGGAGGCACACGAATCTGCACCGGCACGAGCGGATTCGCCGCCATCGAGAACTGCGCCGGCGCTTTGCCGAGCAGGACCGCCAGGCTATGCTCCGACGACGCACGCAAGCGCTGGGCAGTCATAGCATCGGAACGGGCTGTTGCAAGTTCGGACTTCGCGCGGGCCACATCGAGTTCGCTGATATCGCCCTCATTGAAGCGATGTTGCACCAACGCCAGCGTCTGTTCGCGCAGCGAAACTGTGCGCGTGTAGACATCGAGTTCCGAATCCAACTCGCGCAAGTTGAAGTAGTTCTGAGCCACGTCTGCTTGCAGAGCAAGTTGCACGGATCTCAGCAACGCCTCGCTTTGCTGCGAGTCCGCACTTGCAGCCTTGACCGAATCCGATACACGCCCGAAGAGATCCACTTCATAAGACGCGGTCGCTTGCGCGCGCCACAAGGTCTGGGACGGCACGTCGATACCATCAGGTTGCAGCAACGACGCCGGCGTGACTTTCTCGCGCGTCGGACCGAAGCCTGCATCTATGGTCGGGAACAAGCCGGCACGCGCCGTTTGCTGGATGGCGCGCGACTCCCTGACTCGCGCCACCGCCGCCTTGAGGTTCTGGTTGGCATCGAATGCCTGCTGCTCCAGGTCGTCCAGCGTGGCGTCATCGAAGATGCTCCACCATTGGCCGCGTGCAACCTGATCGGACGGCTGCGCCGTCTTCCATGTTCCAGACTGGGCGGGACTCAAGGGCGTTTCCTTGAATGCCTCCGGCGCATTCACCTCCGGCTTTTCATAAACGGGGGCAAGCGAGCAGCCGGCGAAAATCATCAGGGACGCCAGCAAGCCCGAGAGCGTCATGGTTCCAGTCGTCATTTCTCAGGCCTCCACTGAAGCGTCGATACCGCGCATATGCGGATGCTTGCCATGCTTGTCCACCACGTGCTCGTTGCCCGCGAGCTTGCGCAGCACGACGTAGAACACGGGCGTGAGCAAGAGCCCGAACAGCGTGACGCCAAGCATGCCGAAGAACACCGCGATACCCATCGCGCGGCGCATCTCGGAGCCTGCGCCTGAAGAAGTCACCAGCGGCACCACGCCCATGATGAAAGCAATCGATGTCATCAGGATTGGCCTGAGCCGCAAACGGCTCGCCTCGATGGCCGCTTCAACGATGGTTCGCCCCTGCATTTCGAGCTCCCTTGCGAACTCCACGATCAGAATCGCATTTTTCGCCGACAAGCCCACCAGCACCATCAGGCCGATCTGCGTAAAGATGTTGTTGTCGCCATGCGTCAGCCAGACCCCGAGCAACGCGGAGAAAATGCTCATCGGTACGATCAGGATCACCGCGAGCGGCAAGGTCAGGCTCTCATACAGCGCGGCGAGCACGAGGTACACGAGCAGCACGCTGATCGGGAACACCACCAGCGCCGCGTTGCCGGCCAGCTCCTGCTGATACGTCAGGTCAGTCCATTCGAACTTGAAACCGCGCGGCAAGGTTTCGGCGGCGATACGCGCCACGGCCGCCTGGGCCTGACCCGATGAATAACCTGGTGCAGGACCACCGTTGATATCGGCCGCGGTGTAGCCGTTGTAGCGCACGACCATGTCCGGACCGAATGTCGGCGTCACCTTCACAAGCGATGACAGCGGCACCATCTCGCCGTTTGCGTTGCGCGTCTTGAGCAAGCCGATATCTTCAGCGCTGGAACGGAACGGCGCGTCTGCTTGCACCCGCACCTGGTAAACGCGGCCGAACTTGTTGAAGTCGTTCACGTAGAACGAACCGAGGTAGACCTGCATCGTGCTGAATACATCGGTAACCGATACACCCAGTTGCTTTGCCTTCACGCGATCCAGATCCACATTGAGTTGCGGCACGTTGATCTGATAGCTCGAGAACGAAGGCCCGAGTTCAGGCGTTTGCGCCGCACGTTTGATGAACGCCTGAGTTGCGTCGTTCAAGGCGGAATAGCCCAATGCCTGATGATCCTCGATCTGCAACTTGAAGCCGCCCAAGGTGCCGAGCCCGAGCACGGGAGGCGGTGGAAACACCGCAATGAACGCACCCTTGATGGTCGAGAAGCGCTTGTTGAGTTCGGCAGCAACATTGGCGGCCGTGATCGAACTGGACTTGCGTTCGTCGAACGGCGTCAGGCCAAAGAAAATAACGGCCGCGCTCGACGAGTTGGTGAAGCCGTTGATGGACAAGCCGGGGAATTGCACGGCCGAGATTGCACCCGGCACGTTCTTGCTGATCTCACCCATCTCACGCACGACCTCTTCCGTGCGATCGAGCGATGCCCCGTTAGGCAACTGGACGATACCCACCAGATATTGCTTGTCCTGCGCGGGTACGAACCCTCCGGGGACGATCTTGCCCATGAGCACCGCGCCGCCGAGCAACACCACATAGATGCCGAGAATCAGCGCCTTGCGATTGACAATGGTGGACACGCCCTTGCTATAGCTTTCCGAACCGCGATGAAACACCTTGTTGAAGAGGCGGAAGAAACCGCCGAACACACGGTCCATGCCGCGCGTGAGCCAATCCTTTGGTTGGTCGTGGCCTTTGAGCAAGAGTGCCGCGAGCGCCGGTGATAACGTCAGCGAGTTGAACGCCGAGATCACCGTGGAGATGGCGATGGTCATCGCGAACTGTTTGTAGAACTGACCCGTCAGGCCCGACATGAAAGCCAACGGCACAAACACCGCGACGAGCGTCAACGCAATCGCGATAATCGGCCCGCTCACCTCCTGCATTGCCTGATACGTGGCGTCACGCGCTGATAACCCGGAAGAGATGTTGCGCTCGACGTTTTCGACGACCACGATCGCATCGTCCACCACAATGCCGATGGCGAGCACCATTCCGAACAGCGATAACGCGTTGATGGAGAACCCGAACGCAAGCAGCAAGGAGAAAGTCCCGACAATCGAAACCGGAACCGCAAGCAAAGGAATGATCGACGCACGCCATGTCTGCAGGAACACGATCACGACCAATACAACCAGTGAGATGGCTTCCAGAAGCGTATGAATTACAGCATCGATACTGGACCGCACGAACTGCGTCGGGTCATAGACGATGTCGTACTTCACGCCCGGCGGCATGTCGACCTGCAGTTCCTTCATCGTCTTGCGGACCTCGTCAGAAATCTGCAGCGAATTCGCCCCCGGTTGCTGGAAGATCGTCAACGCGACCGCGGACTTGTTGTTGAGCAGCGAACGGCGCGCATAGTCCGATGCTGCGAGCTCCACGCGCGCAACATCGTGCAGGTGCGTGACAGCGCCATCGGGCGATGTCTTCAGCACGATGTCGCGGAACTCCGCTTCGGTCTGCAAGCGCCCTTGCGTATTGACGTTCAATTGCAGCGGAACACCGGGCAAAGTCGGCGACGAGCCGATCACGCCTGCTGCCACCTGCACGTTCTGCTCACGGATTGCGTTGACCACGTCGGTAGCGGTCATGTTGCGTTGCGCGACCTTCAACGGGTCGAGCCATACGCGCATAGAATAGTCGCCGGCGCCCCACAGGTCGACCTGTCCCACGCCCTGGATCCGCTCGAGCCGGTCCTTGACGTTGATCAGCGCATAGTTGCGAAGATAGGTTCCTTCATAACGATCGTTCGGCGAGATCAAATGCACGACCATGGTGAGGGTGGGCGACGACTTGATCGTCGTCACGCCGAGACGGGTCACGTCTTCAGGCAACCGCGGCAGCGCTTGCGATACCCGGTTCTGCACGAGTTGCTGCGCCTTGTCCGGGTCCACGCCGAGCTTGAACGTGACCGTCAGCGTCAGCTTGCCGTCGCTGTTCGCCTGCGACTGCATGTACAGCATGTCCTCGACGCCATTGATCTGCTCCTCTAGCGGAGACGCAACCGTCTCCGCGATCACTTTCGGATTGGCGCCCGGATATTGCGCATTCACGATCACCGACGGGGGCACGACCTCCGGATATTCCGAGATCGGCAAGTTGAACATGGCGATCACCCCGGCAAGCAGGATGATCATCGACAACACGCCCGCAAAGATCGGACGGTCGATAAAAAACTTGGAGATGTTCATGACGGTATCTTTATTTGCGTTGGAAACACGTCCTAAGAAGCGTTCCGGAGCGTGGGCGACGCGCTCGACATGGCTACGGCGTTTGGCTTGATCACGTCATTGGGACGTACGCGCTGCAAGCCGTTGACCACGATCCGATCACCCGGCTGAAGACCCTTGACGATCACGCGCAGCCCTTCGCTCTGCGTGCCAAGCGTGACCTCGCGGTATTGCGCGCGGTTGTCGTGATCGACGATCATCACGAACTTCTTGTCCTGATCCGTTCCGATGGCCGCGTCGTCGACCAGCACTGCCGCGTGCGGTGCGCCGCCGCCCACCTTCACACGCGCGTAGAGTCCGGGAAGCAAGGCGCCATCGGCATTGTCGAATCGTGCGCGCACGCGGATCGTTCCCGAGCCTGTATCCAGGCGGTTATCGACCGAATCCACCTTGCCGTCGCGCGAGTAGCCGTCTTCGTTGGCAAGGCCAAGGGACACCGGGACGCTCCCGCGCGAGTCGTGGCTGAGATAACGCAGATACGTTTGCTCGTCGACGTCGAAGGATGCATAGATCGGCGAAACCGAGACCAGCGTCGTCAGCAAAGGTGCACTCGATCCAGTCGAAACGATGTTGCCCACCGTCATCTCGGCACGCGATACCCGACCCGAGACAGGCGCCACGATGTTCGTGTATCCGAGATTGATCCGCGCCGTTTCAAGCGCCGCTTGTGCACCCTTCAGATTTGCCTGCGCCTCGCGTGCGGCGTTTTGCGCCTGATCGTAATCGCGCTTGGCGATGGCGTTATCGGCGAGCAAGCGATCTGCGCGGGCCGCATCCGTGGAGGTGTAGCCGTTGCGAGCCTGGGCCGCAGCCAGTTGCGCCGACGCACGATCCACTTCCGCCACATAAGGACGCGGATCGATCGTGAACAGCGGATCGCCCTTCCTGACTAAAGCGCCGTCCTTGAAATGCACCGCGACAATGGTTCCGGGAACGAGGGGTCGGATCTCGACCTTATCGATAGCCTCGAGGCGTCCGGAATAGCTTTGGTAATCCGTTATGGATTTGGCGACTACCGCGGCGACATCGACTTCCGTGGGCGGCGCTGCGCTTGCTGCGGCAACCGCAGCGTTGACAGGCGAATCGCCGTGACCATGGAATGCGGCCAGCGCGCCGGCGCCAACAAGGACTACGGTTGCGCCAAGCAATGCATATTTGCGCTTTCGCGGTTGGGACATTTGCGTGAACATTTTTTGCTCCGAATTGAATCGCTAAGAAGGCTTAGCGTCTCTGCGCTTTTGCAGGCAGCCGCTTTTTAAAGAAGCTCACGACATCAGCGAGCGCCGCTGGATGCGTTCCCAGTTCGTGGTGAGACGCATTGCCGTGCCGCATGACCTCGGTAGGCACCCCTGCCGCGATGAGTTCGCTTGCATATTTTTCGGCTTCAACATGCAACAGGTCGTGCTGAGCGCTCGCAATCAGCGCGGGCGGCAAGCCTGCAAGCCTGCGCGATTCAATCGGCGCTGCATACGGATGCAACCATTGCGATGCATTGGGCAAGTACGCGCGATAACACTGAGCGCATTCACTCGCACCCAGATCGGGATCGACGATTTCTTTTTCGTCGGCCATGCGTGTCATGCTTGGATCGAGCAAAGGCGCAAGCAGCGCTTGAGCGGCGAAAACGAATTCACCGCGATCGCGGGCGACAGCCGCAAGACATGTCGCCAGATTGCCGCCGGCATCATGGCCCGCAACACCAATGCGCTTTGCATCCGCTCCTTGCGCACGAGCATTTGCGACCACCCATTGCGTGGCGCGATAACCATCTTCGAGAGCCGCAGGAAATGGAAAGGCGGGCGACAACGAATAACCGACCGAGACCACCCACGCCGGCGTCTCGCGTGCAATAGCGCTAGCAGCAGCGTCCGCCATGTCCAGCGACCCGCGCACAAAACCGCCTCCGTGAAAATAGATGACGATTGGCAAGAGCGCGCCTTTTGACGCGGGGTGATAGCTGCGCAAGCGAATGAGCTGCGCGTGACCGGTAATGGAAACCTCTTCGATGCTAAGCGTCGAATCCCTCGTCGATTGCATGTTTCGTGTGACGTGTAAGCGTCATTCCGCCAAAGTTGCGATGTGGCGGATTGTGGACTTCAGCGCAATTCTGATAAATGGTTATAATCCAGAACACAATTCGCTCGCTTGGAACAATCGGGACTCCATCAAGTCCGGCGCGATCGAACCTGCCCATTTCTGCTTGAAAAAGTGAGACAACATGGACCGGCTACAGGCAATGCAGGTGTTCACGAAGATCGTGGAGATGAACAGTTTTTCGCGCGCCGCAGACTCGCTAAATCTCCCCCACGCGTCCACCACGACCATCATCAAGAATCTCGAAGCGCATTTGCGGGTGCGCCTGATGCAACGCACGACACGGCGCCTGAACCTCACGCCCGAAGGCGCGGAATACTACGAACGCTGCATACGCATCCTCGCCGAGATAGACGAGACGGAAGACGCGTTATCGAATACGGGAAAAGGGCCACGCGGCAAGCTGCGTATCGACATGCCCGGCTCCGTCGGGCGGCTGGTCGTGATGCCGCGGCTGCCCGAATTTCGCGAGCGTTATCCGGACATCGAATTGATGGTCGGTTTCGGCGATAAACCCGTGGACCTCGTGCAGGAAGGTGTTGACTGTGCGATTCGAGTCGGAGAGCTGGAGGATTCGAGCCTTGTGGCGAGACGTCTTGGTGTGCTTCAGACATTGACAGCAGCAAGTCCCGCCTACATAGAACAATATGGCGAACCCACGAGTCTGGACAATCTGCGTCAGCATCACGCCGTGCAATATTTTTCGAACGGCACGGGCCGCATGAACGAAATGAGCTTTGTGATCGACAAGGAGACGACATCGGTCAAGATGCGCGGCACGCTTGCGGTCAACGATGGCGACGCCTATGTGATGTGCGGCGTTCAGGGAGCCGGGATCATCCAGTCACCTCGGTTCATGTTGTTGCCGCACTTGCGCTCGGGTGCGCTAGTGGAAGTATTACCGCAATGGAAACCCGCGCCCATGCCGATTGCCGCGGTTTATCCGCATAACCGGCATCTCGCACCGAAGGTTCGCGTTTTCGTGGAGTGGATTGCTATGTTGTTCGAGAGCTGCCCGCTGATGTCGAGTGTCGTCGATCAGGAAGGCCGTTGCGTCATTGCTGACGCGCAGTACGGTCTGGCGCCATACACCAATGCGCATGCTGTCGATGCAACTGTCGAAGCATTCGCCTGAACTGAACCGCGGTCTCGCCAAGACTCAAATCTCCGATTGTTCGTGACATCGGAAGAATCAATTCGCTGCAAGCGTATTTATCCCTGATCGTGTTTTGTTTAAGGTGCTGGCTGATGCACCGGCGCTTGACGGCGCCTGCACAACACCTTTTACCGTGGAGATCACTCCTCTCCTTGTCTCTTCACGGTCGGCCCCGGATCTGCCCAAGAGATCCGGGGCTTTTTTCTTTGGTGTATAGCCGGTTCATTCGCGTGGACAAAAAAATGCCTCGTGGTTTTATCCACGAGGCATTCAAGGCTTTCTTCACGCACCGCCAGTCCTGCTCACGGCGCGTCGAAAGTCTGCTGCGCGAAAACTGCCTTGCTTCTTATTGCCCCGTATATCCGACCGGCACCGTCGAGTTGGCCTTCGCAACCGTCGCGTTGTTCGACACGATGTACTGCGGGACTTCGGTGAGGGTTAGCGTCGCCTTGCCGTTGGTATAGGGAACCGTGCTTACGTTTCCATAGCCATCGATCTTGGTGACGTTGCCCGACGTGCCGGCATTGTCGACTTGCAGCGAATAAGTGCTCGTGTACGTCTGGCTATACTGGCCGCCGGTTGCCGGCCATTGCGCATTGCTGTGTGTCCATGCAGCGGTCACGACCTTGCCGTTGCCGAGTTGCTGGAACGCATAAGCGAAGGTCCCCGACGGCGTGCCGTTGACGCGGCCCAGCGTGTTCGTGCCGTCCAGTGCACGCGTCATCGTGGCGAATGCCATGGCTTCAGGCTTCGGCGACAAGTTCGTCGCACCAAAAGAGCCTTGTGCGTTGTTCAGGTCGAAGAATGATCCATAGCCCACTTCGCCCGGATAGTCGGGGCCGAAGAACAGCGTGGTGACCTGTGCGCCGCCGCCCAATGTGATGATGTGTGCACGCGCACCAACTGCCGCATGAGCAAACAACTGGTTCGCCGACGGTACCGTGGGCCCGTAGTTGAGACCCGGGTCGTAGCTCACGCCTGCTTCCGTGAAGAACAGCTTCATGTTCGGCTTGCCTGCCTGCATGACAGCGCGCAACTGCGTCATCTGGTTGTCGAGCGCGTTGGCCTGGTTCGCCGGATCCGGATCGGAGTCCTGCAACTCAGGCGGATGCGCCGGAAAGGTGCCTGCGTTCCAGTAACCATGCGTCGAGACTGCATCGATGTAATTCCACAGTCCGAGCGCGCCGAATTTCTTCAGATAGCCCGTCGTGCACGTATCGCAATTCGCGGCGAACGGATTACCCGTGCCCATTACGACTGCGTTCGGATCGGTCGAGTGAATGCCTTCGTAAGCAGCCTTGTACATGGCCACGAAGTTCGCGTCACTGTCTGCCCAGCCGAGGCTCGGCTCCCACGTCACCTGGTAATAGTTCTTCTGCTGGTTCGGGTAATTCGCGGCGCGGATCAGGCTGGTGTCGGTGCCGACCTTCGCCATGAATCGCTGGAATTCCGGCATATTCGACGGCGCGTAGTAGCTGTCGTTGAACTGGCCCGTCTTCGAATCCCATGCAGGCAGTCCATCGAGACGCACAATGCGCATCTGATCAGGGTTGGTCTTGTAGAACGGGTCGAGATCGTTGACGCTTGGCGTGTACGTATCCGGGCCGTTGGGTTCCATTGCCGACACCTGACGATCGTCGATGGTCCACGAAATGCCCAATGCGCGCAACGCGGCGATGTTGCCGTTGAAACCCTGCATGCCGAAGCGATGCTGGTCCTGATGCGCATATGTCACCGTACCGAGCACCGAGCTCAGGTTCGGCAATACGCCGAATGTCGCGATGCCCATTGGACGCGTGCCGCTGCTTGGCAACGTGCCGCCGTGTGACTGCAGGGTCGCGGTAAGCGCGCCGTAGCCAGACCACGTCGATGTACACGAAATGCTGTTCGTCTGCGCGCCGGACTTGACCGGGAAACTGCCCTGCGTCTTGATGGAACCGTTCGAGTCCGCAACGGACCACACAACGGTGTCCGCCGCCGGCGAGTTCGTCGTGATCGCGAGCTTGAACGGTACGTTGTTCTGGAATATACGCAGACCGTCAGTGGTCGGCGTGTCGGCGCTGATCAATCCGCTACCCGAGCCGCCCGCCGTCTGCGTCGGAGAACCGCACGTGATGGCCGATGTGGTCGGGGTCGGTGTCGAAGTCGAAGGCGTGGTCGTCGGGGTCGTCGCCGGGGTGGACGGAGTCGTGGTCGCGGGCGCTGTGGGCGTCGGGGTCGACGTCACCGGTGTAGTGGTCGCGGGCGCCGTAGGTGTAGTCGCGGGTTTGCTCGGTGCCGGCGTCGAGGTGGCGGGAGGCGTGCTCGCCGCTGCCAGGCTGACCCAGCACGACTTGCCGTAACCGTAGGCGGGATCGGACTGCGAAACCGCGCCGACATAGCATCCCACTCCATTGCTGAAGGTACGCGGGCTTGTCAGCATGCTCGACGGCGCGTTGGGCGGAACCGCGCCAAACACGACCGATCCGGTTCCCGAGAACGTGCAGTTGTCATTCTCCTGACCGCACAACTTGTATTGCGTGCCGGAGATCGTGATGCTTGATTGCGCTTGCGCGTTCTGCACACCAAATGTCGCCAGCATTGTCGCGGCTGCAACCGGAAGTAGTCTTAAGTATTTCATCATAGTCCGTATGTATCGCTAAAAGCAGGTTTCCCCGGGGAGTCAGCAAGATCGATCGAAGCCGTCCAGCGTATGCGTTGTTGAGGTACTGAAAGAGGTAAAGCTGAAAACGCGGTGATCGCGTCCGTTGCTGATGAATCTGAAGCTTTCTTGCGTTTTGCCATTAAACCGGCGTGTTCAGGCCTGCCCTCAAAGTGGCATCGAAAATGCGTTATTCCTATGCGATCCTAAATAATTCCAGAGCTCGCGTGCATCTAGCGGTGTGTTGCTTGCAGCCATGGCCGGATGCGCTGCGTGGAGCAGCAAGAACCGGACGAACCACTTCTTAGCCGCTTGATTCACGCCAAACCAAAGTCGAACTCCGCCTACCCTATCAACAAATTTAGAAGCCCTTACTATTCAGCCAACGCTGAATTATTCCCAACGATCAAGCGGCAGAACTAATCGCTTGGGCTGCAACATCCAGCACATTTACGCGTCATCCGATACTCCACGCGGGAGGCCTCACACCCGCATTACCGGATTTCGCCCGTACCTCCAAACACGTAATTCCTGCCATGTTCAACCGCGCTGCAGTTCTGTACAGGTATTACTTACGGGGTGGTCGAGGCAGACGAATTATATTCGCAAAAAAACGTTTCATCCGTGTAACGTGGTGGAAAGACTTTGAAATAAGTAATAGTTCCTCAGTGACCGATTGATGCACTGCGTCTCTCCCCAAAATCGCAAGCAGTGAGAATTTCATCCTCACGTGAAACAAAATCCACGAAGCTTTCAGTATTTAAGGCTTTCCTATAGTATGAAGTTACCTTTTGTTAATATTTAAAGTAAATAATACTGATTACCATATTTCGTATGATTAATTGAATTTTTTTTGCGAACCCGATCAATAGACGGCGAGGTAACAAAATGGCCCGTTTGCGCGAATGGAGTCGCAAAAACGGGCCATTTAAAAGCAAGTCCAACGGCGCTGAAAATGCGCCAATTTGTCTATCGCACCATCATTTGCTCCAGAGACTCTTTGACCGCCGGCCATTCGGTATCGATGATGCTGAAGCGCACCGAATTGCGTTTGCGGCCATCCGGCATGATGCGTTCGTGCCGAACAATGCCTTCCTGCTTGGCGCCGATTCGCAAAATGGCTGCTCGCGATGTTTCATTGAGTTCGTCGGTTGTGAACTGGACACGCACTGCGCTCATGACATTGAATGCATGAGCGAGCAGCAAATATTTTGCTTCAGTATTGACACCTGTGCGCTGGGCAGATGCACGCAACCATGTATGCCCTATCTCGAGTTTCCTGTTGATGCGATCGATCTTCCAGAAGCGGGTACTGCCAAGTACCTCGCCGCTCTCGCGCCTGACAATGACGAATGGCATGACCGCCCCTGTCTCGCGCCCGGCCAACGCAGTGGCAATGTACCCATCCACTGTGTCCGGTCCGGGGACGACCGTCACCTTCATGTTCCACAGCTCGCCATCCGCGGAGGCTTCGAGAAGCGCGTCCTGGTGCGTTCCCTCAAGCGGACGAAGTTCGATGAAATGACCTGTCAACGTGGGCCGGTTGGTATCAAGAGCGTCTGTGGTCATCGTCTTCCAGCCGTTTTCATGGAGGCATCAATCTTAATTCAACCGGCACACGATGCCTTACGTAGCGGTTTGAGCGAACACTAAGGTCGCGTCTTTTGCATCCAGTCGACAATGTCGTCTACGACCTTGTCTTCTATACCGTAGTAGCCATGCGGCGTCAAAGAGCCGCAGTTGTCCTGCGAATGCTGAACGCCACCGCTCACGTTCAACACGGTAACCCGTGCGTTGTGAATGGCTTGCGCGATCGCGTTCGCCATAGATGGCGGCGCGACCTTGCATTGGTCATCGCGGTTCGCAACGACCAGCGAAGGAACACGAACGTTCTCGGGGTGTGAATCGAAGACGGTCTCGTGCGAACCACCAAGAATGGACACCGACTCGGTCAGGATCAAACCCGCCATCCCGTTTTGTCCCGCGTGCGATGCTGCATTCATCGCAGCGATAGACCCTTGACTCGTGCCCAGCACCCACAGCGGCGCGCGGGTCGTCTCGCGCGCGAAAGCAACTATCCTTGCGATAACCCCGGCATACGCTGCAGTGCTGCGCTGGCCTCGCAACGATCGATGATCGAGTGCATCGACCAGCAACACGCCATAGCCGCGCTCGCGCCAGAGGTCGCTCGACCGCACCACGAAGTTCTTTGCGTTCTTGATGCGTCCGTGCTTGTCGATATCCAGTTCGCCCGTGCCTCCCGCAAACATGATCATCAGGCCTTTGGCTTCGCGCGCCGGGGGTAAATACAAGACTCGTTGGAAGTTACTGCCCTCCAACGGCAGATCGCTTACCGTACCGCCACCGGACTGAAGCGGTTCGTCGGCCTCGGAGCTTATCGTTTGAGCGTGATGAGGAATGTCGCGAGCCAATGCGTGAGTTCCAAGAAGACAGCAAATCGTTGTCAGGCAAATGCGTCCATACCGGGGTTGAAGCATTGACCCCTCCTTCGGGGTTGAACAAGAGTTGATTTTCGCTGCCTGGACGATGCATGAAGGCGCCCGGCAAACCGCAGGCCGGCGATAGGATACAAACCCCCGGCCCGGATGTAAAATATATTCGATACCACCCTTCCATACTCAAAACATATGTGAACACGGTTCGTACGATAGCCGCCCGTCAGCGCTCGGCATCGCGCAATTTTAGTTTCTAGTCCAAACGAACCGCGATTTTCCGGTACTTTCAGAGCTCGCAATTTATATTCGTGACTGCCACAAGAAGATTTGAGATCGCCAATTCTTTTTCTGCAAACGTTTGCTAATTCTCTGCCTATTCCCCGCCCCACACGGCCCATCCAGCCTGACGTAACGGGATTTGCGCCTTAGATAACCTGAACTCCCCGGCAGATTTTTCCTCAGGTGATGGAACTCAGGATTTTTTCTTCATTAACCGCTAATCTTCTCGATTATTACGATATATTACGGACCGATACGATCCAGTTACATGTCGCCCAAAGCGGGAAAACGGACCATGAAGTCATTGCGCGTACTACACAGCGAATCATCCACCGGATGGGGCGGTCAGGAACATCGGACGCTCAAGGAAATGATCATATTGCGCACACGCGGACACACGGTCGAGGTGGTCTGCCCGAAAGAAGCTCGCCTGGGCGTGCGCGCGAAAGAGGAAGGCTTTATTGTTCATCACGCCCGCATGAAGGGCGGCGCCGACGTGAAGTCGATGCTGACGATCAAGTCATTGCTCTCGCGCCGCAGATTCGATGTGCTCAACACGCATAGCGGGCATGACAGCATCGTGGCCGGAACCGCCGGCCGCCTGGCGAGTACGCCGCTGGTCGTACGTACGCGCCACCTCGCGTTGCCTATCAGTTCGCTTGCGACCTACACGTGGATTCCGCATCGCGTGATCGCGGTGAGCCGGCATGTACGCGAGTACCTGATCTCCGCCGGGGTATCGAAGGGTCGTGTAGAAACGATCTATGACGGTATTGTGAAACCCGAGCCGCTTTTACATTCAACGTTGCGTACGGAACTCGGGCTCGACGGCGACGCAGTCATCGCGGGCATGGTCGCGATCGTGCGCGACAAAAAAGGCCATGAGGACCTGATCGACGCAGTCCAGCCGATGCTCGCGGAGCGTCCCAATCTGCATGTCGTGATGGCCGGCGATGGCCCGTGGTTCGAAAAGATAAAGAATATCGTCGATGGTATGGGCCTTTCTGATCGTATCCATCTTCTGGGCTTTCGCACGGACATTCCGAACGTGCTGCGGGGCTGCGATCTCTTCGTGCTGCCGACGCATCAGGAAGCGCTGGGGCAATCCTATATAGAGGCCATGGCTGCGGGCTTGCCGGTGATCGGAACCGACGTGGATGGCGTGCCCGAACTGATCACGCATGGCATCAATGGCCTGCTCGTGCCACCGCACGATATTCCCGCGTTGCGCGCGGCCATGGCGCGGCTGATCGATAACCCCCGGCTGCGTGTGCAACTCGGGGTGGCCGGCCGCCTTCTGACGGATGCCAGCTTCACGGTGGACGGCATGGCCGACGAAACCATCGACTTCTACCGGCGCGGCATCCGCGAACGCCGGTCCAACGCGTGACGCAGCGGGCGCGAGCGGTGCCGGTGCTGATGTATCACCATGTCAGCACGTCGCCTGGAATGATCACGGTTTCGCCTGTTCATTTTGCAGCGCAAATGGCATACCTCGCAGAAGCGGGCTACAGGACAGCGGGCGCGGCGCAACTGAGCGCGTTCCTCGCAGGCGAGCCGCTGCCGCCGAAATCCGTGGTTCTGACTTTCGACGACGGATATCTCGACAACTGGGTCCACGCGCACCCAGTCCTCGAGAAGCACGGTTTCACTGCCCTGTGCTTTCTCGTGACAAGCTGGCCCGGCGAAGGCGCGCCGCGCCCGAACGCGCAGACCGGTGGTGCGCTGCCCGAGTTGCTGGGGCATCGTGAAGGGGATCTCGCAATACAAGGCGGAGAACCCGATCGCACGATCTTGCGATGGTCCGAGATAGATGCGATGCGTCGTGCAGGCACCTTCGAATTCCACAGCCACACGCATAGCCATCTGCGCTGGGACAAAGTGGCTTCGAATCGCGCAGAGAAATGCGCCGGCCTCAAGCGTGATCTGATCGATGCTCGCGAAGCGTTCAGCGCCCGCATGGGCGAAGTGTCGGATCACTTGTGCTGGCCGCAAGGTTTCTTCGACGATGACTACCTGCGTGTTGCTCGCGAAGCCGGCTTCCGCCATTTCTACACGTGCGAGATGGCGCCGAACGTCAGCAACGAGCACGCCGGCGAGCACTCCATATACAGGCTCGAAGTGCGTGACAAGCCGGCGTCGTGGCTTGCATCGAGATTATGGGTGCATAGCCGGCCCATCCTGAGCCGCGCTTATCTGAAGCTCAAGCGGTAAATTGCATTGTACGGGCGGCGGGATGGCCGCCCTCTTCTCACTTTGCGTGTTCGTCGTGATGCTCCTGGTGCTCTTGATGCTCCTGGTGTTGCTCATGCTCGGGTGGCCGCGCCGGCTGCGGATGTGACTCCGCGTGTTGTACAGGTGGCGTGGCATGCGGCGCTTCGTGCTCGGGTCTTGCCTCTGGACGCGGTTCGGGCCGCGGTTCCGATTGTGGTCCTTTAAGCGCATGCAGTGCCGGCTCATTCAGCGCATGCGGTTGAGATTGCGCTTGCGGCTGTGCTTGCCGCGCCCCTTGCGCCTCGTTCTGCTGTTCGGGCCTCGGCGCATGGTCCGCGGGATCATGAGCGGCGTTATTGACGAAAGGCCTCGGGGCGCCCCCTTGCGCTCCCAACGGCGCATGCGGCTGTGCAGCCTGCGGATTGTGCCCTTCCTCTCGCGGCACATTTTGTCCCACGTTTCGAGTCGGCGCGCCTTGCGACGTAACCGGGCGACTTGCCGTCCGGCTCACAAGACGATACCCCTCAGGCGCTGCGGGCGCGTTCCGGTTGATTGGGCGCGAGAATGCAGCAGGAACAGTCGTGCGCACGATCGGCTCGCCCGCACCCTCGACGTGTCCGCCGCCGCTTGCAAACCGTTGTGCAAGCGTGTCGCGATAGGCAGCAGGAACCGCCGGCGCTCGCGTTGCGACCACCTGCCGCTGTGCCACCTGAGGCGGCGCGCCAGCCGATGCCGTGCGCATGCCGCCCGTGAAACTGCCACGTACCGGCGCAATACCGGGCGTCCCCGCGCCGATCTGTGCACGGCCGATCTGCTCCGGCGTCAGGCCACGCGCGGCTTGCGCCACGGGCTGCCCATGCACGAACGTGTTCGCCGGCACCGCGACAATCGCACCTGGCACGCGCTGATTGATGTACGTGTTGTGAACGTTCGTGATGTTGTTGACGATCGTCGTGTTGTGCACGTTCACATTATTGTTCACGCGGTTGTAATAGCTCGGGCTGTATCCCGAACCCGGATGCCAAGGCTCGTGCGGCCCGAGCGCAAACCAGGCAACACCCGCACCCACCGCGCCGCCTATCGCAAGATCGACACCCCAATGGGAACCACCGCCACCGCCCACAAACGCGACCAGCGCGGGCGCATACACGGGACGCGCGGCAACCACCGGCCCCGGCACCCATGCCCACGCATTGCCGAGATACGCCCAGCGTCCATAGTGGAACGGTGCAAATCCCCACGGGGCGTCATCGACCCAGGTCCAACCCCACGGCGCAATCCATGTCCAGTGGCCCTCGCGATAAGGCGCCCAGTTCGCCGATACCCCCACCGTCGGCACCCACACCTCGCCATAGGATGGATCAGTGCGCCATGTGCCATTTGCGTCGAGGTCTTCATAGCCCGGGATTTCACGCGATACATATCGTGCGGATACCGAAGCATCTTCCAGCCTGTCGCGGCTTATGATCCACTGATCGAATGCGTCGAGGCCCGGCGCCGGTCCGGCCGCTTGTTGCTGCAGGTTCACGCCGGTGAATCTGACTTGCTGGCCGGCGGTCATCTGCAACGAGCCGCCATCGCCGTACAGCATGGCACTGCCGCTTCGCAGCGTCACCGTGGTCGAGTTGCCATCGGGCGCGACATCGACACGAAATTCGGCCGCGCTCGATGCCTGCAAGGCAACGTTCGGCGTATCGATCTCGATGTTCTGCCCGGGAGGCAACGCGCGCACATGCGCGGACAGTGACCCTTGCGTGACCTTGAGCTGCAGGGTGGCATCGTCGATATCAACCATGCTCAACGCCGTTTGCTGGTTGAGCCGTAACGCCGTCGATCCGATATGAAGCTCCGCCCGCGCGCCGTTGTCCGTCCAGACCTGATCGCCCGTGGTCAGCGGCCGGTTGAGTTGCGCGTAGGACCATTCGGTTTCGCCCGCAGGTTCCATTGTCACGTTGCCGTTGAAGTAGTTCAGGCGTGCAACGCGGCCGGGTGGATCGCTTGCCGCGGCACCGGGCGCGGTAGGAGACGGTACGGCTTGTTGCGCCCAGGCGGGTGTCGATAAAACCGCGACCAATGCGGTGACGGTCAATACGGCGGCATGAGTTCGGCGCAGGCGTGGGGTCATTGGTGCATCTCCGGATTATGATTTTGCGTACATATATAACGTCGACGCACGAAGCATGGATGACCTGCTTCACAATTCATACATTCGGTTGCAATCGATGACGTGACATTTGCCATGGCCGCTTGCGTCGGGGGGCCAACCTTACGCCGTCAGGCATGTCTCATTTCAAACTGCTGACATGTTGCGGGTTGATCATAGGGTGTTGCAATGCTTTCACATGTCTACGTTGGCGTTACGGATCATGGTCGCGTTTATTTTCGTGATCCGGACGGCAACGTGCTTTGCCTCTGCTGCCATGATCCAGCGCCTGCCAGGCGCGATCAAACCGGGTCTGGCCACCTGTAGCCGAGTACATCGGCAAGCGGGTAGGCGAGCTCGCGCACTTCGTCCAGTTGATTGCCGCCGAGCAGATATACGGCGTCGTCATCATGGCGCAGATAAAAGCCGACGTGCCCCTTCCAGCTAGCCGGATCGTCGCGCGAGAGCACGGCAATGCATCCATACTCGGGCTGATCGAGCACGCGTCCCCACTCAAGCCACGAACGTGCAAGCGCGGACCCTGTGCCGCTATAACCCGCATTCGCCATGCACCAGTTCACGAACGAAGCGCACCACGAGACCTTGTCGTCATAGCCGGCAAGATTCGTATGCGCGTTATATGCCACGATGCGTGGATTCGTCTCTCCCGGCCCGAAGCGCCGCACACCGCGCTCGGCGAGCGCCAATGACATCCATGTGTGCGGATCGGGGTCGCGGATCATGGGCTTGTTCGCGTCAACTGCTTTTCTGCGATGCATCCTGACGCATCGATCCGCCACCTACGCTCTGCCCTGCATCGCGCGCGACCTTGAAGTATCCATAGACGGAAACCAGAGTCAGCACGCCCGCGAAGAGAAACGCGAGCCTGAAGTCATCGAGTGAAAAATGAAGACTTTCGGTGCCGGTCGTTTCACCGTTGATCGCAGCGGCCGCGCGCAACGCTACCGCGCCATAAGCAATGCCCAGGCCGATTGTCATTTGCGCAGCCGCGCTCCATAACGTGCTCGCGGCGCTCATTTGCGGCTGGCCGACGTCGGCATAAGCCAGCGTGGCGAGCAGCGAGAACTGCATTGAACGTGCAACGCCATACACAAACACCACGAGCAGGACCCACGCAAGCGGCGAGTCGGGCGTGAGAATGCCGCACGCGATAGTAAAGATTCCGGCCGTGGCTACCGCTACGATAGATACGTTCCTGAACCCGTAGCGCCGCAGGATGCGAGTGGTCAATGCCTTCATGCCGAGATTGCCCAGCGCGCTCGCAAGGAGCAACAGGCCCGACTTGAAGGCGGAAAGCCCGAAGCCGATCTGAAACAGCAATGGCATGAGGTACGGTACCGCGCCAATGCCGATGCGTGTCAACGACCCCGTCAAGACCGTGACCGAATAGGTTGGAATCTTCAGCGTCGAGAAATCAATCAATGGATGCGGATGCCCCGCCGCATGCCGGACCGCGATATAGCCGATCAGGAATCCGGCAAGCACGATCCCGCCCGCAAGCCACGGATTGCTGGCGGGCTGACTGGCGAGCTCCGCGCCATAGAGCACGGCCGTCAGCGACGCGCCGCTGAGCACGAGGCCCGTCACGTCCAGCGGCTTGCGTTCCGCGCCTTTCAGGTTCGGGACCAGCATGGCGACGGCAACGAGGGCGCACAGGCCGAAGGGCACGTTCAGCAAGAAGATCCATCGCCATGAAGCATAGGTCGTAATGAACCCGCCGACCGGCGGCCCGATGACCGGCGCTGCAATGGCAGGCCACGTGATGGTCGAGATGGCCTGCATGAGGCGGCTTTTCTCGGTGCTTCGCACCACGATCAGGCGGCCGACCGGGACCATCATCGCGCCGCCGGCGCCTTGAAGCACTCGCGCCGCCGTGAACTCGGCGACGGAATTCGACATGCCGCACAACACCGACGCCACGATGAACACAACGATCGCCCCGAAGAACACCGTGCGCGAACCGAAGCGATCCGCGACCCAGCCGCTCACCGGAATGAAGATTGCGAGCGCGAGCATGTACGCGGTCATGCCGAGGCTGAGCGCGTTGGGGCCGACGCCAAACGACTTCGCCATTTGCGGCAATGCGGTTGCAATGACCGTCGTGTCGAGGTATTCCATGAAGAACGTTCCCGCCACGATGTAGGGCAGCCAGCGGGCAGCGGATGGTGCAGGCGACGCGTTGTTGCTCATCGATAACCCCGGGTTGTGCGGCGCAATGCTGGCCGCCGCGCCGCAATCGGCGACACGTACTGGTTGATGGTCCGAGGGCTTGCGCAGGTGTTCGCGGGCCCGCTTCGCATTATTACGTATCCCCAAGCCGCGTGCCATCCGGTCTGCGCGCAACACGCTGGGCCGTCAGCGAAAACCGCTCCGTTATAATCGTTCGCGTCACCGCTCGCGCTCCTTGCTGTCTTGCGGGCCGTCCAGTTCTTTCAACGCCATGCCCAAACCATCCTCGAACGCCATCGACAAGCCGGCTACGCCTGACGTCCCCGAAGACGCCAAGCCGACCGGGACCGCCGCATTCTCGAAGTTCCTGGCCGTCCTGCAGTGCATTGCCGACGCACAGACACCTCCCGGCATTGCGCAACTCACCGCGCTGGCGGGTTATCCGCGGCCGACGGTGTACCGGATTGTCGGTGCGCTGATTGCCGAGGGGCTGGTCGTCGAGAGTCCGCACGGCGGCGCTTATTCGCTCGGGCCACGCCTGTTGTCGTTGGCAAGCCGTAGCTGGGAGCGCTCGGACTTGCGCGTTGCGGCGAGCGAACCGCTTCAGGTGTTGCGCGATGCAACCCAGGAAACCGTGCACCTCGCGGTGCGCAGCGGTTCTGAAATGGTCTACATAGAAAAGCTCGAAAGCCCTCAGGCCGTACGCATGGCTTCGCGAATCGGTACGCGTGTCACGCTCTATTCAAGCTCGGTGGGCAAGGCTTATCTGGCATCGCTCAAACGCGCCGAACGCGACGCCTTGCTGGCGCCGCTGCATTTCGAGCGCTTTACGTCCAATACCATCGTGGAGCGTTCAGCACTCGATGCCGAACTGGACGAAACGCATGCCCGCGGTTATTCAGAAGACCGCGAAGAAAACGAAGAGCAGATCTTCTGCTACGGAAGCGCGATCCTGGGCTCGAATGGCGAGCCGCTTGCATGTGTCAGCATCAGCATTCCGCTTTATAGAAAGAGCGGTTCACCACTCGACACCTACATTGCGCCGCTCAAGGACGCATGCCGTGCGATCGCCGAAGGCATGGGCCCGGGATCGCGCTGAGCTCAAGCAAGAAGAGCCGGGCTTGTCGTCCCGGCTCCATGCACACTTTCGTAGTTAGAACCGATGACGCAAGCCAATCGTTCCCGCGACCTGGCTATTGGTCGATGACGCGCTGAGCCCGTTGATATCCGCCGTCAGGCCCGAATCACCCGTACCGCTCAAGTGCTGATACACGCCCTGCAAATAGACGTCCGTGCGCTTGGAGAGCGCATACGCCGTCTGCAGCGTCACCTGGTTGTATTTCGGGCTGACGCCATCGAGCTTTGCATCGGTGAATGTATAGGCGCCTGAGAGCGTCCACGCGGGCGACAGGTTGTAGTGACCGTTCACCTCGTAGTTGGTAAAGCGCGCGCTGCCGTCTGACAGCGTCAAGCCGTTCGTCGTACCCGATGCCGATCCGCCGATGCCCGTCGCGCCGTCCAGATGCGTTTGCGAAAACACAAAGCCCACATTTGCGGCGCCGAACGCGTAGCTCACGCCTGCGCCGTAAGTGCGCTGACGCGCTGCTGCGAACGTGGCGTCACTCGTCACAGCGCCCGACGCGTTGAGCGTCGAGCCTGCGTTGTTCAATTGCATATAGCTTGCGGCAACATTCAAGGGCCCGTAGTTATATGACGTGCCGAAGCTGTATGCGCGGTTATCGGAGAAGCCGTCCGCTGCGTTCGAGAAACCATAGAGGCCGCCGAACTTCAGGCCTCCGTAATTGACGCTTTGGTATTTGACCGAGTTGTTGATTCGGAACGAGTTGTCGAGGTTGTCGTTATCGAACGGATGCGCGGCCTGGGTGCCGCCGAATGACGTACCGGTCAATGCAAGCGGTCCAAGATAGTCGACCACTGAATCGTATTGACGTCCCAGCGTCACGGCGCCCGCCTGATCGCTCGACAAACCAACGTAGGCCTGGCGGCCGAACTCCGCGCCGTTCTGGCCGAACTTGCCGCTATCGATGCTGAAGCCGTTTTCCAGCACGAAGATGGCTTTCAACCCGCTACCCAGATCTTCCGCGCCGCGCAGTCCCCAGCGGCTGCCATTCACCTGGCCACTCGTTGCCTGGACATTCTTGCTGCCGCCCTGGTTGTTGGTGTACGTGAGCCCTGCATCGATCAGGCCGTATAGCGTCACGCTACTCTGTGCATTAGCTGCTCCGGCGAAGGTACCAAACACACCAAGAGCCATAAGGGATTTATTCATTTCTGTTTCTCCGAAAAAACGATGCCTAGTCAGTTGCCAATCGATGTCGCCGTGCGTCGAATGGACGGAGGTCATTAAACCGCAGCGTTTGGCGCGCGCCGTTGGTCAGCGGCCACGCGGTTCGTTACCAAGCGTTGCCATCGGGAAAAATGGTTACGCGTGAGAGCGTGTCTGTTTGATGCGCCTTGATCGCGCAACAGAATGGCAAAGCGTTACCCATCAACGGTCCATTCGAGCTTCGTTGGCGCGTCGATATCGTTTTCGGTGGTCGGCGATTATTGAAGCCGTGTTGAACCGACACGGTGTGGAACACTTTGGAATATCTTGAACAGGAGGCGCGACGCATTGTTGCGGTCAACGCATCAGAACCGGTGCCTCAATCCCACCGCGGCCACGACCTGCTCGATTTTCGTCGATGGAGATTGCCCGCTGACGTCGGCAGTCAGTCCCGAGGCATCGCTGCTTAGGTGCTGATAGGTAGCCTGAACGTACACATCGGTGCGCTTGGAGAGGGGGTAATCCGCCTGCACTGACACATCCTGCCACGCCGGTTCATGTTCGCCCGTCGCGTTCGACATCACGCCTTTCGTATCGGTGTATGCGCCATTAAGCGCCACCGACGGCGTCACAAGATAGCTGGCATTGAACTCGAAGTTATTGAAGCTCGCGCCCTGCCCGTTCTGCTTGAGGCCAAGATTGTTCGCTCCGTTGATGGTTGCAACGCCACCGAGCTGAGTGCGCGTCCAGACGAAGCCGACCCGGCCCGCGCCGAGCGCATAGTTGAGAGCGGCGCCGTAGGTCCGCTGCAATGAAGCGATGAACGTACGGTCGGTCAGCGTGATCGCACCATCGGTGTTGCTCACGCCGGGATTGTTCGCCTGCAGGTAACCCGCGGCGATCGTGAACGGCCCGGTTTCATACGATGCGCCGGCGCTGTAGAGGCGGTTGTCATCGAAGCCGCCTGCCTCGTTGGAGAATCCGTAAAGCGCGCCGAACTTCAGGCCGGCATAGGGGACGCTGGTGAATTTCACGGCGTTATCGACACGAAACGAGTTGTTCAGATTGTCGTTGTCGTACGGATGCGGCGACAGGTTGTTGCCGCCTGGATGACGGCCGGTCAAGCTGAGCGGCGCGACATAATCGACGACCGAATCGTACTGACGGCCAAGCGTCACCGTACCGAAGCGGAACCTTATTTCAGGGCACAACCGGGAAAGACACATGGCTCGGGACTGGGGCTGACCATCGCAAAAGCCATTGCGATGGCACACGGTGGAACACTCGTCTTACGCAACCGGCCGACGCGCGGACTGGGCGCCGTGTTGACCTTGCCGCGCGCTTAACGACGTTCTCGTTGGCAAATCACGGCAAGATTATTATGCTGTCCGCAGTCGAACCACTGAATCACATAAGCGGGAGCAAACAATGAGCACAGGAACTGACGGCGTACACCACGCTGCGGCGGAAGGCTATGCAAGCCTGGCGAACACATACACACGGGGGCGGCCGGACTATCCACCCGAAGTTGCGGGCTGGTTGCGCGACCAGCTTGGACTCGAAGCCGGCAAGACAGTGGTCGATCTGGGCGCGGGCACAGGCAAATTCACGCCGCGCCTGATCGAGACCGGCGCGCATGTCATCGCGGTCGAACCAGTCGCGGGCATGCTCGAAAAGCTGGCTGCAAGCTTCCCCCAGGTCGATGCCCGCCCGGGCACGGCCGATGCAATCCCGTTACCCGATGCATCCGTCGACGCCATCGTCTGCGCGCAGTCGTTTCACTGGTTCGCGACGCACACGGCGCTGGCTGAGATTCATCGTGTGTTGAAGCCGGGCGGCACACTCGGCTTGATCTGGAATCTGCGCGATGCGCGCGTTCCCTGGGTCGCAAGACTCGATGCGATTGTCAATCGCGTGGAAGGCGACACGCCGCGCTACTACACCGGCGCGTGGCGCGCGGCGTTTCCGTTCGAAGGACTCGGTCCCATCGATGAACATCATTTCAAGCAAGGCCATACCGGTTCGCTTGAGGACGTGATCATCAACCGTGTGCGCTCGACGAGTTTTATTGCCGCGTTGGGAGCGGATGAACGGACGGCAATCGACCGCGAGGTCAGTGCATTGATTGCATCGGAACCTGAGCTTGCCGGCAAGGACATGGTCACGGTTCCTTATGAAACGGCTGCGTTTTCGGTGCAGAAACTCGGCTGATGCGAACGCTCAATCCGCTACGAACCCGGGCCCGCGACGCAGCCTGATCGGACCGTGATCGATCTCATCCGGTGAAAGCGTGGTCTCGCCCCGCGTGATGCGCACAACGCCCGCTTCGGCGAGCCGTGCCGCAACTTTGCGCACAGCAGGCATCAACGCGCGCCAGACGGTTTCATCGGAGGCGAGAGCACGCGCGACGTCCGAGGGGCAAATGGACGACCCGGCGCTGCGCTCGGATAGCAGCTTCATCATGCAGCGTTCGATGGTCGTATCGTCGATATTCATAAGCCGCCGGGTAAGTGATGGCCATACGCGCACGGCCGTTCTCTGTCACAGTATTGAACCGAAGCACAGTTCATACCGGCGACCACCAGTTCTCTATGACCATCAGCAATAATGACGCGCCGCCCGCACTCGAATGCCGCGGTTTGAGCAAGGCTTACGGCACGGGCAGGATCGTGCTGGCCAATCTGGATTTTTCGCTTGATCCCGGCGAGTTCGTGGCCGTCATGGGCGACTCGGGCGTGGGCAAATCGACATTGCTCAACCTGATCGCCGGCCTCGACTCGGCCGACAGCGGCGAAGTGCTGATCGACGGCACACCGATCTCCCAACTCGACGACGATGCCGCCACGCGCCTGCGTCGACAAAAACTCGGCTTCGTCTTCCAGGCGTTTCACGTACTGCCGCACCTCACGCTGGCGCAAAATGTCGCACTCCCGCTGCTCCTGAACAATACGCCGCCCAAGCGCGCGCTGGACATGCTGGCCGCGGTCGGGCTCGTCGGCCGTGGCAGCGACTTTCCTCGGCAACTCTCCGGCGGTGAACTGCAGCGTGTTGCAATAGCGCGGGCGCTCGTGCATCGTCCAAGCCTGATCCTCGCCGATGAACCCACCGGCAACCTCGACCCCGACACCGCGCACGAAGTCCTCGACTTGTTGCGCGCCGAAATCAAGTCGACCGGCGCGGCCGCGATCATGGTGACGCATTCAACGGCAGCGGCGGCCAGCGCCGACCGAATACTCATTCTGAGCGATGGCGGCCTGCATGGCGCGAAACAGGCAGAACGCTTCGCGCGCACGGCCAATGAATGACCGCGCAGCGCCGCCCGTCGAGCGCATCGCGGGAAGCCGGCTGCTTGCGCGCTGGCTGCTGGGTGCCGAATGGCGCAGTCATCCTGCACGCGTAATTGTAGCCATCGCGACCATTGCGCTTGGCGTGGCGCTCGGTTACGCGGTCCAGTTGATCAATAGCGCGGCGTTCAACGAATTCTCGGCGGCCGCTAAAAGCCTCTCGGGCGAAGCGGATCTGCAAGTGCGCGGCGCGCAACCTACCTTCGACGAAACCTGGTACCCGCGTCTTGCACGCGAACCCGGCGTGGCGCTGGCGAGTCCGGTGCTCGACATCGATGTCACGGTGCCCGGCGAAACGGCTGCGCTGAAAGTGCTTGGCATCGACGTGTTCCGGGCAAGCCACATCGCACCTGAGCTGATCGGTGTGCCGTCGGCGCAGACCCCGCTCGACTCTCTTTCCGCCGATGCCATCTTCCTCTCGCCCTCGGCGCAAACGTGGCTCAAGGCGCCGCCGGGCGCCGATGTCGCGCTGCGTAGCGGCACATCGACGGTTGAGTTTCGCGTGGCGGGCGGTATCGTCAGGACGAGGCCGGGGCAGCGCATCGCGGTCATGGATATCGCCGCCGTACAGTGGCGCTTTGGTCTGCAAGGAAGATTGTCGCGCGTCGATCTTCAGCTCGAACGCGGCATGGATCGCGAAACCTTCAAACGGCAGCTTCAGGCGCAGCTTGGCAATCAGCTCGTCGTGGCCGAAACCCGTGACGATGAAAACCGTACGGATCGGCTTTCGCGTGCTTATCGGATCAACATGAATGTGCTTGCGCTGGTCGCGCTTTTCACCGGCGCGTTCCTGGTGTTTTCGACGCAGGCGCTGGCCGTCGTGCGCCGACGGTCGCAATTCGCGATGCTGCGTGTATTGGGCGTAACACGCGCGCAGTTGCTGCGGCAGATCCTGATGGAAGGCGCGTTGCTCGGGGTCATCGGATCGCTGCTTGGGCTTGTGTTGGGGTACGCGTTATCGAGCGTTGCGCTAAGGTTTTTTGGCAGCGATCTGGGCGGCGGCTATTTCCCGGGTGTGCAGCCGCATGTCGGTTTCGAACCGGTTGCGACGACCATTTTCCTGGCGTTGGGCATTGCAGTATCGGTGCTGGGCAGCCTCGTGCCGGCGCTCGAAGCAGCGCGCGCACGTCCTGCCGCAGCGCTCAAGGCCGGCAGCGAGGAAGGCGCGCTCGCAAGACTTGCAACGCCCTGGCCTGCCGTCGGATGTCTGGTGGTCGCGCTGATCCTCACGCTGTTGCCGCCATTCTTCGACGTCCCCATTCTCGGTTATCTCGCCGTCGCGCTGCTGCTGATCGGCGGCATTGCGCTGATGCCGCGATGCACGGCAATCGTCTTCACCGCCCTCAGCCAATGGCGCGCCAGACGGCGCACGAACGCCGCCACGACGCTCGCACTCGCCCGGCTCGCCAATGCGCCGGGACAGGCATCCATTGCGATGGGAGGCGTCTTGTCCAGTTTCGCTCTGATCGTCGCCATGGCGATCATGGTGGCGAGTTTCCGCGTGTCCGTGGATGAATGGCTCACCCATCTTTTATCTGCCGATCTCTACGTGCGCGTCACGCCGAACGGCGACACGGGAAGTCTCGCGCCCGCCGAACAGGCGACGCTTGCCGCCGTGCCGGGCATCAAAACCGCCGCGTTCACACGCACCTCGCATCTCACGCTCGATCCGGCGCGCCCGGCCATTGCGTTGCTGGCGCGCGAGATCGATGCCAACGATCCCGGCGCCACGCTGCAGATGACCGGACCCGTGCTGCCACTTTCATCCGTGCATCAAGGCGAGACGCCTATATGGGTATCGGAGGCGATGGTCGATCTCTATGGGTATCGAACGGGCGAGCGCGTGCGGTTGTCGGTCGGTGCGCATGAGTCGAGCTTCGTGGTTGCCGGCGTGTGGCGCGACTATGTCCGGCAGACTGGCGCAATCCAGTTGCGGCTCGCGGACTACCGCAGGCTTACGGGCGACACGGGCGCAACCGACGTCGCGGTCAGCGTACAACGTGGAACAAATGTGGACGACGTGATCGCAAGACTGCGCAGACTCCCCTTCGGCCCCGCGATGGAGTTCGCCCAGCCCGGCGAGATCCGCGCGAAGACACTGACAATTTTCGACCGCAGTTTTGCGGTCACTTACCTGCTCGAGGCGGTGGCGATTGTGATTGGCCTGTTTGGCGTCGCCGCGACCTTTTCGGCGCAGACGCTCGCACGTGCGCGCGAATTTGGCATGTTGAGACACGTCGGCGTCACGCGCCGCCAGGTCCTTGCAATACTCGCCGCCGAAGGTGGCATGCTGACTGCGCTCGGCATTGCCGTGGGGTTCATCCTCGGCTGGGCGATCAGTCTGATCCTCGTATTTGTCGTCAATCCGCAGTCGTTTCACTGGAGCATGTCGATGCACATTCCCTGGTCCGTGCTCGGCACGGTCGCGGCGGTGATGCTGGTTTCATCGTGCGCGACGGCCGTGGTTGCGGGCCGCAAGGCGATCTCGCTCGATGCCGTCCGCGCCGTCAAGGAGGACTGGTAATGCGTCTCTTCAAGCACCTCCAGTCCTTGACGTTATGCCTATGCGCTATTGGAACCACGCCTTCGATGGCCGCCGAGTTCGCAACTGTCACGCCGGGTCATCAGCTAACGTTTCCGCAAGACACGGGCGCGCATCCGGCCTTTCGCACCGAGTGGTGGTACGCAACCGGCTGGCTGAATCAACCTGACGGCAAGCCGCTCGGCTTCCAGATCACGTTCTTTCGCTCGGCGACCGGACATGATCCCGCCGATCCCAGTGCTTTCGCGCCATCGCAATTGATCATCGCGCACGCGGCGCTCAGCGATCCATCCCTCGGACGGCTCGCGCACGATCAGAAGATCGCCCGGCAAGGCTTCGGTCTCGCCTATGCGAAGACTGGCAACACCGAAGTCAAGCTCGATGCATGGCAACTCGATCGTGCCGCCGATGGCCATTACGCGGTGACGGTCAAGGCCAGCGATTTCACGCTGGACCTCACGCTGACGCCAACGGCCGGGCCACTATTGCAAGGCGACAACGGCTACTCGCGCAAAGGCCCTTTACCCGCACAAGCGAGCTACTACTACAGCGAGCCACAACTACGCGTAAGCGGCAAGGTCACGCGGACTTCAGCGCAGAGCGGCAAACCTGCCCTCGATACATCGGTCAGCGGTTCGGCATGGCTCGATCACGAATGGTCCAGTACCGTACTCAGCGCCGACGCAGTCGGCTGGGACTGGCTCGGCGCAAACCTGACCGACGGGTCGGCGTTGATGGCGTTCAAGGTTCGCGGCCACGACGGCAGCGCCGTCTGGACACACGCGACGCTGCGCGACCCCAAAGGCCAAGTGAAATCGTTTGATGGCAATCAGGTCGACTTCACGCCGCTGCGCACATGGCGTTCGCCGCGGACGGGGACGTCGTATCCGGTGTCGGAGAGCGTAACAACCGGCGATGCGACATGGCGGCTCGACCCGCTGATGGACGATCAGGAACTCGATTCCAGCCAGTCCACGGGGGCGGTGTATTGGGAAGGCGCGGTGGCGGTAAGCCGTGACAACAAGAACGTCGGGCACGGGTATCTAGAACTTACCGGCTATAACAAAGCGCTGAAGATGGAGAAGTAGCCGCACGGTGATCCGTGCGGCTACTTTCGAAGCACGCACTAAGAAACCAATGCTCAGTTCTTCAAACTATCCGGCACTTTCCCGCCGTTGGCAGCGAGTTGCGCCATGACGGCCTTGTGCAGCCAGATATTCATGGATGCCGAATCATTCGTATCGCCTGAATAATGCAGTTCGCCCGCAAGTTCCTTGCGCGCGGCAAGGCTGCTATCCAGACCCAGCAGTTTCATCAGATCGACAATCGATGTCTGCCAGTTCAGTTTTTCCGAAGTCTTGGATTGCAGGTCGGTCAATACTGCTTCGACGTCGACCGGCGGCGCTGCAGCGATCTCGGGCGACGGCGCAGGCGCGGCTGCAGCCGGCGTATCAGGTGCTGCGACTGGCGCGGGCGCTGCGACGGCCGGGTGGCTCGAAGGGAAAATCTTGCTCAGGATCGTTCCGAAGATGCTCATGATGGGTATCCCTTATTCGATGGTGGAAGCAACTTGATTGCAGCTTCACGCAACATGCCCGCAAGCTCCATACCTTGAAACGTTTCGCAGGACAGAGAACATTGCGGGCAGCTCAGGCTGCAGGAACATTGTAGGTGAGCGAGGACGCGATTGAACGACATCGGTATGTGAAAAAACGTCTTTGGTGCAATGAGGAACACGTTGATTTATGCGCCTGCAATGAAAATGTCACGCCGGCGTCGTCATGAATCGCTCATCATTCATGCGATGATTCGCGCATTGCAACCGTACGCTTTGCCATGACATCGAGACCACGACCTGACTTCGCACGCTCATCCGCACGCTTCGTAACGGGGTCCACCCTGCGCCATGTGGTCGTCATGGCGAGCACCGGCGCGATCGGGTTGATGGCGGTATTCGCCGTCGATCTCGTCAACCTCTTCTACATCTCCCTTCTCGGCGATACTTCCATTGCCGCCGCAGTCGGATTTGCTGGCACGATCAACTTTTTCATCACAGCCATATCGATCGGCATGACGATCGGCGTCAGCGCCACCGTCGCGCGGCTTCTCGGCGCCGGACAGCGCATGAAGGCGCGGCAGGTCGCGTCCGCCAGTCTTGTATTGATGATCGCCGTGACGATCGCGTTGAGCGCAGCCACCTTGCTGTTTCTCGATCCGATCCTCAGTGCATTGGGCGCTGCGGGCGAGACGCGTACGCTGACTCGCAGCTTCCTGATGATCACGGCGCCCACGTACGTGTTCCTCGCCATCGGCATGTGCACGGCTGCGCTGATGCGCTCCGTTGGCGATGCCCGGCGCGCCATGGCCGTCACGCTCATGGCTGCGGTGGTGACGGCCGTACTCGATCCAATCCTCATCTTCGGTTTTCATCTCGGGTTGACGGGCGCGGCGATATCGAACGACATAGCGCGGCTCGCCCTTGCCGCAGTGGGCTTGCATGGCGCAATGCGCGTCAACGACCTGATCGGTCCCGTGCGATTTTCGCGGCTCTGGTCAAACAGTCAGCCGGTCATGAAAGTGGCGCTTCCCGCTGTCCTGACGAATCTCGCGACGCCCGTTGCAAGCGCCTATGTCACGCACGCAATGGCGCGTTTCGGCGCAGCGGCCGTGGCCGGTCAGGCGACCGTCGACCGGATCACGCCGGTGGCCTTCGCGCTGATCTTCGCACTCACCGGCGCGGTCGGTCCGATCATCGCGCAGAATCTCGGCGCCGGCCGCGCGGACCGGATTCGCGAAACCATCCGCAACAGCCTCGTGTTTGTGCTGCTGACCGTCGCGGTTGCGTGGCTCGTTCTGGCACTGGTCCAGAACGGCCTGATCCGCGCATTTTCCGCACGCGGCGACACCGCCATGATCATCCACGTATTTTGTTCGTGGCTGGTCGCGAGTTACGCGTTTGTCGGCTGCCTGTTCGTGGCGAATGCGACGTTCAACAATCTCGACAGGCCGTTGTTATCGACGGTGTTCAACTGGGGCCGCGCAACGCTTGGCACGTTACCCTTTGTTGCCGTCGGCATGAAGTACGGGCCAGTGGGCGTGTTGATCGGCATCGCAGCGAGCAATGCAGTCTTCGGCACAATGGCGATGTTCGTTGCCTTCCTTGTCGTCAAACGTCTTCCCATGGGCGATTGCGCCGCCATGGCGCGCAAGGACAGCAACCGGCTGGAACAATCATCAGTGAATGTTCCGGGTGCCGCGGTCGGCAATACGGTCGCGCCCGATGTCGAATTGAAAGAGCTTCCCGTGCAGGGGCGCTGATAAGTCCGCCAATAAGTCAAAACGCCGCTCGGATTATTCGTTCACTGTGAATTCAGTTGCCGCCCCTATCGTTACAATGTTTCGATAGTGCGCGCTTATACTTATTTCCATCGACGCAGCGCACTGGGCAACACTCGCTGCGTAATCCTTGGACAAAGTAGTAATACGCATCGGAGCACATCATGAACAAGACCCTTATTGCATCGTTGTTGATCGCCGTTTCGGCTGCCGTCGCAGCACCCGCATTTGCAAGCAGCGGTTATGGCCCGGCACCGTCGTATAACCCGCTGGTCGGCGCGCCGGAATCGCAACGCGGTCAAAGCGCCCAAAGCATCGCTGCAGATAGCGCCCAGCAAAACGCCGATTCACGCGCTTACGGCGGCGTGAAGAGCACGAACACGGAATCCGGAAATCGCGTTCAGGCGAACGACACACGTTCGATTTATTCGCATAATTGATTCGAAGTTTGATGGAGCAAATGCCCGGTGAACTCGGCTTCACCGGGCATTTGTGTTTTCAGCATTCGCCTTTCTCTTTCGTGCATCGTATAAAGTCGAAGAATCAAGCTTGTTGCTTAAGCTTCTCTCCCCCGATGCAATCCACCCGAAAGGAAGCACGCCATGTCAGAGCAAGCGCAATTCGAACTCTTCGCATTCTGGCGCTCGTCCGCCGCGTATCGCGTACGCGTCGCACTCGCCCTGAAAGGCCTGAGCGCGCATGAGCAGAATATCGATCTCGATGCCGGCGAACAACGCAGCGACGCATTCCTGAAGATCAGTCCGCTCGGATCGATTCCCGCGCTGGTGCAAGAGGGGCACGAGCCGCTCACCCAGTCGCTCGCGATCCTCGAGTTCCTCGACGAGCTGCAGCCCACGCCGCCTTTGTTGCCGAGCGATTTGTACGGACGCGCACGTGTGCGTTCCATTGCATCGATGTGCGCCGCCGATACCCATCCCATGGTCGTGCCGCGCGTGAAGAAGTATCTGCAGACAGCCGGTGGTTTCGACGATACCGCGTGGCGCGCGTGGCAGATCAAGTGGCTGAGCACGGGGCTGGCAGCAATCGAAGAACGTCTTGCGGGGTCATCGGAGACGGGCATTTATTGTCATGGCGATCATCCCACCATGGCCGACATCTGCCTCGCAAGCATTGTTGCGGTCACACGCGTGTTCAAGATCACGGTGCCGGATATTCCGACCATCGACAGGATCATCGGTGTGTGCGATCAGCATCCGGCGTTCATGAAGGCGGACCCGAAAAAGCAGGCGGGTGCGCCGGGTTAAGCAACGCACCCGAGCTATACGATTGAATCAACGCCACGCTCCTGTGCATCGATCTCGTCTTTCAGGCGCAGGAGTTCGCTTCCATGCGCGTGCTGCTGCTTTTCGATGCGCTCAGTAGGCCCGACGACGGATATCCCGTACAAGTCACCGCCAACGGAAACTGCGATCGCCACTGCAGATAGCTCTGGTGCGCTTTCCCCAAGGTTCACGCTCCAGCCTCGTTGCCTTGCCGCCGACGTCTGCTCGACCAGTGCAGCAAAATCAGCGGTCGTGCGATCCGTCATACGCTCGAACCCGAGCTTGCCCGCAAGCGTTGATTGCATCTGCGCGGACAACTCACCGAAGATCGCCTTGCCAATCGAATTGGCATGCACCGGGCGCAGCTCGCCTGGCTTCACGATGTAACGGATTGCCTTGAACGATTCGACCACGTCGAGATAAACCACGGCTGCGTCATGAATCTTGCCGAGCACGATGGTCTCGCCGGTGGCATCGCGCAAGGCGACCAGCCGGGCATGCAGCATCTCCACCACAGGGTCTACCGCATCGATCGCCTGGGCAAGCTGCAGCAGTCGCCGCGTCGGATAGTAACCGCCCCGCTTTTTCACTTCGTAGAGATATCCGCGGCTTACGAGCGTACGCGCAAGCGCGAGACAGCTCGATACCGGCACGTCCATCAACCGTGCAAGTTCGGTCAGCGGCAAGGGCCGCTGTTCGGTAGCAAAACGTTCGAACAAGTCGAGCGTACGCGCAACGAGTTTGACATCCATGGCAGTTCCCTTCACCAGGTTCGGCGCGTTCCGGCATTCAGGCAAACGGCATCAATATGACTTGGGCAGTCCCAACACTTTCTCGGCGATAAAACACATGATCATCTGCGGACTGACCGGTGCGAGCCTCGGAATCATACACTCGCGCAGATAACGTTCCACGTGATACTCCTTGGCGTATCCCATCCCGCCAAGCGTCGCTATTGCCGTCTGGCATGATTGAAACGCGGCTTCCGCCGCCAGGTACTTCGCGCTGTTCGCTTCGGCGCCGCATGGCTTGCCGGCATCGTAGAGGAATGCGGCCTTGAACACCATCAGGCTTGCTGCCTCCAGTTGCATCCAGGCCTGCGCAAGCGGATGCTGAATGGACTGGTTTTGTCCTATCGGACGCCCGAACACCACGCGCTCTTTCGCGTATTGCGTGGCGCGTTTCAGCGCAGCCTGTCCCAACCCGATGGCTTCCGCCGCGATCAGGATGCGCTCCGGGTTCAGGCCGTGGAGCAAGTACTTGAAGCCCTCGCCTTCCTCACCAATGAGGTCGCTGGCCGGAACCCTCAAGCCGTCGATGAACAACATGTTCGAGTCGACCGCCTTGCGGCCCATCTTCTCGATCTCGCGCACTTCGACTTTTTCGCGATCGAGATCCGTATAAAAAAGGCTGAGGCCTTGCGTCGGCCTGGCCACCTGATCGATCGGCGTGGTCCGCGCAATGATCAGCATCTTGTTCGCGACCTGCGCGGTCGATATCCAGATCTTGCGTCCGGTCAGTACATAGGTGTCGCCGTCACGAACCGCCTGTGTCTTGAGACGCGTCGTGTCGAGCCCTGAATCAGGTTCGGTGACGGCGAAACAGGCTTTGTCCGTTCCTGCGATCAACGGTGGCAACCAACGCTGTTTCTGCTCCTCACTGCCGAACACCTGTACGGGATTCAAACCGAAGATATTCATGTGCACCGCCGATGCACCCGATAACCCCGCGCCCGACGCACTGATCGTCTGCATCATCAACGCGGCCTCGGTCATGCCGAGACCGGAGCCGCCGTAGTCCGGCGACATTGCAATGCCGAGCCATCCCGCATCCGCCAGTGTCCGATGAAAGTCGTGCGGAAACCCGCCTTCGCGGTCACGTTCGAGCCAGTAGTCGTCATCGTAGCGTTCGCACAGCTTTTCAATGGCGGACTGGATGGACAACTGGTCTTCAGTCAGTTCGAAATTCATGATTGGGTCCTGGAACTAGAGCGGAAACACGCCGATCACCACAGCGGCCGCGACCATCAGCAGCGTCGCTGCGAAGAGAAAAGGGATCGTGAACTTCTGATGCTCGGCAAGCTCGACACCCGTCAGACCGACAATCAGGAACGTTGCCGGCGTGAGCGGACTAACCGGGAAACCCGTTGTCATCTGACCCAACAACGCAGCCTGGGCCATCTGGATGGGCGGCACGCCGAGCAGCTTCGCGCTCTCCGCCATCACGGGCAAGATGCCGAAGTAAAACGAATCAGGATCGAACAGCAGCGACAGCGGCATGGAAAGCAAGCCGAGCACGAACGGCATATGTCGCGCATGTTCGGCCAGGACGTGCTGCACGACCACATGGGCCATTGCGGTGAGCATGCCGCTGCCCGACATGATGCCGGTGAACGCGCCCGCCGCGAGCAAGACGCTCGCCATCATCAGCGCGGCTTTCGCGTGGGCGTCGATACGTGCACGCTGTGCATTGACCTCGGGGTAATTCACGATCAGCGCGACGACAGTGCCGAGCATGAACATCACGACAGGGTCCACAATACCGCTGACCAGTGTCGCAAGCACCACGACTGTCAGCACCACGTTGATCCAGAAACGGTCCGGCCGGCGCAACGCGGCTTCTTCCGCCGACAGCTCGCGCGGCTGCAACACGGTTTGCGGCGCGCCTTTGCCCAACCCAAGGCGCTTTTCCTCCCGCTTGCCAAGCCAGTATGCCGAGCCGAATACGAACACGAGGCCAATGGCCTGCAGCGGAATCATCGGATAGAAGATCACTGTGGTCGGAATGTGCAGCGCGGCGGACGCGCGCAGCATGGGGCCGACCCAGGGCAGGAAATTCACGCCCGCCGCGAGCGATGCCACACACGCAAGAATGCGTTTGTCGAGCCCGAGGCGCGTGTAAAGCGGCAGCATGGCAGGGATCGTCACGAGGAACGTGACTGCGCCGGAGCCATCCAGATGGATCAGCAACGCGAGCAACGCCGATCCCATCACAATGCGCGTAGGTTTTGCGCCGACCATCCGCAAGATGCCATTAATGATCGGATCCAGCATTCCCGCATCCGTTAGGATGCCGAAGAAAAGGATCGCAAACACGAACATCCCCGCGACAGGGCCGATAGCCTGCACCCCGTGAACGATAAATTTCGCCGTGGACAACCCGAATCCCGCTGCCAGCGCCGCGACCGTTGGCACCACGATCAACGCCACCAGCGGCGACAGCCGCTTCGTGATGATCAGGCCAAACAACGCAACAATGGCAATCGTGCCGGTCAGCGCGAGCATTACGCGCCTCCTTTGGGGGTTGCGTCGAAGACTTGCGCTTCGTGCTCGTTGAGCCGTGGTGGCGGCGTGCGGTAAGTAGCCGGTGTGCGACTGAGCTTGATGGGCGACGCAATGCCCTTGTACCCTTCCATCTGGACCACCATTCCCCGGTGCGCCGTGTGCGGCAGGTCGAGCGCGGCATCGATGGACAACACCGGCGCGCATGGCACGCCACGGCGAATCAGCGTATCCGCGAGTTTCGCGCCGTCCCATTGTTCGAACACGCTCTCGAGCGCCCGGCGTAAGTCCTTGCGATTCGCCGTGCGCGCCTTGTTGCTTTCAAAGCGAGGATCGGCGGCGAGTTGCGGCGTGAGGATCACTTCGCAAAGCGCCGTGAACTGCGTGTTGTTGCCAACAGCCAGGAAGATATCGACGCTGCCCGTATGGAACATGTCGTACGGCGTGATGTTCGGATGTGCATTGCCGCTGCGTTGCGGCGGTTTGCCCGAATAGAAATAGTTCGGCGTGTGCGGGTGCAAGATCGACAACGCACAGTCGAACAGCGTGGATTCCACGAACTGCCCGAGCTGGCTGCCTTCACGTTCGCGCAACGCCATCAGGATGCCGAGCGCAGCGTTCAGTCCGGTCACCATGTCCACGATCGGAATGCCCACGCGCGTCGGCTCTCCGCCCGCTTCACCATTCACGCTCATGATGCCCGCCATTGCCTGGATGGCGGCGTCGTAGCCGGGCAGACCGCCCAGCGGACCATCGGCGCCAAAGCCGGACACACGGCAGTGAACCAGCTTCGGGAAGCGCGCTCTCAGGAATTGTTCGTAGCCGATACCCCATCGTTCGAGCGTACCGGGCTTGAAGTTTTCGATGAGCACGTCGGCCGTATCGAGCAGACCAAGCAGCTTTTCGCGCGCCGCTTCCTTCGACAGATCCAGCGACACACCCAGCTTGTTGCGATTGACACCTAGAAAATACGAGGCCGTGTCGCCATCGAAAGGAGGACCCCACGTGCGGGTTTCATCGCCCAGCGGCGGCTCGATCTTGATCACCTCGGCGCCATGGTCGGCGAGAATCTGCGTGCAGTACGGACCGCCCAGTACGCGGGACAAGTCAATGACACGGATGCCGGCAAGCGACCCGTCAAGGTGTTGAGTCAAGGTATGCGTCTCCATCGGCAAGCAAATGCTCGCCATTCATTATTCCCACTCGTGAATTAAACTTTATAGACGTGAATAATTTCCGTCAATACGGGTCGGGGAAATACCTAGTGTTATGAAGGGGCGCCTAGAAGCCGCAGCGCTTCGAGCGTCATCGTCTCGCGGGTGAGTTCGAGGAAGGGGCTCACCAGCGGGTTGGGATGCTGCAACTGCGGACATACGGTAAAGCCGCGAAACATCACCTCGGGTGAGAACGGCCGGAACACGATGCGCGCGGGGTTGGCATCGAGGGTAGCGAGCGGGTTCACCACGCCCACGCCCAGGCCGCGCACGACCATCGCGCAAATCGTCGCGCCGTAAGGCGTCTCGATAGTCGGCACCTGGTTCACACCGGCCTGCCGCAACGCGCGATCGAGCGCAGAACGGGTGTCATCCGCATAGGACGGCAAAATCAGGCTTTGGTCTTTCAAATCCCGTGCGTGAATGCGCTCCCGTGCGGCAAGCGGATGGTTGGCGGGCAGCGCGCATACGCCCGGCAGCCGGTACAGCTCCGCGCTTGTGACGCCGAACGCGTCGGGTGTGATGGTGCCGAAGCCAACGTCGCAGTACCCTGATGACGCCCATCGCTGGATGGTCCCTTCGCTGCGCATTTCCAGCGATACCGCAATGCGCGGATACGCCGCCAGGAACCGCTCGATCACAAGCGGAACGAACGATAACGCCACCACGGGCGCTGCAACCAGCCGCAAGCGGCCGCTGCCGAACTGCCGGATTTCACGCGCTGAATGCGCAAGCTTTTCGATGCCGACAAAACTCCGGTCCACTTCGCGATAAAACGCGCTGCCTGCATCGGTGGCCTGGATCCGTCCGCCGTTGCGCGTGAAAAGCGCGAGTCCCGTCGATGCCTCCAGCTCCGCTATCAACCGGCTGATGCTCGGCTGCGATGTGCCGAGTTCCTCGGCTGCGGCTGTCATCGATCCGCGCAACATGACAAGCCTGAATGCCTCGATCTGCCGCTGGTTCATGGCGTTTCCTCGTAGTAATCGTTCGAGATTGCCATATCAAAAATGAATAGCAGCCGTTTTTGGCCGTATTTGACCGGATAGCAGCGGCGCTTCAGACTGAAAGCCAGATAACGCCAACCCATCGTCATTCCTTAACGAGATCCATGCGAGCCGACTCACTGCTGTTCCACGATGATTTCCGCGTCGCGCCCTATTGGTGGGACGAAGCACCGCCCGAGACTTCGCGCGTGGCATTGCCCGCGAACGTGGACGTGGTGATCGTGGGCAGCGGCTATTGTGGGTTATCGGCGGCGGCGGAAGCGGCGCAACATGGCGCGACCGTCGCCGTTCTGGACGCTGCCGAGATTGGCTCGGGCGGCAGCACGCGCAGCGGCGGCATGGTGTCGAGCGGACAGAAGCTTGCGCTGACAAACGCGATTCGCGGGGTTTCGGCGGAACGGCTCAGCCGCCTGATGGCTGAATCCAACGCAAGTTTCGAGTACCTGAAACAGCTCGTAAGCCAAGAATCGCTCGATGCCGGCCTGCAGATCACCGGCCGGTTTTTCGGCGCGTTCACGCCTGGGCATTTCGAGCGGCTGCGCAAGCAGGGCGAACTCTTGCGCGAGAAAACCGGCGTGACCGTGCACGTGGTGACCCGCGCGGAACAGCGCGCGGTGGTGGGATCGGATTATTACTATGGCGGCATTCTCGTCGATGAATACGGCGGCCTGCACACCGCCAAATATCATCGCGCGTTGCGTGATCTTGCGCGCCGGCGTGGCGCGACGCTGCATTCGCACGCGGCGGTCGAGCGCATCGAAAGGACGGGTACGCGGTTCACGGTGCATACGGCACGCGGCAAGCTCAACGCGGGTCGCGTGCTGGTTGCGACCAACGGCTACACCGGCCGGCTCACGCCCTTTTTTGCGCGACGTGTTCTGCCCGTCGCAAGTTATCAGATCGCAACGGAACCGCTGCCTCCCGGGCTCATGGACGTGCTGAACCCCGGGCGCCGCATGATCAGCGACTCGAAGCGCAACCTGTTTTACACGCGGCCATCGCCTGATGGAACCCGCATGTTGTTCGGCTCGCGGCCATCGTTCAGGGAAGTCGGCGAACGTGAAGCCGCGCGGATCTTGCGCGCGAAGATGGTCGAGCTCTGG
The DNA here is from genome assembly GCF_001577465.1 of Burkholderia sp. PAMC 28687. Classification (NCBI taxonomy): domain Bacteria; kingdom Pseudomonadati; phylum Pseudomonadota; class Betaproteobacteria; order Burkholderiales; family Burkholderiaceae; genus Burkholderia; species Burkholderia sp. PAMC 28687. The sequence continues at coordinate 1,500,592 of NZ_CP014506.1, forward strand.
CCCGCATTACGCGACGTGCGCATCACGCACGCATGGAAAGGTTATGTCGCGATGACAGGCGACAAGCTCGCGCACATCGGCGAACGTGACGGTGTGTTCTATGCGCTCGGTTGCAACGGCAATGGCGTGGCGCTCATGTCTTACCTCGGGCAGCGCATTGCGAAGTCCCTGCTCGGCCTTGAAGCCGCGCATGGCGCCTTCGGCGAGGGACCGTTCCCGCTGAGTCCCGGCGGCATTGCGAGTACGTTGAGCGTGCCCGTGGGCGCGGCGCTTTATCAACTCGACGATTGCTGGAACGGCCGGGTGCGCGGCGCGTTGTCCTGACACATGTATTTTTGAGGCTTTATCCTTTAATCCACTGCGGTTCTTCCTGGAGCGACCAACATGCGGTTTCGACACCTGTTCAGCCTTCTTTCGATTGTCGTGCCCCTTTCGTTGATGACCGCGACAAGCGCTCATGCCGATGACCTCGGCACGCTTGCACCAGGCAAGCTCATGGCCGGCGTGGACGCGAACAACAAGCCGTATTCCTACATCGATAACGGCAAGATGACGGGCTTCGATGTCGAACTGTTGCGTGCGATCGGCGCGAAGCTCGGCTTGAGCGTCGACTTTCGGGCGCAGGATTTCAGCGGCCTGCTGCCGAGTGTGACAAACCAGCAGATCGATCTTGCGGCCGGGTCCATTTCGATCACGACGGACCGCTTGAAGATGGTCGATTTCTCCGAGGGCTATCTCACCGGCTTGCTGAGCGTCGCGACCTTGCCGGAGACCACGGCGATCACGAACGACAAGGCTTCTGTCAAAGGAAAGCGCATTGGCGTGATTCAAGGCACGATCGAGGACACGTACTCCGACAGCTATTTGCCGGGCGCGCAGATCGTGCGCTTTCCGAACCTGAACGCGGGTTTTGTCTCAATGCGGTCAAAATATATCGACGGGTTCTTCATCGACAAATCGCTCGTGGACGGCTTGCAGGAAAAATACCCGCAAATGAAGATCGCGGACCGGCTCGATATCTCGGCGATCAACTTGCCGGCCGGTTTCCCGATGCGCAAGGGCAACGCGAAACTCGAAGCCGCAGTCAACAAGACACTCAACGATCTGGTCGCGGACGGCACATGGATGAAGCTCTACACGCAGTTCCATCCGGGTTATCCGAAGCCTGCAAGCCTGCCGCCATACGCAATGAAAACCGGTAGCTGAACGCCCTAGCCTGCCCTTTTCCGGAGAGCGCCATGAATGCATTCCTGCAGAACTTCCTCGACTGGCAGTTGCTTACGGGATCGCTGCCTGCGCTGCTTGAAACCGGGCTTGTCAATACGCTGGTGCTCTCGCTGTTTTCAACGCTGCTCGGGATTGTCGCGGGAATGGTGCTGGCACTGATGGCCGTGTCGCATATGCGATGGCTCGAAATGCCGGCGCGCGTGTTCGTGGATGTGTTTCGCGGCTTGCCCGCGGCGCTCGTGATTTTGCTGGTCGGCCAGGGACTGGCGCCGGTCGGCCTCGCGATCTTCGGGCCGAATCCGTATCCGCTTGCAATCGTGGCGCTCGGGCTGATTTCATCGGCGTATATAGCCGAGATTTTTCGTTCTGGCATCCAGAGCGTGGGCAAAGGTCAGCTCTCCGCGTGCCAGGCGCTCGGCATGAACTACTGGACCGCCATGCGCCATGTGATCGTGCCGCAGGGCATCCGGCGCATCTTGCCGGCGCTTGCCAATCAGTTCATCTCCATTGTGAAGGACTCGAGCCTGGTCTATTTTCTCGGCCTGCTGACTTCGCAGCGTGATCTCTTCACCATCGGGCAGAACACGTCCGTGAATACCGCAAACCTGTCGCCGCTGGTTGCGGCGGGTCTGGTCTATTTGCTCATTACCATACCGCTCACGCATGCAATCAATCATATCGACCGATGGACGAACCGGCATTCGAATCCGCGCTCCGGGGACGCCGCCGCAACCACGCGCAAGCAGCTCAAGCGTCAGGCGGCAGCCGCACGCACCAGCATGACCGGGCAACATAACTAACTCATACAGCTTTAAAACCAAGCGGGGATAAAACGTCATATGGGACCACAAGTCGAGACCGTCGCCGACGACACCACCCTGCCCGCCGAAGTGGACGTCGTTGTAGTCGGCGGCGGAATCATCGGCGTGAGCACGGCGCTTTATCTCAGCGAAAAAGGGCTGCGCGTGGCGGTATGCGAGAAGGGGCATATTGCCGGCGAACAGTCGAGCCGCAACTGGGGTTGGGTGCGCGTCACGCATCGCGACATGCGCGAGTTCGAACTGAGCATCGAGAGCTTGAAGCTGTGGCGCAAGCTCGATGAAACGCTTGGGATCGATACCGGTTTCAAGCAATGCGGCATCCTGTACATGGCCAACGACGACGCCAAGATGGAAGCGCATCGTGTGTGGCTCGAGAAAGCACAGGCACTGGCCGGCAAGGACGCATTCGATACACGTGAGATCGACGCCAAGGCGGTGGCGAACCTGTTGCCGGGTGCATCGCGTGCGTTCAAGGGCGGTTTGTACACAGCGGGCGATGGCCGCGCCGAACCGCAAAAAGCCGCGCCCGCAATTGCGAATGCATTGCGCAAACGCGGCGTGAAAATCCTGACGCCGTGCGCTGTGCGCGGCATTGAAACCAGCGCGGGCCGCGTGAGCGCCGTCGTCACCGAACTTGGTACGATCCGCTGCAAAAGCGTGGTCGTCGCGGGCGGCGCGTGGTCGCGATTGTTCTGCGGGAACCTGGGTATCGATGTGCCGCAGTTGATGGTCAAGGCGTCCGTGCTGCGTACCGCGCCCATCGAGGGCGGTCCCGCCGTGAGCGCGAGCAACAAGGAGTTCGCATTCCGCAAGCGCGCGGACGGCGGTTATACGATCGCTTTCGGCTTTCGCACTTATACGGATATCACGCCCGACAGCTTCAGGCTTTTCCCCAAATACATCCCGGCACTAAGGAGCCAGTTGGGCGCGCTGCGCATTGGCGTAGGCGAACGGTTCTTCGAAGAAATGCGCCGTCCGCGTAAATGGGCGCTCGACAAACGCACCGCGTTCGAAGACGTCCGCACGCTCGATCCGGAGCCGATTTCGCAATACACCGATGCCGGTTTGCGCGAGTTCGTGAAGGTCTTTCCGCACATGAGCGGCGCGCGCATCGCGCAGCGCTGGGCGGGACTGATGGACATCACGCCCGACGCGATTCCCGTCATTTCAGGCGTGCAAACGGTGCCGGGACTCTTTATTGGCACAGGGTTTTCGGGGCACGGTTTCGGCATTGGACCGGCGGCAGGCAAACTGATGGCGGATCTGGTCACGAACGACACACCGCTTGTCGATCCACATATGTTCCGGCTGAACCGCTTCAGCGATGGCACGAAGATCGTGATCGATGCAGGCTTCTAAGGACCCACGGCAATGAGCAAAGTAGCGATGATCTCCGGCGCGAATCGCGGTATCGGACTGGCGGTTGCGACGGAATTGCATAAACGCGGGTATCGGTTATCGCTGGGAATGCGCGATCCGTCGTCGGTGCAATTTCCATTCGATGCCTTCACGTTCCCGTATGAAGCCCGCGATCCGCAAAGCGCACGCCGTTGGGTCGACGCCAGCATCAAACACTTCGGACAACTGGACGTGCTGATCAGCAACGCCGGGATCTGTACGCATATCACGCTGGAAGACGGCACCGACGACATGCTCGAAGAGACGCTGGATATCAACGTCAAGGCACCGTTCCGATTGATCCAGGCCGCGTTGCCCCATCTGCGCAAACCCGGCGATGCACGCGTGGTGCAGATTGCATCGCTGTCGGGAAAGCGCGTGAAGAACCTGAACGCGGGTTACCAGATGTCAAAGCATGCGGTGATTGCGTTGAACCACGCCATACGGCGCGCCGGATGGGACGATGGCATTCGTGCAACCGCCATTTGCCCGGGCTTCGTGAACACGGACATGGCGGCCGGCATCGCGGATCTCGAACCACAAGCAATGACACAGCCCGAGGATCTGGCGGTGCTCATCGCCAATACGATCGCGATGCCGAATACCGCAAGCGTCGCCGAGATCCTCGTGAATTGCCGTCACGAGGACCTGTTCTAGCCCGGCTTGTGCGTGACGTTCCACTGCTTGAGCGCGCGCGATTCGCGATCGAAGCCGAGCACGCTGACGGACGCGGTATCGAGCAACAGATGTGCGCCGAGCGCGGCTGAGTCCGCCATCCAGCAGGCGCCGAGCACGCGTAGAAAGTGTGCGTGGGAAAAGAGCGCAATACGGCCGTTCGTATCAAGCAAACGCGCGATCAGGGATTCGGCCCGCGCCTGGATATCCTGAACGCTCTCGCCTTCCGGTATCGGCGATGTCCACACGGACCAGTCCGGCTCTTCAGCCCGGATATCCGCCGTCTTGCGGCCTTCGTAGATGCCGTAGTTCCATTCGCTCAAACGCGGCTCTTCTTCAGCGTGCGCGATCAAGCCGGCTTCTTCACACGTGTCGCGTGCGCGGCTCATCGGGCTGTGCAGCACGAGATCGAAGGTTTGGGCCGCGAGCACTGGCCGAAGCGCCCGCGCTTGTTCGCGGCCATGGTCAGTAAGCGGGATATCGGTGCGGCCGGTGTGCTGGCCCGATTTGCTCCATTCTGTTTCACCATGACGGATCAGCCAGATCTCGGGTTGGTTCGTAACGGGTGTGTTCATTGTCGGCCATTAGAAAGAAAGGAATCGGCTTGCTCAAGCTACGACGATTCTACGGCTCGACACGGAAACTTTCACGTGCCCCTTTCACGTGCCCCCCTAAGCCGCAAAGCGGTCTGCCCTGAACGGCGTGGTATCGATGAACGGTTCTTCGCCCGTCATCATGGATGCAATCAGCCTGCCCGTCACCGCGCCGAGCGTGAGCCCATGATGCGCGTGGCCGAACGCGAACCACATGTTCTTGTGACGCGGCGCAGGTCCGATGATCGGCATCATGTCAGGCGTGCACGGACGGCGGCCCATCCAGGGTTCATCGTCTACACGCTCCCCGAGCGGGAACAGAGTCCGCGCCACAGGCTCGGCGCGCAGCAGTTGCACGGGTGTCTTCGGCGCATCGCGTTCGGCCAGCTCCACGCCTGTCGTCAGGCGGATGCCGCGGGCCATTGGCGCAAGCAGGAAACCGTTGTCGACATCGAGTACCGGATGGTTCAGCACGGTGCCCGGCTGCGGCGTGTAGTGCATGTGATAGCCGCGCTTGACCGCGAGCGGCAACCGATATCCCAGCGCCGCGGTCACGTCTTTCGCCCATGGCCCCAGCGCGATCACTGCAGTCGATGCGTTGACCTGCCCTTCCTGCGTCATCACGCGCCAGCCATTGCCGTCTTCGGCAAGGGTGGTCGCGTCGCCGTTGAAGAAACGTCCGCCCAGCCGCTCGAAATACGCGGCATAACCCGCGATCAGCGCGCCCGGATCATTGACCGATACCGCGTCCGTGTAATGCAATCCACCGACCAGCGATGGGTCCAGATATGGCTCGGTTCGTTGTAACGTGGCGGGATCGAGCAGCTTGTAATGCACACCGAATTCACGATGCCAGCGTTCGGCATCGCGCGCTTCATCGTCCTGTGCGGCGTTGGTGTGGAAGACCTTGATCCAGCCCGTTGGCTTGAGCAAAGCCGTGACGCCCGCCTCGCGCGCGAGGACCTCATGCTCGGTCACGCAATGTTCGATCAGCGTTGCATATTGACGCGCGATGGCCGCGTGCTTCGCGGGTTCCGAATTGCGCCAGTACGCCCAGAGGAACGGCGCAAGCGCGGGAAGCGCGTCGCGGTGGTAATGGACATCGATGGAGTCATTCTTTGCGTAATGCATCCACGTACTGATGTCGCGAGGAAGCGCGTACGGATACACCCCTTCGCGCTGCAGCAGTCCGGCATTTCCAAACGATGTCTCGAGGCCCGGACGCTTGCGATCCACGAGCGCGACCGAGCGACCGAGCTTTTGCAAATGCACTGCAATCGATACCCCTACGATGCCCGCGCCCAGCACAATAGTGTCGAACTTCATGCGCCTGATATCTCCCTGTGTTGGCTCGTGTTCTTGCTTGTCAGGGATAGATCATACGCGTGCGTTCGTTCACGGACCGCCCGGCAGGCCGCTACTTCAGGAGGTATGCCAATATCGGCAAGTTTGATGCGGTCCCCGGCCTTATGCGTTGTGACCGGGCATCGGCGAACGGGATGGATGGTCTTGCGGTTGTCGCGACCATCGTGGGCGCGATCACACTGGCGCGCGCCGTCGATGACCGGGGGCGACACGCCGATCACCGGACCCGCACTTTACTTGGCGGCCCACTCCTTCGCCGTCTCGATGGCGAAATCACGATACGACCGCGGCGGCCGCCCGAGCAACTCGGTCATCCGTGCAACGGCGCGCTCATTTGCCGCCATGCCGTCGCGCTGGAAGCGGCCGAGCATCAGGCGGATATCGCGCGCCATCCAGCTTGGCGCACGGCTCGCCATTTGCGCTTCGAATGCATCGAGATCGTCGCCGCCGTAGTTCACGGGCTTGCCCAGAACCTCGCTCCAGATCGCGGCCAACGCGCTGCCGGTCATGGGTTGCGGACCGACCACGTCGATCACTTCACGCGGCAACGGCGTCGCCGAACGTTCACGCTGCAACAAACTGATGGCGGCTATTTCCGCGATGTCGCGGGTATCGGCCATCGAAACGCCGACGCTTCCTACGGGCATCGGATAAACCGATTTGCCGGCGATCACTTCTTTCATCGATGCATCGTTCTGGATGAAATAGCTCGGGCGCAGGATCGTGGCCGGCAGATCGAATTCCTCGATCATCCGTTCGACCGTGTATTTGCCCGTGAAGTGGGGAACGTCGGTGAAGCGGTCTGAATTGAACACCGAGAAATAGACGATGCGTTGAATGCCGGCATCGCGCGCGAGGCTCAGCGTGAGGATCGCTTGCGTCACTTCGTCGGCGACGACCGCGTTGAGCAGGAACAGTGTGTCGACACCTTCGAGCGCCGCACGCATCGACGCGATATCCGTCATGTCGCCTTTGCGCACGTCGACGCTTGCCGGCAGATTGGCTTTTTCGGGCGAACGTGCGATGGCCCGCACGCTTGCGCCCTCCTCGACCAGCCGATGAACAATTTGCGAACCGACAGCGCCCGTGGCGCCAGTAACCAGGATAGTCATGATGAATCCCTCAAAAGGTGATGGTGTGGATTCATTCTGGGCGTTCCTTTGACGGGACGAAAGCCCTATTATTGAGACAACTTGTCTCATCGATGGAACGGCCATGGACCTGCATGCGTTATCGGATTTCAATGCCGTCGTCACGCACGGCGGTTTTGGCCGCGCGAGCCGTGCGACCGGGCGGCCCAAGGCAAGTCTCTCGCGACATGTGATGCAACTTGAAGAAGCAATGGGGGTGCGCCTGCTGCAACGCGGCTCGGGCGCGTTGATGCTGACGGAGGAAGGACAGGCGCTGCACGCCAGCACCGGGCGCTTGCTGGCCGAAATCGAGGAAGCGGCGGACGTGGTCGGCATGACCTCGCGGCGTCCGAGCGGCCGGTTGCGGATCAGCGCGCCGACTTTCCTGGCCTATGAAACCATGGGGCGGCTGACAGCGGCGTATATCGATGAATATCCGGATGTGCGCATCGAGGTGATCGCGGAGGACCGGTTCGTGGATCTGATCGCGGAGGATTACGACGTGGTGATCCGCGCCAATCCAGCGCCCGATACGGCACTGGCCGGCCGGTGTTTTCTGCGCGGGCCGCAGGTCGTGGTGGCATCGCCGGAGATTGCCGATGCCTTGAAAGACGATAGCGCCGTCCCGGCCGTGGGCCTTCTTTCATCGCCGGATAATGACGTCTGGCATATCGGGTCAGCGCAAGGCCCACGCACACTGCATCCGAGAACGGTCGCGCGGTTTTCATCGATATCCATGGTTCGCGACGCTGCGCTTGCGAGCGCCGGTGCGGCGGTAATGACCGAATATCTGGCTCGCGCCGCGCTGCAAAGCGGACGCCTCGTCAACCTGGGCGCCTTGCGCGACCGGAGCGTGGAAGTATGGGCGCTTTATGCAACGCGCCGCCAGCTCAGCCCGAAGATCAGTGCATTCGTGAAACTGCTGACCGAGACCTACGCAGACGTCGGCGACATCACTCCGCCCGCGACGCTTCCCTGAGCACGCCGGATTTCAGGCCACCACAACAAGCTGCCAGAAGAAAAACACCGCAAGCGATATGGCGATGGTCAGCAAAGGCTTGCGCGTCAAGGCACACACGCCTAACGCCACGATCGCCGCGACCAGTTGCGAATTACGCCACGTCAGTTCGGCGCCGCCGCCATGAGGCGCAATCGTCATCGGCACGATAATCGCCGTGAGCACCGTCACTGGCACAAAGCTGAGCGCAGTCCGTACCAAGGGTGGAAAACTCAGCCGTTCGCCGAACACGAACACCGCCGAGCGGATGGCATACGTGATGACCGCCATTCCCATGATGAGCAGGAAATCGTTCATTTGGCGCGCTCCAGTTCGGCGGTGTTGCGTCTTTCGTCGCGCATCGATAACACCATGCCCACCGCCACGCCCGCCACGACCGCCGCCAGCAAGCCGAGCTTGTAGGGCCAGCCGTTCCATGCAAACGCCAGCACGCCGGCTGTCACTGCCGCCGCCACGAATCGCAGCGCAACGAACTGCGGGACGATGATCGCAATAAACGTGGCGACCATCGCGAAGTCGAGTCCTTTCGACTGCAGACCGGGAAATGCCGAGCCGAACAACAAGCCAATGACCGTCCAGATCTGCCAGTTGACGTACATGGATACGCCCGAACCGAGGAAATAGTACGGTCCGGTTTGTCCCGCTGGCCGCTTCTGGTAATGCGCGTACGAGACAGCAAACACCTCGTCGGTCATGAACGCACCGAGCGTCCAGCGCCAGCGCGCGGGCAGATGCGCCACATACGGCGCGAGCGTCGCGGAGTACAGGACGTGCCGCAAATTCACGATAAACGTCGTCGCCCAGATCACCGCGAAACTCGCGTGTCCGGCGATCAAACCCAGCGCGATGAATTGCGCCGACCCCGCGAACACGGTCAGCGACATGAGTTGCACGGTCCACGCGTGCAGCGGCCCCGTGGCCGCGAGCGTGCCGTAGATGACACCGAACGGCGCAGCGCCGACCATCATCGGAATGGTGTCACGCGCGCCCGCGCCGAACTCGGCGAGATTGCCTGCCTGTTGCGTTGTTTTCAAGGTTTCCTCCATGAATCAGGAGGATAGGACGGGTTGCGCGATGGGCGCTTGTACGTTCTTGCGGTCCGCGCAAGTTCGCGTGGCGTTTAGCGCCAGCGTCCCGGCGGCACGCCGAACGTCTTTTTGAAGTGACGCGTGAAATGGCTTTGATCAGTGAAGCCGCTGGCTGCCGCGACTTCCGTCACCGACGCTCCCGCCCGCAACGCCTCCAGCGCGCGATTCAGGCGCATCTGGTTGCGCCACGCGTGGGGCGCGAGGCCCGTTTCGCGGGTAAAAAGCCGCGCCGCGTGGAAGGTCGAAAGCCCGACGGTCTGCGCCAGTTCAGTCAGCGATAACGGTACGGTCACGTCATCCGCGAGACGCGATTTCATCGATTCGACGCGCGCTGTATCGAGCCGCATGCGCTCGACCGGCGGGCGCTGTCCCGCGTGCCGCACGAGCAGCGTGGAGACGGCATCGAAAAGCGCGTGCTCGGCCGCGAGCGGATCGCCGCCCGCCTCCATTGCCTGATGCGCGTGCTGCACGCGCCGGGCGACATCGGCGTCGCGGACGATTTCGACTGGAAACCACGGCATGGGCTGGGCGCGGCCGGCGACTTCATCGGCCACGGATTGCACGAAATCCACCGGCAGGTAAAACACCCGATACCGCCAGCCGACGTCGACCGCCCGCGCGCCGGTATGCAACTCACCGGGGTTGATGATCGGCACCGACCCGGCTTCCGCCACGTATTTCGATCCGCGATAGTCGTAGCACTCCGCGCCGTCCTCGATCACGGGGATCGTGTAGGCGTCGTGCCAGTGCGGCGTAAACTCGTGGTCGTAATACTCGGCCGTCAGCATGTCCGCGCCCGGCAGGAGCGGCGAGCGCCAATAGCGCGCGGTATTGCCGAAACGGGTGGTGGTCATGGCTTGCGGTGCCGTGGAGGAAACCGCAAGTTTATCCTGCCCGATGCGCGTGCGTTTTCAGCAGCTCGTGAAAACGTCTTCCGGCGTCAGGAAACCGTCGCCGCGGAGGGCTTGCGAAAACTCGTCAGCTTGCGGCGCAGCTCCTGGTCGGCGCGGGCAAGCACCAACGCCAGCACGATGGAAACCGCCGCCACGATCAACGTTTGCGCAACGGGATTCAGAAACCGGACATCGAAGGATTCGAACACCAGCCGGTAGATCGGAAAATGGATCACATAAAGCGGATACGAAAGCTCGCCCAACACTTTGCAAATCCGCTTGCCCATTCCATCGATAGACACCGAACACAGCAACGCCACGGACAGTGGCACCAGCGTCAGCGAATTGATGAACGCGATCCTGGGATCTCCAATGGTAAATGCCAGCAACGCCGCCCCGGTGACCACGGCCGTAAATAGCCGATGCGGATGTTTATGCTGAAGCCCGATGGAGAAAATGAACACGCCCGCGAAAAACTCCGCGATCACACGCGGAAAACCCACCATGAAACTCCTGGCGCCCCAGCCTGGATTGATCTTGTGGAAAATCAGCGTGCAGACAATGAACGCGACAAACGCGAGCACTGAAACCATCGCGTTCGGCAGTTTTCGGACTTTCGCCAGATACGCAAAAAACACGACGTTGACGAACAACTCGAAAAAAAGCGACCAGGACGGATCGTTGAGCGGAAACGCCGCACCGTAGACCACGTCCTGACCGAACGGCCAGGCGATATCATTGAAATACGGCAGCCAGAACGCACCCAGTGCCGTGGCGGTCAGCAATTGCGAACTGGATATCTGCGGCAACCCGGTTTTTGCAATCGACAGCAACACCGCGCATACGCCCAATGCCAGACCGAATAAATAAAGCGGCCCGAGCCGTGCGAGACGCACGAACGCGAATTCGCGGAAAGACATGCCATTGAGGATCTTCTTGCTGTAGCTATGCGCGATCACAAAGCCCGACAGCACGAAGAACAGGTCCACGGCAACCCACGCGCCGCCGAACCAGTCCCATCCCGTGTGCTGGCTGTAGTGATGAAGCATGACGGCGATCGCGGCAATACCGCGCAAGCCGTCGAGCAAGTCGAACCGTGTGGACTTCATGGCGTTCATCGCGTTCATGATTTCCGGAGCGTGATTGTCGAGCGCCCAGTGTAGGGTGGAAAAAATGCAATTCCGGCCGGGAAAAATATCGGTTTTCTGCTGCGCTTCAGGAAATAAATGAAAAATAAATCGAGCGTTACGCCCGGCGGGCGTACTTACCCCTACGTTGGCGGGTCGCATTGAGCAACATCGAGCGGCGCTGAGCTGCCTCGCGCCAATGCGTACGCCGTTTCAATGCGCGGCAATTTTGAATCGTTTAGAAAACAAAAGACTTTCAAATAGACTTTTCAATGCCGGGCTTCTCGCACGCGCGGCACACCATCCACGTTTCAGGGCAAACATGAAAACTTCGAAGTTGTTGATGACACTTGGCGTGGTCGCACTCAGCGCAATTGCGCGTGTGGCGCCCGCGCACGCGGACGCACTGGATGACATCGAAAAGCGCGGCGTGTTGCGCGTTGCCGTTCCGCAGGATTTCGCACCGTTTGGGTCGGTGGGTCCGAGCATGCAACTCGAAGGACTCGATATCGATATCTCTGCCCTGCTGGCCAAGAAACTCGGTGCAAAGCTCGAACTCGTTCCGGTCTCGAGCGCCAACCGCATTCCCTATTTGCAGACGAAGAAAGTGGACCTGATCGTCTCGACACTTGGCCGCGATGCCGAGCGCGACAAGGTCATCGATTTCTCGCAGTCGTACTCGCCCTACAACAACAGCGTGTATGGTCCGGCGAACATGAAGATCGATGGTCCGGCGGACATGGCCGGCAAGACGGTTGGCGTGGCGCGCGGAACGTTCGAGGATCTGATGCTGACCAAGAGTGTGCCGCCATCGACCAATATCAAGCGCTTCGAAGACAACAGCGGGATGATCTCCGCGTACCTTGCGGGTCAGGTTCCGCTGGTGGGCACGGGAGATTTCGTGGCGACCAAGATTGCCACGACATTACCGGCATCGGCAACGAACAAGCCAGCGCTCAAGTACGTGATTCATGAGTCGGCATGTCATGTGGGACTGAACAAGGGCGAGCCGAAGTTGCAGACGAAGGTCGATGCAATCCTCACCGATGCCAAGAAAAGCGGCGAGTTGAACGGCATCGTGGAGAAGTGGTTACACGTGCCTTTGCCCGTGAAGATGGCACAGAGCACGGATTGAGGGTCGCCGGCGATCTGAACAGGCGCGTGGCAGGAGCCGTCGCAGGTTATTAGCCCAACTGGACACGCTGGCGAAACGCCAGTGGCGGCACATCGTGCCGTGTGCGGAAAAACCGGGTGAAAGCGCTCTGCGACGAAAAGCCGAGTTGCTCGCTGATCTGTCCGAGACTCAAGGCGGTCTCACTGAGCAGTCGGCACGCTTCTTTGGACCTGACACGCGATTCGAGTTCGGTGAAATGCAATCCTTCGGATTGCAACCGGCGGTGCAATGTCCAGCGCGAGGTGTTCAGACGCTGGCATGTTTGCTCAAGCAATGACGACGATGTATGTCCTTCGTCGTCCGGGTCCTTGATGATTTCGCTGATCAGATGCTCGACGCTGTATGAGAATCGATGCCCTCTTTGAACGCGCAGCAGTTCATGCTGAGCCTGCTCTCGCAGAAAGGGCGCCAGCGTGACGTTGTAATGGATGAGCGGCACGTCAAGCAGAGCGCTTGAGAACTGCAGCCGGTTTGCATCGGCGTGATACCTCACGGCTGCGCCGAAGAACTCGCCGGTATCGTTCGTTCCCGGGAGCGCGGGTCCCATGAGCGAAACGTGAAACACCGTTTGCTCCGACACGTCGTAAGCCCGAATCAGGCTGGCGAGTACCTGGAAGTTGGAGAGCGCCTGGAAACCGCTGCCCGGCGCGAACTCCGCGATGTATTCGAACTGCATGTGGTCCGGTGTTTCCCTGTGCCCAAGAAAATCAAACTCGCCGATGAGCGGACGGAACGTCTGATACGACTCCAGCGCTTCGCGCAATGTCCGGGCGTTGAGGCACAGGTTGCCCAGCACGGGAAAATCCGGAAACAACATATGCGGCCTGTCCGGCATCACGCGCGAAGCAGCGCCAACATAAGCCATCAGTTCGACGACCCGCCTGTGCCGCGCGGCATCGATGCGGCCGGTTCTGTCGACCAGTTCCTGCGCGCTGATCCCGGTGCGGGTGGTGAACGATTGCGGCGACACGCCGGCACGCCCGGCGGCGTCCATTGCAAACACGGCGATGCGATTGGAAACGGTGCGAGTGTGGTCGCTGAAGTGCGATGACGTTCTGGATGACATAGGCTCGATGCTGGCTTTCACTTCGTAATAGTGCGCAGAGATCGCTGCCGACGCCATCAGGAATTCCCATAGCTTGCTGCAGTGCCCGCAAAGCAGCCAGGAATGTGGGTCCACATGCAAGTGGTGCGCTGGCAGCCGCCCGGAATCGGAAAAGTTACGCCCGCTTGCACGCTGCGCTCCTCAAAGATAAACGATGCACCCAGCGGTAAAACGTCGATTGAAATGGGTCGGTAAAGTGTCGAACACCTTCTTGTAAGGTCGTTCGACAGAAGCCAAAAAAACCCGATTTCAGGAGACACGAATGAGCTTTTACCCACGGTCTGTTTTTCACAGGTCAGCGTTGACGGCGTCGAGCATGACGCTCGCGCTTGGCCTGTTCGCCTGCGGCAGCGATGACCCCGCTAACACCCCGGTCGCGCAACCGGATTTCAGCCAGACGACTTTAAAGCTGATTTCCAGGGACGGCCTGACATTCAAGGACATGGACAAGAGCGGCCAGCTCGAACCGTACGAAGACTGGCGGTTGAGTGCCGACGTCCGCGCGCGCGACCTCGTGAGTCGCCTGACGCTCGCCGAGAAAGCCGGCTTGATGATGCACGGCACGGCACCGGTGTTGAACGACACCACCGGTGCGGGCACGGGCACGGCCTACGACATGGCCACGTTGAAGACTCAGATCAACAGCCGCAACATCAGCACCTACATCACGCGCATGAGCGGCGATGCAAAAACGATGGCCGACCAGTACAACCAGATCCAGGCGCTGGCCGAGCAATCCCGGCTCGGTATTCCCGTGTCGATCAGCTCGGACCCGCGCAATCACTTCCAGTACGTGCTCGGTGCGAGCGCAGGCGACAGCGGGTTTTCGAAGTGGCCCGAAACACTCGGTTTTGGCGCCATCGGCGATGCTGCGCTTACGCGCAAGTTCGGCGACATCGCGCGCCAGGAATATCGCGCAGTGGGCATTACCGAAGCGCTTTCACCGCAAGCCGATCTGGCCACCGAGCCGCGCTGGGCCCGGATCAACGGGACCTTCGGCGAAGACGCCGACCTGACGCGCGCCCAGGTGCAGGCTTATATTGAAGGCTTCCAGGGCGGCAGCAACGGCATTCAGGCGAACAGTGTCATTGCCGTGGTGAAGCATTGGGCCGGCTATGGCGCGCAGAAGTCCGGGTTCGACAGCCACAACTACTACGGCCGCTATGCGACTTATCCGGGCAACAACTACGCTTACCATCTGAAGCCGTTCGAAGGTGCATTCGCCGCCAATGTGGGCTCCGTGATGCCGACTTATTCCGAACCTGACGGACCGGTGACGGTCGACGGAATTGCGCTCGAACAGGTCGGAGCCGCTTACGACAAAGCGCTTTTGACGGACCTGCTGCGGGGCAAGTACAACTTCAAGGGTGTGATCGTATCGGACTGGCTCATTGCTTCCGATTGCGACGCGAACTGCATGAACGGCGCCTCTTCCGGCGCACCGTCTTTTGTCGGACTGGGCATGCCGTGGGGAATGGAAAACGCGGCCCGTCTGCAGCGTTTTGTAAAAGCGGTCAACGCGGGCATCGATCAATTCGGCGGGGAAGACGACCCGAGTTTCATCATTCAGGCCGTCAACCAGGGCTTGCTGACTGAAGCGCGTCTCGCCGATTCAGCCTACCGCGTGCTTCTGCAAAAATTCCAGCAAGGGCTGTTCGATCAACCGTACGTCGATGCCACGGCTGCGAGCGGCATAGTGGGCAACGCTGACTTCCAGGCCCAGGCGCTCGATGCACAACGCCGGTCGATGGTGCTGCTGCAAAACAACGACAAGCTGCTGCCAATGGCGGACACCAGCAAGAAAGTCTGGCTGTACGGCATCGACCCTGCCGTTGCGCGGAAATATGGGTATCAGGTCGTCGACACGCCGCAAGCTGCGGACGTGGCGATCCTGCGTGTGAGCACACCGTACGAG
The DNA here is from genome assembly GCF_001577465.1 of Burkholderia sp. PAMC 28687. Lineage (NCBI taxonomy): Bacteria > Pseudomonadati > Pseudomonadota > Betaproteobacteria > Burkholderiales > Burkholderiaceae > Burkholderia > Burkholderia sp. PAMC 28687. The sequence goes on from NZ_CP014506.1 coordinate 1,516,121, forward strand.
ACACTTCATCCGAACTACGTATTCGGCGCAATGCAGCATGAAGGCAGCCTTGCGTTCGTCGACGGCAATCCGGACTACGAGGCGATCAAGCAGGCCGCCAGTGCTCCGAAGTCGATCGTGTCGGTCTACATGGATCGCCCGGCGATCCTGACCAATGTCCAGGGAAAGGCGACTGCCATCCTCGCGAATTTCGGCGCGAGCGACACGGCACTGTTCGATGTGCTGACGGGTAAAGGCAAGCCTCAAGGGAAACTGCCGTTTGAGTTGCCTTCGTCGATGGCCGAGGTGGCCGTGCAACTGGAAGATCTTCCGCACGACACTGCGCACCCGTTGTATCCGTTTGGATTTGGCCTGACGTATTGATCGCTTGTGATGGACGAGGCGCGGCGCGTGCGACAGTGTGCGCCGCGCCTGCGTTCATTTGATATCGAGTGCTCAAAGGCGAGATCCGTCCGAGAGCACACTCGCCAGCCTCAGATCGTCTTTTGAAACGGAGCGCCCGAATGCTCCCGCAGCTCGTTGAAGACGATCTTCGGCCAGGCCTTCTGCGCGACATCGATTTCCGAAACATGTGAAGCGAGATACGTCGGCGCATTCGATGCATCCAGCGCGATTCGCGCCGCGTAGGCATCGGTGAAACGGCGCAGCTCCGCCGCGTCGTCGCACGTCACCCATCGTGACATGCGATACCGCGCCGGCATGATCCGCACATCGACCTTGTATTCCGCGGACAATCGATGCGCCACGACCTCGAACTGCAACTGCCCGACCGCGCCCAGAATGGTCGAGCCGCCCAGCACAGGACGGAACACCTGGATCGCACCTTCGTCGCCGAGTTGCCGCAGCGCTTCACCCAACTGCTTCGCGCGAATCGGGTCGACGACTTCCACCGTCTGGAAAATTTCCGGCGCAAAGAACGGCAATCCGACGAACTGCAGCATCTCGCCTTCGGTCAGGGTATCGCCGAGACTCAGCGTGCCATGGTTCGGAATGCCGATGATATCGCCAGGATAGGCCTCGCTCACCGTCTCGCGGCGCTGCGCGAGGAACGTCACCACGTTGCTCGCGCGAAACGTCTTGCCCGAGCGCGTCACTTTCAGCGCCATGCCACGCTCGAAATACCCGGAACACACGCGGATGAACGCCACGCGGTCACGATGCGCCGGGTCCATATTCGCCTGCACCTTGAACACCACGCCTGTAAAACGCGGCTCCTCGGGCAACACCGGACGCTGCACCGACATCCGCATGGCAGGCGGCGGCGCCAGCTCGACCAGCGCGTCGAGAATTTCCTTCACTCCGAAGTTGTTGATCGCCGATCCGAACAGCACCGGTGACTGCTCGCCGGCCAGGAACTTTGCGCGATCGAACGCGGGCGTAGCACCCGTGATCAGATCGATCTCTTCTTTCGCACGCGCCCAGCTCGGACCAAAACGGCGTTCGCCGTCGGCATCGTCGAGGGCGTGCACGGTTTCTACCGCGCCGCCGGCCGTGTCCTGCCCTGCACGAAACACGCGCACCTGATCATGCTCAATGTCATAGACGCCCTGGAATTCCTTGCCCATGCCGATAGGCCAGGTGAACGGCACGGCGGCGACGCCGAGATGCTGCTCGATTTCATCGAGCAATTCGAGCGGCTGGCGTACTTCACGGTCCATCTTGTTGATGAACGTAAGGATCGGCGTGCGGCGGCTGCGGCACACTTCGAGCAACTTGAGCGTCTGGGCTTCGACGCCGTTCGCGCCATCGATCACCATCACGGCGGCGTCGACGGCCGTCAGGACGCGATACGTATCTTCGGAGAAGTCTTCGTGGCCGGGGGTATCGAGCAGGTTGATGACGCAATCGCCATATTCGAACTGCATGACGGAACTGGCAACGGAAATGCCGCGTTGCTTTTCGATTTCCATCCAGTCGGACGTTGCGTATCGGTTGCTCTTGCGGCCCTTCACCGTGCCGGCAATCTGGATCGCACCCGAAAACAGCAAGAGCTTTTCGGTCAGCGTGGTTTTGCCCGCGTCAGGGTGGGAAATGACCGCGAACGTGCGGCGCCGTTTGAGTTCGGAGAGTGCCATCTGTACGGAAAAGAGCTGAAGGTTGCGCGTTCGGTTCAAGCGCGCGTGAAGCGGCGGGCGCGATATCCTGGCGATAACACGGCAAGCAGCGCAATGAAGGAACGGCGGCGCAAAAAGCCGCGTGGTGTGGATGATACACGTCGCGGGACCCGAGCATGGGAAAGGCCTCGGCGGATCGCTTTCCAGAACGACACATCAGCCGATCCTGCTTTACGATTTACCAACCGTGAAAGCCCAACGAAAAACGGCTCGAACACGCAATGATGCGCATTCGAGCCGCCAACTCAAAGCCCCTCGTTACGCCGTCCGATACCTCGATAAAGGTACTTTTCTTGAGACGGCGCGACGGTCAGACCGGGCTTTTACTGCTCCCCAAACTTAGGGCTTTGCTGCCGACGAAGGGATCGCCGAAGCTGCAGTCGTGTTCTTGTGGTGCTTCTTGTGATGATGCTTCTTGGCCTTGTGTGCGCTCGCGGGTTGCGCAGCATCTGCCGTGGTTGCAGCCGGAGCTGCGGGCGCTACAGCAGGAGCCGAAGCTTGTGCGAACACAGCAGCGGAAAACAAGGCGGCGAGCGATGCAGCAACGAGTTGCTTTTTCATGGCGGTAAGACCCTTCGTGGTTGTTTAACAGTGTCGCGGCTTGCGTGTCGCGATTACATGTTTAACGCCTCATCGCCGAGTGTGTTGACACGGAATCAAAGAAATCTTCGATGTGAGCTTGGAAGCTGTCGCGATTTACGCGGCAGCCCGACGCACTTCACTGTGTCCCTTTTTGCCGACCCAGATCCATGTGATTGCGCCAAGCAGCGCGCACGCGAACATGACGCCGCTCATCGCCTGGGGGCCGGATGTCGAGAACAACAACGCAACCACCGAACTCGATGCCGCGCCGCAGAGCATCTGCACCGATGTCAACAGGCCGCCCGCCACGCCTGCGAGCTCGGGCATGGGGTCGAGCGCACCGCGCGTCGCGCTGGGCGCGGCCAGTCCGAAGCAGAACGTACATGCCACGAGCAACGGCATGATCGTGAGCAAGGTCGCGAGATGCAGCACGTTCATTGCGATCAGGCCGAGGGTCGCGGCCAGTGTCACGCAGATCGCAACCGCCAGAACGCGGCGTGCCCCGACTCCGCGCGATGCCAGCACGCCATTGATTGTCGCGCCGGCGACAATGCCGAGGCCGGTCATGGCGAACATGGCGGCATAGATCACCGGCCTGACGTGCAGGACATGCAGCAGCACCAACGGCGAACCCGCCACGTAAGCGAACATCCAGCCGAATCCGAAACCATTGATCAGAATATTGCCGATGACCAAGCGATGCGTCAGCACGCGCCGATACTGCTCACGCAGCCCGGCGATCGCGACGTCCCGGCTGCGTCGCGGCGCAGATTCAACGAGGCCGGTCCACGTCACGATCGCCGCCAGGAAACCGCACACCGCCATGACGCCGTAAATCCCGCGCCATTCGATCGCGGCAAGCAATGCGACGCCGACAGATGGCGCGACAATCGGCGCAACGTTCGCGACGACCGTGATGGCCGCAAGACGATGCTGCATGGCGTTGCCTTCGAAGAGATCGCGCACGATGGCAAGCGCCACCGTCATGCCCGCACCCGCCCCGATCCCCTGGATCAATCGCGCGCCCAGCAAAATGCTTATGCCAGGCGCGACCGCCGATCCGATTCCGCCCAGCGTGAACAAGGCCAGGCCGAGAAGAAGCGTGGGCTTGCGGCCTCGGGCATCGCAGAGAGGACCGTAGACGATCGGCCCCAATGCAAAACCCGCCATGAAAAGGCTCAGCGTGAGCCCCGCCTGACTTGCGCTCGCATGCAGGGAACCGGCTATATCGACGAGCGCGGGAAGCGCCATATCGATGGAAATGGGCGGCAACGCGGCCAGTGCGCCTAAATAGATGGCAAACAGGACCGACTGCGGCTGGAGCCGCCAGCGCGTGGTCATTTCGATGGCGTGAGCACCACGCGGCCTTTCGTCCCCGCCGCCACCGCACGATAAGCGGCCTGTGCGTCTTCGAGTGCAAACGTCTGCGCAATGACAGGCGCCTTGTAGCTGCCGTCCTCGAATCCCGCACGCAGCGCTTCGAGCATCGCGCCCGCCGCGATCAGGTCGCGCTTGAGTGTATCGACGCCTGACAGACGGCTTTCGTTGTGATAAAAATCGGCGAGGTTGAACGTGACTTCGCGCCGATCCGTCGCCGATATCTCCACCAGCCGCCCACGCAATCCAAGCATGTGCACGGCTGTTTCGAACATGGAACCGCCGACGGTATCGAACACGACGGCCGCGCCGCCGTCAGTGAGCGAGCGGATTTCATCGATGAAACCGGGCGCTTTCGAATCGACCATCGCGTCCACGTACGGACCGGGCGCATTCGCGCCGCGCGCCACGCCAATGACCTTCGCGCCGATCCGTTTCGCGATCTGCGCCGCCGCTCCGCCCACGCCGCCGACGCCGACGATCACGATGCTTTCCCCCGCCTGCAGTTGCGCGGCCTCGACCACGGCGCACCACGCGGTGATGAAGTTCACGCCTATCGCCGATGCCTCTTCATGACTCAAATTAGCCGGCTTGCGATGCAAACTGGCGACCGGTACGACCAGCTCCTCGGCGTGCGTGCCGTCACGTGTAAAGCCGACGTCTCCGCCCGATCCCCACACTTCTTCGCCAAGCCATTCGGCCGGACCGTCAGTCACCACGCCCGAATAGTCACGCCCCGGCGTACGCGGCAAGGTGGTCTGGCTCATGCGCCCCTCGACGTTCTTCACGTCGCTCGGATTGATCGATGCCGCGAGCACACGCACGACCGCTTCACCCGCCGAAGCCCGCGGTGACGGCAGATCCTCGATGACCAGGATGCCCGGATCGCCGTGCTGATTCAAACGCAGTGCTTTCATGATGATTTCTCCATTGCAATGAACGCATTATTCACTTGTCCCGGTATCGCGAGAAGGTACTTGCTCGCATAGAATCGTTGCGTCAAGTGGAAAGATGAGCGTCTCAATGCCAGATGAAATCAACGACCTGCGGGTCTTCGCGCAAATGGTCGATGCAGGTAGCTTGTCGGCGGCGGCACGCCAGACCGACGGATCGGCTGCCGCCATGAGCCGGCGCCTCGCCGCACTCGAAAAGCGGCTGGGCGTGCGGCTTGTCACGCGGACGTCCCGGCGCTTCGAGTTGACCGTCGAAGGCGCGTTGTTTCACGAGCGCGCGCTCGCCATCCTTCAAGCCGTCGATGACGCCGAAGCCGAGATCAGCGCGCAGGCGCGCGTGCCGCAAGGTCTGGTGTGTATTGGCGCGCCTTCCGAGATCGGGCGCAAGCAAATCGCGCCGCTGATCGAAGCGTTCTCCGACCACTACCCTGAAGTCGAAGTACGGCTGGTGTTATCGGATATTGGCCTGGACGTGATCGATGACAATCTCGATGTAGCCTTGCGTATCGGTTTGCCGCCGGATACGGGCGTCGTCGCGAAGCGTTTGCTGTCGAGCCGGCGAATCGTTTGCGCCGCGCCTGAGTATCTGGCGCGGTGCGGCACACCGCATACGCCCGCCGACCTCGCCGGGCATGATTGCATCCGGTTGGTTCGCGGCCAACGCGTGTTCGACAGATGGGTGTTTCAAGAGGACGGGCGGCGCCGGGACGTTCAGGTACGCGGGACTTTATCGACGGCAAGCGGCGAAGTCCTGCACGACTGGGCGCTCAAGGGGCGCGGCCTCGCGTTGAAGGCGCTATGGGATATAGAAGATGACTTGCGTGAAGGGCGGCTGGTGGAGTGCCTCGCGCCCTATCACTGCGATGAAATCGAGTTGTATGCGGTGTTTGCGAATCGCCGGCATATGTCGCCGCGCGTCCGGGTGTTTCTGGACTTCGTGGAACAGGCGTTCAAAGACAAGCTGTAAAGTTTCAGCCCGAAGCCAGCGGCATCCACGGATCGTTGCCGGTTGCCGGATACATCAACGACACTTGCTTACTTACACGCACGATCTCATGGATATTGTCACGGAAGTTCTCGCTCTTCTCGTAACTGATAAACGTCGCGTCCGCGACGGCGGACATGGTGAAGAGCGCGAAAGCAACGCGCTCGAGGATGGCAAAGCGGCGGGACATTTCCAAAGTTCCTAGATTCATCAACTTCGGGCATTATAAGGGTTTTCACCTATCTTTTACTAGCCTTTCGTGCAGTGCGATTGCGTAATAGACACATTCATGCGCGGTTAAAACTGCCGAATCAATCAGATTTATCGTTTCTTCATATTGATGCGGTGCTGCTCCGCACTCTGTGTTTATTCATAGCTCCGCAATGTCATTTGATTTCAAAAGCAAAGCAGTTCCCGCATTTCCACCGGATGGTCTTGCCGCGAAGCGCGTCGTTCTGCGACGCGCCGACCTGCAACAAGCCGAAGCCATGCTTGCGTACCGCGTGACGAATCGCACGCATCTCGAACCCTGGGAGCCTTCGCGCGACGCCTGTTTTTATTCGACGCAAGCCGCGAACGAGCGGGCGATGCAGATGGAACACGCCATGGCCGAGGGCACGGCGCTGCATCTGCTGATTTTTTCGAATGCAGCGGACGCAGCGGATAACGCGCTGATTGGCGATTGCCACTTTACGAACATCGTTCGCGGTCCGTTTCAGGCGTGCAATCTCGGGTATTCAATCGATCAGCGTTACGAAGGGCGCGGGTTGATGCATGAAGCGCTCGGTGTCGCGCTTGACTTCGTGTTCGATGCTTACAAGCTGCATCGGGTGATGGCGAGTTATCGGCCGGAGAACGAGCGCAGCGGACGATTGCTCGCCCGGCTCGGGTTCGAACACGAAGGGCTGGCGAAGGCGTATCTGAAGATCGACGGGAAGTGGGCGGACCACGTCATGACTTCGCGGGTGAATCCCGGGGATTGAGGAAGAGCTAACCGTTTACCCAGTTCTCAATCCGCACGCCGGGATAGTGCGCGAAGTCGCGCGCCTTATTAGTCACGAGAATCACGTCAAGTGCGACAGCGACGAATTTCCGTTTCGAAAAACTCTCGTGGTTGGCATGATCGATCCTTTGTGTGCACAAGTATGTACTCGATCTCACAACTGATGGATTGTAAATCTACGTGTGTACACCTGCCCCTTTCACTCCTCGTCACCCACCCGCACCAGCACCTTCCCGAAATTGCGTCCATCGATCATATCGAGGAAAGCTTGCGGCGCGTTCGCGAGCCCGTCCGTGACATCTTCCTGATGTTTGATCTTGCCGTCGCGCAGATATCCACCAACGTCCTTCAGGAACGCCTGGCGATACTCAGCCAAAAACTCGTAATTGATATACCCGCGCACAGTCAGACTGCGCGTCAGGATCGCGCGCATGGTGGTGGCGAGTCCATCGTCCACGCCGTCATTCTTCCCCGACGTCTGCGCCATCAGCCCGCACACCGGAACCCGCCCATATTGATTGAGTAAAGGCAAAACGGCCTTCCAGACCGCGCCGCCGATGTTCTCGAAATAGACATCGATACCGCTCGGACACGCGTTCGCCAGTTGATCGGCGAAGTCAGGCGCACGGTGATCGATGGCGGCATCGAAGCCCAGTTGCTGGACCACATACGCGCATTTTTTCGCGCCGCCCGCAATGCCGACCACGCGCGCACCCACCAGCTTCGCGAGTTGCCCCACGAGCGATCCAACCGGTCCACTCGCCGCGCCGACCACCACGGTCTCGCCGCTCTTCGGCTTGCCGATCGCGGCCATGCCCGAGTACGCGGTGAAGCCCGGCATGCCGAGCACACCGAGATAGGCGCGGGCGGGAATGCCATCGGCGGGAAGCGCGGCGAGGTTTTTTGCATCGGCTACGGCATGTGAAACCCAGCCCGCCGTCACCAGAACGTGCGCGCCGGCCGGCAGCGCTGCATCCTTCGATTCGATGACCGTCGCCACGCTTTCGCCCGTCATCGGCTCGCCGATCTGCACGGGTTTCGCGTACGAGCGCGCGTCGTTCATGCGCCCGCGCATGTACGGATCGAGCGACAAGTAATCGACGCGCAACAGCACCTGCCCCTCTTGCGGCACGGGCATGGGCACATCTTCGAGGCGGAAATCCGTGAGCTGTGCGCGGCCGCCTGTCGGGCGAGCGGCCAGAACGATCTGCTGGGCGATGGATGCGGTCATGCGGTTCTCCGTGCGTATCGACGTGGATATCGAGGGGAACCCAGCATATACGCGCTTGCCCGATTGCGCAGAACCGGGCGTGTGCTTCCATGCGGACAGCGCTATTCGTGCGACGCCATGAACGCATCGATCCCGGCCGCGTCCGGCGATGTCGCCGGGCCATGCCGCGTCACCGCAATCGCAGCCGCTGCGTTTGCACGGCGTGCGGCCGTTTCCGCATTCGCGCCAGTGGCCAGCACGGCCAGGAATACGCCGGCGTGGGCATCGCCGGCACCGTTGCTGTCGACGGCCTTGACTTCGAATCCCGGCACGTACGTGAGGCTTTCGCCAACGCGCAATTCACAGCCGCGCTTGCCATCGCGAACGATTGCGAGCGCACCCGGCGCTAGACGCGAGATGATCGTATCGAAGGCGGTATCGAAGCTATCGGTCTGCGCAAAGCGCAACGCTTCCTCGCGGTTGCTCGTCCATATCGATACAACGCCCAGCATGCGATTGAGCAACGCAGGATCGATAGCGCCGACCAGCGGACCCGGATCGAATGCAACGCGCGTCCCGGCAGGCAACTGTTCCAGCCAGTCGATCAGAACCGCGCCTTTGTCGGCGAGCATCAGGCTGTAACCGCTCACATAGACTATGTCGTGCGCATTCACCGCGAGGCCGTCCAGCACGTCACGCTCGAGCACGCTTTCCGCGCCCATGTGCGAGACGAACGTGCGCTCGGCGGATGCATCGACGATCGCCACGCAAATGCCCGTGTCCTGATCAGCCACTTCCGGACCCGCAACCTCTACGCCCTCGCGCACGAGCGCTTCACGGGCGAGCGCACCGAAGCGGCCGCGTCCATGACCGCCCGGATAGACCACGTGCATGCCGTTGCGCCGCGCAGCGGCCATGACGTTGAAACCGCCGCCGACCTCGAAGCTCGCGTCGCGCGTGAGCACATCGCCGCCGGGCGCGGGGAGCGCGTCGATCTGCATGACGAGATCGACGATCACCTGACCCGTATGAATCAACCTGGATATCTGCTGTGAATCTGTTTGCGTCATGCTGTTTTCCAACGTTTGGCCGAACCGCGTGCGCCGCCCAACAATGCATACACACCGGCTGCCACCACGAACGTCACGATCCATCCAAGGCCGTTACGTCCGAACCACGAACCCGAGAACACGCCGTGATAAGCGCCCGTCGAGAGGAAGCAAAAACCGAGCACGATTGCGAGTGCCCAGGCGCCGAATGCACGCCATTCGATACCGCCTTTGTACCAGTACGCGCTGCGCGGCGAGACATCGAGCAGATCCTTGGGCGAGTATTCCTGACGATGAATCAGGTCCACCACAAAGATACCGACCCATGCCGTGATAGGCACCGCGAGCAACGAGATGAAGCCGATGAACGGACCGTAGAAGCTTCCCGCGATCAACATGAAGTAGATCGAGCCGGCGAAGATCACGACGACATCGACCACCACGGCTTGCACGCGCTTCACTTTCAAGCCAAGCGTGAGCGTCGTCAAGCCGGCCGAATACACGGACAAGTAGTTGGAAAGCAGCAAGCCGCCGAATGCTGTGATGAGATACGGAATCGCCATCCACGTGGGCAACATTTCGCGGATCGCGGCGATAGGATCGGTCGCCGATGCGAGATGGTCGTTACCCACCGAGAGCAACGCGCCGAGCGTGACGAGCAGGATCAGCGGAATGCCGGCGCCAAATGCCGCCGATGCCACCAGCGCCGGCCCCTTCACTTTCGGCGCCTGATAGCGTGACATGTCGGCGCCGGCGTTGGCCCAGCCAATACCCGTTCCCGCTGCAATCGTGCCAATGCCGATGATCACCGCGCTCAATGGCGCAGGCGCTGCATTGAACACCGCATGCCAGTCGATGGCCGTCACCAAAAACCCCGCGACCAGCAGGTTGAGCACGCCGAACACATACGTTGACCACTTCTGGATCACGAGCAGCGTCGCGTGGCCGAGCCCCGACACGATCATCGTCATCACCACGAACACCGCGATGAACACGAGCGTCAGCACGGGCGCGTCCTTCGCTTCGGCAGGCGTGCCGAACACGATGGTCGCAAGCGACAACAATACATAAGCCGCGGTCGTGGTGTTGACGGTTTCCCAGCCGAGCCGCGAAAGCAGTGACACGATGGTCGGCCCGATGTTGCCGCGCACACCGAATATGGCGCGTGAGAGCGTCAAGCTGGGAGCATGTCCGCGCCGTCCGGCTATCGAAATGACACCGACGATTGCAAACGATCCCGCGGCGCCCACGATCGCGACCAACGCCGCCTGCCAGATCGCGAGATGCTGGAATGCGACGAGCGTGGCACCGAGCGGCAGCCCGAGGATACTGATGTTGGCGGCAAACCAGACCCAGAAAAGCTGCAGCGGATGTCCATGACATTCGCTTTCCGGTACGGGTTCGATACCGCGCGTCTCGACTTTGCGAGCGCTGTTTGACGTGCGTGACGAAGCCATCTGAGTCCGATCTCCAGATTAAAGGGAACTACGTAAAAGGCGGTAAAGCGCGTCAGGCAGTCGCGGCGCGCAGTCCAAGCAAGCGCTCGACAAGCGGTTCGAGATCGAGCGTGTTCACACGCCTGACGGTATCGATACAACTCGCCGGCAACGCGTCATAACCCGCACACGCTCCGAGGATTGCGCCGAGCATGGCCGCGATGGTGTCGGTGTCGCCACCGAGGCTCGCCGCCCTGCCCAACGATGATTCGATGCTGTTGCCGCGCCGCTCGGCATCGAAGGCGAGCGCGAACGTCGCGACCACCGATTCCTGCGATGCCACCGACGTGCCGATCACGTCGTACAGCACATTGACGACTTCATCTTCTGCGCTTCGATGCATCAGTTCGCGCGCCTGGCGAATGCGCGGCGCAATGCGTCCGCCCGCAACCCAGAAGCCGCGCGTTTCGGCGGCTTGCGCCATTGCGATGCCGGCTTCCAGCGCTTCGCTCAAGCTCGCGCCGTTGAGCCCGGCCGATACCGCCGCCGCCACCGCCGCCGCGCTCGATATGCCAAGCGTGGTGTTATGCGTGACGACGCAAGACTGCACGACTGCATCGATAAACCGTTCCTGCCGGCGCAGATCGAACGCGATGCCGACCGGCGTCACGCGCATGGCCGCGCCGTTCGTGGTGCCAAAACGTCCCGTGCGCAACGGATCTTCACCCGCGGTGATGCGTTCGATAGCCTGTTTCGTCGATGGCCCGAGCAGGTCCAGCGAACCGCGCGCCTTCATCGACGCTTCCCATTCAATCAAGGCGTGCGCGAACGCGAGGGGTTCGATCGTGCCGTTGTTATCGGCGAGAAGATGCGCAACGAGAATGGCCTGCTCGGTGTCGTCGGTGATCGAACCCGCCGGCATGTCCGGTGCGATCGGCTGATCGGGAAACGCGCTCTCAAGCTTGTCGATACGGCCGAACTGCTCGACGATCCGTTCGCGGCTGAGCGATTGCGTCGGCATGCCGAACGCGTCGCCCAATGCCAGTCCATAGAACGCGCCCCGGGCGCGATCGGTCAATGTGGGGTGAGTCGAATGCAAAGACGAAGACATCAGAATTCCAGGTGTAGTGCAAAAAAAGCCGGGTCCAGCAAGCTCACGACATACTCGATAATGCGGTCCTCCCGATCACGCGTGAGCCGCCGCGAACGCAGGAACGATGTGCCCGCGCGACGCTTGAGCAGGCGTGCATCGGCAGCTTCCAGGCCAGTGACTTCCGCCCACTGCTCGCCGTGATGCGGCACCATGCCATGCTCGATCAGCGTCCGGTTCAGCGACCCGCCCACGAGACCTTCAAGCGGCAGCGCCGCGAGGTCATCGTTGAAAGGCAGACGGCTGCGTTCCAGCGAAATACATTGCCCTTCGGCGCCCATCACCCGCATCCGGTCGATGGCGACAAACGTGCTGCGCTCGAGCTTCAGTTCCTGCGCGAGCGTCTCGTCTTCAACCAGCGCGATCTGCAGCAAACGCGTTTGCGCGCCGCCTGCTTTTTCTATCGCGGTGGTCCAGCCGAGCGTGCCGTCGATGTTCTGCCCGTTGAACGTCACGAATGAACCGATACCGCCCTTGCGTGTAATCAATCCGCCATTGGTCAGGAGATCGAGTCCCTTGCGAACCGTGTTGCGACTGACCGCGAACCGCTCGACCAGTTCGTTCTCGCTTTCCAGTTGCTGCCCGTAAGGCAGGCGTCCCGTCAAAATCTCCTGCTCGATCGTGGCGGCGACCATATGCGCCTTCGAACGCCCGACCTCCGCCGCTTTTACTGCTCGTTTTGCCATTTGCCACCCCTGTGCTCATCAGGAACCGGACCGTCCGGTCCCTGCAAAAGCACAAGTATGCACATGTTTTTCTTAAAATCGTTGCACGATGCCCAACTGGAAGCCACGCGCGTCGGCGCCGTTGTACGCAAGCGGCAAGCCGGCATTTGCCGAACCCGCCAGCCGGTACGCCGCCTGCCCGCGGTTTTGCAGGAACGACAACGCGCTGTAGATGTTGGTCCGCTTCGACAGCGAATACGTATAGAGCGCCGAGATCTGGCTGGCGTTATTGCCCTGCCCGGTTTCATCGTGGAGATAGGTGTAGCCCGCGGCCAATGCACTCGAAGGCGTGAACTGATAGAGCGCCGATGCGCCATAAACATTCACGTCAAGGTTGATGTCGCGCCACTTCGAGCCGCTCCATCCGGCGAACAGCGTGGTCTTGCCGATTTGATACGAAAGACCCGCTTCCTCGGTTCTGTCGGTCGCGGTGCCGTCCGCGCTCTTGACCGCCTGCGCCGCGAAAACCGCGCCGACCGGACCGTGCGTGTAAGTCACGTCGGCCTGGTAACTGGAGCCTGCGGAGCGCACGCCGCCGGCATCGCCAAAACCCGAATAGAGGCTGAATTGCAGGCCGCCCATCACCGGCGACGTGTACGACACCGTATTGCTCGTGCGCACCGTGAACGTCATCAAGTTGCTGAAGCCGGATGCCTGCGTGGCCGCGCCGAATGCGTCGAGACCGCCTTGATCGTTGAAGATCGGCGAGTTCTGGCGGCCCGCGCGCACCTCACCCCATCCGCCTGAAATGCCCACCCACGCCTGCCGGTTGAACATGCTTCCCGGCGATGCGAAGGTGCCATCGTTCGGATTGAAACCATTCTGCAAATCGAAATTGATGTGGTTGCCGCCGCCAATGTCCTCGGTGCCGCGCAAGCCGACGCGGCTCGCCCATTGTCCCGACGAACCGACCGCGCCCGTATAACCGCTGCCCGTGTTCACCACCTGCACGAACTCATCGACGATGCCATACAACGTGACGCTCGATTGCGCCTTCGCCGCCGGGGCGAGACAGATCAGGACCAGTGCGGCCGGAATGCGGATGTTCATGGCGGGCGACGTGAAATGAGACGATGAATAAGCAGGCCGCAAGTCGCGGCGACTTGTTCCTTTCCTGCACCTTTAAAAAGTACATGTAGGAACATGTACGGAATTTAAGGCGACATATTGAACTGGTCAAGCGGGAATTAATGAGGGGAAACCCTTGGGGGAATGGAGGGACTGAGCGGCGGGGAATGTAGCGGAAAACGGGCCGCATCGGAGTGCAAGCCCGTGTGATGCGTGGAATCAGCCGGCGTCGCCGTCGCTGATCAGGGTTTGTGCGCCACGGAGGTGATCGACGAGATAACGCAACAGCGCGGCGATGTCGCCGAACTCGACGAAGCCGGGTGTTACGCCGTCGTCGAACAGCGGCGAGCCGTTCAGCTTGTCCGTGATCGCCAGACCGTTGAACGATGCAACCGGAATGCGTTCGCCCGACTCGATGCGAAACGTGTTGCCGCTGGTGGCGGCATCCCGAAGGCGCATCAGGAACTGGACTTCAGGCGTTCTAAGTTCGGAGAAGTCGTGCGCTTCGAAAAAATCGGCTACCGCGAGAATTGCGTTCGTGCCCGCTACCCGCAGCACCACGGACAAGCGTTGCGGGTCCTGATGGAACGCCGCCCACGATTGGGCCACGCCCAGCGCCTCACCTTCAACACCGGGCGTACCGTCTTCCATGTGCGTCTGCGGCTCGGAACGTGAACGCTTGCGCCTGAGCAAGGTGTTGGCCGCAGCGAGATCCGGAGGCGTCTTGTCCTTGTCGATCCAGCTTCCCACCGTGCTCGCATACAGCACGAGCGCGAGCAACTGCTCCTCGATCAACGCGATGCCCAGCTCGACCGGGTCCATGCCGTTTTTCCTGACCATATTTGTCTCCTGTCTCCTGTTCGTGCATTTGCGCTGCGGATTCATGATGCGATGACATCAAATCTTTTCAGCTTTTCAGATCCGCCGGGATCTGACCGCCGTTGTCTGCAAGCTTCTGCATGACTTGTTTGTGCAACCATATATTCATCGCAGCACTGTCTTCGGTGCTTCCTGGATAGTTGAGTTCGGCGGCGAGTTCCTTGCGGGCATCCAGCGAACTGTCCAGATCGAGCAGCTTCAGCAAATCCACAATCGATGAACGCCAGTTCAATTGCGTGTTGACGCCCCCTTGCCGCTCGATCAGTACGGCTTCGACATCGACCGGCGGCAGCGCGGCAACCGGAGGCTGGACGTTGCTCGCCGCGACGGTCGATCCGCTTGAGGGATCAGCATTCGGCGATGGCGGCGCAGCGGGCGCGGTCGCACCCGCCGACGCTGTATTCGCCGGATGATCTTGCGGAAATATCTTGTTGAGGATGTTGGTAAAAATGCTCATGACGTCTCTCCGGCAGGTCTTTGATTGCAAGCTCCTGCATCACATGCGCAACCTTCGTTCCACAGTCGGCACGCGCGCCAATTCACGCAGGCGTTCAACACCGTCGCTCATCAATAGCGTGTTTTGTGTGCCATCCCTGAATCGCAGCGATACCGTCTCAGCTTGCTCATCGCGCTTGCCTACCGTCAGAAAAACCGGGACGCGCTGCTCGCGTGCATCGACGACCTTCCGTTCGAGCCGCTCGGGCCTGTCATCGAACATGACTCGCAGGCCCGCGTCCTCCAGCGCGTTCGTCACCCGCTGACCGTATGCGATGCTGGCATCTGAAACCGTCGCCACCGCGACCTGATCCGGCGCGAGCCACAGCGGCAACCAGCCTTCGTGATGTTCAAGCAGCATCGCGATGAACCGCTCCATGCTGCCGAGCACCGCGTGGTGAATCATCACTGGACGTATGTATTCATCGTGGTCATTCACGAAGTTCGCATCGAGTCGATCGGGCAGCACGAAATCAAGCTGGATCGTGCCGCATTGCCAGTTGCGGCCACGACTGTCGACAAGATGGAACTCGAGCTTCGGACCGTAGAAAGCGCCCTCGCCTGGACGTAGCTCGAAGTCCAGGCCGGCGGCAGCCGCGGCCTTTGCAAGCGATGCTTCCGCGCGATCCCAGACGTCATCCGCGCCCGCGCGCTGCTCGGGCCGCGTTGCGAGCATGACGTTGAACGTGGAGAAGCCGAGATCCGCGTAGACCACACGAAGCAGATCGCAGAACCTTCGTACTTCGGCTTCTATCTGATCCTCGGCGCAGAAGACGTGCGCGTCGTCCTGCGTAAAGGCGCGCGTGCGCTTCAGGCCTTCGAGCGAACCGGACGGTTCGTCGCGATGACATGCGCCGAACTCGCTGTATCGAATCGGCAGATCCCGGTAAGAGCGAATACGCTGGTTGAAAATCTGCACATGACAGGGACAGCTCATGGGCTTAAGACAATACGCGCGGTGCGCTTCGGCGTCGCTGAGCGAGTACATGCCCGACTTGAATTTGTCCCAATGGCCGCTGCGCTCCCAGAGCGAACGCGCGAGGAGTTGTGGCGTGCGCACTTCGCGAAACCCCGCGCTACGCATTCGACGCCGCATGTAATCCTCTATCACGCGATACAACGCCCACCCGCGTGGATGCCAGAACACCATGCCGGGCCCTTCGTCCTGTTGATGGAAAAGATCCAGCTTGCTACCCAATTGACGATGATCCATATCGTTCATGACGCACTCCGTTTCGTGGTTGATCCTTGAAACCGGAACGGAGGGGCGAAGGGCCGCACAACGCAAAAGGCCCCGACCGTTTCCGGCGGGGCCTTCTGGAATCGCACATTCAAGCTTTAATACGCGCGACCTTCAGACGACCCGCCTGTGCAGGTGGTCGTGGTGATCGCGGTCGTAAGGGCGAAGAGATGCGAGTTCATGAGACAAACAATAAATGGCTTAAGGGTTTGCCGTCCACATCAATATTGCATTGCAATCTCAGACGAACGTGGTCACCGGCGCGACCGCCGCCGGATCGCTGATACTCGTGCGGCCGTTCTCGACGTGCCCGGCAAGACGGCGCACGAACGAAGCGTCGTCGTTACTGGTGATGCTCAGGTCGTACCAGTGATGGCTTGCCGCTAGAATCCACGGCTCTTCGATCGAACCGAGCGGCGGCACGATCACATGTCGCGGTTGCGCGCCGTAGGCGTTATCGATCACCGATAACTTCGCCAAGCCTCCCCCCTTGCTCGAGAACTTCAGGAACACGTTGCCGTTCGCCACGTCGTACTGCGCGACGACTTCCGGATGAGCCGGTTTGTTGAACAAACCGCCGCCCTTCGACTGCGCTGCATTGCCCGCGAACTCGCGCACGAAACCGTTGGGTCCGTACACCGTGAATGCATAGACGCCCGCAGTCATGCTGAGATCGAAAGTTTCACGCAATGTCTTGCCGGCCTCGACCGTATAGCGCCACGGGCCATCGGTGCGGTTCGCGGAGTACACGTAGAAGTGCGCGCCTTGCGAACCCGTATTGGCGAAATGCAGCGCGAACTGCTTGCGGTCTGCATCGACCTGACTGTTCACGTGCAACTCATAAGGCAACGCACGGGCGAAACGCGTACCGGGTTCCTGCGGATCGATCACGCCCGGCACAGCCGGAACCGTGGGTGCGGGCTGCGTCGCGCACTGGTTATCGGCGATGGTCTTGTAGTTGCTCGTGTCCGGCAGCGTCGGCATCTGCGCGTCGGGCGTACGGAAGTCGAATGCCGTGGTCAGGTCGCCGCAAACCGCACGGCGCCACGGCGTGATGTTCGGCTCCATCACGCCGAAACGCGTTTCGATAAAACGGATCACCGACGTGTGATCGAATACTTGCGAGCACACGAAGCCCCCCTTGGTCCACGGTGATACGACCGTCATCGGCACGCGCGGTCCTAGTCCGTACGGGAGACCATCGGCGGTATAGCTGCCGCCACGGCCCGGATTGACGACCGTATGCAGCTCGCCGTCGGTCGTCACCGTCGACAAACCTTGCGAACGCGATGTCGGCGGTTGCGGCGGCACGACGTGATCGAAGAAACCGTCGTTCTCGTCGTACATGATGAACAACACAGTCTTGCTCCAGACTTCCGGATTCGCCGTGAGCGCGTCCAGGATCTGCGACGTGTATTCGGCCCCGTAAGCCGGCGTGTATTTCGGATGCTCGGAGTAAGCGGCCGGCGGGCACAGCCACGACACTTGCGGCAGCTTGTTCGCAAGGACGTCGGCCTTGAGGTCGTCGAGGGTGCGCACGGCATTTGCGCGCTGCTGCAGCGAAGACCCCTGCGGCGCGTTGATGATGTTCGTGAAGTTCTGCAGGATGTTCGTGCCATAGTTGCCGTTGAGCGGATCAGCGCCGGTCAGGCCCTGCTGGTAGATCTGCCACGAGACGCCTGCAGCTTCCAGACGCTCCGGATACGTGGTCCACGAGAGCAACTGGTATTGCGGAGGACCGTCGCCATCGACAAAATCATTGTTGTCGAGCAGCGGACCGCCGAGCGTGCCGGTCGGATCGACCGTACCGGTCATCAGGTACGAGCGGTTCGGATGCGTCGGGCCCGGCAGCGAGCAGAAGTAGGCGTCGCAGACGGTGAACGCATCGGCGAGCGCGTAGTGAAACGGAATGTCGCTGCGCAGGTGATAGCCCATCGTCATGTCGGTCTTGTTCGCGGGCCATTGATCGTAGCGGCCGCCATCGATGGCGGCGTGCGTCTTGTACCAGGAATGATCCAGGTCGCCCACGCATTGCGCGCTGGTGGTCTGCGTGTTCAGATGGAACGGCAGAACGGGCTTCGTTGCGTCTTCCTGCGACGGCTGGAACCATACCGGCTTGCCGTTGGGTAGCGGGATCGGGAAGCGGTCGTTATAGCCGCGAACACCGCGCATATGGCCCATGTAGTGATCGAACGAGCGGTTCTCCTGCATGAACACCACAATGTGCTCGACGTCGTTGATCGATCCCGAACGGTGCGATGCGGGGATCGCCAGCGCCTTGCGGATCGACTCGGGGAATACGGTCAACGCAGCGGCAGCGCCGGCTGATGTCGCGACGGTTTGCAGGAAACGGCGACGGCTGTTCAATGTCATCGTGCTTCACCTTTTAATGTGTTTTGAAGGGACGGCGATACGGCTTCGGTCGTGAAGGAAACGATCGAATGGTGATGGTTCATTGCGTTGTGTCGGGTGGAGAATGCATGACCGGTGCGACCTGTTGCGTGTCTGCTGCAAGACTCGTCTGAGCGGCGGCAATGGCGCTGCTGGCCGCCAGTTCGCCGGAAGGCGCGGCTTGCACCAATGGTTCGATTGCACTCGCCGGCAGCGCCGGGTTTGCCGCAGCCTGGGTGGCGCTGAAACTTTCGTGGTCATCCGGACCGCACGCCGCAAGGGCGAGCGTAGTCAACGCGAGTATCGCGATTCGTCTCATGATGTCTCCGCCTGTTCGATGCACTTGAATATCTGCGATGACGGTTCTCCTTTCATCGCGGTCGCCAGTGTGCGGACGCTTCAAGAATATTTTGTGAAACGTTTGCGAAGACTTGGTAAGGCGCTCTTTCTATCAAATAGCTTACGGCTCGATATCTTTAAGCTGACGTCCAATATTTCTCATTCAAACTAGTTGCATAGCGAATCACTTTGATTTATCGTGTGTCCATGTTCGATCACTGCATTTACTTCAACACAACGGCCCTTGCGCGAACCCTCGAGCGTGAATGGACTGCTGCGTACAAACCGTTTGGCCTGACTCCGCCACAGGGATTCATGCTGCGTGCGGTGCTGGCCAAACCAGGGATCGTGCAAAGCGAGCTTGCCGCGGAACTCGCCATATCCCGGTCCACGGCCACCAGGACGCTGGACGGTTTGCAGAAGCTCATGTTGATCGAGCGGAGATTGACGGAGTCGGATGGACGGGAAACAGCTCTTTATCCGACCCATGAAGCAGTGCAGATCAGGGATCAACTGAGCGCTGCAAGCGCCGGAGTGACGCGGCGCCTGAAGGCTGAAATGGGCGAGGATTGTTTCGTTACGACAGTTGCGAGCGTGAAAGAAGCACGGTCGAGCATCGACTGATTTTTTTCCTGAATAGTTGTATAGCGAACTAAATGGAGCTGAAAATGCCTATCCTGAACGTGAAAGTAAGCGGTGAAAAGTCGGCCGAAAAAGTATTGGCGATCTCGGACATGTTGCTTGAATTGACGTCTTCCTTGCTGGGGAAGAAACGCGACGTCACGGCGATCACGATCCAGTTCGTGAATCCGGATAGCTGGGTGATCGCGGGCAAGCCGCTGACCGAACATAAGAAAGCAAGCTTCTATATGGACATCAAGGTCACCGACGAGACCAATACCAAAGACGAAAAAGCGCGTTACATAGCGCAGGTGTACGCAGGGTTCGCGCGAATCCTGGGCGAGCTGCATGAAGAGAGTTATATCTACGTAGAAGATGTGAGAGCGGCGTCCTACGGGTACGGCGGACGCACCCAGGAGTACCGGTATCATCATTGACGTCACGGGCAAACGCCGGCGCGGCGACTTCAAGCGTCGGCGTGTAGCCACCCCGGGCTCATAAAACAGCGCAAACAATTGTCGTGGACATTCACGAAATTGCTGGCCAAGCCGTGCGGCAATCTTATCGATAACGCGCTCCGCCATGCAAGCCAAGATACTGCCTCGGTCAGCGTCATTCATCACTGAGCACCGCCTCAATTCGCCAGCACCTCGACAATGCAAACCACCATGGTGAAGGCCCCGATGCAGCCCGCCAACGTAGCCGCTGCTTTAGCAAAAGGTGACATGTGCGCCCCGATCAAATTAAAGTGAGCGCATTCTATATGCATTTGAAATAAACTTGAAAGCAAAAAGAAATGTTCTTTTAAGCACCTTTTCCATCATCCTTGTCGGCGAAGTAACGTGCCGGCGGTTTGCCGAGCGCTTTCTTGAACATCGTGATGAAAGCGCTGACCGATTCATAGCCAAGATCCTCCGCCACGCGCTGTACCAACGCCCCCGCGGAAAGCCGCTGCAGCGCAATGATGATGTGCAGTTGCTGGCGCCATCGGCCAAAGCTCATGCCCGTTTCGCGCAGAACAAGGCGTGTGAGCGTGCGTTCACTCATTGCGACCCGCGTGCCCCACTCGGCCGCCGTGCTCCGGTCGGCGGGATCGACCGTGAGCGCATTGGCAATATGGCGCAGCTTCGGATCTTCCGAAATCGGCAAATGGAGCTGCTCGGTCTTCATCTCCGTGAGTTCGTCCAGCAGGACGCTGACGAGCCGGCCAGTCGGGCCATCGATGTCATAGATCTGCGGTAGCGCGGCAAGCCGCTGGATCAACTCGATCAACAACGGCGAAAGCGAAAGCGTGCAACACGTATCCGGCAGCGCGGCCGCGAGCGGATCGACGTACAGGAAACAAAGACGGCCGTTAGCCGTCACGCGGTTACTGTGCAACATGCCGCCCGGTACCCACACGCCGCATTGCGGCGGCACCATCCAGAGACCATCGGACACTTCGCACGTCACGCCGCCGCGCAACGCAACAACGAGTTGGCCCTTGCTGTGCCGATGCATCGGCAACTCGCTCTCGTTCTCCACCACATCCACGCGCACGGCGTTCGCGGGCTGATGCATGGTGTCCGGATCAAAACTCGTAAGAGTGGCGCGAAGGATCGACATAGCGTCTCTGACCGCTTTTAGAACTATTTTGTCATTATCTCCAGATTCGTATCCGCGTCCAATGTTTAGTCTTAAGGCTTATTAATGTCAGATCGAAATCATCGTGAAATCTCAATCTGGTGCTGCGCCAATCGTGGTGCGGCCGGCGTTGCTGATAGTCGGAATCCTGTTGATCGCCGCGAATTTGCGAGCGCCTTTTACCGGCGTTGCGCCGCTGCTCGGTTTGATTCGTGCGAATGCCGACCTGACGACGACCGAAGCGGGCATGCTGATCACCCTGCCCTTGCTCGCATTTGCGATTGTTTCGCCGTTTGCGGCGCGCGTCGCCCGTGAATACGGTCTCGAACGTTCGTTGTTCGCGGCGCTGGTTTTGATTGGCGCGGGCATCGCCGTGCGCTCGACGGGAACCGTATGGTGTCTTTATCTCGGCACGGCGATCATCGGCGGCGGGATTGCACTGGGGAATGTGTTGCTGCCGAGTTTGCTCAAGCGCGATTTCCCCGATAAAACCGCAACCCTCACCTCCGCTTACGCACTGACGATGGGCGTTGGCGCTGCCATCGCCTCGGCCATTGCCGTTCCGCTTGCACAGGTCTTCAACTCGGACTGGCGGCTGGTTATCGGCGCGTTTATCGTGCTGCCGATTGTCACTGCTTTGATATGGCTGCCCCAACTTCGCAGCCGGACATCACCTTCAAGAGACACAGCCACGCCTCCTCACGGCGGCGAAGTGTGGCGTTCCGCGCTCGCGTGGCAAGTGACGTTGTTCCTTGGACTGAATTCGTTTGTCTACTACGTCGCGGTGAGCTGGCTGCCCGCAATACTTCACGATGCCGGTTTTTCCTCCGATAAAGCCGGCTCCCTGCACGGCGTCCTGCAACTCGCAACGGCGGTTCCAGGCTTGCTGCTTTTGCCTGTCGTACGGAAGTTGAAAGATCAGCGTGTGGCTGCGTTCATTGCATCGACCATCAGCGCGATTGGTTTGCTTGGGCTGCTCTTGGCGCCGTCCATGGCGATGCTCTGGATCATTTTCTTTGGCATCGGTGCCGGTGCCGCGATCATTCTTGGCCTTGCGTTTGTGAGCTTGCGAGCGAGCAATTCGCATCAGGCGGCAGCGTTATCGGGAATGAGTCAATGCGTTGGATATCTGCTTGCGGCCGCGGGCCCGCCGCTGGTCGGCCAATTGCACGATGCTTCAGGAAACTGGAACGTGGCCCTGGCGATTTGCGCCGCGCTGTGCCTGGTCATGGCATTGCTTGGACTCTTTGCTGGACGCGCCGTGCATATCGTCACCACGCCAATCCGGCGTGCAACCGCCAAAGCAATCTGAGCGCAAACGCAAAAAGCGGCATCGCTTAATGAGCCGATGCCGCCAACCTGCCGCTTACGATCAGACCGAAACCATACCGCCATCGACGGTGAGTTCAATGCCCGTGATATAGCTGCTATCGTCGGATGCAAGGAACAAAGCCGGCTTGGCGATTTCTTCCGACAGACCAATGCGGCCTAGCGGTACTTGCGATGTGATGCCTGACTTGAAGCCTTCGATCTGTTCTTCGGTCAGACCCGTCTTGCCGAAGATCGGTGTATCGATAGGACCCGGGCTGATCGCATTCACGCGGATCTTGCGTGCCTTCAGATCGGTCGTCAACGTACGCGCCAACGAGCGGACTGCCGCTTTACTGGCGGAATAAACGCTGAACGCTTCCATGCCCGTGTTCGCGGCAATCGATGCATTCAGGATGATCGAGCCACCATCCGGCACTAGCGGGAGCAGCTTCTGCACCGTGAAGTACGTACCCTTCACGTTGATGCCGAAGGTCTCGTCGAACTGCTCTTCCGTTACCTGATCGATCGGTGCAAGCGAACCTACACCTGCGTTTGCGAAGATGATGTCCACGCGGCCGTATTTCGCCTTGATGTGGTCGTGCAGCTTGTCCAGATCCGATAGCTTGGCGACATCGCCGAGCACGCCCTCTCCGTTTGAACCGATACTTTCCACCGCTTCATCCAGCTCTTTCTGCCGGCGTCCCGTGATGATCACCTTCGCGCCTTCTTTAGCGAAGAGACGTGCGGTTGCCAGGCCCATGCCGCTGTTTCCGCCTGTAACTACGGCGATCTTTCCAGATAGTTTCGTCATGTCAGTCCTGCAGGTAAGTTCGTTTGTTGACTGGACGTCGCTCGTGGTGAAGCGCGTTCAGTCGCTAAGGATTAGCTGTTCCCGTAGTGTCGCGGGGTTGGATTGACTATATGCGCGGTGCATCGTGGGAAATAGTAGATGGCGACGAATACACTCTACGGTTGGAACGAATAATCAAAGTGCTATCGATATGACGCACACGACTAAGCGCGCAAGCCCATGATTCTTTGGCCCGAAGCAAAGGGTCAGTGCGTCCGCTGCCTTATCATGTAATGCAACGGTAACGTGCTCACGCCGCGAGTCCGCGGCTTTCAAGGAAAAAGTCGGAATGAAAAAGCTCATCAACGATGTCTCCGCCGTCGTGCCCGACATGCTCGACGGACTCGCTGCGTTCAATCCTGGTCTGTCGTTGCTGCAAGGCAGCACGATCATCGTGCGAGCCGATGCAGAGGCCGCTGCCGCGCTCGGCGAGGTCGCGCTGATCTCGGGCGGCGGCTCCGGTCACGAACCCGCTCACGGCGGTTACGTGGGTCCGGGCATGCTTAGCGCTGCGGTGGCCGGCGAAGTCTTCACATCGCCTTCAACCGATGCCGTGCTCGACGCCATTCGCGCCGTCGCAGGTCCGGCAGGCGTGCTGCTTATCGTGAAGAACTACACCGGCGATCGCTTCAACTTTGGACTCGCCGCCGAGATTGCGCGTGCTGAAGGAATCGCGGTAGAGATGGTGACCGTCGCCGATGACGTCGCGTTGTCCGCAAGCGGCGAACATGCCGGCCGGCGCGGCTTGGCGGGCACCGTATTCGTTCACAAGATAGCGGGCGCGGCAGCAGCCGAAGGATTGCCGTTGAGCGAAGTGACGCAGATCGCGCGGGACGCGGCAGCATCGATCGGAACGATGGGCGTGGCCCTCACTCCGTGCACCGTGCCCGCTGCGGGCAAGCCCGGCTTCACACTCGCCGACGATGAAATCGAATGGGGCCTCGGCATTCACGGCGAACCCGGCGTCGAGCGCGGCGCGCTCGTATCCGCCGACGCCATCGTCGAACGCCTGCTTGCGAAAATAGTCGACGACCTCAAGCTCAAGGCCGATGATCGCGTTGCGTTGCTTGTGAACAACCTGGGCGCAACGCCATCGAGCGAGCTGAGCATTGTCGCCGGATCAGCGCTTCGGGCCCTTGCTGCAAGACATATCATCGTGGAACGCGCGTGGTCCGGCACGTTCCTTAGCGCGCTGGAAATGGCGGGGGTATCGCTTACGTTGATGCGAGTCGATGACCAGCGGATCGCTCGACTCGATGCCGCCGCGATCACCAGCGCATGGCCCGCATTGAGCGGACGCGTTGCACAGGTGTCCGTCAAGCAGGCGCCTGCTGCGCCTATCGCGGCGAGTGGTGCGCGGCTCTCGCGTGAGTCGGCATTAAGGCGGGTCATTGAAGCCGTATGCGCTCGCCTGCTCGAAGTGGAGCCGGAGTTGACCGAGATGGACCAGCGCGTAGGCGACGGCGACCTTGGCATCAGCATGTCGCGTGCGGCGCACAGCATCCTTCAGGAAATCGATACTTATCCCGCCGAGAGCGCGCCGGCCGATGTGCTGCGGACCATGTCGGCGACGATACGGCGCGTTGTCGGTGGAACATCCGGGCCGCTGTATGCGGTGATGCTGTTGCGCGCTGCAGCGGCGCTGAATGAGGCGCACGGGCCCGATGCGAAAGTCTGGTCGAAAGCATTCACTGCCGCCGTTGCGGGCGTGATGGAACTGGGCGGTGCGCAACCAGGCAACCGGACGATGGTCGATGCGTTGCATCCCGCCGCCGTTGCGCTGAACGCAGCGCTCGATAAAGGCCTGAGTGCCGGCGATGCGTTGAACGCCGCCGTCGATGCCGCCACTCAAGGCGCCACAGCTACCGCACAGATGCATCCGCGACTTGGACGATCGAGTTACGTTGGCGATCGCGCGCTAGGTTTCGCCGATCCGGGCGCGCATGCGGTTGCGCTTTGGCTTGATGCTATCGAGTCGACTTTGCGGGGTTGATCGGTTTTAACTAGCTTAGATTCCTGGCTTGATTTATTTAATAACGGAGACAAAGAAAATGGATTTGAATTTGCGCGGGAAAGTGGCTGTGTTGACGGGCGCCAGCGTGGGTATCGGGCTCGCCGTGGCCGAGGCGTTCGCAGCGGAAGGAACGAATTTGTTGTTGGCCGCGCGCAATGAGGAACGGTTGACGCAAGCGGCTGAAGGCATCGCCAAGAAGTTCGGCGTCAAGGCCGTAGGGGTGTCTTGCGATGTGGCGACTGCTGCGGGCGCGGACAAGCTGGTCGCTGCGGCCAAGGACAATTTTGGTGGCGCGGATATTCTTTTCAATAACGCGGGCACGGGCAGCAACGAGACCATCATGGACGCGCCCGATGAAAAGTGGCTCGCGTACTGGGACCTGCATGTGATGGCAGCGGTGCGACTGGCAAGAGGCCTGGTGCCGATGATGAAAGCGCGCGGCGGTGGCGCGATTCTGAACAACGCATCGATTTGCGCGAGCCAACCGCTTGGGTATGAGCCGATTTATAACGTGACGAAAGCGGCGTTGATGATGCTTTCGAAGAACATGGCGAATGAGTTTATTAAAGACAATATTCGCGTGAATACGATTAACCCGGGGCTGGTGCTGACGCCGGATTGGGTGAAGACGGCGAAGCAGTTGACGCAGGATTCTGGCGGGGATTGGGAGGGACATCTGCAGCAAGTTGCGGATGAGCATGCGCCTATTCGGCGGTTTGCATCAGCGGAGGAGCTGGCGGGGTTTGTTGTGTTTCTTTGTTCGGAGAAGGCGAGTTATAGCGTGGGGTCGACTTATTTTGTCGATGGGGGGATGTTGAGGGGGTTTGAGGGGTGTGGGGGGGTAAATGCGGCTAAGACGTCCGAGGATCTTTAATCCCGGACCAGCCTGGATAGTTTTAGGTTTTCGGATAGACCCAGTAGATTTCGGTCGGTTCGCAGGAATAAGAATTTCCCGAATATCCTAACGGACGCTTTTCGGCCATGACCGCCATTCATCGCCTGCGGAAGAATATATGACGCGAACGTCGGCTCTCGACGATACCGATTGACCGAACTCGACCCTGAAGGGACATTCGCGCTTTTGTAAAAACGGTCTTTCCAAGGTAGATGTGCGCGGCCCTGATTTGAGTAGAAATCTCGAACTTCGGCGTGCGCTCTAGCCCCCATCTTCCTATCTTTTTTTATCTTTCAGCTCCTCTTACGCCTTGCTCCAAAAGAAAAAGCCAGAGGTCCAGCTTCTGCTGCAAGTCCGCAGTCATCTCCACCTGCGCGTCCGGCCAAAGGGTCCCAATCCCGACGACGGCTTTGGCGAGGAACGGCATGGAATACTGCAACGGCATTGCCACCACCTGCAGTGCGCCAGGGTCTCCCGCATGGCTTAATGTCAACTGACTCAGCGCGAATGGTAACGTATGTACGTACTGGGACAGGAACATCGTTACGCCGTTGTAGTAGTCGTGATTGACGCCGCTGGCGGCATTGCGGTCCTTCTTGCTTCGAAGGTACGCAGGCGCCTTACCCTCCGCAATCATCTTCCTAACATCCTTCGACAACTCAGCGTAGAACGCGTGCGCTGTGACTATCGTTTGCAAATTTTTGGTGTCGCTTCTGACCGACTCGACATCCGGACCGGCAGCTCCGATTTCCTCCAGCATGTGCAGACGATGCTCCTTGTCATGCAATTCCCATACTAGGAGCCTGAATTCACGTTCGGGCGGGAGAACGGAGTGAAGGCTGACGTATGCCAATGCGTCGAACGCCTCGATTAAGGTTCGAGCGACTGCGCAACATGAGCCGATGTCCCAGAGTTCAGTCGGGGAGGAGGGCTGAAGCGTGGGCGAAAGCTTTCGGAGACTGATCGCGTGACAAAGCAGCTTCGTAAAAATTGTCTCCGCATACGACAAGTGTTTTTCTACGACCGAGCGTCCAGTTAAACGACCGGACATCGCACAAGCATGGTCGACGATCAGGTCATACTCTTCGACAATGCTAAGGTATCGCTGCGGAGTCATCTGAATGACGCTCATCTTGCAAATCCTCCTTTGTTGCTACCCATCCCGTTCGACGCTTGTGGGTTCGCTCCGAGCTTTGTAATATTCACGAAGCGGCTGTTGCGCCGACTTATCCAAGCTCGGAGAGTTAAGCGTCGCTGCGCATACGCGAATCAAAGACTCCAAAGAGAAACTCACGAGCTTCAACAAATGACGCAGTTCCGCTCGCCGGAAAATGCCCAAGTCGCTAGGCGACTTTAGTGGGTGGCCCGGCTCGGCTGCACCCCAAGAAAACAGAGTCCCATAAAGCGTCCCGTGCGCAATTTCGGACGCGTGTCGATACAGTAGAAGCCCAAATGCTAAGCCCCTTGTGATCTCCGCGCCAAACGTCAGATAAACCGCTTCCAAACGTTGTTGGACGTTTTCGTTCGTCCATGACGTAATTTCGCGTCCTGACTTAGACGTAAACTCCTCAAGCCACCTCATATTGGTCGGTTCCCGCATGAGCTCGTCAGCATTTCGATTTTTGAACTCGAACAAAGGTGTACCAGCGATTTCGATCTTACGTACTAAGTTTCGGAGCGTCTTTTGCTTAGCATGAACCTGCGCTCGCACTGAAAGCTTGGCCGGGTCAGTTAGCAAGAAACAACTGTTGATAGCCGTTTCGTAGATCACGCGGGCAATAACGTATGAATCCCGTAGCGCCTGATGGCTAACGAGAATTCGAAGGGACGATGCCGATTCCTGAATTGCGTCAAGGAACGGATAAAGCACTCCTACTTGATCGGGGTCAGTTGCTGTTGCTACCCTTGAGATTACGTCCGCCAGCAGCTCGATAGTTTGATCAAAAAAGCGCCACTCAGGCCACTCCTGAACGGGCAGGTCACTCTCTGGATTCTTGCCCATCGCGATCGATATCTTCAATGAAATTCGGTGAGGGGGAGGGTTCCCGGGTACGACCGAGATGTGCCGATTGTCGACGATTCAAGCAAACTGGTCGAGTGGCCGATCGGCGCCACATGGCGGAGCGCCCCCAAGGGGTCATTCGCCCGCGTTGATGCAGTGTGGTCAGTGTCCTCTCAGGCCGAAAAACAAACACACTACAGTTAAAAAATTAGGGGCTCCTTCCTGCTATCGCCGGAAGGAGCCTCTAAATCGTTAGCTGAATGAGAACCGCCCTAATCCATAGAGCGGCTCAAAGCCTCAACCCTTCACCGTCCCCAACGCCGCATTCAACGTCTTACTAGGCCGCATAACCGCCCCGAGCTTCTCAACATCAGGCCAGTAATACCCACCAATATCGGCCGCATGTCCCTGCACAGCAGCCAGCTCGGCAACGATCGTAGCTTCATCCTCAGTCAAACGCTTTGCCAGCGGCGCGAACAACCCCGCCAACTCAGCATCATCCGTCTGCTTGGCCAGTTCCTGCGCCCAATACATAGCCAGATAAAACTGACTACCGCGGTTATCCAGTTGCCCGGTCTTCGGCGAAGGATTCTTGTTGTTCTCAAGCAGCAAACCGGTCGCGGCATCGAGCGTCTTTGCAAGAACCTTGGCCTTCGCGTTCCCGGTCTTGATACCCAGATCTTCAAGCGACACAGCCAGCGCCAAAAACTCCCCCAACGAATCCCAACGCAGATGGTTCTCCTCAACCAACTGCTTGACATGCTTAGGCGCCGACCCACCCGCGCCCGTCTCATACATCCCGCCACCAGCCATCAGCGGAACGATAGAAAGCATCTTCGCGCTGGTCCCCAGTTCCATGATCGGGAACAAGTCCGTCAGGTAATCGCGCAGGATATTGCCCGTCACCGAAATCGTATCCAGACCGCGAATCACGCGCTCAAGCGTGTAACGCATCGCACGAACCTGCGACATGATCTGAATGTCCAGACCGGTCGTATCGTGATCCTTCAAATACGTTTCGACCTTCTTGATCATCTCGGCTTCGTGCGGACGATACGGGTCCAGCCAGAAAATCGCCGGCATGCCGGAGTTACGCGCACGGGTCACGGCGAGCTTCACCCAGTCGCGAATCGGCGCGTCCTTCACCTGGCACATACGCCAGATATCGCCCTCTTCCACGTTCTGCGTCAACAGCACTTCGCCCGTGGCGATATCGACAATGCGCGCTTCACCCGCTTCCGGCACTTCGAACGTCTTGTCGTGCGAACCGTATTCCTCAGCCTGCTGCGCCATCAAACCGACGTTCGGCACGGTGCCCATGGTGACCGGATCAAAGTTGCCGTTGGTCTTGCAGAAGTTGATGATCTCCTGATAGATACGCGCAAACGTGCTTTCCGGAATCACGGCCTTGGTGTCTTTCGGACGGCCATCGGCGCCCCACATCTTGCCGCCAATGCGGATCATCGCGGGCATGGATGCATCCACGATCACATCGTTCGGTGCATGCAGATTGGAGATGCCCTTGGCGGAATCGACCATCGCGAGTTCCGGACGATGCTCGTGGCAAGCATGCATGTCACGGATGATTTCTTCGCGCTTGGAGCTCGGCAGGCTTTCAATCTTGTCGTACAGATTGACGAGGCCGTTGTTGACGTTGACGCCGAGTTCATCGAAGAGCTTGCCGTGCTTGGCAAACGCATCCTTGTAGAAAATCTTCACGGCGTGACCGAACACGATGGGGTGCGAGACCTTCATCATGGTGGCCTTCACGTGCAGCGACAGCATCACGCCGGTTTCACGCGCATCTTCCATCTGTTCTTCGTAGAAGTCGCACAGCGCCTTCTTGCTCATGAACATGCTGTCGATGATCTCGCCTTCCAGCAGCGACACCTTCGGCTTGAGCACAATGGTCTTGCCGCTCTTGCTGACGAGTTCCATCTTGACGTCGCGCGCATGGTCGATCGTCATGGACTTTTCGCCATGATAGAAATCGCCGTGCTTCATGTGCGCCACGTGGGTGCGCGAAGCCATGCTCCACTTGGCCATGCTGTGCGGGTTCTTGCGCGCGTAGTTCTTGACGGCGGCAGGCGCGCGGCGGTCGGAGTTGCCTTCGCGCAGCACGGGGTTCACGGCGCTTCCGAGGCACTTGGAGTAACGCTGGCGAATCGACTTCTCTGCGTCCGTCTTCGGGTCTTCGGGGAAGTCAGGGATCTTGTAGCCCTTGCCCTGCAGTTCCTTGATCGCACCAATCAACTGATGCTGCGACGCGCTGATGTTCGGCAACTTGATGATGTTGGTTTCAGGCAGCAGCGTCAGGCGGCCGAGTTCGGCGAGGTTGTCGGGAACGCGTTGTTCTTCGGTCAGGAACTCGGGGAACTCACCCAGGATACGGCCGGCGACCGAGATGTCGCTGGTGGTGACGTTGATTCCTGCCGGCGCGGTGAACGTGCGGATGATGGGCAGAAAGGCGTTGGTCGCCAGCAGCGGAGCCTCGTCAGTCAGGGTGTAGATGATCGTGGGTTGTTGGGTGCTCATCGCTAATCCGAGAAAAGGGAAAGAGGTTGAAACGCCGCCGGCCGCGTCACAAACCGGCGTTAACCATTGAATTTTGCCTCATTTTTCTTTCGAAGGGATTTAACCGCTCTTTTAGGTCTGGTTTGACGGTCGGGAATTAAGCTTTGCGGCCCGACGCGACCGGCTTGAATACTTTTATTTCGGGATGTGGAATGCTTGCGAACGTTTTCGGCGCGCCGCTATATGGTGAGTTGAACCCGCTCGGGCTCGTCCGGCTCGAACCAGTCGGGATTGCGCTCGGCAACGGGCTTCAGGGAGGTCAATATCTCCCGCAGGTGGGCACGCATGGCTTCCTCGGCTCCATCGGCGTCATGCGCCTTCAGCGCGCTCACAATCCGCGCGTGCTGCCTGATGATGAGCTCCAGTGGCGACACATCCGGCAAGCTCAGGTAACGCACGCGGTCCATCTGCGCCTTGATGTCCTGGATGGTGTCCCACGCGGCCACGCAGTCTATGGATTGCGCGATCAGGAAATGAAAGCGTTCGTCGAGCGCGAGGAAGGCGGAGGTGTCGTTGACCTTGGCCGCGACTTTCTGGTCGCGCAGGTTATCGGCGAGATCTGACAGTTGCGGGTCCGTGATCGCAACCGCGGCTTTGCGTGCGACGGCTGCCTCGATGGCTTCACGAATGAACCGGCCTTCGCGGACTCGCCTCGGCGATATCTTTTTGACGAAGGTCCCACGCTGAGGCAAAACCTGCAGCACGCCGGATTCGACAAGTTTGATGAACGCTTCGCGAACGGGTTGCCGCGATACTTCGAACATCTCAGATACTTCTGTTTCGGACATCGGCGTGCCGGGCACGAGCAAGCCGGAAAAGATCGCTTCCCGCAACGCGCGAAAAATCTGCTTGCCGATAGGCTCGTGCGAGTCCACCTGAAGCTGGCCGCGCAAGTTGGGCAGCGCGATTCGTGTTTCCGACGCGCGGCCGCGACCTCTGGACGATGCAACCGGTGCAATCAACGAAGACGCGGCGCCTGCGCTTTTGTTCACGCCGTTTGCCGAGGGCGCGCCTGGTCGTGTGGGAGCCGACAGGACCTTTTTCATCACCATGACCCGCACCTGAACGAGGAAGTAAATAGACAACGCGCCGAACAAAAAAGCTCGGCTTGTCATCTACCATACTACCACGCGGCTGTTGCCGGATCGGACCCTCCGGCATGCACGAACCTACGATACCACCACCCGCCGCGTGCCCACACCTTTGCCGCGCGGCTCGCGAATCCATATGAGTGAACACAGCGCGCCGAGCACCGCAACGGCGCCCGCGAGCACGAACGCACTACCGTAAGCACCATGTGTGGCCTGCACGATGAACCCCGTCACCGCCGGCCCGATCACGCCGGCAAGATTCGTGAGCAGATGCACGAACCCGCCCACGCCGCCGACGTTCTCGCGTCGAACCGTATCCTGGATCACGGCCCAATACACCGCGCCGGTCACGTACAGGAAGAAGATGGACACGGACATCAACGCAACCGCGCCCTGCATGCTTTCCACGCGTCCGGCAAAGCCCACGCACACGGCCGCTGCGCCAAGGCACACGGACAGGACCATGCGGCGCGCGAGCAAAGGCTTGCCGGTGATGCGCAGGATCATGTCGGTGATAAAACCGCCTGCGGCAAGACCGATGCTCCCGAGCACCCACGGAATCACGGTCGCAATGCTCATGTCATGCAGCGACAAATGATGGGCTTCCATGAGGTAGGTCGGAAACCACGACAGGAAGAAGAACAGCACGTAGTTGTAGGAGAAAAACGCGAATGCCGTCGCAAGGATGATCGGCTGCTTCAAATAGAAACGCAGCCCGAGTTTTTCGCCGGCGGGTGCGCTTTCCATCGATGAAGCCTGCTGTTGTCCCTCGACAATCAACGCAAGTTCACTGGCCGAAACGCGCTTGTTCTGCTGCGGCCTTTCAGTGGTGGTCAACGACCACAGCACGAGCCACATGAGTCCCAGCACCATGATTGCGACGAACGCCCAGCGCCAGCCAAACCGTATTGCCAGATACCCGACTACAGGTCCCGCGAGCGCGCCGCCAAGCGGCGTACCGGAACTGATCACGCCGATCGCGCTCGCCACTTCGCGGCGCGGAAACCAGTTGTTGACCATCTTGCTGTTGGACGAACTGAACGGCCCTTCGCCCATGCCGAACAACACGCGCAACACGATCAGCGATCCCAGGCTGCTCGCCAGCGCAGTGGCGCCGCAGAACACTGACCAGATGCCCATGGACGCGCCGAACACTTTCTTCGCGCCGATCTTGTCCGACGCCACGCCGCCAATGAAGTTGAACAGCGCATAGCCGATAAAAAAGCTGCTGAACACAATACCCATTTGCGCATGCGAGAAGTTCAGGTCCTTCTGAATGAGCGGCGCGGCAATGGAGAGCGCGGCGCGATCGAGATAGTTGATCACTCCCGCAAGAAACAGCAAACCGACTACGAACCAGCGTTGGCTCTTGAACATGGACGTCTCCTGATTTACGCCTCTATGTAATCGGGCGCTTGGCGATGCGTAGATGGGTTTCAGTCGAATTGCAGATGGACTTTCATCGACTGGTTTCGGTCATGTGCGACTTCGAACGCGCGGTTCGCGTCCGCAAGTGGGAAGACATGCGTCATCAACGGGCTCAGGTCGATCTTTCCCATGGCGATCTCTTCGGCGGCGACCGCGTATTCATCGATGAAACGGAACGATCCCTGATAGCGCAACTCCTTCGCCATCACGAAATTGGCCGCAACGGGCGATTGCCCCGCAGGCAGATTCCCCACCTGGATCACCGTGCCGCCGGCGCGCGCTGCACGCAGGGCGGTATCGAGTCCCGCGGGGCTGCCCGATGCCTCGATGACGACATCGAACGTGCCGCGCGACTGCGACCATGCATCGACTTGCGTTTGATCAGTGGCGAGCACGGTCTGATCCGCGCCGAGCGTCGTGGCCATCTGCAACGCCTTCTCGGCCAGGTCCAGTGCAACCAGACGATGCGCCCCCGCACGCCGCGCAACCGACAACACAATGCAGCCGATCGGCCCGCATCCGACCACGAGCACATGTGCGCCGACGAGCGAGCCTGCATGCCTCAGCGCATGCAAGGCGACGGCGAGCGGTTCGGCCATGGACGCCTGGGCGAAGCCAAGTGTGTCGGGCACGGGCACGCATTGCCGCGCGGCAACGGCAATGTACTGACGAAACATGCCCTGCATATGCGGGAACGTTGAAGCACTGCCCATGAAGCGCATGTTGAGGCAATGATTGGTCGTGCCCTTCACGCAGAACCGGCATTCGCCGCAGTTGAGCCCCGGATTCACGGCGACGCGTTGGCCGACGCGCAAACCGCTGACGCCAGCGCCAAGTGCGGCGATCTCGCCCGCAACTTCGTGACCCAGCACGAATGGCTCGCGCACCGCGAAGTCGCCGCTTTTGCCTTTGAAGTAATACGACAGATCCGACCCGCAGATACCACCCGCGCGCACGCGAATCTGGACCTGGCCGGGTTGGGGTTGAGGGGCATCGACTTCATCGATACGCAAGCGTTTCGGTTCGTGAAGGACGGCTGCAAGCATGTGAGACTCCGTTGATATTGATGTTCGACGCGATGATTCTGCTCAGGCGATGCGGATCACCAGTTCCAGAGCGTGCCGTCCTCGAGACGTGCAACCGGCAGGTACGCCGGGTCATACGGATAGCGTGCGGCGAGTTCTTCATCTATGTCGACGCCGTGGCCGGGTGCATCGCCGGGATGCATCGTGCCGCGCTCGAACGTCCATGCGTGCGGGAAAACATCGAGCGCTTCCGCCGGAAAACCCATGTATTCCTGCACGCCGAAGTTCGGCACCCACAAGTCGAAATGCAACGCGGCGCCCATGCAGACAGGCGACAGATCCGATGGTCCATGACTACCCGTGCGCACCTGATAAAGCGAAGCGAAATCCGCGATGCGCTTCAGGTGGGTAATACCGCCGGCATGCGTGAGCGTCGCGCGGATGTAATCGATGAGTTGCTCTTCGATGAGCTGCTTGCAGTCCCAGATGCTGTTGAACACTTCGCCAACGGCAATCGGCGTCACGGTGTGCTCGCGGATCAGGCGGAAACCGGCCTGGTTCTCGGCGGGCGTGGGGTCCTCCATCCAGAAGAGCCGATACGGCTCGACCGACTTGCCGAGACGCGCGGCTTCGATGGGTGTGAGACGGTGATGTACATCGTGGAGCAGATGGGTATCGAAGCCGAACTTGTCGCGCACTGCCTCGAAGAGTTTCGGCACGAAGTCGAGATACTTTTCCGATGACCACGTCTGCTCTTCCACCACGCCTTTGGTCGCAGGTTCGTACATGCCCGAGCCCTTCGATACGCCATAAACCGACCGCATGTTCGGCACGCCGCACTGAATGCGGATCGCCTGGTAGCCCTGCTCTACATGGTCCGCATAGCGGTCGAGCGCTTCGGAAATATCGCGGCCTGTTGCGTGTCCGTACACCATCACGCTTTCACGCGATGCGCCGCCGAGCAGCTTGTACAGCGGCAGGTTCGCGACCTTGCCGAGAATGTCCCACAGCGCCACATCCACCGCCGCGATGGCGGTCATGGTCACCGGACCGCGCCGCCAGTAAGCGCCCTTGTATAAAAGCTGCCACATATCTTCGATACGACCCGGATCACGCCCGATCAGCATCGGGCAAACGTGATCCTTCAGGTAAGACGCCACGGCCAGTTCGCGGCCATTCAAAGTAGCGTCGCCAATGCCGTAGACCCCCTCGTCCGTCACCACTTTCAACGTGACGAAATTGCGGCCCGGACATGTGACGATGACGTCGGCACGGACAATTTTCATGGGGCTTTCCTTGAGATTCTATCGATGGAAATAATGCTACCATACAAGTAGACGCAGACGTCAATCAAGGGTTTTCCCGGCTTGGGGTTATCAAATGAACGCTAAATCAAGGCTTTGTCGCGATGCGCTGGCATCGCTCAAAGAGAGTCATGTGCTTGGACGCGGGTGGCGGGAGCCGGCCATTGGCATCGTGCATCTGGGCATTGGCAATTTTCATCGGGCGCACGAGGCCGTCTATACGGAAGAAGCCATGCTCGCCGCCGGTGGCGACTGGGGGATATGCGGCGTCACTTTGCAGGGCGACGTCACCAAGCGCGACGCATTGATGGCGCAAGACGGTTTATATAGCGTGGTGGAACGCGGACCTGATGGTGTGAAAACGACCGTCGTGCGTGCGTTGCTTGAAGTGCTTGCCATGCCGCACGATCGCATTCGCGTGTTCGAATTGCTCGCCAATACCAACGTTCGCATCGTCTCGCTGACCGTGACGGAGAAGGGATATTGCCGCGATCCGACATCCGGCGACGTAGACCTGGCGCATCCCGGCGTCGCGCATGATCTTCACAACCCCGACGAGCCAGGCACCGTCCCGGGTATCCTGGTCGCCGCTCTGCGTGCGCGACGTGCTGCGGGCGCAGCACCGTTCACCGTGCTTTCGTGCGACAACCTCTCGCACAACGGCGCAGCCTTGCGGCAAGTCGTCTGCTCATATGCAAGCGCACTCGATACAAACCTCGCCGCATGGATCGAACGCGAGGTGGCGTTTCCATCCACGATGGTGGACCGCATCGTCCCTTCCACAACGGATGCTGATCGCGATGCCGCATTGAGCGCACTGGGCTTGCGCGACGACGCGCCGGTCCCGTGCGAACCGTTCCGCCAATGGGTGATCGAGGATCGCTTTCCGGCTGGACGGCCCGCTTGGGACAGCGTCGGCGCGCAGTTGGTGGATGACGTCATGCCTTTCGAGCTCGCCAAGCTGCGCATGCTGAACGCCACGCATTCCACGCTTGCTTATCTCTCCATGCTTGGCGGTTTTGCGACTATCGATGAAGCCATGTCTTTCGCGCCCATGCGAACGCTGATCCACGCGATGATGACACACGAGATCGCACCAACGCTAACTGTTCCGCGCACGTTCGATCTAATGGCGTATCGCGATGCGTTGTTGGCACGTTATTCGAATCCGGCGCTCAAGCATCGCTGTGCGCAGATCGCAATGGATGGAAGTCAAAAGATCCCGCCGCGCTTGCTGGGGACGATTTCAGCGCGATTGGCGCGGGGTGAATCGATCGCGCGACTCGCCCTTTGCGTGGCAGCGTGGTTCGTATTCTTGCGCGGCCGCGCTGACGACGGTTCCACCTTTTCGATCAATGATCCGATGGCTGCAAGGCTCGCATCATTGGTGGAAAGCGCTGGCAATACGCCAGAAGGACTTATTGATGCCATGCTTGGATGCCGCGAAGTATTCGACGCCGAGCTGGCATCGAGTAAAACCTTTCGCCATGAGCTGATTGCGGCGGTCGTGCAATTGAACAAAGGGGCAAGAGCCGCGATTGAGCACGCGGCCCTGCAGCCATAAATCCGATCAAGGCTGGCGATGAACCCCGAACGGGTTTTATTTCACATCGAACGGATAATCGCCGTGCGTTCTATGCCCATCATCCGCTACCGCCGCCCAATGCACGATGTAATGCCCGGCCGGCAGAGCCGGCAGCGCGACGGTAGCGACCGTCGGCTGTTGGGCATCGACCGTCGATTTGTCCGTATTGACCTGCTTGCCGGCGGCGTCGGTGACTGTGAGCGTGGTGAACGCCGGTTCCAGCGGCCCATCGAATGTGATCTTCACCTGCGCGGGCGACGCCACCGACGCACCCGCTCCCGGCTCCTGCTTTTGCGGGAACACGTGCGCGAATGCGGTGGCGGCGGACAACAGTCCGGCGGCAAGCGTGATTGAATGTCTGGTTTTCATCGGGGATATCCTCGTTACTGGAACAGCGGCTTGCCGATGGTGTTCGGCGCGACGTCATCGAAGAAAATATGGGCCTGGACCAGAATGCCTACATGCGATCCGCTCGCCCGGTTGATCGGGATCTGTGCCTCCACGCCGAACTGTCCATAGCGGTTGATCCAGATGAAACCCGGGTTCACGGTGCCGGTGGTCTGCCCCTGGCTGCGGGACAACGGAACTTCAACCAGCGGGACGATATTCGACAGCGGTTGCGGCAAACCGAGGTCATGGACGTGCTGCTGCAAGTACGGCAGGCTGTATTGAACGGTGAAGCCGTAATTGAACGCATTCGGCTGGCCGGCGCCCGTGGTCAGCGCGGGACCGGCTTCGCCGGTGATGGCGATCGGGCGCAGGTAGGCGAGCGAATCGGGGAGATCGCCCATGCCCTTGCCTGCAAAGATGGTCGGCGAAAGCGTCGAGAAGCTGTCGGCTATGGCGTGGCTTCCTGTGCCGCCAATCTCGGCATCGAGGCCAACCGATGTCATGAACTCGTGTGCGTCGTTCACGTAGAGCAGGTACTTCACGCCGACATCGAGGTTGTCAAAACCGCGCGCCTTTGCGTTGTTCTGCATCACATAGGTCTCGCCCACCGATACCGCCAACCGTGGCGTAATGAGCTTGTCGTATTCGGCATCGAAGGTATTGATGCTTTGATCGCCGTTGTCTCCCGGTACGCGTTGATGGCCGTACTGGAAATTGGCTTCATCGCCGACACCGGGGTCGTCTACTGACAGGGTTGATGGAAAGACTCGGTCGCCCGCAACCGCATGTGCGTGGGCTGGAGATGGAATCAGGAAGCAGGCGGTAGCGGCAGTCGAAAGAATCGACGACGCAAGCAGCGGCGCCGCGCTGCGCGTTGAAAAGGTTCGCATGGTGATCCGTTTGGTCTGGTGACAGGTCGTCGTCAAGCCGTCGCACGCCGTCGATACGGCGTGCGACCCGGCTATGTATTTGTGGAATCAGATCAGGACAAAACGGGTGGGGCGCGAGGCTGGACGAAGGTGTAAGGCTCGACGCGCACGACACTTTCGAAGCGCGTGGCAACTTGATGTTGTGTCAGCCGGATCGTGTTGGCGAACAGTGCCTGCACAGTCGGCACGGCGGGCATGTGAGCGAGCAAGCTGCAGTATGCGCAGTCCTGGCCGTCGGACATTTGGGTGTGTTTATCGGCGTCCGGCTTGCCTTCGGCCGATGCACCCTGCATGGACGGCATTGAACAATGCTCGTCCTGCATGCCATCGCCTGGATGATTTGCCGCGAGGCTGTGAGAAACCGTCGGCGCGAGCGTTGCCATGAGGATCGCAAGCAATCCCAGCAGGCTGCCAATCTTTCGATAGAAACGGCTCAACATGTCGCGCCCGGTTTTCCGCGGATAAGTCTGCGCGGATTATGACATGCGGCTATCGGTCACGGCTGCCGATGATCCCGGCGATAAAGCGCCCATTCGTCGATGGTCGTGCCGTCGGGCAAGTGACAGACGCTCGATTGGTTGCCGGCGGCATCCTTGCGTGTTTCGCGTTTTCCCCCAAGGCTGATGCAGTACTTGGAAGCGGGGTTTGCCAAACCGACACGGTTAGGCCCTTGCGCACTTTCCTGCGATGCGCACGCGCTCATGGCGGTGGTCAGCACCACTGCGGCTGCAGTGTTGAGTAAAAAGATTGACTGGGAATTCATGACGATAAAACCAAACTTGTGAAAGATCGCGGCGATTATAGTCGGCGCGGAGCACACCGATACATCCGATTGAAATCAATGCCTTGCCGCGTGTTCCCAGGACTTCTCCACAGCCTTGCCAACAGAATCTGTGGATAAGTCAGTGTGGGGCAGCGTAGTAGTTCACCGGGCATCCGCTCCTCTAATGATTCCCCATCGGAAAACCTCTTTCACGACAAACCGCGATGATCGCGCTCAGTTGACTGAGGTCGGCAGGCTTTACCAGATGGTGATCGAAGCCTGCCTCGCGGGCACGCTGAAGATGCTCTTCCTCGCCGTAACCACTATGCGCAATCAGCAAGGTGTCGTGCAGTCCCGGCAGCAAACGCAAGCGCCGGGCGACCTCGTACCCGTCCATCTCAGGCAGGCCGATATCGAGCAGGACAACGTCGGGGCTGAACTCGACGGCACAGCGCAAGGCGGTGGCGCCATCCCGCGCGGTCTGCACCACGTGACCATCGATACGTAACAGCGCCGCGCTGCTCTCCAGCGCATCCACATTGTCATCGACAACAAGGATGCGCATGATCCCAAACTCCGGCGCAGCATGGATCGCCGCGTGCAGCGGTTCATCCGGAACGGTGCCGCGCGGCAACGCAGGCAGGCGCACCACGAACTTGCTGCCCCGGTTGAGCCCTTCGCTAAACGCATGCACGCTGCCGTGATGCAATTCGACCAGCCGATGCACCAGCGCCAGCCCAAGCCCCAGGCCCGCCGCCTTGCGGTCGAGAGAACGCTCCGCCTGGACGAAAATGTCGAAGATCGTGGGGATCAGCTCGGCCGACATGCCAATGCCGTCGTCGGCGAGCGTCAACAGCGCATCATCGAAATGCCGTTCGACCGAGATTCGGATGTGGCCGCCCGGGGGCGTGTATTTGATTGCATTGCCGAGCAGGTTGACCACGACTTGCTCGATGCGCATTGCGTCCGCCGCGATCGGCAATACGTCCACAGGCAGCGCCAACGTGACCTCGTGCCGGTACGCCTCGAATTCCGTGCGCATGGCTTCCACCGCACGATGCACGGTCTCGACCAGATCGATCTTCTCGGACTTCAGAACAATGATGCCGCGCGTGATTCTCGATACATCCAGCAGATCCTCGACCAGCCGGATCTCGTGATCCAGTTGCCGCTGTGCAGCCTCACGAGCGAGAGTCTGCGCCTCCATGTCCGCGTTGCCACTTCCCCAGACCTGCAAGCCGTTGCGAATGGCCGCAAGCGGGTTCCTCAACTCATGCGCGAGCATGGCGAGAAATTCGTCCTTCTGCTGATCGGCGGATTGCAGCCGGTCGAACGCCTGATGCTGCCGGGTCACATCGGCGATGGTCAGCAAGATCAGCGCTTGCGCCGGCCATGCAACCCGCATTGCGTTGAGTTGCATCGTGCGCAAACCGATGCCGGGAAATTCATGCGTGATCTGGAAGTCGCGGACCGTCGTTCGTTGCGGAAGCAGATCTTCGAGCAACTCCCGTAACGCAGGGATGTTCCACTGCTCGTTGCCAAGGTCATACAGCTTGGTGCCGATGGTCTGGTCCGGCGAAGTCTGGAACGTTTGATAAAACGCGCCATTGGCGAGCGTGATCTTGAGATCCGCCTCCAGCACGAGCAACGGCTCCGACATGGTCTCGACAATCGCCTGTGCGAAATCGCGGGCACGAGCGGCCTCGTCAATGGCGCTCTTGAGTTCGTGATTGCGATAACGCAGTTCGTCGTTAGTGGTCGTCAGTTCTTCGTTGACGGATTGCAGCTCTTCCTTCGCGGTTTCCAGTTCCTCATTGGTACTCTGGAATTCCTCGTTGCTCGACAGCAGTTCTTCCTCGCTTGCCCGAAGATCTTCCCGCGCGGTCTCGTGTTCCTCGACCATGGCCAGGAGATGCCGGTGGCTGCCTTCGAGCTCGGCACCCAGTCGCGCGATCTCGATATCCTTGTCGCCGTGGCTCGTCCGACCCGAGCGTCCCGTTGCATTTCGGAAGGCCTGCCCGGCCATCTTCATCAACGATTCGCGGCTGGCCCAGCGCAGCGTGGCGGCCCGTTCTGCAGGCGCCTCGAAATAGATGAGGAAAAACCGGCCGGGGACGTCGGCTATCTGGACCGGATGCACCTCGAGCGCAACCATGTTTGCCCGTCCGCCGCCTGCCGTATTGTTCAGGCGCAGTCCGTTCCTCGCAATCACCGTGGCTCCAAGGCGCGCCTGCCTGACGGCCTCATCTACGGCAAGGAAGACCTCGGGGCGCGCCAGCCGCTTCAGACTGCTGGTCGGCGGACCGCTTGGATTGACGAGGTAGGCCGCGGTATCGCCGCGAAATTCGAGAATGTTCAACTCTTCATCGCACAGCACGCTTGGCGGGGTGTATCGCGCGAGTGTCATGCGATCGACTTCGCGTCGCAACAACTCAGCGCGCGAGGCATTTTCGCGGCCGCTGACCAGCGGCGTTGCAGCGATGTTCATTTGCGGCGTCGGCCTCGTTGCGGGAAGGCCCATTCGCGGTCTTCCCGGGCGGGGCTTTTTGATGTAGAGCTTGCTCGCCACGCTCGGAATGACGCTGAACAGCTCAGAAGATGCGCCAACCGATTCGGAGGGTCCGAGCATCAGGACACCATCAGGCGCCAATGCGTAGTGAAACAACGGCATGACGTTGCGCTGAAGCATCGGGTCGAGGTAGATCAGCAAGTTGCGGCAACTGATCAGGTCGATCCTCGAGAACGGCGGGTCGGTTGCGACGTTGTGACAGGCAAACGTGCAGAGACTTCTGATCGACTTGTCTACGCAATAGTGATCGCCATCGCGAACAAAGAAACGCTCGAGGCGCTCGGGCGACACGTTGCGCGCAATGTTCTCGATGTAGCGGCCGGCGCGCGCGGTCTTCAGCGCATCGACGCTGACGTCGGTGCCAAAGAATTGAATTTGCATATTGGAACCGCGCCCGTCGAGGTATTCCATCAGGCAGATCGCGATGGAATAGACCTCTTCGCCGCTTGCACATCCCGGCACCCAAATTCGGATGGGCGCGCGGGAGTCCGGCAAATCAGCTGACTGCAAGGCGCCGATCAATCGCGGAAACACGGTCCGGGCCAGTTCGTCGAACGTGTCCGGATCACGGAAAAACTCGGTCACGCGAATCAGGAGGTCACGCCCGAGCGCTTGCGTTTCGACGGGATCGGAATCGAGCAGCGTGACGTAGTCGTTCACCGAGGTCAGCTCGCGCAGCGCCATGCGGCGGGACAGGCGGCGCTGGACGGTACCGCGCTTGTAGTAGGTAAAGTCGATATTGCACGCGTTGCGCAGTAGCCGGAATAGAGGGCGCAAGCTCTGGTCGCCAGGATCGGTGGCAGGTCCCATCAATTCGAGCTGGTCAAGCGCGCGCTTCGGGAAGCGGCCAACGCGCCCGATTTCCCGGGCAATATCAGATGGCGACAGCACGCTGTCGACACATCCAAGGCCGATTGCCGCACGCGGCATGCTGCTGTGCCGGGCCGAAGCCGGGTCCTGCGCGAAGGTGATGCCGCCTTCGCCCTGAATGGCTTGCAGCCCGAGCGCGCCGTCCGAGCCGTTGCCGGACAGG
The DNA here is from genome assembly GCF_001577465.1 of Burkholderia sp. PAMC 28687. Classification (NCBI taxonomy): domain Bacteria; kingdom Pseudomonadati; phylum Pseudomonadota; class Betaproteobacteria; order Burkholderiales; family Burkholderiaceae; genus Burkholderia; species Burkholderia sp. PAMC 28687. Next base: position 1,559,124 of record NZ_CP014506.1, read on the forward strand.
ATCACGCCGATAGCATCGACGCCCAGATCGGCGGCAAGCGAATCGAACAGATCGTCGACCGGCATTGGCGGGCCGAGTGTCTCTCCGCGCGGCCGCAACCTGATCTGGCGCTCCGCGACCGACATGCTGGCGTTGGGCGGGATGACATAAACGTGGTCGATCTCGATGCTCATGCCGTCGCGCGCCTCGATAACCGGCATCGCAGTCTGTTTCGACAGGATGTCCGGGAGCAGGCTTGGCCGCAGCGGCGCCAGATGCTGGACCACGAGAAAGGCCATGCCGCTCGCCGGTGCAATGCCGGCGAGCAACTCGGAGATGGCTTCGAGGCCGCCGGCTGACGCGCCGATGCCCACTACAGTGAACGATGCCGGCTGTTCTTCGATTCTTGTGCCGATGGTTGTCACCGATGCCCCCGTGACGATGTGCAGCCTCTTACATTCGCCGGCTCGGGTCACGTGACGCGGAGCAAAAAACGAAATCAGCTCTCAAGCAGCTCGATTGAAAGCAAGGGCGTCCGTTGGGCGCCGGTTCGGATTGATCGAACGCCGATGCGCGATGACAGACTGACCGCGCCCCGATTATGCACTAGTGGACAAATGTCGAGATTCCAGCCCCGCTACCTTTCGCGCGAAAACCGGATCATGCGGGTCAGGGTGGCATCTGGAATACGAAATGATGTGCGAGCGCCGCGAACACATGCCAACCGATGAGCACCGTTACCGATCAACTGGGTTCGACCATCGGGTTGAGACGAGCGTCGTACCTGTAAGCCAGCATTCAGGCGTTAATCACCACGCATGGAAACGATCGAAGCAATGCTCGGTTCCACTGCGTTGCATCGCTCCTTATGATCGGACTCGCATGCAGCGGATCGATTGAGGTAACCGCGGACGAATCGACGCTGCAGCTTCCATACTCGATGCCACCGTCCGTCGCAATCGTCGCGTGGCGAGAGACCCGCCTCAGCCCTAACGTCACCGCCACGCACAATGCCAAAACGAACCGGACACCTACGCCTCGGCGCTTTCCTTTATCCGTCGGGACATCACATTGCAGCGTGGCGTCATCCTGACAGTCAGGCAGACGCGGGCATCAACTTCGGGCATTACGTACAGCTTGCACAGGCCGCCGAAGCCGCGAAGTTCGACCTGATTTTTCTCGCCGACGGCGTGGGCACACGCGGCGACAATCTCGACTTCCTCAGCCGCACCGCTCACAGTTATATCGCGCAGTTCGAACCAATCACCCTGCTGTCAGCGCTCGCTGCCGTGACCACGCGGATCGGTTTTGTCGCAACGGCATCGACCAGTTTCAACGAGCCCTATCACGTGGCAAGGAAGTTCGCGTCGCTCGACCATATCAGCGGCGGACGCGCGGGCTGGAACCTGGTGACGTCATCGAGCGAATACGAAGCGAAGAATTTCAATCGCGATAAACATTTCGATCACGCCGAGCGTTATGAACGCGCGGACGAATTCGCTACCGTCGTGCGTGCGCTATGGGATAGCTGGGAAGACGACGCCTTCTCACGCAACAAAGATACCGGCCGCTTCTTCGATCCTGACAAGCGCCACGTGCTCGATCACAAGGGCCGCTTCTTCCAGGTCAAGGGACCGCTCAACGTAGCGCGATCGCCGCAGGGACAACCGGTCCTGGTGCAAGCGGGATCGTCCGAGTCCGGCCGCGCCCTCGCCGCGCGCACTGCGGAAGTGATCTTCACCGCCCAGCAAACGCTGCAGGATGCAATTGACTTCTATGCCGATGTGAAGGGCCGTCTTGCGGTACATGGCCGTCAGCCGGACGATCTCAAGATCATGCCCGGCGTGTTCCCGATCGTCGGGCGCACGCGATCCGAAGCGCAAGAAAAGTTCGAAGCGCTGCAGTCGCTGGTCGATCCCGTGGTCGGCCTCGCGCTTGTGTCGGGCCTGACCGGTGGTATCGATTTATCCGATTATCCCCTCGACGGCCCGATTCCCGAGTTGCCCGAAACCAACGCAAGCAAGAGCCGCCAGGCTCTGACGATAGAACTCGCAAGGCGCGAGAACCTCACCATCAGGCAGCTTTACCTGCGTGTTGCCGGTGCACGCGGTCACTGGCAACTCGTCGGGACTGCACAGGATATTGCCGACCAGCTCGAGGAGCGTTTCGTCAACTACGGTGCAGACGGCTATAACGTGATGCCGCCGACGTTACCCGGCGGACTCGACGACTTCATCGAGCTGGTGCTGCCGGAGCTGCGCCGTCGTGGATTGTTTCGCAGCGACTATGAAGGCCATACGCTGCGCGAAAATCTCGGGCTCAGGCGGCCGGTCAATCGTCATGAAACCGAACGGCAGGCGGCGTTGGCGGTTTAGACGCCGGTGCTATCGATTCCCGCATCCGGGCTGTAAAGCTTAGTCCAATCGCTTCGTTGCCGCGCACGTGTCCGGATGCTTCAATTTATCGGCGCCACAGCTTTTCGCCATTGTCGATGAGAAAAGCCATTCCACCTTTAAAAGGAACATCCGATGACACTCATTGCTACCTCTGCAGTGCAAGCTGAGCCCTCTCTCGAACTCGACATTCATGCGATCGGCGGCCGGATCGGCGCCGAAATCCGTGGCGTGCGTCTCGGCTCGGATCTGGACAGCTCCACGCACGCCGCAATCAACGCGGCGCTGCTCAAGCACAAGGTCATCTTCTTTCGCGGGCAATCGCATCTCGACGATGCCGAACAGGAAGCCTTCGCCAGGCTCTTTGGCGAGACGGTGGCGCATCCTACGGTGCCGTCGGTTGCGAACACCAGCCGCCTGCTCGAACTCGACTCGAAGAACGGCAATCGCGCGAACTCGTGGCATACGGACGTCACCTTTGTCGAGGCCTATCCGAAGATCTCGATCCTGCGCGGCGTGGTGATTCCGCCCGCTGGCGGCGACACGGTCTGGGCGAACACCGTGGAAGCCTACGAACGGCTACCGGAGCCGCTGCGCGCGCTTGCCGATTCATTGCGGGCAATCCACACGAACACCTACGACTACGCGGCGAACCGCAGCGCGCCGAGCACCGACGCCGAGCTTGCGTATCGCGAGCAATTTACGTCAACGGTGTATGAGACCGAGCATCCCGTGGTCCGCATACATCCGGAAACCGGCGAACGCAGTCTGGTGCTGGGTCATTTCGTGCAGCGTTTCGTCGGCCTGTCGCAACGTGATTCGGACCGCCTGAAAGAACTGTTCCACGATCACATCACCCGCCTCGAAAACACGGTGCGCTGGCGCTGGAACCAGGGCGATGTCGCCATCTGGGACAACCGGGCAACGCAGCACTACGCAGTCGCTGACTACGATGAAAGCGCGCGCCGTGTCGTGCGTCGCGCGACGGTCCACGGCGATGTTCCGGTCGGTATCGACGGCAAGCGCAGCCGTGCGTTACGCGGCGCTCATTAAGTCCGCTGCAGCCGCGCTGATTCTACCCAGCGCAGCCCTCCCTCCTCTTTTCATTCAAATACATGACGACACGGCTATTGATTCGCACCCTTCTGGTCACGCTCGGTCTGGCCGCAGTCACCGGTGCGTTTGCTGCTGCACCGGCAGTAGTGCGAATCGGCGTTGCCACGCAAGGTTATGGCGACCCGCCAGTCTTCGGCGGCTCGCCCGCGGCGACGGCGCAATTGCAGCATCGCGTTGAAGATGCACTCGCGCCCGACGGCATCAAGGTCCAGTGGCTCTTTTTCAAGGGCGCCGGGCCCGCTGTCAACGAAGCGCTTGCAAACCATCAGATCGACTTCGCTTATCAGGGCGATCTGCCCGCCGTACTCGGACGAGCGAACGGACTCAAGACCAAGTTGCTGATTGAATCGAATGTACGTACTGGTGTTTATCTCGCCGTGCCGCCCGATTCCGACATCAAGACTGTGAAGGACCTCAAGGGCAAGCGGGTCGCGATATTCAGAGGCACCAATCTTCAACTCGTCGCCGACAACGTCCTGAAGGTCAACGGATTGTCCGAGAAGGACCTGCGTGTCATCAATCTCGACGATGCCGCTTCGCAAGCAGCGCTGGCATCGAAAGGCGTCGATGCCGTGTTCCTCGACTTCAAGCTCTTCAAGTTGCAACGCCAGGGACTCGCGAAAATCATCTATGCGTCACGTGATGGCGGCCTGCAGTACACACGTCAGGCGCATCTGCTCGTGCTCGATGACTTCGAGCGCGATCACCCGGACGTCGTTCAAAAAGTCGTGACGTCGGTGGTCCAGGCGGCGCAATGGTCATCGGAAGAACCGAATCGAGGTGCGCTGTTCACGCTCTGGGCGAAGAGCGGCGTGCCGGTCGAATCGTGGGAATCGGAGTACGCAAACCAGTCGCTAAAGGACCGCAGTTCGCCGTTGCTCGATCCTTTTATTGTGGCCCGCTATCAATCCGTTGCAGATGACGCCTTGCGCCTGAACCTGATCCGTCAACCTGTCACCGTGAACGGCTGGTTCGAACCGAAGTACCTCGACCAGGCGTTGAAGACCTTGAAGCTGGAGAACTACTGGCCACGCTTCGACGCTTCCGGCAAGCCGATCACATCGTAAGCGCTTTAGCTGCTGCACGCATTCCACGGAGAGTCCGACCATGGCGAATAGCATTGCCCGCGCATTATTGCCCGGCAGTCCATCTGAAACACTTCATGCAGACCGCCGTGCCGTGCTTGCCGCACGCTCGATCGGCTGGACTGCGCTGCCGTGGCTGCTGCCCGCTGCGGTCGCGTTGTCATGGGTACTCGGCTCGCATTACGGCTGGATCTCGGCGCAGATCCTGCCGTCGCCCGTGCTTGTCTTCGATACCCTCAACGGTCTCGCCAGAACCGGTGATCTATGGATGCACGTGAGCGCAAGTCTCTCGCGCGTCGCGATCGGGTTTGCGGGTGGCGTTGTGCTGGGTTTGCTTTTGGGCGGTTTGCTCGGTTTGTCGCGCACCGCTGAGGCGTACATTCTTCCGAGCTTCAACGCCGTGGTCCAGGTGCCGGTTCTCGGGTGGCTGCCCTTCCTGATGATCGTGGTCGGGATCGGCGAGCCGCTCAAGTATCTGTTGATTGGACATGCGGCACTGGTGCCCGTCACGCTCAGCACGCTGCAGGGATTTCGAAAGACGCCCCCCGCCTACCTCGACGTTGCGCGCGTCTTCAAGTACTCCCCCTTTCAGAAGATATTCAGCGTGGTCCTGCCATCGGCCGTGCCTGTGATCGGCACCGGAATTCGTCTTGCATTCACTTAGGCGTGGTTGACGCTTGTAGTCGTGGAACTGGTGGCTTCGTCGGAAGGACTGGGATATTTGATCGTGTACGGGCGCCAGTTATTTCAACTGGATCTCGTGCTTGCCTCGGTGCTAATTGTCGGTGCGATCGGTTATGCGGCAGACCGGTTGCTCACGCTGCTCGAGAACAGGTTATCGCCGCCACGGCTGGCATGAAGGAGCTGGCTTATGTCTGCATCGTCTCTTGAACTCGAATCCGGCTCCGGCGCCATTACCGGCGCCGATGCTTCGGGCAACAACGGCCGTTGGCGCGGCTGGGTCTTTCCAGTCGCGGCCTTCGCGGCCTGGTGGTATCTGTCGCGCAACACGGTGACGGGACACGGCATGATGACTTCGCCTGCGCAGGTCTGGCATACCGCGGTCGATCAGGTCAGAACCGGCGCATTGTGGCGCGCGCTTTCCGCATCGCTTGCGCGCGAATTGACAGGATTTACGCTCGGTGCAAGCCTTGGACTTGCGCTGGGCGCATTGCTTGGCGTGTCGCCTTTTGCCAACCGGCTTGTCGGGCCGAGCTTCAATACGTTCAAACAGGTTTCCCTGTTTGCGTGGATCCCGCTGATCTCGGTCTGGTTCGGTCTCGGCGATCTCGCCAAGGTCGTGTTCTTGTCGCTGGCAGCGCTTGTGCCCGTGGTGGCGCACACGAGCGATGGCATTCGCGCGGTCGCGCCCGAACTGCTCGATGTAGGGCGCGTGTTTCGCTATAACAAATGGCAAACGGTGACGCGCATCGTGATCCCCGCGGCTTTGCCGTCCATCTTCACAGGCGTCTATCTCGCGCTGATCTATTCGTGGCTCGCGACGCTCGGCGCCGAGTATCTGCTGGTTGCCGGCAGCGGCATTGGCAATACGCTGGTCGATGGCAGCGAACAGTTCCGCATGGATCTCGTGGTCTTCGGCGTGATCGTGATCGGTATCACCGGGTGGGCGTTGAACTCTCTGGCGCGTGCCGTGCAGCGGCGCTGGTTCCGCGATCCGACCGCCTGATTCCCGCTGTTTCTTACTTCATATGGATTCCGAACTTATGGCGACTCTTGCCGCAACCCGGGCGAATCAGCTCAACCTGCATCGTGTAGCGAAGCGTTTTGCGGGCGATATCAACGTGCCGCCGGTACTGGATGGCATAGACCTGAACGTGAGCAGCGGCGAATTCGTCGCGATCGTCGGTGCGAGCGGTTGTGGCAAGTCCACATTGCTGCGCCTGATCGCGGGTCTCGACGACCAGTTCGACGGCGATATCGAATTCGGCGGGGAGCGCATCTGCACCACGGACCTCGCGCGTGGACTCGTGTTCCAGGATCATCGGCTGTTCCCGTGGCTCAATGTCGAACAGAACATTGCCGTCGCGCTCAGGAACTCGGGGCGAAGCAAAGAGGAAAAGCGCCGCGCCGTGGCCGAGCATATCGAACTGGTTGGACTGAAGGGGTATGAAGGACATCATCCGCATCAGTTGTCGGGCGGCATGGCGCAACGGGTATCGATTGCGCGCGGGCTCGTGAATCGTCCCAAGCTGTTGCTACTCGATGAACCCTTCGGCGCGCTCGATGCGCTTACCCGCAGCCGGATGCAAAACGAGCTGCAACGCATCTGGGAGAGCGAACGCATCACCATGGTTCTCGTGACGCACGATGTTGACGAGGCTGTGTTCCTGGCGGATCGCGTCGTGGTGATGCAGGCGCGGCCTGGAAGGATAAGCAAGCTGGTGCACGTGGGACTGGAGCGGCCGCGCCGGAAGAGTGATCCCGCGTTCGTGCGACTGCGTGACGATATCCTGGGGGATTTCAATGCGCCGGTGGGCGCGGTGTAACGTTGCGGGTGGGGTCGGGATTGAAAGCCCGACGCCACCCGCCATCTGTCAGATCTGTCAGTTGAGTTCAACCGCCGCAGCGGCATCGACCGGCGATCCTTCCAGCGCTACTGAAGCACGGCCATCCGGTCCGACCGGAACATCGCCAACAAGCGTCGTTCGATACAACTGCCGGTCAAATTCCAGATCGAAGATATCCGAAGGCGCGAGGTGCGCGGTCGAGCGGTTGTCCCAGAACGCGACACTGCCCTTCTCCCACTTGAAGCGCACCGTAAACTCCGGCCGCGTCACGTGTTCCCAGAGCAATTCGAGAATCGCCTGGCTTTCGCGGGGCGTCACGCCAACAATGCTTTTCAGGAAGCTCGGACTCACGTAAAGCGCACGCTCGCCCGTTTCCGGATGCACGCGCACGAGCGGATGTTCGCTTACCAGCGTGCGTTCTTTCACTGCCTGTTCGAACGCATTGGTTCCACTTGCACCCGCCGGCGCCGTGAACTTGTGAATCCCGCGCAAGCCATCGATAAAACCCCGCAGCGGCGCCGACAATTTTTCGTACGCGACCACGAGATTGGTCCATTGCGTATCGCCACCGTATGGAGGAATGGTCACGCCTCGAAGTATGGATGCAAACGGCGGATTCACCGCGGCAGTGACATCCGTATGCCAGCCCGTCCACGGACGCAGGAGCGACGGCCCTTCAAAGCGCGTTGCTTTCCTGAACTTCGAGATGGAATAGATTTCGCGATGACCATCGACATGACCGAATACGGGATGCCCGAGCGTCAGCGCTCCAAACTGCGCTGAAAACGCCACGTGCTGTTCGTGCGTCAGGAATTGCTCGCGGAAGAACACGACACGCCACTTCAGCAACGCTGCACGAATCGCAGCAACCTGCCCGGAGCCGAGCGGCCGCGTCAGGTCGACGCCATGAATCTCCGCCCCGATATGCGCGGATAACGGTGTGACGGCAATAGCATCGGTATTGGGTATCAGCGCTGCGCTCATCGTGCATCTCCTCGATGGATCCTTCGTGAAAATCGTTCAGAACACGCGCCCTTCCGTCAGATGGGTCGTGTCGCCGTTCAACTGATAATTGCCGATCACGCGCGCCTTGTGCAGCAGCGGGTTGTGGCTGAAGATCGTGCGCAGATTACGCCAGTGACGATCGAAGTTGTGCACGCGCGATGTGGCCGATGCGCCGCCCGCCTCGAACAGACGTTCTGCAGCGTGCAACGCCAGCTTGCTCACCACGATCTGCGTCTTCGCGGTGGCGAGCGCACCTTGCAGCACGCGTTCTTCGGCGTTACCGTATTGATTGCGGATTGCACTTGCCGAGCGATCGAGCACGCGGGCGTTCTGTTGCACGAGTGCATCGATTGCGTGACTGTGAGCCCCGAGGTCGCCCACGACCTGCTGGATGAAGTGATCCGTGCGCGCTGATTCAGCCGGACTGTGCAGCACCGGCCGTCCATGATTGAGTACGTAGTTCTCGGCATCCGCTACAACATTGCGCACGATGCCGGCAGCCACCGCGACCAGGTGCAATTGCCGCAACGCCCCGCCGTGTCTTCCCGCAAGCGTGGTGTAACCGCGCTTCATGACTTCGTGTGCGAACACCTGGACGTTATCCAAAACGAGGCTGCCGCTCGCGGTCATCCGCTGGCCCATGCCGTCCCAGTCATCGAGCACTTGTACGCCTTCCCGATTGACCGGAATGACGATACTGACCGGTTCGTTCTCTTCGTTTTGCACATTGATGCGCGCGAAGTCGGAGAACGCGGTTCCCGTCGAATAGTATTTCTTGCCGCTCACCCGGAAGTGTTCATCATCGCGTTTCAGCACGGTGCCGATCTCGCCCGGGCGGGACGTGCCGCGCTCGGTTGAAGCGCCGCCGAAAATCGCGCCTTCGAGTACGCGGCCAATTTGTTTGTCGTTGAATTCCGATCTCGGCGCGAGCAACAGCGACTCGGTCACGTCATAGTGAATGCGCAATGCGTGCGCAACATTAGACTCTTTTGCGCCGATCGTGGCGATCACCTGGAACAAGTCCTCGAGCGACCCGCCAAGGCCGCCCCATTCGACCGGAATGCGCAGCAAGCCGAGCTCCGACTTGCGAAACACCGCGAAACCGTCGAATGGAAGCTCGCGCCGCAACTCTCGCGCAGCGCTGTCTTCGCCGATCTTTTCCGCCAGTGCCGGCAAGGCGGCCAATGCGGCATCGAGACGAGATGTCGAGGCAGCTCCCTGCGCTGAAGTCATGCTTTCATTCCTTGTCTGGTGTTTGGTGCGCGCGGGGTCCGGGAATCGGAATTGCCTGCAGCTCGAGCGTCAAAGTATAGAGACGCCTTTCACGGCGCAAAACGACCGATTCCGGATAATGTTATTTCCGATGCTGGATTGGAACCGGCACCGGGACCACTTTCGTGTGCGGTCGGGCAACTCCATCGCTCATGGATGTGACCGGCGGAACCGTCTGCTTCGCGGTTCTTGAGCGTGTCGCTGACAAAGCTGCGAAGCCACGGCACACCCATGCCTTCATAGTCGTTCGAGATGGTGAACGCCGTGATTTCGTACTTGTTGCGGTCCAGCACGTTGGGAAGCAGGCCAACGCGTTGCGGACCATCCTGTGTGATCGCCTGAAATATTCGAAACAGGACACGCACTGAATACTTCTTCATTCCGAAATTTGGAATATCGTTTCCACTGCGCAGGCCTGGGGCGAATCGGACGCAACGCAGGATCTACCACCAACGGAGACGAAATCGATGGGACAGTTCAATGGCAAGGTGGCCGTGGTTACGGGCGGCACGCAGGGACTCGGCGCGGCGGTCGCCGCGTTGTTCGTTGAGCGCGGTGCGGCGGGCGTGGTGATCTGCGGGCGCTCGCATGACAAGGGCGAGCTCAAGGCCCGCGAGTTGAGCGCGGCTAGTGGCGCGGATGTGCATTACGTGCAGGCGGATTTATCGCAGGTTGAAGATTGCCGCGCGGTGATCGGGGCAGCAGACGCGCGCTTTGGCCGTATCGATATCCTGGTCAACGCGGCGGCGTTGACTGATCGCGGCACGATCCTCGATACCGATCCCGCACTCTTCGACCGGATGTTCGCGACCAACGTTCGCGCGCCGTTCTTCCTGATGCAGGAGACAGTCAAGGTCATGCGGCGCGAGCATATCCAAGGGGCGATAGTGAACATCGGCTCCATGTCGGCCATGGCGGGGCAACCGTTCATTGCGGCGTATTGCGCATCGAAGGGCGCGCTCGCCGCGCTCACGCAAAACGCCGCGTATGCGTTGTTGCGCAACCGCATTCGCGTGAACGGCCTGAACCTCGGATGGATGGCGTCGGACGGCGAGGACCGGATTCAGCGGGACTATCACGGCGCCGCCGATGACTGGCTTGAACAGGCCGCGGCCAGGCAACCTTTCGGAAGGCTGATTGCGCCCGAGGAAGCCGCGCGGGCCGTTGCATTCCTGGCGAGCGATGACTCAGGGATGATGACCGGGTCGATGGTGAATTTCGATCAGTCGGTGTGGGGCGCATTCGACGACGCGCCGCATCCTCGCTCCGAAGCGTAGGACATACGCCATCCGGTGGTCATCGGAATCTCACTCGAACGCAGGATCAACAGGCACGCGGTATCCCACCGCAAGCCTGTTGGTCTCGTTGGCCATGCCGACCACGGCGATCAGCTCGCCGAACATCTCATCGGTCATGCCTGCGCGACGCGCGGCGGCCGTGTGGCTCGCGACGCAATAGCCGCAATTGTTCGTTACGCTCACCGCGACGTACAGCAACTCCTTCACGAGCGGATCGAGCGCGCCTGGCGCCATCACGTCCTTGATGCTGTCCCAGGTCCGCGCAAGCGTTGGCGGATGCTGCGCGATGAACTTCCAGAAGTTGTTGACGTCCGGGACGCCCCGTTTCTCCTTGATATCGTCGTAGACGGCCTTCACTTCCGGCGCGGCATCCGCGTATTCGATGGGTCTCATCTGGCTCATGGATTCCTCTTTTCTGACAGTGGTCGTTCGATCGGATGTGAAGCAACGCCTGCCATTCTCCTGCATTCGCTGCCGGATTCAAACACCTGTTCAAGTTTCGTCGATCGACATTCGTCACGCGAATTCGCGGGAATGCTCCGTGCTGCACGAAATCATCGATGCCTGGCCACGCCGGGCGACAACCTGAATATCGACTTGTGGAGCACACATGTCCGTACCGAATCAGGATCACCCGGAAGAGCGCCCACCGTTCGTTGCCGCAAGCGAGCGGCGTGCATCGCCCGAAGACCCACCGCTTGCGCCCGGACAACGCGTGGGATTTGCCGTCATTGGGCTAGGCCGTCTCAGTCTGGACTCCATCCTGCCGGCGCTTGCGTCGTGTAAGCTATGCAAGCTTGCCGCCGTCATGACCGGCAATAAGGAAAAAGGCCGGCGCGTTGCAGCGCAATACGGGGTGCTGGCGGACGCGGTCTACGCATACGACGAGTGGGACAAGCTTGCGCACAATGCAGATGTGCAGGCGGTTTATATCGTGACGCCGAACGGCATGCATCATGAGCAAGTCATCCAGGCCGCGCGGATCGGCAAACACGTGCTGTGCGAGAAGCCGCTCAGCAACACGTCGGCCGAGGCGCTCGAAATGGTTGAAGCTTGCGCTGATGCCGGCGTCAAGTTGATGGTCGCTTACCGGTTGCAATATGAACCGCACAATCGCGACGTCGCGAAAATGGTGCGCTCGGGTGAATTCGGCAAGCTCAAGATCATTGAAGCGCACAACGGTCAGGTACAGGATGACGCAAGCCAGTGGCGTCACGAAGCGAAGCTCGCGGGCGGCGGTTCACTGCCTGACATCGGACTTTACTGCCTGAACTTCGCGCGCTTCGTGACGGGTGAGGAACCCGTCGAAGTGATGGCGTGGGTGTGGAGCACGCCGGGTGATGTACGTTTCACCGAGATCGAAGAGAATGTCGCGTGGCAGATGCGGTTTCCATCAGGCGTCGTCGGGCGTTTTTCAGCGGCCTACGACGCACATGAATCGCGGCACGCGAGGCTTCACTTCCAGACCGCGACCGTCAAGCTCGACCCGGCGTTCTCGTACAAAGGCATCCGGCTTTACGTGAATCACAGGTCTGCCGCACGCGAGGATGTCGAGGTATCGGAAGAACGTGTGTCGGAGGAGAAAAACCAGTTCGGCGCGGAGATGGACCACATGGCGGAATGCGTGCTGACTGGACGCACGCCGGGAACACCCGGCGAAGAAGGTCTGCAGGACCAGCGCATCATGGAAGCGATCTACCGGTCGGCGGCAGAGAACCGGCCGATCATGCTCGAACCCATATCGGGCCCGGACGCCTTCCGCGATGCCCGTCTCTCAGACAAGTGAGCGTGCGTCCATGCAATGGCTTCCTGCGTTCTTTGCGATCCTTGCCGGCATCTCCAATCCGCTGCAGTCGGGCAGCAACTCGGCGCTGCTCAAGACGATCCAGGCGCCGATAGTCGCGGCTTTCATTGTTTATGCAATCGGTGCGGCCTGCCTGCTTGCCGCCATGCCCTTTCTCGGCTTCCCGCTGAAGACAAGCATTTCGAAACTCGCCGATGTCCCTTGGTGGGCGTACATCGGCGGCCTGTGCAACGTGTTGTTCCTGATGTGCACGCTGCTCATCACGAAAAAACTCGGCTCGGCAACGTTCACGACCATCGTGGTGATTTCGGCGGTTTTCACGCCGGTGTTGCTGGATCACTTCGGCCTGCTCGGATTCGAAGTGCGGCCGGCCACGTGGTTGCGCATTGGCGGCGCGGCGCTCGCGGCGATCGGTGTGGTGATGATCGCCGTGTTCTAGCCGTGCTCAGAACTTGAACGTATCGAAGAAGGTCTGCCGCTCCAGCACCGTGAGCGCGGCGCGCTTGTGCGGGAAGTCGAACTCCTTGAGCGTATAAAACCCCATCCTGTGCATGTACGCGATATGCCGCACATGATCGATACGCGGTTCGCCAACCAGGCGCTGCGTGCGAGGTTCATCTATAAACATGTAGTGCAGCACCCCGCTCCACCACGCCTTGAGCTTGCCCGAGCTTTGAAACTGCGCATCGCCTATAAGCAAATGAAGGCCGCGGTCGAAATCGCCGGCATCGTAGAACGGTCCCAGGCGATCTTCCTTCGCCCAGTAGAACTCGAAATACCCGAAAGGTTTGTCGTCGAAATAACCGATCATCGGATGCATGTGCGGGTCCGCCAGCCGCTCTTCCAGATACGCAGCATGTTCCGCACGCGTGCCTTTCTGATCCCAGAAGTAGGCAACGCGATCGAGGTTCATCCATTCGCTGAAGACGTCGGCGTCGGCTTGCGGGTCGACCGTGCGCAAGCTCAACGTCATGCCTATCAACGGAAAATAACGCTCGTATATTGTCCCTTTCGCATTCGGCGGGCGCACCGGATGACGACGATCCTGCGTCACGGTGTAGGTCGATGGCATGGCGCCCGATGCAGTTGCCTTCAGCCACGGGCGCGGTTGCTGCCAGAAGGTCCTGCGTGATGTCGTGAGCAGGACATGGTCATCGAAGGATTGGACGCTATCGATCACGCCTTCGGCAATCGCGCGGGTGGTGAACGCGTCGAGCGCCCGGGCGTCTGCCTTGGCTAAGAACAGTGCGACAGTCGCGCCTTGACGCGAAGGCTCCCCGCAGAAGAGTTCTCCAAGCGCCGGCAATAACGCTTCCGGCGCAAGCTCCGCGTGCCATCCGGTGAATGTGCAATCGGCAATGGCGCTTTCGGCGTCCATCGCTTCAGGATGATAAGAAACGTTCATCGTCGTATCTCCGGCGTTTGGCGAGTCAGGTGCAGAGGGTGGCGCGGATGCACGGGTCGCGCGGTCAAAGCGCCACCTTCGTGAAGCGATCCGCCATCGCAGCAAGGCCGCCTTCCAGCGCGGGGAAAAGGCTCAGGTTGAAATTGTTCCAGCGCAGCTCGAGGATGGTGTCGTCTGCATGAATCGGTGTCTTCAGCACGTCGAAGATCACTTCGCCGGAGTCGATGCCGTTATCGACGTAATGAAACGACGCCCCCGTCATGTTCACAGGTGCGACGGGTTGGGTCTGCATCGTGGTCCAGTCGATCACCTTTTCGCCGCGGGCGCCATGCAGCGCGTCGAGCGTCGCGTAAGCACCACGACGTTCATAAGGCGAATCGGGGCGCGTCACGCCCGGATGAATGTTCGCAATCCGCCGGTGAAACACCGCACCGGGACGCACTAGTTCATCGAGGATCACGAGCAGTCCGTCGAGCACGACACAATCCGCTTCGAGTTCGAGCAGCTTTTCAAGCAAGCGATGCTCGAACGCGCTTTTTTGCGGCACGCGCTCAGGCGCGTGCCGCGCGAGTCGCCTGTAAGTGGATGGAATTGCGTGCAGCAAGTCATTGGCCTCCTTGCCCTGCACACGCAAATGGCCCGGATAAATCCACTGCTTGCCCGGCTGGCACGAGAAACCGTAGTGCCTGAGCTTTTCGCGATCCGCGGGCGAGCCTTGATCGTCGTCGTAGATCACGCCCTCCAGCGAGTAGTGATCGCCGAGCGGGGTAGTGTTCAGGCGGTCAACCAGGAATTCGAGCGGCGACTTCATGTATCGAAGACCGCCCTTGTATTCGATCTGCTGCCCCGCACGGTCTGCGGCAGCGTTCCTCAGCGACAGGATATAAACGAGTTTTTTCTTCGACATGACGTTGGATTGAAGATCGGGAGATTTGGTGCAAACGCGCGGTCCGGATGCACCGCGCGCTCCTGCTCAACACGTGAAGATCAAACCTTGCTTACCAGTCGTATCTCGCGGTCGCCACCACGGTGCGCGGGTTGCCGTAGAAGCACGTCGAAGTCGACTGGCAACCGCTGACGAACGTGCGGCTGAAGATGTTCTGCGCATTGACCGCGAAGCGCCAGTTACGCGTGTCGTAGTGGATCGCGGCGTCGTACACGGTGTAGCTCGGCACGTAGAGCGAGTTGTCGTAGGCGCCCGCCAGTCCGCTTTGATACCTGATGCCCGCGCCAAGACCGAGACCCGTGAGCGGACCCGTATGCCAAGTCCAGTCGCCCCAGAGCGAAGCCATCTGGCGCGGCAACGGAATCGACACCGGCCACTTGTTGAGCGAGTCGTCGTTGGCCTTGATGTTCTTCACATCCTGATACACGTATGCCGCGATCACCGATACATTGCGCGTCACCTTGCCGACTGCGCTCAACTCGATACCGCGCGAACGCACTTCGCCCGTCTGGATTGAAAACGTATTGGTCGGATCGGTTGGATCAGGCGTGAGGACGTTGGTCTGGTTGATCTGATAGACCGCTGCGTTAAGCATCAGGTTTTTGCTCGGCGGCTGCCAGCGCAGACCCGCTTCGATCTGCTTGCCCTTCGTGGGTTCAGCCAGGCCGCCCCCGGCCAACTTGACGCCAACCGTCGGATTGAACGATGTCGCGTAATTGACGTAAGGCGACAGTCCGTAGTCGCCGAGGAACACCAGCCCCGCGCGTCCCGAGAACGCATGATCGTCCTGCTTGAACTGCGTACCCGCGACCAGGTCGTCCTGCTTCGTGTTGCTCCAGTCCTGACGGCCGCCGAGCGTCAGCACCCAGCGCTGCCACTTGATCTGGTCCTGCGCATAGACGCCGAAGCTGTCCATCGATGAACGCGTATTGGTTTGCCCGTACGAATCGGGACCGGCGAAGATCGCGGTCGATACTGGCGTATAAACCGGGTTGTACATGTTCAGGCTTGGCCCTTGCGCAAGCCATTCGCTGTCTGTGGTGTTCTGGCGGTTGTATTCAAAACCGAGCAGAAGCGTGTGCTCGACCGGACCGGTGCCAAAACGCGCTTGCGCCTGATTGTCGACATCGAAGCGGCTGTAGTTCGGCTGGAACAAGCCGGCATAACGCGACATGGTCTGCTGCGTCGGGTCGCTGGCATCGACTCCGGCGCCCCATACAGCGCCCTGATCGAGCGACAGGTGCATCCAGCGCACGTTCTGGCGGAACGTCCAGATGGGATCGAACTTGTGCTCGAACTGATAACCCACCGACCATTCTTTCTTGCGGTAGTACGAATACGTTGGATCGCCCGTGTACAGGTCCGGTGAGATCTTGCCGTTGGGATTGGGCAGGACGGTGCCTTCGGCGGGCAGGAAGTTGTTCGATGCGTCGCCCCAATCCTGCAAATAGCTCGCCGCAATCGTGAGCGATGTACTTGCGGTCGGCTGCCATTTGATTGAAGGCGCGAACGATACGCGTTGCTCCGCATGCGGACCCGTCAGCGAGTTGCCGTCACGTCCTACACCAACGAACCGATACGACAAGGTTCCGTCCTTGTCGATCTTGTCACCAATGTCAAACGCAATCTGCTTGCGTGCGTAGTCGCCGAGTTGCATCTCGACCTGACGCACGCGTTCGCCGTTCGCGAGCTTGCTCTGAATGTCCACGATCGCACCCGGATCGCCCTGCCCGTACAGCACCGATGTCGGCCCGCGCAGGATCGTGATGCTGTCGATCATGTAGGGATCGACGCGCCAGCTCGCCAGGTTGAGCGTGTTGGGAACCTGCAGCCCATCCTGGAACACGCTTGGCGTGAAGCCCCGCAACGCCGAGTACCAGTCCGATCGAACATCCGCTCCATACGATGAAAACCCAGGCGTATAACGCAAGGCTTCATTGATGCTGGTCGCGCCGGTCTGATCCATCTGCGCGGCCGTGATCACGTTGATGGTCTGCGGGATCTCGTTGATCGGCGTATCGGTCTTCGTGCCCGTCGCGCTGCGTTTTGCCACGAGCCCGACCGTGCCGTCTCCTTCCGATCCCGCATTGACCGTTATCGCAGGCAACGTGTCTCCGGGCGTTGCGCCTTGTTGTGTCTTGCTATCCGGCTGTGCGCCCTGGGTCTGCGTACCCTGGGCTGCTGCCTGGGCGTGCGCATATCCGGCCGCCGCTGCGTAGAAGGCGATGCCCGTCGCTGCCGCGATCGCATTCCGACGCGTCCCTGTTGCCCACTCCATTTCCGTCGCTCCAAATCACAATGCGGCCTTTTCTTGCGGCCGCGGTTTTATCAAAGAGCGATAGCCATGCGGCCGTCGCTCATCCCGTTTTTTTGTTGGGCTGAATTCCGGCTGGCCGGCCGGTCCCGTGCCGCGTGCTCAGCGAGCGACGCGACAATCTCATCCGAACGCAGTGCCAGAACTGACAACAGCGTGTCGGACAATCCGTGGCTGTCTTCACAGCAGCCTTGCAAATAAATACGCGGTTTGAAATGCTCCGGCGTGGCGAGCCGGTAGTCGCGTTCGACGTCGCCTTTCACGAGTGCATCGCCGAGATGCGGTGCAAGACCATCGAGTAAAGCGATATGCGTGTCGCGCCTGTAGCCCGTCGCGAGTACGAGCGCATCAAAGCGTTCGGCGCGCGCAAGTCCCGTCAGGTTGTCGCGCAACGTCAGTTCGATCTGGCCGTTCGTCGCGCGTACAGCCGCTTCGATCCCGGTGTTCGCAAGCAGGCGGTGACGGAGATCGTCGGAGACGTTTTGCAGGTAAAGCATCTCGTAGATCTGTTCGATCAACGGCCGGTCGACGACCGCATAATTGGTATCGCGAAACCGCTCGATCAGCGAACGGCGGCCATCTTTCGACTGCCCGTAAACCACGTCCGTGTAGGCAGGGCTGAAGATCTCGTTGACGAAGGGCGTATCGTCGGCGGGCTTGAGCGCGCCCGAGCGAATCACCAGGCTCGCATCGACATGCGGAAAACGCCGCGACATATCCACGAATACTTCGGCGGCGCTCTGTCCGCCGCCGATCACCGCGACGCGTTTGCGGGGCGCATCGGTGGCCTTGCCGACCACGCGGTCGATCGATGTCAGATACGTCGATGAATGGATCACGTTGTGGCTGCCGAGCGCCGCGAACGCCTCGGGAACCTGCGCCGCTCCGCCGATACCCACGGACAACGCCCGCGTAACGCGCTGCCATTCGCGGCCTTCCCGATCGCACGACGAAACGCGCAGCGCGCCGATTTCCTTGCTTCCCGGGCTATGAACCGGTTCGATCGATGTAACGGTTTCGCCGTAATGCAGCCGCTCTTCGAAGGCATCGGCGACCCAGCGCAGATAGTCGTGAAACTCCACGCGAGTCGGATAGAAGCTCTTGAGGTTCACGAAGTCGTTGAGACGGCCGCGTTCGAACAGATAGTTGATGAATGTGAAGCGGCTTTTTGGATCGCGTTGCGTGACGAGATCCTTGAGGAAGGAAATCTGCATGCGGCAGTCGTCGAGCAGCATGCCTCGATGCCAGCCGAACTCGGGCTGCCGTTCAATAAAACAATGCGCAAGCCGTGACGTGGCGGCCTCTTCGGCAAGACGCACGGCCAGTGAAAGATTCGACGGTCCGAAGCCGACGCCGATCAAATCGAATACGGTGTCTCTCTGCATGTCTCAGGTCCCTTATCGGTTTGCGGTGGCGCGTTGAAAAGGCGCGCGGCGGTTGAGTTGATCGGTCACGGTTCGCGCACTTCCATGTTCGACGCTACCTTCGAAGCAAGGCCTGCAACGCTGGGCGCTTCGAAGACATCGCGAATGGTCAGTGCGAAACCGGCTGCACGGGTTGCATCGATAAACCGCACGACATCGAACGAGGTCGCGCCGGCTTCGAAGAGGTTGTCGTCGTGGGACAGCGGCGGCCCGTTGAAAACGTCGCGCCAGAGATGTTCGAGCGTGTGTGCTGTCGAAGCGGCCTCGGCATCCAGCGTGAATGGTTCGGGTACGCTCAATGTCGCTTTGAAACGCGGGTTCGCCGCGTCCAGGGCAATGCTCGGAGCGTCGACGAACTTCGTCACCACGTCGAGATACTCTTGCGCCAGCGCCTCGGCGAATGTTGCATCGACCAGTTCATTTGCGTATGAGAACGCACCCGTCACGCGTCCATCGCGATGTTCGACAATATCCAGTTCCAGCTCGAAGACCACACGGTGCCGGACGTCGTTGAACCCTTCGAGCGAAAGGGCCGCCCAGCTCTGCCCGATCGTGGCAGCCGGGCGCAAGTAGTTGAACATCACCTGGAAGAGCGGATTCGACAAACTTTCGCGCGGTGCGCGCAACGCCGCGACGACGTCGGCGAAAGGCGTATCTGCATGCGCGTAAGCCGCAAGCGCTGCGTCGCGCACTGCATTGAGGATAGTCGCCGGCGTATCGCGTTCCGCGAGTTGCGTGCGAACGACCACCGCGTTGATGAAGAGGCCAAGCGCGTGACGCGCGGCATCGCCGGAATGCTCGCGGGTTGAAGAAAGCACGCCGATGGGTTGATCGGACACGCCCGTCAGCCGGTATAACGCCACATTGAGCGCGGCGTGCAGCAGCATGGGCAGCGTCGCGTGTGCTCCCACGGACATCGCGCGGGCTCGGCGTATGAGCGTTTCATCGAATTCGAACGCGATACGACCCGCCGTCCAGCGCGGTTGCATCGCACGGCCCGATGGGGGCGCCGGCAGGATGCTTGATGAGCCAATGTCCAGCGTTTCGAGCGCATCGCGCCAGAACGCAATGCGTGATTGCGGCGCAGACAGGGGAAGAACTGGCGGCATCGGCAAGGCGCGCGCAACAGGCGAACCCGATATCACCCCGACGTACGTTGAGCGGACTTCCTCGAGCCAGAGGTCGATCGATTGTCCGTCCGAGACAATGTGATGAATCACGAGCGACAGGACATGATCATCTTCGGCAAGTCGCAGAAGCCGGACACGCCAAAGCGGCGATGATTCAAGCAGGTCAAACGGCGTCAATGCGTCCTCGTCCGTGAGCTCGTTCGCACGCGCAACGCGTGACGGTTCGTTCGAGAGATCGATCACACGGAGTTCAACCGGACAGGACCCTTCGATACGTTGACCCGGATGCCCGCCCGTTCGTTCGACAAGACGCGTGCGCAACGCAGGATGCCGCGCGGCAGCTTGAGCAAAGGCTTCACGCAGTGCATTGGCGGAAAGCGTGCCGCGCAGGCGCAACGCGACGGCGATGTTGTAAGCGGCGCTGTCCGGCTGCGAACGCCACAGGAACCACAATCCGAGCTGCGCGGCTGACAGGGGCAAGATGCCGTCGGCATCGGGGGTCGGTTGTTGTCGAACCGATCCGTCGAGCATTGCGTCCACACGTCTGGAAAGCGCTACACGTTGGGCGTATTGCGACAAAACCGGCGCCTCGAAAAGCGTGCGCACCGGCACGTCCCGTCCAAGCTGCTCGGCGACGCAAGTCGCAACCCGTACGGCCGCGAGCGAATGACCACCGAGTTCGAAGAAATCATCCGCGCGACCAACGCGTTTTACCGTTTCCGCGCCAAGCACTTCGCGCCATATCCTCGCCAGCGCGACTTCCAAAGCATCCGAAGGCGCTTCGTAGGCGCGCTGCACACGCTGTGGTTCGGGCAACGCAGCGCGATCGACCTTGCTGTTGGCATTACGCGGCAACGCATCGAGCACGACAATGAACGCCGGCACCATATAGTCCGGCAACGTGTGACGCAGATGCGCGTCGAGCTCGGCGGCATCGGCGCGTGTGGACCATTTGCGCGCCTCGTCAGTCAGTTCGACGTATGCCACCAGCGCTGCCTGAGCGCCCTTGCAGTTCACTACCGCTACTGCCTCGCGCACATCGTCATGCGCGGCAAGTTGCGCTTCGATCTCGCCAAGCTCGATACGCAAGCCACGAAGCTTCACCTGATGATCCACGCGGCCAATGAAGTCGAACACGCCATCGGCACGGCGCTTCACCAGGTCCCCTGTTCTATACAACCGCGCGCCCGGAACACCGAACGGATCCGGCAGGAACCGCTCCGCCGTCATCGCGGGCCGGTCGAGATATCCGCGTGCAACACCAACGCCCTCCCCACCCAGGTACAACTCGCCGATCACCCCGACCGGCAGCGGGTTCAGGCGTGCATCCAGGACATGGGCGGTGCGGGCGCCAACGAGCGTGCCGATCGGAAGGTATGCGCTGTCGGCGAGCTTCGCGGGATCATCGCCGGGATTGAACATCCAGAGCATCGGCGTGATGACGGTTTCGGTCGGGCCATAACCGTTCACGATGCGTGCGTTCGGAAACGCGCGGCGCATCAGTGCGAAGGCCTCGCGCGATGTGGCTTCGCCACCTACGGTCAGCGAACGCAACGTAGGCGGCGCCCCATGCGCGAGCGCCCACTCGGCGAGTTGCGTCGCGCAACCCGGCGGCACATACGTCATGGTCACGCCTTCGCGAATCATCATCTTGCAGGTCAACGCTGGCGGCCACAGGGTATCCGCGGTGACCGCGACCGCCGCGCCCGACATGTACTGCGAGAACCAACCTTCATGCGAGCCGTCGAAGTTGACGGACTGGAACAGCAGGAAAACGTCGTCTTCGCCCGCTCCGTAACGCTTCGCAATCGCCGTGCAATGCAACGCGAACGAGCCGTGATCGACGATCACGCCCTTGGGCTTGCCCGTCGATCCGGATGTATAGATCACGTAGGCCGCTTGCGTCGGTGCAACGGATGGCAGCGCAGTGCTGTCATCGTGGAAGAGGCTTTCGTCATCGACCAGCCAGACGCGGACACGCTCCGAGACAGGCAGCGCGGACAGACTTGCACGCTCGGTGATGATGTGGACGATCTGCGCATCGTCAAGAATTTGCGCGAGGCGTTCGCGCGGATGACTCGGGTCGAGCGGCACGAACGCACCGCCCGATTTCAGGGCGGCGATCAAACCGACAGGCAGGTCCACCGAGCGGCTGAGCGCCACACCCACACGCATTTCGGCGCTTACGCCTGCGGCAACGAGGCGCTGCGCAAGCTGCGCTGCGCGCGTGTTCACTTCGCCGCGCGTGAGCGAACGCTGCATGTCTGCCACGCCGCGCGCCTCGGGTCTCGCACACGCGTGGTCGGCTATGCGTTCATGCACCGGCTTGAACCCGTCGTCTTCTTCGGGCGGATTGTGGTTCCAGGCATCGAGCTGGATGCGTTCGGCAAGCGGCAGCCATTGCAGATCGCCAACCGCAACATCCGGCGTGTCGAGCGCATTCGACAGCAATTCGACGAAACGCTGCGCGAGACGATCGATGGCATCGGCTTCGAACAGATCGAGCGCGTACAGGAAAGAGGCGTCGATGGCACCGCCGTCGCGGAGCTCGAAATTGAGCGTCAGGTCGAATTTTGCGAACGGCGTGCCGGAGGGCAACTCGGTTACGCGAACATCGGCGAACGACGGAAGCGGACGGCGCGCCCCGAACGCGGCCATGACCTGGAACAGCGGGTGGTGGCTCGCACTGCGCGCAACGCCCGTTGCCTCGACCACTTGCTCGAAGGGCACGTCCTGATGCGCCTGTGCATCGACAAGACTTTGCGCCGTTGCATCGATGAGTGTCCCGAAACTTTGCGTGGCATCGATGCGCGTTGCAACCGTCAGCGTGTTTACGAAGAAGCCGATCAGTCCCGCTGTCTCGGCACGTTCCCGATTAGCGGCGGGCACGCCGATGTAGATATGCAGTCCGCCGGACGCGCGCGCGAGCAGTGCATTGAGCGTCGCCAGCAGGACGGCGAAAGGCGTTGCGCGCCGCGCACGCGCAAGACCCGCGACACGCTGCACGAGTGTTGCGTCGAGCTTGAGAACATGACGCGCGGCGGCTGCGCTGCGTTGTGCCGGGCGCGGTGCGGCGCCGGGCAGCGTCAGCACGTCGCGGGCCGGATCGACTTGCACGCGCCAGAATTCGAGTTGACGATCACGTTCGCCGGCATCGAGCCAGCGTCGCTGCCACAGCGCGTAATCGGCATACTGGATCGGCAGCGGTTCGAGCGAAACCGCTTCGCCATTTACATACGACCGGTAGAACGATGCCAGCTCCGCCAGCGCCACGTCCCCCGACCAACCGTCCGACACGATGTGATGCGTCGTCAATGCAAGCCAGTGCGTGGTCGCATCGAGACGGATCAGGCACGCGCGCATCAGCGGGCCGTGGGCAAGATCGAAAGGCCCGGATTCATCGGCGAGGGCGAGTTCCTGTGCCCGCGCCTCGCGTTCGGCGAGCGGAACGCTGCTCACATCAAATGCCTGCCAGCAGCAGCGCTCAGGTGCACGCACGCTCTGTGATACACCGTCGGCGCCATCCGCGAAAGTCGTACGCAACGCCTCATGACGCGCAATCAACGCATCGCACGAACGCCGCAGCGCGTGTTCGTCGAGGGCGCCATCGAGACGCAGCCGCTCGGTGATGTGATACGCCGCAGGCTCGTCGATCATGCGTGCATGCAACCAGAGCCTGGTCTGCGCGAACGATGCCGGAACACTCGCGGAACGCTCGGCGCGCGGCGGTATGGGCAGCATGCGAAAGTCGATACCCGTAGCCGGGAGTCGTTCCAGGAACACCTTGCGTTGTGCGTCAGGCAACTGCGCGAAGCGCACTGCAAGAGAGAGCAGATCCGGTCTTGCCGTCATCGTCGGTCCTTGATTCCCGGTCTTCATTGCGCTTCGAGCTCGCCGAGTAATGCATCGATTGCGCTTACCGCGTCCTGTCCATTTGCGTTTTCATGTGCGGCAAGTGCGCGATCGATCTCCGCGGCGCAGCGTGTAAGCGTGCGTTGATCGAAGAGTGTGCGTAGCGGAAGCATCAACGACCAGTGAAGGTTGGCCTGTGCATTAGCCTGCGTGGCGAGCAGCGAATGGCCGCCGAGCGCGAAGAAATCATCGTCGCGTCCGATTGATTCGATGCGCAAAACGCGTTGCCAGATCGCGGCCAGATCATGTTCTGTCGGCGTCCGCGGCGACTCTACGGAACGGTCCTCGCGCGTGGGTGCTGGCAGCGCGTTGCGGTCGCATTTTCCGTTCGGCGTAACCGGCAGCGCGTCGAGTTCGATCACGCGGGCGGGCACCATGTAAGGCGGTAGCTGGGCGCGCAACGAATCCAGAAGCGCGGCTTGATCGAGCGCGCCCTCGGCACCGCGCGCCACGTACGCGATCAATTGTTCTTCGCGCACGATAACCACGGCGTCATGCACGCCGGGATACGCACGCAGCAGCGCTTCGATTTCGCCCGGCTCGATACGTTGTCCGCGCAGCTTCACTTGTGCATCGATACGGCCGAGGTAATCGAGCGCACCATCACTGCGACGGCACGCAAGATCGCCCGTTCTATACAAGCGCGCGCCCGCCACGAAAGGATCGGGTACAAAGCGCTCCGCAGTCAGTGTCGGCCGGCCGAGATACCCGCGGGCAAGCCCTGCTCCGCCCAGATAAAGCTCGCCGATGGCGCCTTCGGGCAGCGGATTGAACGCTGCATCGAGGACGTGCAGTTGCAGGTTGTCGATCGCGTGGCCGATTGGCACGGAGGCTGCGTCCCCATCTTCTGCGCTGCAGGTCCAGTGCGAGACATCGATGGCGGCTTCAGTCGGCCCGTACAGGTTGTACAAACGCGCGTTCGGCAGCAACTGGGCAGCACGCGTGACGAGCTCAGGCGCGAGCGCCTCGCCACTCGCCACGATTCGCTGCAGGCTCGTGCAGCGTGCCGCAACGTTGAAGTCGTCGATATAAGCGATGAACGCGGCGAGCATCGAGGGAACGAAGTGCAGCGTGGTCACGCCGCGCGCTTCGATTGCAGCGACGAGCCGCGCGGGGTCGCGATGATCGCCGGGGGCGGCAATTGCCAGCTTCGCGCCCACGGAGAGCGGCCAGACGAATTCCCACACTGACACATCGAAGCCGAACGGCGTCTTGTGCAGCACGACATCGCGATCGGTCAGTGCGTAAGCACGCTGCATCCACGCGATCCGGTTCGACAACGCGCCGTGCGTATTGCCCGCCCCCTTTGGCCTGCCTGTTGAACCCGATGTATAGATCAGGTAGGCAAGCTGTTGCGCTTCTGCACTGATGTGTAGGCCGTGCGCCGTATCGTCTTGCATCAGTTCGGCGACCGTGAAGACGCGCGCACTGTCCGCTTCGATACGCTCACGTAGATGGGCTTGCGTCAGAACGACTGCGGGCTTTGCATCGTCGAGCAGGTACGCGATACGCTCAGGGGGGTAGTCCGGGTCGATGGGCAGGTACGCCGCGCCCGCCTTCAACACGCCCATGAGCGCGATCACCATGTCGAACGATCGATCCAGACACAACGCTACCGCCGTATCCGGCTTGACGCCCTTCGCCACCAGCGCTGCGGCAAGGCGATCCGCTAGCGCATCGAGTTCACCATAACGCATCTGGCGCAGTTCGCCGTTTGCATCGGCGAATTCAAGCGCAATGGCATCAGGCGACGCTTTAGCCGCACGTTCGAAATGGCGATGCAACGGCAGTTGTTGTTGCGCCGGCCAAGTGCGTGAAGTCGCGTTGAATTGCGCGATCCTGACAATATCTTCCGGGCTTGCAATCGAGATCGTGCCTAGCAACGCGTGCGGGTTGATAACAAGTGCATCCAGACATGCAGCGAAGGCGCGATGCAGCATCGTCACGCGCTTTTCATCGATTCGCGCCGCGTCGTAACCGTAGTCGATCGTCATCGACTCGCCGGCTTCAATCACGAGCGTCACCGCAAAATCTGTCGCTTCGATATTGCGCAAGTCGCGCATCTTGAGCGCGCGTTCATCGCGGCCGGCCCAGGCTTCATCGACGGGATAATTTTCGAAAACGACCAGCGTGTCGAAGAGCGCACCGCCGCCCTGACGCGCCCATTGCTGGATATCTGCAAGCGGCGTGTGGGCGTGCTCTGCGGCAGCCGCGTTATCGCTTTGCAACTCGCGCAACCACGTCGCGGCCTCACGATGCGGTGACGGCGCCGTGATTACAGGCAGCGTGTTGATGAAAAGACCAAGCACGCTATCGACATCGGGCAAGGCATCCGGCCGACCCGCGACCGTCGCGCCGAACACAACCGATGACTGATGTGTGACCCGCTGCAATGCAAGAGCCCATGCGCCCTGCACCAGCGTGTTGAGCGTGACATGAAGCCGGCGTGCAGTTTCCGTGACGCGGCTCATAGTGTTCGCGTCGAACGTTGCTCGCCACGTGCGGTTGCCCGTCTGCATAGCCACATTGCGTTTCTCGACGAGCACCGGTTCGTCGAGACGGGCAAGACGTTCGAGCCAGAACGCCTTTTCCACGCCTTCATCTTTCTCGGCCAGCCACGCAATGAAATCACGATAGCGCGACTTCGCCCGCACCGAGAAGGGCTGCGCCTGCGGCGGGCCGATGTAATCGCGCAGGATATCGGCGAAGAGACGCGCGGTGCTCCAGCCGTCGAGCAACAAATGATGGCGGGTCCAGACGAGCTTCCACTCGTCGTCCGCGATCTGGATGAGCGTCACGCGCATCAGCGGCGGCGTATTCAGATCAAAACCACGTGCCCGATCCGCCGCAAGCCATGATTCGAGCGTGTTATCGCCATGATCGCGCCAGTCGAGCAGGTCAACAGACATGCGCGCTTGGCGGTGCACGATCTGCATCGGCTTGGCTTCGTCAGGCGTGAAACTCGTGCGCAAAATGTCATGCCGTGGCACTGCTGCTTCGAATGCGGCGCGAAGGCGCTGTACATCCGGCGCATGCAACGTTGCAACCAGTTGATTGACGTAGGTCGCCTGCTCCGGCGCGAGCAGCGAGTGGAACAGAATTCCTTGCTGCATCGGTGAGAGCGGATAGATGTCATCGACCGAGCGAAGATCGTGCGGCACGCGGTCGAGCGCGGCCTGGTTCAAACCCGCTTTGAGCGCCAGCGGGTAGTCGCCCGGGGTCGCTCCGCCACCCTGGAGCTTCAGACGATCCGCGCACGCTGCCACGATCTGTGCGAGGATCGTTTCGAAGCGCTGCGCCAACGCTTCAATCGTCGTGCGATCAAATTGCGTCGCGGCATATACCCACTGCAATTTGAGCGTGCGGGCACCGTTTGTATCGATATATGCGTGAATCGCAAGCGCGTTGCCAAGCGGTCCCGCCGGGTCGCGTTCGCAGCCGGCGCCTCCAAAATGCGGCACGAGCAAGGCATCGCGAGGAGCGTCGAACTGACCAAGATAGTTGAACGTCACGCGCGGGCGCGGTACCGCTGCAAGCGCGTTGCGTGTCGCGTCATCGGCGTAGTGACGCAGGACGCCGAAGCCGAGACCCTTGTGCGGCACTGCGCGCAACGTGTCTTTGGCCTGCGTCAGCGTTCCCAGAGGCAACGCGTCGATGTCCAGCGCTACCGGATAGTGACTCGTCAGCCAGCCAAGCGTGCGGCTTGCGTCGATATCATCGAACAACGCCTCGCGGCCATGACCCTCGAGTTCGATACGGCACGATGAATGTCCGGTTTGCTCGCCGATCGCATGGGCCAGCGCAGCGACCAGCAGCTCGACTGTCTGCGTCCGGTATGCAGCATTTGCTTCGTTCAACGCTGCGCGCGTGAGGTCGGCGGCCAGCGTCTGTTCGAACACAACGGCGTCGGCATTCGTCGCCAATGCTTGTGGATGGTCGAGCGGCATATCCTCGTGCGAGCTGGCAAGTGCGCACCAGTACGACGTTTCCTGCGCGAACGGGGATGTGGGTTCACGTGCGGCACGTGCGAGACGTGCGGCCCAGTCCTGTGCTCGCGTACCAGCGGGCGACAACTGTATGGCGCGACGATCGATTGCGGCGCGATAAGCTGCGTCCAGATCATCGAGCAGGATACGCCAGGACACACCATCGACTATCAGGTGATGGATCGCCAGATAGAGCTGCGTGCTGCCATCCGGAAGCGCCGCGGCCAACGCGCAGACAAGCGGTCCGTTCGTGATGTCGAGCGTGCATTGCAATGCGTCGAACTGCGCGAGCGCGTCAGCCTGATCATTGGCAGTGGTCGCTGCAAGCGGCAATGTATCGAAGGGCTTCGGTGCTCGAACGATCGACCATCCACTACCGCCGGCGCTCTGCACGAACCGCTGGCTGAAAATATCATGATGCGTTAGCAGCGCATCGAAGGCGCGGGCGAAAGCATCGAGATCAAACGGCGTTTGCGTATCGAACTCGACCGACTGGTTCCAGTGCCCGCGTTGCGGCATGTCCAGCGTAAAAAAGCGCAGTTGCGCGGGCGTCAGGACAGCAGTCGACGCACGCACCGGCGCGCTCGCCATCGGCGCTGCCGCTGTATCGATTGACGTAGCGACTGTGGCCAGTTGCGCGATAGTTGGACCATCGAAGAGTTGCTTCGGCGTGAAACGCACGCCGCGTTTGCGCGACCGGGCAATGATCTGAAGCACGAGAATCGAGTCGCCGCCAAGTTCGAAGAAATTGTCGGCGCGTCCAACCCGCTCCGCCTTCAATACGTCTTTCCAGACGGCAGCGAGCGTTTCTTCCCTCGGTCCGCGAGGTGCGTCGCCGTCACTTTCAACGCCTACGGGTGTGACTGCGGCTTCGCGCAGCGCGGCGCGATCAACCTTGCCGTTGGGCGTTACTGGAAGCGCGTCCATCACCACAAGCACGGCGGGCACCATGTATTCGGGCACGCTTGGCGCGAGCGCTTCGCGCAACGTCGATTCCGTTTGAACGCTGTTTTTATGCAATGTGACGAACGATGCAAGGCGCAAGCGCCCTTCGTGTTCGACCGCAAGCGTCTCTGCTTGCAAGACACCGTCGATGCATCGCAGCGTCGCGCTCACCTCACCCGGCTCAACCCGGTAGCCGCGGATCTTCACTTGATCGTCGAGGCGCCCGAGGAAATCCAGTTGACCATCGGCACGTAAGCGAACGCGGTCGCCCGTTCTGTAAAGGCGCTTGCCCGACGCCTCTGGATGGGGAACAAACCTTTCGGCGGTGGCAGCCGCGCGTCCCAGATATCCCCGCGCGACGCCCGGACCACCCAGATACAGCTCTCCGATCGCACCGGCCGGCACGCACGACCCGAATGCGTCGAGCACGCATGCATACGCGTTCGGCAAGGGCCGGCCGATGGGCACCGATTGCCCTCGTGAATGTGCTTGCGTCAAGGCCGACGTATCGCAAGCGAGCGAACCCACCGTCGTTTCAGTCGGACCATAGTGATTGATCACGCGGCAACCGGGCTTGAGCGCGGCGATCCGGTCGACCAAAGCCCAAGGCAACATCTCGCCGCCTGTTATCAACGCGTGCAATGGCAACACGTCTTCCGGACGCTGCGCATCGAGTAACGCATGAAGATGACTCGGCACGATCTTCAGCACGCCGACGCTGCGGGAGCGCATTTCCTCGGAGAAACGGTCCGGGTCGAACGCGCATGACGCGGGCAGCAAGTGCAGCGTGCGGCCGGAGCACAGCGCGCCGAACAACGTCGTATGTCCGAGATCGGCTGCGACAGTGGAAACCATCGCCATGGATGCGCCGGGCGCGAAGTCGAGTTCGTCAAGCATCCCCTGCACGTAGTCCGCGAGCGCGCCATGCGAGACCACGACACCCTTCGGCGTGCCTGTAGAGCCCGACGTGAAGATCAGGTACGCGGCCTGATGCGGCACCGGCGAAACACGACGGGCGGCCGAGTTGGAAAGCGAGACTTCCTGCTCGATGGCATCGATATCCAGTACCGTCGCGTTGGCAATGCTTCGCGGTCCGTTCGAAACGAGCGCCAGGCGCGCCCCGCAAGCTTCGGCGGCAGCGGCGAGGCGTTCTGATGGCATCGCGGGATCAAGCAGGACCGCGTAGGCGCCGGATTTCAGCACGCCCAACAAGGCCACGACAAAGCGCACCGAGCGCTCGATGCACACCACGACCGGCTGTTCGATGGCTGCACCGCGTTGTTGCAACGCGAACGCAACGCAGTCCGATGCATCGTCGAGTTCGGCGCATGTCAGTTGAGTCGTTTCGTCGGCGACCGCCACGCAGTGGGGCGTTGAAACCGCATGAGCGGCGATGAGCGACAGAACGTCCTTGCCCTCGATAGCCAACATGCGCCGCATTCGCACATCGGAAGTACCGGCGCAATCGAGCAGCGCAACGGGAAGCTTCGGATCACGCACGGCATCCGTCACAAGAGCCGCGAAGCTCGCAAGCCAAGCTTCTGCCGTGGCGGTATCGATGCAATCCAGCGCATAGGCGGCCACCAGTTCGATGCCGCGCGAATCGTCCGTGAAATCGAGCGCGAAATCGAAGCGCGCGGCGAGGTCAGGACCGGGCGTTGCAATGGCGGACACGCCGGGCAATGCGGCTTTGATCTCCGTATCGAACTGCTGGGCGAACTTCACGCGCAGCCATTCTTCGCCGCGTCGCACAGGCGGTTTTACAGCGTCCAGAACCTGATCGAAGGGCACGTCCTGATGAGCGAACGCAGCAAGCGAAGTCGCTCGAACGGAGTCGAGCAACACCTCGAACGACGCGAGCGGCTGAACCTTCGTACGCAACGCGAGCGTATTCAAAAACAACCCGATCAAAGGCGCGGTTTCCGCCCGCTGACGATGCGCAACCGGCACCGCGACAACCAGATCCGTTGCGCCCGTCAGCCGATAAAGCCAGGCATCGAACGCAGCGAGCAGCACCGCAAACGGCGACGCATGTACGCGATGCGCAAGTTCGTGCACAGCCATTGACGTGCGTGCACCCAGCCGCAACGACACCCGCCCTCCGCGATGATCACGTTCCGCAGGACGCGTGCGATCGCAAGGCAGCGCAAGCGGCTCGGGCGTGGTATCGAGTTCCTTGCGCCAGAACTCGATCTGGCGCGCGCCCTCTGCGCCTCCCACTACCTCCCGTTGCCACTGCGCGTAGTCCGCGTACTGGATCGGCAACGTTGGTAAGGCGGGATCGCGACCCTCGACGAACGCCGTGTAAGCGGCCGCGAGTTCATCGAATGCACAGTGTGAACTCCAGCCATCGCTGACAGAGTGATGCACCGCGAGCATCAGCCGGTGTGAATCGTTTGCGAACGCCACTAATTGTGCGCGCAGCAACGGGCCTTCGGAAAGATCAAAAGGTTTTGCCGCGTGATCCTGCGCGAGAAGGTCTGCTTGCTCGTCTTGCAGGGCGTCGTTCAGATGACGCAGATCCACGTGGCCGATGCGCACCGGCAACGTCGCATGGATACGCTGCATGACGACGCCATCATCGTTCTCGACAAGAGTCGTACGCCACACATCGTGGCGCTCCATGACGTGATCCAGCGCGCGTTGCAGCGCCTGGGAATCCAGGGCGCCACGAAGCGCCCAGTGTCCCGCGATGTGATAAGCCGATCCCGCATCTTGCGTCTGCGCAAGCACCCAGAAACGTTGCTGCGCGAACGACGCTGGCCGATCAACAAAACTCGCATTGGCCGGCATCGATGGCATGCGTTTCAATGCAACGTGAACCAGGCCGGATTCACGCTCGCTGCTGTCGATCAACGCCGCAAGTGCATCGAGCTGGGGGTCATCGAATAGCGTATCGAGCCGCAGATTGACGTTATGTTCGCTGCGGATCGCGGCTTGCAATTGCATTGCCGCAAGTGAATCACCGCCGCGGTTGAAGAAGCGATCCGTGCGGCCAACAGGCAACGGGTCGCTCAAAATGCGCTGCCAGCATGCCGCTAGCCACCGTTCGGTATCGCTTTGCGGTGCTGCATGGTTCGAATCGGTCTTGAACACCAGCGCCGTTACCGCGTGCCTCAAAGCCTCGCGATCAAGCTTGCCGTTGAGCGTGTATGGAAGATTGTCGAGGCGTGTGTATCGATGCGGCTGCCAGGCATCCGGCAAGCGTTGCTCCAGATATGCCTTGATCGTTGCATCGTCCAGCGCATCTGCCGTCACAATGCAAGCTGTCAGCACGGTGCGGCCATCGGTTGAATCGGTGAGCACGGCTGCATCGCGGACGAGCGGATGCGCCCGCAAACACGCAGCGATTTCGCCCGGCTCGACGCGAACGCCGCGCACCTGCACCTGATCGTCGATACGGCCAAGATAGTCGTATGCGCCATCTGCCCGTTGACGCGCACGATCACCCGTTCGATAAATCCGCGCACCTGGCTCGCCGGATGCATCGGGAATAAAACGTTCAGCGGTAAGCGCCGCACGGCCGTGATAACCGCGTGCAGTACACGCGCCGCCGAGCAGCAATTCGCCCGCATCCCCCACTTCCTGCGCACCGTCGATACGTACCACGCGCGGCCCGATAGCCCATCCGATCGGCAACGACGCATATGCATCATCGCCGGCGAGATCGGGCGAGGCACCCGGCGCGACGGGCCATAACATCGGAGACATGATGGTTTCGGTCGGCCCGTATCCGTTCACGAGCCGGACCGCCGGGAACACACGCCGAACCGTTTCGAAGGCATCCTTTGACAGCGCCTCACCGCCAAACGCAAGCACACACAAAGACGCGGGCACGCCGGATCGTTCGGCAAGCGCAGCAAATTCACGCAGATAAGCCGGCGGGAAAGCCGCGATATTCACCTGTTCGCGATCGATCATCGCGAGCGCGGCCTCAGGTGCGAACGGCGGCGGATCTGTAATCACGATGCGCGCACCCGCGGCAAGCGGAGCGAGCCAGCATTCATGCGCGGCATCGAAATTGACCGATGCAAAATGCAGCAAGCGATCATCCGCCTGAATAGGCAGGGCTGCCGTCAACGCGTCGCAGTGCGCGGCAAGCGGCCCATGCTCGACCACGACCGCCTTCGGCGTTCCCGTGGAGCCGGATGTATAAATCATGTATGCAGCGGCGCGTGGATGGACGAATATTTCGTCGTTATCCTCACCAACCTCTACGCTTAACGACTCCCTCACGTTCGATACCGTCAAACAGTGCGCGAACCGCTGACGCATCATTTCATCCGCCGCAACGTCAACGATCCCATGCGTCAAACCCGCATCGTTCACGATCCAGTCGAGTCGGGCCGCCGGATGATGAGGATCGAGCGGAACGAACGCGCCACCCGCTTTCAGCACGGCCAGCAGCGCCACGAACAACTCACACGAACGCTCGACACATACACCGACGCGCACCTCGGTCCCGACACCCGCCGCGCGCAACTGCGACGCCAGATGTTCCGCGCGCCGGTCCAGCTCGCGACGCGAAAGCCGCGTCTCCACTGGCGAAAACGATGTCAGCGCCGGCGCATCAGGGGCAAGGCGCGCCAACGCGCTGATACGCAGATGCAGCGCGGTCGGGAAACGGGTCGTGTGCGTCGTCATGGGCGTGAAGTCCTCTGAGCCTGGCCGTTTCGGCCCGCTCAATGGCCACAGGAATTGCGGCTTCATTGGGATGACGATTTGCGCACAAGAATATTTACCTTTATTTTCGGGGCCGAATACCGGGCTTCACGCGAAAGGCATGAAACAGATACGCGCGACTAAATATTTCCCCCGCTCAAACGTCAATGAGGCAAGAGGCGCATTCCGCGCCACCGTGCTTCTCTCACTCGCCAAACGTAATGACCCCAGCCACCGAGCGTTACGACGCCACCTCGAACGAGAGCGCGCCACCCAAGCCCGCCTCGCGCCTGATCCTGACGCTGCTCAAGCGTTCACGCGGCGCGTTTACGCTCGCCATCGCCGCGTGCGTGCTGAATGGCGTTGCAAGCGTGACGCTGGTTGCAACGCTGAACCGCGCGCTGTCGCAGCCTTCATCGGCGGATAGCACGCTTGCATGGCGGTTCGCGTTGTGCGCGGTGGTCGCGCTCGCCACGCGGATCGTGTCGGGCGTCCTGTTTGCGCGGCTGTCGCAGGACACGATGGCGCAATTGCGCGAACGCGTGGCCAAGCGCGTCGCGACCGCCGAGTTGCGCGACGTAGAACGTATTGGCGCGGCGCCCGTGCAATCGGTCCTGACCGATGACGCCACCAACGTCTCCATGCTGTTCTTCGCCTTGCCCAACATCGTGATGCACGGTTCCATCGTGTGCGGGTGTCTCGCTTATCTCGCGTGGCTGTCGTTGCCGGTGTGCCTGCTTGCGTTGACCGCCATCGTGGTCGGTTCATTCGGTTATTACACCGGGGACAAACGCGCGATCGCCTCGCTCGAAGCGGCCGGCAAGTCGCAAGACAAGTTGTTCGGCTATCTCGGCGCGCTGTTTAACGGTGCGAAGGAGCTGAAGTTGCATCAGGCGCGCGCAACCCAATTCGTCGATGGACAATTGGGTCTGGCGATTGGCGAAGTGCGCGATCATCGGCGGCGGGCGTTCAGTGCCTATGCCGTTGGCGTGGGCTGGATCATCTTCGTCTTCTATGTGTTCCTGGGCGCTGCCGCTTTTTGGCCGTCGTTGGGTGTCCGTGCCGATACCCCTGCCGCAGCCGGTTACGTCATCGTGTTCCTCTTCATGCTGGTGCCTCTCGATGGCCTGCTCAACAACCTGCCGACCGTGAACGCAGCGCGCGTGTCGCTCGACCGGATCGAAAAGGTGATGGCGGAATTCGGCGGACTGTCCACGGCGGACGTTCAGACGCCGCCGTCATCGAGCGCTTCTCAAGCGTCGTTCAAGACACTGACCCTGCGTGGTGTCACGCATTCGTACTTCCACGAACGAGACGAACGCATGTTCCGCATCGGACCCGTGGACCTGACGTTCAGGCCTGGGGAGCTTGTGTTTATCGTGGGCGGGAATGGCAGCGGCAAGACCACGCTCGCGAAGGTGCTGACAGGTCTTTATGAGCCGGAGGGCGGCGTTATCGAAGTCGATGGCAAGCCGGTGGGGTCGCTCGAGCGCCCCGCTTATCGCGAGCATTTCACGGCGGTCTTCAATGACTTCCATCTGTTCGATGCACTGCTTGGCATCGTCGATCCGAACGATCCTTCCCGTGCCCAGGCGGATGCCCGCGCAAACGCATTGATCGGCAAGCTGGCGCTGGATCACAAGGTGCAAGTGGTCGACGGCGCATTCTCCACGCGCGCGCTTTCCACAGGGCAACGCAAGCGCCTCGCGCTGGTGATCGCATATCTTGAGGACCGGCCGTTCTATCTCTTCGATGAATGGGCCGCCGACCAGGACCCTGCATTCAAGGCCGTGTTCTACGAGCAATTGCTGCCCGAACTGCGTCTCGCGGGGAAGACGGTGGTCGTCATCACGCACGACGACCGCTATTTCCCGCTTGCCGACCGCGTGTTGAAACTCGACAACGGCAGTATCGTCAGCGAGACGTACGGACCAGAGCCTGCCCTCGCGAACGGATGAAGATAAGGCGCTGGCGGACAGGTCTGCACGCCAGTGCTCAAAACACCGTACCGTTGATTGCGAGACCTGCGGGCCGCGCCTCGAACCTGTATTGAAGATGCGTCGGATAGTGCGCATCGATCTCGCGCACCAGGCGGTCGATCTCGTGCGTGAGGGCATCGAACCGTTCCACCTTCAACAAATACCCCGCCTTCATCAAACCTTCGCCGAACTTCTCCACCATCAGCGCTGCAAATGCGGGCGTTTCCGCGCCGCGTTGTACGTCGTGAATGCGGGCGCACGCGTAGCGCTGCATTTCATCGATCAAAGCCTCGGCGTCATCGGTCATTGTTTCCCCGCCTTTAGTAGTTCTATAGCCAGCATCAACCCCAATTGTTCAGGTTTGCAGGT
This sequence comes from Burkholderia sp. PAMC 28687, assembly GCF_001577465.1. Taxonomy (NCBI): domain Bacteria; kingdom Pseudomonadati; phylum Pseudomonadota; class Betaproteobacteria; order Burkholderiales; family Burkholderiaceae; genus Burkholderia; species Burkholderia sp. PAMC 28687. The sequence continues at coordinate 1,594,676 of NZ_CP014506.1, forward strand.
ATTTATTGTGTTGAAGAAGGGGTTTGCGGCGTATAGATTTCGTAAACACACCGTCGTTTCATTCCGCGTGAGCGTGTCCGAGCATCCGGAGATGAAGCGCCTCGGTTGCATCGTCGGCAGGAAACAAGGATTCGATTCGCAACTCCTCCGCAGCAACCGTTTGCGGCGTGCCGACGGTCGTGACCATGGAGAAGTAATTGAGTGTCGCGCCGTCCTTGGCGAAGCTGATGGGAATGACCGGCGTGCTGCGCGTAGCCGGTCCGGCGTCGAGGGTCTCCGCAGATTTCCAGCCGGTCTTGACGTCGGGATAAGCGAGCAGCGCGTCGATCAACTCGCGCGACTTTTCATCGATAACCCGCCCGACCGATTCACGATGCACCCGCTGAATCAAACTCCTGGCGACCTCCTCCCAGTTGGCGATGAACGGCCGCATGCCATCGGGATCGAACATCAGGTGCAGCATATTGCGAGGCGTTTTGCGCGCGGACAGGTCGATGAAGCGATTGAAGAAACGCGGCGCCGATTCATTGGGCAAAAGCACGTTCCAGTAGCGGTCCATCACGACTGCCGGAAACGGTTCGTGCTGCTTCAACATGCGCGCGAGCGCCCCTGTCACGCTCTGCATTTCCTCCGCGTTCCAGGCGCCTTCGGAATACATGGGCGCGAAACCCGCAGCAAGCAACAACGCGTTGCGCTCGCGAAGCGGAATGTCGAGCGCCTGCGCAAGATTGAGGAGCGTCTGGCGGCTCGGCGCGCTTCGCCCGCTCTCTATGAAGCTGACATGCCGTTGCGACACGCCGGCATCCAGCGAGAGATCGAACTGGCTCCTGCCGCGCGTACTTCGCCATTGGCGTAGCAGCGTGCCGAGTTCGGTAACAGGTTTGGCAGAGGACTTCATTCCATACTCATTCAATGCGGGTTCGGTCGATCAGGATACGCTCAACTCCAGTCGAGCCGCGCGTACCCCGCGCCAACAGTCATGCAGGGACCCACGCCTGAGCCTTGAACCGGTCTTCGACCGGCGTGCCGGCCATGTTGGTGGTCGTCGCGGCCATCGTCGATATCCCGATACTCGTGATCACCTCGAATATCTGAAGCGGCGAATATCCCGCCGATGTAAACCGCTCGATATCGCCCTCGCTCACGTTACCGCGTTTCTCGATCAGCGCCCGGCTCAAGCCCGAAAGCGCCGCGTATTTCACATTGGCTGGCAGCTTTCCTGCACGGATCGCGTTGACGTCCGCTTCGGCCATGCCGTCTTCAAGCGCAAAGGTGGAATGCGCCGCCACCGTCCACGGGCACTTGATCGTGACCGCGTTCGTGAGCAGCAGGGTCTGTTTCTCGCATTCGTCGAGACTTCCGCCATGAAAACTCGCGAAGCTGCCCGCGAAGCCGTTGAGCAAAACCGGGTTGGCGGCCATGGTTGCCATGACGTTCGGCAAAAAGCCGAATTTTTCAACGAGGGCTTCGAGTGTGGGCCGCGATTTTTCCGGCGCCGATTCGATCGTATAAAGTTCAAAGCTTTGCATTCCTAACTCCTTTGGTGGATTTGAACAAACAACATGAGCACTTCGTGTCCCCGAGCGAGCCGATGTGCCAAGGGATGACTCTCATCTTAAAGAGCGCAGGAATATGTTCAATTACCTCCGATGTAATAACGCAGAGTCCGTCAGCGTACTTTTCGACGCTCTGCGCGCGGGCGAGATCGTTGATCTGCATCAAGGGACGGGATTTCTGAGCCCATAGACTTTTCGTAAGCGCCGGGCGTTCCTGACCGGTAGGCCACCGCGAGCACCCACCAACGGAGTTTCTGCGATGAGCCTTACAAGCATCCTGGTCCAGCTCGACACCAGTTCACGCTCAACCGCGCGCCTCAGGTTCGCAATGCGGCTTGCCCGGCAATACGGCGCGCACCTTACGGGAGCCTTGACCAGCTTCACGCCGGACCCACGCACCTTTTACGTGATGGCCGGTTATTCCGAGTATTTCCAAGAGCATCGCAAGCTGCGCCACGAGCGGCAGAGTGCGCTGGAACAGGTCTTCCACGCAGAACTGGAAGACGCCGGTGTAGCGGGACGCTGGGCCGGCAACATCGACTATCCGAACGATGACATCACCCACCTCGCGCGGTGTGCCGATCTCGTCATTGCCGGACAGGAAGATCCGGACGATCCCGAATCGTTTATCGCCGATCATTTTCCGGAAGCGCTCGTGATGTCCGCAGGGCGCCCGGTGCTTTTCCACCCGTACGCCCGCGAGTTCGCGACGTTCAGCGAAAACGTGATGGTCGCGTGGGACGGCAGCCGCGAGTCCGTGCGCGCCGTGCATGACGCGTTGCCGCTCTTGCGCCGCGCGAAGCGAACCACCATCGTGACGGTCGAAGAATTACATGACGCGGCACGCGGCGATCGCATCCCCGGCGCGGACATCGCGCTCGTTCTGGCGCGGCATGACGTGAAAGCGGACGTGGTTCGGCTCGAACACATCGAAAACACGGCGGCGGGCGGCCTGCTGCTCTCGCAGGCATCTGAGCTGGGCGCCGATCTGATCGTGATGGGCGCGTACGGCCACTCGCGCTGGCAGGAACTGGTCATGGGGGGCGTCACGCGCAGCATGTTCCAGTCGATGACCGTCCCCGTACTGATGTCGCATTGACCACAGGAAGAATTGCCATGTATAAGCTAATCATTGCCCCCGTCGACGGCAGCGAGACCTCCAGACACGCACTGGATGCGGCGCTCGAACTCGCACGCGATCACGACGCCGAGCTCAGGCCCGTCTACGTGATCGACGTTCCGCCGCTGTCGTACTCGGGCGCGGCATTTGATCCCACCCCGATACGCGACGCCTTTGTCACCGAGGGCGAACACGTTCTCGCCGATGCAGCCGCGAAGATGAAACGCTACGGCGTGAAGGGCACGACAAGCATGGTCGAAGTCGAGCCGCTTGCCGACGACATCGCGCAACGCATCGAGCATACGGCGCAAGCCTTCGGTGCCGACCTCATCGTGATGGGCACGCACGGCAGGCGCGGCTGGCGGCGGCTTTTGCTTGGCAGCGTCGCCGAACATTTCGTGCGCCTCTCCACAATGCCGGTGCTGCTCGTTCCGCATCATCCGTCCACACAAATGAAACCGGACGTTGCGGGAGTGCTGACATGAGCTACAAGACCATCCTCGTGCATATCGATGACAGCCGGCGCAGCGGCGCGCGGGTCGACTTCGCCGTCGACCTTGCCCTCAAGCACAACGCCCATCTGATCGGGCTGTACATGGTCTGCCGGAATGAGCTGCGCCCAAATATAAAGTCAGACGAAAGCCTGAGCCTCGCCGTCCACGAGGCGCAGGCTCGCGCCCGGCTCGCGCGGGCGAACGATCACTTTTTATCGGCGACGCGGTTAGCCGCGGCCACATCGGAATGGCGCGCGCCCGTCGGACCGTCGGTGCTTACGGCGACGTTACACGCGCGCCACGCCGACCTGATCGTCCTCGGGCAGGCCGATCCTGCGGACCCAGCGGCGTTTATTGCCGAGCATTTCGCCGATGACGTCGTGATGCGCTGCGGCCGGCCCGCGATCCTCCTTCCGTATGCCGGCCGTGTCGACCGGTTCGGCGAGACCGTGCTCATTGCATGGGACGGCAGTCGCGCCGCAGCGCGCGCCGTGGCGGACGCCCTTCCCGTTTTGAGGCATGCGCGTTCGGTGCAGATCGTGACCGTCGAGCGGCATCGCGAAGAAGATGGCGAAGCCGGTAAAAACACAGGACATACGCTTGCGGCGTATCTTGAACACCACAAGGTGCGGGCCGGTGTCTTATCGATGCCGCCTGCCTCCGGCGCAAGTACAGGCGCCACTTTGCTCGATGTCCTGGCGGACACCGACTCGGATCTGCTGGTGCTTGGCGCATACGGGCATACGCGGTTGCACGAGCGTTTTCTTGGGGGTGTTACACGATCGCTACTGGAAAGCATGACCGCGCCCGTGCTAATGTCGCACTAATGCCTCACGAGTTTCAACAATGCGTTCATGGCTCAGTGTCCTTGCGCATCCTTAATGCCCGCCAGTTTGCGGGCATCTTTTTTTCTGACACGTGCCGTTCCACCAGACGGCAATCCAGCACCCGCGGCGTTTATACGGTGCGCACCGAGGACGATCTCAAGCAATGACCCGGGTCTTGTTATCCGATGACCATACCCTCGTTCGGGACGGACTGCGCCATATCCTGGACAATGCCGATGGCGTGGAAGTGGCGGGCGAGGCCAGCGACGGCGCCACGACCATCGCGATGATCCGCGAGATTCCAGCCGATGTGCTCGTGCTCGACCTGTCGATGCCCGGCCGCAATGGTGTCGAACTGCTCAAGCAGATCAAGGACGAAAAGCCGGCGCTGCGCGTGCTCATCCTGACCATGCACGCCGAGCAGCAATACGCGGTGCGTGCGTTCAAGGCCGGGGCGTCGGGATATCTGACCAAGGAAAGTGCAAGCGCCGAGCTGGTCGCGGCTGTCAACAAGATTGCATCGGGCGGCGTGTATGTAAGCCTCACCATGGCCGAGCGCCTGGCGCTGAGCCTGCACGACCGTGGCGACGACCTGCCGCATCAAAGGCTCTCCGACCGTGAATTCGAGGTGTTCCGGCGCATTGCGAGCGGAGAAACGATCACGCAGATCGCCCAGGCGCTCTCGGTCAGCGCGAAGACCATCAGCACCTACAAGACCCGCATTCTCGACAAGATGCAGATGCCCCACGACGCGGCGCTCGTGCGCTACGCCGTGCGGCACAAACTGTTCGAAGACGACCACGAGACTTGATGGCATCCGGATGATGCGATCAACGCGTGTAGTCCGTTCCCTACAAAGACTCGCAAATCCCTACATCGAGCGCTGCCGCTCGCTGATTTTATTTTGAGATAGAGTCACTCATACTTGTCTCACTGGGCGCCGGCTTGCTCCGGGAACATCGGCGAAAGCCGACAAGCGGCCCATCGTCCCGCCGGCGGATCCTCTGCGCCTCTGCGCGACATCTCCATGGCGAGACGCTCCGCTCCGCACCCGCTACGCGCACCATAGGCACGCACCGCCAGCCGCCGCGTAACGCACCGATGCAAACCACTCACGGGAGACGTCATGACGTCAGCGACCGCTTGCGCACCTTCAGTATCGAATTCGCCCGCTATTAACCGCGCGTCGCAGTGGTCCGCAGCCAGCGCCACTTTGTCCGCTACGTCCGCTACGCGCCTCGACACCCGCTGCTCCGCCTGCTCCCTGCACGCGATCTGCATGCCAACGCAACTGACCGGCGCCGAACTCGACAGGCTCGATGCGATCGTCTGCTCGACTCGGCTCGTGCGGCGCGGCGAGACGCTGTACCGCACGGGAGACGCGTTCAAGAGCATTTACGCCGTGCGCACGGGCTGTTTCAAGACCGTGGTCACGCATCGCGACGGGCAGCAGCAGGTCACGGGCTTTCACATCGCGGGCGAACCGCTTGGACTCGACGGCGTCTGCGCCGGCGAACAGAACTGCGATGCAATTGCGCTCGAAGACAGCAAGGTTTGCGTGATCCCCTTCGACCTCCTGGAGGAGCTCTGCCACGACGTCAAAGCCGTGCAGCAGCATGTCCACCGGATGATGAGCGGCGAGATCGTGAGGGAATCCGGCCTGATGATGATGTTGGGCACGATGACCGCCGAGCAGCGCGTCGCGACCTTCCTGATGAATCTGTCTACGCGGATGAAGGTACGTGGCTATTCGGCGGCAGAGTTCAACCTGCGCATGACGCGAGAAGAGATTGGCAGCTATCTCGGGTTGAAGCTCGAGACGGTGAGCCGGATGTTCTCGAAGCTTCAAAAAGAACGCATCGTCGATTCGAACGGCAAGCAGATCCGGATCGTCGACAGCGAGCGGCTCGCCGAAGTCTGACCGGGCGCGTCATATCGCGGCTCGCAATGCCGATGGCGGAACACGATGCCCCTGAATTATTTGCGCAGCTTCACGCGGCCCGAACGCACCGACCAGAGCAACCGGCGCCTCGGGCGCTGGCTTGCGTTCATTGCAGGCGCCGCGAACGCCGGCGGTTTTCTTGCCGTCGGCCAGTACACGTCGCACATGTCCGGCGTGGTGTCGGCGCTGGCCGATAATCTTTCGCTCGGCGAAACGGGTCTCGTTGTCGCGGGTCTCAGTTCGCTCGTGGCGTTCATGTCGGGCGCCGCCACGTCCGCGATCATGATCAACTGGGGCAGGCGGCGCGCAGCGCAAAGCGAATATGCGTTGCCCTTGCTGCTCGAAGCTGCGTTGCTGCTGCTCTTTGGGCTGATCGGCGCGAACCTGGAACAGGACCGGATCTTGTTCGTCCCGGCCACGGTCGCGTTGCTCTGCTTTGTGATGGGCCTGCAGAACGCAATGATCACCAAGATATCCAAGGCGGAAATCCGCACCACGCACGTGACCGGGCTTGTAACTGATATAGGTATCGAGCTTGGCAAGCTCGTGTACTGGAACGCTTCGAACGATGAACCCGGCATGAAAGCCGTGAAGGCAGACCGGTCGAAGCTCGGGCTGCTGGCCTCGTTGCTCGGGATGTTTTTTACTGGCGGAATTGCGGGTGCGTTGGGATTCAAGTACGTCGGTTATATCGCAACGATACCGCTCGCCGCAATGCTCGTGGTGCTCGCGGTCGTGCCGCTGGTCGATGATCTCGTTGGCCAGCGGCATTGACGTCTTGACGTCGGTTCAATCGAGCGTGAAGCGATCCCGCGTCGTCACATAATCGCTTGCGCCGAAGCGCCCGACCGGAAAGTAATACTGCAGCCGCACACGCCAGGTTTCGGTGTCGATGAGTTCGTCGCGCGCGTGCAGCCTGTGAACCCGCCCGATGAATATATGCCGGCTCGTGGTTTCCAGCGTTTCCCATAACGTACATTCGAACGCCACCGGCGCCTCGGCAATTCTCGGCGGCGCAACGTGCGAACTTGCAACCGGCGTAAGCCCGGCCTTTTCGAGCTCGCTGACATCCGGCGGCAGGCGCTCTCCACAACGATGCATCTTCTCGGCCATCGCTTCGTCGCTGAGATGCACGACAAACTCGCGGCTGCGCGCAATGTTCGTGGCGGTGTCCTTGAGCGACCCGTCGTCGAGACGATTGACGCTGATCATCACAATGGGCGGCTCCTCCCCCATCATGTTGAACATCGAGAATGGCGCCGCGTTGATCGTGCCGGTCTCACTCAAGGTGGTGACCAGCGCGATGGGCCGCGGCACGATCAGGCTCGCCATGAGTTTGTAGCGCTGATATTCGGTAATGGCTTCGAAGTCGATTTCCATGATGGCCTGTTCGGTGTCCACGTGCTCAGGGTTGAACCATGCCGAGCAGTTGCCCAAGGCTTTGCTCGCCTTGCATGCGTGATGTTTCGATGCGCTCTTCGAGCTCGCGAAGATGCGCTTCCATGCGGCTGATGGCGCCAGGCGCATCGCGCGCCTCGATGCAATCGACGATTGCCGCGTGTTCGTCGTGTTCGCATGGCGCGTTGCCCGGTGGCTCGTACACCCCGACGATCAGCGAGCATCGCGATACCAGTTCGTTCAAGTAGCGCTGCAGTATCGAGTTGCCCGCGAGTCCTGCAATGCGTAAATGGAAGTCGCTTGCAAGACGCGCCCACGAAGGCTGGTCGAAGCGATGCATGGCTTCATGTTCATCGGCAAGCTGGCGGCGCAACGCTTCAATATCGCGCGTGGTCGCGCGTTGTACCGCGAGTTCGACTAGCACGCGTTCGAGCGAACGCCGGGCCTCGAAAATCTCTCGCGTCTCCTCGGGCGACGGCTCCGCGATCACCGCACCCTTGTTCGGCCGCAACGCGACGATACCCTCATACGCGAGGCGCTCCAGCACGCGCCGCACGACCGCGCGGCCAACGCCAAACAACTGGCACAACTCCGGCTCGGGCAGCTTGGTACCCGGTGTCAGGCGATGGTTGAGGACGCCATCGAAGATCGCCTGATAGAGGCGCGCGTCCACATCTTGCGGCGTGTCACGCTCGGGCGGTTTGTCTGCAACGTGCAGCGCGGGTTTCGGTGTCATGGTTGTGCCTGAAGGCGCGACGAACCCGTGAGCCCTGCGCGTTCCATCTCGTCCATCTGACGCACGATCGCGCCGGGCGTGGTCATCCAGACATCACCTTTTGCGCGCGCCGCCGCGACATGTTGAAGCGCGCGCCGCAGATGACGCAACCGGTACGGCTGTCCCACCAGGTAGGGATGCAACGCGATACCCATCACGAGCGCCTGCTTGTGGCGGCTGTTGTTCGCTTGCTCAAGCATCTCGTCGAACTGGTCGATGATCATGTCCGCGAAAGCACACGCATCCAGTTGACGGCCGATGATCATGGGCAAGTCGTTGAGTTCTTGCGGATAAGGAATCGACCAGAGCGAGCCGGCGCGCGTCGCCATGCGGACCGGCCGGTCATCGTGGCACCAGTTCAGCGTGTAGCCGTAGCCGGTTTCCGCGAGCAGATCGGGCGTCAGGTGCGACTCCGAGATCCACGGAGATAGCCAGCCCGAGGGCGGCGTGCCCGAATGCAATGCAATCCGCTCGCGGCAATGAAGCAACAACGCGCGTTCGGCGTTTTCATGGAGATCGCTCTGACGATGCGCATTAGTATGCCCATGCGCGATGATTTCATCGCCGCGTGCAACACATGCATCGATGACATCCGGGCAGTGATCATAGAGCGCTGTGTTGATCAGCGTGCCCGACGGCATGTCGAGCTGATCGAACAGTTCCATGCAGCGCCAGACGCCCACCCGGTTGCCGTATTCTCGCCAGCTGTAGTTGAGCACATCGGGTTGCGGCGAGACGGGACCCAGCGCCGCGCCGAGTCCTTCCCCAAACGCAAAGTGTTCGATATTGAAGCCGAGATAGACGGCAAGTCCGGTGTCTCCCGGCCATCGAAACGAATCGGTATCGGCGATTGCCCGATACGGAAACCGCTCATGCGTTACGAGCGGACCGAACGTGGGTCCATGTGATGCGCCGGCATGACCAATGATGTCCATGTTCAAAACCCCGATGACTGCGTGTACAGCGCGTGAACCGTTTTGGTGGATCGCGCCCCGAAGCGGATCGGCGGCGCACCTTGATCGTGCGGTTTCTGGTCTTGAATCGCCGACGGATCGATTTCGAATCGTGTGCAATTTACACGCCATATCGTAGACGTTCAATAGCAGCGATGGTTTGCATGGAACTCAAGACGCTGCGAACAAAGTGGCATGTGTCTTGCATTTGACGACCCGCCAGCCAACGCTTGCCTTTTTGTGCAGCACCGACCCGGGAACGCATCGCATGAGTCCGTCTATATGAGTCAGTCCACTTCTGCCGTACTCAAGACCGAAGCCGCGGACATCGAACTCGTTCATGTGTCGAAGCAGTACGGCGATTCGCTCGCGGTCGACTCCATCGACTTGCGCATTCCCGGCGGACAGTACTGCTGCCTGCTTGGACCGTCGGGCTGCGGCAAGACATCGACATTGAGGATGATCGCGGGCCACGAATCGATCACCGATGGCGACGTCCTCATTGGCCAGCGCAACGTCACGCGCGCGCAACCCGCCACGCGCGGCACCGCAATGGTGTTCCAGAGCTACGCGCTCTTTCCCCATCTGTCCGCACTCGATAACGTCGCGTTCAGCCTGAAGATGCGCGGCGTTGCAAAAGACGCGCGCCGCAAGCGTGCAGGCGAACTGCTCGAACTCGTTGCAATGAGTGCCTTCGCCGAACGCAAGCCGTCGCAGTTATCGGGCGGCCAGCAACAGCGCGTGGCGCTCGCGCGTGCATTGCTGAACGAACCCCGTTGCCTGTTGCTCGATGAACCTTTGTCGGCGCTCGACCCGTTCCTGCGCATCCAGATGCGCGCCGAACTCAAGCGCTGGCAAAAGGAGCTCGGCATCACCTTCGTGCACGTCACGCATTCGCAAGAAGAAGCGCTGGCGCTGGCCGACATGGTGGTGGTGATGAGCCATGGACGCATAGAACAAACCGGCTCGCCGCATGAGGTCTTCAACCGGCCGCGCACCGAATTCGTCGCGCGTTTCCTGGGCGGTCATAACGTGCTGAGCGCAAATGGCCGCGCTTTCACCGTGCGCGCCGATCACCTGCGCATCGCGCCTTACGGCGTGACGCCGGTGCAGACATCGGGCAGCGACGGCGGGGTCAGCCGTATCGGCGGAATTCCGTGCACGGTCCGCGAAACCGAATACCAGGGCACACACTTGCGCATGACACTCGCGCCGCTAGACGGTTCGCCCGAACTCATCTCACTGCTCCCCGATAACGAATACGACCCGCAGCGCCTTGCCACCGATGCGCGAGTCGTGGTCTGGTGGAACGAGCAGGACGCCCATGCATTTGCGGCATGAAAGACCGCTTTGCGTTGCATTGAACGAGAACATTGAAACGACAACGTCACCAAGGGAGATTGCAATGACCGAGCGAAAAGAACATCCGTCCGATACCACCACGAGCGAGCCCGCCGAATCCGGCCTCGGTTCGGGTCAGGGCCTCTCACGCCGCACGTTGCTCAAGGGCGCAGTCGCGGCAGCGGGTATCGCGGGGTTCCCGTATGTGCACGCGCAGGAAAAGATCACGTTGCGATATCTCGGCACCGCAGTGAACCAGAGTTCGGATATCGCGAAGAAGTTTCAGGAAGACACCGGCATCCAGATCCAGTACATTCCCGTCACGACCGATGACGTCGCCAAGCGCATCATCACGCAACCGAATTCCTTCGATATTGTCGACACCGAATATTTCTCGCTGAAGAAGCTGATTCCCGCCGGCACGCTTGCCGGCATGGACGCAAGAAAGATCAAGCTCGCCGACAAGATCACGCCCGTCCTCACGCGCGGTGAAGTCGACGGCAAGAAGATCGGCGACCAGGGAACCGCGCCGAAGAAGGTGATGTTCCTGACCGGCGCGCGTTCGACGCAATTCTCCGCGACGCCCACTGAATGGATGACGCTGATCCCCACCACCTATAACGCGGACACGCTCGGCATTCGCCCCGACCTGATCAAGCGCCCGATCACGAGTTGGTCCGAGCTGCTCAATCCCGAGTTCAAGGGCAAGGCTGCGCTGCTCAACATTCCGGCCATCGGCATCATGGATTCGGCAATGGCGATCGAAGCGATGGGTCATGTGAAGTATGGCGACAAAGGCAACATGACCAAGGCCGAGATCGACCAGACCATCAAGATCCTGATCGAAGCCAAGCGCGCGGGCCAGTTCCGCGCCTTCTGGAAGGACTTCAACGAAAGCGTGAACCTGATGGCGTCCGGCGAAGTCGTGATCCAGTCGATGTGGTCGCCGGCCGTCACGAAGGTTCGCACGATGGGCGTTGCCTGCAAGTTCCAGCCGCTGAAGGAAGGGTATCGGTCGTGGGCATCGGGCTTCGGGCTGCCGCGTTCGCTGCAGGGCCGCAAGCTCGACGCGGCGTACGAGTTCATCAACTGGTTCCAGGACGGCTGGGCAGGCGCCTATCTGATGCGTCAGGGCTATTACCCGGGCGTGACGGACACCGCGAAGTCGCACATGCAGGCGTACGAATGGGACTACTGGATGGAAGGCAAGCCCGCTGCGCAGGACATCAAGGCGCCCGATGGCCAGTTGCTCGAGAAGGCCGGCACGGTACGCGACGGCGGCTCGTACAACCAGCGCATGGGAGCGATCGCATGCTGGAACGCGGTGATGGACGAGAACATCTACATGGTCCAGAAGTGGAACGAGTTCATCGCGGCTTGAGTATGCAAGGGCCGGCTGCGTGCGTTGCACGAAGCCGGCCGGATCAGTTCAAACAATAGGTAATCACGCGATGGCATCGATCGAGCTTCCTGTTCAAACGCTTGAGGCGCCGGTGAAACACCGGCGAGCCGCCGCATGGCTGCAGGCAACGCCGCTTACGCTCACCTTCGCGTTGTTCTTCATCGTGCCGCTCATCATCACGCTGATCGTGAGCTTCTGGGACTTCAACGAATACCAGATCATCCCGGCGTTCACGTTCAAGAACTACGCGGCGATCTTCGATGGATGTTCGTCGATGACCGATGTCTGCGTGACCTTCAAGACCTATTGGTCCACCATCAAGTTCTGCGCGATCGTATGGACCGTCACGCTTTTGATCGGCTTCACGATTGCGTATTTCCTTGCATTCCACGTCCGGTCATCGGGCATGCAAACGGTGCTGTTCCTCGTTTGCACCATACCGTTCTGGACCTCCAACGTGATCCGGATGATTTCATGGATGCCGCTGCTCGGCCGCAACGGCCTCGTCAACCAGGCATTGGTGAGCGCGCATCTGGTCGACCGGCCGCTTGAATGGCTGCTGTACTCGAACTTTTCCGTGGTGCTCGCGTTCGTGCATCTCTACACTTTCTTCATGATCGTCCCCATCTTCAACGCGATGATGCGCATCGACCGCTCGCTGCTCGAAGCTGCGCGCGATGCAGGCGCGAGCGGCTGGCAAGTCATCCGCGAAGTGGTGCTGCCCTTGTCGAAGACGGGAATCGTGATCGGATCGATCTTCGTGATCACGATCGTCATGGGCGATTTCCTGACCGTCGGCGTCATGGGCGGGCAGCAGATTGCGTCGGTGGGAAAGATCATTCAGGTGCAGACGGGCTATCTGCAGTTCCCCGCTGCCGCGGCCAACGCAATCATCCTGCTGGCCGTGGTGCTTCTGATCGTCTGGGCGCTGACTCGTGTAGTCGATATCCGCAAGGAGCTGTGACATGGCCGCCAGCGGTCTCAAACCCGGTCTCAAACATCGTGAACGCAGGCCCGCGAGTTTCTACTGGCTTGCACTCGTGTTCGCGCTTTTCGTGCTGTTCCTGTATGGCCCGGTCATAACCATCTTCATCCTGTCGTTCCAGGGGCCGGAAGGCGGCCTCACGTTTCCCATGCGCGGCGCGTCGCTGCACTGGTTCGAGGTGCTGCGGCAGGGCGTTGGCGACGTCGACATCTGGGCGGCGTTCGGGCGTTCGGTGCGGCTCGCAGCCGTGGTCACAGTGTTGACCGTGCTGTTCTCGGTGACGGCGGGACTTGCGTTCCGCAAGCGTTTTCGCGGAGATACCGCTGTGTTTTATGTGTCGGTGGCAAGCCTGATCATGCCGTCGATCATCGTGTCGCTGGGGATCGGCCTCACGTTCCGGCTGCTCGATAACGGCGTCAAGTATCTCGCCACCGTTCTGGGCCACGAGTCTTTCGTCGACGACTACACCACGTCGATGGGCCTTTACACGTCCGCGCTCGGCGCGCACCTGACGTGGACGCTGCCCTTCGGCCTGCTCGTGATGTTCGCCGTCTTCAACCGGTTCAACCCTGCTTATGAGGAAGCGGCGCGCGATCTTGGCGCTTCGCCTTGGCAGAGTTTCAGGCACGTGGTGTTGCCGATCATCGGGCCGTCTGTGATCGGCGTCGGCATGTTCGGCTTTACGCTGTCATGGGACGAGATCGCGCGTACGTCGCAGGCAATCGGCGACCAGAACACGTTGCCCCTTGAATTGCAGGGCCTGACGACATCCGTGACCACGCCCGTGATCTACGCGCTCGGCACCATGACCACCATGTTGTCGCTCACCGTGATGATCGTCGGGCTGCTCTTGGTGCGCTGGCTGGCCCGGCGCCGCTCGCGCGCACTGGCGCTCGCAGGCTGAGCGTCTAGCGCGTCACGATCAGTACGGTTCGCGTGTGATGCGGATTGCTTTTGCCGGCGGGACATGGCGGGCAAGCGCACGCGCGACGATTGCATCGGCGGTTGCATGGGCCTTCATGCGCGTCTGCATCCGCATGATGCGGTCGACTTTTTTCGGGCTGTCGCGATGAAGCGCCCAGTAAAGCGCGCTCAGCCATCCCACGATTGTCCATCCGAGCAGCGCGTTCATCAGCGCGAGCAGCAGCACGTTGCGCCGCCCTCTCCTGTCCGCCACGATAGACGGCGTAAAGTACACGACCATGGCGACAACGGCGAGAAGAGCCTGGACCAGCGTTTTTGCGACCATTTTTCAATCTCCTTACAGATCGCGTGAGCCGCACGTGGATGCAACCTTCGTGCATTGCAGTCTGCGCTCCGTTCAAGCGAAAATTCAGAATAGACCCGATGGCAGCGAAGGTCCAAGTCACAAATTTAACCGCCGTAATAATCAGGCGCTATCGAACCGCCTCTCACTTATAAGAACATGACCCAAGATCCGGCTTCATCCCGCGCCTTCGTACCCTTCCCCGACTCTCCTGTGGCAAACGCCGCAAGCGGCCCGCTCAGCGGTCTGACATTCGCCGTGAAGGACATCTTCGATGTCGCCGGTTACCCGACAGGCTGCGGCAACCCCCACATGCTGGCAATGTCCGGCATCAAGACGGCCAGTGCGCCCGTCGTCGATGCATTGCTTGCTGCGGGTGCGGTTTTCGCCGGCAAGACACACACGGAGGAACTCGCGTTTTCGATGACCGGCAAGAACGCTCACTACGGCGCGCCGCGCAACGGCGCCGCGCCGGAGCGCATCGCGGGCGGATCGAGTTCCGGATCGGCGGCGGCGGTATCGAACGGATTGTGCGACTTCGCGCTCGGCACCGACACTGGCGGCTCAGTGCGCGCGCCCGCGAGTCACTGCGGACTGATCGGCTTGCGGCCAACGCACGATCGCGTGTCGCTCGATGGCTGCATGCCGCTCGCCCCGGGCTTCGACACGTGCGGCTGGTTTGCGCGCGACATGAATACGTTTGCTCGGGTGAGCGAAGTGCTGCTCGGCGAAGACACCGCCACGCTCGCAGATACACCCGACGCGTGGTTGCCCCGCGATGCGCTCGCGGGCTTGCCCAGGCACGTCGCGACACTTTTCGCGGCAACGCTCGATACATTGCGGCCGCGGTTTGGCGTTATCGAAAGCACCGATGTCATGACGCCTTCCACCGATGCGCTTTATTGGGCTTTCCGCTACATACAGGGATTCCAGGCATGGCAAAGCCACGGCGCGGCGATCGAGAAGCATGACTTCCAGCTTGGGCCAGGCGTGCGCGAACGTTTTTTCTGGTCGAAGACTGTCACGAGCGGTCAGAACGGCCAAAGCGAGAATATCCGCGCGCAGTTTCGCACCGGCCTTATGAAGTTACTGGAAGGCGGCCGCGTCATTCTCATGCCCACGATGCCAGACGTGGCGCCATTGCTTTCTGAAAGCGATGACGCACTCGATGATTATCGAAACCAGTCGATCAGGATGTTATGCATTTCGGGGCTAAGCGGATGTCCGCAGATAACTGTTCCGTTAATGCAGATGGACGGCGTGCCGCTGGGATTTTCCATTATCGGCGCGCCCGGAAGCGATAAGGGTCTGTTGGAATTGGCCCGCAAGCTGATGGTGTAGTCGCAATCGAAAATCGAAACAGACCGGCTATCGATCTCTACTCGTAAAGGGTTACGCAACCCTTTACTCCGCGCTGTCATTCCAGTTCCTGTGGGGATTGGAATTCCTCTCAAAACCATTTGATTTCAGATTTCGCAAATCGACGATGGCAGCCTCCCACATGCCCGGCGCGATCCTGTTTCGTCCGGAAAACTCAAACCGTATTCCCTGCGATGGTTCAGGTCATAAACAACTACTGAAACTCCATTACTAATAATTATTATATTAGGGGGTTTTTCCTGTAAAAAACGGCCCGGAAAACGATGCATCGGTCACTTTTATTGGAGCAGGGGTTTCCGCTAAATTCGCAGGTAAATATCGGCCAAAAATTGTTACATAATCGGGCATTAATTACCCGCAGCAGTCAAAGTGACCGGCAAATATTAAACCTTTCAATTTAATTCATCAGATCAATAGTCCATTCTCATGAGGAAATATTTTTGCGATGAAGTGGCTCGTTAGAAGATTTGCCCTTTTTCGGCGAAAAGATATTAATTCATTTGAGGCCTGCCGCACATTCCGGGTAGGATTTGCGCCTGCCTTTGAGGGAAAAGGTAGAGTTTGCCGGGTCAGATCGCAACACCGGCATCCCGAGCGAAACGTTTGCCGAAGCCTGCATGGGTCTAGACAAGCGCATCTGTTAGCGCCCCGCGGCGCGCAGTGATTTCGCTTGCCTGATGGCGCAGCACCGGGCCACGGCATTCGATTCGTACTCCAAACCGAATCGAACACGGGACGGCCTTCCAGAATCTGAAGCATGAAGTCAGGCATTAAGCTTTTTTAGGTCTACGAACGATTCCAGCAATATCAGTGTGCAGCTTTCACAGTGCTTCGTGTTTCCAAACTGAAATTACCAACTTCTTTTTGTCGGGCCTTTTCTCGACATTGGACACAACTCGCCATGTTAAAAAGACGTCAATTTCTAGGTTGCCTCACGGCTTTGAGCGGCAGCTACATCTTGACCGCCTGCGGCGGTTCGAGCGACAGCAGCAACGCAACAGGCGCAACCGTCAACAGCGCATCGAGTGGTAAGGCAGTCGTCAACGCAGCAGTCAGCAATGCTTCACCCGACGCAACGATGATCCCGCCGGCTTCGTCGCTTATCGACAAGCAAGGCAGGGTCTGGACCGTGTCCGGCGGCGTAATTTACAGAGACGGTACGGTTGTTGGCAACAACTACAACGTAGCCTTGCTCATGTGGTACGGCGGCATGATGTGGCATACGAACACATCGGGCCAGTGTTATGTCTGGACCGATGCAGCCGGATGGCTGCAGGCCAGCGACCCGCGCCATGCAAGCGCGGCGACGCCGGGCAACTTCTATGGCATCAACGGCCATTGGGACGACCCCTATACCCCGGCTCAGATCGTCTCCATCTTGAAGGGTCTGGGTTGTTCGACCTTCCGCGTGGGCTGCAGCGATGATCCCACGCAACTTGCAGCAGTGACAAAACTGGCCGCGGCGTTCCAGGCCGCGGGCATGACGCTGTTCGTGCTGATCAACCAGGGCATGACCGACGCCTACGGCAATGTTTTCAGCAGCGAAAGTGCCGCCTATAGCCAAGGACATTGGATTGCTTCCACCGTGGCGGCCGCGCTCCAGCCGTATGGCGTGACCATGTACGAGTGCGGCAACGAATTGACGCGCCAGGTCTCCACCATCCTGGATTTCACGCAAGCGGGCACCAAGGCCGTCGACTTCAACAATACGAACTGGCCGGCCATGCGCGGTGTGATGCGCGGCATGATCGACGGTGTTAAATCGGTTCAGTCGAGCGCCAAGTGCGGCATCAACTTCTGCGTAGCGGACTATGGCGCAGCCGACGCGTTGTGGGAAGGCATGCAGCCCGACGGCACCCGTGGGTATCCGCTGGTACGCTGGGACATCACGACGTGGCACAACTACGAAGTGTATGGCGACATCTTCAATATCGGTTCCGACGGCGCAGGTCCTGGCTTCGATCTGCCCACGTACTGCAAGGCTCGCTACAACGTGCCTTTCATGATCACCGAGTGGAACACGGGTCCTGAGCAAACGGCGGCGTATCGCTCGAACTACATCACGACTCAACTGGGCAATTTCTATAACGCGAGAAAGACGCACAACATCCAGTCGGCGATGTATTACACGCTCGACAGCGGCAACGATACGTTCGGCCTGGTGATGAATGGCACACACTTGACTCCGTACTCCGCATTCGAGAGCTTCGCGGCATCGAACCCGGATACCTGAGCCGATTAGCGAATTAGCGCATTGTCCTGGCCGGGCACATTCATCATGTGTCCGGCCTTTTTTGGCGTCTCTTACAAGCAGGCGGTTATCATGGTTGAATTGCGTCGCTTAAACGAACCGTTGCATCATATGAGGAATACACGCAAGACCTTGATTATCACGGTGCTGCTCGCTGAGCTCGCCGTGGGCGCTTATCTCGTGTTCCACAAGGGCGACGA
Organism: Burkholderia sp. PAMC 28687; assembly: GCF_001577465.1. NCBI lineage: Bacteria > Pseudomonadati > Pseudomonadota > Betaproteobacteria > Burkholderiales > Burkholderiaceae > Burkholderia > Burkholderia sp. PAMC 28687. The sequence goes on from NZ_CP014506.1 coordinate 1,612,567, forward strand.
GGCGGGTCCCGAGACGCATGCCACGCAGGACGGCTCGCAGCAGGAAGAGGAGTCGGACCCCGCGTACAGCGACACGCATGTGACCGCCGGAAGCATTGCCGGAGCAGTGACGGCGGCTAGTGGCGCTGGCAGCATCGCCATCGCGCCCAGGCAGTCCGCCATCGATAATGCCGTGGCACCCGTACCGGCTCCGCCGTCAGTCGAAAACACCGTGCAAGCGCCGCAACCGGCTGTGAAGCCAGCCCCTGAACCCGCGCCAGCACAAGACGCGGCCATCACCCGCGACGATTCGACTTCGCCCAGGCGTGCTGCGCCGGTCGCGCGGAGCGATACAACCCATGAATTTGCACGTAGCCGCAATCCGAAATCTCCGGTTACATCGGCTATGACGGATCAGCTTGTCAGGGAATCAGCGCAGCTCGATCCGTCGTTACCTCCGCCGAACCCTGTAGTGACGGCGCCCGCGCCGGTCGTTCGCGCCGATCCGTCGCACCGCTCGAACCCCGTCGCCGCCGCAATGACGGACAGTCTGGTCAGGGACTCGGCACGGCTCGATCCTTCACTGCCGCCGCCGAAACCTCCTGGGACGCAGTAATCGTGTATCGAATCAGGTTCAGACTTTGAAGTAACTCGCCTTGTCGATATCGTCGATAAGGCCGGGTTGCGTCGGCTCCCAACCCAGCAGCTTGCGCGTCCGTTCGCTCGAAGCGGGAGCGTCCATGCCGGCGAACATCGCGAACCAGGTGAAATGGCTCGCAGCCTCCTCCAAAGTCTTGCTGAGGACAGGCAGGTCCAGACGCCGGCCGATCACGCCGGCAATATCCTTGAAGGGCACGCCTTCTTCGGCTACCGCGTGGTAACGCGTACCGGCCACACCATGCTCGAGCGCCAGCCGATAAACCCGCGCGGCATCCAGCCGATGCACCGCCGGCCAGCGATTCATCCCCTCGTTCACATAGACCGATGCGCCCTTCTCCCGGGCGATGCCCGCGAGTATCGGCACGAAACCGTGATCGCCATCGCCATGAACCGAGGGCGGAAGGCGCACGATCGACGCGCACACGCCGCGCGCCATGAGCGCGTCGGCGGCCGACTCCGACTTGCGCGGGAGCGGGTGCGCGGCGGAAAGCGTATCGTCCTCGGTTGCAACACGGCCCGGCGCAAGAAGGCCCAGCCCCGATGTAACGAGCAGCGGCCGTTTCGACCCTTCGAGCGCATCGCCGAGCGCTTCAATGGCGCGCCGGTCCAGCTCGCAGTTCTCCACGAACTTCGAGAAGTCGTGATTGAAAGCCGTGTGGATCACGCCATCTGCCGCCGCCGCGCCGCTGCGCAAGCTGTCAAGATCTTCGAGCGATCCGCGATGCGCTTGGGCGCCCGCCGCTTCGAGCGCCGCAACACCCGCATCCGATCGCGTCAAACCCAGCACCTGATGTCCTGCACCGATCAATTCCCGAACAACTGCGGAGCCGACAAAACCGGTCGCTCCAGTGACAAAGACTCGCATCGATACTTCTCCATTTGATTGAACGCCGAGGTCCCTTTCAGCGCGTCGTTCCGATCATAGGCGGGCAAACGAGAACGAGCTATGCTGTATCGTTCGTTTTATCTTCGCGTTCGTTCGGAAAAACCATGGACCCGCTCTCAGACGTACTCTCGCTGTTGAAGCTGCGCAATTACGTATCCGGTGGTTTCGAAGCGGGCGGTGACTGGTCGCTATCGTTCCGCAAGCATGAAGGCATCAAGTTTTATGCAGTCGTTTCCGGCGAGTGCTGGCTGTCGGTGGACGGCGTTCCCGAGCCCGTGTACCTGGCATCCGGCGACTGCTTCATGTTGCCAAGAGGACGCCCTTTTCGCCTTGCCAGCGATCTCAGGTTGATGTCGGTCGATTCAATGACGATTTTCGCCACCGCCAAAGCTGGCGGTATTACTCCGCTCAACGGCGGCGGGGATTTCCTGAGTGTCGGCGGCCATTTCGCGCTGACCGGCGATCACGCGGGCATCCTGTCGGGCGTGTTGCCACCCATCGTGCATATTCGCGACGAATCGGATAAAGCAGTGCTGCGCTGGTGCGTGGAACGGATGCGGCAGGAACTGCGTGAACCGCAGCCGGGCGGCTTTCTTGTGGCGCAGCAGCTCGCGACCATGATGCTCGTCCAGGGCTTGCGCCTGCATCTGACAGAAGCTGCGAAGGATGCGAAGGCAGGTGTCGGCTGGTTGTTTGCACTGGCCGACAAACGCATGGCGGCCGCGATCACGGCCATGCACGACGACCCTTCCCGCCGATGGACATTGCAGTCGCTCGCCGAGCGCGCCGGCATGTCACGCACGGTCTTCACACTCAAGTTCAAGAAGACAGTCGGCGTCTCGCCGATGGACTATCTGACGCGCTGGCGGATGCTGCTCGCCGGCGACCGGCTGACGAACTCGGGCGCGCCGGTTTCATCGATTGCGCAATCGCTTGGGTACGAATCCGAAAGCGCGTTCAGTACCGCGTTCAAACGCGTGATGGGTTGTTCACCCCGGCAGTACAGCCGTGGACACGGCGCGGTGGCAGCCTCGTATGGCGACCGCGAAACCACCGTCACTGCGTAGGGACTCACGTCTGCGTCACGCGCTTACTGATGCAAAGGCATCTCGGCACTTCCGAACTGCAACGCGGCAAGCTGCGCATAAAGCGGCGAGCTCAGAAGCAGGTCGGCGTGACGGCCCTGCGCAACAATGTGCCCGTGTTCCATCACGACGATACGATCCGCCTGTTGCACCGTTGCAAGCCGATGCGCGATGACGAGCGTTGTCCGGTTCTGTGCAGCGTTATCCAGTGCCTGTTGCACGAGGCGTTCGCTGGCTGCGTCGAGCGCGCTGGTTGCTTCGTCGAGCAACAGGATGGGCGGGTTCTTCAGGATCGCCCGCGCAATCGCAATGCGCTGCCGCTGTCCGCCGGACAAGCGCACGCCGCGCTCTCCGAGAAACGTCTCGTAGCCTTGCGGCAACGCTTCTATAAACCCCGCCGCCGCAGCCATGCCGGCCGCGCGCTGCACTTGTTCGAGCGTGGCGTCAGGCGCGCCGTAGCGGATGTTGTCGAGCACGCTGCCCGAAAAGATCACCGATTCCTGCAGTACGACGCCGATCTCCTTGCGCAGATCGGCGAGGGGCACATCGCGCGTTGGCACGCCGTTGATCAGGATGGCGCCGGTCTGCGGATCGTAGAAGCGCAGCAGCAACTGGAACAACGTGGTCTTGCCGGCGCCCGAAGGCCCGACCAGCGCAACATGTTCACCCGAGCGCACGTTCAGCGTGATACCCGAAAGCGCCGCTATGCCGGGACGCGACGGATACGAGAAACTCACGTTATCGAAGCGGATGCCCTCGCCTTGCGCGGGCAGCGGGATGGTCGTGCCGGCCTGCGTGACCGGCGAGCGCGATGACAGCAATTGCAAAAGCCGTTCGGTGGCGCCGGCGGCCCGTTGCAGATCGCCCCACACTTCGGCGAGCGCGCCGACGGCGCCGGCCGTGAACACCGCATAAAGGATGAACTGGGAAAGCTGGCCTGCAGTCATGCGCCCGGCCAGCACCGCTTGCGCGCCAAGCCACAGTACGAACACGATCGCGGTAAACACGAGCACGATCACGACCGCCGTCAACCACGCGCGCGCCCGAATCCGCGTGAGTGCCGTTTCAAAAGCAAGTTCCACCGCGCCGCCAAACCGCCGCGCCTCGAACGGCTCTTGCGCATACGACTGTACGGTCGGCATGGCGTTGAGCACCTCGCCCGCCAGCGCGCTTGCGTTCGCGATCTTCTCCTGGCTCGCACGCGAAAGGCGCCGCACACGCCGCCCGAAGATAAGGATCGGCGCTATCACTACGACCAGCGTGCCAATGATATAACCCGACAGCACGGGACTCGTCACCGCGAGCATCGCCACGCCGCCGGTCAGCAGGAAGAAGTTGCGCAGTCCCATGGAAAGGCTGGTTCCGACGACTGTCTGGATGAGCGTGGTGTCGGCCGTGAGCCGCGACAGGACCTCTCCGCTTTGCGTGGTTTCGAAGAACTGCGGACTCATGCCGAGCATGTGGTCGTAGACCGCGCGCCGAAGATCGGCGGTGACCCGCTCGCCCAGCCACGATACAAGATAAAAGCGCGCCGCCGTGGCGCCTGCCAGCACCAGCGACACCACAAACAGCGCGAGGAAATATCGATCGATATGCGCGCGGTCGCCCCCGGCGAAGCCCCGGTCGATCAGGTATTTGAACGCCACCGGCAACGCCAGCGTGGCGCCCGCCGAGGTGATCAGCGCGAGGAAAGAAAGCGCCCAACGTCCGGCGTAAGGACGCAGGAAGGGGAACAGCGCAAACAGCGGTTCGACGGCCCGCGAAGGCGGCGCAGACGTTGACGATGATGAAGGGACAGCGTGCGGCATGAGTTTTCCAAATGTTGCGATGTCCCTTGCATTGTGCCAGCGCAGCGTGACGACCCTACTCCGTCGCTGCCGGCATGCGGAAGTGTTCCGCGCGCAATGTGACGTGCGCGAACACGAAGGCGGTAATCGCCGACAGTGCAATGCAAACCACCATCGGCTTTGGCGCGCCGTTCGTGACCAGACCCGAGAGCGCCATCACGGCCGCGCCGACCACGAACTGCAACGCGCCCATCAATGCCGAAGCCGTCCCCGCGATCGCACCATGATGTTCGAGCGACAACACCGCGGAAGTGGGCATCACCAGCCCGAGGAACCCATAGCCGATAAACAGGAACAGCATCATCAGCGGCAGGTTATCGGCGCCGGCGAGGAACAGGACGGCGAGGATGCTCATGGAAAGCGCGAAGCCCGAGACCGAGACGCGAATCACGCGCGGCAGGCCGTACTTGGCGGTCAGCCGCGCGGTCAACTGGCTCACGCCGAAGAACGCCGCCGCATTGAGCGCGAAGCAAAGGCTGAACATGGTCGGCGTCAAACCATAGTGGTCGATGATCACGAACGACGCATTCGCCAGATAAACGAAAAACGACGACAGGCCGAACGCTCCGACCAGCGTCAGCCCCAGGAACGAAGGATCGGTCAGCAACTTTCGATAACCCGCAAACGCGCTGGCCCAGGAACTGTCGGCACGATGATGCGCCTCGCGCGTCTCTTCCAGTTGCGTGGCGGCGAGCACGAACGCAACACCGCCCGCGACCGTCAGCGCCCAGAACACGCCGCGCCACCCGAACGCCGCGATGATGATGCTGCCCGTCAACGGAGCGAGGATCGGCGATACGCTCACGACCAGCATCAGCAGCGACATCAGGCGCGTGGCGTCGTGTCCCGTATACAGATCACGTACGATGGCGCGCGGCACGACCATTCCCGCGCATGCACCGAGCGCCTGCAACACGCGAAAGCCCGTCAGCACGTGCACGTCCGGAGCGAACGCACAGCCCACGCTGCCCGCCGTGAAGATCGCGAGGCCCACGTAGATGGGCAACTTGCGGCCGAACATGTCGGCGAGCGGCCCGTAGACGAGCTGGCAGACCCCGAGCGTGACAAAGAACATCATCAGGCTCAACTGCACTTCGTTGGGGGTCGCGTGAAGCGCACCGCCTATTGAAGGAAGCGCGGGAAGATACATATCGATGGCGAACGGGCCAACGGCGGTGATGAGGCCCAGCACGATGGCAAGCTGCAGGAAACGTCGATTCATGGGTAACCGGATGCTCAATGGAAAATCCCGGGGCACTTGCGTGGCCCGGGGTTTAAAAATTCGAAGGTTTCGTGGCGCGAGCGTTGGCAGCTGGCTTCAATCTGCTTCAATCGCTCGCCCAAAGTTGCGACGTTACAGTGAAATTCGATTCCGCGCAGGACGTGCGGCGAAATCCACCAGGCTCCAACGTCACTGTTGCGCGTGTTTAGCTGCATCTTCTATAACAGCCGCGACCTGCTTCGGACGCGATTCGTAGACCGAGTGGCTCGCGCCCGGAATCACGGTCGTGTGGCTATGCGCACGTGCGTAATACCAGCGTTCGAGGTCCGGGTTGATGATCTTGTCCGCGCCCGCAACAATGCCCCAGCTCGGCTTCGTGGTCCATGCCGCGACTTTCATCGGCTCGGAGAATACCTTGGCGGCGGTCAGGATCTGCGAATGCGATTCGAATTCGGCTTGCTTGAGCGGCAGGTCGGCGGCGAAGTCCTTGGGGAAATCCGCGGGGTTCAGGTACGTGTAGCCGTCGTCGGTCTTCTTGATGGCGCCCGCCTGCTTCGATGTAAAACTCGGCATGCCCTTGCCCAGATCGCTTTCGTCCTCGCCGACTGCAGGCGCATGCGCTGCGACATACACCAGCCCCACCACCTTCGGATGCACGCCCGCTTCCGTGATGATCGAGCCGCCATAGCTGTGCGCCACGAGAATGGTCGGGCCGTTCTGCAAATCAAGCACGCGCTTGGTGGCGGCGACGTCATCGTCAAGCGAACTCAACGGTTCCTGCACCATGCTCACGTGATACCCGTCCTTCGTGAGAATGTCGTAGACAGGCTTCCAGCCGGAACCATCAACCCAGGCGCCATGAACAAGGACGATATTCCTGACCGGTGCATCCGTGGGTTTTGCATCTTGCGCAACGGCGCTTGTCGACATGAAGAGGCACGCGGATACCGACAACACCGAGGCAACGAAGGGCAACAGTTTCATTTGAGACTCCTTGAGAAATTAAAAGAAAGGGGGATACAGGCTCGGCTTACGTTAAATACTACTGATCAATACCGGTCAGGACATTACTAAAAAACGGTTGTATTACCCGGCTGCCACGCGGGCATTTGCAGCTTCGCGGCCAGCGTTTTTCCCCATCATCAGGACGCGCAGGCGTTCGCGTCCTCGCGATAGACGCGACATCACCGTGCCAACGGGAATATCCAGCGCAAACGCGGCATCTGTATAGCTCATTTCCTCGAGCCCGATCAACAGCACGACCTGACGCTGTTCAATGGAAAGCATTTGCAGCGCCGCATCGAGATCACGTACTTCAAGGCGATGAGTCTGATTCGCGGCAACCGCGAACTCGGTTTCCGGCACACCTTCGTCGTCGACACTCACATGGACCGCGTGCATGGATGCATGACGGCGCTGGTTCGCAAACAGGTTGTGCATGATCGTGAACAGCCAGGCGCGCAGGTCGGTATTGCGTTCGAACTGTTCAAGGCGCTGCAACGCGCGTTGCAATGTGTCCTGCACGAGGTCATCGGCGAGATCATGGTTTCTGATCAGAGCGCGTGCGTAGCGGCGCAACCTGGGTACGTGGTCCATGAGCTGGTTCCGTACGTCGATAGCAACGCCATCGTTCGCCGCGAATCTGATGTTCTGCATGATCGTGACCTCGGTCAGTGAGCTGAACGGCGCCGAAGAAAGGAAGCGGGTTGCGTTCAAGCGAGTGACCTCAATTTACGGCATGCCCTGCTACGCAACCAGCCCTACCAACGGATGCATCGATCACATGAACTGGTGGGCCTCTAACACCTTCGTATGATGCGAAGGTTTGGAATCGGAGGCGAAAGTTTTCGTTTGAACGGCCTTCCGGTAATAGAATGGCGACGGAGTAAAAAACCATGGGCATCCACCGTGGCAGGGACTTTTGCGGCGCCTCGCCGCTGTCAAGGAGGTGATCTTGGTACACGATCCGCGCACGCTCACCGGCACGGCTGAAGCACAATCGAATGCATCCGTGGTGTACGTGGTCGATGACGACGACTCCATGCGCTTTGCGGTGAGCAACCTGTTGCGCTCGGTCGGCCTGCAGGTCGAGGCGTTTGCGTCGGCCCAGGAGTTTCTTGACTGCCCGAAGCCGAATGTCCCGAGCTGCCTGATTCTCGATGTACGCCTGCGGCAGGAGAGCGGCCTGGCGCTTCAGGACGACATGGTGCGAGACGGCCTGCGCATCCCGGTCTTGTTCATGACGGGTCATGGCGACATTGAAATGTCGGTGCGGGCAATGAAAGCGGGCGCAGTGGATTTCCTGACGAAGCCCTTTCGCGACCAGGACATGCTCGACGCCGTCACGAGCGCCCTTGCGCGCGACAGCGAACGGCTCGCACACGAACAGTCCAGGGCGGACGTGACGCGCAGCTATGCGTCCCTGACTCCGCGCGAAAAGGAGGTCATGGGACATGTCGTGGCCGGGTTGATGAACAAGCAGATAGCCGCGGAGATGAACCTGAGCGAGATCACCGTCAAGATTCATCGTGGGCAACTGACAAAAAAGATGGGCTCGCGATCCGTTGCCGATCTGGTCCGGAAAGCCGAAGCGCTGGGCATCCGCCCGGACGCCGTTCACAAAACGAAATAGCGTGGCGTCAGGCGGCCTGCTCGACCGGCTTGAAAAGCGGCAACACAAAGCGCAATTCCGCGCCACCCTCCTCCGGCGAATGTGCCGAGATGCGGCCACCGTGGTTTTCGATTATCGAGCGGCAGATCGATAAACCCATTCCCATACCATCGGCTTTCGTGGTGAAGAACGGGCTGAACAGATGCGCCGAATCGGTATCGGCGATGCCCGTTCCCTGATCCTTCACCGTTGTCATCACCTGGCCTTCGTCGAGCAGGCGCGTGGTGATCGTGAGCCGCCTCGTGCCGCCGTTCAGGCTCGACATCGCCTGAACGGCGTTCATCATCAGGTTGATCACCACTTGCTGGATCTGCACCCGGTCCGCGCACACCTGCAGCGCCGCCGGATCGAACTGCGTCACCAGCGTGGCGCGATGGTTCTGTAGCTCGCGGCGCACGAGTTCTATCGATTCACCGACCAGCGCATTGAGATCGAGCACGCTCTGGCTCGGGCCTCGCTTTTTCGCCATTTCGCGCGTCTGGCGCACGACGTCGCCCGCGCGTTTGGCGTCCCGGATCATTTGCGTGATCGACTGTGCCGCCTCGCCCAGATCGGGCTGCGGCCGGTTCAGCCAGCGCAGCGCGGCGTCCCCGCACGTGACGATGGCAGCAATGGGCTGCGTCACCTCATGTGCAATCGATGACGCCAGTTCCCCAAGCGTCGTGACACGCGACACGTGCGCAAGCTCGGACATGGAACGCGCGAGCGCTTCATGCGTGCGCCTGGCTTCCGTAACGTCGATCAGCGCGCCCACGTACTCCTGCCGCTCATCCGGCGAACCGGCCTTGCATGCAAGCGCATGCGCCACGAAATGCACGTGCTTGATGCTGCCGTCCGGCATGCAAAGCCTGTGCTCCACATCGATATTCGGCTCACCCGCCAACGCGAGCCGCGAGACGCTCTGCACGATCGGCAGGTCCTCCGGCAATGTCCGCGCTTCGATCAATTCCACGGATGGCGTGCAGTCCAACGGGTAATCGTAGATCCGGCAGGCCTCTTCAGACCAGCTCATTTCCCCGCTGTCCACCCGCATCGCGATACTGCCTGTCTTGCTCAGTCGCTGCGCGTCGGACAACAGCGCCTCGCTGCGTTCGAGCGCCTCTTCCGCGCGCTTGCGCTCTTCAATGTCGGTGTTCACGCCGTACCAGCGCAGGACGTTTTCCTGTGCATCGCGCATGGGTTCGGCGCCAATATGCATCCAGCGGAATTCACCGCTGTTGCGCCGCACGCGCGCCGAATATTCGAACGATGTCCCTAATGCAATCGCGTCGCGCCACGCCTGCTCCATGCCTTGCAGGTCGTTGGGATGAACGATCTCCGACCATATATCGCGGTCTGGAGACGCACCCGTCTTGCTGCCGCCGATATCCGCCGCGAAGACGCCGACCTCCTGCCATCGCCGGTTCACGAATTCGAGCTTGCCGTCGTTCGACGACGTCCAGACCATGCCCGGTATCGCATCGATAGCTGCGCGCAGTTCGTCCTGCTTGCGCTGCAGTTCGGCTTCCATGCGCTTTTGCGCGGTGATGTCGTTGTTCGTTGCGAGCACGGCGCGCGGCCGTCCCAGGCGGTCACGCCATAAACGCAAGCGGCTCGATACCACCACGTGCGTACCGTCCTGACGCGTGCGTTCGACTTCGCCGTCCCACTGCCCGGTCGCGAGCAACTGCTGGCGAATATGCGCGAGCGGTATGGCCATTTGCGTGCGCGTCAGTTCATGCACGCGCTTGCCCACTGCTTCCGCCGATGTCCACCCGTACAGTTCTTCCGCGCCGTGATTCCAGAAACTGATGACATCGTCCATGTCGTACACGACGATCGCATCGTGCGTCATGTCGAGCAATTGCACCTGCTCTACCAGCCGCGCGGTGCTCGCGAGATTGCGCAGCGCCAGTACGGAAACAATCGCGATCGCGAGCAAGCTGACCGCACAGCGCGCAATGGATGCATCGGTATAGTCGGTATCGTGGGAAGACAGGAAGGCGCCCAGCGTCAGCAGCACGGAGCACCACGCAACGATCAACGTCGCCCGTCTGTTGCCGGTGACCGCGACCAGCATCACCGCCACGGCATAAAGGACGGCAATCGCGATATCCAGTGGCGTGAATGCATCGATCAGGAACACGCTCAGCGCAACCAGCGCCGCGAGTCCCCACAACAGCCGTGAGTCGGGACGTTTCAGGCCAATTACAGGGACGCAAACATTCATGCTTGATTGGCTTTCCGTTAGCAGGCGTTCTGTTGGGCGCTCGCGCCATTGCCGCGAAGCTGGTCGAGGCAAAGCGCGACCACCGAGCCATCCACCGGCTTGCTCAGGAAACACATGGCGCCCGCAGCCAGCGCTTGCCGGCTCGCAGCATCCGAGCGAAACGCGGAGATGAAGATGAACGGCATGGTATAGCCCTTCTCCGCAAGGCGCGACTGCAATTCGAGCCCGCTCATGCCGGGCATCTGGACGTCGGAGATGATGCAGCGGGTATCGGCAACCACGCCGGACCCGAGAAACGACTCCGCCGACGCATAGAGCCGAGCCTCCCAGCCAAGCGAACGCACCAGGCTGGAGGTTGCGGTCCGCACGGATTCGTCGTCATCGATAATGGAAACAATCAGGTCGCTTGGCAAGACAGTGGGTCCTCTGGCCGGTTCATCGGCTTTAGCAGTCGCCACATCCTGCGAACCACCGTATGAGTCCATCATATTCAGAAAGGCTGACGCGCACGATCATCCATGTGTATAGGGTGGGCGGGGACTGCCTTTCACATGGCTTTCGTCTGACCATTACCCGCTAGCGATCTGATTGGAATAGAACGGCCTGCTCCAGTGTTTGCCTTAACGAGACCCAGTGTCCACGGGTCAATCGCTCAAGGAAAACCGCACATGCTGCCACATCTGGTGTTCACACAAGAATCGCTGCGCTTCCTGTCGAAACACGCGCAGCACTATCGCCGTTCAGGAAGCCGCTTCGGTCTGGCATCGATTGATCTTGCGCTGCTCTTGCTGATCGCGACCCTGCCGCTCGTGCAATTGTCCACTCGATACGAAATGGCCGCGCTGCTTCTGGTCTACGGCCCGATGCAACTCCTGCGCAGCATTCCCTACGACATTCGCGTGTTCATCCTCACGCATAGCCGCGTGTCGTTTTCGATTTTGCACCTGACGACTCAACCGGCGTTGTCAGAAAGCCGCTGAACGGAGTCCAGGAAATGCGCGACAACAATCCAGTCGATACAACCCACACCTGCCGCAAAGTGCGGCCGGATTCGGCTCGCATCGGCAAGCAGCGACTGCTCTATGCAGAAGGCATATCGGCGCAAACGGTCGGGGCGAAGCATCTTCACATGCAGCTTGCGACGCTCCCACCGATGCTCCGCGCACGCGAGTACCGCGCTGGATGTCGGATATGAAAGCGCCACGCAGTTCAGCCGCGAATATGCGAGGGCGTTTGGCGCGCCGCCGGCTAAAGACGCAGCGCGAATCCTCGCGGAGACACGGGCGCGCGGAAGAGAGCGTCCACCCCGCGGGCAATCATCGGCAGATGCTGTACGGGCCCATGTCCACGTGAAAATGCGTCTTGTGCAAGGCGTTGTAGTCAGGACCGAGCGTGGTTCGAAACGCGTGGCAAGCGCCTTCATGCACGCGGTGCAGGAAAGCCCCGTCCCGCGAAGCATCGTCCCAACCGTCAAGCGTGATGCGCTTGCCATCGGCGAGCACGAAGCCCGTCAAATCGATGGCATTCGCACTTGCGTGCTGGCTGAGCGCCGTGTCCTGCTGATGATTGACGTTGCGGCATGCATAGCTGCCGACATGTTCCACGCGCGACACGCGCTCGCCGTAAAGCTCGGCGGCGGCGGGCTGTAAGTACTGATGCTCGAAGAAGGCGATTCCGACCGCGAGCGGACAAGTGGCCATGAACGGCGAGCTGAAACGCAGACTCTCCGATTGCGTGATGCGCACGACATCCTTCAATACACACCCGCCCGGCCCTGATGTATCAGCAACCGGCCGATACACAAGACCCGACTGTTCGAGTGCGGCCGCGCAGAGTGTTTCATCATGCGTAGTCCGCCACATCTTCAACGTTGTGAGCGGTCCCGGGGGTGCGTGAACATCGATTGGTGTGAACGGGTTGTATCGATCGGGCACGGCGACGCGCCCCACCTGCACCAGATAACCGAACGCCATCGCGGCAAAGAACGCAAGCAACAACACAACTGAAACGATCCGACTCGTCACCCTGCGCTCCGCATCCGGTCAAGGCCGGCAGAGGCAGCACAACGCATGCCTGTAAGAGGCTTAGCTGACTTCTTCGGTCTGGCGGATGCGGGGCAGCATGCGGTCGAACTCGCGCTTGACGATGCCGTAGCATTCGCACGCACGCTCCTCCAGTCCCGCACGATCAAGCACCTTGATACTGCCGCGGCTGTGATGGATCAGGCCGGCATCGTGGAGTTTCCCAGCCGCTTCGGTCACGCCTTCACGGCGCACGCCCAGCATGTCCGCGATCATTTGTTGCGTGACTTGCAGATTGTCAGTCGGCGTACGGTCGATCTCGATCAGCAACCAGCGGCACAACTGCTTGGAAAGCGAGTGATGACGGTTACACGCCGCGGTTTGCGCGACTTGCGTCAGGAGCGCTTGCATATAGAGAAGCATCAGGCGGCGCAGGAAGTCCGAGCGGCCGAACTGTTCCCGCAAGGCAGATGCGCTCATGCGATAAGCGAAGCCCGGGCACTGGACCTGGACGCGAGTGGGCATCGTGTCGCCGCCTGTCAGCACTGGAACACCCGTCATGCCTTCACGGCCGATGGCTGCGATCTCGACCGAACCGCCGTCTTCCATGGTGTGGAGAAGCGAGATGATGGCCGTCGTCGGAAAATACACATGCTGAATACGCTGTCCCGAATCGCAAAGCAACTGCTCCGTACGAAGCTGAACAAGCTCGAGGTGGGGCGTGAGCGCTTGCCATTCGTGCGCGGGAAGCGCACCCAACAGATGATTGCCGTGCAGGTCGGACTGAAGGGTCAGCATGATGATCTTCTCTTTATATTTTTGCGCGGTGCGCCGTTTTTTTATTCCGGCCGGTTTCGCGTTTCGTGATGCATCTGACGGCATCAATCTAAAACCCGATTACTGGCCAGCCCCGAAGCAGTTCGTGCCTGTCGTTTGTTTCTCTTTGTTTCAACATTAACGAGTGCTGCACCACATACTTAGCGAGGACCGTGCCAGAGAGCCTCAAACTCAATGCCAGCAAGGGCATAGCTGGGCTATGCAGCAGCGCACATTCAGGGCGTAAAGGTTTACGTTTCAGTTTTGAACAGATCGGGACGGTCGCGCGTTTATCCGTCGGATTAATTCCTGCTATCACTTTTGTCTGCCAAATGCCTTGCCGGAGGCCCTTCGCGGGCTCCGCAATGCATGGAAATCGAGGCTTTCCCGGTGCGAAGCCTTGATAGGGAAGGCATGCGCAGGGCGTTTTTGAAAATGATGCAAAACTGTTCCATCAATACCGCGGGCAGCGGGCAAAGCATGCCCAATCGCCTGCGAATGGGCCGCAGGCGCGTGTTGAGATGGATGGAAGCCCTGCGCGCTGTGGTTGCGAGCCGGGCCGGAGGGCGGCATCGCAATGATCGAAAAATGTTGCGTTGTTGTCGCAAAGGCCTCAGGCCCCGCTATTTCTCACTTCTTTTTCGCCGCCCTGCTTCGCGGTTTTGGGCCGAGTTCAATCCAGACTGGCGCGTGATCGCTTGCATGCGGCTGGTCGCGCACCCAGCGGTCGACGCCCGCGCCACGGAGCTTCGGCGCCAGATCCGCACTCAGAAGTACATGGTCGATCCGCAGGCCCGAATTCGTCTTCCAGTGTTCGCGAAAGTAGTCCCAGAACGTGTAGATGCGTTCGTCGGGATGCGTCGCGCGCAGCGAGTCCGTCCAGCCTTGCTCCAGCAGACGCGCATAGCATTCGCGGCTCTCGGGCTGCAGCAACGCGTCTTTCTTCCACGACCGTGTGTTGTAGATGTCTTCGTCGGTGGGAATGACGTTGAAGTCGCCTGCCAGCACCACCGGATGGCCGCTCGCATAAAGCGTCGCCGCATATTCGATCAGCCGCTCGAACCAGGCAAGCTTGTAGTCGAACTTCGGTCCCGGCTGCGGATTGCCGTTGGGCAGATAAAGACAACCGATCAACATGCCGTCGACCGCTGCCTCTATATAGCGGCTATGGGTATCGTCCTCGCCGCCCGGCAAGCCACGGCGGCTTTCAAGCGGATCGGCGCCCTTCGCGAGGATCGCCACCCCGTTCCACGATTGCTGACCATGCCAGATCGCGCCATAACCGGCTGCGCGGATTTCGTCGATGGGAAACGCCGCGTCCTGCGCCTTGAGCTCCTGCAGGCAAACCACATCCGGCGCTTCGCGCTCCAGCCATTCGAGCAACGCGGGCAACCGCGACCGGATGCCATTGATGTTGAACGTTGCAATCTTCACGCTGGCGCCTCCCGTGTGGGTTATCTGATTTCACGACCCTACGCAATCTTCAGGCCTTCCATCATCGCCATTCACGACGAACACGCAAGCGCTGTCCCCGTGGACCTGCGTCACACGTTCTGAGGCATCGCGCGCCCAAGGCCTTCGAATTCGAGGGCGGGCATCGGGCGTCCGAGCAGGAATCCCTGTAAGGAGTCGCACCCAAGGCGCGTCAGCAGATCCTGCTGCGCGTCGGTCTCGACGCCCTCCGCCACGATCTTCAGATTGAGCGTCTGTCCGAGCGCGATGATCGCCGCTACGATCGCTGCGTCCTCACCGCCGGCGACGAGTTCGCTCACGAACCCGCGATCGATTTTCAGCTCGCTCGCCGGCAGGCGCTTGAGATAAAGCAGGCTCGAATAGCCGGTGCCGAAATCATCGATGGAAATGCGCACGCCAAGCGCACGCAGACGTTCGAGAATCTCGAGGCTGGTATCGACGTCACGCATGGCCGTCGATTCCGTGATCTCCAGTGTCAGCGCGTCGCCTTCGAGCTGATACCTTTCCAGCGCGCTCTTCACGGCCGGCACGAGCCGCGCGTTGCCGAACTGCAGGGCCGAGATGTTGACGGCCATCGTAAGCGTGGGACGCCCCGCGCGACGCCATTGCGACACCTGCCGGCACGCTTCGTCGATAACCCATTCCCCTATCTGCACGATCAGACCGGTCCGCTCCGCGATCGGAATGAACGTGTCAGGTGGAATGAGGCCGCGTGTCGGATGATTCCAGCGCAGCAACGCTTCGACGCCCGTGATCGGTCCGCTCGGGGCGACGAATTTCGGCTGGTAGTGCAGGACGAACTGACGCCGTTTGCGCGCGAGCCGCAGGTCTTGCAAAAGCGCAAGGTGATCTTCCGTGTGCGTATTCATTGCACCTTCGAAGAAGCAAGCCTGATTGCGGCCAACGGATTTCGCGTGATACATCGCGACGTCCGCGTTCTTGAGCAAGACCTCGACTTCCTCGCCGTCACCCGGATACAACGCAATGCCGATGCTCACCGAGACCCGCAGATCATGTCCCGCGACATTGAAGGGATCGGCGATAGCCGAGACCAGCTTGTCCGCGATGATCGATGCATCGGCCGGTTCGCGCACGCTCGCGATCAGCACGAATTCATCGCCTCCTACCCGCGCGCAGGTGTCCTGCAAACGGACGTTGGCGCGGATGCGGTCGGCTGTCTGCATGAGCAGCAGGTCGCCGATGGCATGTCCGAAGGTATCGTTCACGCTCTTGAAACCGTCGAGGTCGAGGAACATCACCGCGAAGCACTGCTGCGTGGAATCAGCCAGTTTGGCGGAATCGATCGCGAACTTCAGGCGTTCTTCGAGCAGCACGCGGTTCGGCAACTTGGTCAGGTTGTCGTGCAGGACCAGATACGACAACTCCTCGTTCGCTTCTTCCAGCGACGCCGAGAGCGCCGCGGTCTGCATCTCCAGCCGCAGGTCGAGCACCGACGTGATCAGCACGACGGCAAGCACGGCGATCGTCACGACGATGATCGGCAGCGCGAGCGTATCGTTATGCAATCCGCCACGCGCGGCGCTGCAAATCGAACCCAACGGAAAACGCGCCGCCGCCATGCCGGTGTAGTGCATTGCTACGACGGCCCCGCCCATCACGAGCGCGGCGCCGACCCGGTAGCTGCGCACGCGCGAGCTATAGGCGCGCAGCCGGAACGCGATCCACAATGCCGCGCCGGCGGCCGTAACGGCGATTGCAACGGAAGCGGCGACCAGCGCCGGGATATAGACAATGCCCGGTTCCATCTGCAACGCGGCCATGCCGGTGTAGTGCATCGCGGCAATGCCACCGCCCAGCAGCAACGCGCCGAGGACGAGGTGCTTGCCCGGAAGATTGTCCCGGCTGGCGATCCACAACGCGAGCAACGATGACGCAACCGCGATCAGAAGCGATACCACGGTCAGGCCGAAATCGAACCCGAGCTTGATCGGCAGATGAAAGGCGAGCATGCCGACGAAGTGCATCGACCAGACGCCGAGACCCATTGCAAGCGCGCCGCCGCACAGCCACCAGCGGGCGGACACGCGCCCGGCGCTCGAGATCCGGCCGACGAGGTCGAGCGCCGTGTACGACGCCAATACTGCGACAATAAAAGAGAACAGCACCAGCAGGCTGTCGAAACTCCCCACTAACATTGACATGCTCCGGATCGACGACGTAAATCCCGACGCGAGAAAGTCAGGTATGCGTTCGTTTAACGTCTGAAAAGGCCCGGACTTTATGGCGAATTACATTTGCCTTCAAAGATTGGCGAAAAATACCTGCATATCGAGCTTATGTCCATGTGGAACGACCAAGGATGCCAGTGCTCGGATGTGTTTCGACATGGATCAGGCGCGGCTGCCGTACTTCGTCTCGATGACCTTCACGAGCGCGTGCAGCACGCGATTGGCCGGCGTGGCGATGCCATGCGTTTCCCCCAGCCGCACGATCAACCCGTTCAGATGATCGATCTCGCTGGGCTTCGAACGCGCGACGTCCTGTGCCGTCGATGAATATTGCGTCGGCATCTTCTCTGCGATCATGCGCACGGACGCATCGACATCGCCGGGAATGGTGACGTTTTCCGCCTTCGCGACTGCGAGGCATTCCCCGACGATATCGCGCATGCACGCCTGGATGCTTGCGTTCCCGGCGAGGGGTCCGTAGGGCAGTTGCGCGATCGCGGAGAGCGCGTTGTACGCGCAGTTCAGGATCAGCTTGGCCCAGAGCGCGCCGCGAACGTCGGGGGAGATTTCGGTGGGGATCTGCGCATCGATCAGCTCGCGGGCGACCGCTTCACTTTTACTCGATGGCTCGATCACCAGGTCGCCGCGCCCGTGATGCCGCACGTGACCGGGACCTTCCATGCCGGCCGCCACATAGACAACGGCCGCAGCCACTTCCTGCGCTACGACCGTGCGCACGCGGTCGGCGTTATCGACACCGTTTTGCAGGACGAGCACCAATGCATCCTTGGCGAGATGCGGTTTGATTTCGGCGGCAGCGCTTTCGGTATCGGTGGATTTAACGCAGAACAGCACGAGCGATGCACCTTCGACCGCACTCGCCTCGCTGCTCGCGGTCACGCGCACGTGTTCGTCGAAGGTCAGGGTCTGCATGCGCAAGCCGTCACGCGTGATCGCCTCGACGTGATTCGGGCGGCCGATCAGCGTCACCTCATGTCCCGCTCGCGCCAGCATGCCGCCGTAATAACAGCCGACTGCGCCTGCACCCATCACTGCTATTTTCATCGTCGTAATCCGTCTGTCGAAAGTGATGCGGGATTTTCCCACAGTTGCGATGACGGGATCCGAGAGCCCTTGCTAAGGCGCCGCCGATGCGCTCGCCGGGTCGATGGTCGGCGCCAGGTCCGGAACCAGCCCGGCAAAACCTTCGTCGCGTATGTCGCTGGGCTCGGAGTGCGGCGACTGCAGGATGGGTGGCTGCGGGGCTGATGAAGATGCCGGAGCCTTGGCCACGACCGGAGGCGCGGTCCGGCGCGGCGGATTGCGCTTCACTGGCGCGGCCTTC
Organism: Burkholderia sp. PAMC 28687; assembly: GCF_001577465.1. Classification (NCBI taxonomy): domain Bacteria; kingdom Pseudomonadati; phylum Pseudomonadota; class Betaproteobacteria; order Burkholderiales; family Burkholderiaceae; genus Burkholderia; species Burkholderia sp. PAMC 28687. Next base: position 1,630,970 of record NZ_CP014506.1, read on the forward strand.
TGCTCGGGCTTCGGCGCGAACACGCGTTGATACCAGTCGTGCAAGCGGTCGCGCATCGACTCGAAGAAGCCGGTTTGCGGTTCCATCACGAAACGCTCGCGCGGATCGATCATCCGGTTTCTCAACGAGCGCTGGAAGAAGTCACCGACGATAGGCAACGCACTATGCGCGCCCTGCCCCCAGTAGTCGCTGCGCAGCGTCACGCGGCTGTCGTTGAAACCGACCCACGCACCCGCAACGAGTTGCGGATGCATCAGGATGAACCAGCCATCGGCGTTGTCCTGCGTCGTGCCGGTCTTGCCTGCAACATCGGCGCGGATGCCGAAGCGGTTCCGGATGGCCGTGCCCGTCCCGCGATTCACCACGTCCCGCATCACGTCGAGCAGTTCATGATCTGCGGCTGGCGAGAGCGCCTGCTCGGGTTTGTTCGGCGCAAATTGCGCAAGCACCTCGCCCTTGCGGTTTTCGATACGCGTCACAAGCATCGGTTCGATACGCGCGCCGCCATTGGCGATCGTGCCGTAAGACGCGACCATCTCCTTGAGCGTGACGGGGCTCGTGCCGAGCGCAAGCGACGGCACCGCGTCGAGCGGGCTGTCGCGCACGCCCATCGCACGCGCGAGTCTCGCGACCTTGTACGGGCCGACGTTTTGCACCAGTTGTGCGGTAATGCGGTTGCGTGAGTAAGCAAGCCCGTCGCGCAACGTCACGGGCCGTCCGCTTGGCGGCGTTTCGTCGTTCGGACGCCAGATTTCCCCGCCGGCAAGCGGGATCTCGACGGCCTGGTCGACAAGGGTATCGTCCGGTTTCGAGCCCTGCGCAAAGGCCGCGCCGTACACGAAAGGCTTGAACGTGGAACCCGGCTGGCGGCGCGCCTGCTGGACGTGATCGAACGGATCCGTGCTGAAGTCGCGACTGCCGACCCACGCCTTCACTTGCCCGTTACGTGGATCAATGGCGAGAAACGCCGCCTGCACACGCGTTTTGTTGTCGCACAGCGCCTGCATGAAGGGGCGATCGGCGTTGAGATGCTTGAGGATATCGGCGTCGGTTTGTCCGGCATCTTTCGCCGCGCGATACTGCGGCGTCTCGCGCACGAACGCGCGGATCACGTCGGCATTGCCGCCATTGCAGCCGCTGCGCGCGCCCCATGCGGCATTGGCGATCGCCTGAAGCTGGTTGCCTTGCCAGATGACCGCTTGCGTCGCCATGGCCTGCAGGCGTGAATCGATGGTCGTACGCACTACCAGTCCATCCGAATAGATGTTGTAGTCGTTGCTGTCGGCCCAGTCGATCAGCCACCTGCGCAACTGCTGCGCAAAATGCGGCGCGCGGCCGGGCGCCTCGACCTGCCGTTCAAAGTCGATACGCAATGGCCGGCGCCTGAGCGTTTCATAAGCGGCCGGCGACAGATGCCCGAATTTGACCATCTGCGCAAGCACGGTATTGCGGCGCTGCACGGCGCGCTCCGGATTGATCACCGGGTTGTAGTAGCTATTGCCCTTGAGCATCCCGATCAGCGTGGCGCTTTCGAGCAGATCCAGATGGCCGGCGGATTTATCGAAGTAAGTACGCGCCGCCATTTCGATGCCATACGCGTTGTACAGGAACGGCACCGTGTTCAGATAGGTTTCGAGGATCTCGCTCTTGGTATAAAGCGCTTCGATCTTGAGCGCGGTGATCGCTTCCTTGAGCTTGCGTGTGAGCGTCTGCGAACGGCCGATCTCATCGGGATAAAGATTGCGCGCGAGTTGCTGAGTGATCGTCGAGCCGCCCTGGCGGCTGCCGGAAAACGTATGCAGCGCAGCGGACCCGGTGCGGCGCCAGTCGAGGCCGTGGTGCGTATAAAAGCGATGATCCTCGGTAGCGATCAGCGCATCGATCACGTTCGGCGAGATATCCGCAAGGTGCACCCATTCACGGTTGGTCGGGCGGAACTCGGCGAGCAGCTTGCCATCGGCAGAATGGATTTGGGCAGGTTGCTCGATCTTGGCACGACGCAGATCCCCGATGCCCGGCGTAAGGGGGATCAGCAACAGCACATAGAGCAGCGCGACTGCGGGAATGGCCACGAGCGTGCGAACCACGCCGCGACGCGTGGGATGGCGCAAGTGCGCAATGCACATAGCGGCATACGGCTTGATCCAGACCGCCAGCTTTGAACCGGAATGTCGAAGAACAGAGAGGTCTAAACGCTTCACACTGGCTTACCAACAGCTGACGAAGGCTGAATGCTATCAAAATGCCGGCGCCGTCCCGCATAAGCCACGAGCGGGTTAATCGGATTAGCATAGGCCTGCGTTCAAAAATGGAGACAAACGCAATGAGCCAATATCACTCGATGTCCTGCCCATGCTGCGCAATTGAAGAGCGCGGTCTTGATCGACGAGGGTTTATCCGGCTGGCGGGTGGCGCCGCCGCGGCGCTGGCGCTCATGCCGCTTTCGGCCCGCGCACAGGAACAGACAGTCCCGAGCATTGCTTTCGATTCCATTCCGAACCCCGTGCATCTTCCCCGCGATGTTTTCTTCGGTGAATGTTCCGGCGTCGCGCTGAATTCGCATGGCCACATCTTCGTGCTGTCGCGCGGCAATACCACGGGACCCGCTTACGCCGCAGCGGCCGCGCAACTGCTCGAATTCGCGCCGAACGGAAAGTTCATCCGCGAGATCGGCCATAACCTCTATGCGTGGTCGTTCGCCCATAGCGTGAAGGTCGACAGACAGGACAACATCTGGGTGACCGACAAAGGCTCGGACATGGTCATCAAGTTCACGCCGGAAGGCCGTGTTGCGATGGTGTTCGGGCGCAAGCAGGAAGCCGCCGACGAAGAAACCGGTCCGCTCAAGCATCCGAACCCGCCGCTGCCGTCAGAGCCGGGCCGCTTTCGCCAGGTTACCGATGTCGCCTGGGACGACGCCGGCAACACCTATATCAGCGATGGCTATATCAACTCGCGCGTCGCCAAGGTCGATCGCGATGGCAACTGGCTCAAGTCGTGGGGCGAACGCGGTACGGGTCCGGGCCAGTTCCACACGCCGCACAGCATCGCGCTCGATGCCGAAGGCCTCGTGTACGTTGCGGATCGCAGCAACCGCCGCATTCAGGTCTTCGATGGCGAAGGCAATTTCCAGCGGCAATTCACCATCGATGTCCCCGTCCCGCCTGGCGCCCGTGCGGCGATAGGCTATGCGCCGGATGAAGCGGCCATTGCGGCCGGGACGTTTGCGCCGGGCTCGCCGTGGGCGATTTGCATATCGCCGGGACCGAATCAGGTTTTATACAGCGCGGACGCTTTCCCGGGGCGCATCTACAAGATGACACTCGAAGGCAAATTGCTCGGCGTGCTCGGCGAGTCCGGCAAGCAGCTCAAACAGTTTGGATGGATTCACCAGATGGCGTGTCCGTCGGAGAACACGCTCTTTGTGGCCGAGCTGTTGAACTGGCGCGTGCAGAAACTGGTTTTGCATGCGTGATGAATAGCCAGGAATAGCCAGTGATCGAGCCGGGGCGAAAGGCGCAAGGTCACCGCCCTGACTTAAAAATCGGATTATCGATATACCGATTCTCCCTTATATCGCACTCGGGATTTGACCGGGTCAGCGGATTAATTACCGCGTTAATCTGCATCGAGAAGTAATTATTATCCATTCACCGCGGAAAAAACGTAAGTATTCTGTATTAAATTTCGATTTTCATAAAAATTTGTATGATTAAATTTTATTACCTATTCTTTTCGTAAATTATAACTATTGACCCAATCAAACCGGGGCTTTGTAACCGAACTTGAAGGCAGGCTACTTGGCATGCGTATTGATCTTTCCGCGATTCCGTTATTCGAAAACCCTTCAAATCTCAATCTAAAAGAGCTACATGTCTTGTCTACCGGGGCGCTTCCGCGGGTATCCGCTACATGGCTTGCGGTATTGGCCAACATCGCGCTGCTGCCGTTGCCGGTCTTTGCAAATTGCACCGCATCAGGAACGGCTACGAGCTGTGACACCAGCGCGCCTTCGCCGTGGCAGACCACGATCGGCACAGGCCCCACTGCCGCCACCGGTTCGTCAGTCCTGGTCGGGCCGAATGCGCAGGTCATTCTCGGAGACGCAACAGCAATTGCGCTCGCCGACAATGCGAACATAACCGTGCAATCAGGTGCGCTGGTGCAAAACAGCGCGCGGACCTCCGGCGGCACTTATGGAACGGGCGGCAACACAATCGATTTCCGCAACAACGGCACGTTGACCGTTCAGCAAGGCGGGTCGGTTATATCGGCGGGTACACAGGGATCGGCTGAGGCGGTGAATCCAGAAGGCGCCGGCAATACGATCGTCAATAACGGGACAATACGCGGGATCAATTCGGCCGCTATCTGGTTTCAGAATACCAGCGGGCTGAATACGGTAATCAATAACGCCACCGGGGTAATCCAGGCCCCGAGTAACGTGATAGGCAGTTCCGGCAATGGCGCGGTCGATTTCACAAATCGCGGCCAGGTGATCGGCAACCTGATTTTCGCAGGCGGCAACGACACATTGCGCCTTTACACGGGTTCCAGTATCAGCGGCAACTTCAATGGCGGCGGCGGCAACAACACAATTTTCCTGAGCGGCGAAGGGACCGCGACCTTACCTGGCAACATGGTGAACTTCTCTTCGCTGATCAAGAACGACACCGGATTCTGGACGCTGAGCGGCACGGTGACGGGCGTGACGATCGCGGATGTCCAGCAAGGCACGCTTGCACTCACCGGCAACAACACGAACTACACGGGGAAAGTGCTGGTCGAACCGGCCGGCATTCTGCAGGCTCGCGCGCAGAGCTTGCCACCAGGCGTGACGGACAACGGGCTCGTCCGTTTCGCCCAACCCGACGACGGCACGTATGCCGGCAGTCTGAGCGGCACCGGCGCCGTCGAGAAGACGGGGGCCGGCGTGTTGACCCTTGCGCCAGTTGCGGCGGGCGGAAACACCTACTCCGGGGGCACTACGATCACTCAGGGCACCGTTGCCATCGGGGCGGACAATGCGCTCGGTGCCGCCAACGGCGGCATCACCTTCAACGGCGGCACGCTGCGGTTCAACCAAAGCGTGGACCTTGCGGGAACGCGGCCGGTCTCGATCAATGCGCCGGGTGGAACTATCGATACGCAGGGATTTTCATCGACAGTCGCGCAAGGCATTTCAGGACCGGGGCGTTGACCAAGGCCGGGAGCGGCACGCTCGCAATGACCGGTGCGAACACCTATGCCGGAGGAACGACGATCGCGGCCGGGACGCTCCAACTCGGGGCTGGGGGGACTAGCGGGAGCATCGAGGGTGATGTGATTGACAACGGATCGCTCGTCTTCAACCGCTCCGATGCCGCTACGTTTTCCGGCGCGATCTCCGGTACAGGGTCGGTCGGGCAGGCAGGCGCCGGCGCTACGACGCTAACTGCGAACAACACGTACACGGGCGGCACGACCATCGCTGCAGGCACGCTTCAACTCGGCGATGGCGGAACATCGGGGAGCATTGTCGGCAATGTGAACAACAACGGATCGCTCGTCTTCAATCGCTCCGATGCCACGACGTTTGCCGGTGCGGTCTCCGGTGCAGGTTCGGTCACACAGGCAGGCGCGGGCACCACAACGCTTACGTCGAGCAACACTTATACCGGTGGCACGACCATCGCTGCAGGCACGCTTCAACTTGGCGATGGCGGTACATCGGGGAGCATTGTCGGCGATGTGAATGACAACGGAACGCTCGTCTTCAATCGCTCCGATGCCACGACATTTTCCGGCGCAGTCTCCGGCACCGGTTCGCTCGCGCAAGCAGGCACGGGCACAACGACGCTTACGGCAAACAATACGTACACGGGCGGAACGACCATCGCTGCAGGCACGCTTCAACTCGGCGATGGCGGCACGTCGGGAAGCATTCTCGGCGATGTGAATGACAACGGATCGCTCGTCTTCAATCGCTCCGATGCCATGACGTTTCCCGGCGCCATCTCTGGCACAGGTTCGATCACACAAGCAGGCGCGGGCACAACAACGCTCACCGCGAACAACACGTACACGGGTGGTACGGCCATCGCCGCAGGCACGCTACAACTGGGCGATGGCGGCACATCAGGCGGCATCGTAGGCGATGTAGCCAACAACGGATCACTCGTCTTAAACCGCTCCGATGCAGTTGCATTTGCGGGCACGATCTCGGGCACGGGTTCGGTCACGCAGGCCGGCCCCGGCACCACCCTGTTCACCGCCGACAATCCGTACAGCGGCGGCACCACGGTCGCGGCGGGAACGCTTGCCGTCGGTGACGCGCACCACCCTGGCGCAGCGCTTTCCGGCGATGGCAGCGTGAACGTGGCGAGCGCGGGCACGCTCGGAGGCTACGGCAGCGTCACGGGCAATGTGACGAACAACGGTACGATCGCCGTGGCCGATGCACTCCCCGCTTTCGCCAGCTCAGGCAACGGCGCATTCACCATTAACGGAACCTTCACCAACGCAGGGCTGGCCGCCGTGGGCGGCGCGGCCGTCGGCAACCGGTTGAACGTGACGGGCAACTACATTGGGGCGAACGGCACGATTGCGCTGAACACGGTGGTGGCGGGCGACAATGCCGCATCCGACAGACTGGTGATCAGCGGACCGGCATCGACTGCGACGGGAACATCGGCGCTCAAGATCAACAACGCTGGAGGCGCTGGCGCGGTGACACTCGCCAACGGCATCCAGGTAATCGAAGCAAACAACGGAGCCACCACTGACCTGAGCGCGTTTCACCTTGCCAGTCCGGTGAAAGCGGGCGCGTATTCGTACTACCTTGCGAAAGGTGGCGTCTCGGACGGCACCGCGCAAAACTGGTATCTGCGTAATACGATTGCGCCCGCTCCGGTAGCGCCTGCGCCCCCCACCACACCCGCGCCCCCGGCACCCCCGCACCACCTTCCACTGCGCCGTTGCCGGTGAATCCGTCGCTGCCAGTATCCGCCGCCAACCCGCTTGCGCCCGCCGATACCCCCATCGCCGCGCCCGGGACTCCGCCAACGCTGCTCGCGGCGCTCAGTCAGGCAGCAGCGACGCCGGCCACCGCCGCAGCCCCGGCTGCGCCGGTGTACAGGCCTGAAGCGCCGGTGTATGCGGCGATTCCCATGGTCGCGCGGCAGATCGGCATAGAACAGATCGGTACCTTCCACGATCGTCAGGGCGAACAGTCCCTGCTCGACGAGAGCGGCACATTGCCGGCGGCGTGGGGCCGCGTGTGGGGTGGTCACACGACGCAAAGCCAGGACGGCGCATTGAATCCGGAGTTTTCCGGGTCCATTTATGGCGCGCAAGCCGGACACGATATCTACGCAGATTCGACGCCGGGCGGGCATCGCAATCACTACGGGTTTTTCGTCGGCTTCACGCGCGCAACGGGCGATGTCAACGGTTACGCACTCGCGACACCCAACCTCGATGTCGGCCATCTTGCGGTCAACGGTTACAGCCTTGGCGGGTACTGGACGCATATCGGACCCGGCGGCTGGTACACCGACGCGGTGTTGATGGGCACATCGCTCACCATCGATCCGATGTCCCACGATGGCGTCGGTGTGAGCACGCATGGCCACGCGCTCAGCGGTTCACTGGAAGCCGGTTTGCCGATTCCGATTGCGTACGGTCTGGAAGTCGAGCCGCAGGCACAGATCATCTGGCAGAACCTCTCCATCAACGATCTGAACGACGGCGTCTCGACGGTCTCGTTCAAGCACGGCAACACGTTTCTCGGGCGGCTCGGCGTACGGCTGCAAGGGACTTACACCGACGCCATTGCCACGTGGCAACCGTATTTGCGTGTATCGGTATTGCGGAATTTTGGTGCAGGAGACGATGTGACCTTCGCCGGCACGACGACGTTGCCAGGATCCGTGGGGCAGACTGCAGGTCAGGTTGGTGCAGGACTGGTCACGAAGGTGAGCAAGTCTGCCAGCGCTTACGCGACGCTCAGTTACCTGACCAACCTCGGCGGTTCGCATCAACGCACGATCGAGGGTAATGCCGGCGTTCGCTGGTCCTGGTAAGGTGTGGCGGGCTCCCCGCCGGGGCATGGGCTTCGGCGGGTATCGGGCATTTCAGGCCTGCGTCGCGAGGTGTAGGGGCACGGCTCGATCGAAGAAGTCGCGGCACTGCTTATTTCGCCCTGCTTTGTCGCTCACTTGCCGCCAGTGACATCGAGGAACGTGCCGGTGATGAAGGAAGCCTCTGCGCTTGCCAGCCACAGGATCGCGCGCGCGACCTCTTCCGGCTGACCGCCTCTTCCCATCGGGATCGACTCCTTGACACGATCCACCCGTCCCGGCTCGCCGCCGCTGGCATGCATTTCGGTGTAGATGTGCCCGGGGCGAACGCAGTTGACGCGTATCCCGTCGCGTGCGACTTCCTTCGCAAATCCGATAGTGAATGTCTCGACGGCGCCCTTCGATGCAGCGTAGTCGACATATTCATTTGGGCTACCGAGCCGGGCCGATGCCGACGAGATGTTGATCACGGAGCCCCCCCGTCCGTTGTGACGATAGGACATGCGCTTCACCGCTTGCTGGGCACAGAGAATCGGGCCGATCGAGTTGACTGCGAAGACCCGCTGCATCCGCTCGAAACCGAGGTCCTCCAGGCGGGATTGCTGCGCGATGATGGCGGCGTTGTTCACCAGTACATCCATCCGGCCGAACTCCCGGTCGATCGCGGCGAATAGCCGAACGACCTGCTCCGGGTCGGCACTGTCCGTGCGCACGGGCAACGCCCGTCGTCCCAGCGCTTCCACGTCGGCCGCCACCCCAAGGGCCGCAGACTCGTTGGAGACGAAACTTATCGCTACATCGTAGCCTTGTGCGGCAGCAAGACGCGCAGTCGCCGCGCCTACGCCACGGCCTCCGCCCGTTATCAGTATCAGCGGTGCCTGCGAGACTGTATCCATCTGGTGAACCTTCATGGTGGCGGGAATGATCACGGGCCGGAAACGGTGGCGCATCGGCGGCGGCGGCCGGCCCACTTCGAAACTGGCAAGGACAAGAATAACGATGGCGTGACGCGATGACAAAGCAGATTAAGTCCCGGCCCGGGTTAGAAAAACTCTTTCGATGGAAGGCACATGGCCTTCATAGCCGGACGTTTCCAAACGGGTTACTGTCGCCTTCTAAATCCAATTCGTAACAAAACGCGATGTTCCGGTAACCAGATTGGCGCCATCGATTGATACGATCTGGAAATGCGCGAAACTCGGTCAATGGTCTTCCGCATGCCTTTAGTAATTACTTCGTAATGCATATTGTATTGCCGTTGTAATTTTATGATCCGGTGATAGCTGCACCCGAGGCCTGTGCCAAGCCGCCATGAGTCGAAGCCCGTAATCTCGATTCAATCGGTGCGTAATATTTTTGAGATGTTGCCAAGGTCTTTATGACGCCATCCGAACAAAGTATTGAATCCCCGAAGCCAGGCAAGCGCCCGCGTTTGCTGCGAATAGTCATCGTAGTTGTAATCATTGCGCTGATCGCGGTCGTTGTCGTGCACTTGCTCCGCGCGAAGAAAGCCCCTCGTCCTACGCCGCCGCAAGTGGTCAGCGTGGCCACCGCAAGCACGGGTTCGATGCCTGAAGTCCTCAGTGAACTCGGCACGGTGACGCCTACCGCGACGGTCACGGTGCTGCCGCAACTGAGCGGCTACCTGACCGCTGTCGGATATCACGAAGGCCAGGACGTGCAGAAAGGCCAGTTCCTCGCGCAGATCGATCCGCGCCAGTATGAAATCGACAAACAACAAGCCGAGGCGACGCTGGCCAAAGACCGCGCCGCCCTGGCGCAGGCACGCGCCGACCTCGTCCGCTTCACGCAGCTCAACGAACGCAAGTCGATTGCCGAGCAGACTTTTGCCGACCAGCAGTTCCTCGTGCAGCAGGACGAAGCGGCGGTCAAGGTCGACCTTGCCAACATCGCGCAATTCGATCTCGATCTGGCGTATTGCCACATCACCGCACCGGTCTCCGGGCGCGTCGGCCTGCGTCTGGTCGATCCGGGGAATTACGTCACGGCGTCATCGTCGCCGGGGATCGTCGTGATCACCACCATGAAACCCACCACGGTTCAGTTCACAGTGCCGCAGGATTCCCTCGCGAACGTGCTGCAACGCATGAACGGCGGCGCACGCCTGCCGGTCACCGCCTACAGCAGCGACAACTCGCGGGAGATCGCAACCGGAACCCTGTATGCGGTCAGCAACCAGATGGCGACGAGTACGGGCACCGTGACGTTGAGAGCGACTTTCCCCAATGACGACGAAGCGCTGTTCCCAAGCGAGTTCGTCAACGTCAAATTGCTGGTCGATACACTGCAGAACGCCGTGCTGGTGCCCACGCCGGCAGTGCAAAGCGGCGCGCCGGGCGACTACGTGTATCTGGTCAACGCCAACAACACGGTGTCGGTTCACAAGGTCGCGCTCGGGCCGAGCGACGGCAAGAACACGGTAATCACGTCAGGTCTTGCAGCGGGCAATATCGTGGTGACGGACGGCACTGATCGTCTGAGCGATGGCGCGAAGATTCAGGCGGCTGCGGCAAAGCCTGCTTCGGGCGTCGCGGCCAGTGAGCCCCCTGCAACCGGCACGCAAGCTCAGCATAGACACGCGCGTGCCGGCGCGTCTGGCGCGGCCGCTGCCTCCGCGCAAGCTGCTTCGTAGTATCGGACCCATGCGCCGATGAACATTTCCCGCCTGTTTATTCTCCGACCGGTAGCCACGCTGCTGCTGATGATCGCCCTCGTGCTGGTGGGCCTCATCGCCGTGCGCGTCCTGCCGGTTTCGTCGCTACCCAACGTCGACTATCCGACCATCCAGGTGCAGACGTTTTATCCGGGGGCCAGTCCGGATGTGATGGCAACCACCGTCACGGCGCCGCTCGAAGTGCAACTGGGCGAGATTCCCGGCCTGCAGCAGATGACGTCATACAGCTCGGACGGCGCGTCGGTCATCACGTTGCAGTTCGACTTGTCGCTGAATCTCGATATCGCGCAGCAGAATGTCCAGCAGGCCATCAACGCGGCCAACAGTTTCCTGCCGACCGGCCTGCCGGCGCCGCCGACCTACGCCAAGGTCAATCCGGCGGACCAGCCGATCCTGACGCTCGCGGTCACCTCCCCGTCGATGTCGCTCACGCAACTGGAGGACGCCACCAACAATCGCCTCGGCACCAAGATTTCGGAAGTATCGGGCGTGGGCGTGGTCACCACGAGCGGCGGCAACGTGCCGGCCATCCGCGTGGAAGCGGACCCGCAAAAGCTCGCCGCCTACGGCCTCAACATAGACGACCTGCGCACGTTGCTGAGCTACGTCAACGTGAGCCAGCCAAAGGGCAATTTCGATGGCCCCGACCTCGACTACACCATCAACGGCAACGACCAGATCTCCGATCCGAAGGACTACCTGAACACGGTCGTCGCGTATCAGAACGGCGCGCCGGTGTTCATGCGCGACGTCGCGAAGGTGACCCAGGCGCCGCAGGACGTCGAGCGCGGCGCCTGGTACAACGGCACGCCGGCGATCATCTTGAACGTGCAGCGCCAGCCGGGTGCGAACGTGATCGCGACCGTCAACCAGATCACGAAGCAGTTGCCGCAGCTCGAATCCACGCTGCCGGCGGGCATGAAGGTCACGGTTGTATCGGACACGACGGGCGTGATCCGTTCATCGGTATCCGACGCCGCGTTCGAACTCCTGCTCGCCATCGTGCTCGTGGTGGCCGTGATCTTCGTGTTCCTGCGCAACGTGCCGGCCACGATCATTCCGAGCATCTCGGTGCCGGTATCGCTGATCGGCACGCTGGCCGTGATGTACCAGTTGAACTATTCCATCGATAACCTCTCGCTGATGGCGTTGATCATCGCGACCGGCTTCGTGGTCGATGACTCGATCGTGATGATCGAGAATATCGTGCGGTACCTGGAGGAAGGCAGGACGCCGCTCGAAGCGGCGCTCGAAGGCGCCGGTCAGATCGGCTTCACGATTCTCTCGCTGACCATCTCGCTGATCGCGGTGCTGATTCCGCTGCTCTTCATGGGCGGCGTGATCGGGCGCCTGTTCAGCGAATTCGCGGTGACGCTCGCGGTGACCATCGTGCTGTCGGCAGTGGTTTCACTGACAGTCGTGCCCATGCTTTGCGCGCGGCTTCTGCGCGCCCAGGCGCAACGTCATCCGAGCCGTTTCGAGCGCATCAGCGAAGGGCTCTTCGATAAAACCCTCGCCGGCTACGAACGCGGTTTGCGCTGGGTGCTCGACCACCAGATGCTCACGCTGATGGTCGCGATCGGCACGGTCGTGCTGACCGGCGTGCTGTATGTGGTGATCCCGAAGGGTCTTTTCCCGACGCAGGATATCGGCGTGATCGAGGGGATCAGCGTGGCCGACAACTCGGTGTCGTACAAGGCGATGGTTACGCGTCAGCGCGCACTCGCGGACGCCATCCTGAAAGACCCCGATGTCACGTCGCTGACCTCTTATGTCGGCATCGACGGCACGAATTCCACGCTGAACAACGGGCGTTTCCTGATCAACCTGCGCGATCGCGACAAGCGTTCGGACACGGCGCAAGAAATTGCGCGGCGGTTGCAGCAGGAGGTCGCCAATGTGTCGGGAATCAAGCTTTACATGCAGCCTGAGCAGGATCTCACGCTCGACACCACGGTCTCGCCGAACCAGTACAGCTTCGTGCTGCGCGGACCGAGCCAGCAGGCGTTCCAGAAGTACGTGCCGGAACTCGTCGACCGGCTGAAGCAGATTCCGTCGCTGGCCGACGTGCAAAGCGACATGAACACTGACGGCCTGAGTGTGAATGTGGAAGTGAACCGGCAACTGGCGGCGCGCTTCGGCATCACACCGGCGACCATCGACAACGCGCTGTACGACGCGCTCGGCCAGCGGATCGTCTCGACGATCTTCCAGCAATCGGATCAGTACCGCGTGATCCTCGTTGCGAGACCTGAGTCGCTGCCCAATGTCGCATCCATAGGCAACCTGTACCTGCCAAGCCAGACGAGCAGCACGGGACAAGTGCCGCTCTCTGCAATTGCCAAGATCGAGATCGTCAAGTCGCCGCTCGTGATCAGCCATCTCGCGCAGTTCCCGGCCGTCACGATCTCGTTCAATCTCGCGCCGGGCGCGTCGCTGAGCACGGCGGTCGCGCGCATTCACGAGGTGGAACAGGCGGTCAAGCTGCCGCCATCCATTACGTCGTCGCTGCAGGGCGCGGCGCAGGCGTTCCAGGACTCGTTGTCGAGCGAGGTGTATTTGCTGATCGCCGCGCTGGTGGCGGTGTATATCGTGCTGGGGGTGCTTTATGAGAGCTTCATCCATCCGGTGACGATTCTTTCCACGTTGCCATCGGCGGGTATCGGCGCGTTGCTCGCGTTGATGATCGCGGGCAGCGACCTGGATGTGATCGGCATTATCGGCATTGTGTTGCTGATCGGCATTGTGAAAAAGAACGCGATCATGATGGTCGACTTCGCGCTCGACGCCGAACGCAATCACGGCAAATCACCGCGCGATGCGATCTTCGAGGCGTCGCTGCTGCGCTTCCGGCCAATCCTGATGACGACGCTCGCCGCCATGCTCGGCGCATTGCCCATGTTGCTCGGCAGCGGCACGGGGTCGGAGCTGCGCCGGCCGCTCGGGCTTGCGATCATCGGCGGGTTGACGGTGAGCCAGATGCTGACGCTTTTTACCACGCCGGTCATCTACCTGTTCTTCGACAGGATCGCCGAGCGCGTCAGGAACCGGCGCAAGCGCAACCTGCCTGAAGCGCCCGCGGAGCAGGCGCCGTGAACATCTCGGCGTTATTCATCCGGCGCCCGGTCGCGACCACGCTTCTGGCGATCGCAATCCTGATCTCCGGCGCGCTTTCGTACTTCCGGCTTCCGGTCGCGCCGTTGCCGAACATCGCGTTTCCGGTGATCGTGGTGCAGGCGAACATGGCCGGCGCGAGCCCGAACATCATGGCCTCTACCGTGGCCGAACCGCTCGAACGGCGGCTCGGCACGATTGCGGGCGTGGAAGAACTGACGTCGATCAGCTACGTGGGTTCATCGATGATCGTGGTCGAGTTCGCGCTGAACCGCGACATCAACGGCGCCGCTCGCGATGTCGAGGCGGCCATCCAGGCCGCGCGCGCCGACTTGCCGTCGACCTTGCGCGCCAACCCGACGTATCGGCAATACAACCCGGCGGACTCGCCGATCATGGTACTTGCGCTGACGTCCGATACGCTCACCAAGGCGCAGCTTTACGATTCAGCGGATTCGGTGATCCAGCAGCAACTTTCGCAAGTGAACGGCGTGGGCCAGATCACGCTGGGCGGCGGCGCGTTGCCTTCGGTGCGGGTCGAGTTGCAGCCGGGCAAGCTGAGCAGCTACGGGATCGGTCTCGAAGATGTACGCGCGGCAATCTCGGCGGCCAACGCCAACAGCGCCAAGGGCCATCTCGACCAGGGCGACCAGCGTTACGTGGTTGTATCGAATGACCAGATCACGAAGGCGGCGCCCTATCGTCAGCTTGTGATCGCTTACCGGAACGGCGCGCCGGTGCTCCTGAGCGATGTTGCCCAGGTGCGCGACTCCAACGAGAACATCCGCAACGCCGGGCTCTTCAACTCGAAGTCGGCGGTGCTCGTCATTGTCTACCCGATGCCCGGCAGCAACATCGTGAGTACGGTCAGGCAGATCAGGAACGTGCTGCCTTCAATCGAGGCGACGCTGCCGAGCAGCGTGCATGTCAACGTCGCGATCGACCGGTCGGAATCGGTACGCTCGTCAGTGGGAGATACTGAGCGGACCCTGTTCATCGCCGTGCTGCTGGTGGTCGGCGTGGTGTTCGTGTTCCTGCAGTCGCCGCGCGCCACGCTCATCCCGGCAGTGGCGTTGCCCATATCGATCGTCGGCACGTTCGGGCCGATGTACCTGCTTGGCTACAGCATCGACAATCTGTCGCTGATGGCGCTGACCATCGGCACGGGCTTCGTGGTCGATGACGCCGTCGTAGTGCTGGAAAACATCGTGCGCCACCTGGAACTCGGTCTCAGTCCAATAGAAGCCGCGCTGAAAGGCAGCGCCGAAGTGGGCTTCACGGTGATATCGATGAGCTTGTCGCTCATCGCCGTGTTCCTGCCGATCCTGCTGATGCCGGGCATCGTGGGATTGCTGTTCCATGAGTTCGCCGTCGTGCTTTCGATTGCGATCCTGATCTCGCTCGTGATCTCGCTCACCGTCACGCCGGCCATGTGCGCATACGTGCTGAGCCGCGAGAACGCGGGGCATGCCAAGGCGCGATGGGCGGGCTGGGTCGAGCGGCAGTTCGACCGCTTCAAGAACGCCTATGCGCGTTCGCTCACGGCCGTGCTCGATCATTCGCTGCTGGTGATCCTGTTGCTGATCGGCTTGCTGGTCGCCAACGTGTTCCTGTTCAAACTCGTGCCGGCCACGTTCTTCCCCGAACAGGACACGGGCATCCTGATCGGGCAGATCATCGCGGACCAGAGCATCTCCTTCCCCGCGATGGAAAAGAAGCTCGCGCAGTTGCAGCAGATCGTGCAAAAGGACCCGGCGGTTCAGTCGGTGGCCGGGTTCACTGGCGGCCGCGCGCTGAATACGGCGAATGTGTTCATTGAACTGAAGCCGCTTGGGCAGCGCCATGTGACGGCGACCGAAGTGGTCAATCGCCTGCGGCCGAAGCTCAACCAGGTCTCCGGTGCGCGGCTCTTTGTCCAGGCCCAGCAGGATCTGCGGATCGGCGGACGGCAGTCGGCGGCTGAATACCAGTACACGCTGACAAGCGATGACTCCGCCGCACTGTTTGCCTGGACGCCGAAGCTCGTGACCGCGCTCAACAAGGACCGCAGCGCCCTGCTCGATGTCAACTCCGACCTCCAGCAAAACGGCCTGCAGACCTACGTCAACTTCGATCGCGCGACCGCCGCGCGCTACGGCTTCGCGCCCAACCAGATCGATAACGTCCTGTACGATGCGTTCGGCCAGCGCACGGTATCGACTATCTATAACGCGCTGAACCAGTACTTCGTGGTGATGGAAGTCGCGCCGCAATACTGGCAATACCCGGAGACGCTCAAGCAGATTTTCCTGAGCACGGCGGCGGGCAATCCGACCGGCAGCCAGCAGACGCAGATGCCGGGCGCAACGGTCAAGGGCGTGACAGCGGCGAGCGCGGTCGGCGCGGCATCGAGCACGTCGAGCACCAACTCGCTGAACTCGAACGCGCAAGCCAACGCGACCACGAACAGCATTTCCAACAGCAAGGGCGGCAGTTCGAGCGGCAGCGCGGACAGTACAACGGCTGAAACCATGGTGCCGCTGCCTGCGCTCTCCAGCTACGTGAGCAACCATACGTCGACTCAGGTCAATCACCAGAGCGGACTGGTCGCCGCGACGATCTCGTTCAACCTGCCGCCGGGCGGATCGTTGAGCCAGGCCCAGGAGGCGTTGCAAAATGCAGCACGCGAGATCGGCATGCCGGCGAGCATCCATGGCGCGTTCGCGGGCGCGGCGCAAGCCTACGCGCAGTCGATGGGCACCGTTCCCCTCCTGATCATCGCCGCGCTGGGGGTGGTGTATATCGTGCTCGGCGTGCTTTATGAAAGCTCGATCCACCCGCTGACGATTCTTTCGACACTGCCATCGGCGGGAATAGGCGCCACCCTCGCGCTGCTGATCTTCGGCACGCCGTTCTCGGTGATCGCGCTGATCGGCATTATCTTGTTGATCGGTATTGTGAAGAAGAACGGGATCATGATGGTCGATGTCGCCATCCAGTTGCAGCGCCACGAAGGCATGCCGGCGCGCGATGCGATTCACGCCGCCGCGGTGGTTCGTCTGCGCCCGATCATGATGACCACCTTCGCCGCCGTGCTCGGCGCAGTGCCGCTCGCGATCGGGATTGGCCAGGGGGCGTCGCTGCGCCAGCCGCTCGGTATTACCGTGATGGGCGGTTTGATCGTGAGCCAGGTCTTCACGCTTTACACCACGCCGGTGATCTACCTGTACCTGGACCGGTTGCGTTTCAAGCTCGTCAAATGGTCGTCCGGTCTGCCGTGGAACCGGCAGGAAGGGCAAGCGGACAGCCTCGGGCAATCAGATACAAAGGCATGACGATGAAGATATCCTCCAAACCACTCGCCGCCGCAGCGGCCCTGCTGCTGGGCGGCTGCATGGTCGGCCCGGATTACCATCGGCCGCAAGTCAGCGTGCCGGCGACCTTCCGTGAATTGCCCGGCTGGACCCAGGCTCAACCGGACGCCGATGGTCCCAAGGGCGCATGGTGGACCGGCTTCAACGATCCGCTGCTCAATCAGCTCGAACCGCTCGTGGCGGTATCGAACCAGACCGTGCGGCAGGACTATGCCAATTATCAGGAAGCGCTCGCCGAAGTGAAGGTGGCTCGCTCCGCCCTGTTTCCAACCATAGGCGTGACCGGCTCGGGCACGCGCCAGCGCAGCGGGACGGGGACCTCGAGCGCGAGTTTGAGCCGCGGTATCGGCAATATTCAGACGGTGAGCAATTCCGGTTCGCTCGAAGGCAATGTGAGCTGGGCGCCTGACTTGTGGGGTTCGGTGCGGCGCACGATCGAACAGAATGCCGCCACCGCGCAGGCGAGCGAGGCGACGCTCGCGAACGCGACGCTCTCCGAACAGATCGCGCTTGCGACGGCCGTAATTCAATTGCGTACCAGCGACGCCAACATCGATTTGCTGCAGCAAACGGTCAAGGCGTATCAGCATTATCTGGACGTGGTTGCCGACCAGGACAAGTTCGGTATCGTTCCGCCTTCCGACGTACTGACTGCCCGCACCCAGCTCGAAAACGCGCAGTCGAGCCTGATCGCGCTTGGCGTGGCGCGCGCCCAGAATGCGCATGCAATTGCCGTGCTGGTGGGCAAGAACCCGGAAGACCTCGACATCCCGCACAGCACGACGATGCCAAGCCTGCCCAATATTCCCGTTGGCGTTCCGTCGACGTTGTTGCAGCGCCGCCCCGACATCGCGACGGCGGAGCGCCAGATGGCGTCGCAGAATGCGGCGATCGGCGTGGCGGTGGCGGCGTATTACCCGACTGTATCGTTGTCGGCGCTGGACGGCTTCACGCAGTCGCCGTTGGGCGGCTTGCTGCACGTGGCCAACTACGTCTGGTCGCTTGGCGGCAGCGCGACCGAAACGCTGTTCGATGGCGGCGAGCGCAGCGGCGAAGTCGCGGCGGCCAAGGCGGCGTATCAAGCGGCGGTGGCCAACTATCGCGGCACGGTGCTGACCGCCTTCGAGGACGTGGAAAACGACCTCTCCGGCCTGCGCATCCTGGCCGAGCAGTCCGACACGCTCGATTCCGCCGTGCGCGACGCAAGCCGAGCCGCCGAGATTGCGTTCAACGAGTATCAGGCGGGAACCGTTGACTACACGACAGTCGCGACCGCCCAGGCAACGCAGTTGAGCAGCCAGCAAACGGCGCTGAACGTGCAGCAGTCGCGTTTGCTCGATGCAGCGTCGCTGATAGGCGATCTCGGCGGCGGCTGGTCGGACAGCCTGCTGCACGATGCGCGCACTGCGACCGCCCCTTGACCGATAGCGGACAACCCCTTGCAGTAGCTATCGTTTCAAACCTGGGCCCCCTATCTCAAATTCCGCTTGACATCGGCTTTATGACGAATTTCAATACGAAAGCGGTTTAGTAAAGCGCTTTCGTAGGGGTCGAGGTGGCAAAAACTAAGTTGGGAGCAAGCCTGAGCGATGTCGCGTCGGCCGCCGGTGTTTCGCCGTCGACCGTGTCGCGTTACCTCAACGCGGGCATCAAGTTGCCCGCATCGACCTCCGAACGGATCGATGCAGCAATCAAGACCTTGCGTTATGTGCCCAATCCTCTCGCCCGAAGCCTGGGGCGGGGCCGGTCGGACACGGTGGGGCTCGTCATTCCCGACATTGCCAATCCGTTTTTCGCGTCGCTCGCGTCCGCGGTCGAGCAAGCAGCGGAGGAGCATGGCCAAGGGGTTCTGTTGAGCGCAACGTCGAACAGTGCGGCACGTGAAGTGGAATACGTGTCCCGCATGCTGCGCAACCGCGTGAGCGGCCTTTTGTTCGTAAGCGGACATCACAACTCGAGTGACCTCGCCGAAACCCTGGCTGCTGCGTCGGGCCTGATCCTGATCGATGAAGACGTACCGGGTATCGATTGTTCGAAGGTCTTTTGCGATAACGAGAACGGCGGCCGGCTGGCCGGGCAATACCTGGCGTCCGTCGGGCACAAGCGGATTGCGTTCATTGGCGGCCCCGAGAAGCTGCGCAGCACGACTGAACGGCTGACCGGCTTGCGCGAAGCCGCGGAAGAAAACGGCGCAAAAGTCGTCATGACGTGCTTCGGCAACTATTCGCCGGAGTTCGGCCGGCAGGCGGCGGCGCAGGTCCTGCAGTCGAGCGAAGAGCCAACAGCGGTTTTTGTTTCAAGCGGAGAGATAGCGTTTGGTTTGCTCGAGGCGCTGCAGGCGGCGGATATTGCCATTCCGGAGCGCCTGTCTCTCATCGTTTTCGACGATGCCGGGCCGTTGCATCTGTTTAATCCCGCATTGACCGCAATACGGCAGCCCATCAGGGAGATGGGAAGAAAGGCAGTGGAGCTCGCGTTGGCGGAGCCGGACGAGAACGCTGCGTTCGTCGAGTTCTTGCTGCCTGTTGAACTGATTGTCCGTGCTTCGGTCACGGCACCCAAAGCAACCTGAATATCCAACCTTAAAGGCTAGAAAATGCTGAACCAACTTCGTGGGAAAGTGCTTCGCAAGATAACCTTAGGATTACTACTGACGGCATCCTTGCCTGCGCTCGCGGCTCAGACGTACAGTCTCATTCTCATCAACCAGCAAGCCACCTACTTCAATCAGATGCGCGAGGGCGCACAGAAGCAGGCCGACAAGCTCGGTGCAAAGCTGATTGTCTTCAATGCCAACGACGTTCCAAGCGCACAGAACAATGCGCTGGATGACTACATCCAGCAGAAGGTCGACGGAATCGCGGTCGATGCAATCGACGTGAATGGTCTGCGATCCTCGGTCAAGGCAGCGGCGGCGGCTGGAATAACGGTCGTGGGCATCGACGCCGTGCTGCCGCCGGGACCGCAGAAAGCGCAAGTGGGCGTGGACAACGCCGTAGGCGGAAAGCTGATCGCCGACTATCTCGCCAAGTACGTCCAGGCGAATCTCGGCGGAAAGGCCCGGGTCGGCGTGGTCGGCGCCCTGAGTTCCACGATCCAGAATTCCCGCCAAAAAGCATCTATCGATGAACTGGCGAAGTCGCCCGGAATTTCCATCGCCGGGATTGTGGATGGACGCAACAGCCAGGATGTCGCGCTTTCTGCGGCGGAGAATCTCATTACGGCGAACCCGGATATCAATGTCATCTATGCAACCGGCGAGCCAGCAATGCTTGGCGCCATCGCGGCGATCAATGCACAAGGCATGAACAAGAAGATCAAGGTCGTCGGATGGGACCTTGCGTCGGAAGTCATCCGGGGAATTGACAACGGGGTCGTGCTGGGTGTCGTGCAACAGGACCCCGCTGCCATGGGCCGCGCCGCGATTCAGGCACTCAATGATGTCCACGAAGGGAAGACCGTTCAGACCACGATCTCAGTGCCGCTCGCTGTCGTCACGAAGGCGAACGTCGATCCTTATCGTGCTGCCTTCAAAAAGTGACCGGATATGGAACAGCTTGAAACTCAGGAACGCGCGGACCAGGCGCTTGGCCAGCCCGTACTTTCATTGCGCGACATCAAGATTTCGTTTGGCTCGTTCCAGGCACTGCGCGGCGTCGACCTCGACTTGTACCCCGGCGAATGTCTCGGCCTGATTGGAGACAACGCAGCGGGAAAGTCGACGCTCACGAAGATCATGGCCGGGACCTACATTCCGGACAGCGGAGACATATTGGTGGGAGGGGAGCCCGTCAAGCTGACCAGCCCCGCCGATGCGCGTGCGCGTCACATCGAAATGGTCTATCAGGACCTGAGCTTGTGCGACGCTATCGATGTCGCCGGCAATCTTTTTCTCGGACGCGAGCTTTGCAACAAGGGCTTTCTGAAACGAAGCGCAATGCTCCACGAGGGGAAACGGCTCTTGTCGAATCTCAAGATCCGCATTCCTGACCTGAACGCGAACGTCGAGCAGCTTTCGGGCGGTCAGCGCCAGGCGATTGCGATTGCGCGAGCGGCATCGTTCGAACCGCGCGTGTTGATCATGGACGAGCCCACCTCGGCGCTTGCCGTTGCCGAAGTCGAGGCCGTGCTCGCGTTGATCAATCGCGTAAAGGCGCAAGGTGTGTCCGTCGTGCTGATCACTCACCGGCTTCAGGATCTCTTTCGCGTATGCGACCGGATCGCCGTCATGTACGAGGGCACGAAGGTCGCCGAGCGCCGGGTGAAAGATACGACGCTGGAAGAGCTGGTTCAATTGATCGTTGGGGAGCAACACCGATGAGCACCTCCATTTATACCGAGCGGGAAAAAGGCTCGAAGTACAGGGACATGCTTCTTGCACATGCGCAGGTTGCATCGATTGCGGTGTTCTTTATTGCATGCTGCATCCTGTTCAGTGCCGCAACGCCCACCTTCCTGACCACTGCCAACCTGCTGAACATTCTCAGGCAGCTTGCGCCCATGCTGGTGGTCGCGATTGCAATGACGTTTGTCATTGCCACGGGAGGAATCGACCTGTCCGTGGGCTCGGTTGTCGCATTGACGAATTCGCTCGCTGCGATCCTGATGCAAGCCGGTCTCTCGTGGCCTGTCGCAATTCTTGTGACGATACTGCTGGGCGCAGTCATTGGTCTCGTGCAGGGCTGGTTTTCTGCGAGCCAGGCGATCCCGTCATTCATCGTCACGCTTGCCGGGCTTTCCACGTTGCGCGGCATCGCGCTGTATTCCACTCAGGGATTCTCGATACCCATTGAATCAGGAACGGGCTTCGACTTCTTCGGAGCCGGCACGGTCGCGGGCATTCCGGTGCCGGCCATCATCGCAATTGTTGCGGCCTTGATTGGCTACGTCACGATCAACCGCACGCGGTACGGCCGCCAGGTCATTGCCGTCGGTTCGAACGCCGAGGCGGCACGCCGCTCCGGCATGCCGGCGCTGCGCATCAAGGCATCGGTATTCGTGATCTCCGGCGCTGCGTCCGCTATAGCGGGGCTGATGCTCGCGTCGCGTTTGGGATCGGGCTCCTCGAATGCGGCATCCGGATTCGAACTCGATGTCATCGCGGCGGTGGTGCTGGGCGGCACTTCGCTGATGGGCGGACGCGCGACGGTGGTCGGCACGGTCCTCGGCGCACTGACAATCGCAACGCTTGGAAACGGACTGATCCTCTTGCATGTATCGCCCTTCTTTACCCAGATCGTGACAGGGGTGATCATCCTTCTTGCAATCTGGTCGAACACGCGCGTCTTCAGCAAACTGCGCACGGCAAAAAAAGGAAAGAAATGATGGAGCTTCAATCCCATTCAGACCAGTTGCGAGCAAAGAATCTGGCCCTTTGGAACGAGATGCAGGCGCATGCGTTCGTCGAAGACATCAAGAACGATTCGCTTGCAAAAAACGTGTTTCACAACTACCTTCGATACGAACATTTGTTTGTCGAAACCGCCATCACGATCTTCGGCTACGCGCTCGTCAAGGCGCCGGATCTAGGCAGGAAGCGTTGGCTTTCGGGCGTGCTGCACGCTTTATCGACTGAGCAGATTCCTTATTTCGAAGCCGTGTTCGACGCACTGGATGTGCGTCCTGTTTCGGACCTCGATACCCTGCCCGCCCGCGTTGTTGCATTCAACTCCGGCATGCTCGAGATCGCGGCAAACGGGTCTTACCACGACGTCGTCGTCGCGATGATGTGCGCCGAGTGGATGTACGCCGAGTGGTGCCAAGCGGCGGCGCGCACTCACATCGCGGATCCAAACGTCAGGGCCTGGGTCCTGCTGCACACCGACATCGCCTTCCTCAATCAAGCCGCGTGGCTCAAGAACGAGATCGATACACTCCCTGCGGCCGAGTTCGATTTCGGGCGTGCTAACGAGATCTTCTCCAAAGCCCTTTCGCTTGAAATCGGCTTTCACAGCGCCGCGTACGAATAGTCGTCAACCAGGGATACATGTATGTCGCACAAGCTCGTTTTGAATGAAAAACCCAATGCCATCGCCACGCTGTTCGGCCGCAAGAAAGCGGTCATCGGCATGCTTCATTGTCTTCCGCTGCCCGGCTCCGCGCGCTACGACGGAGAGCGGATGGAGGACATCATCGCCTTCTCATGCAACGAAGCGCGTCTGCTCGTGGAAGGTGGCGTCGACGGACTGATGGTCGAGAACCACGGCGATATTCCGTTCAGCAAGCCTGACAGTATCGGCCCGGAAACGGTTGCGGCAATGACCATGATTACCGAAGCCGTCAAACGCACGGTGAAATGCCCTGTCGGCATCAACGTGCTCGCGAACGGCGCAATCCAGGCGCTTGCAATTGCCAAGGCGGCGTCGGCGTCGTTCATTCGTGTGAACCAGTGGGCGAACGCATATGTGGCCAATGAGGGCATTGTCGAGGGTCCCGCCGCGCAGGCGACACGTTACCGCTCGTGGCTGCATGCAAGGGACATCAAGATCTTCGCCGACGTCCACGTGAAGCACGGCGCGCACGCCATCACGGGCGACCGGTCGATCCCCGAACTTGCTCGCGACGTGGAATTCTTCGATGCCGACGCAGCCGTGGCGACGGGCCAGCGAACGGGCGACTCCGCGCAACTCGATGAACTCGCGGCTATCGGCAAGGGAACGTCGCTGCCCGTGGTCGTTGGATCGGGCGTCACGCCGGCGAACATTGGCGACATGTTTTCCATTGCCGATGCCGTCATCGTTGCGAGCTTCCTCAAGAAAGACGGGCTGTGGTGGAACGACGTCGATCGAGATCGCGTGCATGAATTCATGGCCGCTGCAAACAAGGCCCGTTCATGACACGTGTGTTCGTGGTGGGCAATGCAGTGTCGGATGTGACGCTCAATGTCCGGCGCGCACCGCGCCCGGGCGAGTCGATTCTGGCGCAATCGATCGCTCGCGCACCCGGTGGAAAGGGGCTGAATCAGGCGGTGGCGGCGCAGCGTTCGGGCGCGAAGGTCGTGTTCGTCTCGGCAATAGGCGGCGATGCTGCCGGCATCGAGATCGAGAACGCGCTGCTTCGAGAAGCGTTCGACGATCTACGTCTGATCAGATTGTCTTGCGATACGGATGTCTCGATCCTCACGGTGACCGCCGACGGCGAGAACTCGATCATCACCACGATCGGTTGCACGCAGGCGAGCAGCGCGGAACGTCTCACGGCGTCTCTGTCAGACGTTCAAGCGGGAGACTACGTGCTGATGCAAGGCAACCTGTCTCTTGCCAGCACCAACGCGGTCGCCGATCTGGCTTGCGCGCGCAGCGCGAAAGTCGTGATCAACGCCGCGCCGTGGCACTGGGACAGCACCGAAGCGCTTGAGAAGTGCGACGGTGTCATCGCGAACGAGGGCGAAATCCTGGACATCGCAAAAGGTGTCGACGTAAAGGATTCGGCGGCGTGGCTGCAGGCGAAGGGGCCGGCTTGGGTGATCGTGACCCTGGGCGCTGAAGGCTGCCTGCTTTCAACGCACGAAGGCGCGTCGAACTTCGCGGCACGGCCGGTAAAAGCCTCCGATACATCCGGTGCGGGCGACGTTTTCTCAGGGGTGCTTGTCGGCTCGCTTGCGCGAGGCGCCTCGCTCGACGACGCCATCCAGGCAGGGCAGCGCGCCGCCGCGCTGACGGTCGAGCGGACCGGGACGTTCAGCGCGATTCCCTCAGTGGAAGAAATGCAGGACATCGTTCGATAGCGGGAATTTACGGTAATCTGAAAGGACCGCTGCGCGTTGGCAAAGGGCCGGCAAACGCGAGTAACATGCAGCTTTATCTACTCAGTCACATGCCTGTTGCGCGCCGGCCGGGCCGGCGAATGCGGTCCGTAAAGTCAGGCACCCTCCTATGCCAGAAAACCCACAAAAACCTGACATCGATACCGCCAGACGACAAAAGCGCTGGCAGCCATCCCAGGCCGTGCGCCATATCCTGATGGTGATCGCGGGCTTCGTCGCCCTCGTTGCAGTCTCCAGCGTCGTGCTATATCACACGGTCTTGTACGGCGATGCGATCGAGAATTTCGGCATCGTCATGATGCTGACCGTGCCCGTGATCGCCGCCGTCGCGTTTCGCGTGGCGCTGGATAGCTGGCTTGATCGGGAATGAAGCGTTGGTTTCGCGGCGCTAGTACGGCGAGCCATGACCGTCCAGCGCCGGCTGGCTAAGCGGCGGCGGCCCGAAGCTCACTTGATTGTTCGCCAGCAATACGATCAGTTCGGTCCGGCGCCGTACGTTGAAGTGAGCCAGCAACTGGCTCACGTATTTTCGGACCGTAATATCCTCCAGACCCATGCGCACCGCGATCGCTTTCGACGGCAAGCCTTGCGCCAGCCAGCCAAGCGTCTCGAATAGTCTCGGTGATAAACCCAGGTGGTCGGTTTCAATCACGGTTTTAAGCTCGAAAGGCGCCTGATCCCCAGCAAGCGTCTGGACAATCGAAACTGGAAGAAATACGCCGCCCGCCAGCGCCGAATGCAGCGCAGCCTGAAGCACTTCAGGCGGCTGCGACTTCGGCACGAATCCCATCGCGTTGAACCCGAGCGCCTGAACGATTGTTCCGACGCGCTCATCCGCCGACATGATCACGACTGGAAGCGACGGCCGTTGGTGCTTCAACATTTCGAGCGCATCGAGACCATTCCCATCTGGCAATTCCAGATCGAGAAACACCAGATTCAACGCCTGGTTGAGCGCAATTTCAACACCATCGCGCAACGTGCTCGCCTGCAAGATTTCGATGCCGGGCATCGCTTCCCGAAGCAAGAGCATCACACCAGCTCTGAATAACGCGTGGTCATCGATCAGGAGGACTTTCATTGCGTACGCCCGAGAGGAGATGACAAGACTAACAGTTCACCAGCCCGCAGCCACCTACACATGTAGCACCGCACGCATGTGCGTAGCGGCCGCGTCTCTCGCTGACCAGAATGAAGTCAACAGCATCGCCGACTGCGCTGCTGCTAGACGACTGGATCTCATCGGTCGTCATTCAAACCGTCAAAGGAGAACGCTCATGAATAGCAATCGGTTATGCGCAAGCTTGTTTGGTGTTGTCGTGGCTGTTGCCGCACAGCAATGCATGGCACAGTCGGACACGAGCCAAAGCAGTTCAGTTGCCGAAGACTCTTCCACCCGTGCGTCCGATACGGGTACGGCACCCCGGCAACCATCGGCAGTCGCCGGCGCAAGAACCCGTGATGAGGTGACGCGCGAACTCGCGGGCTTCCGGGGAAGCGAGCAGGAGGCAAACATGCGTGAGCTCTACAGAGGTAATTGAGCGGGAACGCTGCGCCCGTCCGCCAGGGGCACCGGTTTGCCCGGTTCCCCGGCCATATTGGAGTCGTCATCCGATGTCCCCTGGGTAGCGACGAGCCTGCCAACCTCCAACAGAATCGACTGCGGCGAAGCCGACTTTTGCAGCAGAATGAACGGCCGTTGAAAATCCCGGAGAATGTTTGGCGAAAGAAGTTCCCCCGTCACGAATGCGACGGGAATGACACTGGCCCAGGAAAAATGCTGCCTGACCTGGCGAGCGACGTCGGCGCCGGTCGCGCTGTCGCCGAGCCGCAGGTCAGTGACGACAACGTCAGGTGATCGCGCGCCCTGCAAGAGTGTTGCGACTTCCGCTATCGAGCCGACGGCGTCAACCAGCAGCCCTGCTCCGCTGAACAACCGGCGAAGTCCTTCGAGCACCGCGGGGTCGTCGTCGCAAAGGATCGCGTATTTTCCCTCAAGGGTGGACAAGTCTTCGGGTGCGTGACTTTGAGCGGACCTGGGAACGGTGGCCCGAATCGACGCGGGCACGTAGACAGAAAAGCGTGAACCCCGCCCTTCAATAGACCGTAACTGAAGGACGTGGTCCGGCAGGATGGCGAGCACGCGTCGCACGATGGAAAGACCGAGTCCAAGCCCCTTGGATGGATCACGGCCGGGGTTGCAAAGCTGAAAGTACTCGGAAAAGATGGCGTTGCGATGTTGTGCAGCAATGCCCACGCCCGTATCCCGGACATCGACACGAATCCGATCGCGCAGATTCACCCAGCCGATCACCACGCCGCCTTCGTGCGTATTTCTGATCGCGTTTGAAACGAGATTGGAAAGCACGCGCTTGAGCATTGGACGGTCGCTGAGGACCCATGGTCGTTCGCATCGCCCTCGCCTGTCCGCGATCCGAAACACAATCGCCTTCGATGCGGCAACGCCCCCGTATTGATCCGCGAGTTCATCGATGACCTGAGTCAGGTCGACAGGCGCGATCTGTGGATCGTACGTGCCAAGCTGACTGTATTCCTGGATTCCCTTGAACATGTCGAGGATATCGCGCGCCGTGTTGGCGACGACCTCCAGATCGTGACTGGCATCGCGTCCCTGTTTCAGCTTGTTGCGCGCGCTCCAGACGAACAGGTTGATCGCGGCAAGTGGCTGCTGAATGTCGTGATAAGCAGACGAAAAGAAGCGCTCCTTGTCATTGGCGAGCTCTTTCATGGCCGCGTTCTGACGGGAGATAGCCTGGTTGGCGGCGTCGGCGCGGCCCTTTGCGGCGAGTTGAGATCGCCGGGCTACAAAATCGCGGCGAGCAGCGAGTTCAAGCTGGGCGGAGATGCCAAAACCGACCAAGTAGTAAATCAGTGAATAGATGGACGCAGAGACCCACGCAAGTGCAAATTGTTGCTGTTGCATAGGGACCTGCGTTCGCACATAGCCAACGAGCTCCGTCAGGTTGAATATCAGCAGGCAGGCGCATCCCGCCCAAGCCGCAACCACTGCTCGCAGCCTGAACAAAGTAAATACCATTAAAAAAATCAACAACAGGCCAGGGTAGTACTCCCTGAATGCAATATCGAGAGGTACGACCAACATGATCCCCAGGATTCCTAGCCACGCCGCGGCCGTGCCCGCCACTATAATCCGCGTCGCTGCGCGCTCATCGTAAAACCGGGGCCTCCACGCAAGCCATACGGCGCTATACATTCCGATTCCACCCACGACCCGGAACGCGCCTACCTTCCAAATGATCGGACTTGCCAATGCGTGCACGATCCACCAGTCGCGCAACATAAACCCGGCCCAGATGAATGCGCTCGCGGTACCCGCCAGTCTGCGTTGCGCCACAAATCGTCGTGCGTAATCAACTATGAACGCGCGTTCCTGAACGGCCGAACCAAACTTGTGGACGACGAAATTCGACGCATTCATGGAGCACTCCATTAGTGAGCGAGTAAGCGGCCTGACGTTTTACGTCAAGAATAGGACGAGAAACGCCGCGCCGCTTTTCATGAATTCCTTCGAGTGTTGCAGCAAGAAACGAGACGCTGGTGCATGCCTGCATCGATAGTCTTCAGGCAAGGAGAGGCGAACGTGCTTCTCTTTCCCGAGCACATTCAATGAGGAATCACCATGTCCAGGCAAGATGACAACAAGGCTATCGTCGGCCGCTGGTTCACCCGTTTTTGGGGCGGACCTGCGACCTCGGTATCGTCGATGAACTCGCTGCACCCGACATGCTCCTGCAGTATTCGCTGCACGAGTCGCGCCGTGGCCGCGAGGACATCAAGTCGTTCATGACCGGTTTTCGCGCCGCATTCCCAAATCTCAACTTTTGGGGCACGGCCGATCTGATCGCGGAAGGCGATTACGTGGTCGGCCGCTGGGAAGGCGGTGGCACGCACACCGGTCAGGCGTTCGATGACTTTCTCATCGGCGCACTGCCTGCCGCGACCGGCCGGACAATGCGCTTCACGGGGACGACCGTGCTCCGGCTGCAAGGCGGCATGATCGTTGAAGAGACCGGTCTCGACGATGGCGTGACTGCACTGCAGCAGCTAGGGCTGATCAAGGCGGCGTGATCGTTTTCATGGAACGGGCCGGGCATCCTCCAGCCCGCTTTCAAGCGTCGCCATTGACCTCCTTGAGCACATCGATAAAAGCCCGCAATCCGGCCGGCACGTGCCGATGTCCGGGATAGTACAAACACAAGCCCGGAATGAACGGGCACCACTCTTGCAGAACGAGCACCAGCCGGCCATCGTCCAGCCAGTCACGTGCGGCTGCTTCCGGCACGTAGGCCAGGCCCAGTCCAGCGGACGCGGCTTCGACCATCAGCCCGTTGTTATCCAGCGTGAGCGCGCCGGGAACATCGACCAGCACTTCCTCGCCGCGCCTCGCAAATTCCCATCGGTACCGCTTGCCACTCGGCAAGCGCTGCCGGATACAGGCGTGCTCGCGAAGGTCATCGGGTGTGATGAGCGGCTTTCGTCCCTCAAGATACGAGGGCGCCGCGACCACGACAAAACGCAAGTCGCCGCCAATGCGTACCGCCACCATGTCACGCGGCACTGACTCCTCGAGCCGCACGCCGGCATCGAAACCCTGTTCCACGATGTCCACGAGCCGGCCCTCCACCACCAGATCCAGCGCCATGCCGGGAAAGCGTTCCAGAAAGCGCGGCACCGCGGCTTTCAGCAGGATCCTCGCAGCGCCCTCGTTGGCGTTGATCCGCAGCATGCCGCTCGGATTGCCGCGAGCATCGGCGACTGCGTCCAGCGCTTCATCGAGATTGCGCAGCACGGGCCCGATGCGCACCAACAGCGCTTCACCGGCCTCCGTGGGCGCCACGCTGCGCGTGGTGCGATTGAGCAGGCGCACGCCCAACTGGCGCTCCAACGCAAGCATGGTGTGACTCAGCGATGACCGCGACACGCCGAGCGCATCCGCGGCGCGGCGGAAACTCCGGTGCGCCGCGACGGCGGAAAAGGCAGTGAGATCGGCAAGCGTGGGTTTGGTCATTGGTGTCGATTTTTCACGGGGGCATGCACACTATAGCGGCTTCTCTCACCAATCATCGGCACCTAGAATGGGTCTCAGGCAATCCGATCCGACGACTTTTGGGAGACACCATGACAAAGACCTGGCTTATCACCGGCACGTCCTCCGGCCTCGGCCGGCTGCTCGCCGAACGCCTCCTCGCGCGAGGCGACACGGTCTTCGCGACGTTGCGCCGCGACGGCGCGCTCGATGACCTCAAGGAGCAGTACACCGACCGCCTTCACGTGCTGACGCTCGATGTCACCGATACCCGGGCGACCCGGACGTGCATTGCCGGGGCGTTCGAAGCCGCGGGCCGTATCGATGTCGTTGTGAGCAATGCGGGTTATGGTCTGTTCGGCGCAGGCGAAGAGGTGACCGACGAGCAGATCGACCGGCAAATCGCGACCAATCTCACCGGCTCGATTCAGGTCATCCGCGCGGCGCTGCCGCATCTTCGCGCCCAGGGCGGCGGCCGGATCGTCCAGGTTTCATCGGAGGGCGGACAGATCGCGTATCCGAACTTCAGCCTCTATCACACGACGAAATGGGGTATTGAAGGCTTCGTGGAGTCGGTGGCGAAGGAGGTGGCGCCGTTTGGCATCGACTTCGTGATCGTGGAGCCGGGACCGACGAGCACGCAGTTCGGCGCCGGGCTGGACCACGCCAAGCCCATGCCTGAGTACGAACACACGCCGGCGGGCGATGTCCGGCGAGCGATCGCGACCAACAGCTTCGCGATTCGCGGCGACGCCGGAAAGACCGTCGACGCGATGATCGCCGCCGCCGACTCGGCGCACCCGCCCTTGCGCCTGACGCTGGGTGGCACCGCCTACGAATCGATCCGCGCGGCGCTGACGGAACGGCTGAAGGCGCTTGAAGCGCAAAAGGACATCGCCTACTCTGCAGACTCGTGAAGCTGGTCGATCATCACTCGATGGTCGGCGTCGATCCGGTGAAATGCTCCGCACGCAGGAAATCGAAATCGACGCCCTTGTCCGCCTGCGTCACCGTTTCCAGGAAGAGCTTCCGGTAGCCGCGCCCGGCTGTCGGCACGACGACGGGTTCATCGAGCGCGCGTTGCGCCAGTTCTTCCTCCGGGACGAGCAGCGATATCTCGCGATTCACCACGCTCAGCCGGATCTGGTCGCCGTCGTGCACATGGGCAAGCGGCCCGCCGATCGCGGCCTCGGGCGTCACGTGCAACACGATCGTGCCGAACGCGGTGCCGCTCATGCGGCCATCGGAGATCCGGACGATGTCCTTCACCCCCGCCTTCGCCAGCTTTTTCGGAATCGGAATATAGCCCGCCTCCGGCATGCCCGGCGCGCCCTTCGGTCCGATGTTCTTGAGCACCAGGATGTCGTCGGCGGTGACATCGAGATCGTCGGAATCGATGCGCAGCGCCATGTCGTCGGCGTTCTCGAAGACGACCGCGCGGCCGGTGTGTTCCATCAGGTCCGGATGCGCCGCCGACTGCTTGATGATCGCGCCGCCCGGCGCAAGATTTCCTTCGAGCACGGCAATGCCGCCCTGCGGATAAATCGGCCGTTCGCGCGTCTTCACGACGTCTTGCGCAAAGCCCGGTCCGCTGAGTTCGATTTCCTCGCCAAGCGTGCGGCCCGTGACGGTCAGCGCATCCAGCTTGAGCAGCGGCTTCAATTCGCGCAGCAGCGTGGCCATGCCGCCGGCATGATGGAAGTCTTCCATGTAATGCTGCCCGGACGGCTTCAGGTCCACCAGGACGGGGGTATCGCGGCCCATCCGGTCGAGCGCCTTCAGGTCGACTTCGAGCCCGCAACGCCCGGCGATCGCCGTCAGATGGATGATGCCGTTCGTCGATCCGCCGATTGCAAGCAACACGCGCATTGCGTTATGAAATGCATCGGGCGTCAGGATCTTGTCGATGGTCAGCCGTTCATGCGCCATCTTCACGGCCTGCGCGCCACTCAGTTCCGCCACGCGCATGCGGTCGGCGGTAACGGCGGGCGGCGATGCACCGCCAGGCACGGTCATGCCCAAGGCCTCGGCAATGCACGCCATCGTGCTTGCGGTGCCCATCACCGAACAGGTCCCCACGCTCGCGACGAGCTGGTTGTTGACATCGGCGATCTCCTGCTCGTCGATCTCTTCCGCGCGGAACTTGCCCCAATAACGGCGGCAATCCGTGCACGCGCCCACACGTTCGGAACGATGCGAACCCGTCAGCATGGATCCGGTGATCAGTTGAATGGCCGGGAGACCCGCCGATGCCGCGCCCATCAGTTGCGCCGGCACCGTCTTGTCGCAGCCGCCGATCATCACGACGGCGTCCATGGGTTGCGCGCGCAGCATTTCCTCGGTGTCCATCGACATGAGGTTGCGCAGGTACATGCTCGTCGGCGATGAAAAGCTTTCGTGGATGCTGATGGTCGGGAAGTCCATCGGCAGGCCGCCGGCCAGCATCACGCCGCGCTTGACCGCCTCGATCAGTTGCGGCGCGTTGCCATGGCACGGGTTGTACGCGCTGCCCGTATTGACGATGCCGACCACGGGGCGATCGAGCGCGCTGTCGGTGTAGCCGGCGCCTTTGATGAACGCCTTGCGCAGGAAGAGCGAGAAGCCGCTGTCGCCGTAGCTGGTCAGGCCTTTGCGAAGACCCGTGGGGGATTTTTCTGACATGGTTTTAGTGGTTAGCGAAGCCGTATTAGGATGTCGGGGATAGCCTTATTGCGTTTGCGCGCCGGCGCCGGCGGCAAAACGTGTAGCGACGGGTTTTGCATCGGGACCATAACGCTTCCACTCCGCCGTCATGTCACCGCGATACAGGAAGAGGTGCGTCGCCTTGTCCTGCTCGACATACGCCGGACCGAACACTTCGGCCAGTTGACCCATGCCCCGGCGGCGCCAGAGGTCGATCTGAAACAGGCGATCGCGCGCCGCGTTGAAGCCCTGTACAAAGAACCCATCTTGCTCGCTCGCGGCGAAGATATGCGGAACGCCCCAGCGATCGATCAGGATATCGGCCGGCTTTGCGAGCCCTTCGAGCGTGATGGTTTGCTGCGGGGTTTCATCGGCTTGTGCGAGTTGAAATGCCAAAGCCACCGCGATCATTCCAGCCGATGCCGCGAGTTTGCGTGCTGCCGCTGCCACCATGTCTCCTCCTTGTTTTTACAACCTGGGTGCACCGCGTATCCTACGCCTGACTTCTTGGGCATGCGCCCCTAATGCGACGAGACAAAGATTGAAGACGGCAGCGGGTCGGGCATCGCGAAGTTCTGCTTCATGCGCGCGACCTCCTCATGCGGACTGCTCCCGAACAGCCGCTTGAATTCCCGGCTGAACTGCGATGCACTTTCGTAACCCACGCTCGCCGCCGCAGCCGCCGCCGTCATGCCATTGCGCGCCATCAGCAAGCGCGCCTGATGCAACCGTGTCGACTTGATGTACTGGATCGGCGATGAATCCGTGACGCTCTTGAAGTGCGCGTGAAACGTCGCGATACTCATGTTCGCTTCCCCCGCAAGATCCTCGACGGTCAGCGCCTGAGCAAACGAAGCGTGAATCTTGCGGATTGCCCGCGAGATCTTGCCGAAGTGTCCCTGACGGCTCAGCGCGGCGCGCATGGAACCTCCCTGCTGTCCGATAAACACGCGAAAATAAAGCTCTCGCACAATCGACGGTCCGATCACTTGCGCCTCAAGCGGATCGCGCATGGCATGCAAAAGACGCAGGACGGTACGCGCCAACGGAAGATCGAGTGGCGTGGTCGCCATGCCGGCCGGTTCGGACGACGACACCGCGTCGAGCTCTTCAAGTTGCAGCATCAGTTCGGCCGCAAGGCTGAAATCGAGACGCAAATAAATAGCGAGCAGCGGCTCTTCTGCGCTCGCTTCGGTTTCCATTGAAAACGGCAAGGGAACGGAGACGACCAGATACTGATTCGCGTCGTACAGGTAAACGTCGTCGCCGAGATAACCCCGTTTGCGCCCCTGGCACACGATCACGATGCCGGGATCGTAAAGCACCGGCGTGCGCGTCAACGGCCGGTTCGACCTGAGAAAGCGCACGTCGGGCAGCGCGCACAGGCTATAGCCTTCGACCGGCGCGAGTTCGAGCAAGAGCGCATTGGTCTCGCGACGCAATGCGTCCATGGGATCAGTGGAATCTGATAAGTCGGTCATGGCGTCGTATTTGGGATCGAGCGAAGCCTCATCTTGCACCGGCCGATGTGTCGAGTCCAGAGGATCATAGGATCAGGCAAGCCTTTCAGACTATCGAACATAGCTTGCGGTGAGCATGGAAACTACTATTTGATCGTTCCTTCGACACATCACAACCCTGGATACGACCATGACTGAAACCACCAAGAAAATCTTCCTGATCACCGGAGTCAGTTCGGGCTTCGGACTGGCGTTCGCACGCGCGGCGCTCGATGCCGGCCACACCGTTGTCGGCACCGTGAGGGACAGCGTCGCGGCCAACGCCTTCAAACGGATGGCTCAGGACCGCGCGCACCCCCTGCTGCTCGACGTCACCGATTTCGCAGCAATCGAACCCGCCGTGCGATCGGTCGAGACAGACATTGGTCCTGTCGATGTCCTTATCAATAACGCAGGTTACGGTCACGAAGGCACGCTCGAAGAATCGCCGCTCGAGGACATGTGCCGTCAGTTCGACGTCAACGTGTTTGGCGCCGTAGCGATGATCAAGGCGATCGTACCGTCCATGCGCAAACGCAGGGCGGGCCACATCATCAACGTCACGTCGATGGGCGGTTTCATCACCATGCCCGGCATTTCGTACTACTGCGGCAGCAAGTTCGCGCTCGAAGGAATTTCGGAAACGTTGTCCAAGGAGTTGAAGGGCTTTGGCATTCACGTCACCGCCGTGGCGCCCGGATCGTTTCGCACCGACTGGGCAGGACGTTCGATGGTGCGCGCGGGCCGCAGTATCGACGATTACGATGCGTTGTTCGAACCCATCCGCCGCGCCCGCGAGGAAAAAAGCGGCAAGCAGGCGGGGGACCCGGCCAAGGCTGCGCAGGCGCTGCTGAAGGTCATTGCTTCGCCGAATCCGCCGGTCCATCTGCTGCTCGGCAACGACGCGTTGAAGTTCGTCAGAGAAAAGTTGTCTTCCCTCGCCGATGAAATCAGCGAGTGGGAAGCGGTGTCGAGCTCAACCGACTACGCGGATTAGTCCATCCGCGAGAGCGGCGGCGCAAGGCCGTCGCCCTACTAGAAACGATTCGCCCGGATCAGAGTATCAGGCAAGACCTCTTGGCAACCGCATCGCCTTTCTGAGTGCTTGCAACGCTATCCCTCTTCCCCACGAAGCCACCGGAAGCTGTCACCATACGGCTCAACTTCGTCGTCCCATGCGTCACGAAGGAATTCAGAGGACAAGTCGATCCGCAGGCAAATCACTTTGGAGGAGAACAATGAGTCATTCCCGCGATACGCACAAAGGTGTATCGGCTGGCCGCCGTGCCTGGCTCAAGCAGGCCGGCACGATTGCAGTTGCATCGAATCTCGGCGGACTGGCCTGGAGC
Organism: Burkholderia sp. PAMC 28687; assembly: GCF_001577465.1. Classification (NCBI taxonomy): domain Bacteria; kingdom Pseudomonadati; phylum Pseudomonadota; class Betaproteobacteria; order Burkholderiales; family Burkholderiaceae; genus Burkholderia; species Burkholderia sp. PAMC 28687. The sequence goes on from NZ_CP014506.1 coordinate 1,666,555, forward strand.
GCGAACGCCCAGGCCGCGACGCACGATGGCAAGACGTTGTATGCCTTTGTCGGCACCTATACGCCGAATGGCCTCGGTATTCATCGCTTCAAGGTCGATACACAAAACGGCAAGCTCGAAGCACTCGAACCGCTTCGCGGTCCTCAGAACCCGAGTGCGTTTGTTCTCGATCACGCCCAACGCGTGCTGTTCGCGGTCAGTGAAATCAAGGACTACAACGGCACCAAAGATGGTTCGGTTTCGGCCTACGCCATAGAACCCGGGACGGGTGCGCTCCGCCTGATCAACACGGTGGATTCGCAGGGCGCGGGACCTGTGTATCTGAGCCTGCATCCGAACGGCCGCTTTCTGATGGTCGCGAATTACAACAGCGGCAGCATCGCGGTGTTCCCCGTGGGCCGCGACGGCACGCTCAACGATGCCTGCAGCGTGCAACGGCCAGAGGCGCCGCCGGGCGCGCAGCATGCAGCCGAAGGTGCGCCGGGAAGCTTTGCGGTCAGTGACCACGACGGTTCGCATGCCCATACGATCGTGCCGTCGCCGGATGGCCGGTACGTGATCTCGACTGACCTGGGTGTGGATAGAACCTATGTCTGGAAGTTCGATGATGCAACCGGCGCGCTGTCACCCAACGATCCGCCTTTCGTTGCGGCGTCGGCGGGCGCGGGGTCGCGGCACGTCGTGTTTCATCCGAGTGGGAAGTACATGTATGAGGTTACCGAGGAAGCATCGACGCTCGTCAGCTACGCTTACGACGCCGAGCGCGGAACGCTGACGCAATTCCAGTCGGTATCGACTTTGCCCGATGCGTATCAGGGCACGAGCTTTGCGTCGGAGATCATAATTTCCGGCGACGGACGCTTTATCTACGTTGCGAACCGCCTGCATGACACGATCGTCCAGTTCCGCGTTGGAGCGAATGGCCGGCTGACGCGCATTGGCGAGATCCCAACGGAAGGCGACTACACGCGCGTGATCAGATTCGATCCGTCGGGACGGTTCCTCTATTCGCTCAATCAACGCAGCGATCACATCGCGATTTTTGCCGTCGACAAACCCAGCGGCAAGCTTCGCTTCACCGGGACTTATGTTGCAGTGGGCAGTCCGGCCGACATTGCGTTCGCGCCGGCTTAGGCCGGCTTTGGCGCGCCGTTCGGACAACGGTTGGTGGTGACGCCTGCACGGCACGCAAAGATGCCGCGAACGCAATACACTGGCACCTTCTTCAACGTCGCCCAGACCATGCCTGCAGAAGACCCCGCTGAAAAGCCACGGCAAAACGCGGCGCCTTTCAAACGCGAGCCGGTTCCCGACCTGCCCCGCAAACTGCCGACGGGGTCCAGTGGCATGGAACCGGCCGTCGCGACCGGGTTCTGCGGACTGATGCTCGATGCCGGCGCCTGGGCGTTCATGCGCGACAAAAGCGGCGACTTCTTCCCTGCGCTCACACCCATCTGCATGGTTGCGGGCGCCATACTGACCACTATCAGCGTCGTGTTGTTCGGCTTGGTCTGGCTCAGGCACCGGCAAGCCTGATCCGAAGAGTGAGTCAGGTTACACGTCGCTCATCCCATACTGCTCTCATCAAGCCTGAACACGGCGACCGTCGATTTCAGATGCGCGGCCTGATCCGCCATCGCACTGGCCGCCGCAGCAGCTTGTTCAACGAGCGCCGCGTTTTGTTGCGTGACCCGGTCCATTTGCGCGACCGCGAGGTTGACCTGCTCGATACCCGTGCTCTGCTCGTTCGACGCAGCCGAGATCTCGCTCATCATGCTCGTCACGCGCTGAACGGAATGCATCACTTCAGCCATCGTCTCGCCGGCACGCTCGGCGATCTGCGCGCCGCTGTTGACACGCGCCGTCGAACTGTCGATCAGCTCCTTGATCTCTTTCGCCGACAACGCGCTGCGCTGCGCCAGTGAACGAACTTCGCCGGCCACCACGGCGAAACCCCGCCCTTCCTCGCCGGCACGCGCCGCTTCCACGGCCGCATTCAGTGCAAGAATATTCGTCTGGAATGCAATGCCCTCGATCACAGCGATGATGTCCATCATCCGCTTCGAACCCGCGGCGAGATCGCGCATGGTTTCGACTACACCATCGACCAGTTCGCCCCCCTTCGCCGATACTTCCGATGCAGTGCGCGCAAGCCCGCTTGCCTGCTGCGCGTTTTCGGCATTCTGACGCACGGTCGACGTCAGCTCTTCCATGCTCGACGCCGTTTCCTGCAGCGACGCTGCCTGCTCTTCCGTGCGTTGAGAGAGGTCTGTATTGCCCTGCGCGATCTCACGCGAGGCAAGCAAGATCGATTCGCTCGATGTCCGAATCCCGCCAACTATGTCCGCCAGCTTGCCGCTCATGTTTGCGAGGCTATGAAGCATGCTGTCGTTGTCGCCCGGGCGAATCGACACGCTGCCGGCGAGATCGCCCGCCGCAATACGGTTTGCAACTTCGACTGCGTAGCCCGGCTCGCCGCCGAGCTGCGCTGCAAGACGCCGTGCGATCACGACCGCCAGGACGCCGCCTGTCGCGATCGAACCGAAGACCAGCGCGATCATGATCCAGCGCATCGATTCGAATTCATCGGCGGAACGACGTTGCGCTTTTACAGCCAGTGCGCGTTTCTGGTCGCCGAGATTCATCATCGAGTCGCGTAGCCGTTCGCTTGCGTCGATCGCCTGGCGCACAAGCTCTGCGTGATCCATCCCGGCCGGCATGGGCCGCGCGCCGACTTCCATTTCTACGATGGATTCCCAATCGGCGGCACGCGCGGCAATTTGTTCGTAGAGCGCTTGACCGTCGTGCGTGGTGATCGTGGCGCGTGCCTGATCGAGCGCGCGGTGCATGTTCGCGAGCGACTCGCGAATTCCCGCTTTCAGTTTTTCACGGCCGGCGTTGTCCGCGAAACTCAGGTTGGCGGCCGCAAGGTCGGTGTTCAACTTGTTGCGCGTGGCCTCGCCGAGGTAATAGATACCGTCGAGATGCTGAGCGCCGATTTCGGAGGCAATGCCATGCATCTTGGCAAGCGCCACGATCCCAGTGCCTCCCAGGCACGCGCCGAACATGATCAAAAACGCAAACGACAGCAGCAGCTTGCTTAATACAGACAGCCGGTCAAACCGATTCATTTAGGCATCCTTGCGCGAATTTCCGCCGACGGATTCGACGAACGTGCTCGCTTAACGACGCCTGGTCAGCACTTCTTAAAAACGAATCCGCGGTATATGAAATTGAGCATGGTTTTGAATCGGTCAACGCTGGAAGTAGATTGCGACGTAGCCGGGATTGCCGTTCGTCGCACCACTAGAGGGAATGCCTTGCTCGACAATAAGCGTTTGCCTCGTTGCATTCTGGTAAATCTTCAGATGAATCACCTGTGGATTGCCGGCTTGGCTTGCATCGAGATAACCGGCGTCCGAAAGCATCAATGCGGCTTGCGAGGCCGTGAACCCTTGATCGACGATGCTCACGGTGGTGGACGGATTACCGTTGAAGACGTTATCGGTAAAGCTCCCGTCCGCGGCAACGATCAGCGTGGACGAAGGCGACGGACTGCCTTCCGCCTTTGCGCCGCAATTTTCCCAGCCATCGAACGTCGCGGCGTTAGATACCAGCGCGGTCCAGGTCGCAGCGGGCGTCGTTGATACCGTCCAGGTGCCATCGAGAAGCACCGCGACGCTCTTGATGTTCACACCGGCATTGACGCCTGTCACGGTGCCGATGCTATTCGTTGGCGCCGAGACGCACGCAATCCCTGCGCCGGTCACGCCGCCTTGAAAGTGGCTGGATACGAGCGGGGAATTGCCTGCCGCAAGCAGCGGTGCCGCGACAGGACTCACGATCATCGCGTTCGCAGTCGTAGTCGCCGCAATGAACGACAACGACTGCGGCGCGACGCTGCCAAGCGTCAGGCTGTTTTGATACGCGGTCGCAACCGGTGAGACCGGGCCCGGTGCGGTCGATGGTGCATTGTCCGAGCCGCCTCCGCCGCAGGCGGTGAGCGTCACTATCGCCAATGCGAGCCATCCGGCCGCCGCGCATTTTATTGACTTCACGGCTGCGGCAACAACGTGGGTGAAACGCTCGCGGCGTTTGCGACAAAGACATTGTCGGCGTCCGCCTGCAACAAGTATCCCTTGCTCACGAGCGCATTGGCTGCTGCCGCCACGGCCGCCTGATACTTCGACCGGCTGGCGCCGTAAAGCGTTGCCAAGGTAGCGCGCGAATCCATGCCGCCCGCTTGCGCTGCAGCGTTCACGGCCAACGGAATTGCCGCGCCGTTCGAGATGCAGCCGTCGCCTATGGCATGCCCCGCTCCCCGATAATTCCATCCGGTATAAGTTGCAAGCGGCACGCTGACGTCGGGCACCAGGACGCCCGTTGTCTCGTTGCCGTTGGCATCGACCTTCGGTACGAGGATGGTGTATTGCTGCGCCGTGTTGACCACCGGCACGGCGTTACTGTAGTCGGTCACGAAGAGCTGGTTATATTCACCGTTGAACGTCAGTTGCAATGCAACCGGCGTAGCTGCCGTCCCGCTCGGTACGCTCACGTTGGTGAGACTCGGGAAGCCGGTCGCGGTTTGCGTCGGCGCAACGAGGGTGCCCGATGCCACCGTCGGATACTGCGACGCAGGCGGCTCCGTGCCGTTGGCGACCCAGTTCACGAGAGCGGGAATCAGCGCCCGTTCGACCGGCGTTTCCTCGACCGGCGAGCCCGGCAACTGGCACTGGCTGCCCGCGGCCGGAATGACGAGGTTGCCCGTCGTCACGCCGTTACCACCGCCGTGCTGCGTGCCTGGGACAAGGTAATAACGAACGTTGGGAGGCAACTGGATGTCGTTGCCGCGCCCGTCGGTGACCACGAGCGAAGCGGCGCCGCCCCACCATTCGAACGCGCCATCGAGTTGCATGATCTTCGGGCAGGTGTTGGTCTGCGTGCATTGCTTGAGCAGGCCATCCGTCATGCCGCTGACCGGATCCGTGAGCGTGGCGTAAGTGAACGGGAACTGGAAGCCCGGCATGAAGTGATCTTCGTGCTGCTTGGACCAGCGGCCGGGCTGCGCAAATGCAGCGTTGGTCCAGGTGCGCCGGGCAGCGGAAATGATCGGGAACATGCCGTCGAAGACAATCTTGCCATTCTTGTCGACGTTGAATCCCTGGTACAGGAAGTCCTTCATGAAGCGCCCGGACTGCGAAATGCCTTCGCCGATAGCGACATCGAAATTGGTACTTTGCGAGCACGAAGCGGTAGCGCACGGGGCCGTCTTCAGGTCGTTGAGCGGATTGGCCATGCCTTGGGCGTCGGTCGAGTTGTATCGGAGGAACGAGACAAGGTCGCGCAGCGCCGCAAAACCGATACCGTCCACCGTGGGTGCCGCCGCCTTGTAAACGAAGCTGTAGATCGTGCCGGCGTCCGGCGGAACACTCGTGCCGTTGGGTCCGGGAACGCTGGCCGGCGGTGTGAACGTCACCGAGTAGTTCCCTTCATAAACATTGTTCGGGGTGCTGGCATAGCTCCAGGTCGGCACCGAGACCGAGGGCGCCGTGTAGGTCTCCACACCGCCCGGAATACTGCCGTAAGCCGTCAGCCACGACTGGCGCGCGGAGAAGGTGACTGACGTCTTGTCGTTGAGATCGGCGGGAGCGTAAGTCAGCGGGATGGTCGTGGCGGGACCGCCGGCATAGTCCGGAATGAACTCTTCGCGGCTCAAGGCGGTCATCGGCGTGCCGTCCTTGTTGGTCGCGACAGGAAAACTCGTACCAAGGAGGCCAGCGCCCGCAAGCGAACTGTTGCCCGTCAGCGGGACGTCGCCTTGCCAGCCGCTCCACAGGATCGTGTAGCCGTTGCGCAGCAGCGATGGAAAGCTGGACGTGGGCGCAGCGCCCGTATCCAGAGCTCCGCCGCCGATGAACGACGCGTCGCCTATCTTGCTGCCGCGGTTGACGACGTCGTAGAACAGCACGCGCTTTGCCGTCGACGCACTTTGCGGGCGCAGGAGCACCACATCGGTTTCATAGGCCACGTAGCCGTCGGCACCGACCGGGGCGTTCTTGATGTTGACTATGCCCGCGTTGAGCGGGTTGTTCGGATCAAGCTCGCCGTGCACGACGGCGGTGATGACCTGGTAAGGTCCCGCCGCACCGGCAGGCGTGGCGCCTCCGAACGCCGGCGCAGTGGAGATGATCTGGAAACTGTTGATGAAGCCGGCGCCCTTGTCGGTGTTGCTTGAACCATTGTCGCTGTGTCCACATCCACTGATCAACAAGACGCCCGCACTCACACCCAGTACACCTACTGACTTGACTATCATGATCAGTGTCTCCGACATGGCCAGCATTATTGGAAAAGACGGTGCAACGGATTGCTCACGAGAATGCCGCGCGCACGAAAACCGGAGAATGCAGAACCCCGGGCAAGCGCGGGCCGTGATGAACCGAATGGACGACGGTAGGAAGTCCATTGAATACGATGAAAAAGCTTTGTAAGCTGTAGGTGACGTTTTAAAATATTTACGGAGCGTCTGTGTATTTATAAGCCACACCCTTGCATTCTCAACTATCGTTTACGCGTACCGTCTGCCCAACATGCAACCGTAAAGGTCGATCATGACGAACAAGCTCACTCGCGCGGACCAGCTAAGGGAATCGATTGAGGAAGACATTGCGACGGGCGCGCTGCCACCGGGAGCGCCGCTCGATGAAGCTGAACTGACGGCTCGTTTCCAGGTGTCGCGGACTCCCGTGCGGGAAGCGCTGCTGCAGCTCGCGTCGGCGGGGATGGTCGAGATGCGGCCGCGGCACGGCGCGGTCGTGGCGAAGATCAGCTTGCATCGACTGATCGAGATGTTCGAGGTGATGGCAGAACTCGAAGCAATGTGCGGCCGGCTAGCTGCGCGGCGCATGAACGCAGCGCAGCTAGCCGAACTACGGTCGGCGCATCTTGCCTGCGAGCAGGCACGCGACTCGGATGACCCCGACGATTATTATCATTTGAACGAGCGCTTCCACTGCCTCATCTACCAGGGAAGTCACAACGGCTTCTTGCACGACCAGGCGAAAGCTCTTCACAAGCTGCTCAGGCCGTACAGGCGCTTGCAACTCAGAGTGAAGGGTCGCATGGGTGCTTCCTTCAGCGAACACGAGGCCGTAGTGGATGCCCTCGCAAAAGGCGACGGCGAAGCGGCCGCCGCCGCGTTGCGCGGACATATCGTGGTCCAGGGCGAACGGTTCGGAGACCTTATCGCTGCGCTTTCACAGGTCGATGCGGTTTGACTTTCGTCTTCCCGGATTGATCAAAGCAACCGGTAAGCCAGCCGCGCCGCCGCGCGCGCCGTCCGCTTGTCCTGATCGAGCGACGGATTGTATTCGGCGATATCCGCCGCCCGCAGTTTGCCTGATGCACGGATCCGCTGCACCATAGCCTCGACCACCGACAACGGTACGCCCAGCACTGCCGGCGCAGACACGCCAGGCGCCGTCGAACCCGGCAGCACGTCCAGATCGATGGTCAGATAGACGTCATCGGCCGCGCCGAGCAACTGTTCCAGTTGGCTCAGCCGTTGTGGCAGTTGCGATTCCTGCATGTCGATGTCGAGTACGTACTGGACATCGAGTTGCCGCGCACGCTCGAATAATGCAGCGGTGTTCGCAAGATCACTGATGCCGAAGCATACATAGTTGAACGCCAGTCCCCGTGCGGCGCAATCGCAGGCAATCTGATCGAACGGCGTCCCCGAATTGCCAGGCCGCGTCTGGCGGAGATCGAAGTGCGCGTCGAAGTTCACGATCATGAGCCGGCGCTCGCGCGTGTTGCCCAAGTGGGCTCGCAAACCGCTATAGGTGCCCCACGCCACCTCATGGCCACCTCCCAAAACCAGCGGAGTGCCGCCGCACGCCAGCACCTTGTTCACCACGCGACCCAGTTCTGCCTGCGCGCCCTCCAGGTCGCCGTCGTCGCAAACTACATCGCCCGCATCGCATACTGTCTCGATCGCCTTCGCAGGCAAACCGGCCAGCCCTCGCCGCAATTCCTTTGGCGCGTGCGCAGCGCCAGTGCGCCCCTTGTTCCGCAGGACACCTTCATCCGAACCGAAGCCAATGATCACCGGCGTCTTTTTCGCCAGCGACTCGCCGCCGAAACGCGTGATCAGATCGAAGACTCGTCGCGTATCCCCAGGTTCGTCGTCGATACGGCCAATCCATACTTTCTCGTCGAACGGAATTCTCATGCGCGTGACAACACCGCTTGTAAAAACGCGCGAGTACGGGGTTGCGACGGCGCCGAAAATATCTCCGAAGGCGGCCCCGCCTCGACGATCACCCCGCCGTCCATCACCACCACAGTGTCAGCAACTTCTTTCGCAAAGTTCATTTCGTGTGTGACGACCACCATGGTCATGCCTTCGCTGGCGAGCAGCTTCATGACCTGCAGCACCTCGCCAACAAGTTCGGGATCGAGCGCGGAAGTCGGTTCGTCGAACAGCATGACGCGCGGCTGCATGGCCAATGCGCGGGCTATCGCGACACGCTGCTTCTGACCGCCCGAGAGACTAGCAGGCATCACGTGCGCCTTGTGTGCGAGACCGACCTTCTCAAGCAGCGCGAGCGCAGCCGCTTCGGCGTCAGCCTTGCTCGCGCCGCGCAGCATCCGGGTACCAACGGTAATGTTATGCAGTACCGACAGATGCGGAAACAGATTGAAAGACTGGAACACCATGCCAACTTCGGTACGCAATTCGTTAAGTGAACGCTCTTTCAGCATGACGCCCTGATCGACCAGACGATGACCACAGATATCGATGGTGCCACCCTCCGCTCGTTCCAGACCGTTACAGCAGCGCAAAAACGTACTTTTTCCCGAACCGCTGGGTCCGATGACAACGACCACTTGCTGCGGCTGAATGTCGAAGTCGATACCGTTGAGCACAACGTGCGAGCCAAACGATTTGGTCAGCCCGCGAATCTGAACGATAGGTTGGGACGTGTTGTTCATTGCACCATTCCTCCTGCGCGCAGCCGATGCTCGACCCGGTGAAGCGCGTAATTCGTCGCCTGCGTCAACACGAGATAAACCAGCGCAATGGCCAGATACACTTCGAGTGAACGGTACGACACACTAATGATCTTCTGTCCTTCGTGCATCAGATCGTCAATGGTCAGCAATGACACGAGCGCCGAATTCTTGATCAAGGCGATGAATTCATTACCCAGTGGCGGGATCATCCGCACAACCGCTTGGGGAAGAATGATTGCACGCATCGCCTGTCCCGAGGACATGCCGATTGACCGGGCTGCCTCCATTTGCCCGCGGTCGACCGACTGGATCGCCCCGCGCACGATCTCGGACACATAGGCTGCCGAATAAAGTCCGAGACCCAATACCCCGCACAAGAACGCCGGCAGCAGGATGTTGAATTGCGGCAAACCAAAAAACAGCAAGAACAGTTGCACGAGCAAGGGCGTGCCGCGGAAAAACGTCAGATAAGCGGTGCAGAAACCGTACACGATCCGGCGTTGCGGCGTGAGCCGCCCGATGCCGATGAGCAGCCCAAGCACGCAACTCAGCGCGAGCGCGGCTGCTGTCACTTCCACCGTCGTCACCGTCCCGTGCACGATGTCTGCCCAGCCGGCAATGACCGGCGAAAAATCGAGTTCCATGTCTATGACTCGCGGGTTATTGAGCAGCAGCGCCGAACCATTTCTTGACGATTGCCGCATAGGTGCCGTCCGCCTTGATCTTCCCCAGCGCGGCGTTGAATGCGGTCTTCAATTCCGGCTCGTCCTTGCGCACGGCAATACCGTATTCCTCGGTCGTCAACTGCTTGTCGAGCACCCGGAAGCCGGGGCGTGTCTTGGCCAGTTGCAATGCAGCCGGCTTGCCGGTTACTGCGCCGTCGGCCCGGCCGATGCCGACCAGATCGAACATTTCCTGGTTCTTTTCAACTTCGACACGCGTGATTTGCGGGTAGTTGTCACGCAGGAAGTTGACCGACTTCGTGCCGACTTGCACCGAGACTTTCTTGCCATTCAGGTCGGCCATCGTCTTGATCGGCGAAGTGCTCTTCACCAGCGCCACGAGTCCACCTGCATAGTACGGTTCGACGAAATCAACCACCTTGCTGCGTTCGTCAGTGATGTAGATGGCGGAGATGGCGGCATCGAAGCGATGTGCAATCAAACCCGGGATCAAACCTTTGAAGTCGATGTCAGTCCATTCGACGCGTGTTCCCATCGTCTTGGCGAGCGCATTCATTACATCGATATCGAAACCGGCGCGTGCGCCGTCCTGGCTGAATTCCATTGGCGGGAACGTGGCATCCGTGGCGACCCGCAGGACAGCCGGAACTTGCGCTGAGGCGATGCCCGGCAGCGCAGCAAAAGTGGTGGCCAGCGTGAGGCACGTGAGGGCGAGCAATCGGTGCAGCTTCATTTGGAAACTCCTTCAAGGTTTGGACCAGCGTGGCTCTAGCGGATTAGTCGGTTTGCATGTGTTCGGAAATTGCGCGGGCGGATCGCAGCGTCGCGTCAATGAATTGCCTTTCGCGGCCGGCCGCGCGTGTGGACGGCGCCATCAGCGTGATTGACGCGCTGCTGCTGGCCGCACGCCCCGCGCGATGATAGATCGGCACGCTCACGCCCCACACGCCCGGATCGACCTCGCTGTCACTCACGGCAAACCCCTGCGTGCGAATCTGCTCCAGTTCGGCTTCTATCGCGGCGCGGTCGGCATCGTCGTCGTGAAACACGCTGTCGAGGGCATCCGTACGCGCTCTCTCGGGCATGAAGGCCAGCAATGATTTCGCCGATGCACCCGCCTTCAACGCCACGGCCCGGCCCTTTTCAAATGAGCACCGCAGCGAGTGCCGGCTGTCGATCATCTCAAGGCACATCACCTGGTTGTTCACCGCGACGACAAGGCCGATGCTCTCCTGTGAAAAGCGCGCGAGTTGCTGCATCTCGTTGCGGCTGGCCTCGACCAGCAGCGAATTGCCGTCGAAGCCGAGCGCGAGCTGCAGACTGATGGGCCCGGGTGCGTAATACCCCGCATTCTCCGAGACGAACCCCCAGCGCTTGAGCAACGCAATCTGCCGGTACAGGGTGCTTTGCGCGAGTCCCGTCACCCCCAGCAAATCTTTGACGGACATTGCCTTACCATGGCTGGCAAGCGCCGACAAGACCAGCAGAACGCGTTCTGCACCGGTGACGGTATTTTCCGTGTCCATAGGAGGTTGAAAGCGAGATGGCGACGGAATTCAGAATGCCAGATAATTCCCACGTTTCAAAAATACGATTCCCGTCCGTTGGGAATTACACGGGAGGGTTTTCCCGAAAATCGGCATTTTTCCAGGTAAACGGTCTCCCTCCGTTTCTCGGAGCCGCATACGAAGCGCACGCGCGAGCACTGGCGGAAGAATGTGGAGGATTATCCGATGCCAATATCGTGCGCCCTCGCATGAGCGAGCGGATGCCTCAAGGTCGATATCGGGTTTGCGGCGGGAGGCAGGATTTGCCGGAAGAGCGTTGGCGGAAAGCAGCAGGAGTCGAACCTACCAAAGAGCGGCTGACGCCCTTTACTGGGTTTGAAGCCCAGCCGTACCACCGGATACGAATGCCTTCCTTCTTTTGAACCATCTAGTACATTTTGCGCCAAGCCTTGACTAAAGCAGATCGAGCCAGCGGCTATCCGTGCGCATCACATGCATTTCGCGGTGGAAACGAGTATACCCAACGCGATCGAAAAATTCCAAAACCTGGATCGCACGCTTGCGGCCGAGTGCGGTGGCATCGCGAAAAGGCCCAGCGGCAAGTCTCGCGTCATTCTTTTGCGCTTCCACCGCAGCGATCGCGGCAAGCTCACGAATCGCATCGCGATGATAAAAAAGATCCCGCACGACCTGGAACACTTCGCCCTGCCGCGCGAGTTTGCGCATTAAAAGACGTACTCGCTCTTCGGGAACACCCAGCGAAGCTGCCAGATCGCGTACCCACGGCGGATAGAAACCACCAAGTCCAATGACCGGCAGTACTTGCAGCGCAAGCGCCTGTTCCGCGTCGTCGAGTGTGACAGTGTGATCCGGCAAATGCAGCCATGGCCCGCTTCGAACAACAGCGCCACTTGCGCAAGCGTCGCTGATGAGCGCGCGCCACAATGCGTCGTCCATCAGCGGCGCGACGATCCGGCGCAAACGCGATGCGTCGGGCCCCTGCTCGTCGGGCGAACGCTCGTGGAACTGCTTCAACGCCGCAAGCAAACGAACCGTCAACGCATGCCATGTGGCGCCCGCCACAAACAATGTATCGTCGCCGGACAACGCGACCGTGCGGGTATCGGCGGGAAGCTGCAGCGATGCGGCCGGCATGCCGCTTAGTTGCTCCAGAAGCGAACGCGGCAAACCGTTCGGCGAGCGTTCGAGCAGTGCATCGAGCGTGCCGGTGTCGAGCATCGTCTGGATTGCGTCGAGCCATTGAAGGCGTTCCGGCGTGCGCCGCTTGCGCGCCGGGCCGAACGGATCGATCACGTGACCGCCGCCTATGGTCCGGTTCGCCTGCGCGTTCCTCACAATGAACCTATCCCCCGGTAATGCGCACAGCGGTCGTTCGAACACGAGTTGCACGCGTGCGGTCCGATCCGGACCCAGCGATTCACAATCGAGCAAGGCCACATGCGCGACCTGATGCTGCGTGCCGAGATGCACATGCAGCGGCGCCCAATGACGCAGCGTGATGTCGGCATCGGGCAACAAGGTAAGCGTTGTATCGATACGCTCGGACGACCGCGACAGCCTCGGATCGACGATCCAGTCACCACGATCGATCGTGTCCTTTTCGATCCCCGCAAGATTGAGCGCGCAGCGCTCGCCGGCGCGGCCGGATTCGGCGGCGCGATTTTGTGCGTGAATACTACGCACGCGTACGGGTTCGCCTTTCGGTGCAAGCAGCATCGTGTCGCCGACCGTCACGTTTCCCGCGACGACCGTTCCCGTGACAATGGTGCCCTGTCCGGAGAGCGTGAACACGCGGTCGATCGCGAGCCGGAACAAACCATCGTCGCGGCGCATGCGCCAGGCAACCGCAGCCGCGCGCAAGTGGGCATTCAAAGCGGCGACGCCGGGGTCATCCGCGAGGGTTGCGTTGGTATCGAACACACGCGCGTCATGCAGCGTGCTTGCCGACAGAAACGATTTGATTTCCTCATGCACGTCCTGCAAACGCTGTGCATCGACGCGATCGATCTTCGTCAGCGCCACCGCCCCTTGCTTGACGCCGAGCAACTGCAAAATCGCAAGATGCTCGCGCGTTTGCGGCATCACGCCGTCGTCGGCGGCGATCACGAGCAACGCATGGTCGATACCGCTCGCCCCCGCAGTCATGGTGTGCACGAGTTTCTCGTGGCCGGGAACATCGATCAGACCCAGCACGTCGCCGTTATCGAGCGGCACGTACGCGTAGCCAAGCTCGATGGAAATGCCGCGCGCCTTCTCTTCCTTCAGCCGGTCCGTGTCCACGCCGGAGAGCGCGCGAACCAGCGTGGTCTTGCCGTGGTCGATATGCCCAGCCGTGCCGACGATCATCCCTCGGAGCCCGCCAGTTGCGCGATAAACTCCGCTTCATCGGCTGCTTCGAGACATCGAAGATCGAGCCGCAATGCGTCATCTGCTACACGCCCTATAACCGGCCGCGGCATCTCGCGCAGCTTCCTTTCGAGCGCAAGCAACTGACGTCCGCCGCGCTTGCCGTCGGCCATCCTGACGACCAGGCCATAGCTCGGCAGTACATCGACAGGCAATGCGCCGCTGCCGATCTGGCTGAACATCGGTTCGACCGCGACCCTAAAACGCTCGCCCGCCGCGCGTTGCAACGCGGGCTGGACACGCTCCGCGGTGGCGCGCATGGCGTCGGCGGGACGGGTCAGCAAACGCAGCGTGGTAAGGCGCTCGGCCAGCAATTCCGGCGCGCGATAAAGCTGCAACACCGGTTCGAGCGCGGCAAGCGTCAACTTGCCCACGCGCAATGCGCGCTTGAGCGGATGCTTCTTGATCTTCGCGATCAGGTCGCGCCGCCCGACGATCAGGCCGGCTTGCGGACCGCCAAGCAGCTTGTCTCCGCTGAACGTAACGAGGTCGGCGCCGGCGAGTATCGTCTCGCGCACGGTTGTTTCACGCGGCAAGCCCCACTGCGTGAGATCCACAAGCGTGCCACTGCCCAGATCGACCGCTATGGGCACGCCGCGCTCTTTCGACAGCGGAGCAAGTCCGCCAACCGTGACTTCCTTCGTGAAGCCGTTGATGGCGTAATTGCTCGTGTGCACTTTCATTAGCAATGCCGTACGCGGATTGATGGCTTCGTCGTAGTCCTTCAGGTGCGTACGGTTCGTGGTTCCGACTTCACGCAGTTTCGCGCCGGCGCGCATCATGATGTCGGGAATGCGGAACGCGCCGCCGATTTCCACGAGTTCTCCGCGCGACACGATCACTTCTTTTTTCGGCGCGAGCGCGGACAAGCTCAGCAATACGGCCGCGGCGTTGTTGTTGACGACGGTCGCGGCTTCGGCGCCAGTGAGTTCGCAGATGAGTTCGTCGATCAGATCATCGCGATCACCGCGCTTGCCGGTTTCCAGATCGAACTCGAGGTTTGCCGGACGGGTCAATGCGGCGACGACCGCGCTGACGGCGCCGTCGGGCAACAACGCGCGGCCGAGGTTGGTATGAAGCACGGTCCCGGTCAGATTGAACACCGTGCGAAACCGAGGCCGGTTACGCTCACGAAGATTCTGTTCAACCGATGCCGTCAGCGCCGCCAGATCGAGCGCTTCCACCGACGCGCAACGAGCGAGCGCCGCTGCGCGCCAGGCGTCGAGCGCACCGCGCAGCGTAGCCAGGACTTGCGTGCGCCCAAACTCGTCCGCCAGAGCCGCGAATCCCTCGGACGCCATCACCTGTTCCACAGATGGCACATGCGCCATCAGCGCCCGCAACTCGGCGCTCGTTACATCGCTCACAAACCGATCCTCTTCAATTGGACTCGCCAGCCTGGTCAGTTTTATCGTCGACTTGTTCCGGCCATAACCACGGATGCGGTGACGCCCGCCGGTAGCCTTCCTCTCCCATCAACAGATCCAGCGTCAAGCTGGCTAGATCGTCGGCGAAGGGTTCGAAGTCGTAATCCTTGTCCTGGAAGCCAATCTTTCGGTAGGTATGGCATTCGTCGCACGACTCCGCTTTGAGCGGCGCTTTCTTCGATTCTCTTTCCTTCGTTTCGGTATCAGCATCCGGTGTTCCCAGTGCGTGATAGGCGATGCCTTTGGTCGAATCGCAGTTCGAACATTTTGCGCGGACCATGTGCCATTCGGTGGCGCACAGGCCGCATTGAAGAAAGCGGTAATTCTCGTACGCGCCGCCAAGGCGCACCATGCTCGCGACCGGATGCGATCCGCACACCGGGCACAGGCCCAGCGTTTCGATGTACGGTACATCCCGTTTGTCGATATCCGCCGCGAGGTCCGTCCACACTACTTGCAGCGCCGCCGATATGAACGGTGCGCTCGCCGGATCGACTTCGGCAAAGCGCTGCGCAAAAATGGCGTCGGCTTGCGTTTCGAGCGTGGCGGAGTCGAGCGACTTGAGCTTCGCAATCAGTTGCTCCAAAGCAGGCGTCAGCGGACCGGCGGCCTTGAGTTTGTCGAGCAGGCGAACGAGCACATCTTGCCACGCAGGATCGCGCACGCCGGACAGCGCGGGAATCAACGGCATGGAATGCTGCTGCGCGCTTGCAATCAACGCCGCGCTAGGCGCTTGGGCCTTGAAATCCTGGATCACGTCATGCTGGGCGTCGGCAAGCGCCGCCATCAGGCGAAGGTATCCCGCGATCGGATTGCTGCGTTCGGCAAGCGCCCGCAGACGCGCTGCGCGCGCGAGAAATACCGTGGCACGCTCGGGCGTCCGAATGCGCGGTATGGCGGATTGATCGAGCGATTCGATATCGCCCGCTTCCAGAATGCGTTGAACCACGTTTGTCGACCTCTTGAAACTGAAGAGCCGCCGCGTTTTTCCAAAGACAAAGAACGGCGGCGGCCAGGTTACACCGGATGCTGAACAATCGGACTCACTTGCCGATGATTTCCTTGAACCATCTGGGGTGATGCTTTTTCGCCCAGCCGTAAGTCACGGTGCCGCGCGTCATTGCTCCGATCGATCCCTTGATCCACAACGCCGCATAAATATGCACCACGATCCCGACGATCAGTACGAACGCTGCAGCAGCATGCACGACGGCAGCGAGGCGAATGATCTCGATCGGAAAATAGAACGAGAAATACCGTCGCCAGATCACGATGCCGCTTGCCAGAAGCAGCAGCAGGCACGCGACCATGGTGAAGAACAGCAGCTTCTGACCGGCGTTGTACTTGCCAATGGCAGGGAGTTTTTCCTCGCGATTGTTGAGGACGTCGTCAATCTGACGCATCCACTGCAGGTCACTCTTGTCCAGATAGTTATGGTGCCAGAAACGCAATGCAAGGATCAGGAACGAGAGAAACATCACGCAGCCGATGAACGGATGAAGAATACGCGTCCATTGCCCGCCGCCCAAAAGCGCATACAACCACGACATGGCCGGATGAAACATGGCAAGTCCGGACAGTGCCAGCAAGATGAACGTGATGGCGGTGATCCAGTGGTTGGTGCGTTCATTCGGCGTGTAGCGCTGGATCAGCCCGTTGCCCTTCACGTCTCGCAGAACAGCGTCTTTATCGTGTTTCATCGGATGCCTCCCGTGAACGGCGTGCCTCGATGGCTTCAGCAGCTTCATGCTGTGCTTCGGCTTCTTCCGCCTCCGACACCTCATTCGGCCCGACCCGCGTGTAGTGGAAGAAGCCCGCTAACGCGGCCATCGCGATGCCGGCGAGCGCCAGCGGTTTCGACAACTCCTTCCACAGCGACACGAACGCGCTGATCTTCGGATTCTGCGGCAAGCCGTGATAGAGGTTGGCTTTGTCAGCGTGATGGAGCACGTACATGACATGCGTGCCGCCCACCCCTGCAGGATCGTACAACCCTGCGTTGGCAAAACCGCGCTCCTTCAAATCGACCACGCGATCCGCCGCCTGCTGCTTCATGTCCTCTTTGGTGCCGAACATGATGGCGCCGGTCGGGCAGGTCTTCACGCATGCCGGTTCCTGTCCAACCGCAACGCGATCCGAGCAGAGCGTGCATTTGTAAGCACGATTATCCTGCTTCGAAATACGCGGCACGTTGAACGGGCAACCCGTCACGCAGTAGCCACAGCCAATGCAGTTCTCCTCGTGAAAATCCACGATGCCGTTCGTGTACTGAACGATCGCCCCCGGCGACGGACACGCCTTCAAACACCCCGGGTCCTCGCAATGCATGCAGCCGTCCTTGCGGATCAGCCACTCGAGATCGCCTTCAGTGTTCTCGTATTCCGAGAACCGCATGACCGTCCACGAATGCTCGGACAGGTCACGCGGGTTGTCGTACACGCCAATAGAGTCGCCGACTTCATCGCGCAAGTCGTTCCATTCCATGCACGCCGTCTGACACGCCTTGCAGCCGATGCACTTCGATACATCGATCAGCTTCGCAACCGTTCCCGTAACGGGAACGCGAACCTGCGGCTCCGGCAGCGTCGTGGCAGAAAGACGTTTGATATCCAGTGATTGCAGTGCCATCTCTTTTCCTTATGCCTTTTCGACCTTGACGAGAAACGACTTGAATTCCGGTGTTTGCGAATTCCCGTCGCCCACGGAAGGCGTCAGCGTATTGACGAGATAGCCTGGCTTCGTGAGTCCCTTGAAGCCCCAATGCAGCGGCAATCCAACTGTTTGTACTTTCTTCCCTTCGATCATCAAGGGTTTGATCCGCTTCGTCACGACCGCGACAGCCACGATATGCCCGCGATTCGACGACACCTTCACGCGATCTCCCGCGACTACACCCACTTCCTTCGCCAGGTCCTCGCCGATTTCCACGAACTGCTGCGGCTGCACGATCGCGTTGAGGCGCGCGTGCTTGGTCCAGTAGTGAAAATGCTCGGTCAGACGATACGTGGTGGCCGTATGCGGGAAATTTTCGTGCGTACCGAACGCGGCCCGATCGTCCGGGAACACGCGCGCCGCCGGATTGCTGACGACCGCCTTGTTGTCCGGGTGCATGGGGTTATAGCCCAACGGATTTTCGAACGGCTCGTAGTGCTCGGGGAACGGCCCTTCCACCAGGCCATCGCGCGAGAAGAAACGTGCGACGCCCTCCGGATTCATGATGAACGGGTTCATGCCGTTCTCGGGCGGTTCGTCCGCCTTGAAGTCAGGGATATCCGCACCGGCCCACGCCTTGCCGTTCCACGCAATCAGCTTGCGGGTCATGTCGAACGGCTTGCCGCTGACATCGCACGACGCACGGTTGTACAGGATGCGCCGGTTTGCGGGCCACGCCCACGCCCAGTTCAACGTGTTGCCGATGCCTGTGGGGTCCGAGTTGTCGCGGCGGCCCATCTGGTTGCCGGCCTGCGTCCATGCTCCGCAGAAAATCCAGCAACCGCTTGCCGTGCTGCCGTCGTCGCGAAGCAGCGCGAAGCTCGACAACTGCTCGCCCTTCTTGGCGAGGACCTTGGTTTTATCGGTGACGTCGGTTACGTCGTCGAGCGCCTTGCCGTTGAACTCCATTGCGATTTCTTCAGGCGTCGGGCTTTCCGGATCCGAATAAGGCCAGCTCATGTTGACGATAGGATCAGGATACTTGCCGCCCTGCTCCGTGTACGCCTTCCTGATGCGCAGCCACAGGCCCGACATGATCTCGAGATCGCTCTTCGATTCACCCGGGCCGTCCGCGCCTTGCCAATGCCACTGCAACACGCGACTCGAACTCACCAGCGAACCGCGTTCCTCCGCGAAACACGTGGTCGGCAAGCGGAACACCTCAGTCTGGATCTTCGATGCATCCACGTCGTTGAACTCGCCAAAGTTCTTCCAGAACTCGGACGTTTCAGTAGCGAGCGGATCCATGATGACGAGCCACTTCAGCTTGGCGAGACTCGCGCCGATCTTCGACTTGTTAGGCGCCGCCGCGAGCGGGTTGAACCCCTGCGCAATGTAGCCGTTCATCTTGCCCTGGCTCATCAGCTCGAACACTTGCAGCATGTCGTAGGACTTGTCGAGCTTGGGCAGGTAGTCGAAGCCGAAGTTGTTTTCAGCGGTCGCGTTGGATCCCCACCACGACTTCATGAAGCTCACATGGAACGCACGATAGTTGCGCCAGTAGCTCAACTGGTTCGGACGCAGGGGCTGGGTTGCACGCTTCTTGATGTAATCATCGAAGTCCTGCTCGCCTTCCATGGGCAACGTCATATAGCCCGGCAGCAAGTTCGACATCAACCCGAGGTCGGTCAACCCCTGGATGTTCGAGTGGCCGCGCAGCGCATTCATGCCGCCGCCTGCAATGCCGATATTACCCAGCAGCAATTGCACCATCGCGCCGGTGCGGATGATTTGCGAGCCAACGGAATGATGCGTCCAGCCAAGCGCGTACAGGATCGTACCGGCGCGACCCGGAACCGCGGTCGATGCCAGCATCTCGCATACCTTCAGGAACTTCTCCTTCGGCGTGCCGCAGATCTTCTCGACCTGCTCGGGCGTATAGCGCGAATAGTGCTGCTTCATCAGGTTGTACACGCAGCGCGGATGCTGCAACGTGGGATCGATCTTGGCGTATCCATCGTCGCCGCGTTCATAGTCCCAGGTCGTTTTATCGTAGCTGTGCTTGTCCGCGTCATAGCCGGAATACAGGCCGTCCGAAAACGCGAAGTCCTCACGGACAATAAACGGGAAGTCCGTGTAATTCCTGACGTACTCGTGCTGGATCTTGTCGTTGGTCAGCAGATAATTGATCACGCCGCCCAGGAACACAATGTCCGATCCCGTCCGAATTTGCGCGTAATAATCCGCGACCGATGCTGTCCGCGTGAAGCGCGGATCGACCACGATCAGCCTTGCCTTACGATGCGCCTTGGCTTCGGTGACCCATTTGAAACCGCACGGGTGTGCCTCGGCTGCATTGCCGCCCATCACCAGAATCACATCCGCGTTCTTGATGTCGACCCAATGGTTCGTCATCGCTCCACGGCCAAACGTCGGGGCAAGACCTGCCACCGTCGGGCCGTGTCAGACACGTGCTTGATTGTCGAACGCGAGCATGCCAAGACTGCGAATGGTCTTGTGCGTCAAATATCCAACTTCATTGCTACCGGCCGATGCTGCAAGCATGCCGGTGGTCAGCCATCGATTGACCTTCTTGCCGTCTTCCGTGGTTTCGACAAAATTCGCGTCGCGATCGTCCTTCATCAGCTTGGCGATGCGGTCGAGGGCGTCTTCCCACGACATGCGTTTCCATTCATTCGATCCCGCCGCGCGATATTCCGGGTACTTCAAACGACTCGGGCTATGAATGAAATCGATGAGACTTGCGCCCTTGGGACACAGCGTGCCGCGATTGACCGGATGATCCGGATCGCCTTCGATATGAATAATGCTTGATTTGGCGTTCTTGGCGTTGTCGCCGAGACCGTACATCAGGATGCCACAGCCGACTGAGCAGTACGGGCAGGTATTACGGGTTTCGGTGGTACGCGACAGTTTGTACTGGCGGACTTCCGCTAATGCGGGTGCCGGCGAGAAACCCATCAGGGCCAGGCTCGATCCGGCAAGCGTGCTTGCGGAAACTTTCAGGAACTGTCGCCGGGACATTTGTAACATCGTGCGCCTCGGACTTTATGGGGGACCGGGGTGGATTATAAAGTCGCGGGCTGAATTTCGCAGAAAGGTTCGCGCAAAGCTTTGCAGGGTGGACCTGCGAACGTCTTAAATATCCGCAGAGAAACCAAAACACGGGCCTTGACGTAATCACTAAGTAATGTGTTGATATTTGTTGGTAATGATCAGGCATCGTTCATGCGTCCGCCCATATTCATTCAACTCACTCGCGCGCTCATGGCTCATCAAACTGAAAAACATGTATTGCCCCTAAATAAACACGATCAATTCCGCAAGCGTCTGCTTCCGCATTCGACAGCGGTTTTGCTAGGGAGCTTGTTGCTTGCGTTCAGCACGTACAGCCTTGCGCAGATTTCGCAAGGAAACGGAAGCTCGTCACAGGATAACCGGACATCGGCGGCCGGAACCTCGCCTGACGCGTCCACATCCACCGTACACGAGTCGCTCAAGCCGCAATCGAAGGACGCTACCGGCAACGCGCGAGGCATGACTGCGGGCAAGCAACATAAGACCGAAGGCGCCGGCGGGTTTAACAACGGGTTGTACGGAACAGGCGCGGGGAGCAACAAGTAAACCGACGCCTAAGCAGGCAATCTACAAACCTACTGCTGCCGGATTCATTTCTATATGCAGAATCACTAGCCAGGGCTTGGGGCAGTCCGGCGAAATCTTGAGCGCCGGATTGGTCTTGCTGACCGGCGTAATGCATCCTTGCTCCCGAGCGCGCAAATATGCGCGCCGGGCATCGCCCTGCAGCCACATGCTTACCAGCCCGCAAGTGACGAAGCTGAAAATAGTCGTGACGAAGGTCGGCGTGTTCGGGTCGAGTTGGCTTACGACATAAGCAAATGCGGAGGTCATCACCTGGTTTGCGACGATCGCCACACAAATGACCTTGGCCGTTCCCCTGATACGCATCGCGGTATGAAGCTTCAACACGGTTGTGCACTCTTGGTTGTTCTGGTGTATTCGTTTGCAGCGGGCTAAGGCCCGGGGGCAAACGGCTTGATGCAATTCAATTAAAGCAGGCACGACATCAATACTTTGGAATATCCACGCCCCTGTGCGTAAAGATCATCTCAAGGCGCCTTGGTCCACTCATCCCTCGACGCATGCAGGCTCGCCGAGAACTGACGCATATAAAAAGCCACGCGCTGCGCGTAGCCTTTGGCGCGCGCTTTCAATGCTCGAAGTGAATGCGTTGCGGACGCAAGCGATGAGAGTTCGCGAAGGCTACGCTGCTTGACGTATCGATCAGGATAAAAGCGCGGCACCCGCTATCAATAACGCGTCAAAGTCAGCGATTCACTATTGCGTCCCTGCCAGCCTGTAGCCAACGCCGGTCTCGGTCAAGATATGCAGGGGTTGCGTGGGATCGGCTTCCAGCTTGTGCCTGAGATGCCCCATATAAACGCGCAGGTAATGCTGGTTCTCCACATATGCAGGTCCCCACACTTCCCGCAGCAACTGCTGATGCGTAATCACGCGGCCGGCGTGGCGGGCCAGCGTTGTCAACAACCGGTATTCGATGGGCGTGAGATGTATCTGCGCACCATCGCGCGTGACCCGTCTTTCCGACAGATCCACCGTGACCGTGCCAAAGCGCACCTGCGGCGTTTCCTGCTGGCCGCCACGATTTCGCCGCCGCAACTGCACGCGGATGCGCGCAAGAAGCTCGGAAACGCCAAAGGGTTTCGTGAGGTAATCGTCCGCGCCGGCGTCGAGCGCCGCGACCTTTGCGTCCTCATGGGTTCGCGCCGACAGCACGATCACAGGTTGCTCGGTCCAAGTGCGTAACTCCCGAATCACATCGATGCCATCAGTATCCGGCAAACCCAAATCGACCACGATCAGGTCCGGCAAACGAAAGGCCGCTTCTCGCAAGCCCTGCTGCCCGGTTTCCGCCTCGAACACATTCATGCCTTGCGCTTCCAGCGTCGTGCGTACGAACCGGCGAATCTGCTTGTCGTCCTCGATCACGACGACGGTCAACGTGGGCTCGCTCATGGGCGGTCCGCGTTCGATGCAACATCTGGCGGCTCGGCACTGCTTTCATCGGGAAGGGCTTCGAAGGGTGGCGTTCCGCTTGCCGGCAACGTGAACCAGAAACGCGCGCCCAGCACGTTTCCGTCAGCGCCCTGGCGGTTTTCAGCGCCGATCTTTCCTCCATGCGCTTCGACTATCGCGCGGCAGATCGCCAGGCCCAAACCGATTCCCGGCTTGGCCGATTCCTTTTCGCCACGCGTGAATTTATCGAAGAGAGTGGGCTGGATGCCCGAGGGCAAGCCGGGTCCGTCGTCATCGACGCACACCCTCACGACGCGCTCGCCGTCATGGTCTTCGACCGCCGCGGTGATGAACAGCCCCGCCCCGGCCGGCGTGTATTTGGCCGCGTTCTCGAACAGATTTGCGAGCAGGCGTTCCATGAGGACAGCGTCGAGTTGTATTAGCGGGAGATCCCCGGGTACACGCACTTGTACGGGATGTCCCGCAAGCGTTCGACGACACACCGCGAGCGCTGCACCGACCACTTCTTCAAGCATCAGCCACTGGCGATTGAGCCGTATGCTTCCCGCCTGCAGGCGCGCCATATCCAGCAGGTTGGTCACGAGTCCGCTCATGCGCAGCGCCTCTTCATGGATTGCATGAACCAGTTCGCGGGAGTTGTCGGAGGCGGTATCGGGCGCGCGGCGCTGTTCTTCAAGCATGGAAGCAAAGCCGACAATCGATGTAAGCGGCGTGCGCAAATCATGCGAGATAGCCGACAAAAGCGAGTTGCGCATGCGCTCCGACTCCATGTTCACCAATGCGTCCTGCGCGATCTCGACGTAATGCACGCGTTCCAGCGCCAGCGCGATTTGCGAAGCGAAGGTATCGATCATGCGTTGCTGCTCAGGCACTGCAAGTTCTTCCGGGTTTGCGGTGATCAGTGCCAGGACGCCACGCGTGCGCATTGGCGCCTTCAGCGGCAGATACAGCGCGTGGCTTGCAGGCAACGTATCCGTGCCGCGTCCTGCCGGCTTCTGCTGGTCGTACACCCATTGCGC
This sequence comes from Burkholderia sp. PAMC 28687, assembly GCF_001577465.1. Lineage (NCBI taxonomy): Bacteria > Pseudomonadati > Pseudomonadota > Betaproteobacteria > Burkholderiales > Burkholderiaceae > Burkholderia > Burkholderia sp. PAMC 28687. The sequence continues at coordinate 1,690,389 of NZ_CP014506.1, forward strand.
AATATCAAGGTCCAGGCCGGATGCATCGAGCGTCACTTGCGGGTCGGGATCGTCCAATTTTTGCCGGACCTTCTCGTTGCTGTCCGGAAGAAGGACCGCGACCTTCGCCTGAAAAATCTCGCCCACATGCCGCGATCCTATTTCGATGATCTGTTCCGTCATCAACGCGCCGCCAAGCTCGCGCGTCATCGCGTACATGGCGCCGGTGCGGCGCTCGCGTAACGACGCAACCCGCGCCTGACGCCGCAGGTTAGACGTGAGGTGGCTGATTGTCAGAGATGTGAGCAGCATCACAAAGAACGTCAGCAAATACTGCGTGTCCGATACCGCGAAAGACATCTCCGGCGGAACAAAAAAGAAATCGAATGCGGCGACGCTCAGGAACGAGAGCAGCACACCCGGGCCACGTCCCAGCCGCACGGCGGCGAAGACCACGCCGAGCAGGTACAGCATCACAAGGTTCGTCAGATCGATGTGATGCGACAACAGCCGTGCCACTGCTGTGATTCCAACACCAACGGCAACTGTATAAAAATAAGCATTGGGCGGCGAGCGGTCTTCGTTCAAGACGCCCGAGAACCTCGGCATGCGCTCACCCTGCTCGCTCGCTTGTTTCGCCGCGCCCGCGCCGACCAGGGTCACATCGATATCGTTGGCGAACCGGACAATCGATTCCGCAACGGGCTGATCGAAGACGCGCCGCCATGTAGGGGCATCGGAGGCGCCTGCCACGATCCTCGATACATTGCGCATGCGCGCGTACGCAACCAGCGTCGCGGCCGCATCCGTGCCGTCGAGCGTGACCGTTTCGGCGCCCAGTTCGGACGCGAGCTTGAGTGCGTCGAGCGTACGCTTGCGCCATACGTCGGGCAGACGTTGAAGCTTGGGCGTCTCGACATATACAGCAAGCCAGTCGGCCTTCAGGCTTGCGGCCAGGCGCGCGGCAGAGCGGACCAGCGCGGCGCTTTCGGGACCCGGACCAATGCACGCGATCAACCGCTCGCGCGCCTGCCAGATCCGGCTGATCGATTGATCCGCGCGGTACTCGCGCATCTGCGCGTCCACCCGGTCCGCGGTACGCCGCAGCGCAAGTTCGCGTAGCGCAATCAGATTGCCCTTGCGGAAAAAATTCTTGACCGCATTGGCGGCTTGTTGCGGCAAGTACACCTTGCCGTCCCTCAACCGGTCGAGCAGCTCTTCGGCCGGCAAGTCGACTAGCGTGACTTCATCGGCGAGATCGAATATGCGATCCGGCACGGTCTCCCACACGCGAATGCCGGTGATCTGCCCGACGATATCGTTGAGACTTTCCAGGTGCTGCACGTTGACCGTGGTGTACACGTCGATGCCGGCATCGAGCAGCTCGTACACATCCTGCCAGCGCTTCAGATGCCGCGCGCCCTGCACATTCGAGTGCGCGAGTTCATCGACGAGAATCAGTTGCGGCTTTCTTGCGAGCGCGCCGTCGAGGTCGAACTCGGGCAACTGATGTCCACGATATTCGTACGTCGTCAGCGGTACGGCTTCCAGCCCCTCGACGAGCGCGAGCGTCTCCTTCCTGCCATGCGTCTCCACAATACCGACAACGGTATCGATACCTTCGTCGCGGCGCCGGCGCCCGGCCTGCAACATCGCATAGGTCTTCCCGACACCAGCCGATGCACCGAAGAAAATCTTCAGCCTGCCGCGCTGTTTCTTCTCTTCGTCGCGCTGGATCTTGTCGAGCAGCTCGTCGGGGTCGGGACGGTCCATCAGCTTGCGGGCTTCAGTTCGTCAAGCGCGAGGTTCAGCTTCAACACGTTCACACGCGCTTCGCCGAGGATCCCGAATTGACGGCCGCTGGTCGCGCGTTGAACGAGTGCATCGACATCGTTATGCGAGAGCTTGCGCGCCTTCGCGACGCGGTCGATCTGGTATGCGGCCGCAGCGGGGCTGATCTCAGGATCGAGACCGCTGCCCGACGAGGTCACGAGATCGACGGGAACCGGCGCCGTATTGGCGGGATCGGCATCGTGCAACGCGCTGATGCGCCCTTTGACTTCATCGGCGAGTGCGGGATTGGTCGGGCCGAGATTCGAGCCGCCCGATGCAGTCGGGTTATACGGATTTGGCGATGTCGCCGAGAGACGGCCCCAGAAATAACCGGGTGCATCGAACTGCTGGCCGATGAGTTCGGAGCCGATCGGCTTGCCGTTCTTCTCGATCACACTGCCATTCGACTGACCGGGGAACGCAGCGTGCGCCACGGCAGTGACCACGACCGGATATACGAGCCCGGTCACGATAGTCAACGCCGCGAACAACACGATCACAGGACGAATGATATTTTTCATGATTAACTATCCAGTTAAAAATCCAAAGGTCTTGAGCGGCCGGAAGCGATCGAATGCAAACCGGCCGCTCACCATCAAGTTCAGGCCCAGCCAAACGCCGTCAAAATCATGTCGATGATCTTGATGAACGGGAACGGCAGCAAGATGCCGCCGAGGCCGTACACCAGCAGGTTGCGGCGCAACAGCGACGCTGCGCCGAGCGGCCGGTACTTCACGCCCTTCAATGCAAGCGGAATCAGCACCACGATGATCAGCGCGTTGAAGATCACTGCCGACAGGATCGCCGACGACGGCGAGCTCAGATGCATCACGTCGAGCACGCGCAATTGCGGGTACGTGGACGCAAACGCAGCCGGGATGATGGCGAAGTACTTGGCCACGTCGTTCGCAATCGAGAACGTGGTGAGCGATCCGCGCGTCATCAGCATCTGCTTGCCGATCTCCACGATCTCGATCAGCTTGGTCGGGTTCGAGTCGAGATCGACCATGTTCCCGGCTTCCTTCGCCGCCTGAGTGCCGGTGTTCATCGCCACGGCAACGTCGGCCTGGGCAAGCGCCGGTGCGTCGTTCGTGCCGTCGCCGGTCATTGCGACAAGACGGCCTTCCGCCTGATAGCTGCGGATCGTGGCGAGCTTGGCTTCCGGCGTCGCTTCTGCCAGGAAATCGTCCACGCCCGCTTCCGCTGCAATCGCGGCGGCCGTCAGGCGGTTGTCGCCCGTGACCATCACGGTCTTGATACCCATCTTGCGCAGTTCGGCGAAACGTTCCTTGATGCCGCCCTTGACGATGTCCTTCAGTTCGATCACACCAAGGACACGCGCGCCGTTGTCGCTGCGTTCGGCGACGACCAGCGGCGTGCTGCCGCGGCGCGCAATTTCATCGACCGCATTCGATACTTCCTGCGGATAGCGGCCGCCATTACGCTCCACGTAAGTCTTGACCGCTTCGGCTGCCCCCTTGCGAATCTCGCGATCCGGCAGGTCGACACCACTCATGCGCGTCTGCGCGGTGAAGTTCAGGAAGGTCGCGTGCAGCGTTGTCATCTCGCGCTGACGGATGTTGAAACGCTGTTTGGCGAGCACCACGATGCTGCGGCCCTCCGGCGTTTCGTCGGCAAGCGATGCAAGTTGTGCGGCATCGGCCAGGTCCTGTTCGGAGAGACCGGGGGCCGGGACGAAACTCGATGCCTGACGATTGCCCAGCGTGATCGTGCCGGTCTTGTCGAGCAACAGCACGTCCACGTCACCGGCGGCTTCCACGGCACGTCCGGACGTTGCGATCACGTTCGCCTGCATCATGCGGCTCATGCCGGCCACGCCAATGGCAGAAAGCAACCCGCCGATGGTCGTCGGTATCAGGCACACGAGCAGCGCGGCAAGCGCAGTAATCGTCACCACGTGGCCCGCTTTCATGGCGCCGACCGAGAACATCGAGAACGGCAGCAGCGTCGCGGTCGCAAACAGCAGCACGAGGCTCAAGGCGACCAGCAGGATCGTCAACGCGATTTCGTTGGGCGTCTTCTGGCGCTTCGCGCCTTCGACCATCGCGATCATGCGGTCAAGGAACGCCTCGCCCGGATTGACCGTCACTCGCACCACGATCCAGTCCGACAACACGCGCGTACCGCCCGTCACTGCCGTGAAGTCGCCGCCCGACTCGCGGATAACGGGCGCCGATTCGCCGGTAATGGCGGACTCGTCGACAGAAGCAACGCCATCCACCACTTCACCGTCGGCAGGGATCACATCGCCCGTCTCCACCAGTACGACATCACCCTTGCGCAGTTCTGTCGCGGTCGTGATCTGGATTGCACCCTTGTGATCGGGCTTGTCCAGCTTCTTCGCCATGACGTCGCGCTTCGCGCTGCGCAGCGATGCAGCCTGCGCCTTCGAACGGCCTTCAGCCAGCGCTTCGGCGAAGTTCGCGAACAGCACCGTGAACCACAGCCACAGCGACACCGCGAGGATAAAACCCGCGGGCGCCTCGGCCTGGCCCGACAAAGCGGCCACCCAAAGGACCGTGGTCAGGATACTGCCCACATACACGCAGAACATCACCGGATTGCGTAATTGCGTGCGCGGGTCGAGCTTCCTGAACGAGTCCGCGATCGCCGGCATGACAATGGCCGGGTCGAACATGGAACGCGCAGCCGAGCGTGAATTTCCCGTTGGCTCCGGATTTTTCTCCGGCGCCTTGTTAGGCGTCTTCACTGGCGGTTTGACAATTGTGTTCATACTTTCCTCTGTATCAGTGACCGCTTATTTGCCCGAGAGCATCATCAGATGCTCGACGATCGGACCGAGCGCAAGCGCCGGCACATACGTCAGCGCACCCACCAGCACCACCGTGCCGAGCAGCAACACGACGAACAGCGGACCGTGCGTCGGCAGGCTGCCGGCAGTCGTCGCGATACGTTTCTTGGCAGCCAGCGCACCTGCAATGGCAAGCACCGGAATGATCGAACCGAAGCGGCCGAACCACATCGCAATGCCGGTCGTGATGTTGTAGAACGGCGTGCTGACCGTGAGGCCCGCAAACGCGCTGCCGTTATTGTTCGCGGCCGAGCTATAGGCGTAGAGCACTTCGGAGAAGCCATGCGGTCCCGGGTTCGAGATACCCGCCGTGCCCGCGGCCGTCAGCACGCCCATCGATGTGCCGAGCAACACCAGGAACGGCGTCAGCAGCACCACGATCGCGACCATCTTCATCTCGTACGACTCGATCTTCTTGCCGATGTATTCAGGCGTGCGCCCGATCATCAGGCCCGCGACGAATACCGCAAGCATTGCGAAGACGAGCATGCCGTACAGGCCCGAACCCACGCCGCCGAAGATCACTTCGCCGAGCTGGATCAGCAGCATTGGAACGAAGCCGCCCATGGGCGTCAGCGAGTCATGCGTGTTGTTCACGGCGCCGCACGAAGCCGCCGTCGTCGCAACGGTGAAAATGCCCGACTGCGCAATACCGAAGCGTGTTTCCTTGCCCTCGGCGTTACCACCTGCCTGTAAAGGCGACGCGCTCTGATCGACATGCAGCGATGCAAACAGCGGATTGCCCGCTTGCTCGAACGAGATTTCACCCCAGCATGCAATTGCGAAGGCAATGGTCATCGCGGCAAGAATCGCGTAGCCCTGGCGCCTGTCGCCGACCATCCTTCCGAACACCACGCACAGCGACGCAGGAATGATCAGCATGGAAAGCATCTGGACGAAGTTCGAAAACGGCGTCGGGTTTTCATACGGATGCGCTGAGTTGGCATTGAAGAAACCGCCGCCGTTCGTGCCAAGCATCTTGATCGCTTCCTGCGA